>NZ_AP023263.1:0-1362500 GCF_016756635.1 Mesorhizobium sp. L-8-10 | reverse complement strand
GCGCGTAGCCAAGGCCTGCGTGATCTCGTCGAGAATAGCCGGATCGTCGATGGTGGCCGGCATCGCCCAAGCCTCCTTGTCGGCGATCTTCTGCATGGTACCGCGCAGGATCTTGCCCGATCGGGTCTTCGGCAGCCGCTTGATCGTCACCACCAGCTTGAACGCGGCGACGGGACCGATTCGCTCGCGCACCAAGGCCACCACTTCGCGCTCGATTTCGGCGATGTCGCGCGTCACGCCTGAGTTCAGCACCACGAAGCCGCAGGGGATCTGCCCCTTCATCGCATCGGCGATACCGATGACCGCGCATTCGGCGACATCGGGATGCTCGGCCAGCACCTCCTCCATCGCCCCGGTCGACAGGCGGTGCCCGGCGACATTGATGATGTCGTCGGTGCGCGCCATGATGAAGAGATAACCGTCGTCATCGACATAGCCGGCATCCGCGGTCTTGTAGTAGCCGGGGAACTCCGCGAGATAGGCGTCGTGGAACCGCTTGTCGGCATTCCACAGAGTGGGCAGGCAGCCGGGCGGCAAAGGCAACTTCAGGACGACATTGCCGAGTGTATTGCGCGCCACCTCATGGCCGGCATCGTCGAGCACCCGCACATCGAAACCGGGCATCGGCACGCAGGGCGAACCGTATTTCACAGGCAACATGCCGAGCCCTACCGGATTCTGGCTGATCGGGTGGCCAGTCTCCGTCTGCCACCAATGATCGATCACGGGCACGCCGAGCTTCTGCTCGGCCCATCTGATGGTTTCGGGGTCGGCCCGTTCGCCCGCCAGGAAGAGAGTGCGGAACCGGGACAGATCATGTTTGCTGACGAACTCGCCCTTGGGGTCTTCCTTCTTGATGGCGCGGAATGCGGTCGGCGCGGTGAACAGGGCCACTACGCCATGGTCGGCGATCACCCGCCAAAAGGTGCCGGCATCGGGCGTGCCGACCGGCTTGCCCTCGAACAGGATCGTGGTGCAGCCATGCAGGAGCGGGGCATAGACGATATAGGAATGGCCGACCACCCAGCCGACATCGGACGCGGCCCAGAACACCTCGCCCGGTGCGACGCCGAATTCGTTCTGCATCGACCATTTGAGCGCCACCATATGCCCGCCATTGTCGCGCACCACACCCTTTGGCTGGCCGGTCGTTCCCGACGTATAGAGCACGTAAAGCGGATCGGTCGCGGCAACGGGCACGCATGGCACGTCGGTTCCGGAGGCCTTGGCCGCGCTCACCGCATCGGCATAGTCGATGTCGCGGCCGGGGACAGTGTCGCAGGCAAGCTGCGGCCGCTGCAGGATGAGGCAGCTGGCGGGTTTGTGGCCGGCGAGGTCGATGGCGCCGTCGAGCAGGGGTTTGTAGGCGACCACCCGGCCGGGCTCCAGGCCGCAGGACGCGGAGATGATGAGCTTCGGGCGGGCATCGTCGATGCGGGTGGCGAGCTCCGTGGCGGCAAAGCCGCCGAACACGACCGAATGCACGGCACCGAGCCGGGCGCAGGCCAGCATGGCGATCGCGGCCTCCGCCACCATGGGCATATAGATGATGACGCGGTCACCCTTCTCCACGCCGAGCTTGGCCAACACCGCGGCGAGCGCCACGATCTCGGCCTTCAGCTCGGCATAGGTGAAACGCGTCATGGTGCCGGTGACGGCACTGTCATGGACCAGCGCGATCTGATCGGCGCGGCCGCCCTCGACATGACGATCGACGGCGTTGAAGCAGGTGTTGCATTCGGCACCGGCGAACCAGTGCCCATAGACGCCGGCCGGCGCGTCGAAGACCTTGTCCCAGCGCCGGAACCAGTCGATATCCTCCGCCGCCTTCGCCCAGAAACCTTCCGGATCGCTTTGCCAGCCGGCATAAACTTCGTGATAGCGGGACGCCATGATGTCACCCTCCCCAGGAACATTGGCCCAAGCGGCATTCGTCTACCGCATCGGCCCGAAAATCGTATGCGATTTTCGGAAAGCACGATGCGTCGACCCAAAGCTATAGAGCGTCCTTTGCGCGTCCAAGTGGACGCGCGGCGCTCTATGCCGTTTTAGCCACCTCCCCCCGCGCGCGTCCATCTGACTTTATGACGAGCCCGTCGTGCGAAATTCCTCATCTCCGCTTTGACAGGAGCGAGCCGGCCTGCTCAATGGCCTCATGACCAAGGCCCTTTCCCTGCTTATCCTCGCGTTGATGGCCGTGCAGCTGATCAAGCCGCTCGGCCTGCCAGGTCTCAGGCAGCGCCGCGATTTCTGGAAACTCGCCGTATTGGCGCTCGGCGCGATCTCGCTGACCGTCATCCTCAGCCACGCTCAATAGCGTGGGCTTCAGACGCCGGCGCGGCCCATCCGGGCCGATTGAAGCGCCGCGCGTCCGTTTGGACGCGCAAAGGACGCTCCAGCACTTTGAGCCAACGCATCGTGCTTTCCGAAAATCGTGCACGATTTTCGGGCCGATGCGGTAGCTTTCGCGCCAACAGGCGTGGGCCACGCGGTCGCGCGCTCCAGCAGTCGATTTCATCGACCGCTGGTAGACCGAGGTGTTGCCCGGCAGAGCCGGCGTCTTACTCCAGACGTTCGGCCAAGACGAGATCCGCTACGTGCTCGGCCCAGGCGCGATAACCGGCTGCCGAAGCGTGGAAACCATCGGTCGAGAAGCCGGCCTGCGGATCGAGGATTGGCAGCCGCGAGGCCGGCACGGCGCCGCGTTCATGGCACAGCCGCGCGCCCATGCGGTTGATCTCGCCGGCACGGATCTCAAGGATGCGTCCGAGCAGCGGCGGCAAGGCCGGGACGCGGGTGAACTCCACCACCGGCGACCAGACCACCCGCGCTTCCGGCCATTTGGCGCGCAACGCATAGAGCAATCCGCCAAATTCTTTCTTGAAACGCGACACGGTGTGGAAATTCTTGGTGTCGTTTGTGCCGACCGACAGCACGATATGGGTCCAGGGATCGGCAGAAAGATTTGGCAGGACGTGGTCGCGGATCTGCCCGGCGGTGGCGGAGTTGAATCCGGCTGCGCGCCAGCGCACGGCGCGGCCGGTGCGTTCAACAAGAATCAGCGAGAGCTGATGGGCGAGCCCATCCTCCGACCGGCCGATACCGACCGAGGCGGCGGACGAATCACCCAGTACCAGCAATGACAGCGGTGGCTCGTCGCCTTCGACCTGGTGCATCACCGGCCCTTCGGCCGGCAGCATGCGCTCGGTGCGGCGGCGGACGCCGAGCCCCTGCCAGATATAGGCGGGGAAAGCCAGCCAAGTTAGGATTCCAGACAAACGGAACATAGCGGTTTCATAGGGCTGGTACCGATCGGGTAGGAGGGAGCCTTGCGTCTCCCTCCTCCCACACCACCGGACGTACGGTTCCGTATCCGGCGGTTCATGCAGCGTGGTTGAGGCGTTTGAGTTCCTGCTGGAGCGAGATCAGCCCGAGCCGGTCGAAGAAGGTCTTGCGGAAGGCATCGTTCATGTGGTTGGCCCCGGCATTCCACCAGGGACCGCGGCCATTGCCGGCCGAGTCACGTGCGCGCTGTTCCGTCAGTCCTCGTTGCATCAGCCGCATGAACCGGGTCCACGGTCGTTTCCACTGCCGCCACAGGATGCAGCGCAGCCTGCGCCGCAGCCAGCCGTCCAGTTCCTCGAGTATCCCCTTGCCTTCGGTCAGCCGGAAGTAGGCGATCCAGCCGCGCAGGATCGGGGTGAGGTCTTTGACGGTGGCGCCAAGGGCGCGTCCGCGCCCGGCCCGGAAGGCCGTCTTCAGCTTTCGCTTGAACCGTGCCACGCTCGACGCCGCAATCAGGAGACGCGGTGCCTTGTGGGCGGTCATGGTGTAGCCGAGAAAGGTGCGCTTCCACGGTCGGTCGACGGCGCTCTTGGCGCCGTTGACCGTGAGCTTCAACCGCTCGGCCAGGAACCGGGTGAGCGAGGCCATGACCCGCGCGCCGGCACGCCGCGACCGTACATAGACGTTGCAGTCGTCGGCGTAGCGGCAGAAGGCATGACCGCGCCGCTCCAGTTCCTTGTCGAGATCGTCGAGCAGGATGTTCGACAGCAGCGGCGACAGCGGGCCGCCTTGCGGCGTGCCTTCGCTGCGGGCCGTCGCCATCCCGCCCGTCATCAACCCGGCCTGCAGGTAGCGGCGGATCAGCCGCAGCACCCGCTTGTCCGTCACCTTGCGTGCCACGCGTGCCATCAAGACATCGTGGTTCACCCGGTCGAAGAACTTCTCCAGGTCGAGGTCGACCACGAAGCGGCAGCCGCCGGCCACATGGGACCGGGCGGCCAGGGCCGCATCATGGGCACTCCGCCCCGGCCGGAAGCCGTAGGAGGAGGGGGAGAAGTCCGGGTCGAAGATCGGCATCAGCACCTGATGCATCGCCTGCTGGATGAGCCGGTCCAGCACCGTCGGGATGCCCAATTGGCGCATCCCTTTGCCGCCGGGCTTGGGGATTTCCACCCCACGCACCGGCGCCGGTCTGTAACGGCCCGCCAGCAGCTCTTCCCTGATGCGCGGCCAGTGCGCCGCAAGGTAGGGCTTCAACTGCTCGACCGTCATCTTGTCGATGCCCGGCGCGCCCTTGTTCCCTACCACCCGACGGTGAGCCGCCATCATGTTCTCGCGGCTGAGGATCATCTCCATCAGTCGCTCGTCTGCCTCCGGTCGAGAGGGTGACGGTCCTGCCGTGGTGTTTGATGCACCCAATGCCTGCCCTCGCGGCTTCCGGCCGCTGCTCTCGGCATGGGCACGGAGCGTCTCAGCCCCGTCTTCTGCATCCTTCCTCACCATCGAAAGACCGTTCTCCGTCCGGCACTCCATGTTCGGCCCTTCGCCGGTCGGTCCGGCTACTACGGCCTCTGCTGACTCCTGCCGTCCCATCCCGACACCTTTCGATGTCGGTAGCACACCTGAAACCAGGGGCAGGCCGGCAGGCCTCCCAGGGTAAGACGCGTGACCTTCGTGCCATATGCCTGTCGCATCTACGCCCGCACCCTCCGGGTGACATCGGGCTTCGGGTCACTAGGCCCCCTCGCCCGGATGCGGACGCCTCATATGCGATTCCTGTTCGTCAGGCCGGCACTTTGCTTGCAGCTTCCTTCAGACCCCGCCTCGCGACGACGCCCTTGCTGTTCGGCTAGCGGTTCCCATCACCAGGGCCCGCAGAGGACTTGCACCTCCAAGTCACCTCGACCGCCACCACAGCGGTCCAGACAGCGCCACTCACGGCGCTACGCGCCATGCCTGGCGCACCTAAAGAAAAAGCCCCGGCGGTGCGGGGCTTTCTCTTTCGAAACATTCGGAGCGCGTCAGGCGGCCTTTTCGAGGCTCTCCTGCCACTTGCCGAGCGCGGCCAGGCCGTTCATTTGCGCGCGGTGCGCGAACGCGCGCTGCCCGGCAGGCACATTCTCGGCCTTGCCCGACCAGGCCTTCTGCGGTGCGGCCTGCAGGGCGCGGCCATAGGAGAAGGTGAGCTTCCAGGGATGCGGGCCGATGGCGTTGATGGCGTTGAGGTTGGCGGTCGCCTCCTCGTCGGACTGGCCGCCCGACAGGAAGGCGATGCCGGGCACAGCGACCGGGACCGTCTCGCGGAAGACGCGGATGGTCTTCTCGGCCACTTGCTCGGGGCTGTCCTTCTTGCCCGACTTCTTGCCCGATATGATCATGTTGGGCTTCAGTACCGTGCCTTCGAGCACGACGCGGGCGGCGTAGAGCTCTTCGTAGAGCTTCATCAGGGTCGCCCTTGTGACGTCGTAGCAGGTGTCGATGTCGTGGGCGCCATCCATCAGCACCTCCGGCTCGACGATCGGCACGATCTTCGCTTCCTGGCAGAGCGCGGCATAGCGGGCCAGCGCATGGCAGTTGGCGGCGATCGAGGTGGCCGAGGGCACGTTGGCGCCGACGTCGATGTCGATCACTGCCCGCCATTTGGCGAAGCGCGCGCCGAGACCATAATATTCGGCGAGACGCTCGCGCAGGCCGTCGAGACCTTCGGTGACGGTGTCGCCGGGGAAACCGGCCAGGGGCTTGGCGCCCTGGTCGACCTTGATGCCGGGGATAGCGCCCGTGGCCTTGATCAGATCGACCAGCGGCGTGCCGTCGGCGGCCTTCTGGCGGATCGTCTCGTCATAGAGGATGACGCCGGAGATGTTGTTCTTCATGGCGTCGGTGGCGCGGAACAGCATCTCGCGATAGTCGCGGCGGTTGTCGGCGGTCGATTCCACGCCGATCGCGTCGAAGCGCTTCTTGATCGTTCCGGAGCTTTCGTCGGCCGCCAGAATGCCCTTGCCGTCGGCAACCATCGCCGCGGCGATGTCTTCAAGACGTTCGCTCATCTTCTTCTCCTGTTTCAGCGTCCATCAGGCGCATAGCAGAACAGAATTGCGGACGAAATGCCGCGCGAACAGTCGAATCGATTGAAAGAATTACAATCGATTCGAGTGATCCAAGACTGGCACCGTGGAGCCGGAGTTTATGCTTTCAACACCTCGACACCAGGCAATTCCTTGCCCTCCATCCATTCCAGGAAAGCGCCGCCGGCCGTCGAGACATAGGTGAAGTCGTCGGCGACACCGGCGTGGTTGAGCGCGGCAACCGTGTCGCCGCCACCGGCGACCGACACCAGCGTGCCCTCGCGCGTACGCTGTGCCGCATGCCGCGCGGCCGACACCGTCGCCTTGTCGAAGGGCTCGATCTCGAAGGCGCCGAGCGGCCCGTTCCACACCACGGTCCTGGCCCGGTCGATCCACTGCGTGACGGTTTCGATCGTCTTCGGCCCGACATCGAGGATCATCGCATCCTCGGGCACCTTGTCGACCGGCACCACCTCGTTGGCCGCACCCGCCTTGAATTCCCGGGCTATCACGGCGTCGGACGGCAGGATGATGGCGCAGCCCGCGGTCGCCGCCTCGATCATGATCTGCCTGGCGGTGCGGGCGAGATCGTGCTCGCAGAGCGACTTGCCGACGGACGTGCCGCGCGCAGCAAGAAAGGTGTTGGCCATGCCGCCGCCGATGACCAGCGCATCGACCTTCTTCACCAGGTTCATCAGGAGGTCGATCTTGGTCGAGACCTTCGCCCCGCCGACGATGGCGACAACAGGGCGCACCGGGCTGCCGAGTCCTTGCTCCAGCGCCTCGAGCTCGGCCTGCATCGTGCGGCCCGCGCAGGCCGGCAGAAGCCTGGCCAGGCCTTCGGTCGAGGCATGGGCGCGATGCGCGGCCGAGAAGGCGTCGTTGACGAAGATGTCGCCATTGACGGCGAGCGCCTCAGTGAAGGCCGGATCGTTCTTCTCCTCGCCCTTGTGGAAGCGGGTGTTCTCGAGCAGCAGGATCTCGCCGTCCTTCAAGGCGCCGACGGCGGCAGCCGCCTTGTCCCCGATGCAGTCGGCCGCGAAGTCGACGGGACGGCCGATGACCTCGGACGTGGCCCGCGCGATCGGCTCCAGCGAGAATTCCGGCGACGGCCCGTCCTTCGGCCGGCCGAAATGGGCGAGCAGGACGACCCTGGCGCCCTTGTCGGCGAGCTCGGTAATGGTCGGCGCCACGCGCTCGATTCGGGTCGCGTCGGTGACCTTGCCGTCGGCGACCGGGACGTTGAGATCGACCCGGACGAGCACGCGCTTGCCCTTCACATCGCCGATCGCGTCGAGCGTCCTGAACCCTGCCATCGCGTCATCCCTCTTCTTGAGAACTGGCTGGAGAAATCCGCGGGACCTTAACGCGGTGGCCCCGCGATGCAAGAAAGAATGATGGAGGCCTCACCAGCGGTCGTGGGCCACGCGGTCGCGCGCTCCAACGCTCTGTCGACCATCGGTATCAAGCATCGTCCTTTGCCGGCTGCGATTTGTGCGGGGCCCTTTTGCGCAGGCGGGAAAAGAGCTCCCACAGGCGGTCGCGCGCCTCGGACGCGCTGAGGTAGAACGGCACCGCCGGCGGCGGGGCCGCGGGCTCGACCGACAGGCCGATCGCAGTGACGCGGCCCTTGTCGTCGACGTCGCGCACGATCAGCTCGATCGGCCCGAGCGAGACACGGTCGCCATATTCCGCCCGGCCGCCGAGCCGCTCCTTGATGAGCCCCTCGATGGTGAGCTTGCGCTCGGCTTCCGTCAATTCAGGGCCATAGGCGGCTGTCAGCTCTTCGGCGGGCCGGGCCGGATCGATGGCGAAGGCGCCGAAGAAATCCTCGTCCTCGGGATCGACCTCGGCTCGGCTGGCGAAGAGCCGGTCGAGCAAGCGGGGATAACGGTCAGGAACGAAGATATAGACATGATCGCCGGCGGCGAGGCGCCCCATATCCTGGAAACGCATGGAGCGGCCCTCGCGCACCACCAGCGACGGCCGCGCCCATCTTGGGATGCGCTGGCCCCGCGCCACCGGACTGCCGGGGACCACGGTATAGGCGAGCAGCTCGTGATGCGCCGAGCCGGGCAGCTCGAGCTCGACCTTGTTCAGCGGCCCGAGCCGCGCCGGCACGATGAGACCGAGGCGCCGGGCGACCGGGCCGATCGTCCAGCCCTGCACGACGAGAGATACGAGCACGATGATGAAGGCCGTGTTGAAGATCATCCGCCCGTGCTCCAATCCGCCGAGCAGGGGCGTGATCGCCAGAAGGATGGATACCGCGCCGCGTAGCCCGACCCAGGAGATAAAAGCGGTCTCGTTGCGCGGGTAGCTGAACGGAAAGAGGCAGAGCCAGACCGCCATCGGCCTGGCGACCAGGATCAGGAACAAGCCGAGCACGATCGCCGGCAGCAGGATCGACCCGAACTGCGACGGAGTGGCGAACAGGCCGAGCACCAGAAACATGATGATCTGGGCGAGCCAGCTCATGCCGTCCTGGAAACGTTTCAGCGTGGTGACGGCGCGGATCTGCGAATTTCCGGCGACGAGGCCGGCGACATAGACTGCCAGGAAACCGGAGCCGCCGATAGCGCCGGCGCCGGCGAAGACGAGCAGCGACAGCGTCAGCACGAAGATCGGCAGCAGACCCTGGTCGAGGTTGAGCCACTCGACCAGCCGGACGATCGCCATGCCGCCCAGGAAGCCGACCGCGGCGCCGATGCCCATCTGCATGACGAAACCGGCGAGGATGTCGAGCAGCAGCACCTCGGCTTCCGGATCGGCGCCGATGGCGATGACTTCCACGAGCGTGATGGTGAGGAAGATGGCGATCGGATCGTTGCTGCCGGATTCGATCTCGAGGGTGGAGCGCACGCGGTCGCGTATATGGAGGTTGCCGGCGCGAAGAAGGAAGAACACGGCGGCCGCATCCGTCGACGCCACGGCCGAGCCGAGCAGGAACGACTCCAGCCAGTTGAGGTCGGTCAGATAGTAGGCGGCAACACCGAAAGCCAGGGTCGTGATGACGACGCCGAAAGTGGCAAGGGATAAGGCGGGCAGCGACGCCTGGCGCAAGGCGGCGACCGGCGTTCCGAAGCCGGAGTCGAACAGGATCACGGCGAGCGCGAGCGAGCCGACGAAATAGGCGAAGCTGGCATTGTCGAATTCGATGCCGAGCCCGTCGGTGCCGGTCGCCAGACCGATACCGAGGAAGAGGAGCAAAAGCGGTGCGCCGAAACGGAAGGCGATCAGGCTCGAAAACGCGGCGGCAAGGACAAGGGCCGTGCCCACCAGCGTCACGAGATAGATCGACTGGTCCATGCGCCCCTCATAGCCGATTGTTCCACCCTGCGTCGCGGCAGAGTGCGGCAAAGACAAGGCGATCACCCTGCAAAATGTGCATGAGGCGCCGGGGGTTGGTGATTTTCCTTAGCCGATTGCTGCCCCGGAGATCGGCAGTCTTCACGCGACCAACGATACGTCGTCGAAAAACGCTCCGATGATGCCTGCGACATCGTCGCGTGCCACCGGCGGACTGAACAGATATCCCTGCAGCTCACCGCAATTCTCGTTTCGCAACGCCTCGAGTTGCGCCACCGTCTCCACCCCTTCCGCGGTCGTGTCGATGCCCAGGCTGGCGCCGAGGCCGATGATGGCGCGCACGATGGCAAGCGATTCGGGGCTTTCGTCGATCTCGCGCACGAAGGAACGGTCGATCTTCAGCCGGTTGAACGGGAAGCGCCTGACATAGCTCAGGCTGGAGTAGCCCGTGCCGAAATCGTCGAGGGCGACACGCACGCCGCGGCCCCGGAGCTGGCTGAGGGTCGCCAGATTGGCGCTGGTGTCGGCGAGCAGCACCGTTTCGGTGATCTCGATCTCGATCCGCCCGGGCTCGAGCCCCGTGAGGGCGAGCGCCATGTCGACGGTGTCGACCAGTTCCCCCTTGCGGAACTGCACGGGCGAGACATTGACCGCCACGACCAGAGGCGCGGGCCAGGCAGCGGCC
The DNA here is from genome assembly GCF_016756635.1 of Mesorhizobium sp. L-8-10. NCBI lineage: Bacteria > Pseudomonadati > Pseudomonadota > Alphaproteobacteria > Hyphomicrobiales > Phyllobacteriaceae > Mesorhizobium > Mesorhizobium sp. L-8-10. Next base: position 1,352,156 of record NZ_AP023263.1, on the reverse strand, counting down.
TGGCGGCAAGCCTCGAGCAGGACCCAGCGGCCGATGTCGTCGATCATGCCCGTCTCCTCGGCGATCGGGATGAAATCGGCCGGCGAAACCAGGCCGCGGCGAGGATTGCGCCAGCGCAGCAAGGCCTCGAAACCGCGCAGCCGGCCGGTCTTGACCGCGACGATCGGCTGATAATGGACCTCGAATTCGCTCTCGATCCGGGCGGCGCGCAACTCCATCTCCAGGGCGCGGCGTTCGCGGTGCTGCCGGTCCATCTCGCGTTCGAAAAAGCGGAATGTGCCTCGGCCGGATTCCTTGGCGCGATAGAGCGCCAGGTCGGCGCAGCGCAGCAGCTCCTCGGTGTCGACCGCATCGTCGGGCGCCAGCGCCACGCCGATGCTTGCACCCACCGACACCGCCGCTCCCTCGATCCGCTGGATCGAGGCAAGCTCGTGGAGGATCCTGGTTGCGAGGCCTTCGGCCTCGCGCCTCGTGCCGGCATTGGGCAGGAGGATCGCGAACTCGTCACCGCCGAGCCGCGCGACCACGTCGCTCCGGCGCACCAGATTGCGCAGGCGCGTGGCGGCCTCGATCAGCAGCGCATCGCCCGCCGCGTGGCCGAGCGTGTCGTTGACCGTCTTGAAGTCGTCGAGGTCGACCAGGATCACGCCGAAGCCGCGGTTGTCGCGGGCCAGTCCGCCCGCAGCCCGTTCGAGTTCGCGCGTGAACACGGTGCGGTTCGAGATGCCGGTCAGCGGGTCGTGATGGGCGAGATAGGTCACATGCGCCTCGGTGCGCTTGCGCTCGGTGATGTCGACGATGGTCGACAACACCGCGGGCGCGCCGTCGACCATGATCTCGCGGGCATATTCTATGACGTCGATGATGCGGCCGTCGGCGGTGCGGTGGCGCGACACGCTTTCGCGGTCCTCGGCGCCGTCGATGCGAATATCGGCGAGAGCCCGCGCAAGGAAGTCGGACCGCGCGTGGCCGTAGAGACGCAGTGCCGCCTCGTTGACGTCGAGAAAGCCGGAGGCGCCGCGCGCCCTGACATACATCGGAGCCGGATTATCGTGGAACAGCGAGCGGAACAGTGTCTCGCGAGCCTTGAGGTCGCGCACGTCGGTCAGCGTGACGGCCAGCACGCCGTCGGCGACCGCCACGCCGACCTGCAGGACCATGCTGCTTCCGGCGAGTTCATAGGCGAGCTCGAAATTCGTCAGGCGGCCGCCCGCGACAGCCCGCGCCAGGACGGCGGGGTTCTCCCTGATCCCGATCCTGCGAAGCGCGTCGGACAAAAGCGTGAACTGCAGGGTATCGACGGTGGAGCCGAGGAAACGGGCCGCCGCCTCATTGATGCTCAGAATGCAGAAATCTTCGGACGTGCCGGCGGCCAATTCGATCGGGCTCAACGCGACGATGCCTTCCTGGGTGGAATTGATGAGCAGTTTCGCCAGATTGAACTGGCTCTTCCGCGGCCGCAGGAACAGCAGGAAATATTCTCCGGGCCAGCGGCAGGAAAGCGGCAGCGCGATGATTTCGATCGTGGAGACCTTGCCGTCGACGAGCCAACGGCAGACGGCGAGACGCGGCTCGCGGGCGGAGCGCGCCTGGTCTATCGCCGAGCCGATCGAAAGCGTGAAGACATGGGGCAGTTCGCCGAGGCTCTGCGAACTGTGCCTGAGACCGACCACGGTCCGGAACCGCTGACCGGCGCGCAGCACGCAGTGGTTCGCATCGCCATCGCGGCGGATGACGGCGACTTCGTCCGCGAAGCGGCCGATGCTGCCGAGCGTCATCTCCTCATAGGGCGGCAACACGTCGCCGACCCGGGCCGCCTGCCAGCGACGCAGCATCAACCGCACGTCGTCGAACTCGGTCTCGACCGCGATCGCCGGCTCGAGGGCCGGACTTGCCGACGCCGGCTCGCCGCCGGCGAAGACTTCTGATGACAAGGGTCCGATAGAGGTAGGCATGCGACAGCAATCCGAATTCCGGCCCGGGCGGAGGCACGATGCCGGCAAGCCCGGCCTCGGTGCCGCGAACGGCCCGAAACTTCCATAGAGATGCCGCGCTGGCCGGCCCGACAGTCGGGCATCATGCCTGCACGCCGTATCGGCAATGCACTGTCGCGAAGGGAAGCTAGCGGAGCGCATCTTACCAAGCGCTTAAGCCGCCTGTCACCGTTGCGTCACATCGTGGAGCGGGCAGGAACCGGCGGCGGCCGGACCGCCATTCGACGTTTGAACTTGCCGCCGGTCGGTGCGACCAATGCTTGTCTGTCACCAGCGGAGGTCAAAACGATGCGTAATATTCTTCTGGCGGCGGGGATGGCGCTTCAGGTGCTGTCGTCTCCACCGGCCCTGACGAACGCCGCGGCAGCCGAGACGCCGATCCCCGGCCAGGCCGCATGGGCGGACGCCAAGAAGACCGTGAAGCTGGCCAACGGCATCTCGCTCGCTTACGTCGAGATGGGCAATTCCGACGGCAAGCCCACCCTGCTCATCCACGGCTACACCGACAACAGCCGGAGCTGGTCCCTGATTGCGCCTTACCTCAAGGAACGGCGGCTGATCGCCATCGACCTGCGCGGCCACGGCAAGTCGGATGCGCCGGCATGCTGTTATGCCTATAGCGATCTCGCTGACGACGTCAGCCTGTTCCTCGATGCGGTCGGCGTGGCCAAGGCTGACGTGATCGGCCATTCGCTCGGCTCGCTGACGGCGCAGCTCCTGGCCGCCCAGCATCCCGACAAGGTCGACCAGCTCGTCCTCATCTCCTCGACCACGGCCATCGGCGGCGGTCCGGGCTCGTGGCTATGGGACAACGTCATGCCGCTGACCGCGCCGATCGATCCGGACAGCCAGTTCATGAAGGACTGGTACGCCAACCCCAACCCTGTCGACGAGGATTTCATCACCCGCGAGCGGACGGAGAGCGCCGCTACCCCGATCCCGGTCTGGCGCGGGGTTCTGTGGGGGACGGTGATCAACGACCTCACGCAGATCGCGCCGCTCGTCAAGGCGCCGATGCTGGTGCTGTGGGGCGACCAGGATCCGCTCTTCGACCTGACGCATCAGGAGAAGCTTGAAAAGGCCTATCCTGACGCGCGGTTCGAGGTCTTCGGGGGCGCCGGCCACAACATGTTCTGGGAGTTCCCCGAGAAATCGGCGAAAGTGATCAAGGCCTTCATCGACGCGCCCGCCGAACAATAGGGCGGGTCGCTGGGGAGCGCGCGGCCTGGCAGGCAAGAGAAGCCGCTTGAAACGACAACGGCGGGCAAAGCCCGCCGTTTCGAATGCAAGTGGTTCGACCCCGATATCACTCGCTCGGCGCGGCCGCGGCGGCGAGAGCGGCGGCGGCGTCTTCCTGCGCCTTCTTGATGGCGTCGAGACGCTCCTGCGTCTTCTTGCCGGGCAGGGCCTTGGTCGGGTTCGAGCGGGCGTCGCGCTTGGAGATGCCCGCCTGGTCGAGGAAGCGCAGCACGCGGTCGGTCGGCAGCGCGCCGTTCGACAGCCAGTGCTTGACGCGGTCGGCGTCGAGCTTCACGCGTTCGCCGTCCTTGGGCAGCAGCGGGTTCCACGAGCCGACCGCCTCGATGAAGCGGCCGTCGCGCGGCGAGCGCACGTCGGCGACGACGATGTGATAGTACGGGCGCTTCTTGGAGCCCGCGCGGGCGAGACGGATCTTGAGCGACATGTTTTTCTCCTAAAGGTTCAATCCGTTGCGATTCAGGTGGTTTCGGTGACGCCGTTCGAGGCGGCGATCTGTTCGTGATGGCGGATGACTTCCTTGATCACGAAGTTCAGGAACTTTTCTGCGAAGTCGGGGTCAAGATTGGCATCCTTGGCGAGCTGACGCAGCCGCGCGATCTGATGGGCCTCGCGTGCCGGGTCGGCCGGCGGCAAGCCCTGCGTCGCCTTCAGCACGCCGACGGCCTTGGTGCAGCGGAAGCGCTCGGCCAGCATGTGGATGACGGCCGCGTCGATATTGTCGATCGAGGCTCGATATTCCGCGAGCGCGGCGAGCGCCCTTGCCTTGTCGCCGGCTTCAGTCATCTTCACCCCCTCACTTCTTCTTGCCCAGGCCGGGCAGGCCGCCCAGCCCCGGAAGCTTCATGCCGCCGGGCAGCCCGGGCAATCCGCCGCCCGGAAGACCGCCAGGCAGGCCACCGGGCAGCCCCTTGGGCAGGCCGCCGCCCAGACCGGCCGCCTCCGCCTGCTTCTGCAGAGCTTCGAGCTGCTTCGGATCCATCTTCGACGAGTCGGGCATTCCGCCCATGCCGCCCATGCCGCCGAGACCCATCTTCGAGGCGAGCCCACCCATCAGGCCGCGCATCATGCCCGCACCTTTGCCCTTGCCGCCCATGGCCTTCATCATGTCGGCCATCTGGCGATGCATCTTGAGCAGCTTGTTGATCTCGGCCGCATCGGTGCCCGAGCCGGCGGCGATGCGCTTCTTGCGGCTGTGCTTGAGGATGTCGGGATTGGCGCGCTCGGCCTTTGTCATCGACGATATGATGGCGAGCTGACGCTTGAACATCCTGTCGTCGAGGCCGGCGGCGGCGAGCTGATCCTTCATCTTGCCCATGCCGGGCATCATGCCCATGATCCCGCCCATGCCGCCCATCTTCTGCATCTGGCCAAGCTGATCGGCGAGGTCGTTCAAATCGAACTTTCCCGACTGCATCTTCCTGGCCATCGCCGCGGCCTTTTCCGCGTCGATGGTTTCGGCGGCCTTCTCGACCAGGCTGACGATGTCGCCCATCCCGAGGATGCGGTCGGCGATCCGCTTCGGATGGAACTCCTCCAGCGCATCCATCTTCTCGCCGGTGCCGATCAGCTTGATCGGCTTGCCGGTGACGGCGCGCATGGAGAGCGCCGCGCCACCGCGACCGTCGCCGTCCATGCGGGTCAGGATCAGGCCGGTGATGCCGACGCGCTCATCGAAGTTCCTGGCGAGGTTGACGGCGTCCTGGCCGGTCAGCGAATCGGCGACCAGCAGGATCTCATGCGGGTTGGACGCCCGCTTGATTTCGGCCATCTCGGCCATCAGCGGCTCGTCGATATGCGTGCGGCCGGCCGTGTCGAGGATGACGACGTCATGGCCGCCGAGCTTGGCCGCCTGAACCGCGCGCCGCGCGATCTCGACCGGGGACTGGCCGGCGATAATCGGCAGGGTCGGAACCTTGGTCTGCTCGCCGAGCTGGCGCAGCTGCTCCTGCGCTGCGGGGCGGCGCGTATCGAGCGAGGCCATCAGCACGCGCTTGTTCTGGCGCTCCGCCAGACGCTTGGCGATCTTGGCCGACGTGGTGGTCTTGCCCGAGCCCTGGAGGCCGACCATCATGACGACAACAGGGGCAGGCGCGTTGAGGTCGATGGTCTTGCCTTCCGTGCCGAGCATCTCGACGAGCTCGTCATGGACGATCTTGACAACCATCTGGCCGGGCTTGATCGACTTCAGTACGGCGGCGCCGACCGCCTGCTGGCGCACGCGGTCGGTGAAGGAACGCACGACTTCGAGCGCGACGTCGGCCTCGAGCAGCGCGCGGCGGACCTCGCGCAGCGCGGCCGCGACATCGGCTTCCGACAGCGCGCCCCGGCCGGTGAGGCCGTTCAGGATCGAGCCAAGGCGCTCTTGCAGCGATTCAAACATTCGTCATCCTCATTCTCGGCCATCATTGTCGAGACCGAGAGGTAATGCTTTCGCGCCGAAGCTCCAACAGCAAGCCAAGCGCCAAAGCCAAAAAGCACCCGGGGGCGCATCGCGCTGCCGGGTGTTGGCCTCCGGGATCGTTTTGTAGCTCTAGGGCGTCCCGGTCGGCTGCTCGGAGTGGAACTCGTCGCGGATTTCGGGCCGGCTTAGACAGGAAAAGGGCGAAAGAGTCAAGGCAGGCCGCGATTCGGGGTTCGATCCGGGCCTATCTCAGGGCCGCGTGCAGCACGGCCACGACGCTCTCGCGCTCCTGCCGCGTGAGCATGTCCATGTCGAAGAGCTTCAGGCTGCGCATCCCTTCCAGCGCCAGGAAGACGATGAGCGCGGCGTTCTCGTCGGAAGCGTTGGCCTTCAGCCTGTCGAGCAGCGCGCGGTTGTATTCCTTGATAGGTATGATGAAGTCCGGGTTCTCGGAAAGTGCGGCGAGCACGCCCTGGGAAGGAGGGTGCTTCCGGGCGAAGTCGGCGACGACCAGTTCGAGATAGGCTTCGACCAGGCGATTCTCTCCGCCGCCATGTTCGCGCTCCTTCTCGGCGAGATTGGCGTCGAACTCTTCTATATAGTGTTCGACCACCGCCTTGAGCAGCCGTGCCTTGCTGGGGAAGTGGTAGAGCAGCCCGCCCTTGGAGACGCCGGCGCGCTGCGCCACCGCATCGAGCGACAGATTGGCCGGACCCAGGTCCCGGGACAACTCGTCCGCCGCGGTGAGGATCCTCTGCCTTGCGCTCTTCTTCCTGCCTTGCATCTACCCACACTCGACGCAGCGCCCGGTTCGGTGAGCCCCGTGCTCACGATTTTGCTACTAGCCTGCGACCGTTCGCCAGATATACAGCAATTGACAATACCGTCCAGACGGTACAGTTACGCGGCGTCGGATTCCGTTTTGAATTTGCGGAACCGGTTCCAACGTTACACCTTTCGGACCCCCAATCGCAGGTAGCGCCGGTCATGATCAAACGCTTCATCATTGCGTTCATTCTTCTCGCTCTCGTGGTCGGTGGCCTGGTCGGGTTCAACATCTTCCGCGACAACGCGATCAAGCAATTCTTCGCCAACATGCCGGTCCAGCCGGTGACGGTGTCCACGACGACGGTCAAGCCGATCACCTGGAAGCCGGGCATCGAGGCCATCGGTACGGTAAGTGCGGCCCGCGGCGTCGACCTGACCGTCGAGACATCGGGGGTCATCAAGGACATCCGGTTCCACTCCAACGAGAAGGTCGAACAGGGGGCGGTGCTGCTCCAGCTCGACGACGGCGTGGAGAAAGCCGATCTCGACGCGACCAAGGCGCAAGCCGCACTCGACCAGACCGCGCTTGCCCGCGCCATCGAGCTTAAGGACCGGGGCGTCGGCTCGCAGGTCACGCTCGACGTGGCCCGCGCGACGGCCACCGCGTCGGAAGCGCAGGTCAACAAGCTGCAGGCGGTGCTCGACCAGAAGCAGCTCCGGGCACCGTTCAGCGGCACGGTCGGAATTCCGCGCGTCGATCTCGGACAATATCTCTCGCCGGGGACCACCGTTGCGACCCTGCAGGACCTGGAAACGATGCGGGTGGACTTTTCGGTACCGGAACAACAGTTGAATCTGTTGAGGATCGGCCAGAAGCTGCATCTCGGCCCGGCCGACAGCAACCTGCCGTTCAGGGGGATGATCCGCGGCATCGATCCAAAGATCGACCCGGTGACACGCCTCGTCGCCGTGCGGGCGGAGGTCGCCAACCCCGAGGGCAAGCTGAGCCCCGGCCAGTTCGTCCAGGTGCGGGTCGAGCTGCCCGCCGAGGATGGCGTGCTGGCGCTGCCGCAGACCGCGCTGGTGACCAGCCTCTACGGCGACTACGTCTATGTCGTGCGTCCGGCAAAGCCGGCTGACGACGCGCCGGCCGCGGCTCCTGAGGAGGCAAAGGGTGAGGCGAAGCCGGCCGAAGGCGCGGATGCGAAGCCTGCCGACGACGCCAAGCCCTCCGGGGGAGACGAGCCTGCTCTGACCGTCGCCCAGATCTTCGTCAAGCCGGGCCGCCGCAGCGAAGGTCTGGTCGAGGTCGGCCAGGGCGTCAAGCCGGGCGATCAGGTCGTTACGGCAGGCCAGAACAGACTGAGCAACGGCACACCGGTCGTCGTCGACAACACGATCGACCCGACCAGGCCGGCCAACCAGCAGGCGGCCCAGCGATGAGCTTCTCCGACATCTTCATCCGCCGCCCGGTCCTGTCGACGGTGCTCGGCTTCCTGATCCTGCTGCTCGGCGTACAGGGCATCTTCAACCTGCAGGTCCGCCAGTATCCGGAGGTCGAGGAGACGGTGATTACCATCACAACGACCTATCCGGGCGCCAGCGCCGACCTGATCCAGGGCTTTATCAGCGCGCCGATCGCGCGGGCCGTCTCCACGACCGAGAACATAGACTACGTCACCTCGCAGAGCCGGCCGTCGGCCAGCGTTGTGACGGTGCAGATGAAGCTCGGCTCCGACCCCGACGTCGCGCTGACCGAGGTCATGTCCAAGGTCCAGGGCGTGCGCGGCGAACTGCCGACCGACGCCGAGGATCCCGTCATCGTGAAAGGTACCGGCGAGCAGTTCGCCATCATGTATCTGGCGATGCAGAACCCGAACATGACGTCGGAGCAGCTCACCGAATATATCGAGCGCGTCATCCGGCCGCGCATGTCGACCATCGAGGGCGTGGCCGAGGTGCAGATCCTCGGCGCCGCCAACTATTCGATGCGCGTGTGGATCGATCCGATCAAGCTCGCCTCGCGCGGCATGACCGCAGCCGAGGTGATGGCCGCTATCAACTCCTCCAACTTCCTCTCGGCGCCGGGCAAGACCGAGAACGAATATGTCGCCTCCTCGATCACGGTGCGATCGACCCTGCAGACCGCCGAGGCCTTCGGCGCGATGCCGCTCAGATCGGAGAACGGCAATGTGGTCAGGCTGCGCGACGTCGCCAATGTCGAGCTGGCGGCCGAGACTACCGACAGCCGCGTCAATTTCAACGGCCAGCCCGGCACCTTCGTCGGCATCTTCCCGACGCCGGCGGCCAACCCGCTCGACACGGCAGGCGCCGTGCTGAAGGAGCTTCCGGAACTGCAGGCGAGCCTGCCCGAAGGCATGACGGTGACCATGGTCTACGACGCGACCGAGCAGATCGGCGCGTCGATCGACGAGGTGTTCAAGACCATCGCCGAAGCCGTGGCCATCGTGGTCGTGGTCATCCTTTTGTTCCTCGGATCGTTCCGCTCGGTGCTGATGCCGATCGTGACGATCCCGCTGTCGCTCGTGGGCGCCTGCTTCCTGCTCTTCGCGATGGGCTATTCGATCAACCTCCTGTCGCTGCTCGCCATGGTGCTGGCGATCGGTCTCGTCGTCGACGACGCCATCGTGGTGGTGGAGAACATCCACCGTCATATGGAGGAGGACGGCATGTCGCCCATGCAGGCCGCCTTCAAGGGCATGCGCGAGATCTCCTCGGCGGTGGTGGCCATGACCATCACGCTCGCCGCGGTCTTCGCGCCGCTCGCCTTCACCAGCGGACTGACCGGCTCGCTGTTCCGCGAATTCGCGATGACGCTGGCCGGCGCGGTGGTGCTGTCGGGCGTGGTGGCCCTGACCATCACGCCGATGATGTCGGCACGCATCCTGAAGTCCGGGCAGCACAGCCGCTTCCAGGGTTTCGTCGACCGCACCTTCACCCGCGTGGAGAACCGCTACGAACGTCTCGTGTCCGGCTCGCTGAAATACCGGCCGGTGACGCTGATGATCGTCGTCGCGCTGGTCACGCTCAGCGGCTATCTGTTCATGAAGACTTCGAGTGAGCTGGCGCCGGAAGAGGATTCGGGCGCCCTGTTCGCGCTGGTGACGGCGCCGCGCTACGCGACGGCGGACTATACCAGCCGCTATGTCGACCAGATCATGGAAGCGACGAAGGACCTGCCGGAGCTGCGCGCATCCTTCTCCGCCGTCGCTTTCGGCGGCGGCGCAACCAACCAGGCCTTCACCGTCTGGGCCTTCAAGGACTGGGCCGACCGCACGCGCTCGCAGGCCGAGATCCAGCAGGATCTGCAGCAGCGTCTGAAGCACATCGCCGGCGTCGAGGCTCTCGTCTTCGCGCCGCCGTCGCTGCCGGGCGCCGGCGGCGGCTTGCCGATCTCGCTGGTGATCCAGTCGACGGGCGATGCGAGCCAGGTCTACGAAGTCGCCGAGAAGATCAAGCGCGAGGCCGAAGCCACGGGCCGCTTCATCGTCGTCCAGAACTCGCTCGCCTTCGACGCACCACAGGTGACCGTCACCATCGACCGCGACCGCGCTGCAGCGCTCAACCTGCCGATCCGCGACATCGGCATGACGCTGAGCCTGCTGGTCGGCGGCGGCTCGATCGCGCAGTTCGACCGCGATTCCAACAGCTACGACATCATCATGCAGGTGCCGAAGGCGTATCGCGACAACCCGCACAAGCTAGGCGAGTTCTTCGTGCGCAGCGTCACCAATGAGATGGTGCCGCTATCGGCCGTGGTGTCGATCTCGAACAACGCCTCGCCGGCGGCAATCGAGCAGTTCAACCAGCTCAATGCGGCGACGATCTCGGCCCTGCCGGTGCCCGGCGTCACCACCGGCGACGGCCTCGCCACGATCGAGGACATCGCTCGGCAGTCGCTGCCGGCCGGCTTCTTCATCGACTATTCCGGCCAGTCCAGGCTGGAGAAGGAGCAGGGCAACACGATCGCCATCGCCTTCGCGCTGGCCGTCATCGTGATCTATCTGGTGCTGGCGGCGCAATTCGAGAGCTTCCGCGATCCGCTGATCATCATGATGACCGTGCCGCTGTCGATCTTCGGGGCCATCGTACCGCTCAATCTCGGGCTCGGCACGCTGAACATCTACACGCAGGTGGGCCTGATCACCCTGATCGGGCTGATCACCAAGCACGGCATCCTACTGGTGGAATTCGCCAACCAGCAGCGGGAAGCTCATGGCATGAACCGCAGGGAGGCGATCGTCGCTTCGGCAAAGGTCCGGCTGCGCCCGATCCTGATGACGACGGCCGCCATGGCGCTCGGCGTCGTGCCGCTGATCCTGGCGAGCGGCGCGGGTGCCGCCGCACGCTACTCGATGGGGCTGGTGATCTTCTCCGGCATCCTCATCGGCACGATGTTCACGCTGTTCGTGGTGCCGATGTTCTACACCTATATCGCCAGCAAGGAGGCGCCCAAGCCCGCCGAGATGCCCGACGCTGAGGTCGCCGCCCCGCACTGAGGCGCCCAAACCCGTTCCGCCTTCGACCCGAAGGGCGGCAGTTCCAGACCGGGACTGCCGCCCTTTTCGTCATGCGTGTCCTTCGCCCGAGACGCCGAAGCCTCTCTCCTTGTCCGCATGCATCTCCATCTTCTGGCCTACTTGCGCACCGGCTAAAAAGCTGTACAGTTGACTGGACAACTTTGGGCAGATCGATGAAATCCAAGCTCCGCGACCGCGACGGACCGCTCTACCTGCAGATCGCCGATCGGCTGCGGGAGGACATCGGAGCCATGGACAGCGGCGCGCGGATTCCCAGCGAGCCGCAGCTCGCCAAGGATTGGGGCGTCAGCCGTTTTACCGTCGCCAAGGCGGTGGAGCAGCTCGTCGACGAGGGCCTGATCACCCGCAGGCAGGGAAGCGGCTCCTTCGTTGCCGAGGCGCCGCTGCGGCGGGCGCCCGGCTATCTCCTGTCCTTCACCGAGGCCGTCGAGGCGGCGGGCCACAGGGCCAGCCACAAGCTGATCGCCTTCAAGCCGACCGAATGGCGCGAAGGGCTGCCCTACGAAACAGGCACGACGCTGATGCTGCTCGACCGCCTCCGCCTGGTCGACGGGGTCGCGGTGGCGCGTCACAAATCCGTGCTGTCGGCCGAGCTCCTGGAGGAGATCGGCCTCACCGAAGAGGTCGCGCGGGCTCCGACCTTCTCGCTCTATCGCTATTTCGGCGATCATGGGCTCAGCGTTCAGACCGCAACCGAAAGGCTGCATGCCTGCGCCGCGGAGCCGGATGATCGCACCCTTCTCGGGCTGACGGGCGACGGCGTCGTCGTCGCCGTCACCCGACATTCCTTCGCTGCCGACGGCACGCCGCTCGATGCCGTCGCCGCGATCTACGATGCCCGCCGCTATTCCTACGAGGCCCGTCTCGTACGGCGGCATCAGGGGAACCACCAACAGGAGACGAACCATGAAGACATACTGGATTCAGGGCGCGGCCACATTGGCCCTCGCCTCGGCCCTTGGGATGGCCGCGGCGACGGCCGCTGACAAACCGGCCGCGCTGATCATCGCGCAGGGCGGGCTGGGCGACCAGTCCTACAACGACCTCGCTTTTTCCGGCTTCGAGAAGGCCGCGAAGGAAACCGGCATCGAAGGCAAGCCGGTGGAATCGAAGGATGTCGTGGCCCAGGCCACCGAGATCCTGCGCCGCGCATCGGACGCCGATTTCGGCCTGATCATCGACCTCGAATATTCGCACGGCGAGCCGATGCTCGAAGTGGCGAAGGACTATCCCGACACCAAATACGTCATCCTCAACCAGGTGCGCGAGGGCGCCAACATCGCCTCCATCCTGTTCCAGGAACAGGAAGGCTCCTACCTCGCCGGCACGCTGGCCGCGCTCGTGACCACCGACACCTCCATCAAGGGCATCAATGCCGAGCCCATCATCGGCGTGATCGGCGGCACCAAGTCGGCCGGCATCGACAAATTCATCGCCGGCTATATCGAGGGCGCCAAGGCGGCCAATCCCGATGTCCAGGTCAAGGTCGCCTATTCCAACAATTTCGGCGATCCCGCGATCGGCCTGCAGATGGCGAAGGCCATGTTCGAGGAAGGTGCCGACATCGTCTACCAGGTGGCGGGCGGCACCGGCATGGGCGTGATCCAGGCGGCCAAGGAGACCGGCCACTATGCGATCGGCGTCGACACCGACCAGGACGGCATCGCGCCCGGTTCCGTGCTGACCAGCATGGTCAAGCGCACCGACGTCGCGGTGGAGAGCGTGTTCGAGGACTATGCCGCCGACAAGTTCCCGGCCGGCCAGACCGTGACCTTCGGCCTCAAGGAGAACGGCGTCGGGCTGTCCGAGATGAAGCACAGCAAGGACCTGATCCCCGCCGCGATCCTCGAAAAGGTGGAGACCGCCAAGCAGGACATCCTGTCAGGCAAGATCAAGGTCTGGAACGTGGTCGACCAAGGCTACCCGGACTATCTGAAATAGGCCGGCCGCAGCAGCAGATGACCAACCCGCAGCCGTCAGAGGTTCCGTCGGACCCGTCGATCCGCCTCGGCGCGCATCGCATCGTCAGGCGGTTCGGACCCGTCGTCGCCAATGACGACATCAACTTCCGCGCCATGCGCGGAACGGTGCATGCGATCGTCGGCGGCAACGGCGCCGGCAAGTCGACGCTGATGCGCATCCTGCAGGGCATGGACAGGCCTGACGAAGGCGTCGTCATCGTCGACGGCCTTCCGACGGTCTTCCTCGGGCCCGCCGACGCCTTCGCCCGCGGCATCGGCATGGTCCATCAGGAATTCATGCTGGTGCCGAGTCTCACCCTTCTCGAGAACCTGGTTCTTGCCCATGAACCTGTCGATGCGCTCGGGCGCGTCGACAGGGCCAAGGCGCTGGTCGAGGCCCGCAAGCTGGAGGCTCTGGCCGGCGTGAGACTCGACTGGGACATGCCGGTCGAGGATGCGCCGGTCCATATGCGCCAGATCGTCGAGATCCTGCGGCTGCTCTATCGAGGCGCCGACGCGCTTATCCTGGACGAGCCGACCGCCGTGCTTGCTCCGGCCCAGGTGCGCGAGCTGATCGCGCTCTTGCGCAAGCTGCGCGACGACGGCCGCACCATCCTGTTCATCAGCCACAAGCTCGACGAGGTCCTCGCCGTCGCCGACGAAATCACCGTGATCCGCTCGGGTAGGGCGATCGGCACCATGCCGGTCGCCGAGGCGAGCAAGCCGAAACTCGCCGAGATGATGATCGGCGAGGTCCTTTCCCGGCCTGAGGCGCGCCCCGGCACGGCCGGAAAGCCGATGCTCGAAATCTCCGGCCTGACCGCGCGCGACAGCCGCGGCCATGTCGGACTTCAGGGTTTCAGCCTCAGCGTGCGCGCCGGCGAGATCGTCGGCATCGCCGGCGTCACCGGCAACGGCCAGGACGAACTCGTCGGGGCCATGACCGGGCTCGGCCGCGTCGACGCCGGGTCGATCCGCATGGGCGGTAAAGAGGTAACGCCGCTGTCGCTGCGGGAGCGCCGGCATCTCGGGCTCAGCTATCTCAGTCCAGACCGCGCCGCCGAGGGCCTCTGTCTTGGCGCGCCCATCGCCGAGAACGCCATCGCCGGCCACCACCGACGCCCCGATCTCAGCAGCAACGGCATCCTCCGGCGAAAGGCCATCGCCGCCCATGTCGAGAGCCTGCTCGACCGTTTCTCCGTGCTGCGCGGCTCCGCTTCGCAGCCGGCTGCCAGCCTGTCGGGCGGCAACCAGCAGAAGGTCGCCATAGCGCGCGAACTCGACGGAAGTCCCAAAGTGCTGCTCGCCTGCCAGCCGACGCGCGGCGTCGACATCAAGGGCATCGCCTTCATCCACCAATGCCTGCTCGACTACCGGGATCGCGGCGGCGCCGTTCTGCTCATCTCGGAAGAGCTCGACGAACTGGTCACGCTTTCAGACCGAATCACCGTCCTCTACGGAGGTCGGGTCACGGGCGCGGTCGAGCGCGGCGCCGCCGGTCTCGACGACATCGGCAGGCTGATGCTCGGGGAAGCCGCCTCATGAGCGCCGTCACGCAGACCTTGCCGGGCTCGCGCTGGCACGGCGTCGCCGAGGCTCTCGCGCCGCTTGGTGTCGCGCTGGCCGCCGCCGCCATCGTTCTCGCGCTCGCCGGCCACAATCCGCTCGAGGTCTACCGGCTTCTGGCGGTCGAATCCTTCGGCAGCTCGAAGCGCATCGCCGCGACCCTTTCGGCCGCTACGCCCCTGATCCTCACCGGGCTCGCCACGGCGATCGCCTTCCGAGCCGGCGCGTTCAATGTCGGCGTCGAGGGTTGCGTCTTCGTCGGCGGCCTCGCCGCTGCCTATGTCGGCTTTACCTATGCGGGCCTGCCGGGCGTGATCCTGCTGCCGGCGGCTCTCGCCGCGGCCGTCGTCGTCGGCGCGCTCTGGATGCTGACGCCGGGCCTGCTCAAGGCGAAGCTCGACGTCGACGAGGTGGTGACGACGCTGATGCTCAATTTCATCGCCGTCAGCCTCACCGCCTATCTGGTCAACGGGCCGCTGCTTGCTCCGGGCGCCGCCAATTCGGCCACGCCCATGGTCGCCGGAGCCGCGCGGCTGCCGAAACTTATGCCCCCCTCGACCCTCAATGCCGGCTTCCTGATCGCAATCGCCCTTCTTGCCGTCTACGCCTGGTGGAGCAATCGCACGGCGCTCGGGCTCGAGACCAAGCTGGCCGGTATGAATCCGCGCTTCGCGATCGCCTCCGGCATCAACGTGCCGATGCTGCTGGTCAAGATGATGCTTTTGTCGGGCGCGATCGGCGGTCTCGCCGGCGGTATCCATGCGCTTGGCTCCGTCGGCCGTTTCGTCGCGGGCTTCTCGCCGGGCTACGGCTTCACCGGCATCGCGGTCGCGCTGCTCGGCCGCGGTTCGGCACTCGGCATCTTCCTCGCCGCCATCCTCTTCGGCGCGCTGGCCACGTCGGGCGCGACCATCCAGCTCTTCAGCGATGTGCCGATCGAGATCGTCAACATCCTCCAGGGCATGGTCATGACTTTCGCCGTCGCCCGCATCGGCTGGCTCTTTGCCGGCAAAGGGGCGGCGAAATGATCGACAACATCGTCCATGCCGCGATCGTCATGACGACGCCGGTGCTGCTGGCCGCACTCGGCGGCCTGATCAACCGGATCGGCGGGCTCGTCAATATCGGTCTCGATTCCATGATGCTGGCCGGTGCCCTCTTCGGCCTCATCGTCGCCTCGCAGACGGGAAGCTGGGGTGCCGCGCTGCTCGCCGCGGCTGTTGTCGGCGCCATCCTCGGCCTGCTGATGTCGCTTACCGTCACCCGGCTGGAGGCCAACGAGATCATCGTCGGGCTGGGCTTCAACATCGCCGTGGCCGGGTTGGTGCGTTTCTTCCTCAAATCCGCCTATGGCAGCTCGGGTACGCTGAGCCTGCCCGACGTTGCCCGCCTGCCCCGCATCGACATTCCCCTGGTCGCCGACATTCCGCTGCTCGGCGCGGCGTTTTCGGGCCACGACCCGCTGACCTGGGCGGCCTGGCTGATGGTGCCCGTGACCGCATGGTTCCTCGCCCGCACCCGGGCCGGGCTGCGGCTGCGGGCGACCGGCGCCGCACCCCAGGCTGCGCGCGCGCTTGGCCTCAGCCCGCTAACCTTGCGCGACGTCTCGACCGTCTATGCCGGCATGATGGCCGGCCTCGCAGGTGCCTATCTGTCGATCGGCGTCGTCGGCATCTTCAATGAAGGCATCACCGCCGGGCGCGGCTTCATCGCGCTCGCCGCCTTCTATTTCGGGCGCAACCGGCCCTGGCTGACGGCAGTCTGCGCGCTGCTCTTCGGTTTCTTCGACGCCATCCAGATCCGGCTCCAGGGCCGGGGCGTGCCGGCCGAGCTGGTCCAGACGCTGCCCTATGTCATGGTGATCGTGGTGTTGACCCTGATGGCGCTCGCCGTGAAGCGAGCGCGGGCGAAAGGAGCCTGAACATGGCGGAAAAGACGGCCCTCATCCTGGTCGACGTCATCAACTCCTTCTTCGAGCCCGGACACCCGAACTATTATCCCGGCGTCGAGGACGTGATCGCACCGATGCGGGCCCTGCTCGACGCCGCGCGTCGATCGGGTGCCATCGTCGTGCATGCGGCGGAGAAACACCGGCCCGACTTCCACGACTTCGAGTGGAGGAAGCTGCCCGTGCATCACCTGGCCGACGCCCATGACGCAGCGTTCTTTCCGGGCTTCGAACCTGACGGCCCGAACGAGACCACGGTCTACAAGCGCCGTTTCAGCGCCTTCTTCGCCACCGACCTCGCTCTGTTTCTGACCGAGCAGAAGGTGACGCGCGTGGTTATCGCGGGGGTCAAGACCAATGTCTGCATCCGGGCGACGGCCCAGGATGCCTTCGCCAACGGCCTCGAGCCGATCATCGCCCGCGAGGCCACCAACTCCAACCGCCCGCATCTGGCGGAAGCCTCGCTGGAGGACGTCGACCGCTATATGGGCCGGGTGGTGTCGCTCGACGAAGCGATCGGAATGCTGTCATGATCGCGATCACGGGCTACGCCAGCCTCGATCACGTCGCCATGCTCGACGGCACGCCGCGGGCGGGCCGCACCACCACGATCCTCGACCGGCCGGAGAATGCCTGGCCGCGGCTCGGCGGCGGCCCCGCCTATGTGGCGGCCGCCCTCGTCGCGAGCGGTGTTTCGCAAGCGCATCCGGTGAGCTGGATCGGCGACGACGAGGCCGGCGAGACCTATCGCCGGCAGCTCGCGCAGGGACGGATTCCCGGCGACGGCCTCGCAATCGTGTCCGGCGCGCGCACGCCCGTCTCGATCCTCGCCTATGAGCCTGACGGCGGCTGCATCTGCCTTTACGACCCTGGCATGCCGAAGGGGCTGACGCTGACGCAGGCGCAACGCGACCTCGTCGGCCGCGCCGAATGGGTCTGCGTGATGATCGGACCGCCCGAGGCCACGGCCGCCGTGCTCGAAGCGATCGGGCCGAAGACGAAACTCGCCTGGGTGGTCAAGCACGATCCACGCGCCATGTCGGCCGGGCTGGCCGGCAGGCTCGCGGCCCGCGCGAACCTGATCTGCTGCAGCCATGCCGAACGCGCCTTCGTGGACGAGGTACTGCCGCGGGCCGGTCTCGCCGCCGGCCGGATGCTGATCGAAACGCAGGGCGCGAAGGGCGCGGCGCTGACCCGCGACGGAGCCACCGTATCGTCGGCGACGGCGCCGATCACGGTCAGCGACCCGACCGGTGCCGGCGACACGTTTGCGGGCGGCGTGCTGGCCGCTCTCGCCGGTGGCGAAACAGAGCCGGCCAAGATCCTTGATGCGGGACACAGGGCTGCCGCCGCACTTTTGCGCGAGCGCCGGACAATCGAAATGGAAAGTGCATGAGATGAGCCAAGAACGATCGAACACCGCCTGGTATATCGGCGCGAGCCGCGAGCAGGTGGGCCAGTCGGCGATCCTCGTCGGTGATCCCGCCCGCGTCGCCCGTATCGCGGAGCACATGAGCGATGTCGAATTCGTGGCCGAAAACAGGGGCCTGCGCACCGCGACCGGCACCCGGGGCGGCAAGCGTGTCACGGTCTCGGCGTTCGGCATGGGGGCGCCGATCGCGACGATCGTGATGCACGAGCTGTTCGCCCTCGGCATCAGGACGTTCCTGCGTATCGGCACGGCGATGGCGGTGAAGCCGGCCAGGCTCGGCGACTTCGTGCTCGCCGACGGCGCGCTGCGCCAGGAAGGCACGTCGAACACCTACGCGCCGCTCGGCTTTCCGGCGATCGCCGATTTCGAGCTCAACACCAGGCTGCGCGAGCGGCTGGCCCGCTCCGACCTCACCTGGCATGCCGGGATCTTCGGCACCTATGACGGTTTCTATACCGAGATGTTCGGGCTGTCGGGCGAACGCCGCGCCATCATCGACGGCCTCAAGCGCGACATCGAACGCATGGGGCTGATCGGCACCGACATGGAGACCTCGGCGCTGCTCACCGCCGCCCGCATCCTCGGCGCCCGGGCTTCCACGCTGTGCGTGGCGACGGTCGATGCCTTCACCCAGGAAAAGATCGCCGACGAGGCAATGGCGAAGGCCGAGCGCGAGCTCTTCGAGATCGCGCTGGACGCCATCACCGCCGTGCCGGCGTAACGCAACGAGAACAATAAGAAAGGCAAGACCGATGATGTCGATCGTCGACCGCTATTTCACCACGCTGGCCGAGCGGCTGGAAAAGGTCCGTTCCACGCAGGGCGCGGCAATCGAGAAGGCTGCGGAACTCTGCGCCAAGAGCATCGCGGCCGAAAAACTCGCCTTCACCTTCGGCACCGGCCACGGCGCCCTGCCGGCACTCGAGAGCTTCCCTCGGACCGGCACGATCGTCGGCTTCCGGCCGATCGTGGAAAGCACCATGATCTCCTTCCACCATGTCTGGGGCGACATGGGGGCCAGGCAATATCGTTTCATCCACGCCCAGGAAGGCTACGGCAAGGCGATCCTGCGCTCGCACCAGATCGACCCCGCCGACGCGATGATCCTGTTCTCGCATTCGGGCATCAACGCGGTGATCATGGACATCGCCATGGAGTGCAAGGAGCGTGGCATCGCGCTGATCGGCGTGACCTCGCTGCCGCATTCCTCCTCGACGCCGTCGCGCCACTCCTCCGGCAAGCGCCTGTTCGAGGTCGCCGACGTCGTCATCGACACCGGCATCCCGCTCGCCGACGCCTCGCTCTTCATCGACGGGCTGGAATCCCCCGTCGGCGCGAGCTCGACCAGCGTCACCATCGCGGTCGCCCATGCGATCGTCTCGACCACCGCCGAGAAGCTCGTCGCCCAGGGCATCAAGCCGCATGTCATGGTCAGCCCGAACACCACCAGCAAGGAAGCCGCGAACCGCCAGAACGACGAGAATTACGAACAGCTCTGGCGTCGGCTCAAGGCACGGTGAGAGCCATGGATCGGAAGCTGTTCATCGACGGCGCCTGGCGCGACGCTAGGGACGCCGGCCGCCTCGACATCAAGGACCCGGCCACGGGCGAACCGGTCGGATCGAGCGCCATCGCCGGCCGCGCCGATGTCGACCTCGCCGTTGCGGCCGCAGCCCGCGCGCTCCCGCTCTGGGCGGAGACCCATGCCGACGAGCGGGCGAAGCTTCTTCACCGCGCCGCCGACCTGGTCGAGGAGCGGATCGACGCCATCGCCGAGATGCTGACCCGCGAGCAGGGCAAGCCGGTTCCGGATTCGCGCAAGGAGATTTCCTTCGGCATCAGCGTCATCCGCTACTATGCGGAGGAGGGGCGGCGTCTGGGCGGATCGATCCGGCCCTCCTCGCGGCCCGACATCAGGAGCATGGTGACGACGGCGCCGGTCGGCGTCGTCGGCGCGATCGTTCCGTGGAATTATCCCGTCGACCTCTATTGCTGGAAAGTGGCGCCGGTTCTGGCCGCCGGCTGCACGCTGGTCGCCAAGCCGCCGCACGAGACGCCGCTCGCCATCGGCATGGTGGTGCAGTGTTTCGCCGATGCCGGCGTTCCGGCCGGCGTGGTCAACGACATTCCGGGCACCGGCCCGGAAGTGGGGGCGGCACTCGCCGAACACCCAGGGATCGCCATGATCACCGCCACGGCTTCCGTGCCGGCCGGCCAGTCGATCATGCGGGCGGCGGCGGGCAACCTGAAACGCCTGTCGCTGGAGCTCGGCGGACAGAGCCCGTTCGTGGTGCTCGACGACGCCGACCCCAAGGAGGCAGCGGCGGCGGCAGCCAGGCGTTCCTTCTCGAATATGGGCCAGATCTGCATCGCGGTGAACCGCATCCTGGTGTCGCGCGGCATCCACAAGGACTTCATCGATGCGCTGGTGGCCGAGACGAGCAAGATCAAGCTCGGCCACGGCGTGCTGCCCGGCGTGCTCTACGGCCCGATGCTCCATGAGGGCGTACGCGGCCGCGTCGCCAATCATGTGGCCGATGCGGTCGCCAAGGGCGGCAAGCTGCTCATCGGCGGCCGCGTTCCCGCCGGCGCCGACTACGGACGCGGCTTCTTCTACGAGCCGGCGCTGGTCGACGAGGTGCCCGACGCCGCGCTCGCCCTGACGGAAGAGACCTTCGGCCCGCTCGCCGCGATCCGGCCGGTGGCGGACGATCGCGAGGCGCTGCGGGTTGCGAACGCGCTGCCCTATGGACTCGCGGCCTATGTCTATTCGCGCGATCTCGAACGCGCCTGGAGCTTCGCGGACCGGATCGAGGCCGGCGCGATCGGCGTCAATGTCAACGACACGACCGAACTGCAGGCGCCTTTCGGCGGCTGGAAGATGAGCGGCATGGGTCGCGAACTCGGCCGCGAGGGCCTCGAAGCCTTCCGCGAATCGAAGCACATCAAGATGCGGGTGCGGAACAGGCTGGGGTGAGCCTGAGGTCATGCGGAGCGGCGCCCCAACGCCTCTCCGCATTTCGCTGGGCGACAGCCAGCCGCACGAAGTGTCTCCCGAACAAGCCACGCCGATCGGTCGCAAGGCAGGTTGCAGATTTCGCTGTAATGTGCCCCGCCGTTCCGTCCGGGCGCTTGCATCCCGCCAGGATTTCGTAGTGCTATCGACCCATGAAGATAGCACCCTCATCCCTGCTCCGACGCGAGAGCCATTTCTCCAGCCGAATCGTGTCGTGTTTCCACCCGCGCCCACGGACGTTGAACCAGCTTCTGAAGCGAGCCTACGAGGCCAATCCGAACGGCGATGCCATTGTATGCGGTGGGGAGCGCATCTCGTGGGCCCAACTCCGCCAACGCGTCGCGGTCCTGGCGGCCGGCCTTTCGGCGGCCGGTGTCAGAGCGGGCGATCGGGTGGCCGTCATGATCGGCAACCGACCGGAATTCGTGATCGCCTTCTTCGCGATCTCACAGCTTGGCGGCGTCCTGTTGCCGGTCAGCACACGGCTGAAGGGCCCCGAAGTGGCTCACTCCGTCAACGACGCGGGAGCGGTATTTCTACTGGCTGACGCCGCCTATTGCGACCAGCTTCCGGCGCGCGGCGACATCGCGTCTGTAAAGGACGTTTTTGTGGTCGGAAACGACGTACCTGCCGACGCACGTCCTTTCCTGGAACTGCTCAGCCGACCGGCGCTGGACACCGTCGCCAAACCCGGCGAGGAAGACGCCTGCGCCATTCTCTATACGTCCGGCACTACTGGCCGACCAAAGGGCGCCGTGCTGACGCAACTCGGTGTCGTACATTCTTCAATGGTCTTCGCGCACGAGTTCGAGCTCACGTACCACGATCGCTCGGTCGCCGCGGTCCCCCTGGCGCATGTGTCCGGGCTGATCGGCAACGTAACGGCGATGGTGGCATGTGCGGGCGCGCTCGTCATTCTGCCGGAATTCAAGGCGGGCCGATTCCTGAAGCTGGCCGAGGCGGAGCGCATCACCCACACCTTGATCGTGCCTGCCATGTACAGCCTGATGCTGCTCGAACCGGAACTCGAGAATTACGATCTTTCGAGTTGGCGGGTCGGGGCTTCGGGTGGTGCGCCATTGCCGGAACACGTGCACAGACAGTTCGCCCAGCGCGTCCCGAGCCTCTCCATCGTCAACGCCTATGGCGCGACGGAGACCACATCGCCGACCACAATCATGCCCCGGGGTTCGATGGACGGACGCCTCGACAGTGTCGGCAAGGCAGTGCCCGGCTGCGAGATCATCGTGGTCGATGATCTCGGCTGCGAGGTGCCTCCCGGCGAAACGGGCGAGGTCTGGATCGGCGGGCCGCATATCGTCGGCGGCTACTGGCGCAACGAGACGGCTACAGCGGAGTCGTTCACTGCCGGTTTCTGGCATTCGGGAGACATCGGCATGAAGGACGCCGACGGCTTCCTCTACATACTTGACCGCAAGAAGGACATGATCATCCGCGGCGGCTTGAAGATCTTCTCTTCAGAAGTGGAGAGCGTGATAGCTGAGTTCCCTGGCATCGTCGAAAGCGCGGTGGTGTCGAAGCCATGCCCCGTTCTGGGAGAGCGGGTTCACTGTTTCGTCTATGGCCCGGCGGGCGACATTTCGGATGAACTTCGCACTTTCCTCGCCGCCCGTCTTGCCGACTATAAGGTGCCTGAGACAGTCAGCGTCACGCCCCAACCGCTCCCGCGCAACGCAAACGGCAAGATCGTCAAGCGGCAGCTCCGTGACCGGTTGATCAACTCGGCATCCTAAGACAATTCCGCCTTTCTCCGAATCGCGGAAATGTTGCAATCCCGGACGCAGAACGGCCGCGCACTTTTCCTGGAATCCCCCGGGACGACTTGATCGTCCTCAAGCGTGCGTTCTCAAGGCATAGGCCGACACCGGCTGGTCGATGCCCTTGAGCGTGAACGACCGCGATACGGCATCGCCGACGAGGTCGGGGGCGGCCGCCGCGACCTCGGCGGAAACCAGGATCTCGCCTGCCGCAGCCTGCGATTCCAGCCTCGATGTCAGATTGACCGTGCCGCCGATGGCGGTGAAGTCGCTGCGGAACGACGAAAACTCACCGATCTCCACCTCGCCGGAGTGGATGCCGACACCGACGCCGATCGCCTTGTCGGGTAGCTCGCCACTGCTCGATCCCAACCTTTCCAGGACTTCCGCGCAGCGGCGTTGTATGTCGATGGCGGCGCCGATCGCCGCCGCCGCGTGGCGCTCGATCCTGATCGGGAAATTGAAGATCGCCATCAGGCCGTCGCCCATCTGCTTGTTGACGATGCCGTCATGCGCCCAGATCGACTGTGCACACTGGTCCTGGAACGTGCTGACGATCTCGCCGAGGACGGCCGGATCTATCCGGTCGGACAGATGCGTGTAGCCCCTGATGTCGGCGAACAGGATGGTGGCAGTGGCCGTGATATGCTGTTTTCCTTTGATGCGGCGGAAGGAGCGTTCGCAGATCGTGCAGATGTTCGGGTTCATCTTGCTCCGCGTGATGCCGAAGGCGCGGAACGGAATCGCCAGCGGGCCCCGAATGGGGATCGGCATCTTCATCTGGTCCCAGCAGCCGAGGCAAATGCGCGCGTGGCCGCCTGCGGTGGATGCCATCTGAAATGATCTCCCGATGGGCAGTCATCTCGTCTGATTGACCAAAGCTAGAGTGGCGCTTTCAGCGGCCGTTGGCAACTCTGTCCATGGGGCGGGATGCCGCTTGCGACGGCATATCCGGATTCGGCTCCCCCAGTCGCCGGGACGACGCTTCAAGCAGGATTCGTACGAACATTCATTGCAGCGCAGCGGCAAAAAGCGCGTTTCGCCGCTGCGCGCGTGCGACGCTATTTCAGCGTGATGTTCCAGTAGACGGGAACGGCCGCCTTCAGGACATTGTCGACCTCGGCGCGCATGCCGCGAACGAGAAAGAGCTGGGCCGCCGGCCAATAGGGAACCACCTCGACGGCGCGCAGCTGGACTGCCTTTGCGATCTCGGCCTTCTTTGCCGGGTCGGTCTCCAGGGAGAAGGCGGCGCGCAGCTTCTCTATCTCCTCGTCGCAGGGCCAGCCGAACCAGGCCGCATCGCAATTGGAACGCAGGCCGAGATGGCCGGACGGGTCCATCATGTCGGCCCCGGTCGGACCGGACATGAACAGCGACCAGCCGCCCTTATCGACCGGCTCCTTGGACGAACGGCGCGCTGTCAACGTGCCCCAGTCCATGGACTGGGGGTCGACCTTGAGGCCGATGTCGCGCATCAGTTGCTCCGCCACGAGGCTGAACGTGTTGGTTGGACCGGCTTCCGTGGCGTGGAGGACCACGACCGGCGTGCCGTCATAGCCGCTTTCGGCGATGAGCTGCTTCGCCTTCTCAAGGTCGGGCTGCACCCAGCCCGCGTCGGTGTAATAGGGCGAAGAGCACATATAGAACGACGGGCAGACCTTGTAGAGGCTGGGATCGCTGACATAGGCCCTTGCGAAGGTGTCCTGGTCGATCATGTAGCGGATCGCCTGTCGCACCTTCCCGTTGTTGAAGGGCGGCTGGGTGGTGTTCATTCGGAACACCATCTGCATGCCGAGCGAGTCCTGCGGCATGGTCTTGATATCGGCATTGCCTTCAAGGACCGGCAGGAAATCCGGAGGCACCTCCTCGAAGATGTCGATCTCGCCGGCCTGCAGCGCATTCAGCGCGGTCTGGGCATCGGGAATGTAGTGCCACTCCACCCGATCGACGCCGGCGATCTTGGCGCCGGCCAGACCGCTCGGCGCTTGCGCCCGCGGCTTGTAGTCCGGGTTCTTTACATAGACGACCTTGGAGCCTGGAACCCATTCGTCCTTCTTCATGATGAAGGGGCCGGAGCCGACGGGATCGGTGATCGCCGTGTCGATCGGCGTCTCGGCGATCGCGGCCGGCATGATGAACGGCACGTTGGACGAAGGCTTGCCGAGCGCGTCGAGCACGAGCCCCCAGGGCTGGGAAAGCTTCAGCGTCACCGTCCTGTCGTCCATCGCCGCGAGGCTTGCCGTGAGCTTCGCCAATTGCTGGCCAAGGCCGTCGCGCTGGCCCCATCGCTTGAGGGACGCCACCACGTCCGCCGCCATCACCGGCTCTCCATTGTGGAACTTGAGGCCATCCCGCAGAATGAATGTGTAAGTCAGCCGGTCGTCGCTGACCGTGTAGCTGTCGACCATCTGCGGCTGAACCTTCAGGTTCTCGTCCATGGAGAACAGAGTGTCGTAGACCATGTAGCCATGGTTGCGCACCATGTAGTCCGACGTGATGAAAGGATCGAGCTGCTTCAGGTCGCCGAAGGGGCGCACCCGCAGCACAGATTCCGCGAAAGCCGGCGCGGCCGAGACAAGCAGGCCGACGACAGCGGCAGCAAGCCGTTTTTTCCAGGTCATTTCAACTCTCCTCCCTCATGAAAAAAGATCGGGCGTCAGCCCCATGCCGCGGTTCTCGCCATCGTCGCCAGCGGAGCCCGGGACCGCGTGGTGGCACGCCACGAAATGGGCCGGTGCGACCCCGCGCAGAGCCGGCCTGGTCGCGGTACAGACCTCGGTGGCGAGCGGACAGCGGGTGCGGAAGCGGCAACCTGACGGCAGGCTGGCGGCGCTCGGCACCTCGCCTTCCAGCGGCACGTAGCGCTTGCGCAGAGAAGGATGAGCGGCCGGGATCGACCCGATCAGGGCGCGCGTATAGGGATGCCGCGGGGCCGCGAACAGTTCCTTCGCGGGCGCGCGCTCGACCAGCGCGCCGAGATACATGACTGCGACCTCGTCGGCGATATGGCGAACGACCGAGAGGTCGTGCGAGATGAAGAGATAGGCGACGCCCGTTTCCTTCTGCACGTCGGCGAGCAGGTTGAGGATCTGCGAGCGGATCGACACATCGAGGGCTGCGACGGCTTCGTCGGCGATCACCACGGAGGGCTCCGCGGCAAGCGCGCGGGCGATGCCCAGGCGCTGTCTCTGCCCTCCCGACAGTTCGCGCGGCAGCCTCTCCATCATGAACTGCGGCAGGCCGACGAGGTCGAACAGCCTGCGGGCGCGCCGCTCCCGGTCGGCAGCGCTGCCCATGCCGAAATTCGCCATCGGCTCGGCGACAATGTCGGCGGCACGCATGCGGGCGTTGAGAGAGGCGAACGGGTCCTGGAACACCATCTGCACCTGCCGGCGTCGGCGCCTGAGCGCTTCGCCTGACAGCATCGAGAAGTCCTCGCCGTCGATGACGATCGAGCCGCCGGTCGGGCTGGTGAGCCGCACCACCATGCGGCCGATCGTGGTCTTGCCGCAGCCGCTCTCGCCGACCAGGCACAATGTGCTGCCTTTCGCGACCGAGAAGCTGACGTCGTCAACGGCATGCACGCGGCGCCTGCCGAACAGGCCGAAAGGCCCACCGCGCGATACGAAGGTCTTCGAGAGGTTCCTGACTTCCAGTGCCGCCGTCATCGGGATGCCCCCGCTACGGAGGCGAGGTCCGGCAGCCAGCACGCAGCGCCATGTCCGAACTCGCGGGTTTCGAAGGCGGGCCGCGCTTCATTGCAGCGCCCGAAGGCGTACGCGCAGCGCGGCGCGAAACCGCAACCCGGGCCCCGCTCCGCTGGCGAGGGGACAGTTCCCGGGATTTCGGTAAGCCGGTCCATCCGGTCCGGTGCGAGCAGCTCGCGGATCGCGCCGAGCAGGCCCGCCGTGTAGGGATGGTGCGGCCGATCGAACAGCTCCACACAGCCGGCTTCCTCGACCGCACGGCCGCCATACAGTACGACCACCCGGTCGGCGGCTTCCGCCACCACGCCCAGGTCGTGGGTGATGAGAAGGACGGAGGTTCCGAATTCCCGCCTCAGCTCGTCGATCAACGCCAGCACCTGACCCTGAATGGTGACATCGAGCGCGGTGGTCGGCTCGTCGGCGATCAGCAGCGCCGGCCGCAGGGCCAAGGCCATGGCGATCATCACGCGCTGGCGCATCCCTCCCGAGAGCTGGTGCGGATATTCGCGGGCCCGACGCCGCGCATCGGGAATGCGCACGCGATCGAGCAGCGCGACGGCTTCCGCTTCTGCCGCCGCCTCCCCGGTCCCGCGATGTTGCGCAATCACCTCGGCGATCTGGCGGCCGATCCGCTGCACCGGATTGAGCGAGGTCATCGGCTCCTGGAACACCATGGCGATCCGGTTGCCGCGCAACGCGCGCATTTCCGGCTCCGGCAACGCCAGGAGGTCGCGGCCTTCGAACAGGATGCGTCCGGCGGTCGGCCGCAGGAGCTTGCGGTCGAGGAGCCCGATGATGGACAGGGCCGTCAGGCTCTTTCCGCAGCCGCTCTCGCCGACCAGGCACAGCGTCTCTCCGCGCCGGATTTCGAAGCTGAGCTCGCTGACGAGCGGCCAGGCCGCATCGGCGCCGACGAGCGATATTGCGAGGTTCTCGACCCTCAGGATGGGCTCGTTCATCGGCCACGCTCCTGATCAGAGGGAGTCCGCGCGAGGCTCGGATCGAGCATGTCGCGCCAAGCGTCCCCCATCAGATTGACCGAGAGCACCAGCAGAGCGAGGCAGACGCCGGGAACGGCGAGCACCCAGGGCGCGAGCTGCAGGTAGAGCCGCCCCTCCGCCATCATGTTGCCCCAGCTCGGTACGTCGGGTGGGGTCCCGGCGCCGAGAAAGGACAGGATCGCCTCGAGGATCATGGCGGATGCGAAGACATAGGTCGCCTGGACAAGGATCGGGCCGGCGCCGCCCGGCAGGATGTGGCGGATCAGGATGTTGTGGGTCTTGCCCCCGTTGGTGATCGCCGCCTCCACGAAGGGCTGATCGCGCAGGACGAGCACGCTCGCGCGCACCATGCGGGCCATGCGCGGAATCTCCGGCAGGCTGATAGCGACGACCAGCACGAAGGTGCCGGCGCCGATCAGAGACACGAGCGCGATGGCCAGAAGGATCGCGGGGATGGCCATGACCGCGTCCATGACGCGCATGGTGACCGAATCGAAGGCCCTGAAGTAGCCGGCGAGCACGCCGAGCAGCACGCCCGTCACCGTGGTGACCAGCATCACCAGTGCGCCGACCGCGAGCGAGACCTGGGCACCCCAGACCGTGCGCGCCAGTACCGAGCGTCCGACATGGTCGGTGCCCAGCCAGTCTTGTCCGGACGGCGGCTTCAACCTGCCCAGCGGGTCGATATGCGACGGGTCGAGTCCGAACAGCGGACCGGCGAGCGCCATGACCACGAAGGCCAGGAGGATGACGCCGCCGGCAGCCAGGACCGGGCTCCGGCGCAGCCGGCCGCGCAGCCTTGAGCGCGCGAACGCACGCGAGACCGGAGGCGCCGGAAGCGAAGCCACGCGGCTCATCCGATCCTCCTCAATACCGTATGCGTGGATCGAGCAGCGCATAGGCGATGTCGACCAGCAGGTTGACGAAGACATAGACCGCCGAGAACAGCAGGATGAGCGCCTGAACCACGGGATAGTCGCGGCGCAGGATCGCGTCGGCCGTCAGCCGCCCCAGGCCGGGGATCGAAAAGACCGTCTCGGTGACGACGACACCGCCGAGCAGGGACGCGAAACCGATGCCGATGATGGTGACGATCGGTACTGCGGCGTTCCGCAGCACGTGGCGCGACAGGATCTTCCGCTCAACGAGACCCTTGGCGTGGGCGGTGCGCACGAAGTCCTCCCGCAGAACCTCGAGCACCGCGGCGCGCGTGACCCGCGCGATCAGGGCCAGATAGAGGAATGAAAGCGCGACCGACGGAAGCGCCAGGCTGTGCAGACAGGCGAAGAACCCCTTGGAGAGCGGCACGTAGCCCTGCACCGGGAACCAGCCGAGCGTCAGGGCGAAGACATAGACCAGAGCATAGGCGGCAACGAACACGGGCATGGAGAAGCCGAGCACGGCACCTGCCACGGTCAGTCGCGACACGAGGCTCTCCGGCTTGTAGGCGGCGAGCAGGCCGAGAGGCACGGCAACCGCGACGGCGATCACGATGGTCATGGAGGATAGGATCAGCGTGGGCTCGATGCGCTGCAGTACCATGGTCGAAACCGGAAGACCGGAAAAGATCGACGCGCCGAAATCTCCGGACAGGATCCTTGCCGCCCAGACAAGGAACCTTTCGTGCATCGGCGCATCGAGATCGAGCGCGGCGCGCATGGCCGCGACCTGTTCCGCCGAGGCGTAGTCGCCGGCCATGATCGCGGCGGGATCGCCGGCCGCCAGATTGAGCAGCAGGAAGACGAATGCCGCCACGGCGGCCAGCACGGGCACCGCCGACAGCAGGCGTCCGATGACATAACCGATCACGGTTCAGCGTCCGGCCTTGCGACGGCGGACCGAAGCGCGAATCGCAGCCGAAATCGGCACGGCTTTGCTCGACTGGGCATGGTTCCTCCCCAGTTAATCGTTTTCCAAATGCTAACTTCGTTTTCCGGGATCGCGCAAGATGGATTCGACTAGATCAGCCCAGGATTAGTCCAACACACTGATTATACGTCGCAAAAAGATGCCCTTGAACTTTTGAGAGCGTGCCGTTACGTTCAAGAAAACGTTTTTTGGAGGATCGCGTGAGCGGCAACGGACTGCCCACGATACGGGAGGTGGCTCGGCTGGCCGGTGTCTCCGTGGCAACCGTGTCGAAAGCGCTGAACGGCAGCGGCAAGGTCAGCGAGGAGCTGCGCGGGCGTGTGTCGAACGCCGCCCGTCAGCTCGGCTACGCGCCGCACGCCAGTGCGCGCAGCCTGCGCAGCGGGGCCAGCCGCACGCTGGGCCTGCTGATCGCCGACATCACCAATCCTTTCTTCCTGAAGCTCGTAGAGGCGATCGAGCAGCGCGCCAGCGCTCAGGGCTATTCCGTGCTTCTATGCAACAGCAGCGAGGATCCCGCGCGCGAAAGGAACAACCTGCGCCTTCTCACCGAGCAGAGGGCCGACGGCATCATCCTCGTGCCGACCCGCGAAGGCTGGCCCGGCCGGGTAGCGGAGCTTTCGCGGCTGAAGCCGCCGGCGATCCTTGTCGACCGTCTCCTCGACGGGCTCGAGATCGATTCCGTCACCATCAACAACCGGCTTGCCGGCGAACTGGCGGCACGCCACCTGCTGGAGCTCGGGCATCGCCGGACCGGCGTGATCATGGGTTCCCCCGACCACCAGATCGCACGCCATCGGCTCGACGGCTATCGGGACGCCTTCGTGGCAGCCGGCGCCGATTTCAGGCCGGGCTATATCGAGCAATATGCCTTCAGCGAGGCTCAGGCCTACGAGGCGGCAGGCCGCCTGCTGTCGCTGCCGGAGCGCCCGACCGCCCTGTTCGCGACCAACAATCATCTTGCGCAAGGCATGCTCCGCGGCATCCTCGACGCCGATCTGCGCATACCCGACGACATTTCCGTCATCACCATCGACGACCTGCCATGGTCCGGCATGTTGCGGCCAGGGCTCACCGTGGTGATGCAGCCCTCTGACGCGATCGCCGAGGCCGCCATCCGCATCCTGCTCGGCCGTGTGACCGGCGGCCAGCAGGAGCGCGCCGCGGAGCCGGAACAGGTCGTCTTCGATCCAGCCCTCCTGCGGCGCGGATCGACTGCCGGACTGCCAGCGGAATTCCTCACGACATGACCGGTACGATCGAGTTGCTTTCCCTGTCCGCGCTCGAGGCGCGTGACCGGATCCGGGCCGGCGAGTTGACGCCGCTCGACCTCGTCGAGGCCTCGATCCGCCGGATCGAGGCGGTGGACATCGGGGTGAATGCCATTCCCGTCCGGTGCTTCGATCGCGCGCTCGCGCAAGCGCGCGGACTCATGGAACGTCATGCTGGCGCGCCGCGGAACTATCCGCTGCTGGCCGGCCTGCCGCTGGTGGTCAAGGACAATTCCGACGTCGCAGGAGTGCCGACGAGCGGCGGCAGCCCGCTGACGCAGGTCCAGATGCCCGAGCGTTCCGATCCCGTGATCGCCCGGCTCGAAGCGCATGGCGCCATCCCCGTCGGCAAGAGCAACCTTTCGGAACTTGGCGGGGCCAACACGACCAATGCGCTGTTTGGACCGACCCGCAATCCCTTCGACCCGAGGCTCACCCCCGCCGGTTCCTCCGGCGGCTCCGCCGTGGCGCTGGCGACCGGGGAGGTGCTGCTCGCGCATGGCAACGATGTCGGCGGCAGCCTGCGCACGCCCGCCGGCTTTTGCGGCGTCGTCGGGCTGCGGCCGACGCCCGGCCTTGTGCCGCGCAAGCCGAGCGCCGATCCCCAGGACACCATCTTCGTCGAAGGACCGATGGCGCGCAGCGTTGCCGACACGGCACTGATGCTCGACGGAATGGCCGGACCCTGCGCTTCGGATCCGCTGTCCTATGACGGCCTCGCGGACGGCGGTTTCCTCGCCGCTGCCTTGCGGCCGCGAGCGCCGGGCCGCGTTGCGGTCAGCGCCGACCTCGGCGTGCTGCCGGTCTCGAAGGAGAACCGGCGTCATTTCGAGCGTGTCGAAACGCTGCTCGGCCGCGAGCAGGTGGCTTACGACCGGGCCGAACCGGATTTCGTCGGGGTCCAGCGCGCGACAAACGTGATCCGGGGCGTCGGCTATGCCTCGAAATGGAAGGAGAGGTGGCCGGCGGAAGCGGAGCGCTTCACTGCCGACGTGCGCGGCGACATCGAGCGCGGCATGGCCGCCTCGCCCGACGAGGTCGCGCAGGCGCAACGTCGCCGTACGAAACTGACGAGCGACGTCGAAACCTTCTTCCAACGATACGATGTGCTGATCTGCCCCGTCGCGCAGACCGGTCCGTTCCCCGTGGAACTGCCCTGGCCGACCGAAATCGACGGCAAGCCGCTCGCCACCTATATCGAATGGATCGCCGTGACCTATTTCTGGTCGATGGCCGGCGTTCCCGCCCTGACCGTCAGCATCGGCCGCGACGAGAGAGGCTTTCCGATCGGCGTCCAGCTGGTCGGACCGCCCCGTTCGGAACGCCGCCTCCTTGCCGCCGCCGCCTGGCTCGAGGCGATCGCCCGCCCTTCTTAGCCGGCTTTGCTCGGGACCGGCAGCCTCTCGAAATAATCCTGATGCTCGCGCGCGACGCGGGCCGCCAGTTCGGCATCTCCGCCCGATATCGCGTCGACGATCGGCTGATGGCTGTCCGCGATCTCGACGAGGTCGAGCCCCTCGACCAGCATGGTGATGGTCGTGCGGGTCTCGATCTGGAGAGATTGCCAGATGTTGAGCAGGAGGCGGTTTCCGGCGGCTTCCATGATCGATCGATGGAACTTGACGGAATGCTCGACGACGCCATGCGTATCGCCGCCCACCGCCGCTTCATGCATGAGATCGACTTCGCGCTGGAGCAGCCTGAGGTCGCAGGCACCGCTTCGCGTGGCGATGCGTGTCGCCTGCTCCTCCAGGGCCCCGCGCACCGTGTAGATCTCGCGCAAGCCTTCGCCCATCACGTCGGAGACATAGGTGCCGCGGCGTGGCAGGTTGGTCACGAGACCCGTCGCCTCCAGTTCGCGCAATGCTTCGCGCACCGGGCCCTGGCTGGTCCCGAACTCCTCCGCGATACGAAGCTCGACCAACCGCTCGCCGGGGTCGTAATGCCCGCCCAGAATGCGGCGCAGCAGCACTTCCTTCAATCTCTGCCGCAGCGGCGTATTGGAGAAGTCCGGTTCGCTGGAGCGTTCCGGTTTCAGGGCCTGCTTGTCGCTCATCAAGAGATTTCCGCGGAATTGACGATCGCCCCGGGCACGCCCGGAGCTTGCTCCGTCCTATGGTGCACACTGGTGGTTGACAAAGTCATTTTGATTTATCGATAATGAATAATCAAGAGGCTGCCAAGGCCCGTGCCGCAACTGCTGGTTCTCTGGGAGGAGACGATGCTGCAGGCCGTATCCGTGCCCGGCTCCGTGGCCGAGGCCCAGGCGATGCTGCAACGGAGCGAACGCGCCGCAATCATTGCCGGGGGCACGGCATTGATGCCGCTGCTGAACTACGGCACCGACATTTCCACCCTTGTGAGCCTGCGCAGGGCGGGGCTTTCCGGCGTCTCCATCAAGGCCGGCAAGGCTGTGATCGGCGCGGCGGCGACGCTCGCGGAGCTCGAGGCCGAGCAGGGCCTCAGCTTCCTTCATCAGGCGCTCTACGCCATCGCCTCGCCGACGATCCGCAACATGGCGACGGTCGGCGGCAATCTGTTCGTCAAGCAGCCCTATGGCGACCTTGCGGTCTGCCTGGTCGCACTCGGCGCGACCGCTGGCGTCGCCGGGCCGGACGGGGAACGGCAGGAACCGGTGGAGGAGATCGTCCGTACCGGCGTGAAGCCGGGAGAAATCGTGACCTCGGTTTCCCTGGCGCTTCCCCCAACGGGAACATTCCACTTCCGCAAGGCCGGGCGGAAAGCCTTGAATTCGGCGGCGATCGTCACGGTTGCGGCCATCGTCCATCTCGATGACGGCCTGGTCGGCGATTGCCGGATCGGCCTGGGCGGTGTCGCGCGCCATCCGCTGCGCGCGCTTGCAGCCGAAATGGCGCTGAACGGACAGCCCTTCGACCGGGATCATGTCGAGGCGGCGGCACTGGCTGCGCTCGCCGACATCGACCCGTTCGACGACGCCTATGCCAGCGCCTGGCACCGGGCGAGGGTGACGCCGATCCACGTCAGGCGCGCGCTTCTGAACGAATAGAAGATCGCCGGAGCCAAGCACCGGGGAGGGAGAGCCATGAAGAAATCGGTCGTATCGCTCACGGTCAATGGCGCGGAGCGCGACGTCCTGGTCGCGCCGGGCACAACACTGCTCGACCTTCTGCGCGAGAGCCAGGGGCTCACGGGAACACGGCGCGGTTGCGAGCAGGGCGCCTGCGGCAGTTGCACCGTGCTGGTGGACGGCAAGGCGATGATGTCCTGCCTGCTGCCTGCCGAAACCGTCGACGGCGCGTCCGTCCTGACGGTCGAGGGCCTGACGCCGGCCGCCGGCCTTCATCCTATCCAGGAGGCCTTCCTCGAAGGTTTCGCCACCCAGTGCGGCTTCTGCACCCCCGGAATGATCATGGCGACGGCTGGCCTGCTGGCCGCCAATCCGCAGCCGACCCGCGAGGACGCGGTCCGCGCCATTTCGGGCAACATCTGCCGCTGCACAGGCTATGAGGCGATCATCGACGCCGTTCTCGATGCCGCCCGTCGCGTCCGGGCTGGACACTTGGCAACGGCGGCGTGAGGGGATCGGCCATGGAGAAGATCGACACCAGCTTCTTCGCCCGCGAGCGCCAGGCCGATCTCTCGGTCGTCGGCGACAGCGTCCAGCGGGCCGACGCGCGAGGCCACGTCACGGGCCGCACCCAGTTCTACGAGGACGTCAGCTTCCCTGATATGCTGCATCTCAAGATGGTGCGTTCCACGCGCCATCATGCCCTCATCAAGCGCCTCGACACGGAGCCGGCGCTGAAGGTTCCAGGCGTGGTGCGCGTGCTCACCCACAAGGACGTGCCCAACAACTGGTACACGATCCTGAAGCTGATCGGCGTCGGACCGGACGATGAACCGGTGCTGCCGGAGGATCGCGTCCTGTTCATGGGGGAGCAGATCTGCGCCGTCCTTGCCGAGACGCCCCAGGCGGCACTCGAAGGTGCGCGGCGGGTCGTCGTCGACTATGAGGACCTGCCCGCCGTGCTCGACGTCGAGGAAGCGATGGTCGCGCCGCCCTTCAAGCGGCACGGCACCAACTATTTCGTCTATGAGGGCCACAATTGCCGGCGTATCCGCTTCGGCGACGTGGACAAGGGCCTTGCGGCTGCCGACCACATCATCGAGCACCGCTACGAATCGGCGCCCATCGAACACGCACCGATCGAGCCCACAGGCTGCATCGCCAGGCCGGAGGGCAATGGCCGGCTCACCGTCTATTCAAACACGCAGGCTCTCTACTTCACGCTCGACAATATGGCGCTGATCCTCGGCGTGCCCTTCAACAAGCTTCGTCTCATCGGCGGCACGGTCGGCGGCGGCTTCGGCGGCAAGGTCGATGTGATCGTCGAGCCGATCGCTGCGATCGGCGCCATGCTGACCAATCGCCCGGTGAAATATGCCTACAACAGGGCGGAAGAGATGCAGGTGTCGTCGCCGCGCGCTTCGGAACGCATCTACATCAAGGACGGGGTGATGGCCGACGGCCGCATCGTCGCGCGCAAGATCACGCTTTATGTCGATGCCGGCGCCTATTGCCGCCATTCGACCTATGGCACGACCAAGGCGGCGGCGCATATGCCGGGGCCTTACACGATCCCCAACGTCCATGTCGACGCCTATTGCGTCTACACGAACCGCACCCCGTCCTCGGCCATGCGCGGCTTCGGCGTGACCATCGGCGACTTCGCGCTGGAATCGCAGATGGACCAGATCGCGCGTTTTCTCGGCATGGACCCGATGGAGCTGCGCCTGATCAACGCCTATCGCGACGGCGACATGAAGGCCCACCGCAAGAAGGTGGAGGGTGCTGCCCTGGTCGAGGTGATTCAGGCGGCGGCCCGGCAGACCGGCAAGACGCTGGCGCCGCGCTTCGCGGCGATGTCGTCTTTCGGACGGGAGGCGTGACATGGCATGGCTGAAGGGCCGCGGCGTCGCGGCGGTGAACTATCCGACGGGCATGAATCTCGGCGGCGATCCCAGCCAGGCGTTGATCCACGCCACCACGACCGGCAGCTTCGTCGTCACCCTGTCGTCGGTCGATCTCGGCCAGGGCATCAAGACGGTCGGCGCCCAGATCGCGGCCGAGACGCTCGGCATTCCATACGAAAACGTCGTCATCGATACCGCCGACACCGACACCGGACCGCATTGCATGGGCACCTTCGCCAGCCGGGGCACCCATCGCATCGGCAATGCCATCATGATGGCGGCACGCGAGGCGCGCGAGGTGATGATGGATGTGGCCGCCACCGAGCTGGAGGTCGACGCCGGCGATCTCGTCACCGACGGCAAGGGCCGCATTCACGTCAACGGCGCGCCCGACAAGGGAATCTCGGTCGTCGACGTGGCGCTGGCGGCCCATTTCAAGCATGGCCGCACGATTTCGGGCCGCGGCATGTTCCTGAAGCCGAAGAGCGAGGTCGTGCCCGAAACAGGCGAGATGGACCCGGATTCCTGCCAGGCCCACGCCTGCACGATCGCCGAAGTCGAGGTCGACGACGAGACCGGTGAGGTGAGGGTGATCAAGCTCACCAACGCCTATGAGATCGGCCGCGCGGTGAACCCCGCGCTCGCCCATCAGCAGATCGTCGGCGGGGCCTGGATGGGCGTCAGCCATGCGCTCTACGAGACAACCGAGCCTTACTATCCGAGCCGCGCCCATGGCCCGCTGGATTTCTCGCAATATCTGATGCCCGGCCCGGGCGACATCGCCGAGATGGATTCGGTGATCATCGAGCGCCCGGCGGCAAACGGACCCTACGGCGCCAAGGGCATCGGCGAGATGACGGCGAACTCGCCGATCCCGGCCATCGCCAACGCCATCTTCGACGCCTGCGGCGTGCGCGTCACCACAATGCCGATCACGCCGGAGAGGATCCTCCGCGGTCTCGACGCGCTGCGCGCCCGAGCCGGGTGAAACACCAAAGGGAGCATTTCGCATGATCAAGGTGATGGCGCTGATGAAGCGCAAGGAAGGCATGGCGTTCGACGATTTTAGGAAATGGATCCTCGAGGATCACGTCGCCTTCGCGCGCAGCCTGCCCGGCCTCAGGAAATACACGTCCAACGTGCTTCGCGCCGAAAACGGCGAGGCTCCTTTCGACGGCGTTTCGGAGATGTATTTCGACGACGAGGCCGCGATGGCCGCCGCCTTCGCGACCGAGGCCGGCAAGGCCGCCGGCGGCGACGCCGCGGCGCATTGCTCCAACCGGTTCAGGATGGTGTGCGACGAGAAACTCCAGTTCTGAGAGCCGGCGGATTTCGTCATGATCGCGCCGCTCAGCCAGGACGAACTCGATGCGCGGCTCGCGGCCGAGGGTTACTTTGCCGACGAAACGCTGGTCACCGCCCTTTATCTGGCGCTTGCGCTCGGCAAGCCGCTGCTGCTGGAGGGCGTTCCGGGGGTCGGCAAGACCGAGGTCGCCAACACGCTTGCAAGGCTCCTCGGCCGCCAGGCGATCCGGCTGCAATGTTACGAAGGCATCGACGCGACCAAGGCGCTCTATGACTGGGACCACGCCCGCCAGCTGCTGCATGTGCGGGTAGCGGAGCGCAGCGGCGCGGTCTCCTTGGCCGATCTCTATGCGCCCCAGTTCCTGATCGAGATGCCCTTGCTCAAGGCGCTTCGCAATGCCGGGACCAGCGTCTTGCTGATCGACGAGATCGACCGTGCCGACGATGCCTTCGAGGCGTTCCTTCTGGAATTCCTCTCGGATTTCCAGATCTCCATTCCCGAGATCGGCCCCGTGAAGGCGGAACAGCCTGTCGTCACCGTGCTGACGTCGAACCGCACGCGCGAACTCCATGACGCGTTGCGCCGGCGCTGCCTCTACCATTGGATCGACTATCCCGAGCCCGCAAGAGAGCGGGCGATCGTCGAAAGACATGCGCCCGGGGTGGCGAAAGAAGCGGCCGAGAGGCTGGTGGACGCCGTCGCGGCGGTCCGCCGCCTGCCCCTGATCAAGCGGCCGGGTATCGCCGAAAGCATCGATTGGGCTCGCGCAGCGGAAGTGCTGCACCGCGACGGCGCGCCCTGGCCCGATGCGTTGAAACGGTCGCTCGGGCTGCTGGTCAAAGACCAGGAGGATTTTTCGGTCGTGGCCGAGGCAGGTGTCCTGTGACGTCGGTGGCGTCGGTCACGGCAGCCGCCGAGCTGCTGGCCGGCTTCCCTCCGGCGCTGCGCCGGGCCGGCCTGGCGGTCGACGCCGGCCGGGCGGCGGACTTCCTCAAAGCGACAAGGCTCTGCCGGCTCGATGGGCTGGCTGACCTGGAAAGGATCGGCCGCGTGACGCTCGCGGCCGCACCGGAAGACTTTCCGGTCTATCATTCCGTGTTCCAGTCATGGTTCGGATCCGAAACCTTGGCCGGCGAGGTCGAGCGGCCGCAGGAGGATGCCGGTCCGCGTGCCGACACGTCCCGCACCGGAGAACGGATGCTCGACACTGTTCCGGGAGACAGCAGCGGACGAGTGGCTTCCGACGACATCGGTCGCAGTCGCAAGCACTTTGGGCGACTTATCGAGGATGATCGCCGTGCGCTGGCCGCATTGTCCCGCAGCCTGGAAACGCTGCCCACGAGGGCACGCAGGGTCTGGCTTCCCGCTTCGGGCGGCCCCCGGATCGACTTGCCCGGCACGGCCCGCGCCGCACGGCGGACCCTTGGCGAAACCTTGCGGCTGCTTCGCCGATCTCGACCTCGACGGCCGCGCAAGCTGTTGTTGCTGATCGACGTGTCGGGCTCCATGAAGGCGCAGTCGGAGGGCTATCTGCGTTTCGCCCATCTCGCCACGCGCCGGTCGCGAAGGGTCGAGACCTTCTGCTTCGGCACCCGCCTGTCGCGCGTCTCCGCCACGCTGCGGCATCGCGATGGCGAGCAGGCCTTGGGGCGGCTCGCCGATATCGTTTTCGACTTTGACGGCGGCACTCTGATCGGCCGTTCGCTCGAGGATTTCCTGTCCGTCTCGCGCTACGCGGCGCTGGTGCGCGGCGCCGTGACGATCGTGTTTTCGGACGGGCTGGAGCGGGGCGACCCGTCCGCCATGGTCCGCGCGGTCGATAGGCTTGCTCGCCTGAGCCATCGCCTCGTCTGGGCGACGCCGCTCGCGGCCGACCCGTGCTATCGCCCGGCCACGCGCGGCATGGCCGCCATCCTGCCCGTGCTGGACGGGCTCTTCGACGGATCCAGCCTGACCGCACTCGATCGTTTGCTCAGCATGCTGGATGCCGTCGGGCGCGCGCCGCGCGGCCACGCCGGAAAGGCCTTCCCGGAGGACCGGAAATGATATCGATCATCGACGCGCATCATCATGTCTGGCATCGGGCCGACCTGCCGTGGCTGCAGGGGCCCATGGTGCCGCGGATCTTCGGTCCCTACGAGCCCATCCGGCGGGACTATCCGATCGAGGAGTTCCTGGCCGACATCAGCGGCTCCGGTGTCGAGAAATCGGTCTATGTCCAGACCAACTGGGCCAAGACCCGTGCCGTCGACGAAGTGGCCTGGGTACAGGGCATCGCGGACGCCCATCGCTGGCCGCACGCCATCGTGGGCTATGCCGACCTGATGGACGAGACTGCCGGCGACACGCTGGAACGGCAGTCGGAGTTTGCGCTGATGCGGGGCATCCGCATGCAGCTTCACTGGCACGACAATGAAATGTACCGCTTCGCGCCGCGCCCCGACCTGATGAACGAGGCTGTTTTCCGCAGGAACCTGCGGCGGCTGGCCCATTACGGCTGGTCCTTCGACCTCCAGGTTTTCGCCTCGCAGATGGCCGACGCCGCGCGGCTGGCCACCGACAACCAGGACATTACCTTCATCCTGCAGCATGCCGGCATGCCCGAGGACCGGACGACGGCCGGCCACGCCTTGTGGCGCGACGGCATGAAACGGCTGGCCGACAGGGACAATGTCGTCACCAAGCTGTCCGGGCTCGGCACCTTCAGCCACCGCAACGACCCCGCCGACATCGCCGAGATCGTCGCCGAAACGGTCGCCATCTTCGGCTCCGAGCGCTGCCTGTTCGGCAGCAATTTTCCGATCGAGAAGCTGTGGACGTCCTATGAAGCACTGGTCTCGGCTTTCCGCGCGGCGCTGGCGCCGTATCCATCGGCCGCGCAAGACGCGATGTTTCGCGCAAATGCTGCAAGAATCTACCGCATCCGTTAGCGATTGAGAGGCAGCGTCGCGCGAAGGCCAAAGCGTGGAGGGAGAATCCCGTACGCCGAAGACCGGCTCGCGTTCCCGGCGTGTCCGGCCTGCAGCGCCGCCTGCTCAGGGGATTGATCGACCTTGTCTACACAAATCTTGCCGATGGGTCACCGATGCCGAAAGACCATTGGTAAAGACCAGACATTTTGTACCAAAAATTTGTTGGCTGAAGAGTAAGCTCCTTTCGATCCGCTTTCTGTCGAACCGGAGAGTCGGACGGGGAAGCCCTGACCTTCCTGAACAATGCACGAGACTTTCTGTGAGTCGGCAGAGCCGTTCGCTGGCAGATTTTACCGTAATTTACTTCAAACGGTGTACTTCAAACGATATACTTCAAAAGCTCGAAGCGTCGGGCGATACTGGCTCTGCCGGTTACCGGATACAAGGGAACACGACAACGCTGCCGTTCGTGGCTTTGCGCGGTTGGGCGTGTGGCTCACTCGGGCGGGAGACAAAGTTCCGTTTTTGGATGTGCGATAGCGACCCGGCTCATCACCAGCCCGATATGCAAGTCAGCCAGATCTAGGCCAAGCCATGGAGTACAGGGATGAAGCTATTTCTTGCGGTGTCGAGTCTTCTGGCAATTGCGATTTCTCATGCAAGCGCCCAGCAAATAACCGGAACGCCGGGCGCACCGGACGCCACGACCACCATAGACGGCAACCAGCTGCCGGCGCCCGATCCTGAGTTCGGCGGGGTCATCAAGGACGATGCCCTTCAGTCGACACCGTGGTGGGCTCCACGCATCGTGCCGCCCCAGGGGGCGCCAAACATTCTGCTTATCATCACGGACGACGCCGGGTTTGGCGTACCGAGCACGTTTGGCGGCGTCATCCCGACGCCCACGATGGATCGCATCGCGAATGACGGTCTGCGCTACAACAACATTCACTCGACGGCATTGTGTTCGCCGACGCGGGCTGCGCTCATCACCGGGCGCAATCATCATTCGGCCGGCTTCGGCGTGATCTCCGAGCAGTCCACGGGTTTTCCCGGCTACAACAGCATCATCGCCAAGGACAAGGCAACCATCGGGCGCGTTCTGCTCGACAACGGCTACGCTACCGCCTGGTTCGGCAAGGATCACAACACACCCGCGTTTGCCGCGAGTTCGATAGGGCCGTTCGACCAATGGCCGACGGGCATGGGCTTCGAGTATTTCTACGGGTTCGTCGGCGGTGACGCGAACCAGTGGCAACCGAATCTGTTCCGCAACACCACTCAGATCTATCCCTTCGAAGGCAAGCCGGATTGGAACCTGATCACTGGCATGGCCGACGACGCCATCGACTACATAAATCGCCTGAACCAGACCCTGCCCGACAAGCCGTTCTTCATAAAATACGCGCCTGGCGCCACCCACGCGCCGCATCACCCGACCAAGGAATGGGTCGCGAAGATCGGCGAAATGCATCTCTTCGACGAGGGCTGGAACAAGCTTCGCGATCAGATTTTTGAGAACCAGAAGAAGCTTGGCGTGATCCCGCAGGACACGCAACTCGAGCCGTGGCCCAAGGATATCCTTCCAAACTGGGATGACCTGAAACCGGAGGACAAGAAGCTCTTCATCAAGCAGGCGGAGATCTTCGCTGCCTACGCCGCCTACAACGATCACGAGATCGGGCGCGTCATCCAGACCATCGAGGACATGGGCAAGCTCGACAACACACTCGTCATCTACATCAACGGCGACAACGGAACAAGCGCCGAGGGCGGACCGCTCGGCACGCCCAACGAAGTCGCGTTCTTCAATGGCATCAACATGATGCCGGTCGACGTGCAGATGAAGTGGTACGACGTGTGGGGGACCGAACACACCTACAACCACATGTCGGCGGGCTGGTCCTGGGCTTTCGACACGCCATTCACCTGGTTCAAGCAGAACGCCTCGAAACTTGGCGGCGTGCGGCAAAATATGGCGATTTCCTGGCCGGCGCGCATCAAGGACAAGGGTGGCCTGCGCGAGCAGTTCATGCATATCATAGACGTCGTGCCGACAATTCTCGAAGTGACCGGCATTCCCGCGCCCGACATGGTTGACGGCATAAAGCAGGCGCCGATCGAGGGAACGAGCTTTGCCTACAGCTTCGAGAAGGAAAACGCCAAGGCGCCGACACGGCACAACATCCAGTACTTCGAGATGATGGGCCAGTGGGCGCTATACGACGATGGCTGGCTGCTCAGTACAAAGGTGAACCGCGCGCCGTGGGAGGCTTTCGGTGTAGCTAATCCCGACCCGCTCAACAACCAGGTCCTCGAGCTCTACGATCTCAATACGGATTTCAGCCAGTCCAGGAACATCGCCGATCAGCATCCTGACAAGGTGAAAGAGATGAAGGAACTGTTCATTGCGGAGGCGAAAAAATATCAGGTCTTCCCGATGGATGCCTCCGTGGCTGCCCGAATAGTCGCACCGCGCCCGAACATCACCGCCGGCCGCACGGAGTTCACCTACACCCTCCCCATGGTCGGTCTGCCGCAGGGCGACTCGCCTTTCCTCCTCAACAGCTCCTACACCATCACCGCGGACATCGAGGTTCCCGAAAGCGGTGCGGAAGGGATGATCCTGACTTCAGGCGGACGGTTCGGCGGCTACGGGTTCTATCTCCTCGAGGGCAAGCCGGTGTTCCTCTGGAACCTGGTCGACCTGAAACGCGTCAAGTGGGAAGGGCCGGATGCGCTCACGCCCGGTCAGCACACAGTCGAATTCGACTTCAAGTATGACGGCCTTGGTGTCGGAACGCTTGCGTTCAACAATATGAGCGGTCTCGGCAAATCCGGCACTGGCACGCTCAAGGTGGATGGCAAAGTCGTTGCAACCGAGACATTGCCGCATACCATGCCGATGATTCTGCAGTGGGACGAGAGTTTCGACATCGGCTCCGATACCTTGACCGGCGTCAACGACGTCGACTACAAGCCGCCCTTCGCGCTGACCGCCAAGCTCGGCAAGCTGACCCTCAAGGTGGACCGTCCGGAGCTTTCCGAGGAGGACATCAAGAAACTCCAGAATGTGCAAGCCATCGCTGTAGACGGCAATCCGATTCACCACATGCAGCCCGGGCCGCAGTAGGGCTGTCCGGAATGATCG
This sequence comes from Mesorhizobium sp. L-8-10, assembly GCF_016756635.1. Taxonomy (NCBI): domain Bacteria; kingdom Pseudomonadati; phylum Pseudomonadota; class Alphaproteobacteria; order Hyphomicrobiales; family Phyllobacteriaceae; genus Mesorhizobium; species Mesorhizobium sp. L-8-10. Next base: position 1,309,297 of record NZ_AP023263.1, on the reverse strand, counting down.
ACTTCAGCCCGCCGGCAAGCTTGCCGAGTGTCGGCGGGCCCATCATGGATGGCGAGCGTCAGCTCATGTGGCGCTCGCTGCTCGCTCCGAAGAACGAAACGATCAGCGGCATTCCAGAACGGGAATCCGGCCGTCGGGACCAAGCGTTTGATTTTCACCGCTAGCAGAAGGCGGCGTCACTGTCACCAAGTTGACTTGTCCCGCCGGTACGTCTTATGCCTGCACGAAGTTTTGTTTCCTGGGCGTCCATGGCTCGATCCGCCGACTACAAAGTTCTGATGTATAGTCACGATACGTTCGGCCTGGGTCACCTGAGACGCAGCCGCACGATCGCGCATGCGCTCGTCGATCATTTCCCCGAGATGGAGGTGTCGATCATCTCCGGCTCGCCGGTGGTGGATGCGTTCTGGTTCCACGAACGGGTGAACTATATTCAGATACCGGCGGCCCAGAAACTCTCCAACGGCGAGTATTCATCGGGTAGCAGCAGTCATTCCCTGGAGGACACGCTCGCCGCGCGCGAATCGATCATCCGAGCCGCCGCCGAACGGCTGCGCCCCGACATGGTGATCGTCGACAAGGAGCCGCTGGGCCTCGGTCGCGAAATGCTGCGCACCCTGCGCTGGTTGAAGGCGCTGGGCACGATCGCCGTGCTCGGCCTGCGCGACGTGCTCGACGCGCCGGAGCTTCTGCAGGGCGAATGGGAGCGCAAGCAGAACACTGCCTTCACCGAAGAGATCTATGACGAGATCTGGATCTATGGGCCAGGCAGCTTCTACAATCCGCTTTCCAGCATCGAACTCGACGAGGCGACCCAGGCGCAGACGCGCTATACCGGCTTCCTGGCGCGTTCGCTGCCGCCCATGGACGACGGCACGGCCGGCCGCTACGGCACCGGCTACATATTGGTGACGGCGGGCGGCGGCGGCGACGGCTACGAGCTGATGGCGGCAGCGCTGAAGGCCGTGAAGCGGCGCCCCGATTCGACCGATCGTTACCTTTTCGTGCTCGGGCCGTTCATGACCGAGCAGCAGCGCTTCGAGATCACGGCGCGGGCATCCTCGCTTGCGAATGTCGAGGTGGTCGATTTCCACGTCAATGTCGAGACGCTGGTCGCCAATGCCGCCGCGATCGTGGGCATGTGCGGCTACAACACCTTCTGCGAGGTCATGTCCTTCGACAAGAGGGCCCTGTTCGTTCCGCGGACCGCGCCGCGCCGCGAGCAGAGCATCCGCGCCCATCGCGCGGCCGAGTTCGGCTGGGTCGACGTGCTCGACATCGAAGAGGCGAAAGACCCGTCGAAATTCATGGCCGCGATCGACCGGCTGGAGCGCAATCCTCTGCCTTCCGGGGCCGTGGCGCGGCCCGATCTCGACGGCCTCAGCCGCGTCTGCGCCCTGACCGAGATTCTCTTCGAGCAACGCGACGAGCGGATGGCCGTGGACGACCTGCCGGAAGCCGCCGGCCAATGACCAGATCTGGCGATCGGGCCTGAACCATGCTGGCCGACACAATCGCGGTCGTGCTGAAGTGCTATCCGCGCCTCTCCGAGACCTTCATCGCCCAGGAACTGCACGCCCTGCAGCAGGCCGGCTACAGGCTCAGGCTGGTTTCGCTGCGCCATCCAACAGACAAGAAGCGGCATCCGATCAACGACGAGATCCATGCGCCGGTCAATTATCTGCCGGAATATCTCTATCAGGAGCCGATCCGCGTTCTGCGCTCCTGGCGACGTGCGCGGAGGATGCCGGGCTATCGCGAGGCGCTGCGCAGCTGGCTCAGGGATCTCAGGCGCGACTTCACGGCGAACCGGATCCGCCGTTTCGGCCAGGCCCTGGTGTTTGCGGCCGAGTTCCCCGAGGACGCCGGCTGGATCTACAGCCATTTCCTGCACACACCGTCTTCCGTCGCCCGTTATGCCAGCGAGATGAAAGGCGTTCCCTGGAGCGCATCGGCGCATGCCAAGGACATCTGGACGTCGCCCGACTGGGAGCTGAAGGAAAAGTTGCAATCGGCCGAATGGGCGGTCACCTGCACAGCGTCGGGCGCGCGGCATCTGCAATCGCTGGCACCCTGTCCCGACAAGGTGGAGCTCGTCTATCACGGGCTCGATCTTTCCCGTTTCCCGAAACCGGCGGATTTTCCGCCGGGGCGCGACGGCAGCCGGCCGGACGACCCGGTCAGGCTGCTCACCGTCGGCCGCGCCGTGGAAAAGAAGGGGTTGGATACGTTGGTCGACGCGCTCCCGCTGCTTCCCGCCGACCTTCACTGGCATTGGACCCATATCGGCGGCGGTGAACTCTGGGAGCAGCTCAAGGCGCAGGTCGAGCGACTGAAGCTCGGCGACCGCATTTCCCTGCTCGGCACCAGGGCGCAGACCGAGATCATCGCCGCCTATCGCACATCCGACCTTTTTGTCCTGCCCTGCAGGATCGCCGGTGACGGCGATCGGGACGGGCTGCCGAACGTGCTCGTCGAAGCCCAGAGCCAGGGCCTCGCCTGCATCTCCACGCCGGTATCGGCCATCCCCGAGCTGATCGAGGATGGCGTCAACGGCATCCTGATCGAGCCGAACGACGCGGAGCTTCTTGCCCGCACCATCACGCGCGCGGCGCGCGATCCGGCGCTGCGGCAGCGCTTCGGCGTGGCCGGAGCGAACCGCGTCCATGCGAAGTTCGACCATTTGGCAACAATCGGCGCCCTGATCGGCCGCTTCGAGCAGGCAGGAATGTTCGGCGCCAGGACTCTCGAAACGGCCCAGCCATGACGCGTGTGCTCTTTTACGTCCAGCACCTCATGGGTGTCGGCCATGTCTTCCGCGCCATGCGCATCGTCAAGGCACTGACCGCCGCGGGAATAGCCGTCGATATGGCCTATGGCGGCGAGCCCATCCCGAATTTCGCCGCAAACGGCGCCCGCGTCCACTTCCTGCCGCCGGTGCGCGCCGTGGGCGAGGCCTTCAACAAGCTCGAGGACGCTTCGGGAAACCCGCTGAGCGACGACTACAAGGACCGCCGGCGAGACATGCTGCTCGGCATCCTGGAGGCGACGCGGCCCGACATCGTCGTGACAGAGGCTTTCCCCTTCGGACGCCGCCAGATGCGATTCGAGCTGCTGCCTCTGCTCGCCGCGGCGCGGCAGATGGATCCGAGGCCGATCGTGCTGTCCTCGGTCCGCGACATCCTTCAGGAAACGGGCAGGATCGACAAGGACCGCGAGACCATCGGCTATCTGCAGTCGCTGTTCGACCATGTGCTTGTCCATGGCGACCCCGGCCTGGTGCGGCTCGAGCGCACGTTCCCGCTCGCCCACGATATCGGCGACAAGGTGCTCTACACCGGCATGGTCGTGCCGGACGAGCCCCGTGGCGGCGCACAGGACGAGACCTATGACGTCGTCGTGTCGGTCGGGGGAGGGGCGCTCGGGCGCAAGCTCGTGATGGCCGCGGCTGCGGCAAAGCGGCATTCGGTGCTGCGCGACGCGCGCTGGTGCATCGTCACGGGCCTGCGCTTCAGCGAAGAGGACAGGGCCGATCTGCAGGCCCACCTGTCCGGCGATGTCATCCTGCGCAGATTCCTTCCCGACCTGCCGTCGGTTCTGGCCCGTGCCAGGCTCTCGATTTCGCGCGCCGGCTACAATACTGTTGCCGATATCTGCGCGGCGGGCTGCCGCGCCGTCGTCGTGCCGCTATCCGACGGGATCGAGACGGAACAGATACGACGTGCCGAAATCCTTGCGGAGAAGGGGCTCGCAGTGACCGTGAGCCACGAAAGGGAAACGCCGGAGCATCTGGCGGCGGCGATCGGGAGCGCCATGGACGCTCCGCCGCCGGACAGGTCGCGGATCAATCTGGACGGCGCGCGCAACACCGCGCGCATTCTGGCCGACCTGACGGCGGGCAGGAGCGTCGAAAGATACAGGTAAGGCCGACGATGCGGGGCAGGATTGCCTTCTACGCACCGCTTAAGACGCCGGATCACCCAATCCCCTCCGGCGACCGCGAGGTCGCGCGGCTGATGATGGCGGCGCTGGAAACCGCCGGCTATGAGGTGGAGCTCGCCTCGCGCCTCATCTCCTACCAGAAGCGACCCTCGGCCGAGATCGGGCGGGAACGGCGGCTGGAGGCCCAGGGCGAAGCCGGACGGCTGATCGATGCCTGGCTGCGTGGCGCCGAGCAACGACCCGACCTCTGGTTCACCTACCACCCCTATTGCAAGGCGCCGGACTGGATCGGCCCGCGGGTCGCCGAGGCGCTCGGCATAGGCTACGTCACCGCCGAAGCCTGCCGCACGCGGCAAGGCACCGACGAGGATTGGGCTGCTTCGCGGCGAGCCGTCCAGGCGGCGGTGAAGGGCGCAGCGGTCAATTTCTGTCTGAAGCCCTCCGACCGGGCCTATCTCGAAAGTTTCCTGCCCGACATGGAGACGGTCGTTTCCCTGCTGCCCTTCGTCGACCTCGCCCGCATCGATTCCGTGCCGGAGCCAGCCCCCGATGCCGAGCGTTTCTCCCACGGCCACCCGCTGATTCTCGCCGTGGGCATGATGCGGCCGAACGCCAAGTTCAGATCCTATGAATTGCTGGCCGCGGCACTCGGCCGTCTTCCGGATCTGGCCTGGAAGCTCGCCATCGTGGGCGATGGACCAATGCGCGGCAACGTCGAAAGGCTGTTGTCGGCCCTGCCGGCCGAACGCGTGCATTTCGCTGGCGCGATCGGCCGGGACGAGGTGCTGCGGTGGATGCGCGCGGCCGACATCATGGCCTGGCCGGGCTTCAGCGAGGCTTTCGGCATGGTCTATCTCGAGGCGCAGGCCTGCGGGCTTCCGGTCGTCGCGCTGCACACCGCCGGCGTGCCCGTCGTCGTGGAGGACGCGGTGAGCGGGATGCTCACCGCCGAGGACGCTGAAGCCTATGCCGCCGCCCTTCGGAGCCTTCTGGCGAGCGAGGCGAAGCGGCGGGCCTATGGCGCCGCCGGCCGGCGAAACGTGGAAAGAAGCCACAATATCGCCAGCGCGGCAAAAGTGATGAGGGACCGGCTCGGCGCATTGGTAAATCCCGGCGACGGCTCGCCGGTGCCCCGGGCACGCTCGTCGTGAGCGTCTTTGCCGACGTCAATGCCGAGCTGGAAAACTGGCGACGGGAGAGCATGCGTCCGCGTTTCTGGCTGCGCGACGACGACGCCGCGGCGCCCGACCCGCGCCTCGACCGGCTGATCGGCCTCGTCCGCCGCTTCGACGTGCCCCTGCTTCTCGCCGTCGTGCCGGCCTTGGCCGGCGCGCCTCTTGCCGACCGCCTCGCCGGGGAGCCGCTCGTGACGCCCTGCGTCCACGGTTTCGCTCATGAAAACCATATGGCCGAGGGCGAGAAGAAGGTCGAACTCGGCGGGCGGGCCGCCGACGAGGTGCTGGCCGAGCTTCGCGAAGGGCGGCGGCGGCTTTCCGAACTCTTCCCCGGCAGCCTGTCTGATATATTGGTGCCGCCATGGAACAGGATCGCGCCCGATGTCGCAGCGCGGATCCACGAATGCGGCTTCTCGGCCGTCTCCACGGCATCCTGGCATCGCACCGGTACGTCGCTGCCCGAACTCAACACGCAAGTCGACATCATGGACTGGGCGGGCGGCCGGGTCGGACACCGGCTGGACGCCGTGGCGGCGGAACTGCGTCGACGCCTGGAGCAGGCGCGCGCGCGAGGCGGCGTGCCGATCGGCATATTGAGTCACCATCTCGTCCATGACGAGACCGCCTGGGCAACGCTTGCGAGCGTGATCGGCTATCTCAAGATCGAGCGGGGGCTCGATTTCGAGACCGCGGAGAGCTTGATCCGCGATCGGGACTGGTGAAACCGCGCGCGCTTTCTACCGGGTGGCGCCTGCTTCGGCAGCGCCTCGAGGGCCGCGAGCTTGTGCGTGGGCGGCCCTATTCTCGCAGTCATTACCCGGCCGCCGACGCCAGCCTCTCATTGACGAGCGTCGTCCAGTAGCGAACGCCATGGATAATCGCATTGTCGTTGAAATCGTAAGCGGGATTGTGAAGCCCGGCCGAGTCGCCGTTGCCAAGCCAGATGATCGCTCCAGGCCGCTTCTCGAGCATATAGGAAAAGTCTTCCGCACCCATCGTGCACGGACAGTTGCCGTCGACCCGATCAGATCCTGCGACTCTGGAGGCGGCCGATATCGCGGCAGTCGTCATCGCCGGATCGTTGACCGTCACCGGGTAGCCGGGTCGCCATTCGATCTCGGCAGTCGCTTCGAAGAGCCGCGCGGTACTGGTCACGATATCCCGGAAACGCTGCTCGACCGCTTGCCGGGTTGCCGGATCGATCGTTCGTATCGTGCCGCCGATGACCGCCGTTTCCGGAATCACATTGAGAGCCTCGACGCTTCCGCCCGCCATGTGGGTGACCGATACCACCACCGGGTCGAAGGGATCGACATGGCGCGAGGCGATCGACTGGAGCGCCGTCACCAGATGCGCGCAGGCCAGCACGGGGTCGCGCGCTTCATGCGGCGAGGCCGCATGACCGCCGCGGCCGCGCAGGGTGATGACGAAGCGGTCGGCGGCTGCCAGCATCGGTCCGGGCCGGATCGCGAAGGAGCCGACCGGCCGGCCCGGCTCGTTGTGCATGCCGAAGACCTCGTCGATGCCGAAGCGTTCCAGCAGCCCTTCCTCTATCATTACGCGCCCGCCGGCTCCGCCCTCCTCGGCAGGCTGGAAGACCAGCACCACCGTTCCGGCGAAATCCCTCGCGGAGGCGAGGTGGCGGGCGGAGGCCAGCAGCATCGCCGTGTGGCCGTCGTGGCCGCAAGCGTGCATCCTGCCGAGCACTTTCGAAGCGTGCGGCAGATTGGTCTGTTCCGCTAGCGGCAATGCGTCCATGTCGGCTCGCAGGGCGATGGTGCGGCCGCCTCCGAGACTTCCCTTCACGACCCCGACGACGCCTGATCGCGCAATGCCTGTCACGACCTCGTCGCAGCCGAACGACCTCAGTTTCCCGGCAACGAATTCGGATGTCATGGGCAAGTCGAACAACAGTTCGGGATACTGGTGAAGATGGCGGCGCCACTGGGCGGCTTCTTCCGCTATCGCCTCGATCGTGTCTGGGATCGCCATCTTTTCCCCTTTCAGCTGGCTGGATTTCATTCGTCATACCACGCAAAAGCCGGCGTTCCGGATGGAAGGCCGTGCGTGCTCGACCATTCGATGCCCGTAGGACGAAACGCTTGCCTTCACAAGACACAGGTGCCACAGACTGGCCGTAGCCAAGAATGACGGTACGCCATGCCTGTGATTGAACAGATCGCCCAGTTTGCCGACGACCTCACCGCGATACGCCGGGACTTCCACCAGCATCCCGAACTTGGCTTCGAAGAGCATCGCACGTCGCAACGGGTGGCCGATCTGCTTGAAAGCTGGGGCATTGCCGTCGAGCGCGGTATCGGCGGCACTGGCGTCGTGGGCGTTATCGAAGGAGTCAGACCGGGACGCAGCATCGGGTTGCGGGCCGATATGGACGCCCTGCCGATGGAAGAGCTGACGAACCTTCCCTATGCGTCGAAAAACCCCGGCGTATTTCATGGCTGCGGGCACGACGGGCACACCACGATGCTGCTCGGTGCAGCGCGCTATCTCGCCGAGACGCGCAATTTCGCTGGTCGCGCCGTATTGATCTTCCAGCCCGCAGAGGAAGGGCTTGGCGGCGCCCGGGCCATGCTGCGCGACCGGCTCTTCGACCGCTTCCCCTGTGACGAACTGTATGGAATGCACAATTCTCCGTACAATGAGCATTCCCAACTGACGATACGGCCGGGCAAGGCGCAGGCCGGTGCGGGCTTCTTTGACATCACCCTTCATGGTCGCGGCAGTCATGGGGCGATGCCCCAGGCCAGCCGCGATCCGATCACCATCGGCTCGGGCCTGGTGAAGGAGATGCAGGAGATCGTCTCGCGCAACACCGACCCGACGCATCCTGCGGTCGTGTCGGTCACACAGTTCCATGCCGGTTCCGCCTACAACGTCATCCCGGAGACCGCCGCCCTTCGCGGCACGTTCCGCTACTTCGACGAAGCCGACGGCGAGATGATCGAGACGCGCATCCGCAAACTCTGCGCGGGCTTCGCGCTTGCTCACGAGATCGAGATCACGGCCGATATCCGCAACGTCTTCGGCGTCCTTTCGAACGATCCGCAGCGCGTGGACGACCTCATCGAGGTCGCGCGCGAGATCGTCGGGGAAAGGGCGCAGCCGAGCGCCGAACTGACGATGGGGTCGGAGGACATGGCCGATCTTCTGAACGTCGTGCCCGGCGCGTTCTTCAATCTGGGGCACGGCGGTACCGTTCCGCTGCACAATCCGGGATTTGTTTTTGACGATACGATCCTGCCGGTCGGCGCCAGCCTGCTGGCCCGCCTCGTCGAAGTCCGCGGTGCCGCCTGAGGGCGATTCAGCCCGCAAAAACAGCTCGTTGACCTGAGAGCGTCGCGCGGCCGCGCATCGGCCGCGCGGGACGAGGCGCTGCCGTTTTGCGCCGGCGCCCGCATGCATCGGCCCGATCCTTGTGCGCCGCAGCGCGTTTTTCTCTTGACCGAACGGCCGCGAAGCTCCATTGGTTGCAAATAGTGGAACTAAGGTTCCATTTTTTGGAACGACAGGAGGATTGATGTCGGTCCTGAAGAATGCCGCCGATGTGCTGAGATGCTTTGGCAACGACTGTCCCGACCTTACGGTCTCCGACGTCGTGAAGCGGCTTGGCATGCCCAAGGCCAATGCCTCGCGCCTGCTCAAGGCGATGCGGGAAGCCAGGATGCTGGAGACGATCGGCGACACCCATCGGCATCGTCCCGGGCGCCTGATGCTGGATCTCGCGGCGGCCTACCGGCGCTCCTCGATACTGATCGGCCGCGCCAGCGAAGTCGTCGCCGGAGTGAGCAGCAGCTTCGGCCATACCGGCTACATCTCGGTGAGGGACGGCCAGGAAGTGACCGCCGTGGCCGACTTCCAGGGCACCAACACGCTGCGCGTCGTCAGCAACATCGGCCGGCGGCTGCCCGCCCATCTCAGCGCGACCGGCCGTTCGCTCCTGGCGCGGCTGAGCGAGGATGAGGTGCTTGAGCTCTATGCCGGCCACAGGGCGATGGCCGACCTGCCCGCGCAACTCGCGAAGGTGCGGCGTCAGGGCTACGCCTATTCCAGCCAGGAGGCGACACCTGGCGTCGACGCGATCGCCATCGCCGTCGCGGATGTCCTCACCGACGAGGCCGTAAGCCTCTGCATCGTTTACCCCCACGCACTCGTGGATGCCGAGGGGCGCGACCAGATGATCGCCGCCCTCGGGACGGGCGCCGCCCGGATTGCCGAAGACCTGGGCGACCGCGCCTTCGTCGCCCCCGGATTTGACAGAAAGGACACCCTGGAATGAGCGATCTGCAGAACCGCTGGCGCGTGGGGTTCGACATCGGTGGAACCTTCACCGACTTCGTTCTCTATGACCGCGAGAACCACTCCGTCACGCTTCACAAGCGGCTGACGACACCTCACGACCCGTCCCAGGCCGCGCTTCTTGGCCTGGAGGAGCTCCTCGCGCTTCGCGACATCACCCATCGCGATGTCGGCGAGATCGTTCACGGCACGACCCTGGTCACCAACGCCGTCATCGAGCGCAAGGGCGCGCCGGTCGGCCTCATCACGACGCGCGGTTTCCGGGACCTGCTCGAGATGGGAACGGAACAGCGTTACGACATCTATGATCTTTTCGTCTCGTTTCCCGATCCGATGGTCAGCCGCGACCTGCGCCTCGAGGTCGATGAGCGCATGACGGCCGCGGGCGAGGTGGAAACGCCCCTCGACGACTCTCAGGTTCTCCTGGCAGCGAAATCGCTGGTCGCGCAGGGCTGCGAAGCAGTGTCCATTGCCTTCATCCATTCATATGCCAATGCCGCGCACGAACGTCGCGCCGCCGACATCATCCGAGCCGCCTTCCCGGAGCTTTCGATCTCGATGTCGAGCGAGGTCGTGGCGGAAATGGGCGAATACCAGCGTACGGTGACAACCTGTGCCAATGCCTTCGTGCAGCCCTTGATGCACCGATACCTCACCAAGCTGGAGAGATCCTTGCGCAGCGCGGGCTTCACAGGTTCGCTACGGCTCATGCATTCCGCCGGCGGGCTCATGTCGCTAGAGACCGCACGTGACTTTCCGATCCGCCTCCTGGAAAGCGGCCCGGCCGGCGGCGGACTCGCCACCGCGCTGTTCGGTCATGGAGCCGGGCTTTCCGACGTCATTTCCTTCGACATGGGGGGTACGACCGCCAAGGCCTGCATGATCGAGAATGGCCGCGCCGAAATCTCGCCCATGATGGAGGCCGCGCGCGTCCACCGTTTCGTCAAGGGTTCCGGCCTGCCGATCAAGGCGCCCGTGATCGAGATGATCGAAATCGGCGCCGGCGGCGGTTCGATCGCGGCAATCGACGACGTCGGCCTCTTGAAGGTCGGCCCCCAGTCCGCCGGCTCCGATCCGGGACCGGCATGCTATGGCATGGGCGGCCACGAGCCGACCGTCACCGACGCCAACCTGACGCTGGGCTACTACGATCCCGACTTCTTCCTCGGCGGCCGCATGAAGCTCGACCTCGAAGCCGCCCGCGCCGCGATCGCGCGCGTGGCGGAGCCGCTGGGACTGACGATCGAGCAGGCCGCGCTCGGCATCCACAAGGTGGTCGTGGAGAGCATGGCCTCGGCGGCGCGTGTTCATCTTGTGGAACGCGGCAAGGATCCGCGCGAATACTCCATGGTCGGGTTCGGCGGTGCGGGCCCCGCCCATGCTGTCGACGTGGCACGCGCGATGGGCATCGGTTCCGTCCTGATCCCGCCCGCGTCGGGCGCCGCATCCGCGCTCGGTTTTCTCGCCGCTCCGCTGTCCTTCGAGGGCGTGCGATCGCTGCGCGTGGAACTGAAGCCCGGCTTCGATGCGGAAGCGGTCAACAGACTGCTGACGGACCTCGAGAATGAGGGCCGCCACCATCTTGCCCGTTCGGGCATCGCGGCATTGGACACTGTGGTCGAACGCAGCGCAGACATGCGCCTGGTGGGCCAAATGCACGACATCAGCGTGCCGCTTCCCGCCACCGCACTGGGCGAGGCCGACCTTCCGGCCATACGCGAGGCCTTCGTGCGTGCCTATTCGGCCCGCTATGCCGCGCCCTTCGAGGGCGCGCGCTTCGAAACCGTCAACTTCCGCGTTCGCGTCGCCGGCCCCACGCCGGAACTTTCGCTGACCGGCGCGACGGGCGGCGGCGACACTGCGGCCCGGATCAAGGGGCACCGCGTCTGCTGGTTCGACGAAGGAGAGTTCAGCACCGCGGTCTATGACCGCTATGCGCTGCGGACCGGCGACACGATCCCTGGCCCGGCGATCATCGAGGAACGGGAGTCCACCACCGTCATCGGCCCGTCGGACAGCGTGACGATCGACGCTGGCCAGAATCTTTGCGTCCGGGTCGGTGCACTCAAGGCCGTCGAGGCGTTCGTGACTGCCGACATGTCGCGGGCCGAAGCAGTCGCGCGCATCAAGGGCGACCCGATCGGCCTCGAAATCATGTGGTCACGCCTCGTCAATGTCGTGGAGGAGATGTGGCTTACGGTGTGCAGGACCGCGTTTTCGCTCGTGATCGCCGAGGCACAGGACTTTGCCTGCGAACTCCTCGACAAGGACGGAGAAACGCTTGCCCACAGCCCGCGTGCGATGCCGGTTTTCAACCTGACGCTTCCCCGGGCGGTCAAGGCACTGCTGGCGCGTTATCCGGCGGAGACGCTCAAGCCCGGCGATGTGCTGATCACCAACGACCCCTGGCTCTGCGCCGGCCATCTCTTCGACATCGCCATCGTGACGCCCGCTTTCCGCAATGGCCGTCTTGTGGGCCTGATGGGCACGGTCGGGCACGTCTCGGACATCGGGGGCACAAAGGACTCGCTCCATGCCCGCGAGATCTACGAGGAAGGCCTGCAGATCCCGCCGATGAAACTTTTCGAGGAGGGAAAACCCAACGAGACGCTGATCCAGCTCATTCGCCAGAACGTCCGCAACGGCGAACAGGTCCTGGGCGACATCTTCTCCTTCGTCGCGGCCAATACGCTCGGTGCGGAACGGCTGGACGCCTTCATGCACGACTACGGAATGCATGATCTGGGCGCCTTGGCCGAGGTCGTCCAGGGCCTGTCCGAAAAGGCCATGCGCGACGCCATCCGGGCGCTGCCCGATGGCGAATACCGCTCGGTCATTACCAACAACCCGCTGGGCGAAAAGATCAGCTATCCGGTTCTTGTGAAGGTGGAGGACGACAGCATTACGGTGGACTTCGACGGCGCCCCGCCGCAACTGCCGCAGGGCGGCCTGAACTCGACGCTGAACTACACGGCGGCCCACGCGACCTATCCGCTGAAGTGCATGCTCACGCCCACTGTGCGCGGCAATGCCGGATGCTATCGCCCGTTCACCGTGACCGCGCCGGAGGGATCGATCCTGAATCCGACCTATCCGGCGTCGGTGAACCTGCGCACGCGCACCGGCTGGTATCTCGCGCCGAACATCTTTGCCGCGCTCGCGTCGGCCTCGCCGGATATGGTCCAGTCCTTCACCGGGCTTGCGGTGGCAGCGAATGTCTACGGCCAGACCAAGGACGGGCAGTTCTATTCGGACATGCTCTTCTGCGGCGGCGGCCAGGGTGGCTCGCAGCGCGGCGACGGCCATTCCTCGCTGCTCTGGCCGACCTCGGCGGCCAATACGTCCATCGAACTGATGGAAAGCCGCGTGCCGGTCCTGGTGATGGAGAAGGCATTCCTCGCCGACAGTGGCGGCGCCGGCAGGATGCGAGGCGGATTGGGCCAGGTCGTGCGCTTCCGCAAGCGTGACGAGGACGGGCTGGAGATGCTCGTTTCCGTCTACCCTGAGGGCGTCGACAATCCGATCGAAGGTCTGTTCGGCGGAAAGGCCGGCGGCGGGGCCCGTGGGCGCGTGCTCTCCACGGACGGCCGCGTGCTGCGCGATTGCGGCACAGGCGAGCTGGTTTCGCTGCACCGTACCGACCAGGTGGTGGAACTCGTCCTGGCTGGAGGCGCCGGATACGGCAATTCCGCCGAGCGCGAACCCGCGGCGATCGCCCGCGACCTCGCGCTCGGCTATGTGACGCCGGACCATCTGGCGCTCAACTACCGGAAGGAACCCGGAACGCCCGGTTCCGCCGCCCTGCAGGAAAACATGGCCTGGGCGTAGTGCCCGGCCAGGTCCGGCGGCGCCCGACCCGACCAGGCGCCGCCCATTCGCAACGACGACCAGACACCCGATATGGAGCAAAGCAATGACAGCCTCTGACCATCTCAACATCTCGCGGCGCGGCCTGCTGGCCTTGGCCGGCGTAGGGCTTGCCACCACCGTCTTTCCGCGCCGGCTCTTTGCGCAGTCAGGCAATGTCCTCATCATCGCCGCCGGTCAGGACATTCCCAATTTCGATCCGCACACGGCGACGGGCTATTCCGCGTCCTTCTTCATGCGAAACGTCTACGACCCGCTCGTGCGTATTTCGGGCAATCCGCCGGTACCCGCTCCGGGAATCGCCGAGAGCTGGACCGTCAGCCCCGACGGAACGGAGTATACATTCGTCCTGAACAAGGCTGCGAAGTTCCATTCCGGCAATGCCGTCACCGCCGACGACGTGGTCTATTCCTTCGGCCGCGCACTGAAGCTCGCCAAGGGCAATTCGTGGATGATCCGCGATATTGTCACCGCCGAGGGAGTGTCGGCGGTCGACGCCGGCACGGTGAAGTTCAAGCTCACCGCGCCGTTCGCGCCGTTCCTGCAGGTCCTGCCATGGATCTTCATCGTCGAGAAGGCCGTGGTCGAGGCCAACCTCGGAAGCGATTCCGGCGAGACCTATCTCATGACCAGCACCGCCGGTTCAGGCCCCTTCACCGTGGCCCGGGCCGAAGTCGGCACGCTCTATCACCTGGCCCGCGCGCCCGAAGCGTGGCAGGCCGGCGGCGGCAATCTCGAAGGCGTGATCTGGCAGATCGCGCGTGAAACCGCCACGCAACGGCTGATGATCCAGCGGGGCGAAGCGCATATCGCCACGGATCTCACCAGCGAGGACATGGACTCCCTGAAGGATGCGCCCGGCGTTGTCAGCATCATCGAGCCGGAATACCGAACCTTCTCGATCAAGATGAACACGGAGCACGGCCCCTGCGCCGACATCAATCTGCGCAAGGCGATTTCATATGCCACGAACTACCAGGCGATCCTGGACGCCGCGGGCTATGCCGACCTGATGACCGGGCCGCTGCCGAACGGCATTCTCGGCTTCGACCCCGACCTCGTCACCTACCGCACCGATCTCGCCAAGGCGAAGGAGTATATGGCGAAATCCGCGAAGCCGGAGGGCGGGTTCACGCTCAGGATGTTCCACGTCACGGGTCTCGAACAGCAGCGCCGCTGGGCCCTCATCATGCTCGACAGCCTCAAGCAGCTCAACATCGGCCTCGAGATCATGCCCATGAACTGGCCCGACATGGTGACCGCCTGCAAGTCGCCCGAAACCTTCCCGGACTTGTTCCCCGTCTATCAGACGGCGAATTACGGCGACCCGGACAACATCGCCTACGCGGCCTATCATTCGTCGCGCAACGGGGGCTGGCAGAACGCCGTCTACAAGAATCCGGAAGTCGATGCCCTGATCGAGGCTGCGCGCAAGGAGGTCGACCAGGCCAAGCGCGTGGCGATCTATGGCGACTTTCAGAAGAAGGTCGTCGAGGATGCGCCCGATATCTTCGGCGTGCTGGAGCGGCGCAAGCTCGCGATGCGCGACAATGTAAAGGACTACCACTTCACGCCGGTCGCCTCCAACGCCATCGAGGCCTGGGGCCTGTCGCTCGGCTAAGCAAGCTTAAAGCCGCGCCGCGGTTTTCTGAGAGAACCTGCGAGAAGGAAGCGGCCGGCAGGGAAAACGTAGGCAAAGCCACGGAAAACTGCGTATTTCGAACATTTGGCGGGCTTCCGGGCCCGCCAAGGCCCAAAAAAGAGGACATCGGAAATGCTGCGTTTCATCCTGCGGCGGCTCCTGCTGCTCATTCCGGTCATCGTCGGGCTGACGGTCATCATGTTCGCCATTGCCCGCCTTTTGCCGGGCGATCCGGTTGCGCTCGCCGCGGGTCCAAACGCCACCAAGGCCGAGATCGAGGCCCTGGCCGTGGAATACGGCCTGGATAAGCCTGTCTGGGTGCAGTACGCGAACTATGTCTCCGGTCTCGTTCATGGGGATCTCGGGACGTCGCTCCTGACGCGTCGCCCCGTCGCCGCCGATATCGCCGCCTACCTTCCCGCCACCCTCGAACTCGTGTTTGCGGCGATGTTCATCGCCGTGGCGGTCGGCATCCCGCTCGGACTGGTCACCGCCGTTTGGCGCAACCGCTGGCCTGACTATCTTGCCCAGGTGGGCGCCATCGGCGCGATCTCCATGCCGCGTTTCTTCCTTGGGCTGCTGCTCCAGCTCTGCTTTGCCATGTGGCTCATGTGGCTGCCGCTCGGAGGCCGCCTGCCGATCGTGGTCATACCCCCGCCCACCGTTACCGGATTCCTGACGATAGACTCACTGATCGCTGGCAACTGGACCGCCTTCACGCTGTCGCTTCGCCACCTCGCGCTTCCCGCCATCGCCATGTCGCTCTCGCCCCTTGCCACCATCATGCGGATGATGCGCTCCTCGACGATCGAGGTGATGCAGCAGGACTATGTGATGACCGCCCGCGCTCTGGGCCTTTCGTCGACGAAGATCGTCACCAAATACGTCGCCCGCAACGCGGTCTCGGCGACGCTGACCGTGATCGGCCTCTATTTCGGCTGGCTGCTCGGCGGCACGGTGCTGGTGGAGACCGTATTCGACTGGCCGGGCCTCGGCCTCTACGCCACCAAGGCCATCGTTTCGCAGGACATGATGCCGGTGATCGGCGTCGCGCTCGTGATCGGCCTGCTCTTTGTCATCGCCAATCTCGTCATCGACATACTCTACGGCGTCATCAATCCCAAGGTCCGCTACTCATGAGCACGATCGAGCAGAACGCCGCGGACGATGCCGGCACGCCGCGCCGCGACAGGATGCGCCGCGCCTACTTCCGCTTCTCGCAGAGCAAGCTGTCGATGCTCGGCGCCGGCATGGTCGCCGCGGTGATCTTCTTCACCATATTCGGCGCTGTGCTTGCCCCCTATCCCGACCATGTCGCGGGCAGCGTCGCGACCGCGTCGCGTTTCCTGCCGCCGTCCGCGGCCCATCCTTTCGGCACCAACGAACTGGGCCAGGACGTGCTTTCGCTGGTCATGGCCGGCACCACCGTCTCCGTGCTTGCCGGCTTCAGCGTAGTGCTGATCGGCACGGCGATCGGCACGCTTGTCGGGGCTGTCGCGGGCTTCGCAAGCGGCTGGGTCGACGAAGTGCTGATGCGGCTGACCGACCTCACGCTCACCATTCCCGGGCTGATCCTCGCCATGGCCATCGCCGCAGCCCTCGGGCCGGGCTTCGGCAACATGGTCATCGCGATTGCTTTGTCCTGGTGGCCCGGCTATGCGCGGCTGGTGCGCGGCGAGGTGCTCGCCGCCCGCGAGGAGGTCTATGTGACCGCCGCCCGCGCGCTCGGGGCCACGCCGAAACGGATCCTCTTCCGTCACATCCTGCCCAACGTCGTTTCGCCGATCATCGTCAAGATGTCGCTCGACATGGGCTTCGCCATCCTGACGGTCGCCGGCCTTGGCTTCATCGGCATCGGTGTCCGCCCCCCCACGCCGGAGTGGGGCACGCTGCTTTCGATTTCGCGCTCCTATATGCCCGACTACTGGTGGACGGCGATGGCTCCGGGCATGGCGATGTTCCTGGCAGTCTTCGGATTCAATCTGCTCGGAGACGGCCTCCGCGACGTCCTCGATCCGAAAGCGAGGCGCTGAAATGACGGCCCCGCTCCTTTCGATACGCAACCTACACCTTCAGATGTCGAGCTTCGACGGCCGCGCCCATGTCCTGAACGGAATCAACCTGACCGTGAACCGGGGCGAGATCTGGGGTCTCGTCGGGGAAAGCGGCTGCGGAAAATCGCTGACAGGCCTGTCGGTCTCACGCCTGCAGCCAGCGCCGCCGGCACGCTACACCGCGGGTGAAATCCTGCTCGAGGGACAGGACCTTCTCAAGCTCAGCCCCGCCCAGATGCAGCGCCTGCGCGGCAAGCGCATAGGCATGATCTTCCAGGACCCTACCACCAACCTCAATCCGGCTTTCCGCATCGGCGAACAGCTTGTGGATGTGGCCTTGGCGGCGGCCGAGCACGATCCCGGCGTGATCGATTGCCCGCCCGGCTCCGGCAGGCGCGCCCGCCGCCGGGCCGCGCGCCGGCTGGCCGGCGAGATGCTGGCACGGGTCGGCATCCCCGATGCGCTGGCAAGGCTCGACAATTACCCGCATCAGTTCTCCGGCGGAATGCGCCAGCGGGTGCTGATCGCCATGGCGCTGATCGGCCGACCGGATCTCCTCATTGCCGACGAGCCGACGACAGCGCTCGACGTATCGGTCCAGGCACAGATCCTCGAGCTCATCAAGAACAGCGTCAACGACTTCGACATGGGCGTCGTGCTGATCACGCACAACCTTGGGGTCGTCGCCCAGACCTGCAGTCATGTCGCTGTGATGTATGCGGGAAACATCGTCGAAAACGGTCCGGTCGCGGCGGTGATCGGCAATCCCGTCCATCCCTATACGATTGCTCTGATGTCGGCGATCCCGACCCGGGAAACCAAGCGCGGCACGCTTCGCGGGCTGGCTGGTTCGGTGCCGAACCTCATCACGCCGCCGCCGGGCTGCCGCTTTGCGCCACGCTGCAAATTTGCCCTTCCCGCCTGCACCGCGGCCATGCCGGCGTCGCTGCCCGTGGGCGACAACCACGCGGCAGCCTGCATTCGCGTGGCCGAGATGGAGGCCCTTGTCCGTGACTGAGATCGTGCTCGAAATCGACAACGTCTCCAAGATCTATCCCGGACGCCGAGGCATCTTCGGGAAATCGCCCGAAGTCCACGCGCTGAAGAACGTTTCGCTTGCCGTGCGCAGGGGCGAGAGCTTCGGCCTCGTCGGCGAAAGTGGTTCGGGCAAGACGACGCTCACGCGATCGATCCTGCATCTCGAAACGCCGACCTCGGGCAGCATCCGGGTGCAGGGCCGGGATCTCGGGCAACTTTCCGACGCCGAATTGCGGCGGCTGCGCGCGCGGGTGCAAATCGTGTTCCAGGATCCCTATGCGTCGCTCAATCCGCGCATGTCGGTGCACGACATCGTGACCGAGCCTCTGCTGATCCACCACGAAACCCTCGGCCTGTCCCGCAAGCAGCGCACCGACCGCGCCGCCGAGCTGCTTTCGCTCGTCGGCATGGGCCCGCAGCACCTGCATCGTTATCCGCACGAATTCTCCGGCGGACAGCGGCAGCGAATCTGCATCGCGCGTGCGCTCGCATCCGGACCGGAATTGCTGCTGCTGGACGAACCGACCTCGGCGCTTGACGTGTCTGTGCAGGCGCAGGTTCTCAACCTCCTGTGCGAATTGCAGGATCGTCTCGGGCTGACCTATTTCTTCATCAGCCACGATCTGGCCGTGGTGCGCTATCTTTGCGATCGCGTTGCGCTGATCAACCGCGGTGAAATAGTCGAACAGGGCGATTGCTCCGACATTTTCGACGCTCCGGCAAGCGACTATGCCCGTATGCTGATCGGAGCGATGCCGGAGGTGAAAGTACCGGAAAGCGCCATCGGCCGCGCCCCCGACCGGGTCGAAGCGCGCCAAACCTCCTGATGTGCCACGGGCCGATCCTGCTCACGCGAGAGGGGCGGGTCGCCCGAACGGCCGGCGTTGTTGCGGCTGCAAGCCGTCACGGCGCAGGCTCGGTGCCTCAGGATTTGTACCGGGCGCATGTCAGCGATAGGGATCGGCCGCGTCGCGCAGGCCGTCGCCCAGGAAGTTGAAGGCGAGAATGACCAGGATGACGGGCACGACCGGAAGGATGAGCCAGGGATAGAGTGCGACGACGTTGATGTTCTGGGCCTCGTTCAGCAGAACGCCCCAGCTCGTCACCGGCGGGCGCAGACCTAGGCCCAGGAAGCTCAGCGCCGTCTCGCCGAGGATCATGCTCGGTATGGTGATCGTGGCCGATGCGATCAGATGGCTCATGAAGCCCGGGATGAGATGGAGGAAAATGATACGCAGCGGGCTCGCACCCATGAGTTCGGCCGCCATCACATAGTCCTCCTCGCGCAGGGAAAGGAGCTTCGATCGGACGGCCCGCGCCAGCCCGGTCCAGTCGAGCAGCGCAAGGATCAGCGTTATGCCGAAATAGACGATGATCGGGCTCCAGGTCACCGGCATGATCGCGGCGAGCGCCAGCCAGAGCGGGATGCTCGGCAGGCTCTGCAGCACTTCGATGATCCGCTGCACGACATGGTCGACCCACCCCCCATAGTAGCCCGCCGCCCCGCCGATCGAGATGCCGAGCAGGAAGCTGATCGAGATGCCGATGAGGCCGATGGTGAGCGAGATTCGCGTGCCGTAGATGATCCGGGACAATACGTCCCGGCCCATCCGGTCCGTGCCGAGCAGGAAGGCGGTTCCGTTCTCGGCGGGGCAGAACAGGCGCATATTCGCCTCCCACAACCCCCAGAAGGTATATTCGTCACCCTTGCAGAAGAAGCGCAGCGGCTGGACCTTGGTATAGTCCGTCGTGAATTCGCGCTTCAGCGTCTCCATGTTCAGCTTGTACTGCGTGCCGTAGACGAACGGCCCGACGAAGCGCCCTTCGTGGAACAGATGCACCCGCTGCGGCGGCATGTAGATGTTCTGGGCGTTCCGTTGATTGAGGCTGTAGGGCGCCAGAAACTCGCTGAACAGGATCGACAGATAGAGCAGGCCGAGGAAGACGCCCGACACGACGGCCGCCCTGTGCTTGCGGAACTTCCACCACATCAGCTTCCATTGCGGAGCCAGGTAGATCCGCTGCTGCTCCGGCGTGAGTTTCTCCACGGCCTTCGGGTCGAAGGGTCTCGCTGAAACGAAATGGTCGAGCGGGGCGCCGTCCGGCGGCAATGCGGCGGTCATTTGCGACGGCCTCCAGCCAGCCGGATACGCGGATCGAGGATGGCGAGCGCGATGTCGGAGATGAGAACGCCGACCACGGTGAGCGTCGCCAGCAGCATGAGGAAGGAGCCGGCCAGATACATGTCCTGGCTCTGCAGCGCGCGGATGAGAAGGGGACCTGTCGTCTCCAGCGACAGCACTATGGCGACCACTTCGGCGCCCGAAATGACTGCCGGCAGGATGCTGCCGATGTCGGCAATGAAGAAGTTGAGCGACATGCGCAGCGGATATTTGACGAGCGCTTTCAGCGGCGGCACGCCCTTGGCGCGCGCGGTGATCACATATTGCTTGTGCAGTTCATCGAGCAGATTGGCGCGCAGGCGCCGGATCATGCCGGCGGTGCCGGACGTTCCAATGACGATGACGGGGATGACCATATGGCCGGCGATGGACATGAACTTGTCCCAGCTCATCGGCTGGTCGAGATACTGGGCGTCCATCAGGTGGCCGATCGACGTGCCGAACCACACATTGGCCAGATACAACAGGATCAGCGCCAGCAGGAAGTTCGGCGTCGCCAGCCCCAGCAGACCGAGGAACGTAAGTCCGTAGTCGCCCCACGAATACTGGTGCGTGGCCGAATAGATGCCGATCGGGAAGGCGATCAGCCAGGTGAAGATGATGGTCACCGTGGAGACGAGGATGGTCAGCCAGAGCCGGTTTCCGATCACCTCCGTCACAGGCAGTTCATATTCGAAGGAATAGCCGAAGTCGCCCTGCAGCATGCCCCACACCCAGCTGCCGTAGCGCACGATCATCGGCTGGTCGAAGCCGTATTCCTTCTTGAGATATTCGATCTTCTTGGGATCGACGGTTTCGCCCTGGGCCTGCAGCTCCGCTATGTAGGTTTCGAAGTAGTCTCCCGGCGGCAGTTCGATGATCAGGAAGATCAACGCGCTGATCAGGAACAGGGTAGGGATCGCCGCCAGCAACCTGAATGCGATGTAGCGGAGCACGACAGCCTATTCCTTGTACCAGAACGTGTCCGGCATATAGAGACCGAAATAGGCCGTCGGTGCAAAGGAATATACACCCTCCTCGGGCACGTTTTGCAGCTTGTCGTTGATGACGACAGGCTGCTTGACGCCGTTGACGGTGCCGATGGTGAAAACCTGGTCCGTGAAGATGTCGAGCATCTTTTCCCAGATCTCCCGCCGCTGCTCCGTTGTGGCCGAGACGCGCCACTGCTTGTACAGATCGAGAAGCTCCTTGGCGGCAGGCAGGTCGACCGGCTCGCCCGCCTTGCCGCCGCTGTCGGTATGTTCGCCCCATTTCGGCCAGTTGCCCTGGACGCCTGATACGGGCGCCATCTCCTCCGGAGGCAGATCGGGTGTCGCCTCGCCGACGCTCAGCCCGTTCCATACCGAAATCAGCGTGTCTCCGGCCAGGAAGCGGCGGCGCATCGTGTCGAGCTGGAAAGGCCTTGCGTAGACCTTGAGGCCGAGCGCGCCCCAATGCTCGCGGACGAGTTCAACGATATCGGTCTCCTGCGTATCGCCCGCAAACTCGATGATGAGTTCGGCCGGCCGGCCGTCGGGCAGCATGCGTATGCCCTTGTCGTTCCGCTTCAGCCCGATCTCGTCGAGCAGCGCGTTGGCCTGGTCCTGGTCGAATGTCGCCCAGGCCTGGTCCGCCTTCTCGCTGTAGAGCGGAGAGCTTTGCAGGACCGAATTGGCGCCCTCATGCGCCAGCCCGTAGAAGAACTGCTGGTTGATCTCGCCCCGGTCGATGCCGAGCGACAAAGCCCGCCGGAATTCGACCTTGCGGAAGATCTCGCGCCAGACGGGATCGTTGGTGTTGAGATTGGGCAGGAAGGCGACCTTCGAGCCGGTACCGTCGTTCCACAGCTTCACCCTGATTGGACGGGTCTTCTCCGCCTCCTTGAGGAAGGTGTAGTTGTCGAAACGGAGATAGCGCGCCTGGAGGTCGCTTTCGGCGCTGCCCGCCTTCGCGGCGATGAGATCGTTGGAACTCATCGTCATCGCCACCGTGCCGACATAGGGCAACTGACGGCCGGATGCGTCGACGCGATGGAAATAGGGATTGCGCTTGAAGACGAAACGCTCGGCGGGCGGAGCAGTGGTGTTCCACCAGGGCTCGAGCGTCGGCAGATCAGGATTCTCCGGCCGATATTGCCGGGCCTTCACCGTATGGAGCGCGATCCAGTCGCGCGATCTGTGCTCGGCGACCACGGCAGCCAGCTTGTCGGGATCGGCGTAGCGCTTGTGGAACTGCTTCATGTAATGCGCCGGTAGCTGGATGTAGTTCGGGCTGGCGCCCGCAAGCGAGGGCAGGAATAATGGATTGGGCTTGTCCCACGTGTAGCGGACGGTCAGTTCGTCGATGACCTCGAAGACCGGTGGCTTGCCGTCGACCAGCATCTGCTGGTCCGGACCGCCGCGCGACAGTTCCTCGTTCAGCGCCACATCCTCCCAGAAATAGCGGAAGTCCTCCGCCGTGAAGGGCGCGCCGTCGGACCATTTGTGCCCGCGCCGCAGGTGGAGGGTGAAGATCCGGCCCTCCTCCACGTCGAAGGATTCCAGGATGTCGGGTGCGAGATTCAGGTCCTTGTCGAAGACGACCAGGCGCGAATAACCGTAGATGGTCATCATACGGATGTCCTTGGCATCGGCCATGATAAGCCGCATCGTCCCGCCATATTGGCCTTCGGTCTTGCCGAGCGCGGCCATGTCGACCACCCGCGGCTTTTCCGGCAACCTTTCGGCGAGCGGCGGCAGGGCGCCGCTCTTCACGGCATCGGCTATGTCGGTCGGCTCCTCCGCGGAAGCGGGGACGGCGAAGCACCAGAGAACCGCCAGCGCGGCGGCGATGCTGCGGCGGAGCGGGAAGCAGGAAGTCATGCCGAAAGCCTCTCTTTTGATTGGGTGCGGGACAGCACGAAGTGCCCCTCGGCGACGGGTTGCAGGGACAGGTCTCCCGGGTGCTCGGACTTGAAGACCGGATTCCAGTCTTCGGTCTCGTCGCGGGTCTCGTCGGTCTGGTGCGCGAAATCGAGCTTGTGGTCGAGATCGGCGCGCGGGACGGCGTTCAGCAGCGCCTGGGTATAGGGATGGACCGGATTGCCAAACAGGGCCTCCGTCGGAGCGATCTCGACGATCCTGCCCCTGCGCATCACGGCGATGCGGTTCGCCAGATACTTCACCACGGCCAGATTGTGCGAGATGAAGATCAGCGTCAGGCCGAGTTCGGCTTGCAGCTTCTTCAAGAGGTTCAGGATCTGCGCCTGGACCGACACGTCGAGCGCCGAGACCGGCTCGTCGCAGATGAGCAAGTCCGGCGACAGAGCGAGCGCGCGGGCGATGCCGATCCGCTGGCGCTGGCCGCCCGAGAAGCTGTGAGGATAGCGGTTGAGAAAACTGGGCTGCAGCCCAACCAGTCCCATCAATTCTGCGGCATTGTGCTTGATCTCCGTCGGCGAGCCGATGCGGTGGATCTCGAGCGGCTCGCTGAGTATGTTGAGCACTGTCGAGCGCGGGCTGAGCGAGGCGAACGGGTCCTGGAACACGATCTGGATCCGTTTGCGGAATTCCTTGAGCGCGCTGCCCTCCAGCGTAGCGACGTCGCATTTCACTTCGCCATTGTCGAACCGGATCTGACCTGCATCCGCGGTCAGCGCGCGCATGATCAGCTTGCTGACGGTGGTCTTGCCCGATCCGCTCTCGCCGACGATGGCCAGGCACTCGCCGCGCAGCACGTCGAAGCTCACGTCGTCGACTGCCATGACCTTGCGCTGGTGGCCGGACAGCCAGCCTTCTTTGCGGATCACGAAGCCTTTGGACAGGTGACGCACGGAAAGCAGCGGCGCCGACCCGTCAGCGGGAGCGGAGGGTTTCCTGCGCATCGTGGCGGGAATCACCGGCGTATGGTCGCGCAGCGCGACGAGCTTTTCGCCCGGCGCCATGGAGAGCGTCGGAACGGCACGCATCAGGGCTTTGGTATAGGGGTGTCCCGGCCGACGAAAGACGTCGTCCACGGTCCCGGCCTCGACGACCTGGCCCTGATGCATGACGACGACCTCGTCCGCCATGTTGGCGACCACGCCCAGATCGTGGGTGATCAGCAGAAGCGACATGTCCAATTGCCGCTGCAGG
The DNA here is from genome assembly GCF_016756635.1 of Mesorhizobium sp. L-8-10. Lineage (NCBI taxonomy): Bacteria > Pseudomonadati > Pseudomonadota > Alphaproteobacteria > Hyphomicrobiales > Phyllobacteriaceae > Mesorhizobium > Mesorhizobium sp. L-8-10. The sequence continues at coordinate 1,284,988 of NZ_AP023263.1, read as the reverse complement.
CTCTTGAGCAGCCCCAGGACCTGCGCCTGGACGGTAACGTCGAGGGCCGTCGTCGGTTCGTCGGCGATCAGCAAAGCTGGCCGGCAGATCAGCGCCATCGCGATCATGGCGCGCTGGCGCAACCCGCCTGAAAGCTCCATCGGATACATGTCGTAGGCGCGGGACGGGTTGGGAAAACCTACCCTCTTCAGCATCTCTTCCGTCATCGGCCGCGCCTGGCCGCGTTCGACCTGCCGGTGCAGGACCAACGCTTCCTCGACCTGGTTGCCGATCTTGTGGAGCGGCGAGAGCGAGGTCATCGGTTCCTGGAATATCATCGAGATCCGCGCGCCGCGCAGTTCCTGCATGGCGCGGTCGTTCATCTCCAGCGTAGCGATGTCGACCGAGCTCCCCGGCTTTTCGGGATCACGGAACAGGATGCTTCCGCCGGTGACCGTCGCCACCTGCGGCAGGATGCCCAGGATCGCCTGCGCGGTTATCGACTTGCCCGACCCCGATTCGCCGACCACGGCGACAGTCCCCCCTGCGGGAATGCGGAAGCTCACATCGTTGACGACCTCGATAGTCGAACGCTGGAGGGCGATCGAGATACGCAGGCCCTCGACCCTCAGAAGGTCAGTCTTTTTGTTCCCCAGATCAGACATTTCCCGGAACCCCGGACAACAGGCGCACGGGAGTCCGACTTGTCGTCGTGGGGCGCCGGAGCGCCCCTGCCCGCAACGCAATGTCGCAATGCGCGGCGGCTTGCGCAAGGGGGTCGCGCGCCTTGCTTTTTGCTGCCGAAAAGGCGAATCCCAGCCCGTTCTGCGCGGGGTTTTTGCGCCAATTCGGCAACCCGCATTGGCAAGCGGGCATCAGCCAACCTAAATAGATGCCTCATGAGGCGCGCCACCGGGATATCGTGCGGGCGACGATTCGCGGGAAAAGAGCCGGAAAATCAGGGCTTGTCATGATGGGCATGTGCGATCGGCGGGCCGCCGTCTTCATCCGCTGGCTGTTTCCCCTCCTGGCCGCCACGCTGCTGGCCATCGGATTGACTTCCGCCAATGCCGTCGGCCAGACGTTGCCGCTCGCCGCCGTGACCAAGAGCCAGGGCCAGACCCAGCCGGGCGGCACGTCGCTCGAGCAATTCCTCGAAGAGGCGCGCAAGGCGGGCTCGACCGTCGTCGTCGTGACACCGGAGCAGAAGGCGCCGGAGCAGGAGCCCGGAATGTCGATGATGACGGCGCTGTCGTCGGACCAGTTGCTGATCGCGCGGGCCAAGCTCAGGCAGATGTTCGCCAATTCGGCCGCGATCCTGAAGAATTTCGACGAAGTGCTGAAGGCGTCGAGCCCTAACGGTACTCTGACCTGGGTGCTGGTCGCTGTCGGCACGGCCTTCAGCGGGCTCTTCCTCGGATTGGAGACGTATCGGTTCACGACACGCTGGGCGCGCGATCATTTCGACGAGGTTTACCGGCCGAACGAAACACGAAGGTCTCGCAAGCTGTCCTATCTGCTCGGCAGGGCGGCCGTGATGCTGCTCAGCACCGGCATCAGCTTCGTTGTCGCCATGGGCGTGGCGCTGATCTTCGACACCGGACATGCGCCCACGCGCAAGACCACCTTCCTGATCATCTCGACCTTCGCGATCTACCGCATCATGCGGTCGGTGATCCTGTGGAATTTCTTCGCGCCGGACACGCCGGCCCATCGCCTGATCAATGTCGACGACGACGCGGCCCGAAGGCTGCACCGCGACTGGTCGGCGGTGCTGGCTGTCGCCGCCGTGATCATAGCCTTCTGCCGCTGGGCGCAGCTGATGGGCGTCAGCGACGAGACCTACCGGCTGTCCTTCATCGTCGCGATGTTGGTCTGTGCGGTGATGTTCGCCATCTCGGCGATCGCGCACCGCAAAGAGCTCCATTCGATCCTGCTCGGCAAGGGCGATCCGGCCGCCAAACCCGCATGGCAGCGCTTTTTCGCGCGCTCGGCGTTGCTGGTCGTGCTCGGCTATTTCGGTATCGCCTGGTTCATGAGCTCGCTGCGACTGATCCTGGGCCTGCCGGGCGGCTATATCCTGGTCGCTGCACCGCTGCTCGTCTTCATCGTCGCGATCTTCGCCTATGGGGTCGCGATTCTCATCCTCGACAACATCTACGAGCGGCTGGAGCTTTCCTTCTACCGGCGGCTGGCGCGCGAGGATGCGGCGGAGCGCAATGCCCGGCGGCGCGACGAACAGGCCAAGGAACGGCTCGCGCAGCTCAGCGAACATGAGCGGGACATTCTGGAGGAGGGCGAGGAGATCACGGTCTACAAGCCCGAACTCCTGGCGCCGACGAACCGGCCCCGCAAATTCGTCCCGGTCTTCAAATCCTTCTTCGAGAATGTGATCTTCGCCGCGGTCGTCATCTTCTCGATCGCCATATTGGCCAGGCTCTGGGGCATCGAGCTCGAACGCGTCGACGGCAATCCGCTGGTCGCCGCGCTCGACATACTGCTCGTCCTGTTCATCGCCGGTTCGGCCTACAACGCGGTCAACAATTTCGTCGACATGAAGATCGTCGAGGAGGGCGGCTCGCTCGACGAGCGCCCCTTCAATCCAGGCGAAAGCGAAGGCGAGAGCGGCAAGGGACAGTCGCGCCTGGCCACGGTGCTGCCGATCTTCCGCTACGCGATCCTCTCCGTCATCGTCGCGGTCGCCGGCATGATCATCCTGGCCAATCTCGGCGTCGCCGTCGGACCGCTCTTCGCCGGCGCCGGCGTAATCGGCATCGCCATCGGCTTCGGCGCCCAGACACTGATACGCGACATCTTTTCCGGAGCGTTCTTCCTCGCCGACGACGCTTTCCGCAAGGGCGAATATATCGAGGTGGCCGGCGCCAAGGGCGTCGTCGAGAAGATCTCCATCCGCTCGTTCCAGCTTCGCCATCACCGTGGCGCGGTGAACACGATCCCGTTCGGCGAGATCCGCCAGCTCACCAACTATTCCCGCGACTGGGTGATGATGAAGCTGCCGCTGCGCCTGACCTACGATACCGACGTCGACAAGGTGCGAAAGCTGGTGAAGAGGTTCGGCCAGCAGCTTCTCGACGATCCCGTCGTCGGTAAGATGTTCCTGCAGCCGCTGAAGTCGCAAGGCGTCTATGCCATGGAGGACTCCGCTATGATCGTGCGCGTCAAATTCATGACGCGGCCTGGCGACCAGTTCGTCACGCGCAAGGTCATCTACGCCGGCATCCGCGAACTGTTCCATAAAGAAGGCATCCACTTCGCCCACCGCGAGGTGACCGTGCGGCTTGCCGATGGCGAGCAGATCGAGGACCTGACGCCCGAGCAGAAGGAAGCAGTCGCCGGCGCGACCCGCGCCGTCCTGGACGACGGACAGAAGCCGCGCCAGATCGCGCCGGCGGCGCAATAGGCGATCGCGGCTGATGAAGGCGGCGGCCGAACTCGACACGACAATGCCGTTCGGCGGCCGCCGGGCATCCCTGGGCGCTCGCCTCCTGTGGTGGTTGGCTACGCACCGTCTGCTCGCGCGGGAAACCCGCGGCCGCCTGCGCAGGATCATCCGGGGCCGGCATCGTGGCCCTTACGACGTGATCGTCGACGGCGTGAATTTCAGAACCTATCCGACCGAGAACTATTGCGACCGGATGCTGTTCGGCGCAGGCGCCCTGCCGGAGCCGGCCGAGCGCGTGCTGCTGCGGCCCTTCGTCCGGCCGGGCATGCATTTCGTCGATGTCGGGGCCAATGTCGGAACCTATGCGCTCTGGATCGCCGTGCTTGCAGGCCCTTCCGCGCGCATCCTGGCGCTCGAACCGCATCCGAGGACATTCGCGAAGCTCCGCTTCAATATCGAGGCCAACGGCGCAACCAACGTCACCGCCGTCAATCTCGGCGCCGGACCGAACAGCGGCGTCATGCAGCTCTTCTTCGACGGCGGCGGCAATGTCGGCCAGTCCTCGATGCTCGTCGAAGGCGCAGGCGCGGCTTCCAACCGCGAGACCGTGCGCCGAACCGTGCCCGAAACCGTAAAAGTGGCGCCGCTGGCCGAAATCCTGGAAGCCGAGCGTTTCCCCGCCATCGATCTCCTGAAGATCGACGTCGAAGGCTATGAGGACCGGGCGCTGCTGCCGCTGTTTTCGGAGGAAAGCCGGTCGTTGTGGCCAGCGGCGCTGCTGATCGAGACCGTCCAGAGTGAACTCTGGCAAACCGACTGCCTGGCGTTTCTCGCCGCGCGCGGTTACCGCAAGGCAGACGCGACAGCGCAGAATACGCTGCTTGTGCGCGACCGCTGAGGTCAGACCTTGCGATAGAAGGTTTCGCCCACCACGAATCCATCGAGCCCGGTATCCCGCGCATAGCGCGCGAGGTCGCTCAGGCGGTTGATGAAACCCTTGCCGTTGAAGTTCAGCGAGGTATTGCAGAGCACACCATATCCGGTCAGCCGTTTGAAGGCCGTCAGCAGTTCGTGGATCTGCGCGTTTTGCCTGCGGTTCACCGTCTGGACACGCGCTGTGCCGTCGACATGGGTCACCGCCTTCAGCGCGTCGGTCTTGGCGGTCTGGAAATAGAGCATATGCGGACTCGGCCCGTGATTCTCGAAGAGGCGATCGAGTTCGTCTTCCAGCATGATCGGCGCGATCGGCCGGAAAGCTTCGCGGCGCTTGATGGCGTTGAGCCGCGCATGGGTCTCGGCGGTAAAGGGTGCGGCAAGAAGCGACCGGTTGCCGAGTGCCCGCGGTCCGATCTCGTAGCGGCCCTGCACCCAGGCCAGCACGTCGCCGGCGGCGAGACGACCGGCGATCCCGGCATCGTCCCTCCGTTCCGGCTCGAACCCGTCGGGCCTGCCCGTGTCGATCACGAATTCCTCGCCGGCATAGACCGACCATTCAAGTTTGGCGTTGCCGGTATAGGCGAATTGCGCGTCGGCAGCGGTGCCGATGGCCGAGCCGGAATCATTGGCGCAAGGCGGCACGAACACATCGGCGAAGAGGCCGGTGGCGTGCCAGGCGCTGTTCCAGTCGCAATTCAGCCCGCAACCGCCCGAGACCAGCAAGGGCAGGCCGTCGCGCAAATTGCGGCGGGCAAAGTCGTGGAAGCGCTCGAAGACGGCATTCTGGAACCGTCGGGCGAGGGTCCGGAACGCCTGGGTCTGCAGCCCGATGTTGAAGAAGGACGATTCGGCGAAATCGGCCTTGCGCAACGGCGCCGCGACCGCATCATGGGCAAGGATGCGGTCGATCAGCACCCGCTCTTGCGGCGTCTCGGCGTCGTCACGGCCGAAAGCCGCCAGCGCCATGAGCTTGCCGGCATCCTCGCGGCGCGATTTGCGGGCATCGGCCGGGTAGGTCGGGTCGGCAAGGCCGTAAAGGAAGCCGTATTTGTGTCCCGGCCCGCTCATCGGCGTGCCGAGCGCCGTCACCTTGAGATCGGCGTCGATCCTGTAGAAGGCCCCGATCACCCCCTCCCAGACCAGCGCGTAGCAGGGTTGCCCCTGTGGAAAGGGCGACATGGCATAGCTGCCGATGATGTGGGATCGCTCATGGCTGGACGAGAAGGAGCGGATATCGCGGCCCAGCATGCGGCCGGGCCGGTCGATGATCGTCGCGCCTTCCGCATCGAAATAGCCGCCGCCGACGGGTCCGCTCATCGGCCGGAAAGAGCGTAGCCAGCCGGATACCGCGACGACGTCGGGGATGCCGTCGACCAGCGAGAGGCCGTGCAGCATGTTTTCAGACGACAGCGGTGCATAGCGGTCGCCCGAATCCTTCTCTGCCTCGATCGAAAAGACCAGGCTGCCGTCCTGGACAAGCGCGACGTGGCCGTCATGGCCTGGCTTGTAGGCGAAAATCTTCATGCCAGCTGCCGCTCGCCGTATCTCGGGCCGAGATCAGAGACGTGCATCGACATGCTCCTTCGGGAAGATCCCCTTGACGTCGAAGAGGATGCCTGACGGTTTCAGAAGTGCCCTGGCCTCAGCCGGCCCGAGTTCGCGGATGCTGCGATGGCCGACCGCCACGATCACCGCATCATAGGCTCCGGGCTCGAGCGTGGAGCTCAGTTCCAGGCCGTATTCTCGCTTCACGTCCCTTGGATCGGCCTCGGGATCGAAGACGTCGACCGCAACATTGAAGCTCTGGAGCTTCTTCACGATGTCGATCACGCGGCTGTTGCGGATATCGCGGCAGTTTTCCTTGAAGGTGAACCCCAGCACCAGCGCACGGAACGGCGGAGCGAGCCGCTTTTCGAGAAGCAGGCGGATGGTCTCGACCGCCACATGCTCGCCCATGTCGTCGTTGATGCGCCGCGCTGCCTGCACCATCTCCGGATGGAAGTTCAACTGCCGCGCCTTGTGGGTGAGATAATAGGGGTCGACGCCGATGCAGTGGCCACCGACGAGGCCGGGGCGGAACGGCAGGAAGTTCCACTTCGTTCCGGCGGTCTCCAGCACTTCGAGCGTGTCGATGCCGAGCTTGCCGAGCAGCACGGCGAGTTCGTTGACGAGCGCGATGTTGACGTCGCGTTGGGTGTTCTCGACGATCTTGGCGGCCTCCGCCACACGGATCGACGGAGCGCGGTAGGTGCCCGCGGGGATGGCGCGACGGTAGACCGCATCGACAAACTCGGTCGTTTCCGGCGTTCCCCCCGAGGTAACCTTGATCACGGTCTCGATCTTGTGCGTCGGATCACCTGGATTGACCCGCTCGGGACTGTAGCCGACGAAGAAATCGTGGTGGCAGCGCAGCCCCGACGCTTGCTCGATGAGCGGCACGCAATCTTCCTCGGTCGCTCCGGGATAGACCGTCGATTCGAAGACGACCGTAGCGCCGCGCGAGACCACTTGACCAACGGTGCGGCAAGCCTGGAAGAGGGGGCCGAGATTCGGCTGCTTCGCCGCGTCGATCGGCGTGGGAACGGCAACGACGATGAGCTTGCAGTCGCGCAATGCGTCCTGCTCGGCGGTGAAATCGAGATTGCGGCTTGCCAGTTCCTCGGCCGTCGCCTCGCCGGTACGGTCGATGCCTGCCTTCAGCGCCTCGATACGCGCCTGATCGACATCGAAGCCGGTGACCCGGAAGTGTTTGGCGAAAATAATCGCCAGCGGCAGACCGACATAGCCGAGGCCGATGATGCCGACATGCAGGCCGTCGAGTGTAGGGAATGCGGAGGGAAGCGAGGTGGAGGACATCAAGCCTGGAACTGAAGCCATGGGTTGGCACAGTTCTTAGTGACTTGAACGAATTCCAGCAACAGGGGCCCGCTACACCTTGCGGTGAACGCCGAGGGAGGCATGGCAGCTTCGGGCTGCGGCTTCACCACCCGGTGCAGAACCGGCGGGTGCGCCCGCCGGTTCGACCGGCGCGTCACCGCTTCAGGATTTGAGGCGCGCGACGCAATGGGCCCGAAGGATAAGGGCAGCTTCGGCGTAGCTCGCCTGCTCGTCGGCGAATTCCTGGTCATCGGTGCCCTTGAGCAGGGCCTGGACGTCTTCGAGAATGCGCATCGGAAGGATATCGGTGCAGCTGCGCATCCGCCCGAACACCGCGCTGATTGCGGTCGGCAGCCCTTCGCAGAGCACGGACGGTTCGGTCGTGCCGGGAGCCCAGTTCTCGAAGGCATCGAGCGCATCAGCGAAAGCCTGATGCAGAAAGATCGGCGCATGGCCCTCATGGAGCGGGGGCAGCAGATGTCTCATTGTTTCCTCACCTGTTGGTTGGCGGACGCAATCCCCCACCCGTCAACACAACGCCAGATACGCGGCAGGGGCACAGATTCGACCAAGGCGCGATGAAACGCAACCCCTTTGTGGTACCTGTCAGCCTCGACGGTTCGGCTTCTCAGGCCCGAAAACGCCGCCACGGAACATGGCGCGCGCCCGGCGCAGAGGAATGGGTCGGCCTCGGACGGACCAAAGGTGTGACCTGGCTGCCAAAGAGAGCGGCCGTATCGGCGACGAACTCGATATGCCTTGCATTCTCCTCCATCGCCCGATGCGGTCCGCTGACATCCTTCATTCAACTGGAAACTGGGGATAGCTGATTGTCGCCTGGCGGCGGACGATCAATGGCCGAGGAAACCGAACACCAGGGCGGCCGCGAAGCCCACGGCGAGGACGAAGCACAATGTCGCGGCTGCGTCCTGGACGAACTTGTCGCGCAGCCTGCGGTTCGGGCTTCGGGCCCGGTCTGCGGAATGGGAAAGGAACGTCATCGTGACCTCCACATGTCCCTTTAGTCTAGCGGATTAATAGACATTGTCGATTTCAAATTTCGGCCGCACTGGGGCAAGCTTTTCCAGCAGCGTACGGATTTGAGGAGACTGTGCCTTTTTCCACGGTGAAGCCGTACTTCGGGGGTCGGCATGATTTTGATGCGGGCCGGCGTCACGCGTGCTAGCCAGACGCCATGGCACAGAAAAAGGCGCATGAGGTCGATGGCTGGCTGAACCGGCCCGACGACAAGATCAGGATCGTTCTGATCTATGGTCCGGACCGAGGGCTCGTATCCGAGCGGGCCAAGCTGCTCGCCGGCAAGACGGGGCTTTCGCCCGACGATCCCTTCTCTGTCGTGCGTCTCGACGCGGCCGAGATCGAGCAACAGCCAGGCCGGCTGGTCGATGAAGCGCGCATGGTCCCGATGTTTTCGGACCGCAGGTTGGTGTGGGTCCGCAATGCCGGTACGCACAAGGCGCTGGCGGAAGATGTGAAAGTGCTGGCCGCCGACCCGCCGCGCGACGCGATCATCCTGATCGAGGCCGGAGACCTGAAAAAGGGGGCCGCTCTGCGCACCATGGTGGAGGCTGCTGCCGTAGCGATCGCCTTGCCTTGTTATGCCGACGAGGCGAAAGGCGTCGACGCGGTTATCGACCAGGAACTGCAGAAGGCCGGCATGACGATCACGCTGGAGGCCCGCCAGGCATTGCGCCGCAGCCTCGGCGGCGATCGCCTTGCTTCACGCGGGGAGATCGAGAAGCTCGTTCTCTATGCGCAGGGCCAGACCCAGATCACGATCGAAGACGTCGATCTGTCGATCGGCGACGTTGCGGGACTTTCGGTCGATGAAGTGGTCGATGCCGTTCTCGAAGGCAAGCTGGACGTCTTCGAGACGTCCTTTTCCCGCCTGGCCGCCTCGGGAAACCAGATATTTCCGATCCTCTCTGCCTTGATGCGGCAATTTCAGACCCTCCATGCAATGCGTGGCCAGATGGAAGCCAAGGGCCAGTCCGCCTCCGCCGCCGTCGCCGGGGCGCGGCCGCCGGTCTTCTTCTCCAGACGGCGGACTGTCGAGAACGCGCTGCAGCGCTGGAACACGGACGGCGCCGCACGCGTACTGGAACGGCTTCAGAACGCGGTATTGCAGACACGACGCCGGCCGGAATTGGCCGAGGCGATTACACGCCACACCTTGCTGGCCATAGCGCTCGACCGCTCGCGCGGCTGACTGCCGTCGGACATCGAGCCCGCTTCACCGGTCACGGCAAGGCCGATCGGCGCCGCACTGCAGGAGGCGGACATGCTGCCTTTCCTCGAGCCGGCCGATTCTTCGATAATTCGCGGGCGAACCCGCTTATCATCGACCGCTGGCTTCAGTCCTGCAGCTTGCGGCAAAGTCCGTCAAGCTGCTCCAGCGTCCGGTAGGCGATCCGGATCTCACCGCCTTTTTCCCTGTGGCTGATGGTGACCCGCAGCCCAGTGACGTCGGTCAGCAGCTTTTCGAGAGCGATCGTATCAGGATCCTTCTCGTCGGCGCGACTCGCGCGTGGCTGCCGGGTCGCCGCCGCGGCGGGCTGCTGGGCGAGGGCTTCGGCCTGGCGGACGGACAGTCCCTGATCGACGATCTGCTTCGCAAGACCCGCCGGATCTTCCGCCGTGACCAGCGTGCGGGCGTGGCCCGCCGACAGCGACCCGTCGACCAGCATGTCGCGAATCACGTCAGGCAGCTTGAGCAGACGCAACGTATTGGCGACATGGCTGCGGCTCTTGCCGATGACCTGGCCGAGATCGGCCTGTGTATAGTTGTGATCGTCGATCAACTGCTGGTATCCGAGCGCCTCCTCGACCGGATTGAGATCGGCGCGCTGGACGTTCTCGATGATCGCCAGTTCGAGCGCGACCCTGTCGTCGACTGCTCGGACAATGACGGGAATCTCGATCAATCCGGCGCGCTGCGCTGCCCGCCAGCGCCGCTCACCCGCGATGATCTCGAAACGCCCGGCTTCCGCGGAGGGTCGCACCACCACGGGTTGCACGACGCCGTGCTCGCGGATCGACTGGGCCAGGTCGGCGAGTTCGGCGTCACCGAAATGACGGCGCGGATTGCGCGGATTGGGAGAAATGAACTCGATCGGGACCTTGCCGTCCGCGCTGACCGGGCGCTTCTCCACGTCGGCCGGCTTGTCGATTTCGCCGATCAAAGCGGCAAGGCCGCGGCCGAGGCGTTTGCGCGAAAGGTCGTCACTCATAAGTCGTCGTTCCGGTCGGTTATTGGTTGTTGTCGGAGGCGGATCGGCCGGTCACGCGGCCCGCAGTTGGCGCTCGCGCCGGATGACCTCCGAGGCAAGCTGCAGATAGGCCTGACTGCCGCTGCATTTCAGGTCATAGAGGATTGCCGGCTTGCCGTAGGACGGCGCCTCCGAAACACGCACATTACGGGGGATCACCGTCTCATAGACCTTGTCCCCCATATGCGCGCGGACATCCTCGACAACCTGATTGGCGAGATTGTTACGGCCGTCGAACATCGTCAGCACGATGCCCTGAATGCTCAGGTCCGGATTGATCGCCCGGCGCACCTGATCGACCGTCTGCAGAAGCTGGCTCAGGCCCTCCAGCGCGAAGAACTCGCATTGCAGGGGCACGAGAACCGAATCGGCCGCTGCCATGGAATTCAAGGTCAGCAGGTTGAGCGACGGCGGACAATCGATCAGCACATAGGAGAACGGCACGCCGTCCCCTTCGCGCAACGCATTGCGCAACCGCACCACGCGGTCGGACTCGGAAGCGATCTCCATCTCGACGCCGAGCAGGTCCAGCGTCGAGGGAACGATCGACAGGCCGGGCACCGCGGTCTGCATGGCCGCTTCGATCACACCCTTCGTTTTGGTCAGCACGTCATAGGACGACACGGTCCTGTCCTGACGGTCGATGCCGAGCCCGGTGCTGGCATTGCCTTGCGGGTCGATATCGATGATGAGCACGCGCTCGCCGATCGCCGCCAGAGCAGTCGCCAGGTTGATCGCGGTTGTGGTCTTGCCGACGCCCCCTTTCTGGTTGGCGACGGTGATGATGCGGGGACGATTGTTCATGTTGCGAAACAGGATGTTCATGGCCGCTTGCGATATCTGGCTTCGGTCTTATGCAGGTTGGCGCGGCCGAAGATTCCGAATTTCCAGGATCACACTGTCGTCGTCGATCCGGCTCTTGTGTTCTACCAGATCGTGAGTCCAGGCGTCATCGCTTTCTTTCAGCTCGACGCGGTAATCCCGTCCTTTGTGAAAAAGGCCGCGCGATCCGGTCGTCAGCCAGGGTGAGCAGAGATCGAGAAGCAGGGGCAGGGGAGCCAGCGCGCGCGCAGTCACCACGTCCGGCCGCTCGATGATGCCGTAGACCTCCTCGATCCGCTTCGGATGGATCCTGACGCTGCGCCGGTAGGCCGCGAGCGCTGATTGCAGGAAGGCCGCTTTCTTGCGGTTGCTCTCCACGAGATCGATCGTTGCGCCGGGCCGGTCCTGCAGGAGAATGGCCATCACGGCGCCCGGAAACCCGCCGCCTGACCCGACATCCAGCCAGGTTCCAGCTTCCGGCGCCAGCATCGCGAGCTGAGCGCTGTCGAGGATGTGACGGCTCCAGATGTCGGACAGAGTGGAGGGTGCCGCCAGATTGATTCGGCTCGCCCATTTGAGGAAGGTGGCTTCGAATTGCTGGAGCCGTTCGAATGTTTCACGTGAAACGGGGCCGGCGACTTCGCGCAGCCCCTCGAGCGAACGCTCCCTCACGCTGCGCTCCGCCCGGCGTTCCCCTCCGCGTTGCGGATATGCGCGATCATCAATGACAGCGCCGCTGGCGTCATGCCGTCGATTCGCTGGGCGTCGGCTATCGACTGCGGCCGACGCTCGCTGATCTTCTGCTTCAGTTCGTTGGACAGGCCGGGAACCATCGAGAAATCCAGCCCCTGAGGGATGATCCGCAACTCCTCGCGCCGGATCGCGGCAGAGTCCGCCTCCTGGCGCTCGAGATAGACCGCGTACCGCGCCTCCGTCTCAAGTTTCTCCGCTGTAGCAGCGTCGATCTCATGGAGCTGCGGCCAGACCGCGGCAAGCCGCGAGAAATCCATCCCGGGATACGCCAGAAGCTGATAGGCACTTCGCCGCACGCCATCCTGGCTGATCTCGATCGCATGGCGTTTCGCCTCGTTGGGCGTCAGGCCGAGATCTTGAAGAACAGATCGGCCTTCGTCCAGCCTTCCGTTCATCGCATCGAACCGTTTCGCTCGCGAACCGGAGACGATACCGAGCTTCCGTCCGAGCGGGGTCAACCTCTCATCGGCATTGTCTGCCCGCAACGACAGGCGAAACTCGGCCCTCGACGTGAACATGCGATAGGGTTCGCTGATGCCGCGACCGGTCAGATCGTCGACCAGCACGCCGATATAGGCTTCCGTCCGGCTGACGGCGATGCCGTCCTGGCCTCCGGCCCGCCGGGCGGCATTGATACCGGCGAGAATGCCTTGCGCCGCAGCCTCCTCGTAGCCTGTCGTGCCGTTGATCTGACCGGCAAGGAAGAGGCCCTCGACCTTTCCGGTCTCGAGCGTCTTGTCGAGCTCGCGCGGATCGATATGGTCGTATTCGATCGCGTAGCCGGGCTGCCTCATCACGGCCCGTTCAAGACCCGGTATCGTCTTCAGAATGGCAAGCTGCACGTCTTCCGGCAGAGATGTCGAAATGCCGTTCGGATAGACCGTGTCGTCGTCGAGCCCTTCGGGCTCCAGGAAGATCTGGTGACCGTCCCGATCGCCGAACTTGACGATCTTGTCCTCGATGGATGGACAGTAGCGCGGACCGATGCCTTCGATCGATCCCGAATACATTGCCGACCGCGCGAGGTTGGTCCTGATGATCTCATGCGTCGCCTGCGTTGTACGTGTAATCCCGCATTCGATCTGAGGCGTGATTATGCGATCCGTCATCAGTGAAAAGGGAACCGGATCCTCGTCGGCCGCCTGCATGTCGAGCGAAGCCCAATCGATGCTACGGCCGTCTAGCCGCGGCGGCGTTCCCGTCTTCAGGCGCCCAAGCCTGAACCCGGCGCGCGCCATCGTTTCGGACAGTCCCAGGGACGCTTTTTCATTCATCCGACCCGCGGGAAAACGGCGCTCGCCGATATGGATGAGGCCGCGCAGAAACGTGCCCGTGGTCAATACCACGGCGCCGCAGGTCAACCGACGACCGTCCTCGAGAGCTACCGAAGCAACCTTGCCGTCCCGGATCTCCAGATCGAGCACTTCGCCTTCGATCACATCGAGCCGCTCATGATCGGAAATGGCGCGCTGCATGGCCGCCTTATAGAGTTTGCGATCGGCCTGCGTGCGTGGTCCGCGGACAGCGGGTCCCTTGCGGCGATTGAGCAGACGGAACTGGATGCCGGCGGCATCGGCCACTCTGCCCATCAGCCCGTCTAGCGCATCGACCTCACGCACCAGATGACCTTTTCCCAAGCCTCCGATGGCGGGGTTGCAGGACATCGCGCCGATCGTTGCTGCCCTGAGCGTCACGAGCGCAGTTGACGCGCCGCTTCGCGCGGCGGCTGAGGCAGCTTCGCAGCCGGCGTGGCCACCGCCGATGACGACGACATCATAGGACTGAAGCATGGACTCGTTTCTCTTCGGGTTCGGAGGGAGCAGATGCGCCTTCCGCCCCGTCTAGTCAAGGCGCGGAGAGAGATCGCCTGCCCCGATCGATGTCGAAATGGCCCGTGAACTTGCGATTCGTTTCACGTGAAACGTAGTTCCTCGATTTGTTCATGTTCTCATGTTTCACGTGAATCATGACCCACGGGCTCAAGCCCCTGTTTCACGTGAGTCATTGCCCCAGGTGATCGGGCGGAGGATGGCGTTCGAAGCCCACGCCACCCAAGGCCCGCTTCCTCCTCGCGGCGAGCGGGCCATGTTTCACGTGAGTCACTCACTTGCCGATACAGAATTCCGAAAAGATCGTATCGAGCAGGTCTTCCACATCGACCGCCCCCGATATCTTGCCGAGACTGAACCCGGCGTCGCGCAGTTCCTCGGCCCGCAGCTCGAGCGCCAGATCCTCCTGAACGGCCGCCCTGCGCAATGACGAAGCGCAACGGTGCAAAAGCTCGACATGCCGCATCCGGGACGGCAGAACTTCACCCGAAGTCGCCGTGGCCCCCGCCGCCCGGCGAGCGATCCCTGCCAACAGTTCACCCAGTCCTTCCCCGGACTTCACCGAAATCACGAAGTCGTAGCCCTGATCCACCGCGGCTCCTGACGTCCCCAGATCGGACTTCGATCCCACGCGCAGCCGACCGGACGGCATGTCGCCGGAGGAAGCGGCCACGGGATCGTCAAGCGCAATCAGTTCGAGTACAAGATCGGCGCGTCGGGCCCGTTCGAGGGCACGCTCGATGCCGATAGATTCCACCCGACCTGCGGCTTCACGGATCCCCGCCGTATCCACCATCACGACTTTCATGCCGTCCAGGTCGAGCGCCACTTCAACGAGGTCGCGCGTCGTTCCCGGCTCCTCCGTGACGATCGCGACCTCGCGTCGCGCCAGCGCGTTCAGCAGGCTCGACTTCCCCGCGTTCGGCGCCCCCAGGATAACCACCTGGTAACCATCCCGAATGATTTCGGCACTCCGATATCCTTCAAGATGCGCATCGATATCCTTCGCCAGCGCCGCCATCTCGGCCCAGACCTCACTCGACACCGATCCCGGCACGTCGCTCTCATCGGCAAAATCCAGCTCGGCCTCGATCATTGCACGCGCGTGAATGATCCGTTTTCGCCAGCCGGCATAAAGAGCGGTCTGCTGGCCCTCCGCATTTGCCGCAGCAAAGCGGCGCTGCGCTTCGGTCTCGGCCCCGATCAGATCCGCGAGCGCCTCCGCGCCCACGAGATCGAGCTTCCCGTTCAGAAAGGCCCGCCGCGTGAATTCGCCGGCTTCGGCATGACGGAACCCGTCAATGCCCGAGAGCTCCGCGAGGATCGCGGCGACAACCGCCTTGCCGCCATGGACATGCAGCTCGGCGCAATCCTCACCTGTAAAGCTGTGCGGACCTTCGAAAAGCAGCACCAGACCACGGTCCACTATCTCGCCTGACCGTGGCGACCGTATCGCCCGATAATCAGCCCGTCGGCCCTCCGGCAGGCTCCCGACCATCGCCTCCAATGCGCCTTTCACATGCCCCCCAGACATCCGGACCACGGCCACGCCGGAAGGAAGTCGCCCAGAGGACAGGGCAAAGATCGTGTCTCTGAAGATTGTCGCAGGCATGTCCACGCCCTACTGTTACATTGTTGCCGCCAGCCCCGGAGCCGAAATTGCCTCTTTCCGCCGCGAACCTGCTCTCCGAGGAGACCAGTCCCTATCTGCGACAGCATAAGGACAATCCGGTGCATTGGCGCGCCTGGTCCACCGAAGCGCTGGCCGAAGCACAGGCACTCGACAGGCCTATCCTCTTGTCCGTCGGCTATGCCGCCTGTCACTGGTGCCACGTCATGGCCCATGAAAGCTTCGAGGACGACGGCGTCGCCGCCGTCATGAACCGGCTTTTCGTGAACATCAAGGTCGATCGTGAGGAACGCCCCGACATTGACCAGATCTATATGGCTGCGCTCAATGCCACGGGCGAGCAGGGCGGATGGCCTCTCACCATGTTCCTGACCCCTGACGCCAAGCCCTTCTGGGGCGGAACCTACTTTCCGAAGCTGCCTCGCTACGGCCGCCCGGGTTTTGTTCAGGTTCTGGAGTCCGTCCACCGTGCCTGGCGTGACAAACGCGGCGAGCTCGCCAGAAGCGCCGACGCGCTCACCGACCATGTCTCAGCCCGCCTCGCCGGCGGCCCCGCATCGACAACGATCGATCCGACCCAACTCGCGACGCTTGCCGCCGGCGTTCAGGACATGATCGACCGGCAGCGCGGCGGCCTGCGCGGCGCGCCCAAATTCCCCAACGCCCCTTTCATGCGCGTGCTCTGGCAGTACTGGTTGACGTCAGGCAACAGAGAACATCGCGACAGCGTGCTTCTCAGTCTGCGCGAAATGCTGAAAGGCGGGATCTACGACCATGTAGGCGGAGGGCTGTCCCGCTATTCCACCGATGCCGATTGGTTGGTGCCGCATTTCGAAAAGATGCTCTACGACAACGCGCAACTACTTCAATCGCTCGGCTGGGCCTATGCAGCGACCAAGGACGAATTGTTCGGAGTCCGAATCAAAGAAACGGTCGGGTGGCTGCTCCGCGAAATGCGTGTCGATGGCGGCGGCTTCGCCTCAAGCCTCGACGCCGACAGCGAAGGCGAGGAGGGCCTTTTCTACACATGGGATCGTTCCGAGATCGAATCGATCCTCGGCGAGTCGTCGACCCGTTTCCTGTCCATCTATGGCCTCGCGGCGCCTGATGGCTGGGAAGGAAAACCGGTCCTTCACATCGAAGCCGACGATCTGACGCCGGTCATCTCCGCTGAATTTGTCTCGGCGCGTCAAAAGTTGTTTCACGCCCGGGCTGGGCGGATCAGACCGGGCCGCGACGACAAGGTGCTTGCCGACTGGAATGGCCTGACAATAGCAGCGCTGGCTGGCGTGGGCCGCTTGCTCGATCGCCCGGATTGGATCGCTGCGGCTGCGGCCGCCTATCGTTTCGTCATCGGATCGAGTGACGACGCCGGGCGGCTACCGCATTCAATCCTGGACGACCGACGCCTCTATCCGGCGATGTCTTCCGACTATGCCGCCATGATCAATGCGTCCATCACGCTGTTCGAGGCGACATCGGAGGCATCCTATATTGCCACCGCCCGCAATTTCGCCGACAAACTGGAGACTTGGTACACCGACCAGAGCGGCCATGGCTACTATCTTTCCGCGTCTGATAGCGCCGATCTTCTGATGCGTATTCGCGGCGACGTCGATGAAGCCGTCCCTTCGGCGACCGCGCAGATCATCGAGGCCCTTACCCGACTGGCGGTGCTCACCGGTGATCTCGACCTACAATCGAAGGCCTGGGCTGCCGCCGAAGCCGCGTCCGGTCGTGCCGCGCAGCTTGCCTATGGCCAGGCAGGCATCGTGTACGCCGCCGCCCTGGCCCTGGATCCATGGAAGCTCGTAACGGTCGACGCGCCTGGCAGCCGCGCCTTCGCCTGCGTCGCCGACGCTGCCAGCGACCCGCGCCGGGTCGATATCCGGCTGACCGCGGGCGATAAAACCTCCGCCCCGGCACTGCCTGGCGGGATTGTTCCGGACATTGCAAGGCCGGGCGCGTGGCTCTGTCGCGGCAACGGGTGCCTGCCCGTCATCACCGAACCCGCCGAGTTGCGGTCCGCGCTGATCCAGCCCTGACGACGGCGCTTCGGGCCACCAGAACCGTACGAGGTCCCCGCCAACAAAAAGGCGACCGCCCATTGTTCGACGGCCGCCTTCCGATAAGCGATTCGAGCGCGCAGCAGCCTACGTATTCATCGAATCGAAGAAGTCGGCATTCGTCTTCGTCTGCTTCAGCTTGTCGATGAGGAACTCGATCGCATCGGTCGTGCCCATGGGCGCCAGGATGCGGCGAAGGACGAAGATCTTCTGCAGATCAGCGCGGGGCACCAGAAGGTCTTCCTTGCGGGTACCGGACTTGAGGATGTCCATGGCCGGATAGATGCGCTTGTCGGCCACCTTGCGGTCGAGCACGATCTCCGAGTTACCCGTGCCCTTGAACTCCTCGAAGATCACCTCGTCCATACGGCTGCCCGTGTCGATCAGGGCGGTCGCGATGATGGTCAGCGAGCCGCCTTCCTCGATATTGCGCGCCGCGCCGAAGAAGCGCTTCGGCCGCTGCAGCGCGTTGGCGTCCACGCCACCGGTGAGCACCTTGCCGGAGGACGGCACGACCGTGTTGTAGGCGCGGCCCAGACGCGTGATGGAATCGAGCAGGATCACCACGTCCCGGCCATGCTCGACCAGACGCTTGGCCTTCTCGATCACCATCTCGGCGACCTGGACGTGCCGGGCGGCCGGCTCATCGAAGGTCGAGGAGACGACCTCGCCCTTCACCGAGCGCTGCATGTCGGTCACCTCCTCGGGCCGCTCGTCGATCAGGAGAACGATCAGATAGCATTCCGGATGGTTCGACGTTATCGAATGCGCGATATTCTGAAGCAGCACTGTCTTGCCGGTGCGCGGCTGCGCGACAATCAGCGCGCGCTGTCCTTTGCCGAGAGGCGCCACGAGGTCGATAACTCGCGGAGAAATGTCCTTCGACGTCGGATTCTCCATCTCCATCTTCAGCCGCGAGGTCGGATAGAGCGGCGTCAGATTGTCGAAGTGGATCTTGTGCCGGATCTTCTCCGGATCGTCGAAATTGATTGTGTTGACCTTCAGCAGCGCGAAATAGCGCTCGCCTTCCTTCGGGCTGCGGATCGGCCCTTCCACCGTATCGCCTGTTTTCAGCGAAAAGCGCCGGATTTGCGAGGGCGAGATGTAGATATCGTCGGGACCCGGAAGATAGTTCGCGTTGGCCGACCGAAGGAAGCCGAACCCATCCTGCAGCACTTCCACCACGCCGTCGCCGATGATCTCGACATCCTGCGCCGCCAGCTTCTTGAGGATTGCGAACATCAGTTCCTGCTTGCGCATGACGCTGGCGTTCTCGACCTCGAGCGACTCGGCGAAAGCGATCAGATCGGTCGGCTTCTTGTTCTTGAATTCGGTAAGTTTCATTTCCTGCATAGTGCGGACTCTGAATCTGCTCTGGAAAATATCGGCGATACGCGATGCATGCCGGCCGTGCGCGAAGAAATAGGGAAAAGTCAGCGCTAGGCGGGGAGGGAAGGATGTCCTTTTATCCCTGCCGGTCCCAAAGAGCAAGCTGCGATTTCTCGTCGGCGTACCGCTAGAACGGCTTGACTACGACCAGGATCACGATGCCGATCATCAGTAAGGTAGGCACTTCGTTCATGATCCGCCAGTGCCGCGACGATTTCGTGTTGCGATCCTGCGCGAACAAACGCACCGACCGCGAGAAATAGCCGTGGACAGCCGACATGCCGAGCACGAAACCTATCTTGGCGTGGAGCCAGCCGCCCGCGAAACCGAAGCCGCGCCAGGCCAGCCAAAGGCCAAACACCCAGGTGACGATCATGGCCGGATTGATGATGGCGCGCAGCAGGCGACGCTCCATAACCTTGAAGGTCTCGGACTGAACCGAGCCCGGCTCCGCCTCGGCGTGGTAGACGAAAAGGCGTGGCAGGTAAAGCATGCCCGCCATCCACGCGATCACGGCGATCACATGGATCGCCTTGGCCCAGAGATAGAGATCGGCCGGATCGAGCCAGAACAGCAAGGCGGCGCCCACGACGAATATGGCGATCGCCACCGCCGCGCGGCGCATCGCGCTGGCGCCGTCATCGGCGATGGACTTGTCGCCGCCGGGATTCATCGGTGTGACCCTGCACGCACACGGGCAATCATGCGCTCCACATTCTCGACCGGCGCGTCCGGGGTGATGCCGTGTCCGAGATTGAAGATCAGCGGTCCGCCCCCGAGACCCGCCAGAATGGCATCCACGCCCTCGTCCAAAGCTCTTCCACCGGCGACCACGCGCAACGGGTCGAGATTGCCCTGGACGGCGCCGCTCTGCTGCAGCCTCTTTGCCTGAGACAACGGAACGGACCAGTCGAGCCCCAGCGCCGTGACGCCGGTCGCGGCGCGATAGCCGTCGTAGAGGCTGCCCGCCCCTCTCGGAAAGCCGATGATCGGCACGTCGGGAAAGGCGGTGCGCACGCGTTTCACCATGCGTGCCACCGGCGCGGCACAGAAGGCGTCGAAGCTCGCCTCGTCGAGCACCCCGGCCCAGGAATCGAAGATCTGGACGGCGTCGGCACCAGCTTCGACCTGGCGGATCAGATAGTCGGCCGAATGATCCGCCAGCCGGTCCAGGAGCTTCGCGAGAGCCTCGGGATGCCGATAGGCGAACAGGCGGGCCGGCGCCTGGTCTGATGTACCGCGGCCGGCGATCATATAGGTCGCGACCGTCCAGGGAGCGCCGCAGAAGCCGAGCAGCGTCGTCTCGGCCGGAAGCTCCGCGCGAAGCCGTCGCACCGTCTCGTAGACCGGTTGCAGATTCACGTGAAACATTGCTTCGTCGAGTTGCTCGATCCCGGCTGGCTCGATCGGGCTCATCAGGGGCCCATGGCCTTCCTCGAAGCGAAGGTCACGGCCGAGCGCATGCGGCACGACTAGGATGTCGGAAAACAGAATTGCCGCGTCGAAGCCGAAGCGCCGGATCGGCTGCAGCGTCACCTCGACGGCGAGATCGGGATTGTAGCAGAGGTCGAGGAAGCTGCCGGCGCGCTGACGCGTCGCGCGATATTCGGGGAGATAACGCCCGGCCTGCCGCATCATCCAGACGGGCGTCGGGAATACGGTCTCGCCCTTGAGCACGTCGATGACGGTTCGTCTTGCGGTCATGGCTGCACGTTTCTCCAGTCCGGCTCCCTTAAATCAATTCATGAAAAAAGAGTCTTCTGATTCTACGACTCTGTCGGAATCGGGAATTCCGACTTCTCGACTCCGGGCGTCCTCGCCATGTCGCGGGCAGCCGGCAAGGACAATCCGCCAAGCCCCTGTTAATATTACGGATCGCCGCAAAATCGCTAGCGATTCCAGCCTCTTGCCGTTGCGCAAATGAGAACCGGCGTCGTCCACGGTTGTGACAATGAGCCGCTGCCCACATTCTTCTCCACAAGGGCCCGGCCGACTTCACAGTGGTCTCGATTGTGGAAAGCTGGCCCTTTGATACAGTCCCTGGCAAAAGCATCCGTCCAAAGGTCAGGCTTATCCACACCTGGCCACAGAGGGGCCAGAATAGTGTGAACAAGGCGCAGAGCTTCTTCCATCTCCATCTGATTTCTGACGCGACCGGCGAGACGCTGCTGGCCGCCGGACGCGCCGCATCGGCGCAATATAAGGACGCGCGGGCGATCGAGCATATCTATCCTTTGATTCGCACCGAGCGGCAGCTGATGAAGGTGTTCGAGGAGATCGATCAGGAGCCGGGTATCGTGCTCTATACGGTGGTGGATCAGAATCTCGCGCGGCTGATCGACGAGCGGGCGGCGTCCATGGGGCTGCCTTGCGTCTCGGTGCTGGAACCGGTGCTTGCCGTGTTTCAATCCTATCTCGGCACGCCTGCCGGCCGCCGGGTCGGAGCCCAGCATGTCCTGGATGCGCAGTATTTCCGCCGCATCGACGCTCTGAACTTCACCATGGAACATGACGACGGCCAGCTGCCTGCGGACATGGAGGATGCCGACATCGTCCTGATCGGTATATCGCGGACCTCGAAGACGCCGACCAGCATCTATCTGGCCAACCGCGGCATCAAGACGGCGAATATCCCGATCGTGCTCGGGGTGCCGATGCCGGAAAGCCTGATCCGCGCCAAGCGTCCGTTGATCGTCGGTCTCGTGGCCACGGCCGAACGCATTTCGCAGGTTCGTCAGAACCGCGTGCTCGGCACGAGCGCGGGTTACGATGCACAGAGCTACACAGACCGGGCGAACATCGCCGAGGAACTCACCTATGCCAGGCAGATCTGTACCCGCCACAACTGGCCGATGATCGATGTCAGCCGGCGCTCGATCGAAGAGACGGCGGCCGCGATCGTTGCGCTGCGCGGCAAGACGAGATAGGCCTCGCGCGACATATCGCGACAGAGTGTCTTCATCCGTCACCGGCAGCGCATCGGTTATCAGACATGCAACCCACCACGATCATTCTCGCCTCGGGAAGTCCGTTCCGGCGCGCCATGCTCACCAATGCGGGGCTCGACTTCGGGGTCGAGAAACCCGACATCGATGAGAGGGCCGTGGAGGCGGCGATCGCGGGACAAGCGAGGCCGGACGATGTCGCGGCGATCCTCGCCGAAGCGAAAGCGCTCGACGTGAGCGGCCGCCATCCGGAGGCGCTGGTCATCGGGTCGGACCAGACCCTGTCGCTCGGCGACGAGATCTTCCACAAGCCGGCCGATATGGAAGCGGCGCGCCGCCATCTCCTGAAACTTTCCGGGAAGACCCATAGCCTCAACAGCGCGGTGGCCGTCGCCAAGGGCAGTGAAACACTGTGGCGTCATGTCGGCATCGCGCATCTGACCATGCGACGGCTGGATCCGGCCTTCATCGGACGCCATCTCGCGCGTGTCGGCGACAAGGCTTTACAGAGCGTTGGGGCCTATCAGGTCGAAGGCGAGGGCATACAGCTCTTCGAGAAGATCGAGGGCGATCATTTCACAATCGTCGGTCTGCCGCTGCTTTCGCTGCTCGGCGCGCTGCGCGACCTCGGCGCGATCGATGGCTGAGCCGTCTCGCAAGGCCTTCGTCTGCGGCCATCCGATCGCGCATTCGCGCTCGCCGATGATCCATACCTATTGGCTTCGGCAATACAGCATCAACGGCGCCTATACGGCGATCGACGTCGAACCCGCCCGTCTCGGCGACTTCATTGCAGGGCTGCAGCATGCCGGCCTGGCCGGCGGCAATGTTACCATTCCGCACAAGGAAGCGGCTTTCCGGCTGGTCGGCCGTCGAGATGAAGCGGCCGAAGCAATCGGCGCGGTCAATACGATCTGGCTCGAAGACGGAACCGCCTGCGGCGGCAACACCGACGCCTATGGCTTTGCCGCCAATCTCGACGAACATGCCCCGCGCTGGGAGAAGAACAACTCGGCCCTGGTGGTGGGCGCGGGCGGCGCTGCTCGCGCCGTCATCCATGCGTTGAAGCAACGGGGCATAAGCGATATCCGGATCGTCAATCGGACGGTTGATCGGGCGAGGAATCTTGCCGATCGTTTTGGGACAGGCGTGTCCGCGCATGGCCAGGACGCGCTACGCGAACTTTCAAGCGACGCCGGTCTGCTGATCAACACGACCTCGCTCGGCATGGGCACTAACAAGGAACTGGCCGCCGATCCCGACTGGTTGCCGGATCATGCGATCGTCAATGATCTCGTCTATGTTCCCTCGCGCACCCCGCTTCTGGCGGCAGCGGCGGCACGTGGCCTCAAGACCGTCGACGGCTTGGGCATGCTCCTTCATCAGGCCGTGCCCGGATTCGAGCGCTGGTTCGGCCGTCGGCCCGAAGTGACCGCCGCGCTTCGCAACCTCGTTCTGGGGGATGTGGAGAAAAGAGCATGATCGTGCTCGGCCTTACCGGCTCGATCGGCATGGGTAAGTCGACGACCGCAAGGATGTTCGCCGATGCGGGTGTTCCGGTGCATGATTCCGACGAAGCGGTGCACCGTCTTTATGCCGGAGGCGCCGCACCCCTGGTCGAGGAAGCTTTTCCGGGCACGGTTCGGGACGGCACAGTCGATCGCACGCGGCTGGCCGAACGCGTGATCGGAGATACTGTGGCGATCCGCAGGCTCGAAGCCATCATCCATCCGCTGGTACGCGCCGACGCCGATGCGTTTCTCGAGCGTCATCGACGCGCCGGCGCACCACTTGCCGTACTCGACATTCCGCTTCTGTTCGAAACCGGCGGACGGGACCGCGTCGACAAGGTGCTGGTCGTGACGGCGCCGCCCGAACTGCAGCGCGAACGTGTGCTCGCCCGTTCCGGCATGACCGAAGAGAAATTCCGCGCCATCCTGGCGAAGCAGGTTCCGGATGCGGAAAAGCGCAGACGGGCCGACTTCGTGGTCGACACCGGTTCGGGGCTGGAGGCTGCCCGGCAGGCGGTGGCCGCCATCATCGCGCAACTCACCGGGGACAAGCCGGCTGCCGCGGACCGCGGCCGGTTGCCCTGACCGGGCAAGCGCTGCCATGGTTGGACGCGGAGTGAT
Source organism: Mesorhizobium sp. L-8-10 (assembly GCF_016756635.1). Classification (NCBI taxonomy): domain Bacteria; kingdom Pseudomonadati; phylum Pseudomonadota; class Alphaproteobacteria; order Hyphomicrobiales; family Phyllobacteriaceae; genus Mesorhizobium; species Mesorhizobium sp. L-8-10. Next base: position 1,260,937 of record NZ_AP023263.1, on the reverse strand, counting down.
TCGGTGCGCGAGATAGTCTTCGATACGGAAACGACCGGCCTCGATTCCCGGCTCGATCGCATCATCGAGATCGGCGGGATCGAACTCGTCAACCGGTTTCCCACCGGACGGGTGTTCCACCACTACATCAATCCGCAAGGCCGCGAGATACACGCCGATGCCCAGTCGGTGCACGGCATCGGCATGGACCAACTCGTCGACAAGCCGATCTTCGACGTCATTGCGCCGGAGTTCCTCTCCTTCATCGACGGGGCCCGACTCGTGGCGCACAATGCCGGCTTCGACATGGGCTTCGTCAATGCCGAGCTGGCAAGGCTCGGCCAGCCGGCCGTCGAGCCCGATCGCGTCGTCGACACTCTGGCGATCGCCAAGCGCAAGCACCCGATGGGGCCGAATTCGCTCGACGCGCTCTGCCGCCGCTACGGCATCGACAACAGCCGCCGCACCAAGCACGGCGCCTTGCTCGACTCCGAGCTTCTGGCGGAAGTCTATATCGAGCTGATCGGCGGCAAGCAGGCCGCACTGGGGCTCGAGATCGTCGTCGAAGATCGTGGAGCCGGCGGATCCGAGGCGATTAGAATCGTTCCGGTCGCGCAGCGGCCCACACCCTTGCCATCACGCCTGTCGGAGGCGGAACGCGCGGCCCATGCCGAGCTCGTCAAGCAGCTCGGCGAAAACGCAATCTGGGCCAGGATGATGGCGGCGCCTGAAGCCGAGCTGCAGTAGCCGCCCGGCCTTTTCGTCGCAAAAAAAAACCCGGCACGATGGCCGGGTCTTTCGAACCTTGCGAGATCGCTGGCGGATCAGCTGACCTGAACCTGCGCCTTGGCCTGTTCCTCGGCGATCTTCTGCTGGAACATCTGGGCGAAGTCGATCGGGTCGAGCATCAGCGGCGGGAATCCGCCGTTGCGGGTCGCCTCGGCGATGATCTGACGCGCGAAGGGGAAGAGCAGTCGCGGGCATTCGATGAACAGGATCGGCAGCATGTGCTCCTGCGGAAAACCCTCGACGCGGAACACGCCGCCATAGATGAGCTCGACGTTGAACAGCACATCCTTCTCTGTGCCGGCACGGGCCGAAAGCGTCAGGTTGACGTCGAACTCGGTGTCGGAGAGCGGATTGGCGCTGACATTGACGTTGATGTTGATGCCGGGCGCCTGCTCGCGGCCGCGCAGCGACTTCGGAGCGTTCGGGCTTTCGAAGGACAGATCCTTTACGTATTGCGCGAGCACGCTGAGCGAAGGCTGTGCGCCATTGCCGGCTTTCGGCGCGGTTGTGGTTTCGCTGTCAGACTTGGCCATAAGCCAGATCCCTCCTGGAAAGGCCGTCCGGCCCGATTGAAATTGCGGGTTCCGCTAGCATGGCAGGTTCGGCATGACAAGGTTTGCCGCGCCGAGGCCCTACTCACCCGGCCGACGGCGCGGACGGCGCGGTCGATCCCGCCGGCGCGTCGATCGTGTCAGGAGACTCGATCGAATTGCCATAGATCTCCGCCCCCCACCACGCCAAAGCTGCGAGCAGAAGCGCCACGACGAGAACGACGAGAACCGGGCGTCCGATCCCGCCTTGTCGTGCCTTCTTCGCCGGGATTCGATTCGGCTCTGTTTCGGGTCGGGGCGATGTCTGCTCGGCCGATCCCGCCGGTTCGCGAATTTCATCGACTGGTATGGGCATCTGAGCCTCCTGTTCTTCGTTACGAGGGATGGCCGGCTCCGGCCCGGAGCACGCTGGAATTCCAGGAGGGCCCTGCGGTGTCACGATTTGGACACGTGCTCCGGTTTGCCCTTGCGCTTCGTCGAGGCCATGTCGTGCAATTCTTCCTCGCTCATGGACTCGGCCATCGACTTGGACGCGCCTTTGAGTTCGATCTTCTTGATCTCGCCGCGTTTTGCCGCAAGCGCGGCGCCGGCGGCCTTCTGCTGGGCTTTCGATCTGGCTGGCATCGCCTTTCTCCGCTTTCAGGAGGGTCGAACCCGGCGAGCATATCTTCTGTGGCCATCCGGCCTTTCCCGGCCCGGAGAAATGACGTATCGCCCGGTTCTGGATGGTTCGACTCTCGGTTCCATGAACAGGACAAATCCCGCCCGCGCGGGATGGTTCCGTCGCCGGATGCGGTTCATGGGAAATGAGAGACATCCGTCCGGCAGGGAATCCGGAGGTTGCACGACATGATGACCGTTTCCACCAGCAAGTCCCATGGCGGCATCCAGGGCGTCTACAGCCATGCCTCGGAGGTCTGCGGATGCGACATGACCTTTGCGGTCTTCGTGCCGCCGCAGGCGAGCGACCGTTCCTGTCCGGTGGTCTGGTACCTTTCCGGGCTGACCTGCACGCATGCCAACGTCATGGACAAGGGTGAGTATCGCCGCAAGGCCGCCGAACTCGGGCTGATCCTGGTCTGCCCCGACACCAGCCCGCGCGGTGAGACCGTGCCGGACGAGAAGGACAACTGGCAGTTCGGCTCCGGAGCGGGTTTTTATGTCGACGCGACGCAGGACCCGTTCGCTCGGAACTACCGCATGTATTCCTATGTCACGCAGGAGTTGCCGGCGCTCGTCGCGGAACATTTTCCGGCCGACATGTCCCGCCAGGCGATATCGGGGCATTCGATGGGCGGACATGGCGCGCTCACCATTGCCTTGAAGAATCCCGGACGTTTCCGAAGCTGCTCGGCCTTCGCGCCGATCGTCCAGCCGATCACGGCGGGCTGGTCGCGCCCGGCCCTCGAGAAATATCTTGGACCCGACGAGGCCACATGGCGCGCCTACGACGCCTGTGCCCTTATCGAGGACGGCAACCGTTTTGCGGAATTGCTCGTCGATCAGGGCACCGCCGACGGTTTCCTTCAGGAAGGCCTGAGGCCCTGGCTGCTGGAGGAGGCCTGCGGCAGGGCCGGCATCCCGCTTACGCTGCGGATGCAGGAGGGTTATGACCACTCCTACAATTTCATCTCCACCTTCATGGACGATCATCTGGCCTGGCACGCGGAGCGCCTTGCCTAGCTCGATCAGCCGAGGCTATTCCAGCTCGGGCCTGCGCCAGGGCGATTTCGGGTCGGGGCCCTTCGAGGAATATTCATCCTGGTCGAGGTCGATCGTCCGCCCCTGGTCCCGCTGGCCGGGGCGGCGGAAGGAGCCGGCTCCGGCGCCGAAATTCGTGACGACGGTGATCCGGCTCCTGAGGTAGCGCCAGGCGAGTTCTCGCACCGCTGGAATGAACAGCAAGAGGCCGAAAATGTCGCTCACGAAGCCCGGGATCAGGAGAAGAATGCCGGCGATCATGATCATCAGGCCGTGCGCCACTTCGCGGCCGGGCGGATTGCCGGCTTCGATCTCGCGCCGGATGCGTCCAAGCGCGCCGAAACCTTGCCAGCGCAGGAGCAGGGAGCCGGCAACGCCGCTCAACAGCACCAGCGCGATGGTGGGAAGCACGCCGATCTCGCTGCCGACGACGACAAATCCCGCAATCTCCAGCAGCGGAAGTGCAAGAACAAGGATTGCAATCAGAGGCGGCACGGTGTCTTAACGCCTTTCAACTAGTGCAGCGCAGGATGGATATTGGCACGATCCGGTCTACATAGTTATGCGAAGCGCGGATTTGAATGATCCGGGCAAGCGTTCTATATGATTTAGATGCACGCCGCGACGCGGAGGCTTGACGTTCTCGCGGCGCGGCAGGGGATCAGAACAAGGGATCGCTTGGCGGAAGACATGGAATTCTTCGATTTCGGCACCATATTTTTTCTTGTCGCGGCCGTCGTGATTTTCCTCCAGCTGCGCAATGTTCTTGGTCGCCGTACCGGCAACGAGCGGCCGCCCTTCGATCCCTATACGGCCGCCCGCACCGGCGACAAGGGCAAGGAGGCCGCCAAGACCACCGAGAACGTGGTCTCGTTGCCGCGCAAGCGTGCCGCGGCCGAAGCCAATGACGAGGCATACAAGGCCGTGGACGCCATTGCCGCGGCCGGCACCGATCTCAACAGGGGCCTGAGGGCGATCAAGGACGCCGATCCTTCCTTCGATCCCAAGTCGTTCCTCGACGGCGCGAAGATGGCCTATGAAATGATCGTGATGGCCTTTGCCGACGGCGATCGCAAGACGCTGAAGAACCTGCTGTCGCGCGAAGTCTTCGACGGCTTCGTCGCGGCCATCGCCGACCGGGAGTCGCGGTCGGAGAAGATCCAGTCCTCCTTCGTCGGCATCGACAAGGCCGAAATCGTGTCGGCCGAGATGAAGGGCGGCGAGGCGCATGTCACGCTTCGTATCGTCAGCGAGCTGATTTCGGCGACGCGCGACAGCGCGGGAACGGTGATCGACGGCGATCCCGAGACGGTCGCCGAGGTGAAGGACGTCTGGACCTTCGCGCGCGACACACGCTCGCGCGACCCGAACTGGAAACTGGTGGCGACCGAGGCGGAAGACTGATTTTCTGCGGCCGCTTTCATGGCGCTTTCCCCGCTCTTCACGAAGGTCTCCTTCGGCGATCTGGCAGGCTGGCAGGGCGACGACAAAAGCGCCGCCTATGAAGCCTTCCGCCGCTCGGCCGTCCAGAGTCTGGTGAAGCCCTATCGCAGCGGTGCGCTCGGTGTCGATTTCGGCGCCTTCGCGCCCGCATATGACGAGGCGCGACGGAAGCCCGAACTCGCGGGCGACGCGGCGCGGGCTTTCTTCGAACGGCATTTCGTTCCCCATCGCATCAGTCCGGAGGACGGCGGCCAGGGCTTCGTCACCGGATTCTACGAGCCGGAGGTCGAGGCTTCGCCAGTGCGAACCGACCGCTTCCGGGTTCCGCTGCTGTCGCGTCCCGCCGATCTGGTCGATGTCAACGACGCCGATCGGCCGGTCGGCCTCGATCCCTATTTTGCGTTCGGCCGTGCCACTGCCGGCGGGATTGTCGAATATCACGACCGCGGTGCGATCGAGCGGGGCGCCCTGGACGGCATGGGGCTCGAGATCGCCTGGCTCGCCGACCCGGTGGACGCCTTCTTCATCCATGTGCAAGGCGCCGCGCGCCTGCTGATGACGGACGGGACTGTGAAGCGCGTGACCTATGCCGCAAAAACCGGCCATCGCTTCACGGGGCCGGGCGGCGTGCTGGTCCGGTTGGGTGAGTTGGCCCTTCCCGATGTCACCATGCAGTCGATCCGGCGCTGGTTCAGAGACAATCCCGGCCGCATCGAGGACATCCTTTGGCGGAACCGGTCCTATATCTTCTTCCGCGAGGCGCCAGTCGAAGACGATGCGCTCGGTCCGGTGGCGGCGGCGAAGGTTCCGCTCACGCCTGGCCGTTCGGTGGCGGTCGACCGCCTTCTCCATACCTTCGGAACGCCCTTCTTCATCGAGGCGCCGACACTGAGCGCGTTCGGCGATGGCGGCTTCTCGCGGCTGATGATCGCCCAGGACACCGGCTCGGCCATCACAGGCCCGGCGCGGGGCGACCTCTTCGCCGGATCGGGCGCCGAAGCGGGTGAGATCGCCGGGGTGGTCCGCCACCCGGCCGCTTTCTGCGCGTTCATCCCGCGACCACTGGTGGAGGGGGTTCGATGAGCGCCAGGCCGACAAAGGGCCTGAGCGACGAGGATCGCGTTCTCTGGAACCTCGTCGCCCGTTCGGCGAAACCATTGCGCGGGAAGCATCCGGTGGAACCGGAAGAGCCGCCGGTTCGGCAAAGCAAAGCCGCCGTGCCGACGCAGGCAGCCTCGCCCCAGCCCGCCCTGTCGCAGGCTGTGCCGGCCAAAAGGCAGAACGTCGCCCATGTCTTCGACGGCCAGACCCGCGACAAGCTGTCGAAGGGACGCCTGCCGATCGAAGGCCGGGTCGACCTGCACGGCATGACGCAGGACGAGGCCTATGCGCTGCTGCTCGCTTTCCTGCGGCGCGCTTATGACGGCGGCGTGCGCTATGTGCTCATCATCACGGGCAAGGGCTCGTCGTTGCGGAGCGAGGGCGTGCTGCGCCGCGCGGTGCCGCATTGGCTGTCCACGGCGCCGTTTCGCGGCCTCGTCAGCGGACACGACAATGCGGCGCGCCACCATGGCGGCGGCGGGGCGCTTTATGTGCGGCTGAGGCGCCGGCAGGCCGAACAATGACGCCGTTCGGGGAAAGGCTGCGCCGGCTGAGGCGCGAGAAGGGCGTCTCGCAGAAGGAGATGGCCGCATCCATCGGCGTCAGCGCAGCCTATCTGTCGGCCATGGAACATGGCCATCGCGGCGTACCGAACTGGGCGATGGTCCAGAAGATCATCGGCTATTTCAACGTCATTTGGGACGACGCCGAGGAACTGCAGCGGCTTGCCGAAGCCTCTCATCCGCGCGCGGTGATCGACACGTCGGGCCTCTCGCCCAAGGCGACCGAACTCGCAAATCTGCTGTCGGAAACCATCACGCGCCTCGATGACGCCGCCATCGACAGGCTACTGGCCGATCTGCGCGAAATCCTGGACGGTCCGGCCTCCCGGTGATCAGAACAGCGCGCGAAGCTCCGGCAGCTTCTCGTTGACCAGCCAGCCGTAATAATTCTCCTCCGGCAGCTTCGGCTCGGCGCCTTCGGCCTGGCGCCGCTCGTTCTCGGCCTTCAGCGCCCAGGCCCGCGCCTCGGGATTGCCGACATTGTAGAGCGTGGCGGTCAGCCCGGGATTGCCTGATATGTCGAAGCCGGCGATCGTGCCATAGGCATCGATGGACATTTTGAGCGCGGCGGCGACATAGGGCAAGGTCAGGTCGGGATCCATGATGGTCTTGTAGACCTGCCCGGGATCGTCGCTGCCGAGCTTGGGCAGTCCCGACACCTTGTGCACAAGGTCGCTCATCTGCAGCGCCGTCAGCGGGTTGAGCTGGCCCAAGCCGAAGGTCTGCCCGGCATAGAAGGGCTGGAAGAAGGCTTGGCTGAAACGCTTGTTCGGGAACGCGGCGCCCCCGACCGTCCTGCCGCGGAACTGGTCGTTCCAGACGGTTTCACGACAGGTCCAGACGGCATAGCTGCCGTCGCTCTCGCGGCACAGCGCGAATTGCGGCCGCCGGATGAAGTCGGAGATATCCTCGCCGTCATAGCTGAAGGAGATGCCGCTGGTCAGGTAGGAGATCGCCTTGACGTAATAGGTCTGCAGCCGGTCGTACGCATCGACATTGTAGGTATGCTCGCCGATGATGGCGCCAACGATATGGATCGGATCGATGCCGTAGGCGGCGGCGGCTCCGGCGATCTTGCCGCGCAGCTCCCGATCGTTCTTCAGGAGCTTGTAGACCTTGCGATACTTGGCCTCGTAGCTGGTCTTCATCGCCTTGGTGCGCGAGGCCGACGCGCCCGGGACGGGCGGCTGCTCGAGATGGCGGTTCCCGGACGGAACCGGCGTCGCCGCAGCGGCGCCGGAAGCGCCGAACAGGACGAAAATCAGCACAGGCAACAGGCGCAACGTCATTCACGGCCACCAGAGATTGTTGAGCTCAGGCCGCGCAACGTAGAAAAAGCCCCTGTCAAAGTCGAGGGACTCCGGCCTTCCGGCCGGGACCCCTCTTGCCGCGCGATCCCGGAAAGAGTCGGGATCGCTTCCTAAAGGATAAATCGCGACAAATCTGTGTTCTTCGCGAGATCGCCGACATGTTTGCGAACATAATCGGCGTCGATCGTCACCTCGGTGCCGGCGCGGTCGGGCGCGTCGTAGGAGATTTCGTCGAGGACCCGCTCCATCACCGTCTGAAGGCGCCGCGCCCCGATATTCTCGACATTGGCGTTGAGGTCGACTGCGATGCCGGCCAGCGAATCGATGGCGTCGTCTGTAAATTCCAGTCTCACGCCCTCGGTCTGCATCAACGCTACATACTGCTTGATGAGGCTCGCCTCCGTCTCCGTCAGGATGCGGCGGAAATCCTCCTTCTCCAGAGCGCGCAGCTCGACGCGGATCGGCAGTCGGCCCTGCAGCTCCGGCAGCAGGTCCGACGGCTTGGCGACGTGGAATGCGCCCGACGCTATGAACAGGATGTGGTCCGTCTTCACCGGCCCGTATTTGGTGGCGACCGTCGTTCCCTCGACGAGCGGCAGCAGGTCGCGCTGCACGCCCTCGCGGGACACGCCGGCTCCGACGCCGCCTTCGCGCGCGGCGATCTTGTCGATCTCGTCGAGGAAGACGATGCCGTCGTTCTCGGTCGCCTCCAGCGCGCGGCGCACGACCTCGTCCTGGTCAAGCAACTTGTCGGATTCGTCGTTGATCAGGAGCTCGTAGGATTCCTTGACCGTGGTCTTGCGCGTCTTGGTGCGTGTGCCGCCCATCGCCTTGGACAGCATGTCGTTGATGTTGAGCACGCCGATATTGGCGCCGGGCATGCCGGGGATCTCGAAGCCGGGCATGCCGCCCGTGCCGCTGTCGGTCACCTCGATCTCGATTTCCTTGTCGTCGAGCTCGCCGTCGCGCAGCTTCTTGCGGAAGCTGTCCCGTGTCGCGGGGCTGGCGGTCTTGCCGACCAGCGCCTCGAGGACGCGTTCTTCGGCGTTGAGGTGGGCACGCGCCTTGACGTCCTCGCGCATCTTCTCGCGCACCAGGCCGATCGCCATCTCGACGAGATCGCGCACGATCTGCTCGACGTCGCGGCCGACATAGCCGACCTCGGTGAACTTGGTCGCCTCGACCTTGATGAAAGGGGCGCCCGCGAGCCTCGCCAGACGGCGCGAGATCTCGGTCTTGCCCACGCCGGTCGGGCCGATCATCAGGATGTTCTTGGGCATCACCTCTTCGCGCATCTGGCCCTGCAGCTGCTGGCGGCGCCAGCGGTTGCGAAGGGCGATGGCCACGGCGCGCTTGGCATCCTTCTGGCCGATGATGAAACGGTCGAGCTCGGAAACGATCTCGCGGGGGGAAAATGTCGTCATGTCACGTACCACCTTGCTGCTGCCAGAAGAACTCGAACGGACGCAGCAGTCTGATCTCGTTGAGTCTGGGCTTGTATGCGGATGACGGAGCCGGTCATGCCTCGCCGCCCCCGTCTTCGGCGTCGATCTTCATCATCAGCGCCGGGCCGTAGATCGAACTGCGTCGGTCGAAGGCCCGGAAACCCGCCTTCTCATAGGCCCGGATGGCCCGCGCATTCGACGGATCCGGGTCGATGATCACCCGCGGCACGCCTTCGGCCAGCAATTCGCCGACGAACTGCCGGAGCAGGGCCGACCCGTGGCCCTGGCCGACGAGATCAGGCCTGCCGATGGTCAGGTCGACACCCATCGTGCCGAAGGGCTGGTCCTGATAGGGATGATCGTCCTCCATATGCGGATCGTAGCTCTGGAGGTAGCCAATCGGCTCGCCATCCAGCTCGACGATCAGCGGTTCGACCGAGATGCTGTCGATATGCTCGCGGATCGAGGCGATCTCCTCGTCGGGATCGCCCCACCATTCGGCCACATGCGGTTCGACGAGCCAGCCGGCAATCAAGGGCAGATCGGTCTCGACGACCGGCCGGAAGTCGTAGCGCGGCGTCGTATTACGCGGCATCGAGCGTTTCGACCACGATGCTGTGGTTGGTGTAGACGCAGATGTCGGCCGCGATCTCCATGGCCTTGCGGGCGATCTGCTCGGCGTCGATATCGGTATCGATCAGCGCGCGCGCCGCAGCGAGCGCATAGTTGCCGCCGGAGCCGATCGCCATCACGCCATGTTCGGGCTCGAGAACGTCGCCGGTGCCGGTGAGCGCCAGCGAAACCTGCCGGTCGGCGACCAGCATCATGGCCTCCAGGCGGCGCAGATAGCGGTCGGTGCGCCAGTCCTTGGCGAGCTCGACGCAGGCGCGCGTCAACTGGTCGGGATACTGTTCGAGCTTGGCTTCCAGCCGTTCCAGGAGGGTGAAGGCGTCGGCGGTCGCGCCGGCGAACCCCGCGAGCACATTGCCCTTGCCGATCCGGCGGACCTTCCTGGCATTGCCCTTCATGATGGTCTGGCCAAGGCTGACCTGGCCGTCGCCGGCGATCACGACCTTGTTGCCCTTGCGCACGGTGACGATCGTCGTGGCGTGCATGCTCAAATTATCAGACATTACTTGCTCCGATGGCGCGCGGCCCCGAAGGCGACCGCGCGGTACGAGGGTTGGTCCGGTCATATGTATGCCGCCAAGCGGCTTTTGCAACCGGCCGGAAATCCGGCTTCCCGGCGAGCTCGGCGCCAACTGGTAATCACCGTTCCATGCTGTTAGAAGGCTCGCGCCCCAACAATGGAGCTGGAGATCGCACGATGGCGTCAGGCACCGTCAAGCGCGCGGCGAGCGTCAGCCGCAAGACCAAGGAGACCGAGATCTCGGCGTCGGTCGAGATCGACGGAAACGGACGGTTCGAGGTCTCGACCGGCGTCGGCTTCTTCGACCACATGCTGGAGCAGCTTTCCCGCCATTCGCTGATCGACATGACGGTCAGGGCGAAGGGCGATCTCCATATCGACGACCATCACACCGTCGAGGACACCGGCATCGCGCTCGGCCAGGCGATCGCCAGGGCGCTCGGTGAGCGGCGCGGCATTACACGCTACGCCTCGATCGACCTTGCCATGGACGAGACCCTGACAAGGGCCGCGGTTGACGTGTCGGGACGGCCTTTCCTGGTCTGGCAGGTGGCCTTCTCCTCGCCCAAGATCGGCAGCTTCGACACGGAACTGGTGCGCGAGTTCTTCCAGGCGCTCGCGCAAAACGCCGGCATCACGCTGCATGTCACCAACCACTACGGCGCCAACAACCATCATATCGCCGAGACCTGCTTCAAGGCGGTCGCGCGCGTGTTGCGCACTGCTCTGGAGCACGATCCGCGCCAGGCCGGCGCGATCCCCTCGACCAAGGGAACGCTGAGCGCATAGGTGAAACCATGGCGAGCTATGTGATCGTGGAGCCGCCGCCGGGCCCCGGCGGGCAAATCGCGAGGGGTCCCGTCTTCGTCCGCGACGGCTTCGCCTTCCTCGCCTTCCTCGTGCCGCTGATCTGGCTGCTCTGGCACCGGCTGTGGATCGAGGCCGCGCTCGTACTGGGTGCCACACTCCTGCTTGGCGGGCTCGGCGAATATGGCGACGCCGGACCGCTTGCGACGCTATTGTCGATCCTGGTGTCGGTCTATGTCGGCCTCGAAGGTGCCGCCCTGCGCATTGCTGCGCTTCGCCGGCGCGGCTGGCGCGATGCCGGGGTGGTCGAGGCGGATTCCGTCGGGGATGCCGAAATACGCTATCTTGCCGAGCCGGTCGTCGAGAGGCCCGATGTCGAATGGCCCGCCCCGGCGGCCGGCGGCCATCCGCCGCTGCGCACCGCGCCTTCCGGCCCGGCGCTGGGCCTCTTTTCCTATCCCGGGGGGCGCTGAGATGCGTGTCGCCATCATCGACTACGGCTCGGGCAATCTGCGTTCTGCCACGAAAGCCTTCGAACGCGCCGCGCGTGAAGCCGGCATCCCCGCCACGATCGAGCTGACCGCCGATGCAGAGCGGGTGCGCACGGCCGACCGCATCGTCTTGCCCGGCGTCGGTGCCTATGCCGACTGCCGGGCCGGTCTCGCTGCCGTCGCCGGCATGGCCGAGGCTGTGGAGGAGGTGGCCGGCAAGGCTGCGCGGCCGTTCCTGGGCATCTGCGTGGGCATGCAGCTGATGTCGGATCGCGGGCTGGAAAAGACGGTCACGCAAGGTTTCGGCTGGGTTCGCGGCGACGTCCGGGCGATCGCGCCGTCCGATCCCGCGCTGAAAGTACCGCAGATCGGATGGAACACGATCGAGCTGCGGCGAAACCACCCCCTGTTCGACGGCATAAGCACCGGGCCGAACGGGCTGCATGCCTATTTCGTCCACTCCTACCACCTCGACGCGACTGACCCGGACGACGTGCTGGCGGTCGCCGACTATGGCGGGCCGGTGACGGCCGCCGTTGCGAACGGCAATCGCGCCGGCACGCAATTCCACCCCGAAAAGAGCCAGGCCCTCGGCCTCGCGCTGATTGCCAACTTCCTGCGATGGAAGCCCTGAGTTCTCGTCCCGTTCAACCGCCCGCCAGAGCGCCGCGCGTCCAATTGGACGCGCAAAGGTCGCTCTGCCACTACTAAACTTGCGCATCGTGCTTTCCGAAAATCGATTTCGATTTTCGGGCCGATGCGATAGCTGAGGCAAATATGATCCTTTTTCCGGCAATCGACCTCAAGGACGGCCAGTGTGTGCGTCTGAAGCTCGGCGACATGGACGCGGCGACCGTCTACAACGCCGACCCGGCCGCGCAGGCGCGTAGCTTCGAGGAGCAGGGTTTCGACTGGCTGCATGTGGTCGACCTGAACGGCGCCTTCGAGGGACGCTCCGTCAACGGCAAGGCAGTCGAGGCGATCTTGGCGGCAACGAAGAACCCGGTTCAGCTCGGCGGCGGCATCCGCAGCATCGCTCATGTCGAGAACTGGCTGGACAAGGGCCTGGCGCGGGTGATCCTCGGTACGGTTGCCGTGCGCGACCCCGAGCTGGTCAAGGAAGCCTGCCGGCTCTTCCCGGGCAAGATCGCCGTCGGCATCGATGCGCGCGGCGGCAAGGTGGCGGTCGAGGGCTGGGCCAAGGCGTCGAAGCTCGGAGCGGTGGAGCTGGCGAAGAAGTTCGAGGGCGCCGGGGTGGCCGCTATCATCTATACCGATATCGACCGCGACGGGGTTCTGTCCGGCATCAACTGGGAAGCTACGATCGCCCTCGCGGACGAAGTCTCGATCCCCGTCATCGCGTCGGGCGGGCTGGCCTCGATCGCGGATATCGTGCGCATGACCATGCCGGACGCGAAGAAGCTGGAAGGCGCCATTTCCGGCCGCGCGCTCTATGACGGGCGCATCGACCCGGCCGAGGCGCTCGCCATCCTGCGCGGCGTTTCAAAACCGCCACGCGGCATGCTAGATTGAGGCGATGAACGTTCAGTCCAAAATGCCGGCTACTGCGGACGAATTCCTGCGCTGGAACGAAGGGCGCGAGGGCAGGAGGGAGTTCGTCAGGGGGAAGGTCGTCGAGATGATGATCAACGTCACGCGTGCCCATGCGCGGCTCGCCTTCCGGCTTTCCATGCAATTGGGACGGCAGCTCGACCCCTCCAGATATGACATCGGAGCGGGCGAATTCGCGGTCAGGACCAAGGATGGAATACGCTTTCCGGACGTCTATGTCGATCGCGCCTTCGATACGTTGCAGGATCTCGCGGCGAGGGAGCCTTTGTTCGTCGCGGAAATCCTGTCGTCGTCTTCCTATATCAAGGACTTCGGCGAAAAGGTTGCCGACTATACCGGCCTGTCGACGCTCCGCTATTACCTCGTCCTTTCGCAGGACGAGCCGCGCCTGTGGCTCTGGTCGCGCGATGCTGCCGGCGCCTGGACGGGACCGGCTCAGATCGCCGGCCGGGGCGAAGTCGTCGTCCTCGGCGATTTGGACGTGTCGATCGATGTCGGCGAGCTCTATAGCGGAATCGAGAACTGAAGCGCCTTCATGACCCTCAAATCCCGCGTAATCCCCTGTCTCGATGTCAAGGACGGCCGTGTCGTCAAAGGCGTCAATTTCGTCGATCTGATCGATGCCGGCGATCCGGTCGAGGCAGCGAGAGCCTATGACGCGGCCGGCGCCGACGAGCTCTGCTTCCTCGACATCACGGCGTCGTCGGACAATCGCGAGACCATCTTCGACGTCGTCGCCCGGACGGCCGAGCACTGCTTCATGCCGCTCACCGTGGGCGGCGGCGTCCGCCAGGTCGCCGATATCCGCAAGCTGCTGCTTGCCGGCGCCGACAAGGTATCGATCAACACCGCGGCGGTGAAGAACCCGGACTTCGTGGCCGAGGCCGCGGACAAGTTCGGCGACCAGTGCATCGTCGTCGCCATCGACGCCAAGAAAGTATCGGGCGCGGGTGAAGGAGATCGCTGGGAGATCTTCACCCATGGCGGGCGCGAGCGCACGGGCATCGACGCCGTCGAGTTCGCGCGGAAGGTCGTCGCCCTGGGGGCCGGTGAGATCCTGCTCACCTCGATGGATCGCGACGGGACCAAGGCTGGATACGACATCGCGCTGACGCGCACCGTCGCCGACGCGGTTCGCGTGCCCGTGATCGCCAGCGGCGGCGTCGGCACGCTCGATCATCTGGTCGAAGGCATCCGCGACGGCCATGCCACGGCGGTTCTGGCCGCTTCCATCTTCCATTTCGGAACCTATTCGATCGCCGAGGCCAAGGCACATATGGCCAAAGCCGGGCTCGCCATGCGACTCGACTCCGTTCCCCCGACGCATTAGATCGGACCGAAAGCGGAAAACGACATGCGTATCGGTCCAACCGTCGCGCTTCACCACACGACCGGCGTTCGAGGGGCGCGCCCATGACAGCATTCTCACTGGCCGACCTCGAAAGGATCGTCGCGGAGCGGGCGCAGTCCGGCGATGCCCAGTCCTGGACGGCCAAGCTCTTCCGGTCGGGCATGGAGCGGGCGGCCAAGAAGCTCGGCGAAGAGGGCGTCGAGACCGTGATCGCGGCTGTCGGCGGAGACAAGGCCGCGCTTGTTTCGGAGAGTGCTGATCTCCTCTACCATTGGTTGGTGGTCCTGGCGATCGCCGGCATCCCGCTCGACGACGTCATGACGGAGCTCGAGCGGCGGACCGGCCAGTCCGGGATCGCCGAAAAGGCATCGCGCAAGCACGGCTGAACTGACGAGGGGTCGCGCATTGATGGATCAGCTTGTTCGAACCGAGAAGTACTCACCCTACAGATTCTTCTCGGCCGAACGATGGGCGGAGTTCCGGGCCGATACGCCGCTCACCCTTACCGCCGACGAAGTTCGCAGGCTGAGCTCTCTCTATGATCCGATCGACCTCGACGAGGTCCGCAGGATCTACCTCTCGATGTCGCGCCTGCTGTCCTACCACGTGGAGTCCAGCCAGCTTCTGTTCCATCGCCGCAAGCTCTTCTTCAATGCCGACAATGTGGTGAAGACACCCTTCATCATCGGCATGGCCGGGTCGGTGGCAGTCGGCAAGTCGACCACGGCGCGCGTGCTGAAGGAGCTTCTGGCCCGCTGGCCGTCGAGTCCGAAGGTCGATCTCGTCACCACGGACGGCTTCCTCTATCCGAATGAGGTGCTGCGCCGCGAAAACCTCATGGAGCGCAAAGGTTTCCCCGATTCTTACGATGTCGGCGCGCTGCTGCGTTTCCTGTCGGCCATCAAGTCCGGCCAGCCAAACGTACGGGCGCCGATCTATTCGCACCTCACCTATGACGTCATGCCGGGCGAATTCGTCACCATCGATCGGCCGGATATCCTCATCTTCGAGGGCCTGAACGTGCTGCAGCCGCGCGAACTGCCGAGGGACGGCAAGTTCGTACCTTTTGTCTCCGATTTCTTCGACTTTTCGATCTATATCGACGCCGAGGAGGAGTTGATCCACAATTGGTACATCGCCCGCTTCATGCGGCTGCGAGAGACGGCCTTCCGTAATCCTCAATCCTTCTTCCATCGCTATTCGCAGCTTTCGGAAGACGCCGCCCGCGCAATCGCCGAAGGGCTGTGGAGCAACATCAACCTGAAGAACCTGCGGGAGAACATTCAGCCGACGCGCCCGCGCGCCGACCTCATCCTGAGGAAAGGCGTCGATCACCTCGTCGAGGAGGTCGCTCTCAGGAAGCTCTGACGCCGGGCTGCACGATCATCGTCCGGACAGAGTCACGCGCCTAAGCGTGAGGTTGATGCGCCCGCCATTCTTGAGCAGGGTCGAGGTCGACGGGTAGATGCGGTCTACGCCGTGGAAGGCCAGCCGTCCTTCGCCGCCGAGCACGACGAGATCGCCGCTCTTCAACTGGAAGGATATTGTGCGGCCGTCGCGCCGTGTCTGCCCGACACGGAACAGGCAAGTGTCGCCGAGCGAGATCGAGACCACGGGAGCGGCAAATTCCGCTTCGTCGCGGTCCTGGTGCAGGCCCATTTTCGCATCCTCGCTGTAGAAATTGACGAGGCATGCCTCGGGTGGGTGCGGATAGCCGGAAACCGCTTCCCAGATCCGCAGCAGGCGATCGGGGATCGGCGGCCAGGGTTGGCCGGTCATCGGATGCGTGGCCTGGTAGCGATAGCCGCGATCCTGATCCGTCACCCAGCCGAGCGTGCCGCAATTGGTCATGCGCACGCTCATCGGCTTGCCGGTGCGCGGCATCACCGGCGTATAGAGAGGAGCATTCTGGACGACGTCGCGTATTTCGGCGACGAGCGCCTCCTGCGCCTCGCGGTCGAGGAAATCCGGCATGTGCCTGACGCCCTTCGGCAGAACCTGCATGGTGTCGCTCCCGCTATGCCAATAGGCCTGGATGTCGACACATCCAGGCGCGGCGCGTAGTCGCGCGCCGATTTCATCGGCCGCTCGCATTACTCTCGGGTCAATCAGAAACGGCGGCCCGAGGCCGCCGTGCTGCAGGCTTTGTGAGACGGCCGCCACCCGTTTCAGGCTTCGGCGAGATCCGGGATGCGCAGCACCTGCCCCGGATAGATCTTGTCCGGATGCGTCAGCATCGGCTTGTTGGCCTCGAAGATGATGTTGTTCTTGGCGCCCTTGCCCTTGCCGTAGTGGTGTTCGGCGATCTTCCACAAATTGTCGCCCTTCTTGACCGTGTAGAAGACCGGCTGTTTTGCCGGCGTGGCCGCCTTGACCAGGGCCGTCATGTCCGCATTGGCGTCGAGTTTCAGCCCGGAATCCGGCGCGACAACCTTGAGTTCGCCGGCCTCGACCTTGGTGATGCCCAGCGTATTGCCGACGGCGATGACCGCCTTCTCGAAGACGGACTGGTCGGAGACGACACCCTTGAGGATCGCCTTGTCGCCCTGGACCTCGACTTCCACCTTGTCCGTGCCAAGCTTGTAGGAATCGAGTTCCTGCTTCAGCTCTTCCGGCTTCGGCGCCTCGTCGTCACCGCCGAAGCCGAGCTTCTTGCCGACATTCTTCACGAAATCAAACATGCCCATGGCAGGTTCTCCTCTTGCCGCATGAAATCGCGCCCGACTGTTGCATCCGCCCCCGCAAATTGGAAGGCAGGAAATCTGCCGGCCGCGGCGAGCCGTCATTCCCCGTCGACGCGGCCGCGCAGCTTCTTGACTGTCGACCGCCCGGCCTTGGATTTCAGCCGGCGCTCGACGGCGCCCTTGGACGGCTTGGTCTTCTTGCGCGGCGGAGGCGGCGGCTCGGCCGCCCTGGCGACGAGCGCGGTCAGCCGCGCCCTGGCGTCCGCCCGGTTCTGCTCCTGCGTGCGGAAGCGCCCCGCCTCGATAACGACGATGCCTTCCTTGGTGGCGCGCTGGCCGGCAAGCCTGATCGTTCGCTCGCGCACCCTGTCCGAAAGCCCTGCCGCATTGCGGGCGTCGAAGCGCAACTGCACGGCGGTCGCTACCTTGTTGACGTTCTGTCCGCCCGGTCCGGAGGAACGGATGAAGGTCTCGGTGAGATCGGCCGGGTGAATCACGGCATCCGCGGCGATGATGATCTTGTCGTCGAAGTTCATGCTGCAAGTGATGCCGCGACCCACCGAAAAAGGAAAGGGCCGCCATGCGCGGGCGGCCCCTGCGGCAGCGCGGCAGGTCCATTGAAATTTCGCGCGGCGCCCGCTAGATGTGTCGCCACATCAAGAGTTGGGCCGACGCCCAACGCCAACCTGCTCCCCGGGCAAGGTGGCGCTCCCCAGGGAGGATGTGGCCGAACCGGCAACCAACGGGTCACGCCACAGCGTCTGTCCTACTCGCCGCAACTGAAGGACAGCAGGCAAATGCCGATAAAGATACCTAACGATCTTCCCGCCCGCGCCACACTGGAAGCGGAAGGCGTGATGGTGATGCGCGAGGCGGATGCGATCCGCCAGGACATAAGGCCGCTGCACATAGCCCTGCTCAACCTGATGCCCAACAAGATCAAGACCGAGACGCAGATCGCCAGGCTGCTGGGCGCGACGCCGCTCCAGGTGGAGCTGACGCTGGTGAAGATGACCAATCACGTCGCGCGCAATACGCCGAGCGAACACATGATATCGTTCTACCGCGACTGGGAAGCGGTCCGTTCGGAGAAGTTCGATGGCTTCATCACGACCGGCGCCCCGGTGGAGACAATGCCGTTCGAGCAGGTGACCTACTGGGATGAGCTGCGTCGCGTCTTCGACTGGACGCAGACCAATGTCCACAGCACCTTCAACATCTGCTGGGGTGCGCAGGCCGCGGTCCACCATTTCCATGGCATGCCCAAATACCAGCTGCCCGAGAAGGCGTTCGGCGTCTATCGTCACCGCAACCTCGCACCGGCCTCCCCCTATCTCAGAGGGTTCTCCGACGATTTCTCGATCCCCGTCTCGCGCTGGACCGAAGTCCGCCGCGAGGACATCCCGCAGGACAGCGGCATGGACGTGCTGATGGAATCGGACGAGGCGGGCCTGTGCCTGCTGGATGATCCGGTCCACCGGTCGCTCCATATGTTCAACCATATCGAGTATGATTCCGGCTCGCTCGGCGACGAATATTTCCGGGATCGCGCCGCGAACAAGCCGATCGCGCTGCCGCGGAATTATTTCCCGAAGGACGATCCGGACCGGCGTCCGGAGAATCGCTGGCGCAGCCAGGCCCACCTGCTTTTCGGAAACTGGATCAACCAACTTTATCAGACGACGCCTTTCGACATCTCCCGGATCGGAGAATAGGAGCCTTGAGCCGGGGGAGCCGATCAGTTTACCGGGCAGAACCGGGCTGGCATGCGGCCCGGCGGGTTGACCGAGCCGCTTGGTCGGTGGCTGCTATTCCCGCCAGACGATGACTTCGTCGGCCCGCTTGCGTGCGATGTCGGGAACCTGAGCATCTTCGGCCGGGTAGCCGGCGACGAGCAGGATCAACGCTTTCTCGCTTTCCGGCCGGCCGCAGATGGCGTTGAGGAAACCCATGGGCGACGGAGTGTGGGTCAGTGTCGCCAGGCCGGCATTGTGCAGGCTGGCGATCAGCAGGCCCGTCGCGATGCCGACCGATTCCGGCACGTAATAGTGCTTCGTGCGTTTGCCGCCCGGGCCGACGCCGTAGCGCTGCGCGAAGATTGCGATCAGCCAGGGCGCCGTTTCGAGAAAGGGCTTGTTGGCGTCGGTGCCGATCGGCGCCAGCGCCTCCAGCCATTCCGTGGAGGCCCGGCCGGCATAGAAGGTTCGCTCCTCCTCTTCGGCGGCCAGCCTGATTTCGTGCTTGGTGGCCGGGTCCGCAATACACACGAAGGTCCAGGGCTGCTGGTTGGCGCCGGATGGTGCCGTGGCCGCCGTCATGACGCATTGTTCGATCAGGGCACGCGGCACCGGCCGGTCGGAAAAGTCGCGAACGGTGCGCCGCCGCGTCATCAGCTCGCGGAATTCGAGCGCCCGCTCGTTCATCTCGTCCGTCGGGAGCTCCCGAAAGGAGAGCGGCACTTGTCTGTTGTGTTTCATGGCATCCTCCACGGTCCGGATGCGCCATTCCGGCGAAAAAGAAAAGGCCCGGACGTGCCGGGCCTTTCGAAGAACGATTATATGGCGACCTACTCCGCTGCCTCCAGGACGCGCGGCGCGGCACCCAGCACGCTGGCGTCGACATGGGCTTCGAACTTGCCGAAATTGTCGACGAACATGCCGACCAGGCGACGGGCCTGGTTGTCGTAGGCGGCCTTGTCGGCCCAGGTCGAGCGCGGGTCGAGGATCGCCGGATCGACGCCGGGCACGGCGACCGGCACGGCGAATCCGAAATTGGGATCGGTCCTGAATTCAGCGCCCTTGAGGGAGCCGTCGAGTGCGGCTGCAAGCAAAGCCCGCGTCGCCTTGATCGGCATGCGCCTGCCAGTGCCGTAGGCGCCGCCGGTCCAGCCGGTATTGACGAGCCAGCAGTCGACGCCGTGCTCGGCGATGAGCTGGCGCAGGAGATTGCCGTATTCGGACGGATGGCGCGGCATGAAGGGTGCGCCGAAGCAGGTCGAGAAGGTCGCTTCAGGTTCGGTCACGCCACGTTCGGTGCCGGCGACCTTGGCCGTGTAGCCCGAAAGGAAGTGGTACATGGCCTGCGCCGGCGTCAGCTTTGCGATCGGCGGCATGACGCCGAAAGCGTCTGCGGTCAGCATGATGACGTTCTTCGGATGACCCGCCCGGCCCGTAGCGCTGGCATTGGGGATGAAATCCAGCGGATAGGCGCAACGCGTGTTCTCGGTCAGGCTCCCGTCGTCGAAATCGGGCTGACGCGCGTCGTCGAGAACGACATTCTCGAGCACCGTTCCGAAACGCTGCGTCGTGGCATGGATCTCAGGTTCGGCCTCGGCCGACAGGCGGATCGTCTTGGCGTAGCAGCCGCCCTCGAAATTGAAGATGCCGTCCGGCCCCCAGCCGTGCTCGTCGTCGCCGATCAGGGTGCGCGACGGATCGGCCGACAAGGTCGTCTTGCCGGTTCCGGACAGACCGAAGAACACGGCCGAGCGGCCATCGTCGTCGACATTGGCCGAGCAGTGCATCGGCATCACGCCCCGCGCCGGGAGCATGTAGTTGAGCGCGGTGAACACCGACTTCTTCATCTCGCCGGCATAGGCGGTGCCGCCGATCAGCACGATCATGCGGGTCAGGTCCACGGCGATCACGGTCTCGGTGCGCGTGCCGTGGCGCGCCGTGTCGGCGCGGAAGGACGGCAGGTCGATGATCGTCATGTCAGGCACGAAGCCGGCCAGCTCCTCGGCTTTCGGCCGGATCAGCAGGTTGCGGATGAACAGCGAGTGCCAGGCGAATTCGGTGATCACGCGCGTGGGCAGGCGGTGGGCCGTATCGGCGCCGCCGACCAGATCCTGCACGAAAAGATCCTTGCCCTGGGCATGCGCCAGGAAGTCGGCGAGCAGCGTGTCGAATTGCTCCTGCTCGATCGGCTTGTTGTTGTCCCACCAGACATGCGGGTCGGTCCCGGCGTCGCGCAGCACGAACTTGTCCTTGGGGGAACGGCCGGTGTGCTGGCCCGTGTAGGCGACGAGCGCGCCCTGCGCCGTGACCCGCGCCTCGCCGCGGCGCAACGCTTCCTCATAGAGTTCGGCGGCACCCAGATTGTAGTGCACGGTACCCGGATTGCCGATTCCCGCCTTGTCGATCCCGCAGGCGGGATTGCGTTTGCCGATCTCGTTCATACTCGCTCCCAAGCCTATAACGCTGGACCTGTCCGGGCGGTTGCCGGACCTCGGAAAATAGCCTCCAGAAGGGGGCACAAAAATGGTGAGAAACAGAAAAGGTCAGTGATTTCAAATCATTAATCGATTTAAAATATTCAAAATCGTTTAAACCGTTTATATCTGTAGAAAATCTCGGCGGCCTGCCCAAGGAATGGGCGCAGTCGGTCGTCTCAATAGGCGGTCGAATTGTGGCCAGGTCCTTGGCGGAAGCACTTGCCGCCTGGAAGCCGAGGGCCTATGCCACATTTTGTACCTAATTTGTACGCCAATAGCCCCTTCCTCACGATGGAAGGGACACCCGCTTATGAGGGAGCCGCTTGACATGGCAACAATCGCGCTTGTCGACGACGATCGTAACATCCTGACGTCTGTTTCGATCGCGCTCGAATCGGAAGGGTACCGCGTCGAGACCTTCACCGACGGGGCCTCCGCCCTCGAGGGGCTTACCGCACGGCCGCCGAATCTCGCGATCCTCGACATCAAGATGCCGCGTATGGACGGCATGGAGCTCTTGCGCCGGCTGCGCCAGAAGACCGATCTTCCCGTTATCTTCCTGACCTCGAAGGACGACGAGATCGACGAGCTCTTCGGCCTCAAGATGGGCGCCGACGACTTCATCCGCAAGCCGTTCTCACAGCGCCTGCTCGTCGAGCGGGTCAAGGCCGTGCTGCGCCGCGCCAGCGCCCGCGACGCCGCCGCCAAGGCGCCGAGCCAGCAGGCCCGTTCGCTGGAGCGCGGCCAGCTCGTCATGGACCAGGAGCGGCACACCTGCACCTGGAAGGGCGAGCCGGTGACGCTGACGGTCACGGAGTTCCTGATCCTGCATTCGCTCGCGCAGCGCCCCGGCGTGGTGAAAAGCCGCGACGCGCTGATGGATTCGGCCTATGATGAACAGGTTTATGTCGACGACCGGACGATCGACAGCCACATCAAGAGGCTGCGCAAGAAGTTCAAGGCCGTCGACGACGATTTCGACATGATCGAAACCCTCTATGGCGTAGGATATCGCTTCCGCGAGGCGTGAGGGCCGGGAAACGCTAGCCGATGGCGGTTGATGCAGAGCTCAAGAAACCGGTGATCGCTGTGAAGCGGGCCGTCCGGCGGCCCGCCCATCTGGCGCGGGTGACGGTTCCGCTGCGCCGCTTTCTCGGCCACCACATCTTCTCCAGTCTCACCCGGCGCATCCTCTTTCTCAACCTTGCCGCGCTCGGCGTGCTCGTCGTCGGCATCCTTTATCTCAACCAGTTCCGGGACGGACTGATCGACGCGCGGGTCGAAAGCCTGATGACCCAAGGCGAGATCATCGCCGGCGCCATCGCCGCCTCGGCGACGGTCGAGACCGATTCGATCAGCATCGATCCCGAGAAGCTGCTGGAGCTCCAGGCCGGCGAAAGCCTGGCGCCGGGCTCCGATCAGCTCGACAGCCTGGACTTTCCGATCAATCCCGAGCGTGTCGCGCCGGTACTGCGCCGTCTTATCTCGCCGACCCGCACCCGCGCGCGCATCTACGACCGAGACGCCAACCTGCTCCTCGATTCCCGGCATCTCTATTCGCGCGGCCAGATCCTGCGCTACGACCTGCCGCCGATCCAGG
Organism: Mesorhizobium sp. L-8-10; assembly: GCF_016756635.1. Lineage (NCBI taxonomy): Bacteria > Pseudomonadati > Pseudomonadota > Alphaproteobacteria > Hyphomicrobiales > Phyllobacteriaceae > Mesorhizobium > Mesorhizobium sp. L-8-10. The sequence continues at coordinate 1,238,187 of NZ_AP023263.1, read as the reverse complement.
AGGAGGAGCCCGACCTGTTCGAGCGCGTCCAGAAGTTCGTCTTCGACTTCTTCCGCAACGGAGACCTGCCCGTCTACAAGGAGCAGCCCGGCGGCAACGGCGCCGCCTTCCCTGAAGTGCTCAACGCGCTCACCGGCAGCCCCGCTACGGTCGTCCGCATCAGCGAGCAGGGCGAGCAGATCGTCTCCGTCGCTGTCCCCGTCCAGCGTTTTCGCGCTGTTCTCGGCGTATTGATGCTCAGCACGCAGGGCGGCGACATCGACAAGATCGTGGCGGCCGAACGCAAGGCGATCCTCCGGGTGTTCGGCGTGGCCGCGCTTGTCAACGTGGTTCTGTCGCTGCTGCTCGCCTCGACCATCGCCAACCCGCTGCGGCGCCTGGCCGCCGCGGCCGTGCGCGTTCGGCGCGGGGTCAAGAACCGCGAGGAGATCCCCGATTTCTCCGACCGCCAGGACGAGATCGGCAATCTGTCGATCGCCGTGCGCGACATGACCAACGCGCTCTATGCGCGGATCGAGGCGATCGAGAGCTTCGCGGCCGACGTGTCGCACGAGCTGAAGAATCCGCTCACTTCGCTGCGCAGCGCCGTCGAGACGCTGCCGCTCGCCAGGAACGAGAATTCGCGCAACCGGCTGATGGAGATCATCCAGCATGACGTGCGCCGCCTCGATCGGCTGATCACAGACATTTCCGACGCTTCCCGGCTCGACGCCGAGCTGGCGCGCGAGGACGCCGCCCGGGTCGACCTGAGGAAGTTCGTCACCGATCTGGTCAATGTTTCCCGCGAGGCGAGCCGCCACAAGAAGGCGGTCGAGATCGAGTTCCGCGCGTCCAGGCTGCCGCAGGGCGTGAAGGGTTATTTCGTGGTGGGCCACGACCTTCGCCTGGGCCAGGTCATTACGAATCTGATCGAGAACGCCCGTTCCTTCGTCCCGGATGAAAACGGCCTCATCACGATCTCGTTGTCGCGTGCCGGCAAGCACAACGTCATCACCGTCGAAGACAACGGGCCGGGCATCCGCGCCGAGAACATCGACCGCATCTTCGAGCGCTTCTACACCGACCGTCCCGCCGGGGAGGCCTTCGGCCAGAATTCGGGACTCGGCCTGTCGATCAGCCGCCAGATCGTGGAGGCCCATGGCGGGACGCTCACGGCCGAGAACATCTCAGGCACAAAGCCGGGCGACATCAAGGGCGCCCGTTTCGTCGTCACTCTTCCGGCCGAAGGATGATCGCGGATGATGTGCCCGGCGCATGATGCTTTTCGCCCTTCGCGGTAGCTGATGAGGGCCGGCAACATTCACGCCACGGCCGTTCTGCTGGGCGACCGCGGCATCCTCGTCCAAGGTGATTCGGGTTCGGGAAAATCGACGCTGGCGCTCACCCTTGTCGCTGAATCCACCCGCGCCGGCCGTTTCGCGCGGCTGGTGGCCGACGACCGGGTGCTGATCGAGGCGATCCGAGGACGGCTCGTGGCGCGCCCGCCCGGGAGCATCGCCGGCCTTGCCGAAGTCCACGGGCTCGGCCCGCGTGGGATGGAGCATGAGGGCGCGGCCGTCATCGATCTGGTGGTCAGGCTTGTCGAAAAGCCGTCGGCGCCGCGTTTCCAGGAAGACAGGCGGATAGCCTTGGCCGGCCTGAGCCTGCCGGCGCTCGATCTCGAAGCCCGCAACATTGCCGCATCAGCAGCCGTGGTCCTGGCCTGGTTGCGTCAGCCACCCATGTCGGGGGATGGCTGAGGCATATGCGTGACACTCTGCGGCAAAATGGCTCAAGCAAGACCAATTTTGGGCTTGTCAACGGAACGCGCGTCGACAAGATAGCGCTCCTGCCGCGCGGCGAGGGCCGTAATCGGACGAGAAGATGCGCCCGCGAGGGGCGCCTGACGGGAGCCAAAGCAGAATGATCGGACTCGTGCTGGTCACGCACGGTCAGCTGGCCGAGGAATTCCGCCACGCCGTAGAACATGTCGTCGGACCGCAGGAGAGCTTCGAGACCGTCTCGATCGGCGCCGACGACGACATGGAGCAGCGCCGGCAGGACATCGTCGACGCGGTCGCGCGTGCCGATACCGGCGCCGGCGTGATCATTCTCACCGACATGTTCGGGGGCACGCCTTCCAACCTGGCCATCTCCGTGATGGAGGCGGGCCGGATCGAGGTCATCGCCGGCATGAACCTGCCCATGCTGATCAAGCTTTCCGGTGTGCGCAAGGGCGACAACATGGCCCAGGCGCTCGACGAGGCGCAGATGGCCGGCCGCAAATACATCAATGTCGCCAGCCAGTTGCTGACGAGCAAATGAGCGGTGAACAGGTGCTGGCCAAGGACCATGGCATAACCCGCGAATTCCTGATCGTGAACCAGCGCGGCCTGCATGCGCGCGCCTCGGCCAAGTTCGTCCAGCTCGTCGGCAGCTTCCAGTCGGACATCCACGTGGAGAAGGACGGCATCTCCGTCGGCGGCACGTCGATCATGGGGCTCATGATGCTGGCCGCATCGCCGGGCTGCACCATCAAGGTGACGGCATCGGGACCCGACGCCGACGAGGCGATGGATGCGCTCGAAGAGCTGATCGCTTCGCGCTTCGGCGAGGAGATCTGATACCCAACGGTCGATGAAATCGACCGTTGGAGCGCGCGACTGCGCGGCCCAAGCCTGTCGGCGCGCCGCGCGTCCACTTGGATGCGCAGGACGCTCTGACACTATTGAGTGCCGTATCGCGCTTTCCGAAAATCGAACGCGATTTTCGAGCCGATGCGGTAGCATCGTAAGCCGAGTGCCCGCCCGCAGAGAACGCGACGGCGATTGAGCCGGGTGGATTGGGCGGCATCCACCTCACTGGATGCCCCAGGCATCCGCGCCCTTTGGTAGGGCCCGCCGGGAGGCTCACACCTCCGCGACATATGCACGAATAAAGATTTCTTTATATCCCATTGTCGAAATCGGGGCGATCTGCTAGTCAGACGCCATCTCGCGCCTGCCGGATCCGCTTGAACGCACCTTGGCGCGCGGGGCATCGGGGGCGGATACGCATGACGGTTCCCGGTCGTGCCGGTGCCCGACACGTGAGACAGAGCATTCATGGAGAACTGCCGTGGCAGCCAAGGACTACGTCGTCAAAGACATTTCGCTGGCCGATTGGGGCCGCAAGGAAATCGAGATCGCCGAAACCGAGATGCCGGGCCTGATGGCTTGCCGTGAGGAATTCGGCGAAGCCAAGCCGCTCAAGGGCGCCCGTATCTCCGGTTCCCTGCATATGACCATCCAGACGGCCGTGCTCATCGAGACGCTGAAGGCGCTCGGCGCCGATGTCCGCTGGGCGTCATGCAATATCTTCTCGACCCAGGACCATGCCGCGGCGGCGATCGCCGAAGCCGGCATCCCTGTCTTCGCCGTCAAGGGCGAATCGCTCGAAGAATATTGGGAATACACCGACAAGATCTTCCAGTGGGCCGACGGCGGCTCGTCGAACATGATCCTCGATGACGGCGGCGATGCCACCATGTACATCCTCATCGGCGCGCGCGCCGAAGCCGGCGAGGATGTATTGTCCAGGCCCGGCAGCGAGGAAGAGGAGATACTCTTCGCCCAGATCAGGAAGCGCATGGCCGCGACGCCGGGCTTCTTCGCCAGGAACAAGCAGGCGATCCGCGGCGTGACCGAGGAGACGACGACGGGCGTCAACCGCCTGTACCAGCTTCAGAAGAAGGGCCTGCTGCCCTTCCCTGCGATCAACGTCAACGACAGCGTCACCAAGTCGAAGTTCGACAACAAATATGGTTGCAAGGAATCGCTGGTCGACGGCATCCGTCGCGCCACCGACGTCATGATGGCCGGCAAGGTCGCCGTGGTCTGCGGCTACGGCGACGTCGGCAAGGGCTCTGCCGCCTCGCTCAAGGGCGCCGGCGCGCGCGTCAAGGTCACCGAGATCGATCCGATCTGCGCGCTGCAGGCCGCGATGGACGGTTTCGAGGTCGTCACCCTCGAAGATGCCGCCCCGACCGCCGACATCGTGATCACCACGACCGGCAACAAGGACGTCATCACCCTCGATCACATGCGCCAGATGAAGGACATGGTGATCGTCGGCAATATCGGCCACTTCGACAACGAGATCCAGGTCGCCGCGCTGCGCAACCTGAAATGGACCAACATCAAGCCGCAGGTCGACCTCGTCAATTTTCCTGACGGCAAGCGCATGATCCTGCTTTCGGAAGGCCGCCTGCTCAATCTCGGCAACGCCACGGGCCATCCGAGCTTCGTCATGTCGGCGTCCTTCACCAACCAGGTGCTCGCCCAGATCGAGCTCTGGTCGAAGCCGGGCCAGTACGAGAACCAGGTCTATGTGCTGCCGAAGCATCTCGACGAGAAGGTGGCGCGCCTCCATCTCGACAAGCTCGGCGCGAAGCTCACCGAGCTTTCCGGCGAACAGGCGGCCTATATCGGCGTGACGACACAGGGTCCGTTCAAGCCGGAGCACTACAGGTACTAATTCTTTCCAAGATACCTACAAGATATTGAAGCCGGGCAGTTGACTTTCTGCCCGGCTTCTTTTTTGCGCGCCCGCCTTCTTCACGGCGATTCGCCCACCGGTTATTGTGCGCTGATTCGCGATGCCCTTCGTCCGGGGTCCGGGGACAACAGGGCCACGCAAAAGGGCAGTCTTGCATTCAGGCGGCGGAGAGGAACAAGACATGCCGGGCGAAGACCCGCTTCAGGCGGGAAGGGCCGTAACCGGCGGCCACGACGATTCGAGCGGCGATGCCGGCAGGGCGCCGGAATCGGAACTCTTGCGCTCCGCGCGACACATGCTTCCGGCTGCGGCCGGCCTCGCTCTCCCGATGGTGCCGCTCGTCGCCCACGCCCAGCAGCGCGCCGCCGCATTTCCCGTCGGTACATTCGAAATCGTTCAGGGTTCCGTCTTCGCCGGCGTGCTTGGGGCGGCATTGCTTTCGGCGTTCTGGCTGATCCGCGAGCGCACCCGCATCGCCCGGGAGAATGCCGAGCTGCGCGGGCGTGTCGCCGATCTCAATGCTTCGCTGCATCGCACCGAGGCCCTGCTCAACCTGCGCGACCAGCGTGTCGTCGTCTGGGCCGGCGACGACCGCAAGGCCGAGCTGCTCGGCGCCCTTCCGGCGGAGAGCGGCGCGCCGGACGATCGCGCGGCCTTCCTCGCCTTCGGCCGCTGGCTTTCGCCCCGCTCCGCCGCCGCGCTCGAACACGCTGTGATGGGGCTTCGGGAGAAGGCGGTCTCGTTCGACCTGACCATCGAGACACAGGCCGGGGCGCCGCTGGAGGTCCAGGGACGCAAGAGCGCCCGCCACGCCTTCGTGCGCTTCGTCTCGCTGTCGGAAGCGCAGCGCCTGCATGCGCATATGCGGCTCGAGAACCAGCGCCTCGCCTCCGACTATGAGGTCCTGCTCGGCCTGATCGATGCGCTGAAGATGCCGTTCTGGCTGCGCGCCGCGGACGGCCGCCTGAAATGGGTGAACCGCGCCTATGCGGAGGCGGTCGAGGCAGAGGGCCAGGACATGGCGGTTCGCGAGTCCCGGGAACTTCTTGGGACCCAGTCGCGCGCGAACATCGCGGACCAGCATCTCGTCCGGCCCGTGTTCGAGCAGACCGTGTCGACGGTCATCCATGGGGATCGCCGCATGTTCGCGATCACAGATTTCGCCAGCCGCGAAGGCTCTGCCGGCATCGCCGCCGATCTCAGCGACGCCGAAAACATCCGTGAGGAATATGAGCGCACCGTGCGTAGCCACGCCGACACGCTTGATCAGCTCAACACGGCGGTGGCGATCTTCGACCAGCAGGAGAAGCTGCGCTTCTTCAACCAGGCCTTCCAGAAGCTGTGGGGGCTCGACCAGGCGTTCCTGGAAAGCGCGCCTGACAATGCGCTGCTTCTCGACAGGCTGCGCAGTGAAGGAAGGATCGCCGAGCAGCCCGAATGGCGGCGCTGGAAGGAAACCGTCCTCGGCGCCTATCGTTCGCTCGATCCCCAGGAACATTGGTGGCACTTGCCCGACGGCCGCACGATCCGCGTCGTCGCCAATCCGCAGCCCAAGGGCGGCGTGACCTGGCTGTTCGAGAATCTCACGGAAAAGATCGACCTCGAAAGCCGCTACAACACCGCGGTCCGGGTCCAGGGTGAGACGCTCGACAATCTGGCCGAAGGCGTCGCCGTGTTCGGCCCCGACGGCCGTATCCGCCTGTCGAATCCGGCCTTCGCCAGCCTGTGGGGGCTTCCCCCGGAAAAGGCGGAGCGCAACACTCATATCACGGCGATCCGGGCCGAATGCGACCGTCTCGCAGTCGACAGCCCCTGGGGCGGCTTTGTTGCGTCGGTGACCGGTTTCGACGACGAGCGCCGCGACGGGCATGGCCAGGCCGAGCTGCGAAACGGCACCGTGCTGCGATACGCCGTCATCCACCTGCCCAACGGCCAGGTCATGATGACCTTTGTCGACGTGACCGACAGCGTCAATGTCGAGCGCGCGCTGAAGGACAAGAACGAGGCGCTGCAGAAGGCCGACCAGCTCAAGAACGATTTCGTACAGCATGTCTCCTACGAACTGCGCTCGCCTTTGACCAACATCATCGGCTTCACTGAACTCCTGACGCTGCCGGGCACCGGCGACGGTCCGGGCTCCGGCCCGCTGACGCCGCGCCAGCGCGAATATATCGATCACATCTCCTCCTCCTCGTCGGTGCTCCTGACGATCGTCAACGACATATTGGACCTGGCGACGGTCGATGCCGGCATCATGGAGCTCGACATCGGAGAGGTGCGTGTGGAGCACACGATCTTCGCCGCGGCCGACCTCGTCGCCGAAAGGCTGCGCGAGCATTCGATCGCGCTGCGGCTCGACGCCGCCCGTGCGCCGAGCACCTTCGCCGGCGACGAGAACCGCATCCGGCAGATCCTGTTCAACCTCTTGAGCAATGCGGCCAACTATGCGCCGGAGGGCGGCACCATCACGCTTTCCTGCAGGATGGCCGGCGGCTCGATCGAGTTCGCCGTGCATGACGACGGGCCCGGCATGTCGCCGGAGGTCCTGGACACCGTGTTCCGGCGTTTCGAGACCCACAGCAATGGCGGGCGCCGCCGCGGGGCCGGCCTCGGCCTGTCGATCGTCAAGAGTTTCGTCGAGCTGCATGGCGGCACGGTCGCGATCGATACAGGCAGCGGGCGCGGCACCACCGTCATTTGCCGCTTCCCCCTCGCGCCGTCGGGTGTCAAGGTCGCGGCGGAGTAACAGTCGGCATGGCCGTCCTCGAACGCCGTCTTCCCGATGAGCAGGCGACGACTCGCCTCGGCGGGGATATCGCGGCCGCCCTGCGGCACGGCGATGCCATTGCCCTGCGTGGAGATCTCGGCGCCGGCAAGACCACGTTGGCGCGAGGCCTGATCCGCGCGCTGGCCGGCGATCCGGACCTGGAGGTCCCGAGCCCGACCTTCACCCTGGTGCAGGCCTACGACACGCGAATACCCGTCCAGCATTTCGACCTCTATCGGCTCGCGGCACCCGATGAACTCGACGAACTCGGTTTCGACGAGGCCCTGGCCGCCGGCGTCGCGCTGGTAGAATGGCCGGAAAAGGCCGGTGACCGCCTGCCAACCGACATGGTCGTCGTCGAGCTCGCCGACGCCGGCGCGGGGCGTGTCGCCAGGATCAGGGGGCCGGACGGCGCGGTCGGACGCATCGGCCGCTCGCTGTCGATCCGCGATTTCCTCGATCGCTCTGGCTGGCACGGAGCCAGCCGCAGCCACCTCGTCGGGGACGCCTCGGCCCGCTCCTATGAGACCGTGAGCCTTCCCGGCCGTCCCGACCGCGTGCTGATGAATTCCCCTCGCCTGGTGCTCGGTCCGGCCGTGCGCGACGACAAGCCCTATGCGGTGATCGCCCGCAGCGCGCAGTCGGTCCATGCCTTCGTCGCCGTCGCCCGGCTGCTGCGGGACGCCGGCGTCTCGGTGCCGGAGATATATGCGGGGGATCTCGATCAGGGCTTCCTGCTGATCGAGAATCTCGGTTCGGGCAGTTTCCTCGACGCCCAGGGTGCGCCGATACGCGAGCGCTACGAGGCGGCGGCCCGGCTGCTCGCCTTCATGCATGAAAGGAACTGGCCGGATCGCGCCGAGGCGGCCCCCGGCGTGGAGCATGTGATCCCGCCATTCGATCGCGGCGCGATGATGATCGAGGCAGAGCTTCTGATCGACTGGTACCTGCCCTTCGTGACGGGTCGTCCGGCGAGCGAAGCCGATGTCGAGGGTTTCCGCGATGCCTGGAGCGCGGCCTTCGACCGGCTTGCCGGCAAGGAGACGAGCCTCATGATGCGCGACTTCCATTCGCCGAACATCATCTGGCGGGCGGAACGCGAAGGGCACGATCGGCTGGGCATCATCGACTTCCAGGATGCCCTGATCGGACCGGCCGCCTATGATGTCGCCTCGCTGGCGCTCGATGCGCGCGTCACCATTCCGCCCGATATCGAGAAGGCGACCGTCGACGCTTATGTCACGGCGCGGCTCGCTGCGTCCGTCACGGCGCGGCTCGCTGCGTCCGTCACGGCGCGGCTCGCTGCGTCCGTCACGGCACGCGACAGCGCGTCCGCCGCGGCTCCTTTCGACCGCGCGGCCTTCGACGAGGCCTATGCGATCATGGGCGCGCAGCGGAACTCGAAGATACTCGGCATCTTCGTGCGGCTCGACCGCCGCGACGGCAAGCCGCTCTATCTGCGGCATCTGCCGCGCATCCGCGACTATGTCAGGCGCACGCTCGGTCACCCGGCGCTGGCCGAAGTCCGCGACTTCTACCACAGGACCGGTCTCGTCGAGGAACCGAAATCATGACGGCCGGGAGCTTGCCCGATATCGCGATGGTGCTCGCCGCCGGCCTCGGCAAGCGCATGCGGCCGATCACCGAGACCATTCCCAAGCCGCTGGTGCGGATCGCGGGCAAAACGCTTCTCGACTGGGGCCTGGACAGCCTCGTTGCGGCCGGGGTCGAGCGCGCGGTGGTCAATGTCCATCACTTTCCCGAACAGGTCGTGGCCCATCTCGCCGGCCGGTCTCGGCCCAAGGTCACGGTCTCCGACGAAAGTGGCCGTCTGCTCGATTCCGCCGGCGGCGTCGTCAAGGCGTTGCCGCTCCTCGGACCTTCGCCCTTCTTCATCCTGAATGCCGACACCTTCTGGATCGACAGGTCGCAATCGAACCTCGCGTCGCTCGCCCTTGCCTGGGATGCGGCCGCGATGGATATTCTGATCATGCTTGCGGATTTTCAGTCGGCGACGGGCCATTCCGGCAAGAGCGATTTCCTGCTCGGCCTGGACGGGCGCCTCGCGCGGTCGGGCGGCGCACCCGAAGGGCTGATCTATGCCGGCGCGGCGATCGTGCACCCGCGCATCTTTGCGGGTGCGAATGCCGAGCCGCATTCCCTCAACCTTTATTTCGACCGTGCGATCGCCGCCGGTCGGTTGTTCGGCCACCGGATGGATGGCCGTTGGATCACGGTCGGAACGCCTGAGGCCATTGCGCAGGCCGAAGCAGCCGTGGCGAAGGCTCTGGCCGAAGGACGATGAGGCCGAAGGTCTTTTCGATCCCGCCGGGTGTTCGATTTCTGCCGACGCTCGCCGAGGCGCTGATGTCGGGAGAGCTGGTTCCCGGTTTCCGCTTCGACGGCGACCCGCTGAAGCTCGCCGACGCCACCATCTATGTTCCGACCCGGCGTGCGGCGCGAGAGCTGAGGAGTGCCTTTGTCGACCTCGCCGGCGGCCGGTCGGCGATCCTTCCCGTTATCCGCGCGCTCGGCGAATTCGACGAGGACGAGGCCGCGTTCGAAGGGACCGGTGCGGACGACATGACCCTGCCGCCGCCGATCGCTCCGATCGAGCGCCTGCTGCTGCTCGCCCCGCTGGTGCGCGCCTGGAAACGCAAGCTTCCCGCGCATGTCGCCGCCCTCTACGCGGAGGACGTGATCGTGCCGGCCTCCTCGGCCGACTCGGTCTGGCTCGCGCGCGATCTTGCCGTCCTGATGGACGAGATCGAGACGGAAGGTGCGGACTGGGGCCGACTGGGCGAATTGGTGTCGGGCAATCTCGCCGGCTGGTGGCAGGTGACTCTGAACTTCCTGGAAATTGTCACGACGGCCTGGCCGCAGGCGCTCGCCGAGCGCGACCGCTCGAATCCGGCCGCGCATCGTGATGCGCAGATACGAGCCGAGGCGAGACGGCTGGAACGCAACCCGCCCACCGGGCCGGTGGTGGCTGCCGGCTCCACCGGTTCGATCCCCGCGACGGCCGAGTTGTTGTCGGTGATCTCCAGGCTGCCAGGCGGAGCCGTGGTGCTGCCGGGCCTCGACAAGCGGCTCGACGAAAGATCCTGGTCTCTGCTGCGCGGTGCGACGCCGAAGCCCTCGGTGTTCGGCCATCCTCAATATGGCTTGGCCAAGCTCGCCGACAAGATCGGCGTGGCGCGCGACGAGGTCGAGGAGATCGGCCAGCCCGGGTCACGGCTGGGGCTGCGCGCGGCGATCCTCAGCCAGGCCTTGCGGCCGGCCGAAACCACCGATCTCTGGGCCGAAGCCCGCGACGCTTTGCGCGGCGAGGAAGCCGAAGCGGCCCTCGCGGGCATAACCCTGCTCGAAGCCGCCAATGAGCGCGACGAGGCGATCGCGGTGGCCATCGCCTTGCGGCTGGCTGTCGAGCAGCCGGGAAAGACGGCCGCACTCGTCACCGCCGACCGCAACCTGGCGCGGCGCGTCTCGACCGAACTGCTGCGCTTCGGCATACGCGCCGACGATTCGGGCGGCACCCCGCTGGTCCAGACGGCGCCGGCCACGCTGGCCGGCCTCATGCTGCAAGCTGTGTTCCGGCCGGGCGATCCGGTGCCCGTCCTGTCCCTGCTGAAACATCCCCTGCTCGGTCTCGGCCTCGAACGCGCCACGGTGCGGCGTGCCGCCGAGACGATCGAGCTGGTTGCCTTGCGCGGCGGAACCGGCCGTCCTGACATTGCCACGCTGGCGGATGCGTTCCGGTATCGCCTCGGCCAGCTCGCCGGCGACGGCCGCAAGCCGTTCTGGTATGACCGAATGTCGGCGCGTCGCATGGCGGAAGCGCAAGAGCTACTTAGCCGGCTTTCTATCGTGCTTGCGCCCCTCGTCGCGCAGCGCGGCCAGCCGTCGGCGACGCTCGCCGAACTCCTGCGGACGACCATCGTCGCGATGGAGGGTCTGGCCCGTAGCGCGTCCGGCGACGTCTCCGCGCTTTATGCGGGCGATGCCGGCGACAAGTTCGCTGCCCTTCTGCGGTCGCTGCTTTCCGCCGACGCCGCCTTCGAGCTCGCCGCCGACGAATGGCCCGACGTCATGGTGGCGCTGGTCGCGCCCGAGGTCGTGAAGCCCGCCGCCGGCGGCGATGGCCGGGTGTCGATCTGGGGCGCGCTGGAAGCGCGTCTCCAGGCGGTCGACACACTGGTCCTGGGTGGGCTCAACGAGGGTTCCTGGCCGCGCCGGGCAGAGGCCGACCGGTTCATGTCGCGGATGATGAAGACGGGCCTCACGCTCGAGCCGCCGGAACGCCGCATCGGCCAGGCCGCGCACGACTTCATGATGGCGATGGGCACCGAAAGGGTGATCCTGACGCGTGCGGCCCGTGCCGGCGATGCGCCGGCGGTCGCGTCGCGATGGTTGCAGAGGCTGCTCACCTATGCCGGGCCGGAACTGGCCGAGGCGTTGCGGCGACGCGGCCAGGACTATCTTTCCTACGCCAGACAGATCGACGAGGGGCCTCGGCAGGCCTACGCGCCCAGGCCGAGCCATGCGCCGCCGCTCGAAGCGCGGCCGCGCCGCTTCTCGGTGACCGAGATCGAGACGCTGCGCCGCGACCCCTACGCCGTCTATGCGCGCTGGGTGCTCGATCTTTTCCCGGTCGAACCATTGGTGCGGGATCCTGGTGCGGCCGAACGCGGCACGCTGTTCCACGAGATCCTGCACCGCTTCGTTGCTTCCGGCGCCGATCCCTATGCGGCCGATGCGACCGAGCGCCTGCTCGCCTGCGGCCGGGCGGCTTTCAGTGAGGCAGCGCTTCCTCCCGATGTCGAGGCTGTCTGGTGGCCGCGATTCCTGGCCATGGCCGGCAATATCGTCGCGTGGGAACGCGGCCGGGGTGACCAGACGACGGCGCGGCATTCGGAGGTGAGGGCCGAGCCGCTGGTGGTTGGCGCGAGCGGTGTCACGCTTTCCGGCTACGCGGACCGCATCGACCTTCTCGCCGCCGGCTTCGCCGACATACTCGACTACAAGACCGGCATGTCGCCGTCGCGCGGCCAGGCCCACACATTGCTTGCGCCGCAGCTCGCTTTGGAGGCCGGGCTTCTATTGCGTGGCGCCTTCGTTTCCCTCGGCAAGAGAACCCCTTCCCGCCTCGCTTATGTCAGGCTGAAGCCCAATGGCGAGGTCGAGGAGGAGTCGATCCTGGAATTCCACAAGCAGCTGCGCACGGCCGACGACCTTGCCAACGACGCCTGGCAGCGAATGGAAAAGCTCTTCGAATACTACAACAGTCCGGCCACGGGCTATCTCTCCCGGGCCCTGCCCTTCCGCGAGGGCGAGACCGACGGCGACTATGATCATCTGGCGCGTGTGCTGGAATGGTCGGCCGGTGGAGACGACGGTTCCGACGGCGGAGAGGCATCGTGAAGAAGGCCTACCCCATCCCGCAGGAGACGGCCGAGCGGCAGGCGATTGCCGCGGACCCTCGCTACTCGGTCTGGGTGTCCGCCAATGCCGGTTCCGGCAAGACGCATGTCCTGTCGCAGCGTGTGATCCGTCTGCTGCTGGAAGGAACCGATCCTTCCAAGATCCTCTGCCTGACCTATACGCGGGCCGCGGCGGCCAACATGGCGAACCGCGTGTTCCGCGACCTCGCCGCCTGGGCCGTGCTCGATGAGGCGAGCCTCGCTGCGCAGATCTCCAAGGTCGAAGGCAGGACGCCCACACGTGACCGGCTGCTGCGGGCGCGCCGCCTCTTCGCCGAGGCGCTGGAAACGCCCGGGGGCCTGAAGATCCAGACGATCCATGCCTTCTGCGAGGCGGTGCTTCACCAGTTCCCGCTCGAGGCCAACATCGCCGGGCATTTCGAGATGCTCGACAGCCAGATGGAAGCAGCACTTTTTGCCGAGGCGCGCCGCGACATGATCAGCGGTGCCGCCGGCCCTCAAAACGAAAGCCTCGCCGAAGCCTTCGCCACGGTGCTCGAACGTGGCGGAGAATGGGGCCTCGATGCGCTGCTCGCCGAGATCGTTTCGAAACGTGACGGATTGCGCAAGCTGATTGACCAGATCGGCGGCAATTATGCGGCTCTGTTCGAGGAGTTCGAATTCGACAGGCACGACACCGCCGCCGGCGTCGCTGCTGATGTGTGGCCTCTGCCCGGTTTCTCGCTGGAGCAGTATGCCGAATTTCGCGAGGCGGCGGAGGCGGTCGATGCCCGCAAGGTGCTGGGCGCCATCGTTCCCAACGCCGACCGCGCCTTTGCCGAGCACGATTCCGTCAGGCGGCTTGCCCTGCTCGCGGCCGGCTTCCTGAAGACGGACGGCGATCCCTACGATCCCGTGAAGACATTCAAGAGGGCGCTCCATGATCGCTTGCCCGATCTCGCCGATCGCTACTCGGCGGCCGCCGGTGCTATCGTGGCGGCGCGTGAGCGCCTGGCTCTCTTCCGTATGCTGGAGGGCACCCGGGCAGCGCTCGTCGTCGCCGATTGGCTGATCGCGCGCTATGAGCACCTGAAGAATGCGCGCGGCTTCCTGGATTTCAACGATCTCATCATGCGCACGGTGCGGCTCCTCGCCCGCCGGGATGCCGGCCCCTGGGTCCAGTACAAGCTCGACCAGGGCATCGACCACATCCTCATCGACGAAGCGCAGGACACCAGCCCGCATCAGTGGGAGGTCGTGCGCCGTCTCGCGGAAGAGTTCTTTGCCGGCTATGGATCGCGTGAGGGCGTGGATCGAACTGTCTTCGCGGTCGGCGACGAGAAGCAGTCGATCTACTCCTTCCAGGGTGCCGACCCGGCCGCCTTCGCCGAAAGCGGCCATGCCTTTTCGGAAAAGGTGCGGGCTGCGGCGGGCAATTTCGAGCAGGTGCGGCTCACCTGGTCCTTCCGCTCGACCGGCGACGTGCTGGCCGCGGTCGACCGCGTCTTCGAGCGTCCCGACATCCGCAAGGGTCTGACCCGCGACACCGAGGAGATCGACCACAAGGCGATCCGTCATAACGCACCTGGCTATGTCGAGGTCTGGCCGCCGATCGGAGCCGATACGGTCGAGGAGCCTGACGACTGGACCCAGCCGGTCGACCATGCCAGTGCGCCGTCGGTCAAAGTCGCGGAGAATGTCGCCAGGACCATCCAGGGCTGGCTGCAGAGAGGCGAACGCATCGAAGGTACGGGCAAGCGCCTGGCGCCTGGCGACGTGATGGTGCTGGTGCGCAAGCGCGACCGGTTCGTCCACGCTCTGTCGCGAGCGCTGAAGAGCCGCGGCATTCCCGTAGCCGGCGCCGACCGGTTGAGCCTGCCGGGCCACATCGCCGTCAAGGACCTGATCGCGCTCGGCCGGTTCGTGCTGCAGCCGGAAGACGATCTCTCGCTTGCCGCGCTGCTGCGCAGCCCGATCTTCGGCCTGTCCGAGGACGCGCTGTTTGGCCTTTCCTGGGGCCGCGGCAAGGGCGTGTCGCTCCACGCCTCCCTGCTGCGGGCCGGACGCGAGGACCCGTCATTCGCTGACGTCGCGTCCCGGCTGGACGAATGGGCGACCGCGGCCGCCTTCCGGCCGGTCTTCGAATTCTATGCCGGCGTGCTCGGCCGCGATGGCGTCAGAAGCAGGATGATCGCCAGGCTCGGTCACGAGGCGGGTGACATCCTCGACGAGTTCCTGAACTTCTGCCTCGCCCAGGAGCGCACCGGGCTGCCCGGGCTCGAAGCCTTCCTTGCCACGCTGGAGAGCGCCGGCCCGGAGATCAAGCGCGAGATGGACCAGACCCGCGACGAGGTCCGCATCATGACGGTCCATGCCTCCAAGGGCCTGGAGGCGGCGGTGGTCTTCTTGGTCGACAGCGGCAGTGCGGCCTTCAGCGAACAGCACCTGCCGCGGCTGATGCCGTTCGCACCGCGCAACGGCATTTGGCAGGGTGACGGCTATCTCTGGCGCGCGTCGAGCGACGTGGCCAACAGCTTCTCGCGCACAGCCGGCGCACTGGCCAGGGAAAAGGCCGAGGAGGAGTATCGCCGGCTTCTTTATGTCGGCATGACCCGCGCCGAAGACCGGTTGATCGTCTGCGGCTATCACGGCAAGCGCACGCCCGGTCCCATGACCTGGCTCGCGATCGTGAGCGGCGCGCTCGTCGGTGCCGACGAGGCCGAACAGCATATCGAGCCGGCGACCGGCCAGGCAGTTCACCGGTTCCGGATCACACCGCTCTCGACAACCGCTGCGACCGACGCCGCGGTGCCGCGCGATCGGGAACAGACGGGTGCCGTTCTGCCGCAGAGGCTGCGCGAGCCGCTTCCTGCCGCCCCTGCCTTGCCGCGGCCGCTCGCGCCGTCAGGTGCTTCGGCCCTGATAGAGGAGGAGCGTCAGGCAGTGATATCGGGCCGGTCGCCGGTGCTCGACGCGGCCGCCGAGCCCACCTTCGCGATCGCGCGCGGCCTTGCCGTCCACCGGCTCCTGCAGATGCTGCCCTCCTTGCCCGCAGCCGACCGGCTTGCCGCAGGAGGCCGCTATCTCGACCGTATCGGCCGGGAATGGCCCGCTGGAGAAGGGGAGCAGGCGCTGGCTTCGGTGGCACGGATCCTGGAGGACGACCAATTCGCTCCGATCTTCGCGCAGGGCTCGCGCGCCGAGGTGTCGTTGATGGGTACGCTTTCGGTGCGAGGAGCCGAGCGGGCTGTCTCCGGCAAGATCGACCGGCTGGCGGTGATCTGTGAGACGGTGCTGATCGCCGACTACAAGACCAATCGGCCCGCCCCTTCCACGCTCGCCGAGGTGCCGCCGGGCTATGTGGCCCAGCTCGCGCTCTACCGGGCGCTGCTCGCGCCGATCTATCGCGGGAAACGCATCGCCGCCGCCCTCGTCTTCACCGAGGCGCCGCGCCTGATCGCCGTCCCGGAAGACGTGATGGACGAGGCCCTTGTCCGACTCACACAGGCGTGACACAAGGGCTGCTTGAAGCTTCGCTCTCCCCGTACCACATCTTGTGCGAACGAATCCTCGCGAAAGGAATGCCAGCATGGCCACCGTCAAGACCGACAAGAACAGCTTCCAGGCCGACGTGCTCGATGCGAAGGAGCCCGTCGTCGTCGATTTCTGGGCCGAGTGGTGCGGACCCTGCAAGATGATCGCCCCGGCGCTCGAGGAGATCTCGACCGAGCTGGACGGCAAGGTGAAGGTCGCCAAGCTCAATATCGACGAGAATCCGGAGCTGGCCGCCCAGTACGGCGTGCGCTCGATTCCCACGCTGATGATCTTCAAGGGCGGCGAAGTGGCCGATATGAAGGTCGGCGCGGCGCCAAAGACGGCCCTGTCGCATTGGATCAACGGCGCCGTCGCCTGACGCGCTCCGCTCCACACCATGCACGAGCCCGGCCGTCACGCCGGGCTTTTTGCTGGTCGTATTGAACTATACCGGCGGTCGATCTCATCGACCGCCGGAGCGCGCGATTGAGCGCCGCGCGTCCACTTGGACCCGCAAAGGACCCTCTGCGACTGAGTGCCACCGCTATCCGAAGATCGTGTCCGATTCTCGGGCCGATGCGGTAGCGCGAAAGCCGGGGGGCCCGGATCGGCCGCGCCGGCGACTGAGGTAAGGGGATGCGTGAGCATCCATCTGGCCTGGACATCCAGGCCTATCGGTATGAGGCCACCTGGCACTCGTCCGGCCCGCTTTCCGCCGCTTTGCTCGGCGCAAAGTCCCCAGCCAGGAGCCCATAATGTCGACAGCGGCAAAAGCAAAGGTCCTCATCGACAATGACCGCGTGATCGTCACGGAGTACCGTTTCGCCGATGGCGCCAGTACCGGTTGGCATCGGCACGGCCACGATTATGTCGTGGTGCCGCTGATGGACGGCCGCCTGAAGCTGGTGACAAAGCAGGGCGAGACCTTCGCCGACATGAAGCAGGGCGTGCCATATTTCCGCAGCGCGGGCGTCGAGCACGACGTCGTCAACGCCAGCGGCGCCGAATACACCTTTATCGAGGTCGAGCTGAAGTAATACCAACGGTCGACAAGATCGACCGTTGGAGCGCGCGACCGCGTTGCCCACGCCCGTTGGCGCGAAAGCTACCGCATCGGCCCGAAAATCGTGCACGATTTTCGGAAAGCACGATGCGTTGGCTCAAAGTGCTGGAGCGTCCTTTGCGCGTCCAAACGGACGCGCGGCGCTCCAAGCGGCCCGGATGGGCCGCGCCGGTGACTGAGGTAAGGTGGATGCCTGAGCATCCACCTTACCTGGATGTGTCAACATCCAGGCCCCATTGGTGTAAGCCCCTCACACCGGCGGCGTGCCGTTCTGCGCCAGCACGGCCCCGACCAGGTAGAGCGAACCGCCGATGAGGATGCGCGGCGGCGTCTCCGACGGATCCCAGGTGTCGCGCAGCAGCATGAGGGCATTGGCGACCGAATTCACGGGCTCGGCCGACAGGCCGGCTTCCGCGGCGCGCGCCGCGAGCTCGGCATTGGGCACCCCGGTGTCGCTGGCACTCACCGGAACGGTGTAGACGTGGCGGGCCATGCCGTGGAAGGCGCTGAAATAGCCGGTCTGGTCCTTGGTGTTGATCATGCCCGAAATGAGGAAGAGCGGCCGGGGGAACTTCTCCTCCTGCTCCGTCAGCGCCTCGGCGATGACCAGGCCCGCGCCGGGATTGTGACCGCCGTCGATCCACACCTCGGCGCCGGTCGGAGCCAGCTCCGACAGGCGACCCTGCGGCAGCCGCTGCATGCGGCCGGGCCATTCGACCGTGACCATGGCGCGGTCGACGGCCGTATGGCTCAGCTCGAATCCCGCCGCCTTGACCGCGGCGATCGCCGCCGCCGCATTGGCGAACTGGTGGCGGCCGGCCAGCCGTGGCGGTGTCAGATCCATCAGGCCTTCCTCGTCCTGATAGATCATGCGTCTGTTCTCCTCGTAGGCGAGGAAGTCCTGTCCGTAGACCCAAAGCGGGCAGCCGTGCCGCTCGGCGGTCTCGACCAGCAGGTCCTGCGCCGCATCATATTCCTGCGCGCCGATGACGACGGGCGCGTCCGGCTTGATGATGCCGGCCTTCTCCGCCGCGATCAGTTCCACCCTGTCGCCGAGATAGGCCTGATGGTCGAGCGAGATCGGCATGATCAAGCTGACCGCCGGGTTCCTGATGACATTGGTCGCGTCGAAGCGGCCGCCCAGCCCGACCTCGATGATGGCGGCATCGGCCGGATGTTCCGCGAAGAGCAGGAAAGTGACGGCGGTCAACACTTCGAAGACGGTGATCGTCTCGCCGCTATTGGCTGCAGCCACGCGTGCGATCGCGTCGGCGAGCACGTCGTCGGCGACCAGCCTCCCGCCATCAGGCGCGCCGATGCGGTAGCGCTCATGCCAGTTCACCAGATGCGGCGAGGTGTGGACATGCACCCGCTTGCCTTCGGCCTCCAGCAGCGCCCGCGAGAAGGCCGCGGCCGAGCCCTTGCCGTTGGTGCCGGCGATATGGATCACCGGAGGTAGCCGGTCCTGCGGGTCGCCGAGCCGCCTCAACAGCCGGGTGATTCGTTCCAGCGAAAGGTCGAAACCCTTCGGGTGGAGCGCCATAAGGCGCTCTATTTCGAGATCGGCGGCGGTTGTGGCGGTCACGGTCATACCTTGCTGCGGCGTCAAAGCATGTCTCCCGAAAATGTGCGGCGGCTTCGGGAAAAAGACATGCGCTAAACCAAGAACCTGAACCTGGTCGCGTGCATCCTTCTTCATGCGACGCGCTTCAGGCGCGCCGGCCGGAGGGGCGGGCGTCAGGCGTGCGGCCGCGCTTCTGCCGATAGCACGGACGGCGGCGGCGCCTCCGCTTCGATCGCGTCGTCGTCGGGTGTCTTCAGGAGGATCTTCAGGAGCCGGGCGATCGTGTCCTTCAGGTCGAGGCGGGAGACGACCATGTCGACCATGCCGTGCTCCATCAGATATTCGGAGCGCTGGAAGCCCTCGGGCAGCTTTTCGCGGATGGTCTGCTCGATCACGCGGGGGCCGGCGAAGCCGATGAGCGCGCCAGGCTCCGCGATGTGGACGTCGCCCAGCATGGCGTAGGAAGCTGTGACGCCGCCGGTGGTCGGATTGGTGAGCACCACGACATAGGGAAGGCCCGCCTCCTTCAGCCGGTCGACGCCGACCGTGGTGCGCGGCAGCTGCATCAGCGACAGGATGCCTTCCTGCATGCGCGCGCCGCCCGAGGCGGCAAAGAGCACCAGCGGCCGCTTCTTCTCGAGCGCCACCTCGAACGCCCTGATAATGGCGTCGCCGGCGGCCATGCCGAGCGAGCCGCCCATGAAGGCGAAGTCCTGCACGGTCGCCACGATGGGCAGGCCTTCGATGGTGCCCGTGGCGTTGAGGATAGCGTCTTCCAGGCCGGTCTTGGCCTTGGCGTCCTTCAGCCGGTCGATGTAGCGTTTCTCGTCGCGGAACTTCAGCGGATCGACGGTCACCTTGGGGTTCTCGATGACCTCGTATCTGCCGTCGTCAAAGAAATATTTGAGCCGCTCCTTGGCGGCGATCTTCATGTGATGGCCGGAGGAGGGGATGACGAACTGGTTTTCCTCGAGGTCCTTGTGGAAGACCATTTCGCCGCTCTCGGGATCCTTGATCCAGAGATTTTCCGGCATCTCGCGGCGGCCCAGCATCGAATTGATCTTCGGCCGGACGAAGTTGGTGATCCAGTTCATCGCGTCATTCCTAGTTTGTCGGGGCCTAGTTTGCCGAGGCCTCATCTGCCCGGGACGGGCCGTACCAAACAGATGGGCGAACTATCGGGCCGAAGCAAGGCGGGCCGAGCGCACGCCTTGGGCGAGCCCGTTGACCAGCGTCGCCACGGCCTCGGCCGGGTCCGCCGTCTTCTCGCCCCTGGGGCCGAGCACATTGGCGACCGCATTGACGATCGCCGTGCCCACCACCACGCCGTCTGCCGATCCGCCGATGACCCGCGCCTGCTCGGCGGTCTTGACCCCGAAGCCGACGCAGACCGGCAAGTCGGTGTGGCTCTTGATGCGGTCGACCGCGTCGGCGACCTTCGTCGTGTCGGGCAGTGCGGAGCCGGTGATGCCGGTCATCGACACATAATAGACGAAACCAGAGGTGTTGCGCAGCACGGTCGGCAGGCGGCGGTCGTCGGTGGTCGGGGTCGCGAGCCTAATGAAGTTCAAGCCGGCCCTGAGGGCGGGCAGGCAGAGCTCCTCGTCCATCTCGGGCGGCAGGTCGACGACGATCAGCCCGTCGATGCCGGCTTCGAGCGCGTCGGCCACGAAGCGCTCGACCCCGTAGCTGTAGATCGGGTTGTAGTAGCCCATCATGATGACGGGCGTGTCGGCGTCGTGCTTGCGGAACTCGCGGGCGAGCTGCAGCGTCCTGGCCAGCGTCTGCCCGCCCTTCAGCGCCCGCAGCCCCGCCGCCTGGATCGCCGGGCCGTCGGCCATCGGGTCGGAGAACGGCATGCCGAGCTCGATCACGTCGCTGCCGGCCCCGGGCAGCGCCTTCATGATCGACAGCGAGGTGTCGTAGTCGGGGTCGCCCCCCATGAAATAGGTGACCAGCGCCGGGCGGCCCTCGGCCTTGAGCTTTGCGAAGCGGCGGTCGATGCGGGTCGTCATGATCAGATCTCCATGCCCATCATCTGGGCCACCGTATGCACGTCCTTGTCGCCGCGGCCCGACAAATTGACGATGACGATCCGGTCCTTGTCCATGGCGGGCGCGAGCTTGACCGCATGGGCGATGGCATGGGCCGATTCCAGCGCCGGGATGATGCCTTCGACCTTGGTGGTCAGCTGGAAGGCGTCGAGCGCCTCGTCGTCGAGGATGGGCACATAGTCGACGCGGCCGCTGTCGCGCAGCCAGGCATGCTCGGGCCCGACGCCGGGATAGTCGAGGCCGGCCGAGATCGAATGGCCGTCGAGGATCTGGCCGTCGTCGTTCTGCAGCAGATAGGTGCGGTTGCCGTGCAGCACGCCCGGCCGCCCGGCATTCATCGAGGCGCAGTGCTCGATGCCGTCGAGACCGCGGCCGCCGGCCTCGACGCCGACGATCCTGACGCCGCGGTCGTCGAGGAAGGGATGGAAGATGCCGATGGCGTTGGAGCCGCCGCCGACGGCGGCGATGACGACGTCGGGCAGGCGGCCCTCCTGCTCGAGGATCTGGGCCCGCGCCTCGGTGCCGATCACCGACTGGAAGTCGCGCACCAGCTCCGGATAGGGATGCGGCCCGGCGGCGGTGCCGATCAGATAATAGGTGTCCTCGACATTGGTCACCCAGTCGCGCAGCGCCTCGTTCATGGCGTCCTTCAGCGTGCCGTGGCCGGCCGACACCGGCCGCACCTCGGCGCCCAAAAGCTTCATGCGGAAGACGTTGGGTTTTTGCCGCTCGACGTCGGTGGCGCCCATATAGACCACGCAAGGATAGCCGAAGCGGGCGGCGACCGTGGCCGAGGCGACGCCGTGCTGGCCCGCACCCGTCTCGGCGATGATGCGCTTCTTGCCCATGCGCTTGGCCAGGAGGATCTGGCCGAGGCAGTTGTTGATCTTGTGCGAGCCGGTGTGGTTCAGGTCCTCGCGCTTGAAATAGACCTTGGCGCCACCCCCGCGGCCCTTGGCCGCGGACACCTCGCGCAGATGGCGGGTCAGCCCCTCGGCGAAATAGAGCTTCGAGGGCCGGCCGGCATAAAACGTCGACAGCGCCTGCAGCTCGGCGCGGAAGGCCGGGTCGTCCCTGGCTTCGTTCCAGTGCCGTTCGAGGTCGAGGATCAGCGGCATCAGCGTCTCGGCCACGAAGCGGCCGCCGAAGATGCCGAACATGCCCTGCTCGTCGGGGCCGGTGCGGAAGGAATTCGGATCTAAGGGCTTGTTCATCGTTCTGTCCTGTGCTGCCCGGGGCAGTTCAATCTCTCATCCCGGCAAGGTTCCGGCGGCCGCGGGCGTGCGCGAGGGGAAAGGAGACGACCTCCCGCGCGGCTTCATACGGCGCTCTTCTCCTGCGCGGTCCGAACGGCCCGGAAGAATTCCGTGATCAGCCCCACATCCTTGACGCCCGGAGCGCTTTCCACACCGGAGGAGATATCGATTCCGGGCGGCTTGGCGAGACGGAGCGCGTCGCCGATATTGGCGGCGTTGAGCCCACCCGAAAGCATGTAATCGACTTCAGCGTCAAGGCCGGCGAGCAGGCGCCAGTCGAACGAAACACCGTTGCCGCCGGGCAATTCCGATCCCGCCGGCGGCTTGGCATCGAACAGGAAGCGGTCGGCGATACCGGCGAAGGCTCGTGGTTTCCGCAGATCATCGGGCGTGCTGATGGAAAAGGCCTTCATGACGGGCAGGCGATAGCGTGCCTTCACGGCCGCCGCCCGTTCGGGCGTCTCCTTGCCGTGAAGCTGCAGCATGTCGGGCGCCATGGTGGCCACGATCGCGTCGAGCGCGGCATCGTCGGCGTCGACGGTCACGGCAACGGCTTTCGCCCTGCCGCTGGCCGCCTGCCGCAGCCGTCCCGCCTCTTCGGGCGCGATGTTGCGCGGGCTCTTGGGGAAGAAGATGAAGCCGACATGCGAAGCGCCGGCGGCAAGCGCCGCTTGCAGCGTTTCGTCGGTCTTGAGGCCGCAGATCTTGACGTCGATGGACATGGCGTTGGCAGTGGCACGAAAAGCCGGCGAAGTCGAGGAAAAGAGGGAATGAGCGAATAGCGAATAGTGAGTAGCGAATAGGGGAGCCGCGTGAGAGGTTGCTTAGCCGGCCCTGTCAGCCAATCCTCTTCTTCCCCTATTCGCTATTGGCTACTCGCTATTCGCTCATCACTCGAACTGTATCGCATGCAGCGCGCCGCCATTGCGTTTCAGCCAGTCCCGGCAGCGCTCGGTGTCGGGACAGAGTTCCTTGCAGAGCTTCCAGAACTTCGGCCCGTGGTTCATCTCCTTGAGATGCGCGACCTCATGGGCGACGAGATAGTCGATGACGGGTGCGGGTGCCATCATGATGCGCCAGGAGAAGGAGAGCGTGCCGTCCGAGGTGCACGAGCCCCAGCGGCTCGAGGTGTCACGGAAGCGCACCGCCTTGGCCCGCTTGCCGATGGTTGTCGTGTGCTTCGCGACCAGCGCCTCGATATCGCGCTTGGCCTCGCGCTTCAGGAAATCGGCCAGCCGCCGCGGCAGATGCCGGCGGTCGCCATGGACGACGAGCAGCGGTCCCGTCTCGTCGCGGTCGATGCTGACGCTGCCGCGCGTGCCGGGTTCGTGCACGATGCGGTGCGCCACGCCGCGCAGCGGGATCTTGATGCCGGGACGCACCTGCGGCCGGTCAGGCACCTTGGCCAAGCGCTGTTCCAGCCAGCCCTGGTGGCGGTCGAGGAAACGTTCGACGTCGCGGGCGGCGACGCCGGGCGGAATGGTGATCCGAAGGCCCCGGCCGCCGCTGTCGATACGCAGCGTCAGGCGGCGGGCGCGGTCGTTCTCGACGATCCTGAGCGGCAGCGTGCGGCCGGCGACCTCATGCATCCGTTCTTGCACGGGCACGGGCCTCGGCGTCTGCAGGCGTTTCAGGAATGCGAAGGGCATGGGTGGAGAAAACACTGATTCGTGGTGTCAGGCGAGGGTGGAATGCCGGTGCGTATTCTCCCGATGAAAAACGGCGCCGTTGCCGGCGCCGATTCTGCCGTTGATGGATCCTGTCTCAGACTTCGTCGAGCAGGCCCGACGAAGAACCCTTGCGCTTGCCCGTGTTCTGGGTGGGCGCGGGCGTCGTCTTCGAGCGATTGGCCATGAAGCGGTCGAACTCTTCCTGGTCCTTGGCGCGGCGCAGCTCGCGCATATATTCGTCGAACTCGTTCAGCGTCTCGTCGAGCTTGCGGCGCTCTTCGGCGAGACGCTCGAGTTCCTTCTCGCGCCAGTCGTCGAAGGCCACGTTGCCGGTGCGGCCATAGCTGCGATGATGGCCGTGGCGCCCGCGGCAGCCGGCGAAAATGCCGTCCGTGGCGCGGTTTACGTCGCGCTTGAAGCCGTCGAGCCGGTCGCCCCAGATGATATAGGCGAGCATGGCGAGGCCGAGCGGCCAGAACACCATGAAGCCGATCACCATCAGCGCGATGGTCGCCGGCGTCCACGCCGGACGGATCAGTGCAGTCGTGTTCATCTTCTCCCGTTCCTTCCGTTGGGGGCAACCGATTCCGGCTGCTCCACTCGACATGGGAAGGGAAAAATGGCGATTCAAGATGGTTTTGGGCAAAACCCGACAAGCAGTCGCGATATCGGGAGCAACCTGAGCGCTGACAGAATTGCTGCTGCAGCTCTATCCATTTGCTGCAGCATCGGATTTTCCTCGAAGCCGATGCCACGCTCGAGCCAGATACGCTAGCGTTTTCTGAAGGCGTCGAGGGCGAGCACGGCCAGCCCTGCGACCAGGCCCCAGAAGGCTGCGCCGACGCCGAATAGGGCGAGGCCCGAAGCGGTGACGGCGAAGGCGGTGGTCGCCGCCATGCGCTGCCGCTCGTCGCCGAGCGCGATCGACAGCGCATTGGCGAGCGGCGCCATCAAGGCGAGGCCGGCGACCAGCACGATCAGGTGTTGCGGAAGCACCGCCAGGATCGCCACGAGCGATGCACCGAATATGGCGAAGACCAGATAGGCGAGAGCGTAGAAGGGACCCGTCTTCCAGCGTTCGGCGGGGTCCGGATGCGCGTCGGGGCCGGTGCAGATCGCGGCCGAGATCGCGGCGAGATTGCTGGTCAGCGCGCCGAACGGTGCCGATAGCAGCGACAAGAGCCCGGTGACGCCGATCAGCGGCCCCGCGTCCGGATGGTAGCCGGCTGCGCGCAGCACGGCGAGGCCGGAAAGGTTCTGCGACGCCATGGTGACGAGATAGAGCGGGATCGCGAGGCCGACCGTCGCTCCGACCGAGAATTCGGGCATGGTCAAGGTCAGCGTCGAGAGTTCCGGGGCGGGCAGGCCGCCGATGCGGCCGGTCAGGAAGGCGGCCGCCCCGCCGCCGACCAGCACCGCGAGCACCGATAGCGCGGGATTGAACAGGCGGATCACGAAGAAGGCGGCAATGAGCGGCAGGATCAGCCAGGGGTCGCCGGGCACGGTCTTCGCGGCATTGATGGCAAAGCTCACAAGGATGCCGCCGAGCATGCCCGACGCCACCGAGGGAGGAATGCGCGAGACCAGCTTGGTCAGCGGCCGGAACAGGCCCGTGGCGACCAGGAGAAGCGCTGCCACGATGAAGGCGCCGACGGCGTCGGCCATGGTGAAGCCGCTCGACGCCGCGACGAGCGCGGCGCCCGGGGTCGACCAGGCGCTGATGATGGGCATCCTGGTGCGCCAGGAGAGCCACCCCGTCTCCACCGCCATGGCCAGGCAGATCGCCGTCACCCCGCTCGCAGTCTGGGCCTGTGTCGCACCCACCGCGTCGGCTGCGGCGACGACCACGGCGAGCGTGCCGCCGAAGCCGACGATCGCGGCGACGAAGGCCGAGACGGGGATCGATGCGCGCACTTCAGGCTGCCTGTTCGACCATCGCCGCGACCGTCTTGACGAGGAGGTCGAGATCCTGAGGCCGCGACAGGCGGTGGTCGCCGCCCGGAATCAGCGACAGCGTCACATCGTCGGCCGGCAGCAGCCCGACCAGCTTCAGCGCATGCCGATGCGGGACATCGGGGTCGGCGAGACCTTGCAGGATGTGGACATGGCAATGCGTGTCGATCGGCCCGGTCATGACCCGGTTGGCCGCGCCGTCCTCGAACAGCGCGCGGGTGTAGATATTGGGCTCCGGCGAATATTCCGACGGCTCCTCGAAATAGCCGCGCTCGGCGAGCGAGCGCCGGTGCTCGGCCGTCAGTTGCGGCTCCATCAGCTCGCTCGTGAAGTCGGGCGCCGGCGCGAGCAGCACCATCCCGCCGACACGGTCGCCCTCGCCGGCCTTTCCGAGCTCGGCCGTCATGCGCAGCGCGATCCACGCCCCCATGGACGAGCCGACCAGCACCTGTGGGCCGGTCGTGAAGCGGCGGAAAACGGCGAGGCTCTCGTCGAGCCATCGCGAGATCGTGCCGTCCCGGAACGAACCGCCCGACGTGCCGTGGCCCGAATAGTCGTGGCGCAGATAGGCGTGGCCGGTCTCGGCAGCCCACTGGTCGAGCCTTTCGGCCTTGGTGCCGACCATGTCGGAGCGGAAGCCGCCAAGCCAGACCGCGCCCGCCGGGCGGCCGGGACGATGGCGCACCTCGATCCGGTTGCCGGCCACCTCGATGCAGGTCTTCAGTTCTTTCGTCATCATGCCCTCTCGGTCGATACGCCTTTTGGCATAGGCGGCATCGCGCGGAAAGAGCCGGGCGACGTTGCGGTCCCGCGTGCGGTTTCGGGTGATTTATTCTGTTTGCTGTGCTATTGACTTGCGCCGCGCCCGCACGACATAGGCGCGACCGACACAATTTTCGTCAACGGCTCAAGGAGACCACGACCATTCGCAGGCCATTCAAAGCCGCGGCGCCTACCAAGGACGGCCCGCGCGCAAACAGGGACATCCGGGTTCCCCGGGTTCAGCTCATCGACGAGACCGGCAACAATCGCGGCGATGTTTCGATCAACGAAGCACTGCTGGCGGCCGAAGAGGCAGGGCTCGACCTTGTCGAGATCTCTCCGAACGCAACGCCGCCCGTCGTCAAGATCCTCGATCTCGGCAAGCTGAAATACGCCAACCAGAAGAAGGCGGCCGAGGCGCGCAAGAACCAGAAGGTCATCGAGATCAAGGAGATCAAGATGCGCCCCAACATCGACACGCATGACTATGACGTGAAGATGAAGGCGGTCCGCCGGTTCTTCGAGGAAGGCGACAAGGTCAAGCTGACGCTGCGCTTCCGGGGCCGGGAGATGGCGCATATGGAGCTCGGCATGCAGCTCCTGAACAAGGTCCGTGAAGAGGTCGCCACGATCGCCAAGGTCGAGGCCGAGCCGAAGCTCGAGGGCCGCCAGATGATGATGGTGCTGGCCCCCCGCTGAGCGGATCTCATGGCGGCTTCCACACCGGACGCCGGCCTCCGTGGCCGGGCGTCCGATGTGTCTTGGCAAGGCAGTTGCGCTTTCGCAGACTCGCCGCTATAAGGCCGCGTTCCAAAAAAGCCGCCCGGCAGGGCATGCCGTGGCGGTTTCTCTTGCTTTCCGGACTTTGGTCGGTCCGGAAACAACAACAAGGGGTGGTCGCCGAAGGCGCCGGACCCGTCGAAGGAGTAGCAAAATGCCCAAGATGAAGACCAAATCGGCTGCCAAGAAGCGGTTCAAGATCACCGCCAACGGCAACGTCAAGGCGCAGGCCGCCGGCAAGCGCCATGGCATGATCAAGCGCACCAACAAGTTCATTCGCGATGCCCGCGGCACGATGGTTCTGGCCGAGCCGGATGCCAGGAAGGTCATCAAGAATTTTCTTCCCAACGGCGGCGGCCTCTGAGCCCTGCCTGGACAGCGTTTAAGGAGATCATGACATGGCACGCGTCAAAAGAGGCGTAACCGCCCACGCCAAGCACAAGAAGGTCCTGAAAGCCGCCAAGGGTTTCTACGGCCGCCGCAAGAACACGATCCGCATCGCCAAGCAGGCGGTGGAGCGGTCGAAGCAGTATGCCTATCGCGACCGCAAGAACCGCAAGCGTTCGTTCCGCGCCCTTTGGATCCAGCGCATCAACGCCGCCGTCCATGAGCAGGGGCTGACCTATGGCCGCTTCATCGACGGACTGAACAAGGCCGGCATCCAGATCGACCGCAAGGTCCTGTCCGACATGGCGATCCATGAGCCGCAGGCTTTCGCCGTCCTGGTCGCCAAGGCCAAGGTCGCGCTCGAATATCTCAAGAACACCACCCCGAATGCTTTTGAAAGCGCTGTCGCCTAAGACCAGCGCTTCCCAAGCTTTCGAAATTCTGATTTGGGAAACCCGCGCTGGCAGGGCCGGCGCGGGTTTTTCTTTGACCGGTCACCGGTGCGGTGACGACGCAGGAACGAAGTGGGTTTGATCGTGAACGACGCAAGCACCAATCTGAACGCGCTTGAAGATGCGCTGGTCGCCGACATTGCAGCGGCGTCGGACGAGCAGGCGATCGAGGCCGTGCGGGTTTCTGCGCTCGGCAAGAAGGGCTCGATCTCGGAGCTTCTGAAGACGCTGGGCGCGATGAGCCCCGAGGAGCGCCAGGTCAAGGGCCCGGCCATCAACGGTCTCAAGAACCGCGTCGCCGAGGCGCTCTCGGCCCGCAGGGCGGAACTGAAGGATGTCGCGATTGCCGCACGGCTCGCGGCGGAGAAGGTCGACGTTACCCTGCCGGTGCGCCAGTCGCCGGGCGAGCGGGGCCGCATCCATCCGATCAGCCAGGTCATCGACGAGATCGCGGCGATCTTCGGCGATCTTGGCTTCGCCATCGCCGAAGGCCCTGACATCGAGACCGACTATTACAATTTCACCGCGCTGAACTTCCCCGAGGGCCATCCGGCGCGCGAGATGCACGACACCTTCTTCTTCCAGCCGGACGAGAAGGGCGAGCGCAAGGTCCTGCGCACCCACACCTCGCCGGTCCAGATCCGCACCATGGAAGCGCAGAAGCCGCCGATCCGCATCGTCATCCCGGGCAAGACCTACCGGCAGGATTCGGACGCCACCCATTCGCCGATGTTTCATCAGGTCGAAGGGCTGGTGATCGACAAGACGGCCAATGTCGCCAATATGAAGTGGGTGCTTGAAGAGTTCTGCAAGGCCTTCTTCGAAGTACCGTCGGTGAAGATGCGGTTCCGGCCGAGCTTCTTCCCCTTCACCGAGCCGAGCCTCGAGGTCGATATCCAGTGCGACCGTTCGCGGCCGGGCGAGGTGCGCTTCGGCGAGGGTTCCGACTGGATGGAGATCCTCGGCTGCGGCATGGTCCATCCCAACGTGCTGCGTTACGGCGGCCTCGATCCCGACGAGTATCAGGGCTTCGCCTGGGGCATGGGCATCGACCGCATCGCCATGCTGAAATACGGCATGCCCGATCTGCGCGCCTTCTTCGACGCGGATGTGCGCTGGCTGTCGCATTACGGCTTCCGGCCGCTCGACATGCCGACCTTGTTCGGAGGCCTCAGTACATGACGGCGCTGCATTCCGGCGGTTGCCGCTGCGGTGGCGTGCGGTTCGAGACTTCGGCCGACCCCAACCACATCAGCTATTGCCACTGCACTGACTGCCGCAAGGCGTCGGGCGCGCCGGTCTCTGCCTTCGTCGGCTTCATGGCGGATGCCGTGGTCATCGCCGGCGATACTTTGCGCCGCTACACCAACGGACCGGTGACGCGCAGCTTCTGCGGCACCTGCGGCTCGCCGATCGCCTATACCGACAAACGGCTCGCCGACCGCATCTACTTCATGCTGGGTGTCATGGACATGGCCGCCTACTACAAGCCGACGCAGCATGCCTGGGTGCGCGAGCAACTCCCCTTCGTGCATATGCCCGACGGACTGCCCAGGCATCTGTCGACCAGCGTGCCGAGGCCGTAGCACCATGACCGGAAGCCAGCCGACCTATGTGGTGACCGATATCGAAGCCGATGGCCCGGACCCGCAGTCGAACTCGATGCTGAGCTTCGCCTCCGTCGCGGTGGACGGTTCGGCAGCGATTGTCGGAGAGTTCGAGGCGGTGCTCGCCCCTCGTCCCGATCGCAGTCCCAACCTTGAGACCACGGCATGGTGGGCGGGATATCCGGAGGCGTTCAGGGCGGCGACGACCGACCCCCGTCCGGCCGAAGCCGAGATGCGGCGTTTCGCTGGCTGGGTCGAGGGCCTGCCGGGACCGCGCGTCTTCGTGGCGCGGCCGCTGATCTTCGACGGCGCCTGGATCGACGAGTATCTCAAGACTTTCCTCGGGATCCGCCTGCTCAGCAGCCCCTTCCCCGGGCCCAAGCTGTTCGACGGCCCGGGCATCGACCTTCCGAGCTTCATGGGTGGTCTCTTCGGCTGGCCTTACGGGGACTGGCTGAAGAACGACTTTCCGCCGGACTGGCTCGGTCATGTCGAACACACCCATCGCGCGATCGACGATGCGCGCGGCTATGCCAACATCCTGTCGCGGCTCCTGAGCATCGCCGCAACCCAATCGAGAAAACCGGAAGACTTCCGGAGGATAGCCTGATGAAACTGACCCTCTCCTGGTTGAAGGACCATCTCGAGACCGACGCGTCGCTCGACGAGATCGTCGAGCGCCTGACCGCAATCGGGCTCGAAGTCGAAGCCGTCGACGACAAGTCCGGTCTCAAGCCCTTCGTTATCGCCAAGGTGCTGACGGCGGCGCGTCATCCCGACGCCGACAAGCTTCAGGTGCTCACTGTCGACACCGGCGACGGCAAGCCGATCCAGGTCGTCTGCGGCGCGCCCAATGCACGGGCCGGCCTCGTCGGCGCCTTCGCCGCTCCAGGCACCTATGTCCCGGGGATCGACGTGACGCTTTCGGTCGGCAAGATCCGGGGCGTGGAGAGCCACGGCATGATGTGCTCGGAGCGCGAGCTCGAGCTTTCCGAGGAGCATGACGGCATCATCGACCTTCCGGCCGATGCGCCGGTCGGGCAGCCTTTCGCCGCCTGGGCGAAGCTTGACGATCCTGTCATCGAGATCAATCTCACCCCCAACCGTCCCGATGCGACCGGCGTCCACGGCATCGCCCGCGATCTGGCCGCGAGCGGGCTTGGCCGGCTGAAGACGCCGCCGGTCGAGACTGTGCCGGGCAAGGGCAGGACGCCGGTGGCGGTGACGCTCGATTTCGGGGACACGCCGTCGCTCTGCCATGGCTTCGCGTTGCGGCTGGTGCGCGGCGTGAAGAACGGGCCGTCGCCCAAATGGATGCAGCAGCGCCTGCTCGCCATCGGACTCAGGCCGATCAATGCCCTGGTCGACATCACCAACTACATCACCTTCGACCGCGGCCGTCCGCTTCACGTCTTCGACGCAGCCAAGGTCAAGGGCGATCTCGTCGTGCGCCGCGCGCGTGACGGCGAGAAGGTTCTGGCGCTGGACGGCCGCGAATACGAACTGACGCCGGAAATGTGCGTCATATCGGATCAGGACGGCGTCGAGTCGATCGCCGGCGTCATGGGCGGCGAGCATTCCGGCTGCGACGAGAACACGATCGACGTGCTGATCGAGTCGGCGCTTTGGGAGCCGCTCAACATCGCCCGCACCGGCCGTTCGCTTGGGATCATCACCGATGCGCGCTACCGCTTCGAGCGCGGTGTCGATCCCGAATTCATGGTTCCCGGCCTGGAACTGGCGACCCGCATGGTGCTCGACTTCTGCGGCGGCGAACCCGCCGGGACCGAGGTTGTCGGTTACGCCGGACATCGGCCGAAGATCGTCTCCTTCCCGGTGTCGGAAGTGAAGCGGCTGACCGGTCTCGACGTGCCGAATGCCGAAAGCCTCGATATCCTGTCACGCCTCGGCTTCGTCCCGGATCGCTCGGGCGACGTGGTCGACGTGGCGGTTCCGTCGTGGCGCCCCGATGTCGACGGCAAGGCCGACCTCGTGGAAGAGGTCATGCGCATCCACGGCGTCGACAACATCGCGCCGCAGCCGCTGACCAGCCATGACGTCGTAAACGCGAAGATCCTGACGACGCTGCAGATCCGCACCCGCTCGGCGAAGCGCGCGCTTGCCGTCCGGGGCATGCTGGAAGCGGTCACATGGTCGTTCATCCCGGCGAAGCATGCTGAATGGTTCGGTGGCGGCCAGCCGTCGCTGAAGCTTGCCAATCCGATCGCCGCCGACATGTCCGACATGCGCCCCTCCCTGCTGCCGGGCCTGATTGCGGCCGCGCAGCGCAATGCCGACAAGGGCATCGGCGACGTGGCCCTGTTCGAAGTGTCGGGCACCTATGAAGGCGATGCGCCTCAGGGCCAGCGCCGCGTGGCGGCGGGCGTGCGCCGCGGCACCGCCGGGCTCGAGGGGGCGGGCCGCCACTGGGCCGGCAATGCCGGGACCGTCGGGGTGTTCGACGCCAAGGCCGATGCCTTCGCCGTCCTGGAAGCCTGCGGCGCCCCTGTCGACAAGCTGCAGGTCGAGGCCGGCGGGCCGGCCTGGTATCATCCCGGCCGCTGCGGCACCATCAGGCTCGGTCCCAAGACCGTGCTCGGCACCTTTGGCGAGTTTCATCCCCGCACGCTGCAAGTGCTCGACGTCTCCGGCCCGCTCGCCGGCTTCGAAGTCTATGTCGACGCCGTTCCGGAACCGAAGGCCAAGCCGACGCGCACCAAGCCCAGGCTGGAACTTTCGGCCTTCCAGGCGGTCAAGCGCGATTTCGCCTTTGTCGTCGACAGGACGGTGGAGGCGGGCACGCTGACCCGCGCGGCACTTGCCGCCGACAGGAAACTCATCACGGGCGTGTCCGTCTTCGATGTCTTCGAAGGCTCTGCCCTCGGCCCGGACAGGAAGTCGATCGCCATCGAGGTCTCGATCCAGCCCGTCGACAAGACCCTGACGGACGAGGATTTCGAGGCGCTGGCCGGCCGTATTGTCGAGAATGTGAAGAAACAGACCGGCGGCTTGCTGCGCGCATAGAGCACGTCTCCCGCAGGAGGCAGCGGACGGCTGGGTGCTGTGGTACCGGTCGCGACCCCTTGAAGTCGCGGGAAGATCGGCGTTTCCTCCGGCGTTGATGTCGTCGGAGGCCGACGGTGATCCGCAACGGCAAGGACAGTTACGGCTTGGTGGCGATTGCCCTCCATTGGGCGATCGCCCTGCTCATCATCAGTCAGCTTGTGATGGGAACGGTGATGGTGCGGCTGGCGAACCAGCGTCTCGCCTTCGACCTGATCCAGTGGCACAAATCCTTCGGCCTTTTGACACTGGCGCTGGTGATGATCCGGCTGGGGTGGCGGCTGGCCAATCCGTTGCCTTCCTATCCTGCGACGGTGTCGGACGTGGAGACCCGCCTGGCGCGCGGGATGCACCGGCTGCTTTATGCGCTGATGTTCGTGCTGCCGCTGAGCGGCTGGGCGCTGGTGTCGGTCTCGGTCCTCGCCATACCTACCCTTGCCTTCTACCTCTTCCTCGTGCCCCATCTTCCGCTCGGCGTCTCGGAAGGAGCCGAGCAATTCTGGATCGCTGTGCACCGCCAGCTCGGCTATGTCATGATGGCGGCCGTCGCGATCCATGCGCTTGCGGCGCTGCGCCATCATTTCCTGCTGAAGAACGGCCTGCTGGTGCGCATGCTCCTGCCGTCGCGATTTCGTGAAGGGGGCAGCCGGAATAGTGACGGCGCTTGAGACGTTGGGACTGGTCGCAAGGCGGCTTGGCGCAACTGAACGGAGGACAAGATGTTCGTCCGCGCGATCGGCATGGCCTCGGCACTCTTGCTTTCGGTTGTTCCCATGCCGGCCGGCTCGGCCCCGTCGCTCGCCGATGCCGCCGGCCGCTACCAGGTAAGCACAGCCGGTTCCAGCATCCGCTTCTCCATCGGCAAGACGGGGGGTGGTTCGCTGGCCGGCGCATTCGGACGTTTCAAGGGAAACATCCGCATTGACGGCGGCAACATCGCGGCCTCCCAGGTAAACTTCGTCATCTACCCCGACAGTGTAAGCACGGGCGAGAGCCGCACCGATGCCTTCCTGAAGTCCGATGCCATATTCGATACGGCGCGGGAGCGCGAAATCCGCTTCCGCTCGACTTCGGTCAAGCGCACAGGCGACAGCTCGGCCATCGTGTCGGGCCCGCTGACGGCGCGCGGTCGCACGGGAACAGAGAGCTTCAACGTGGAGCTCAAACGGCTCGGCAAGGGTACGATCAGCTTCCGCGTCACCGGAAAGGTGCTTCGCTCCCGCTATGGCATGGATGCCGGCACGCCGATCTATTCCAACGTGGTCGTCTTCGACATGACGCTGGCCGCCAGGCGCGGGTGATCGCTCCCGATACGGTGTCGGACCGGTAGCGTTCCGTCAGACCGCCGCCGCGATCGCGCCCTTGTTGGGGATATGGATGTCGATCTCCAGCGTCGACATCGTCTTGCCGCGGTCCATCGTCACGCGCACGTCGTCCTGATCGACCTGAACATGCCTGGTGATCACGGCCATGATCTCCTCGCGCAGCACGGCGACGAGATCGGGCTGGTTGCGGTTGTTGCGCTCATAGGCGAGCAGCACCTGCAGGCGCTCGCGCGCCACCGGCGCGCTGCCCCGGCGTTTGAAGAGGTCGAACAAGCTCATGCGGCCCTCCTTCCCAGGAGCCGGTTCAGAAAGCCTCGCTTCTCGACCGGCAGCACAACGGGCAGTTCCTCGCCCTGAAGCCGTTTCGCGGCATCGACATAGGCGCGTGCCGCCGCGTTGTTGGGTTCGTTGAGCGTCACCGGCGAGCCGACATTCGATGCGCGCAGGACGCCCTGATTCTCCGGAATGATGCCGAGGAGCGGCGTCGACAGGATCTCGAGCACGTCGTCGATGCTGAGCATCTCGCCGCGTGAGGCACGCGCCGCGTCGAAACGGGTGACGAGCACGTGCTTGGAGACGCTTTCGCCGCGCTCGGCTTTGAGCGTCCGGGAGTCCAGCAGGCCGATGATGCGATCGGAGTCGCGCACCGAACTGACTTCCGGATTGGTCACCACCACGGCCTCGTCGGCAAAGCGCATGGCGAGCTGCGCGCCGCGCTCGATGCCGGCCGGGCTGTCGCACAGCACATAATCGAATTTCTCGCGCAGTTCCGCGACCACGTCGGCGACACCTTCCTCGGTGAGGGCGTCCTTGTCGCGGGTCTGCGAGGCGGGCAGCAGGAACAGCGTGTCCAGCCGCTTGTCGCGAATCAGGGCCTGCGAGAGCTTGGCGGCGCCTTGCGTCACATTGACAAGGTCGAACACCACGCGCCGCTCGGCGCCCATGACCAGGTCGAGATTGCGCAGGCCGACGTCGAAATCGACGAGCGCGACCTTCTTGCCGGTCTGGGCCAGTGCGGCCCCGAGAGCGGCAGTCGAGGTCGTCTTGCCGACGCCCCCCTTGCCTGAAGTGACGACCACCACCTTGGCCATGCTCTTGTCTCCAATCCTGTCAGTTGAGCGCCGCGACCAGAACTATGCCTTCGTCCAGAAAGGCCTGTATCGCCCTGCCGCGCGAGGAAGGCTCCATGTCCTCCGCGGTGCGATACCAGCCGTCCACCGCCAGAAGCTCGGCTTCGTTGCGGCGGCAGAAGATGCGTGCGTTGCGGTTTCCCGTGGCCCCGGCGAAGGCGCGGCCGCGCAGCGTCCCGTAGACGTGGATCGACCCTCCCGCGATGATCTCCGAACCGGAGCCGGCCGAGCCGAGAACGATCACGTCCCCGTCGGGATGGAAGATCGACTGGCCGGAGCGGACCGGCGCTTCGATGATCAGGGCGCCGGGCGCCGGCGGCCCGGCCGCCTTGTCCGCCTCGACGGGTTTGTCTTCGGGCTCGACCTGGGCCTCCTCGATGATCGTCTGCTTGGCGCCGGCCAGCACCGGCGGCAGGTCGCAGCCCAGATCGTGCACGCCCTTGGCCTCGATCGCATAGGTCCTGATGCCGCGCTCCGCGAGCCGCGTCACCAGCGGCCCGATCTCGCTCGCCTCCGGCTTGAGCACGTTGAGGTCGAGGACGACCGGTCTGCCTGTGAAGAACCCCGGGGAATTCGCGATCCAGCCGTCCAGCCCGTGCAGCCACTCTTCGAGGGGGGCTTCAGGCACCAGCGCGAAGGCGACGAAAGAGCGCGCGCGAAAGCGGATCGACTTCTTCTGGATCGGAGCGACGCTGTTCACGGGAGGCGAATCCTTACTAATTGGTTAACGGTAAGTCGCGATTGGTTAATGAAAGGTTAACCATGATTCGTGTGTCCTTGGCATCCGGCCTCCGGCCCCGCGACGCCCGAGGTGGATTCTCGATGCTGTTCCGCCGTGCTTGTCTTCGCACCGGATTCTTGCCCGAAACCGGTGTATGTGTTTTCGGTCCGGCAGGCGGCCCGTGCGGCGCCCGTGCCGAATCAGCGGCTCGAGCGCGATCTATTCGCGCTGTCGGTGCCCGACGCAAGCCCGCCCTGCAGGCTGTGCCGGCACTTTTCTTCAAGGCCCGGGCCGGATAGTCTCGTCCGATCATCCGAGGAGGAGCCATGTTCCGCTGGGGTATTCTTTCCACCGCCAGGATAGCGCGCGAGCAGCTGATCCCCGCCATCGTCGAGGCCGACAACGGCGTGCTTTCGGCGATCGCCAGCCGCGACGCCGACAAGGCGCGGGCGCTCGCCGACCGTTTCGGCGCGCCGCGGGCCTTCGGCTCCTATGAGGAACTGCTCGCTTCGGATCTGGTCGACGGGGTCTACATCCCCTTGCCGACGTCGCAGCATGTCGAGTGGGCGAAAAAGGCCGCGGAGGCCGGCAAGCACGTTCTGGTCGAGAAGCCGCTGGCGCTCGACGCCGCCGACATCCTGCCGCTCATCGCTCTGCGCGACGATCGGAAAGTGTTGATCAGCGAGGCCTTCATGGTCGTCCACCATCCGCAATGGATCAAGATCCGCGAGCTGGTGGCGTCGGGCGCGATCGGCCGGCTGCGCCATGTGCAGGGCGCGTTCTCCTACTACAATGTCGACCCCGCCAATATGCGCAACCAGCTTTCGCTCGGCGGCGGGGCGCTGCCCGACATTGGCGTCTATCCGACGGTTTCGACCCGCTTCGTCACCGGCAGGGAACCGCTGCGCGTCCAGGCGACGATCGAGCGCGACAAGACCTTCGGCACCGATATCTATTCGAGCGTCAGACAGGATTTCGGCGACTTCGAGCTGAGTTTCTACCTGTCCACCCAGATGGCGGCCCGCCAGCTCATGGTCTTCCACGGCGACAAGGGCTTCATCGAGGTCCATTCGCCCTTCAACGCCGGGCTCTACGACCATCATCGCGTCGAACTGCACAATCGGAACCATACGGAAGCGACGGTGTTCCGTTTCCCGGGCGCGCAGCAATACAGGCTTCAGGTCGAAGCCTTCGCCCGGGCAGCGCTCGGCGGCAAGGACCGCGTGTTCACGCTCGAGGAATCGGTGCTCAACCAGAAGGTCATCGACGCGATCTTCCGCGCCGGCGAACATGAGGGTTGGGAGAAGCTGTGACGACTGATCCCTGACCAGGGAAGAACTCTTTCATCGTCCGCGAATCTCTTCGATGCCGCGGCAGCAATATGCTTTTCCGTTCGTTGGGAAAGTATCGCTTGCAAGTGCACCGGCGACGGTGGCGGCCGCGACAGCAACGGCCGCCTATCCGAAGAATACGAAAAGTTTCTCTGGCGCCCGCGCCGTGCTTGTGGTTTCAATGTGCGCTGACGGGACGGCATAGGTCGCGCAAAGCGACGCTGGAGGAGCGGTTTTGGCCAAATCTTACTGGCTGCGTCAATGCAGTCTTTCGATGGCTTTCCTGGCGGGATTCGGTGGTGCCGGCCAGGCCGCCGATCTGGTGGTGGGAATGCCCAACTGGCCGTCCGGCCAGGCGGCCGCCAACATCATCAAATACGGGATCGAAAAGCAGCTCGGCCTCACGGTCGATGTTCGCGAGATGGGTACCATGACGATCTTCGCCGGGCTCGACACCGGCGAGGTCGACATCCATCCGGAGGTCTGGCAGCCGAATTTCGATTCACTCGTGAAGAAATATGTCGAGGACAAGAAGACGGTCCGTCTCAGTCCCAGGACGGTGGCGGCAACCCAGGGCCTTTGCGCCACCAGGGACACCGCCGAGAAATTCGGCATCAAGGACGTCGCCGACCTGAGCGACGCCAGGAAGAGCGCCGCCCTCGACACAGACGGCGACGGCCAGGGCGAGATCTGGATCGGTGCGGAAACCTGGTCGTCGACGACCATCGAGAAGATCCGTGCCAAAAGCTATGGCTACGCCAAGACGGTCACCTTGCTGGAAGCGCCGGAGGATGTGGCCATGGCCGCGGTCGATGCCGCCGCGGCGACCGGCCAGCCGATCGTGTTCTACTGCTACAGCCCGCACCATGTGTTCAAGCTGCACGATGTCGTCCATCTGAGCGAGCCGGCGCATGACGACGGCAAATGGAATGTCGTGCTGCCGAGCGACGATACCGACTGGCTGTCGAAATCCGAGGCCGCGGTCGCTTGGCCGGCGTCGAAGTTCGAGATCGCCTTCGCCGCGGCCACGGCCGACAGATTACCGAAAGTTGCGTCCTTCCTGTCCAATATCGATTTCACGCCCGACGAGATCGTCCAGATGAGCTACGCCATCGAAGTGGAGCGGCAGGAGCCCGCCGATTTCGCGCGGCAATGGGTCGCCGATCATGCAGAGCGCCTCAGCGCCTGGTCGAAATAGGGGGCGCGCGCCATGATCTTCTCTCCCAGAAATAGGGCCTCGGGTGAACGGACCGCCAAGTCCCGCCGCGGCGGGATCGCGGCCTGCGCCGCCCTCGCCCTGATCGCGGCCGGCGCGACGCTGGCTTATGCGGCACAGACGCAGATATTCGATCCGCAGACCCGCAAATGGGTGGACTACGACCGCACCAAGGCCCGCAAATACTATGCGATGTACAAGCAGGTGCCGGAGGCGTTCCGGCGGCAGGAGGTGCCCTTCCGCACCGCCGAGAAGCCGGGCACGATCATCATCGATGGCAACCAGCATTTCCTCTATCTGGTCCAGCCCGGCCAGAGGGCGATCCGCTACGGCATCGGTGTCGGCCGCGAAGGGTTCGGCTGGGCCGGGATCGTGCGTGTGGGCCGCACAGCGGAATGGCCGACCTGGACGCCGCCGGCCGAGATGGTCGCCCGCGACCCGAACGCCGTGAAGTGGGCCAACGGCATGCCGGGCGGGCCCGACAACCCGTTGGGCGCTCGCGCGCTTTATCTTTATGAAGGCGACCAGGACACGATCTACCGCATCCATGGCACGCCGGAGCCATGGTCGATCGGGCTCAACGTCTCGTCCGGCTGCATTCGCATGAACAATGACGACATCGTAGACCTCCATTCGCGCATTAGTGTCGGCGCGAAAGTGATCGTGCTGATGCAAGGTGCCTCGCTCTACAAGGGAGTTTGACAGGGGATGACGAACAGGGGGATGACGAACAGAAGCGACTGGATATCCGGCGCCGCCGGCCGGGCCGCGACGGCCTGGAGGAAGCGTGGCGCGGGCCCGTCCATCGTGGTCCTGGCCGGCTTGCTCGCCAGCTGCGTGGCGAACCAGCCGACCGCCAACAGCGTGCGCACCGCCGAGCAGACGGCCCCGGCGGACCTGCAACTGGCCTGCGCGGCGGCAGCCGCCACTCCGCTGGGCGTGGAGAGCTCGCGCATCCTGCCTGTAAGCTCGTCGCAGATCGACCCGCAGAGATATCAGGTTCACCTCGACGCGAGCGGACAGAAGGCAACCTGCGTCATCGACACCGCCGGCAACGTCATCTCGGTCCAGAAGGCCTGATCCGACGGTCTGATAGCGCCATCAATGAAATCGACCGCTGGCGCGCGCGGCCGCATGGCCCACGCTTGTTGGCGCGAAAGCCAAGCGGCCCGGAGGGGGCCGCGTCGGCGATCGAGGCCGTGCGGATGCGTCGGGCATCAACCCACCGGATGTGCCCGAATGCAGTGCCGTCAGCATGGTCCGGCCGGGCGTCGATCTCGCAAGAACGCGACAGCCGTCCAGGCATTCGGGCGGGCGGTGGCGTCGCTCACCACCACACGCCGCCGCGCAAGGTCCGTATACGTGGCGGGCCGGCGGGCGGATTGAGCGCATGGCCGCAGGCCGGTGGTGCATCTTCGCCGGCCAGGAACTGAGCGCCGAATGCGTCGTGCGGAGGGTGCCACCGTATCTTCGGAACGGTCGAAGACCGCGCCGGCATCGGGCGTCCCGGGCCTGGATGATCCGGCTCCGGCGTTGCTGGCGGTGGCGTCTTCAGGGCGGCAAGCCGCGCGATACGGTCCTCGGTCGTCGGATGGGTCCTCAGGATCGACGGGTCGGGAATGCGGCCGCCCGGCAGAAGGATGCCTTCCCACACTCTGCCCTGGGCCCGCTCGAGCTTGAGCAGCGCGATCGCCAGGCCGTCGGGATCGCCGGTCAGAATGGCCGCGCCCAGATCGGCATCGAATTCGCGCGTGCGCGACAAGGCCATCTGCAGCAGGCCGCTCGCGGTCGGGGCCGCCAGCAGCACGACGACGCCGGGCCACGGAACCTGTGCTTCGTAGCCGCCGGCAAAGCCGACGACGTTGAGGAACAGCGAGAACAGCCCGATCGCCGACATCAGCGAGGTGAAGCGCGACACCATGTCGGCAAAGGCCATCACCTTCACGTCCTCATGGGCGATGTGGCTCATCTCATGGGCGAGCACGCCGGCCAGTTCTCGCGTGGTCAGCGAACGGGCCAGCGCGTCGGTGATGGCGATCGCCGAGTCGTCACGCTGTCCCACGGCGAAGGCATTCATCATCCTGGAGGGAATGACGTAGAGCTTCGGCGCCGCCGGCAGGCCGGCGCGGCGCGCCAACTCCTCCACGATCCGGTATCCGGCGGGAAATTGCGCGGGCGAAACCTGCACGGCCTTATACATGGACAGCACCAGCCGCGGGCTCACCCGGCGCATCACGACGAGCGGCACGATACCGAACAGTGCGGCATAGACGACGCCGGCCGCGCCGCCGAAGGCCCAGGCGGTGGCCGCCAGCAGCAACAGGCATGCGACGCCGAGCAGCCAGGTGTGGAGCACGTTGCGCATCCGGTTGCGGCGCTGGACGAGGAGATCGATCGTGTTCAACGTGGACATGCAGCTGATATGGTGTGGCGCGAGGCTTTTTCCGAGTGCGGAAGCTTGACGCAAGAGTTCGCGTCCGTTGCAAAAATGGCTGCGCGGCCGCATGCGCCAAGCGCTTGCGCGTCGAAGAGCGTCTTCTTATATACGCCGCAATGTCGTCCGGGGCGGGAGCCTACCGGTCCGGACGAAAAT
The DNA here is from genome assembly GCF_016756635.1 of Mesorhizobium sp. L-8-10. NCBI lineage: Bacteria > Pseudomonadati > Pseudomonadota > Alphaproteobacteria > Hyphomicrobiales > Phyllobacteriaceae > Mesorhizobium > Mesorhizobium sp. L-8-10. The sequence continues at coordinate 1,197,024 of NZ_AP023263.1, read as the reverse complement.
CTTGTGAACAGGGGCTGACGTCGGAACGCCTCAGGGGTCCTGTCGGCCTGCTTAGCGGAGAGAAACGAAATGGCAAAAGTTATCGGTATCGACTTGGGAACGACGAATTCCTGTGTCGCCGTCATGGACGGCAAGGACGCCAAGGTCATTGAGAATGCGGAGGGCGCGCGCACCACGCCGTCGATCGTCGCCTTCACGGACGGCGACGAGCGCCTCGTCGGCCAGCCGGCCAAGCGCCAGGCGGTCACCAATCCGGAGAATACGATTTTCGCGGTCAAGCGCCTCATCGGCCGCCGCTATGACGATCCGGTGACGGAGAAGGACAAGAAGCTCGTCCCCTACAAGATCGTGAACGGCGACAATGGCGACGCCTGGGTCGAGGCCGGCAGCAAGAAGCAGTCGCCTTCCCAGATCTCGGCCATGATCCTGCAGAAGATGAAGGAGACGGCGGAAGCCTATCTCGGCGAGAAGGTCGAGAAGGCGGTCATCACCGTTCCGGCCTATTTCAACGACGCCCAGCGCCAGGCGACGAAGGATGCCGGCCGCATCGCCGGCCTCGAGGTGCTGCGCATCATCAACGAGCCGACCGCGGCCGCGCTCGCCTACGGCCTCGACAAGAGGGACGGCAAGACGATCGCCGTCTATGACCTCGGCGGCGGCACCTTCGACATCTCCGTGCTGGAGATCGGCGATGGCGTGTTCGAGGTGAAGTCGACCAATGGCGATACCTTCCTCGGCGGCGAGGATTTCGACATGCGCCTGGTCGAGTATCTGGCCGGCGAGTTCAAGAAGGAACAGGGCATCGACCTGAAGAACGACAAGCTCGCGCTTCAGCGCCTCAAGGAGGCCGCCGAGAAGGCCAAGATCGAGTTGTCTTCCGCCTCCCAGACCGAGATCAACCTGCCCTTCATCACCGCCGACGCCAGCGGTCCGAAGCACCTGACGATGAAGCTCACCCGGGCGAAGTTCGAGAACCTCGTCGAGGATCTGGTTCAGCGCACGATCGAACCCTGCAAGGCGGCGCTGAAGGATGCCGGCCTGAAGGCGGGCGAGATCGACGAGGTGGTGCTCGTCGGCGGCATGACCCGCATGCCGAAGGTCCAGGAAGTGGTGAAGCAGTTCTTCGGCAAGGAGCCCCACAAGGGCGTCAACCCGGATGAGGTGGTCGCCATCGGCGCCGCGATCCAGGCCGGCGTGCTGCAGGGCGACGTCAAGGATGTGCTGCTGCTCGACGTGACCCCGCTGTCGCTCGGCATCGAGACCCTGGGCGGCGTCTTCACGCGCCTGATCGACCGCAACACGACGATCCCGACCAAGAAGAGCCAGGTTTTCTCGACCGCCGAGGATTCGCAGTCGGCCGTCACGATCCGCGTCTTCCAGGGCGAGCGCGAGATGGCCGCCGACAACAAGCTGCTCGGCCAGTTCGATCTGGTCGGCATCCCTCCGGCGCCGCGCGGCGTCCCGCAGATCGAGGTCACCTTCGACATCGACGCCAACGGCATCGTCAACGTCTCGGCCAAGGACAAGGGCACCGGCAAGGAGCACCAGATCCGCATCCAGGCTTCGGGCGGCTTGTCCGATGCCGATATCGAGAAGATGGTGAAGGAGGCGGAAGCCAACGCCGAGAGCGACAAGAAGCGTCGTGAGCTGGTCGAGGCCCGCAATCAGGCCGAGTCGCTGGTCCATTCCTCGGAGAAGTCGCTCAAGGATTATGGCGACAAGGTCTCCGAGGCCGACCGCTCGGCCATTGCCGACGCGATCGCCGCGCTCAAGGCCGCGACCGAGGGCGACGACGTCGAGGCCATCAACGCCAAGAGCCAGGCGCTGGCGGAGGTGTCGATGAAGCTCGGCCAGGCCATGTATGAAGCCTCCCAGAAGGAGGCCGCGGAGGCCGACGCCAAGGCCGATGCCGCCAAGGACAGCGATGTGGTCGACGCTGATTTCGAGGAAATCGATGAGAACGACGACAAGAAGAAGTCCGCCTGAGGCTCTTCGGGTGGTCTGAACCACGGGCCCGGCTCCCAAGCCGGGCCTTTTTCACAGCCGGCAATGAAAAATGAGGCCGGAATGCGCCCTCGACTATGGCATCGAAGGCTTTCGTTTACTAAATCGGAAGCCAGCCGGAAAAAAATGACGGTCGACAATGCGCGAAGACCGGACGACGGGACAAGATGAAAGCTGATTTCTACGAAACGCTCGGCGTCCAGAAGGGCGCGGACGAGAAGGAGCTCAAGGCGGCGTTCCGGAAGCTGGCCATGCAGTTCCATCCGGATCGCAATCCCGGCGACACCGCCTGCGAGCACCGTTTCAAGGAAATCAACGAAGCCTACGAGACGCTGAAGGACCCCAACAAGCGCGCCGCCTATGACAGGTTTGGCCACGCCGCCTTCGAGAATGGCGGTGGCGGCGGCTTCGGCGCCAACGGTTTTGCGGCCGGCGGCTTCGCCGACATCTTCGAGGACATCTTCGGCGACATGATGGGCGGCCGCCAGCGCCGCTCCTCCAACGGCCGCGAGCGCGGCGCCGACCTGCGCTACAATATGGAGATCTCGCTCGAGGAGGCCTTCGGAGGCAAGACCGCGCAGATCCACGTGCCGGCTTCCATCTCCTGCACCGACTGTTCGGGCACAGGCGCCAGGCCCGGCACGCAGCCGGTCACCTGCACCATGTGCTCCGGCGCCGGCCGGGTGCGCGCCAGCCAGGGCTTCTTCTCGGTCGAGCGTACCTGTCCGCAGTGCCATGGCCGCGGCCAGATGATCAAGGATCCCTGCCCGAAATGCTCCGGCCAGGGCCGGGTCACGGAAGAGCGCTCGCTTTCCGTCAATATCCCGGCCGGCATCGAGGACGGCACGCGCATCCGTCTCGCCGGCGAAGGCGAAGCGGGCCTGCGCGGCGGGCCATCCGGCGATCTCTACATCTTCCTGTCGGTGAAGCCGCATGAGCTTTTCCAGCGCGACGGCGCCGACCTCTATTGCAAGGTGCCGATCTCGATGACATCAGCCGCTCTCGGCGGCTCCTTCGAGGTCACGACGCTGGACGGAACCCAGACGCGCGTGAAGGTGCCCGAAGGCTCGCAGAACGGCCGCCAGTTCCGGCTCAAGGGCAAGGGCATGCCGGTGCTGCGTCAGCCGGCGGTCGGCGATCTCTATATCCAGGTGTCGGTCGAGACCCCGCAGAACCTGACCCGGCGCCAGCGCGAGCTGCTCGAGGAGTTCGAGAAACTGTCCTCGAACGACAATTCCCCGCAGTCGAGCGGCTTCTTCTCGCGCATGAAGGACTTTTTCGAATCCTTCGGCGAACGGTGACCGAACGCGCGGCTTTCCACAGCGGGGGCAAGACCGTATCTTGCCCCCAGTGGCATTGCCGCTAATGATCCGCTCACGGCGGGGTTGAGGAGAACGTTCATGGCACGCGGTAACGGACTTCGCAAAGCCTTCGCCGAGAAGTTCGACGACGAGCTTCGCTTCTTCAAGGGCTGGATAGACAAGCCGAAGGCCGTTGGGTCGATCATCCCCACCAGCTCGATCACCGCGCGCCGCATGGCCTCGGTCATCGATCCCGGCTCCGGCTTGCCGGTGCTCGAGCTCGGGCCCGGCACGGGCGTCATTACCAAGGCGATCCTGGCGCGGGGCGTCAAGCCGCAGGATCTCTACACGGTGGAATATTCCGAGGACTTCGTCCGGCATCTCAGGAGGCAGTTTGACGGCATCAACGTCATTCACGGCGACGCGTTCAACCTCGACGCCACGCTGGGCGACAAGCGCGGCATGATCTTCGATTCCGTCATCTCGGGCGTGCCCCTGCTCAACTTCCCGGTCGCCCAGCGCATCCGCTACATCGAGGACCTTCTCGGCCGCATCCCGGCCGGACGCCCGGTCGTGCAGCTCACCTACGGCCCGCTCTCGCCCGTCCCCGCCGGCAAGGGCGACTACACGGTCGAGCATTTCGACTTCGTGCTGCGAAACATTCCGCCCACCCAGCTGTGGATCTATCGCCGCGCCGTTTCCGGCCGCAGGCACTAGCGTCCATTCGTATGCGCAATGGATGCCCGGATACTTCGTATCTGCGCATCGCGAGCTCCGAAGATCGAAAGCCAATCGGGCCGGCACGGTGGTTGACTTCGCGCGCTCGTCCTGTACCGGTCTCGTTGGATATGCGGGAGATAAGCCTTGCCGGTGCCGAAAATACTGGTCTTCGCCGGATCGATCCGATCCGGGGCCTTCAGCATCCGCACGGCCGACGCGGCCGTCGGGGAGCTCGCGAGGCAGGGAGCCGACGTCACCCGCGTCTCGCTCGTTGACTATCCCCTGCCGATCATGGACGAGGACCTGGAGCGCGAGAAGGGCATCCCGGAGAACGCCTTGCGGCTCGGCCGGCTGATCGCTGCCAGTGACGGCTTGCTGATCGCGAGCCCCGAATACAATTCCTCGATCCCGCCCCTGCTGAAGAACACGGTCGACTGGGTGAGTCGCATCCGCAGGGATAACGGACGTGCTTTCAGGCCCTTCGCGGGCAAGGTGGCCGCGCTCTGCTCGTCGTCCGACGGAGCCTTTGCCGGCGTGCGCGGTCTCTACCACCTCCGCTCCGTGCTGATGGCCTGCGGGGTCGAGGTGGTGACACCGCAATGTTCGGTCGGCCGCGCAAGCGAGGCCTTCGACGAAGACGGCGGTTTCCGGGAAGAGCGGCTGCGCCAGGCCATGGAGAATGTCGTGCGCGCGCTGGTCGAGCGAGCCCACATGTTTTCCACGGCGGTGGAGCGGTGATCGCCGGCTGCTGCACGCAGCCCGCAGGCTGAGCCCGGTGGGGGTAGCCGGCCTCGAAGCGAGGAGCTTGAATATCTCCATGTTCAGGCTTTCCGATTGCGCCGCGATCTGCGATTGGACGCTCGTGGAAATTCATCGAAGGAGTGGACGATGCAGCCAGACACCATGCGTGACCGTCTGATCGTGGGGCTCGACCTGCCGACCGTCGCCGAGGCGGAGAAGGTGGTGCGCGAGCTCGAGGGTGTCGTTTCCTTCTACAAGATCGGCTACCAGCTCGCTTTCGCCGGCGGGCTCGACTTCGCCCGCGAACTGGCGAGCGGCGGCACCAGGGTCTTTCTCGACATGAAACTGCTCGACATCGACAACACGGTGGCCAAGGGCGTGGAGAACATCGTGCGCATGGGCGTGTCGATGCTGACCCTGCATGCCTATCCCAAGGCGATGCGGGCCTCGGCCGAAGCGGCGAAGGGAAGCGGCCTCTGCCTGCTCGCCGTGACCGTGCTCACCTCGATGGACGAGCAGGACCTGAACGATGCCGGTTACGAATATGATCCGCACACGCTCGTGCTGAGAAGGTCCGAGCAGGCCGTCCTGGCCGGCATGGGCGGCGTCGTCTGTTCGGCCGGGGAGGCATCCGCTGTGCGTCGTATCGTCGGGCCCGACATGGCCGTCGTCACCCCCGGCATCCGTCCGGCCGGCAGCGCGGCCGGCGACCAGAAGCGGGTAATGACGCCGGCCGACGCGATCCGCGCCGGCGCCAGCCATCTGGTCGTCGCGCGGCCGATCATCGGCGCGGTTGACAGGAAGCAGGCGGCGCAGGCTATCCTCGCCGAAATGGCCGCTGCCTGAGCGCGGCCGACACAAGGGAGAAAGAGATGGCCAAGGCTTATTGGATCGCCCATGTCGATGTCCGCGATCCGGAGGGCTACAAAGACTATGTCGCAACCGCGAAACCTGCCTTCGAGAAATATGGGGCGAGGTTCCTGGCGCGCGGCGGTGCCTATGAGGCGATGGAAGGCCGCGGCCGGGGCCGCAACGTCGTGATCGAGTTTCCATCCTTCGAGGCGGCGAAGGAGTGTTACAACTCGCCCGAATACCAGGCCGCCAAGGCGATCCGCCAGCGGCATGCCGAAGCCGAGATGATCATCGTGGACGGCTACGAGAGCTAGGCCGGAGCAGGTCTCCCGAAAGCGCGAGCCGGTTTCGGGACAAATCCGATGTTCAAACTATGAGGCCGAGCGGCGGCACCGATGGCATCGGTGCAGCCGCCGCTCCAAAGGCCCTGCCGTTTCCAGGGCACCCGATTCTGCCGCCATTCAAGAATGCATTCAGGTCCAAGGGTGGTACGGCCTTGGACCAAAGCATGACGTGACATTTCTGTGACTGTGTATTGCGTCGCAGCAATTCGGTGATAATTTTGTTGCATAACAATATGGATCGTGGACGCGATGTGTCGCGCACGGCTACGGAAACGGAATGTTCTATCAGCTCTACGAACTGAACCATGCGGCGATCCAGCCCTTCCGGGCCTATGCGGACGCCGTCAAGCTGTTCTACTCCAACCCGCTCAACCCGTTCTCGCACACGCCCTGGGGGCGTTCCGTCGCGGCCATGGCGGAACTTTTCGAGCGGACGACGCGCCGCTACGGCAAGCCGAGCTTCGATCTTCCGACGACGGTCGTTGACTGGAAGACCGTGCCCGTCTCCGAACGCATCGTCTGGTCGCGGCCTTTCTGCAACCTCATCCATTTCGAGCGCGCCTTGCCGGCCCGCCGCGAGAAGAAGGATCCCAAGCTGCTGATCGTCGCGCCGATGTCCGGCCACTATGCGACGCTGCTGCGCGGCACGGTCGAGGCCATGATGCCTCATGCCGAGGTCTACATCACCGACTGGGTCGATGCCCGCATGGTGCCTGTCTCCGAGGGGCGTTTCGACCTCGACGACTATATCGACTACGTCATCGACATGCTGCACGCGCTGGGCACCGACACCCATGTGATGGCCGTCTGCCAGCCTTCCGTGCCCGTGCTCGCGGCAGTGTCGGTCATGGAAGCGCGCGGCGACCGCTACGCGCCGTCGAGCATGACGCTGATGGGCGGCCCGATCGACACGCGCCGGAACCCGACCGCCGTCAATCTGCTGGCCGAGGAGAAGGGCATCGACTGGTTCCGCGACAATGTGATCATGCAGGCGCCCTGGCCCGATCCGGGCTTCGGCCGCTCCGTCTATCCGGGCTTCCTGCAGCTTTCGGGCTTCATGAGCATGAATCTCGATCGCCACATCATCGCTCACAAGGAATTCTTCCTGCACCTGGTCAAGAACGACGGGGACAGCGCGGAGAAGCACCGCGATTTCTATGACGAATATCTGGCGGTCATGGATCTGACGGCCGAATTTTATCTCCAGACCGTGGAGACGGTCTTCGTTCGCCACGATCTGCCGAAAGGCCGCATGCGCCATCGCGGCGAGCTGGTCGATCCCGGCGCGATCCGCAACGTCGCGCTGTTCACGGTCGAAGGCGAGAACGACGATATTTCGGGCGTCGGCCAGACGCAGGCTTCGCATGACCTCTGCGTCAACATTCCGGCCGACATGCGGGCGCACTATCTGCAGCCTGCCGTCGGCCACTATGGCGTGTTCAACGGTTCGCGCTTCCGCTCCGAGATCGTGCCGCGCATCGTCGACTTCATCACCAGCCACGGCCGGGAAAACCGCCCCGCGGTCAAGCCGCGCATCGTGCGCGTGGCGAAAGGCTGACAGCCTTTCGGCCGGTGCATCCTCACAGAGGATGCGCCGGCCTTCAACCTAACGATGCTTTTGGCCCGGCTGTCCATGCCGCGTGGAAGCGGCCGGTGAAGCTTTTTCCCGGTCGGCTCCTGCTGAAGGCCAAGCCTGGGCATCGCGCTCGATCAAGACCGCCACCTCCCGGAGGCTATGTTCCCAGGCGAAGGGTTGGCGTCTCTGCACGCCACGCGGGCGAAGCCCAGCCTTGCCTGTTGCAGAATCGTCGCGGTCGCGCCGCTACGGTAACCATACCGGCAATCGGCCCGCATCTCGGAATTGACAGGCCTCCCGAAACCCTTTTAACGTTTTATTAACGAATGTAACAGGGGTCGACGGGGTCGGGGCATGTTCTCTTCACCGAAGGGCGGAAGCGCGCTTGCGCGCACCGGAGTTGCAATGGGGCTCGTGGCCGGCCTTCTTTCGGCCGCCGCAGCGGTCGCCGCGCCGATGGCGACCGGAGGCCTGACCTCGCAGCCGATCGGGCATTTCGAATTCTGCAAGGCCAATCCGGCGGAGTGCGACATCCGCTTCCGGGACATTGGGCCGGAGCAGATGACCAACGCGCTGTGGCAGGAGATCGGCGACATCAACCTGTCGGTCAACAAATCAGTCAAACCGATGAACGACGTCGACCTCTACGGCAAGGACGAGGTCTGGGCCTATCCCGACGGTGCCGGCGACTGCGAGGACTATGTGCTCGAAAAGCGCCGCGAGCTCAACGCCAAGGGCATCTCGCTGTCGAACCTGCTCATCACGGTCGTGCGCAAGCCCGACGGCGAAGGCCATGCGGTGCTGACCGTCAGGACCGACAAGGGCGACTTCATCCTCGACAACCTGACCAACAAGGTCCGCCCCTGGGACGACACCGGCTACCGCTATCTCAAGCGCCAGTCGAGCGAGCACACCGGCCGCTGGGTCTCGATCCGCGAGGGCCAGACCACGATGGTGGGGGCTGTTCAGTAGGGGCGCGGCGTTCCAATATGGCAGCGTAGCTGGCCGCCGCACGATGGCGGGCGCAATCGATACGAGAGGTCCAGATTCAGACGCGCGGTCGGTGCTGGCCGAAATCGAAGTTGTAGGCGCCACAGCAGGTACAGCATCGGCCCCAATATGTGGCAACGGGACCAAAACCAAACGCCAAAGGCTGTGGCATCGCCGATGGAATCGGTGATGCCGCTCTATCTATTTGTTTGAGCACCGGATTTTCCCAAAATAATCGCTGCCGCGTATCACAGATTCAGATGACCTTGGGGGTCCTCAGGTGGCAATGGCAAATCGTCTACCAGGTTGACCAGAACGGCAGTTCCTTGCAGGTATTTCTCGAAGCCCCTGTCTGTCGTGTAGATCGCTCGAGCCCCACGGACTATTGCGGTAGCCGCTATCATTGCGTCATACTTCATCGCGACCTTCCAACCTGGCACACGTTGATCCGCGGGGACTTGGCTTTGCGCCAAGGCGATTCGCTCGCCTGTCTCGATCGCAATTACGGTGTCGAATTGTTGGACTGAGAACACTTTCAAACTGCGGACGGCCTCAACAATCTCTTCGACTCTGTCAGCCCTTCCCGCAACCAATTCAGCCAGAGCCGGGGCAGGGATTGTTATTTCTTCTTTGCTTTTCGATACCGTTTCAACGAAGTGCCTGACGCGATCCGACCGCCGATTAGTATCTTGCGTGCTAGTAGGGTCGATCATTAAGACGAGGAAATTCGTGTCGACGACAATCATGCGCTGCGCAACTCATCGACTGCACGCACAATTTCTTCGCCTGAGCCCGGCGGCACTATTTCCCGAAGGCGAGCCAATGCTTCGTCCAGTGTGGCGTCCTCTAGCACCTCGAAAGACGTTGCAGCCAAATGCTCGAGGTTCCACCTGCCATCCCCCTCACGCCTCCATCTTCCTTCGCCACTCATGCGTACACTGCGATGAAAGTGTTTGGCGAGATCCTGGGCTAGCTGAGAACCTATTGAAATCCTAGCAGTCAAATCACCATCGATTTCAAGGCCAACTCGTACCTGTTCCCCTCCGCCCTCTATCCGGATAAGACGACCTTGAACTGACGTGGGCTGGCTTACCGCTCGCAGGATCGCGACAGTCTTTGACTTGCCCGGGAACGCAATGACCTCGCCGCTCTTTGGTAGGGGCATTTCCGCCGTCCAACCGTCTTCGGCAAGGAATTCGTTGAGCTTCCTCCAGGGCGCGGCAGCGTCAGCATTCACGTCGCCCGACGCCGCTGAGCGGATGCGGGGAGAGATCAGCGGTACTTCTTCCAACGAGGCAAAGGCTACAATACTAACGCTCTTGTCCTCGATCCGACTAAAATGCACCGCATCCTGCGAACCCATCAAACGGGCCAATTCCGCCATGTACGTTGCAAGGCGCGACATTGGGATAGTGTCAGGCGTGGGGCCTATGATCCGGAAGGGATATTCGAAGAATTCGCTCATCACTTTCTCCGGCGATCCAGGCTCGACTCCGGTAGCAATTTGCCACGCCAAGGATAACGCCTGATTAAGGTGTTCGATGCACTCTTGCGCTGCCTGCGTCAATTCAACTCTACGACGTTCTTGTTCCCGAAGAATCGAGCCACCTCGCCCCGGACCGGTTGGCTGAATCTAGCGCTGTCGTTCGATGGGACCGGAGGTGGAACTTTCGGCTTCATAGGAACCCACCCACCCCATATGGATGCTGTATCGACCTGCACGCCGAGCATGGGTTTGACCAATCGATGATCTCGGTGGCGCCGCGAATGGCTTGCTAACCGCGTGACCTCGAGTCCAGCCGCTTCAGCGCAACGCTTCACGGTTAGCGCGGCCGGCTGCGCAACAAGCACTTCAGCTATGACGTCGTCGCCCCGGATGATGCGACAGAGGACCGAGAGAGTGTCCCGAGGAAAGTGGTCGAGATTCGTATAGATCACGTCGACCCTCGCTGACGATACCCACCTCACGCAGCTTGGGCCATCCGGTCGCCGATCACGCGATAGGAGATCGCTTCGGCCAGATGCAGGCGCCCGACGCTGTCGGTGCCGTCGAGATCGGCAAGCGTGCGCGCCACTTTGAGCACCCGATGATAGGCGCGGGCGGAAAAGCCCATCTTTTCGCTGGCGTCGCGCAGCAGAGCAAGGCCCGCCGCGTCGAGCGCGGCGATCTCCTCCACGAATGCGGTCGGGCAATGCGCGTTGGTGAGCGTCGATCCCAGGCCGAGCCGCTCGAAACGTTCGCGCTGCATCGCCCGGGCCCGCGCGACGCGTTCGGCCACCGTCGCGCTCGGCTCGGCTCGCCCCGGCCGGATCAGGTCGCTCGCCGAAACCGCGGGCACGTCGATCCTGAGGTCGATGCGGTCGAGCAGCGGGCCGGAGATGCGCGCCTGGTAGTCGCTCTGGCAGCGTGGACCCCGGGCGCAACGGTAGCCGGGTTCGCCGGCCATGCCGCAGCGGCACGGATTCATGGCGGCGACGAGCTGGATGCGCGCCGGATAGGTGACGCGGTGATTGGCCCGCGCGATCATGCATTCGCCGGCCTCGAGCGGCTGACGGAGCGAATCGAGCACGGCCGGCGAAAACTCCGGCAGCTCGTCGAGAAACAGCACGCCGTGATGCGAGAGCGAGACCTCGCCCGGCCTCGCCCTGACGCCGCCGCCCACCATGGCCGCCATCGAGGCCGAGTGATGCGGCGCGCGGAACGGCCGGCGGTCCGTCAGCTTGCCGCCCGCGATCTCGCCGGCGATGGAGGCGATCATGGAGACTTCGAGCAGTTCCTTCGGAGCGAGCGGCGGCAGGATCGAGGCCAGCCGCTGCGCCAGCATCGACTTGCCCGAGCCGGGCGGCCCGACCATGAGCAGATTGTGGGATCCGGCCGCTGCCACTTCGAGCGCCCGTTTGGCGCTCTCCTGGCCCTTGATGTCGGCGAGGTCGGGCAGGTCGCCGGCGGCGGCCTGCACGCTCGGCTCCGGCCGGGCGAGCACCTGGGTGCCGCGGAAATGGTTGGCTATGGCGATCAGGCTGCGCGGCGCCAATATGTCGATCTCGGCGCCGGCCCAGGCGGCTTCGGCGCCGGACGCGGCGGGGCAGATCAGCCCCTTGCCCTGGGCGTTGGCGCCGATGGCCGCGGGCAGCGCTCCGTTGACGGGCGCGATCGTTCCGTCGAGCGACAGCTCGCCGAGCACGAGATAGTCCGCCAGGGCGTCGCCCGGTACCGCGCCGAGCGCGGCCATAAGGCCGAGCGCGATCGGCAGGTCGTAGTGGCTGCCCTCCTTGGGCAGGTCTGCCGGCGCCAGATTGACGGTGACCTTCTTGGCCGGCATCGACAGGCCGGAGGCATGCAGCGCCGCCTGCACGCGTTCCCGGCTTTCGGCGACCGCCTTGTCAGGAAGGCCGACGATATGGATGTTCATCTTGCCCGGGGCGATCATCACCTGCACGTCCACGGGCAGCGCTTCGATGCCCTGGAATGCAACCGTTCGTACGCGTGAAACCATGTTTGCCCCTCTGCCCCCGGCCGGAAGCCGAAGGGATCGGCCCGACAAGGGCCCTGTATTGGAAGCAAGCATAGATTGCAGGAAGAAGCAAGAACATTTGAGGAACATCTGCCGGTCGACCAAGCCACTGCCCGACTGGTCGGAGGGGCGGCGGCCGGCCGTCAGTATGAAGTGCCACATCGGTCTGCTTGCGCTGGCCGGCCGGCGTCGGATTGACGGTGACCTTCCTGGCCGGCATCGACAGGCCGGAGGCATGCAGCGCCGCCTGCACGCGTTCCGGGCTTTCGGCGACCGCCTTGTCCGCGAGGCCGATGATATGGATGCTCATCTTTCCCCGGACGACCATCACCTGCACGGGCACTGCTTCACCCGTGAAACCATGCTTTCCCGCTCTGTTTCCGGCCGGAAGCCGAACGATCAGCCCGACATGGGCCTTTTATTAGAAACAAGCATAGATTGCAGGATAAAGCAAGAACATTAGAAGAACATATACATCAAACGGTTGATGTCCCACCCCGAAGGAGGGGGAACATTTCCGGATCGAAGCAGGGCCTCCGGGGGCTCTCAGCGTTTGGCTTCGACCGCGTCCCAGAACAAAGCGGCGACATCGGCGCCGCCGAATTTCCGGATCTCGCGCACCCCGGTCGGCGACGTCACGTTGATCTCGGTCATGTAGTCGCCGATCACGTCGATGCCGACCAGGATGAAGCCGCGCTCCTTCAGCGACGGGCCGATGCGGGCGCAGATCTCGCGCTCGCGCTCGGTCAGCTCGGTCTTCTCCGCGCGGCCGCCGACATGCATGTTGGAACGCGAATCGTGTTCGGCCGGCACGCGGTTGATCGCACCGACCGGCTCGCCGTCGATCAGGATGATGCGCTTGTCGCCGGCCCGCACCTCCTTGAGGTAGCGCTGCACGATGAAGGGCTCGCGAAACATCTGCGCGAACATCTCGAGCAGCGAGGCGAGGTTGCGATCGGCCTCGTGCAGATGGAAGATGCCGGCGCCGCCGTTGCCGTAGAGCGGCTTGACGATGATGTCGCCATAGTCCCTGCGGAAGGCGTCGACCTCGCGCGGATCCTTGGTGATCAGCGTCTCCGGCATCAGTTCCGGAAACTCGGTGACGAAGATCTTCTCGGGGCTGTTGCGCACCCAGGCCGGGTCGTTGACGACCAGCGTCTCGGGATGGATCCGCTCCAATATGTGGGTCGTGGTGATGTAGTTCATGTCGAATGGCGGGTCCTGCCGGAGCAGGATCACATCCATTTCGCTCAGATCGGTGCGCACGGGCTCGCCCAGCGTGAAATGGTCGCCCTTCACGTCGCGCACGCCGAGTTCCTCGATCCGCGCGATCACCTTGCCGTCGCGCATCGTGAGCCGGTCGGGCGTGTAGTGATAGAGCCTGTGGCCGCGCCGCTGCGCCTCCAGCGCGAGCGCGAAGCTGGTATCGCCGGCGATGCTGATCGTCGACACATGGTCCATCTGGATGGCGATACTGAGCGGCATGGATCGGCTCCGGCTTTCCTGTGGCCGGAGCGGATGCCCCGGCGTCGCGGCGGCACATGACGCCTGCGCCCCTGAGCTGTCAAGCAGGGGAACGAGCCGGGGCTCCCGGATGGCTCCGCCGCGTCAGCCGTTGACGACGAGGAGGCCGGCGATGATCAGGGCGGTGCCGATCATGTAGCGCAGGCTCAGCGTTTCGCCGAGCAGCGCCCAGGCGAGCAGGGGCACGGCGCAGAAGGTGAGCGCCATGAAGGGATAGGCGACGGTCAGGGGCACCGATTTCAGCACATGCACCCAGACGATCGTGCCGAAGCCGTAGATCGCAAAGGCGGCAAGCAGATAGGGATCGAGAAGGATGGCGAACAGGCCGCCCGCCGCGGCCCGGCCGCTCGTCAGCTTGAACAGGATCTGCCCCGCCGAAATCAGAAGCGGCGTCAGCACCAGTCCGGCCAGCACCGGAAGCGGCAACGCATTCACCTCGTCAGGCTCCCGGCCGATCCTCGCGATAGAAAATGTCCCGGCCGATATCGATGCAGACATGGCCCTCCGGGACCGGATGCATCGCGCGCAGGAAAGAATGCGCATAGGGAAAGAAGTTGAAATGCGGATTGAAGCTGTAGCGATATTCGCGCTCGCGCGGCACCACGATGATCAGGCGCCTGCGTGCGATGCGGCGAAGCTCGGCGATCGCCCGCCTGTAGTCCAGCACATGCTCGATCACATGGGTGCAGACGACGGTGTCGAAGGCCGCATCCTCGAAAGGCAGGCTTTCGATCCTGGCTGCGACATAGCCGATGCCGGGAAGCGCGGCTGCGTCGTCGATGACGAAGTCCACGCCGGTGAATTGCCCCTTGCCCTGACGCGCGTCGCGAATGCGCGCCAGCAGGACGCCGGTGCCACAGCCGACGTCGCAGACGCTGTCTCCGCTGAGCTCCGTCATGATCCGCCGGACGCATGCCTCGGAATTGTCCGTCCCGGCATGCACGCGCGGATGGTCGCGATAGAGCGCCTCATATTCGGCCGATGTCAGGAACGGCGCCCTTTCGCGGAATGCCGCCAGGCGCGTGATGTGCTCGCCCCAGGCGAGCTTGGCGACGGAGCGGAACAGCGCGGAATCGCGCAGGACGGGCGGCAGCACGTCCTCGATCACGAAGCGTAGCCGATTGGTGGTTTCCCGGTTCAAGATCGTTTTCCCTCTTCGCGGTCGTCAAGCTGCCCGGCGTCGTTCGATGTGGCGCCCTTCCCGCGCCGTGCCCGCGCGCAGGCGCGGTATGGCGAGATAGAAGCTGCGTTTCTGCTCGGCCCGCGCGCGCGACACCGAATCCAGGATGAGACCGGTCACCGCCATCAGCATGGACAAGACCACCAGCGCCATCGAGAGCACCCAGGTGGGCAGTCGGGGCACCAGCCCGGTTTCGGCATATTCGACCAGCACCGGCATCGCCAACGACACGCCGGCCACGAGGAACATGGCCGCGAACGCGCCGAAGAAGCGCAGCGGCTGCGTCTCCTTCAAGAGCATCGCGAACATCCAGAGTATCCTGGCGCCGTCCTTCCAGGTCGAGAGCTTGGAGGCCGAACCTTCGGCGCGGCGGCCGTAGTCGAGCGCGATCTCGCTCACCGGCAGCTTGAGCTGCGAGGCATGGACCGACATCTCGGTTTCGATCTCGAAACCGCCGGATACCGCCGGGAAGCTCTTCACGAAACGCCGGGTGAATGCCCGATAGCCGGAGAATATGTCGCTGAAGTCGCGGCCGAAGAGCTGCTTGTAGAGCCCGTTGAACAGCCGGTTGCCGATGGCGTGGCCGGCGCGGCCGGCATCGGCCGTCACCCCGCGCCGCGTTCCCACCACCATGTCGGAGCGTTCCGTGAGCAGCGTGTTGACGAGTTGCGGCGCGTCCTCCGGCGCATAGGTGCCGTCGCCATCCGCCATCAGATAGATATCGGCCTCGACGTCGGCGAACATGCGTCGCACGACATGGCCCTTGCCCTGGCGCGGTTCGCGCACCACGACTGCGCCGGCGGCGCGTGCCGCCAGGGCGCTCAGGTCGCGCGAGTTGTTGTCGTAGACATAGACCGTTGCAGCCGGCAGTGCCTCGCGGAAGCGCCGGACGACGTCGCCGATGGTGCGTTCCTCGTTGCAGCATGGAATGAGCACGGCAATGGCAAGCTCGTCCTGGGCCGAATGAAGCATGCTGCTCTCCGATTGGCGGCCGGCAACGTTTCCCCGCAATCTGCCGCTGCCGCCGCTTTACTATTTATTGAAGCCGTTAAGGCTAGGTTTAGGCCTCGGGAAAAGGGTTGGGGTTGCCGGCGAACATGGCGAGCGACGCGATCATGGGCAGGGCCGGATCCGTCCGGGCCGCGCCCTGGAGGACCGACATGGGGGCCGCGCTCGTGGCCGGCTTCGTCGTTCTTCTGGTATCGGCCGTTTCCGGGCTGCCGACCCTGTCGGACGCCGGAGGCGACAATGACAGCCTGCTGCGCCTGGTCCAGGTCCGCGACCTCGTCGCCGGTCAGAGCTGGTTCGACCTGCACCAGTACCGGATGGGCCTGGCGGGCGGCTTCGAGATGCACTGGTCGCGTCTCGTCGACGTCCCGGTCGCCGCGATCGTTGTCGTCGGCGCCCTGACCGGCAGCACGGCCGCCGGCGAGACCGCGGCACTGGTCCTGTGGCCGCTGCTTTTGTTCACGGTGGCCGTGTTCCTGATCCTGCGCTGCGCCCGTGCGGTCGGCGGCGACGAGGCGATGCTGCCGGCCCTCGTGCTTGGGGCCGCCGCGCTCCATTTCGGCGGACTGTTCGCGCCCGGCGCGATCGACCACCACAATGTGCAGATCGTGCTTTCGCTCGGCATGATCGCCGCGTTGCTCGGCGCCGATGAACGTGGCGGAGCGGCGGCAGGCGCCTGCGCCGCGCTCATGGTCGCCGTGGGCATGGAGACGATGCCCTACCTTGTGGCGGCCGGGGTTTTCCTGGGCGCAGGAGCGATCCTCGGAGGCGAAAGCGAACGAAGGTCGGCGATCGGTTTCGGCCTCGCCTTCGCCGCCGTCTGCGCCGCCGCCTTCGTCGGAACCGTCTCGCCGGGGGCCTGGGGCGCGGTCCGTTGCGACGCTCTGTCGATCGCCCATCTCGCCATCGCCGCACTGTCGGGAGCCGGGCTTGCCGCGGCCGCCGCCTTCACCGGCGGGCGGGTCCGCCGTGCCGCCGCGCTGCTCGCCCTTGCGGCAGTGGTCGCGGCGGTCGTGGTGGTCTTCTTTCCGCAATGCCTGGGCAGTCCCTATGCCGGCCTCGATCCCGATCTCGAGGCCTATTGGATGAGCATGATCAGCGAGGCTCAGCCATTGTGGACACTGATCCGGGACCAACCCGGGAAGGCGGTCAATCATTACGTCACCCCGATGCTGGCTCTGGCCGTGGTGGCCCTCGACCTGGCGCGTCGGGGCATGAGGCGCGGTCCGATGCTCATCGGTCTCCTCCTGCTCACGGCCGTGCTGGTGAGCATCTGGCAGGTGAGGGGGGCCATGTTCTCCGTCCCCTTCGCGGCCATCCCTCTCGCCGCCTGGGTCGGCTCGTGGCGACGGCGAGCGTCGCACACAGGAAAGGCCACCGACGCCCTGCGCATGGCCGCGGCCTGGCTCATCTCGCTGAACGTGGCCTGGACGATGGCTGCGGTGCTCGTATCCCTCGTTCCGCCGTTCTCGGGCGAAGCCGCGGCGTCGGCAGAAAAGGCGCGCAAATGCCGGGCCGGGAAGGACTACGACATGTTGGCGGCGCTGCCGCCCGGCGGCGTCCTGTCGGTCGCCAATCTCGGCGCGCCGATCCTGCGCTACACGCCGCACCGGGTGCTCGCCGGTCTTTATCACCGCAATGTCGAGGCGAATCTCGTGACCCTTTCCGCCTTCACCGGGACGGCGGACGGCGCCGAGGCCCTGGTCCGCGAACAGGGTCTTGCCTATGTCGTGCTCTGCCCCGGCGACGATGAAACGGCAGGGCTGGCCGAAAAGGCGCCGACGGGTTTCATCGCTTCGCTGCTGAGGGACGACCTGCCGCCCTGGCTCGAGCCTGTCGCGCCAGGAGACGAGCCCCCGCTGCGCATCTATCGTGTGCTGCCGCGCCCGGCGCGCTGACGCCCGGTCCGCCGGATGCCCCGGCGATACTTTTCCTAAACAGTTTGGCTCCATACTGGCGGAAAAGAATCGATAATGATGAGGGGGTCCGATGTATGCGCTGTATGGCGCCGGTCAGCTCGGGAGAGACAATGCCGATCTCGCTTTCACCGATCCGCTGACTGGCCTGGGCAATCACCGGCGTTTCATCGACAAGGTCGACCGCCTCATCAGCGATCGTGCCGACGATCCCGCACCCTTCGCCATCGGCATCCTCGATCTCGACGGCTTCAAGCCGATCAACGACCTGTTCGGGCATCGGGCCGGCGACGACATCCTGCTCCAGGTCGCCATGCGCCTGCGCGCGGCGATGGACGGCTCGTCTGTGGTGACCCGCGTCGGCGCCGACGAATTCGCCTTCCTCTATCCGCTGGTATTCAGCGAAGAGGCTGCCGGCGAGAAGGCGCGCATGCTGATCGAGATCCTGTCCGCGCCTTATGATGTGGGCGAGCGCACCGCGCGGCTGTCGGCCTCGGTCGGCTGCTCGCTGTTCCATTCCGGCGACGAGACGACCGAGCTTCTGCTGCACAAGGCCGAGACGGCGCTCTATCACGCCAAGCGCTCGGGCCGCGGCCGCGTCATGGTCTATACGCGCGAGATGGAGGAGGCGGCCAAGCGCGTCACGCGCATCGAGCAGGCCCTGCGCCGCGCGGTTTCGGCCGGCGAGGTCGAGCCCTATTTCCAGCCGATCGTCGACCTGAAGACCCGCCGCACCGTCGGTTTCGAGACACTGGCGCGCTGGAGCGATCGCGACCTCGGCCAGGTCTCGCCCGTCGTCTTCATCCCCATCGCCGAGGAGCGCGGCATCATCGGGCCGCTGTCTCAACTCGTCCTGCGCAAGGCGACGGAAGCGGCGCGCAACTGGCCTTCGGACCTGTTCCTTTCCTTCAATCTGTCGCCGTCCCAACTCGTCGACCAGAACACCGGACTGCATATATTGTCGATCCTCGATCGCACGGGTTTCGACCCGCGCCGGCTCGAGATCGAGATCACCGAGACCGGCCTGATGAGCGACCCGGCTTCCGCCGAAAAGATCGTCAGCGACCTCAGGCGCTGCGGCATCCGGGTGTCCCTCGACGATTTCGGCACCGGCCAGTCGTCGCTCGGACGCCTGCGCGAATTCCATTTCGACAAGCTCAAGATCGATCGCAGCTTCGTGTCGTCGATCCTCCAGGACCGTCCTTCCGAGCACATCATCCGAGCCATCCTGGCCATGTGCGAGGGCCTCGGCATGGATGTGGTGGCCGAAGGCATAGAAGAGGAGGCGCAGGCGCAAAGGCTGATCGCCTTCGGCTGCGCCGGCGGCCAGGGTTATCTGTTCGGGAAGCCGGCCGACAGGGACGACACGCTGACCTATCTGCGCAGGAACATCCTGGGGACCGTGCCGGCCGAGCCCGTGTGACCCCCCGGCCCAGGGCGGCATGTCCAGCCCTTTCTCCTGGCTGGCTGTTGACGCAGGTGCCGTCATGGCGGACAAACCGCGCTGTCCTCACGCGACCCGAGGGGAATGGAAGGAGCGGCCACGATGATGCCTTCGGCGAGGTTCCCCGATCTCGACGGCGCTTCGGTGCTGATTACCGGCGGCGCTACAGGCATCGGCGCGGCGCTGACGGAAGGTTTTGTCCGGCAGGGCTCGAAGGTCGCCTTCATCGACATCGCGGAAGCCGCGAGCGTTTCGCTCTGCGACCGGATCGAACGGGAAACGGGTCGGCGTCCTTTGTTCCTGAAGGCCGACCTGCGTGACGTCGAGGCGCTGCGCGCCGCCGTCGCCCGGGCGGCCGAGGCGCACGGCCCGGTCACCGTGCTGGTCAACAATGCGGCGCTCGACGACCGCCATGCGATCGAAGACGTCACCGTCGAGTTCTGGGACGCCAACCAGTCGATCAACCTGCGCCCGCATTTCTTCACCGCCCAGGCGGTCGCCCCGGGCATGAAGGCGGCCGGCAGGGGCTCCATCATCAATTTCACCTCGACCTCCTTCCTCATCAATCACCCTGATATGCCGTCCTACACCGCCGCCAAGGCGGGCATCATCGGCCTCACCAAGGGGCTGGCCGGGCGGCTCGGCAAGGACGGCATCCGCGTCAACGCGATCGCGCCGGGCTGGGTGATCACCGAGCGCCAGCAGAAGCTCTGGGTGACGGATGAAACCCTTGCGGCCCATGTCGCCAAGCAATGCCTCAACGAGGTCATGAAACCCGAAGATGTCGTGGGGCCTTGCCTGTTCCTGGCCTCGGACGCATCGCGCATGCTGACGGCCCAGACGCTGATCGTCGATGGAGGTTTCCTGTAATGACCGCGTCGTTCCCTCCGCTTCGCCGCAGCCTCGTGGCGATCCTGCGCGGCGTGCGGCCCGAAATGGCCGTCGCGGTCGGCCGGGCGGTGTTCGAGGCCGGCATCGAGGCGATCGAGGTGCCGCTCAACTCGCCCGATCCCTTCACGTCCATCGAAAATCTCGTGTTGGCCCTGCCCGGCTCCACCCTGGTCGGCGCGGGCACGGTGCTGGAGGCGGACCAGGTCGACCGGCTCCATGCCGTCGGCGGACGCCTGCTGGTCAGCCCCAACATCGACGTGGCGGTGATGGAGCGGGCCGGCCATCACGGTATGGTCACGATGCCGGGCGTCTTCACGCCGACCGAGGCATTGCTCGCCTTGCGGCTCGGCGCATCGGCGCTGAAATTCTTTCCGGCTGCGGCGCTTGGCCCGAAGGGCATTGCGGCGATCCGGGCTGTGCTGCCTTCCGACACGGTGGTCGGCGCGGTCGGCGGCGTCTCCGAGACGGATTTCGCCGACTATGCCGCGGTCGGGGTGAGGACCTTCGGCCTCGGCTCCAGCCTGTTCGCGCCGGATATGAATGTCGAAACTGTGCGTGCCCGCGCGGACGCGGCTGTTACGGCGTGGGACGAGATCTTCGGGGACGGCCGGCCATGAGCGCTTCCATCTTCTCGGAGACCGTCTGCCATCTGGGCGAGGGACCGAGCTACGACCCCGCCACGGACAGCCTGTTCTGGTTCGACATTCTCGGCCGCAAGCTGCTCGAAAAGCCGGTCTCCGACGGCGCCGAGCGGGTCCACGACCTGCCCGAGCTGGCGAGCGCCGTCGCCGGCGTCGATGGCGGGCGCCAACTCCTCGTCACCGAAACCGGCCTCTATCTCCGCGACCGCAAGTCGGGCGCGCTGATGCTCCACACGCCGCTCGAAGCCGACAATGCCGGCACGCGGTCGAACGACGCGCGCACCCATCCGTCCGGCACCTTCTGGATCGGCACCATGGGCAAGAAGGCGGAACCTCGGGCCGGCGCCATCTACTGGTTCCGCAAGGGCGAACTAAGGAAGATCGTCTCCGACGTGACGATCCCCAACGCCATATGTTTCGCGCCCGACGGGCGAACCGCCTATTTCACCGGCACGGTGAAGGGCGTGCTGTTCCGCGTCGACTGCGATCCCGAGACTGGGCTGCCGCGGGGCGAGCCGAAGATCTTCGCCGATTGCCGTGGCAGGGAAGGTGGGCCCGACGGTGCGGTGGTCGACACCGAGGGTGTGGTGTGGAACGCGCGCTGGGGCGCCGGCGCTGTCGATGCCTATTCGCCTGACGGCGCGCTGATCCGCACCGTCGCCGTTCCGGCCAGGCAGAGCTCCTGTCCGGCCTTTGTCGGGCCGCGGGCCGATCGCCTTGTCGTCACCTCGGCATGGGAAGGCATGGACGAGGCCGCGCGGGCGGCGGATCCGCATGCCGGCAAGACTTTCCTGCTGGACATTCCGGTGAAGGGGCGTTTCGAGCCGCCAGTGCTTTTGTAGGTCCGGGGGATCGCAGTGGCCGTGCCCGAACTCGTCCTGATCCACGAACCGGAGGAGGCGTGCCGGACCCGATTGGCAGCCATGGGCTTCGAGCCGGATCGCGCCACGGAGATCAGCTCCTATCTCGCCCAGTCGACCGACCTTGCGCTGGAGTTCGAAGACCTCGCCGGGGCCTGCGCCCGCCGCGGCATCGCCTTCAGCCCGGTCGAACTCGACCATGCCGCCGCCGTCCTGGCCGAGCCTCACGCGGATCGCCGAAGGCTGGTCTGGACGCTCACCGACGGCATCGCCTATTTCCGCGGCGGCGCGGGCCCGGTTCTCGCCCGGCTCCAGGGCCTGCCGACGATCGGCTCGGACGACACGCTGTTCGCGCTCTGCCAGGACAAGTTCCGCTCGGGCGCGGTGCTGAAGGCGCTCGGCCTGCCGGTGCCGGCGGCGGGGCTTGCCCGCGACGGAACCTGGATCGTGCCGCCGCCCGAGGCCGCGCAGGGTTATTTCGTGAAGCCGAACCGGCTCGGCTCAAAGATCGGCATCTGGGAGGATTCGCAAGCCCGGTCCAAGGCCCGGGCGCTCGATCTCAGCCGCCGCGTGTTCTCGGCCTACCGGGACGATGTCGTCGTCCAGCCCTATGTCACGGGCCGCAATGTGCGGGCGAGTTTCCTGGCCGTAAGGCCGGATGCCGGGCCGGAGGCGCTCGGCGTCTATTTCGTCGATTCCGGCGGCGACTTCCAGACCATGGCCGACAGCATGGCGCTCTATGGCGGAACGGGCGCGGTCGCGAAGGCGGATGGGCTTTGTGTCGAACCACAGCTCGTTCCCGTGGCCGACCTCCAGCCCGCAGCCGACCAGGCAATCCGCGGGATAGCCGCCAGGCTGATGGCGGGTCTCGGCCTGCGCGACGTCTTCTCAATCGACTTCAGGGTCGAGGCCGACGACACGGTCCATCTTATCGAGTTCGAAGTCTGCCCGGGCCTGCCCTGTTTCGATTTCCGCGCCTATTGCCGGCGCGAATGGGGCATGAGCCTGCCCGAAGCCATGGCCACCACGGCTGCGGCCCGCCTCACGGCTTGATATCAAGGGCACTCCTTGCAGATTGGGCGGGCGGCTGCGGCCGTCTGTCTTCTCCCCGTCCTTCACGGGGGTGAGCAGCCGGTTCGCGAAGCGAATTTGTCGTGGCTGTGGCGCGATGAGAGGCCAGCAAAAGCCGGGACACTACATCCACGCGACCTCGATCGCGGCGCGGAAGCGACGTCAGATGCGCTCCATGCAGACCGCCGTATGGCCGGCGCCGATGAACCCCAGCTTGCCGGCGGCGCCCTTGGAAAGATCGAGAACGCGGCCCTTGATGAAGGGCCCCCTGTCGTTCACCCGCACGACCACGCTCTTGCCGTTGCGCTTATTGGTCACCTTCAGCTTGGTGCCGAAGGGCAGGCTGCGATGCGCGGCCGTCATGGCGGAGGGGTTCATGCGTTCGCCCGACGCGGTCTTGGAAGTCAGCGCATACCACGAGGCGCGGCCGCACTGGGCGGAAGCTGGCATGGTCGAGGCAACAAAAAACACTCCGGTCGCCAGCGTTGCGCCGGCGACCGCGGCAAAGGTTTTCGACATGGTGTGTCGTCGCTCCGTTGGTTAACTGTCCGGAGCGGTAGAAACGAATTGAGGCAGCAAATGCGGCTTGAATCCGGCCAGAAAGTGGCGAAGCAACACGAATGGAATCGCCTGGTAACAGTACGTCAGGTCGTCAGTATTGCAGCGTGCGGATTCTGGCGAACGATGCCTCTGCTGGTCGAGGTCAAAGGCTTGCGAACGTATACTACGAGTTACTTATTCGAGTGATTCTATTCTTCGCATGGTAAATTGCCCGCAGGCAACGCCAAGTGTAATGGCGCCTGTTGGGCCTCGTCCTGGTTGCGGCCGGGAACGTTCCGTCTTCGGTTCCGCCGTCGCGGACCGACGGTTGCCAAGAGCAGTTCTTAACAAACGGTTACAATTGATGATGGAACCGTGGCTGCTGCCGGCGGCGCCAAAAGGTGCCGTCGCTCTATCCATGCGCGCAGGCCCGATATCTGCAACCCTGATTTTCTGATGCGCGTGTCTACAGGATGAAGTCGCCTGGGTGAGGGCGATGTGGCTCCTTGCGCTCGACGCGGCAGTTGGTACTCAGGCTGGCCTGACATTGCCCTACAGGATCGTCTGGTGCCGCTCGGCCTCCTGCACGTAGTTGGGAGGGCGTGTGCTTTGCTACACGCAAATCATGTCTTACAAATAGTTAACTGATAGCTATGATATGGTCATGAAGCAGATCACCTATAGCCGCGACGCCATCAAGTCCCTAGGCCGGATGCCGGCCGACACGGCCAAGCGCATCCGAGACAAGATCAACCAATATGCGGCAAACCCGGCGAGCCTCGCCAACAACGTTGTCATCATGGCAGGCGCGGGAAATGAAATCCGCCGGATGAGGGTCGGCGACTGGCGGGTGATCTTTTCGGAAACAAGCGAGGTTATCGCCATCATGAAGGTCGCGCCGCGTGGCGGCGTCTACGAATAGGAGTTAGCGATGGGAGCACAGATCATTACCACCCCCAATGGTGACCGGATGGTCATCATTCCCGAGGAGGAATTCATTGCCTTGCAGGAGGCTGCCGAGGACCAGGAGGATATTCGGGCGGTCGAGACCTTCCGCGGGCGCCTGGCGCGTGGCGAGGAAGAGCTTGTTCCTTCCGATGTTGCCGATCGGATCATCGACGGCGAGAACAAGGTCCGCGTTTGGCGCGAATATCGCAAGCTTTCGGCCCGTGAACTTGCCGAGAAGGCCGAGATCAGCGCTGCCTATCTATCTCAGATCGAAAGCGGGGCTCGCGACGGCAGCTTTGAGACGATCAAAAAAGTCGCCGCTGCGCTCGACATCGGCGTGGATGACTTGGCATGACGCGCAGGCACGGCCCTTTCATGCACCTATTCAAGCGACGGAGCGCGACCGCCGATGTCTTCTAGAGGGAACTGTTACCCGTAGGCGCAACCGCGCCCTGAAAACGAATAAAGCCTGTCGGTAGCTTTTCAAGTTGTCCGGTTTTTGTAGCACGTCACTTGTCCGCTTTGGGTTGACGGCGGATCCGGGTGAAAGCGGACGGACACCCGGGGCCGGGTTGGCGGATCAGGGCAGGCCGGGTTCGGCGCTGATGGCCGTGGGTGCCCTGTCCGGTGCGGCGCCGACCCCGTGTCGAGACGCGGTCAAGGCTGGCCGCCGCGCTGACGGCGGTGTCGGCCGCGGCGTTTCCAGGCCACGCCTTGACGGCGTCGAGCACGGGGGCAGCATGGGTGCAATCGGCTCGCCGATCTCCCGGCCTTGTGCATCATAACGGCCGATGCAGCGCGGTCCGTGGAAGATGGCGAGCCGGCCGTCCGGATACTGCCGAACCTTGACGGCGGCCCTGACGTAGTGGTGGCGCACGCGGCTGTCGGGCAGCTGCAGCCGCAGCCCGCCCCACCCGACCGTGTTGTCGCGGCCGACCACGCGCGCCTCCTCCACGCACAGGATCTCGGCCAATTGCGAAGCATCGGCGGCGACGAAGGCGCTGTCGGCGAGCTCCGGCGGCCGGGCGAAGCGGGCGTTGTGGGCCGGCACATAGACCGCGGCGAGGAACCGGTTGGCGGCCTCGATGTCGGTGATCCCGGCCAGCGTCAGCTCCTTGGGCAGACGGCCCTGCAAGGTGCCGAACATCCGCTCCGAGCGGCCCCGCGCCTCCGGCGAATAGGCCGGGATGTGCTCGATGCCGAGCCGCGCCAGCGCCCGGCCGACCTGCGTCAGCCGCTCCTTGTCGACCTTCTCGCCGGCCTTGGGCGTGTGGAAGTAGTGGCTGCCGCGGTCGGTGTAGAGGCTGCAGCACAAGCCCTTGGCCGTGAACGTCTCCATCAGCCCGCGAAAGCTCGACGCGGTGCCTTCCTCCTCGACCAGGAAGGCCGAATAGATCGTGCTCGTCGCATCGTCCAGGGTGACGATCAGGTCCAGCATCGGCTGGCCGTCCAGCCAGGCGAAGCGGCTGCCGTCCTGATGCAGCATCATCCCCTCGCAGGGCTTGCGCGGCCGCTTGCGGCGGTGCGCGCCGCGCCGCTTCGCCCGTTCCACCAGCCCCGCCGCATGCAACTGCGTCTTCGTCCACGTGTAACCCCACCGGAAGCCGTGCCGCTCCTTCAGGTGCTCGTGGAAATGCCTCACGTTCCAGCCGCCATAGAACGTCGCGTAAAGCTCCAGCATCCGCTGCCGCTCCTCCGCCGGCACCCGCTTCCCCGACGCCTTGCCCAGCCGCCGGTCACGCAGCCCCTCCAGGCCTTCTTCCGCATAGCGATCCCGGTAGCGCCGGAACTGCCGCTCCGACATGCCCAGCAACTCCCCCGCCTCCAGCATCGACAACGCACCGCGCTCCCAGCGGCTCAATACGTCCCGGAACTTCTGCATCCGGCGCTCCTGTAGCCACGCTGTCCGTCCCATCCCCAGCCTCCCTGTCGCTGGAGATAAAACCGGACAACTCGTCTGCTACCTAACCCGGACAACTCGTGTGCTTACGACATGAAAACGAATAAAGCCTTGGACGCCCAAGGCTTTATGCCGATATTAAGTGTCGGAGAAATGGTGCGCCTTAGCGGAGAGTTCGAGCCCGAAGGGTTCGCAAGGGCGACAGCCCGTCGGCCGGTCAGGCCGCCCCATCGGAGCGAACTCGCGTGAGATATGGAAAATGGTGCCCAGGAGAGGACTCGAACCTCCACGCCTTGCGGCACACGGACCTGAACCGTGCGCGTCTACCAATTCCGCCACCTGGGCAGGTGCGCCGCTCATCTAAGCGGCCGGGCTTCCGGTGTCAACGCGCTTTTTGCCGTTTTCAACCGGTGCCCCTTTCCCTTGGGTCAGGGCCTTGCCGCATCGCCTGGAAATCAGGCGCGATTCCAGGCGATGCGTAGATTCAAGGCGTTAGCGGCGCGCCGGTGTGGATGCGCGGCGCGCCCGGAAATCAGCCGAGCACCTCTTTCGAGGCCACGGTCGAATCGGCATTCAGCCGGTAGACCACGGGCACGCCGGTGCCGAGCTCGAGCTTGACGATCTCCTCGCCGGTGAGCCCGTCGAGCGCCATGATCAGGGCGCGCAGCGAATTGCCGTGGGCGGCCACGAGCACGGTCTCGCCGCGCAGCACATGCGGCTGCATATCATGCAGATAATAGGGCCACACGCGTGCGCCCGTGTCCTTCAGGCTCTCGCCATTGGGGGGCGGGACGTCGTAGGAGCGGCGCCAGACATGCACCTGCTCCTCGCCCCATTTCGCCCGCGCGTCGTCCTTGTTGAGGCCCGAGAGGTCGCCATAGTCGCGCTCGTTGAGCGCCAGGTTCTTGACCGTCTTCAGATTGCTCTGGCCGACCGCGTCGAGAATGTGCTGGCAGGTCTTCTGGGCCCGGATCAGCGCCGAGGTGAAGGCGATGTCGAATTTCAGTCCCCTTGCCTTCAGCTTCTCGCCGGCGGCCTTGGCCTCGGCATGGCCCTTTTCTGTCAGGTCCACGTCCCGCCAGCCGGTAAAGAGGTTCTTCAGGTTCCAATCACTCTGGCCATGACGCACGAGCACGAGGGTTCCGGACATCGTCTTCCTTTCTGGGCTGTTGGGGGCAGGGAGGGTTCAAGACAGGCCGAGTACGTCGCGCATCGAATAGAGGCCGGGCTTCCGGCCCTTGCCCCAGAGCGCTGCCCTGACCGCGCCGCGCGCGAAAAGCGTCCGGTCCTCGGCATGATGCGACAGCACGATGCGCTCGCCGGCGCCGGCCAGGATGACGGAATGGTCGCCGACGACGCTGCCGCCGCGCAAGGTGGCGAAGCCGATCGCGCCTTCGGGCCGGGGGCCGGTGTGACCGTCTCTGACCCTGACGTCATGGCCTTCGAGCTCGATGCCGCGACCCGTCGCGGCGGCCTTGCCGAGCAGGATCGCCGTGCCGGAGGGCGCGTCGACCTTGTGCTTGTGGTGCATTTCAAGGACTTCGATGTCGAAATCCTCCGGTCCGAGCGCGCGCGCCGCCTGCTCGACCAGCACGGTCAGAAGGTTGACGCCGAGGCTCATATTGCCCGATTTGACGATCGTGGCGTGACGGGCGGCCGCGGCGATCCGGGCGTCGTCCTCGGCCGAGCATCCGGTGGTGCCGATGACATGCACGATACGGGCCTGCGCCGCATAGCCTGCGAACTCCACCGTCGCGGCGGGCGCGGTGAAATCCAGCACGCCGTCCGCCTTGGCGAAGACGGGCAGCGGGTCGTCGGAGATGGCGACGCCGAGCCGTCCCGCGCCGGCGAGTTCGCCCGCATCCTTGCCGAGATGCGCCGAGCCCGGGCGTTCGACGGCGCCTGCGAGGCGCGCGCCCGACGTCTCATGGATGGCGCGGATCAGCGCCTGGCCCATCCGGCCGGCCGCGCCCACGACCACAAGCCCCATCTCGCTCATGTGCTGACCCCTTGCTCAAATCTCATACAGGCTCGGCCTGCCCGATATCGTCGACCAGGCTTAGACCGGTATCTCCCTGCAGCCGGTGGAAGCGGGCATAGACCCCGTGCCTGTCGGCCAGCAGCGACCGGTGCGTGCCTTCTTCGACCAGTCGGCCATGTTCAAGCACCACGATATGGTCTGCATTGATGACCGTCGAGAGGCGGTGCGCGATCACGATCGTGGTGCGGCCTTTCATCACCCCGGCCAGGGCTTCCTGGACGCGGGCCTCCGATTCGTTGTCGAGCGCCGAGGTCGCCTCGTCGAGCAGCAGGATCGGCGCGTTGCGCACGATGGCACGGGCGATCGACAGGCGCTGGCGCTGGCCGCCGGAAAGCGTCACCCCGTTCTCGCCGACCAGCGTGGCATAGCCCTGCGGCTGCTTGCGGATGAAATCGTCGGCCTGGGCGAGCCTGGCGGCCGCCTCGATCTCGGCGTCGGTCGCATCGGCGCGGCCGTATCGGATATTGTCGGCGATGCTGCCTTCGAACAGATAGGGCTGCTGCGAGACATAGGCGATGTTGGCGCGCAGCGAGTTCTTGGTGACGGTGGCGATGTCCTGCCCGTCGATCGTGATGCGGCCGGCGTCGAGGTCGTAGAAGCGCTGCAGAAGCGCGATCAGCGTCGACTTGCCCGCGCCGGAGCCGCCGACGATGGCCGTGGTGGTGCCGGCCGCCGCGGTGAAGCTCACATTGTGCAGCACGGGCAGTTCCCTGCTATAGCCGAAGGAGATCTTCTCGAAACGGATGGCGCCCTTGTCGACGACGAGTTCGGTCGCGCCCGGCCTGTCGCGCTGGCGCGGCTCGAGATCGAGGATCTCGTAGATCATGCGGGCATTGACCAGCGACCGCTCGAGATTGACCTGCACGCGGGCCAGCCGGCGCGCCGGGTCGTAGGCGAGGAGAAGCGCGGTGATGAAGGCGAAGACGGCCCCCGGCGGCTGCTGCGCATAGGCGGCGCGGTAGCCGGCATAGGCGATGACCCCTGCGATGGCGAAGCCGGCCAGCACCTCCGCGATCGGGCTCACACGCTCCGACACCCGGGCGATCTTGTTGGCGCGCCCCTCGGCGCCTTCGACGAGAGCGGCAATCTTCTTCGAGAGTTGCTCCTCCATCGTGAAGGCTTTCACGATGGCGATGCCCTGGGTGGCCTCCTGCATGGCGCCCATCAGGCGCGAATTGATCTCGACCGATTCGCGCGTCACGCGCCGCAGCCGCCGCATGATGTAGTTGACGGCATAGATCAGCGGCGGCGCGATGATGAGCGCGGCGAGCGAGAGCACCGGGTCCTGCGTGACCATCACACCGACCAGACCGACCAGGGAGACGGCGTCGCGGGCGATCGCCGTGATTGTCATGCTGAGCAGGTCCCGTATCCCGTTGACGTTCTGATTGATCTGCGCGGCGAGATGGCCCGACCTCGTATCGTTGAAGAAGTCGATGCCGAGCTTCATCAGATGGTCGAAGAGACGGCGCTGATAGCGTGCGACGAGATTGTTGCCGATCTTGGCCAGGATCACGGCCTGGCCGTAGGTGGCGAGCCCGCGCAGCGTGAAGGCGACGACGATCGACCCGCAGATCAGGGCGATGAGGTCATAGCGCTGCTGGTAGAACACTTCGTCGACGATGTCGCGCATGATCCAGGCGCTGAAGGCGGTGGTGGCCGCGATCGTCAGCAGGCACAGGACGGCGAACGCATAATCCTTGATGTAGTCGCGGCCGTTCTCCGCGAGCACGCGACGGATCACCGCAACGATTTCGCCGGGGTCGGCTCGTTTGGCCTGTCTCTCTGTCGAACTCAAACTCTTGTCGTCGCTCCGCAGCCTGGCGGGGGACCGCCATTGTCGCGGCACCTCTTAGCGTTATCGGCGGCGCTTGCCTATGGCAGGACGACAACAATCGCCGCCCGAATGGAGTCGATAGACCAGCGGTCGATGATATCGGCCGCTGAGCGCACGACTGCGTGGCCCACGCCTGTCGGCGCGAAAGCCAAGCGGCCTGGATGGGCCGGGCCGGCTATTGAGGCCGCCTGATCCACCAGCGGTCGATGATGTCGGCCCGCTGAGCGCGGACTGCGTGGCCCCACCCCGTTAGGAGACATCGAAAAATAATCGCTTCGCTTTGCGCCGCCCCTCCTTCGCCAGATTTTTGGTCGAAGCGATTCGGTTAATCTTAGACGCCGCCTTAGCGCCCGAGGTCGCCTGGATGTCTCAACATCGAGGCCCATTGATACTAAATCTTCTGCCAGCGCCGGCCGGCCGTCTCGACGCCGAATCGCGACGGCGTCCGCGCATAGGCGGCGAGCCCGGCGAGTGCGGCCAGCGGATGGGTGATCACATAGACCGGCATGGACTTCAGCATCTCGCTATGCGGCGCCTTGTCCTCGAAGGCCTCGCGGAAATTCCCCGCCTTCAGGGCCGGCACGATCTTCTGGGCGATGCCGCCGGTGAGATAGACGCCGCCCCGGCTCATGAAGACGAGAGCGAGGTCGCCCGCCGTGCGGCCGAGACAGGTCACGAACATTTCCAGCGCCTGCTCGGCAATTCGGTCGGACTTGTCGAGCGCGGCGGCCGTGATCTCGGCCGGCGTCGTGAAGGTCGCCGTCTTGCCGTCGGCCTTGGCGATGGCCCGGTAGACATTGACGAGACCGCGCCCGCACAGGATCTGCTCGCCCGAGACACGGCCCTCGATGCGTTCGATATGCGGGAACACCTCGAAGTCGCGCGGGCTGCGCGGCCCGAGATCCATATGGCCGCCTTCTCCCGGCACGGGAATCCAGCGGTGGCAGGCATGGATCAGGCCTGCGACGCCGAGGCCGGTGCCGGGGCCGAGCACGACGCGGCTGCCAGAACGCTCCGGCTGGCCGGAGCCGATCTTCTCCATATGCTCCTCGCCGAGCGCGACGACGGCGAGCGCCTGCGCCTCGAAGTCGTTGAGCACCACGATGTCGCTGAGCCCCAAAGTCTCGAACATCGCCTTCGGACGCACGATCCAGTCGCAATTCGTCAGTTCGATCTCGTCCCCGTCCACGGGGCCGGCGACCGCGAGCACGGCCGTTCGCGGCTGCACCGAGGTGCGGTCGAGGATCGAGCTCTGGATGGCGTCGTCGATCGTCGCGAAGTCGGCGGTCCGCACGATCGGGAACTCCTTGGGCTCGGCCTGGGTGTCGACGAGAAGCGCGAAACGCGCATTGGTGCCGCCGATGTCGCCGATCAGGATCGGAAATTTCAGCACCGTCTCGTCGTCATAGCTCTGCATGTTCTGGTCCTTCCCTCCGGCCGATCTCTTCCAGCAGCAGTTCGGCCGTCGCCCGATTGAGCGCCATCGGTATGTCGTAGACGATCGCCAGACGCATCAGAGCCTTGACATCAACGTCGTGGGGCATCGGCGTCAAGGGATCGACGAAGAAAATAAGCGCATCGACCGCGCCTTCCGCGATCAGCGCGCCGATCTGCTGGTCGCCGCCGAGCGGCCCGCTCTTCAGCCGCCGCACGGCGAGCCGGGGACAGGCTTCGGCCACGCGCCCGCCCGTCGTTCCGGTGGCGACGATGTCGCATCCTGCCAGGAACGCCTCATGCGCGGCGGCGAAGGCCACCATCTCGTCCTTCTTCTCGTCATGCGCGATCAGCGCGAGGCGAAGTGTCCGGGTCACGGCGAAGCATTCTTCCCAGAGCAATTCCAGCAAGGGTGTGACGCGGTTTCGCGTCCGGAATTGCGTGAACCAAGTGCCAACCTAAATCGGTTGAACCCTATAGCCAACACGCTCCGGCAAGGAAAGTCCGGGATAGCGAAATCCCTGAAGGCGACGCCTACAGTGTGTAGCGTGGCCCGTTTTCCACAGTGCACGGCAGAGCTGTCGGCGGCGATTGGCGACAACGTCCCACCATCGTCATCCACGGGCGCGCAGGCGAGCGAAGCGAAGCCGGAGCTGACCCGTGGATCCATGCCGTGACAGAGCGGAAGACCGCCGGCGGTCGAGGAAGCGGGATGGC
Source organism: Mesorhizobium sp. L-8-10 (assembly GCF_016756635.1). Lineage (NCBI taxonomy): Bacteria > Pseudomonadati > Pseudomonadota > Alphaproteobacteria > Hyphomicrobiales > Phyllobacteriaceae > Mesorhizobium > Mesorhizobium sp. L-8-10. Next base: position 1,165,029 of record NZ_AP023263.1, on the reverse strand, counting down.
TCGCAACTCCACCCAGGCCCCTTCAGCATTCTACACCGGCATTTGCATCGAAGGAGTCGGCCGCGATCTCAACGCATGGATCCTCGGGTCACCTGCGGCTCGCTGCGCGCGCCTGCTGGCCCGAGAATGACGAGGATAGGGCGGCGCTGTCGGCTACTTCGGGCCGCGTGTCTCCGGCTCATCATGTGCACCGGTCGTCTTCGACACAGTGGTGCGAGAGCACCGTGATGGATGACGGCCAATCTCCAACCTTTGAGGGAGATGTCCGGCAGCACAGAGGCGCCGCCCCGACAAGGGCGCCCTCATTCACCCTGTGGTGTGCTGTGAAAGGATTCACGCGACATGCTGCATGTCATTGATTTGACGCATGTCCTTTCCCCGAAAACCGGTGACCACATTCGGGAGACATGCTTCAGGGATCGACCCGGGGCCGAGGCTGCGGGATCGGCGCCCGTCTGCCGAGGTCAGGCGCATAGGCGCTGGCCGCGACCGGCGGTGCGGCGGGCGCGATCGCCGCGGTGCCGGACTGCTCGAGTTCCCGGGACGGAGCGGCAGCCAGCGCGGTGCCGTCGCCGCCGACGGTCACCGCCGCCTCCGACACCGGCGACGGTGCCTCAAGCACGGCCCGGCATTCCCTGGGCAGGCTCGCCATCGTCATGATGTCGCGGGCCTTGGGCTTGTCCGGATTCTTGTTGGGGCGCCACGGCTCTTCCGTGAACCACCAGGCCAGAGACTTGTCGCAGCCGTCGCCGCGCGGCGTCGCTTCCTGCTCCTTGCAGCCGCTGGAGCCGGGCTGGCAGCCGATGCGGATGTGGAAATGGTAGTCGTGGCCCCAGAAGGGCCGGATCTTGCGCAGCCAGGAGCGGTCGCCGGTGACGGTGTCGCAGAGCTTCTTCTTGATGCCGGGATGGACGAGGATGCGCTCGACCTCGGGATAGCTCGCCGCGCGTTGCAGCAGCCTGGCATGGGCCGGTGTCCAGAGACGCTCGTCGACCGTCAGCCCGCCTTTCCTGATCACCGAGGTCGCGCTCATGTTCTCGCGCTCGCTCGCCGAGAGACGGCGGCTCGGCATGGGCGTGAGCCAGACGTCGGCGTCGAGCCCGATCTGGTGCGAGGCGTGGCCGGTCAGCATCGGCCCGCCGCGCGGCTGCGAGATGTCGCCCAGAAGCAGGCCCGGCCAGCCGTCCTTCCTGGCCTCGCGCGACAGCTTCTCGATCAGGTTGATCATCGTGGGGTGACCCCAGCGGCGGTTGCGCGACAGGCGCATGGCCTGCCAGGCAGGGCCGTCGGTGGCGATGGCGACGCCGCCCGAGAAGCAGCCCTTGCTGTAGAAGCCATAGGAGCGTGCGGCGGTGGCGGCCGGCAGCTTCTGGCTGCCGAATAGGTTTTTCGCAAGTTGCTCGGAGGAGGCGGGGGCCGGCAGCATGGCAAGCGCGGCAATGGCCGCCGAGCCGCCGATCGTGAGGCGCCGCAGTCGCTGCATTGGGGTCATCGTCCGCTCTCCGCCGGCTTTCGCTGCGGCATCGGCCGTGCGATGCGCAGCACTGACATCTGGGAGCGTTCCTTGCGTGCCCTTGGGACGCGTGGCGCTCCCTTCGACTCTCCGCCTGCCTGGTTACCAGAATGTAAACGAGCCGCCGCGACAGCTCCTTCAGTCGCTGCGCATCGGGCTTCTCGCGTCGGCATCCCCGGCACCTCTCCAGCTTCCGTCCGCCCACATCGCCCCGAGGGCGGCCCGATAGTCCGAAAAGCGGAGCTGGTAGCCCTCAGCCTTCAGCTTCGCATTCGAGACCCGCTTGTTCTCTCCGTAGAAAGACCGCGCCATGGGCGAAAGTTGGGCGGTCTCGAAAGGAATCTCGGGCGGCGGCGCCACGCCCATCAGCCGGGCGGCGTGGGCGACGACGTCCTGCGGCGGCGCCGGATCGTCGTCGGTGACGTTGAAGGCGCCGCCCGCGCCGCGGCCGGCGAGGTGCCAGAGCGCGCCGGCGATATCGGCGACATGGATGCGGTTGAAGACCTGCCCCGCCTTGATCAGGCGCTTGGCCGTGCCCTGTTCGAGATTGACGAAGGCGTTGCGGCCGGGCCCGTAGATGCCCGACAGGCGCAGCACCGCCACCGGCAGGCCGGTCTCGGCGCCGAGCGCCAGCCAGGCGGCTTCGGCTGCCACGCGCGCCCGGGAGCGTCCGGAAACCGGCCGGCACTCCGTGGTCTCGTCGACCCAGGCGCCCTGATAGTCGCCATAGACCCCGACGGTCGACAGATAGCCGATCCATTCGAGCCGCGGCATGGCGCTCCCGATGGTCTCCTGGGCGGCGGCGAGCACGGGGTCTCCGCCCTCGCCGGGCGCGGCCGAAACGACGAGATGGGTGGTGTCGGCAAGCGCCTCCGCCGTTTCGGAGGTGAGATGCGTGCCGTCGAACAGATGCGGCGCGATGCCCGCCCGGCGCAGGGATTCGAGCTTTTCCGGTGAGCGCGTTGTGCCCGAAACCGCGGTGCCGGCCGGCCGTGCCGCAGCGATTGCCTTGCCGGAATAGCCGGCGCCGAAGATGAAGACGTTCTGGGTCATGCCGGGACCGAGTGCCTTTCCGGTTTGGAGGATGCCGTCGCCAGATCCCATTCCGCGCGAACGTCGGGATCGGCCTCGATTGTCCTGGATTGCGCCGCGAGCTCAAGCAGCCGTTCGCGTGGGGCGAGCTTCGACAGGGCCCAGACGGCTGCGCCGCGCACCAGCGGCGAAGGATCGGCGGCGAGTTCCTCGCAGCGCTTGACGAGCCCGGCATCGCCGGAATTGCCCGCCGCGACGAGCACGTTGCGGATGAAGCGGTCGCGGCCGATCCGCTTGACCGGGGAGCCGGAGAACAGCGCGCGGAAGCCGGCGTCGTCGAGCTCGAGCAACCCGGCGATCGACGGCGCCTTGAGATCCTCGCGGGCGACGAGCTTGGCTTCGGAAGCCGCGCGGGCGAATTTGTTCCAGGGGCAGGCGGCCAGGCAATCGTCGCAGCCATAGACGCGGTTGCCGACCGCCTCGCGGAATTCGAGGGGGATCGGACCCTTGTTCTCGATGGTCAGATAGGAGATGCAGCGTCGCGCATCGAGCCGATAGGGGGCCGGGAAGGCATCCGTCGGGCAAACGTCGAGGCAGGCGCGGCAGGAGCCGCAATGGTCCGGCTCAGGCTCGTCCGGCTCGAGCACCGCCGTGGTGAAGATGGTACCGAGGAACAGCCAGGACCCGAGCTCGCGGCTCACCAGATTGGTGTGCTTGCCCTGCCAGCCCAGGCCGGCGGCCTCGGCCAGGGGCTTCTCCATGACCGGCGCGGTGTCGACGAAGACCTTCACGTCGCCGCCGGCGCGGGCCACGATCTTGCCGGCGATCTCCTTGAGCCTGCCCTTGATCACGTCGTGATAGTCGCGGTTGCGGGAATAGACCGAGATCGCCGCGCGGTCGCGTCTGGAGAGGATGTCGCGCGGGTCGGCGTCCGGGCCGTAATTCATGCCGAGCACCACGATCGAGCGGACCTGCGGCCACAGGGCCGACGGGCTCGCGCGCCGGTCGAGCGTTGCGGCGATCCAGTCCATCGAACCGTGCTGGCCGCTTTCCACAAAGGCGCGCAGTCGGGCCGCGGCCTGCGGGATGGCGTTGGGCGCGGTGACGGCGACGGCGTCGAAGCCGGCGCGGCGCGCCGCGCTTTCGATGAAATCGCGCAGCGTCGTGCGCGGTTTCTGTCCGTCAGAAGTCGAGATCCGCATAATGCGATACCGGGGACAGGCCGCGCACGCGGTCGGCGAGCAGCGGCCGGAAGGATGGGCGCGACTTCACCCGCGTATACCAGTCGCGCGCCGCGGGATGCTCCGTCCAGTCGATCTCGCCGAGATAGTCGAGCACGGAAAGCGAAGCCGCCGCGGCGAGATCGGCATAGGTGAGCCGGGCGCCGGCCAGCCAGTTGCGGGTCCCGGCCAGCCAGTTGGTGTATTTCATATGCTGGCGGATATTGGCGCGGGCGGCGCGGATCGCCCCCGAATCGGGCGAGCCGCCGCCCTGCCCGCTTGCCATCAGCGGCTTCAGCACGCGCTCGCGCACGAGATGGCGCGTCACCTCGCTCTCGGTCTTGGTGAGATACCAGTCGGCGAGCCGGCGGATTTCGGCGCGGTCCATCGGATCCTCCGCGAGCAGCCGCCTCTCGCGCTTGAGCACGCCGCGCGTTTCGTCGAGATATTCCGCGATCACGCTCGCGCCGATGATCGGCACATCGCCCTCGGCCAGCAGCACCGGCAGCGTGCCGGCCGGATTGAGCGTCAGGAACTCCTTGCGCCGGGTCCAGGGCTTCTCCTCGATCAGCGCCAGTTCCTCGCCATATTCGCCGAAGGACAGGCGGACGAAGCGGCAGGAGGCGAAAAGGGGATGATGAAAAAGCGTCAGCATGGTCCGTGATGTGGCGGGCCCCGGCCCGCATCTTCTGGCTTTGGCCGGCTCACGACCGGCGGGGCAGGAGATGTGCGTAGCGCGATGCGGGCGACGGGGCAAGCACGGACAATCGCCCATTTCGCCTCATCGGACCCGCAACCGCGCCGTCGAACGTCGCGGCCGTTCGCCCCTGAGCGGGACCGGTCCCATGCCGGGCGCGAGAAATGCGGGCTGGCCATTTCGTTTCGAGGGACGTAAGTCTTGGCCGCGATTCCAGCCGGCCGCCGGGCCGTGCCCGGACACGGGCGCGCCCCGGTGCCGGAACAATAGACCCTCAGGAAGACCGTTCCCCGACCTGGCCTCCGACCAGACCCCGACCAGACCAAGGTGAGCTCATGGAAAACCAGACGATCGTCGATGCCCTCATGCTCGGCCTGCTCGAGGGGCTGACCGAATTCATCCCCGTCTCCTCCACCGGGCATATCCTGCTGGCCGGTCATTTCCTGGGCTTCCAGTCGACCGGCAAGGCCTTCGAGGTGCTGATCCAGCTCGGCGCCATCCTGGCGATCCTCACCGTCTACGCCGCGCGGCTCCTCAGGATCGCGGCAGACCTGCCGACGAGCCGGACCACGCAGAGATTCGTGCTCGGCGTGCTGGTCGCCTTCCTGCCGGCCGCGGTCATCGGCGCGCTGGCGCATGATTTCATCAAGACGGTGCTGTTCGAGACGCCGAAGCTGATCTGCGTCATGCTGATCATCGGCGGCGTCGTGCTTCTGTGGGTCGACCGCTGGGCGCTGAAGCCGCGTTATCACGACGTGAAGGAATTTCCGCTTTCGGTCTGTTTCGGCATCGGCCTGATCCAGTGCCTGGCCATGATCCCCGGAACCTCGCGGTCGGGCTCGACCATCGTCGGCGGCCTGCTGCTCGGCGCCGACAAGCGCTCCGCGGCCGAATTCTCCTTCTATCTGGCCATGCCCACCATGGCCGGCGCCTTCGCCTACGACCTCTTCAAGAACCGCGACATTTTGTCGGCGGCCGACCTGCCCGTCATCGCCACCGGCTTCATCGCCGCCTTCGTCATGGCGGTGATCGTCGTGCGCTACCTGCTCGACTACGTCTCCCGCCACGGCTACGCGCTGTTCGGCTGGTGGCGCCTGATCGTCGGCGCGCTGGGCCTCGTCGCGCTTTACGTGTGGGGGTGAGCGTCGGGAATCCGGGACTGATCCCACCCCGCAGGCAGCCGATCCCGCTATCGTATCGCGAAAGAATCCCTCATCCGACCGCGCTTCGCGCGGCCACCTTCTCCCACAAGGGGAGAAGGGAACGCGCTGCAGCAGCGTCTCGGCCAATCTTCAACGCTGGTGATTTGCAGAGCCGGCCAAGCCAGGCTCCAGCCTTCTCCCCTTGTGGGAGAAGGTGGCCTCGCGAAGCGAGGTCGGATGAGGGGTAATTCAGCCGCACCGACTGCCGAATTTCGAGGCTTTCGTGCGCTACAAGCGCAGGGCGCGCCCCAACAAAACTACCGCCCCTCGGTCTGCTCGCGCATTCGTGCCTCGCGCTCGACGATCTCGGGTGTCAGGTTCTCGGCGAAATCCTCCATCTCGAAGAAGGGGCGGATCTCGATGTCGCTCTTACCGGGCATCGGATTGGGGCAACGCTTCACCCACTCGACCGCCTCGGCCATGTCCTTGACGTTCCACAGCCAGTAGCCCGCGATCAGCTCATGCGTTTCGGCGAAGGGGCCGTCGGTCACGGTACGGCTCGCGCCGTCGAAGGTGACACGCTTGCCGAAGGACGAGGGTTTCAGCCCGTCGCCGCCGACCATGATGCCGGCCCTCACCAGTTCCTCATTGTAGCTGGTCATTGCTGCGAGCAGTTCGGTCGAGGGCATCTCGCCCGCTTCACTCTGCTCGGTCGCCTTCACCAATACCATCACGCGCATCATCTTTTTCCTTTGAACTAAAGCATGTCTCCCGAAAGCGCGCCGCGGTTTCGGGATAAAAGACATGCTGTAGAGCAATTCCAGCAAAAGTGCGCAGCGGTTTTGCGTCCGGAATTGCGTGAAAACAGGGAGATAGAGCATTTCCGCGATTCGGAGAAAAGCGGAAATGCTCTAGCGAAGCGCCAGCCGCCTCGCATCAAGACGACGAACATAGACTTCAAAAATCGACACCGAAGCGAAAAAGTTCCGGGCCGCCGCCCCTATTGCTCGAACGGGCGTACATTTTCGAGCAGTGGATGCCGCCGTATCCGGTCCTCGCGCGATCGGCCGGGAGGAATCAGGTTTCGTTGTTTTTGCGGGTGAACTGCCCGGCGGGCCGGTAGGACCACAGATAGGTCGGCAGGATCGAGGCCGTCGACTGCGGCTGGATGCCGAGGGCGTCGAAGGTCCGGCCCTCCTCTTCCGCCGCCTTCGACACGACATTGTCGCTCTGGAGCAGCGTCACCTGGTCCGGCGTCAGCAGCGGATTGGGCAGCAGGCCGAGGATCGACGCCTGGATGCGCGCCGCCCACCAGGGAATGGTAAGCAGCACGCGGTCGCGCCCGATCACCTGCAGCATCTCTTCCATGCATTCGCGGAAGGTCTTCACCTGCGGACCGCCGAGCTCATAGATCGTGCCGCCCTTGACGGCCCCGTCGACGGAGCGCGCCACGGCCTCGGCCACGTCGCCGACGAAGACCGGCTGGAAGCGGGTGGTGCCGCCGCCGATCAGCGGCAGGAACGGCGAGAAGCGGCTCATGCCGGCGAAGCGGTTGAAGAAGGCGTCCTCGGGGCCGAAGATGACCGAGGGCCGATAGATGACGGCATCGGGCACCGTGTCGAGCACGGCCTTCTCGCCGGCCGCCTTGGTGCGGGCGTAGATCGAGGGCGAGCTGTGCGCGGCACCCAGCGCCGAGATATGGGTGAGGCCGGCGCCGGCGGCGCGGGCCGCCTCGGCGACGGCGCGGGCGCCGAATTCGTGCACGGTCGTGAAGCGCTGGCGGCCGCCCTCATGCAGGATGGCGACGAGGTTGACGATATGGTCGGCGCCTTCCACAGCGCGGTCGACCGACCAGCGCACGCGCACATTGGCCTGCACGGGCTGGATCTGGCCGACATTGCCGAGCGGCTGCACATGACCGGCAAGATCGGGCCTGCGGCAGGCGACGCGGATGCGGTAGCCGCGCTTGGCCAGGGCCCGCACCACATGTCGGCCGACGAATCCGGAACCGCCGAAAACCGTGATGAGTTTCGGGGTCTGGAGAATTTCCGTCATGGCTGGCTCCGGAATGGTTCGAGCGCGGGCTGTCTGCCGCTTCATAGTCGGTTTTCCGGGGAAGGCAAAGGTCAGTTTCGCCGCCGGCGCATCGGCCCGAAAATCGGGTTCGATTTCCGGGACGCACCACACGCACCCTTCAATCGAGCTCGGCCCAGAACTTGCGATTGAAGCTGATATAGCCCCGTTCGGTGACCCTGAGATGGGCCCGAACCACCTCGTGGAAGCGCGGCAGCTTGTGGAACGGCACCGCCGGATAGGCATGGTGCTCCGCATGATAGGGCATGTTCCACGCGACGAAGCGGACCAATGCGGTGGTGAAGGTGGTGCGCGTGTTCTCCAGCATGTTGGCGACATGCGGGCAGCGGGCATGTTCGGCGAGCAGATAGGCGCGCAGGAACGGCTGGCCGAGCAGGGCGGGCACGACCCAGACCCACAGCAGCGCGACCGAGCCTGCCGCCACCGAGCCCATCGCCAGCACGGCATAGAGCAGGAGGAAGAGCCGCGCCTCGCGTTTTACCTTGGCCCGGCCCTTTTCGGACACATAGGGCTCGGCGCTGCCGAAGAACGCGTTGCGCAGCATCGTCCTCGCCATGCCGATCCACAGCGGGATGCCTGAGAGATAGGTGAGATATTGCGCCGCCGTCTCCGGCTTGGGGCTCATCAGCTCCGGATCGTTGTCGGGATCATGGGTGTGCCGGTGGTGCGCGAAATGGAAATAGCGGAACCAGCTTGGAGGGATCAGCACCAGGAACCCGGCAATCGCCGCAACCGCTTGATTGAGACGGCCCGAGCGGAAGGCGGTCTCGTGGATCGCCTCATGCAGGGTAGTGAACAGGAAGACGATCAATATGCCTTGCGGCACCAGGACAAGCCACCAGAACGGGATGCCGGCGAGGATCAATGCCGCGCCGACCAGGATGCAGCCGAAATGCGCGGCGAAACGGAAGAGCCCCGGCGCGTCGCGGCGCCCGGTGAGCTCCGCGCGCTCGGCCGCCGAAAGCGATGCGATGATCGCCTTGTGGTCGATGTCCCGGCTTTCGTCCATGCTGGGCGGAGTCTGTCACAGAATCAGCAGTTCGATCAATGCCGGCTTGGCGGCGGCTCGGGCGCGGCCGAGCGCGGCCGGCAGTCCTTCGACGCCATGGAGCCGTTCGGCCGGCAGGCCGTAGGCGGCCGCGATCCTCGAAAAATCGGGTGGGACCGGTGACACGCCGACCGGTTCGACGCCGGCGTCGCGCATCGAGGTCTCGATCTCGCGATAGCCGCGATTGTTCCAGACGACGAAGATGACCCGTGCCTCGGCGTCGAGGGCTGCGCCGAGCTCCGGCAAAGTGAACTGGAAACCGCCGTCGCCGGAGAGGCACACGACGGGCGCATCGGGTGCCGCGATCGCGGCGCCGATCGCGGCCGGCGGGCCGAAGCCCAGCGCTCCATAACCGGTGGCGGCGTTGAACCAGCCGCCCGGCCGGTCATGGTCGTAATAGAGATTGCCGGCATAGACCGGCTGGGTGGAGTCGCCGACGATGAAGGCGCCGGGCAGCGCATCGCGGATCATCTCGACCGCCGCGACCTGTCCGCGCATCTCGGCGCCGATCTCGCCAAGGGCGGCCGCGCGCGCGGCCACCGCCCGCGCCGCCCCGTCGCCGGTGGCGGGCTGGACCGCCTCGGTCAGAGCGTCAAGGGCGAGCGCGCAATCCGCGCGGATCGCCAACGGGCCGGGCCGGCGGTCGAGCTGGGCCTGGTCGATGTCGATGCGCACGAGATTGGGCGGCAGCACGAAACCGCCATTTGCATACATGTCGTAATCCGTCGGTCCGAACTCGGTGCCGGCCGCGATCACGAAATCCGCCTCCGCCATCATGGCGCGCACGGCAAGGAGGCTGGGGCTGGCGGGGACGCCAAGCGCATGGCCGTGGAGCAGGCCCCGGGCATTGGCCGTGGTGACGACAGGCGCGTCGAGTTTTTCGGCGAGGCGCTTCAGCGCCGCCTCGGCGCGTTTTGCGCCGCCGCCGGCCAGGATGAGGGGGTGGCGGGAGGCGGCCGCCCGGCGCGCCGCCTCGTCGATCAGCCCGGCATCGGGCAGCGGCGGGGCGGCCGTCACGGCAAGCGCCTCCAGCGGCTCGCAGGGCCCGCCCATCACATCGAGCGGAACCTCGATATGGACCGGCCCGGGCCGTCCGGAGGCGAACAGCGAGAACGCCCGGTGAAGCACTTCGGGCAACTCGGCGGCCAGCTCGACCCGGTGGGAGAACAGCGCGACCTTCTCCATCATGCCGCGCTGGTCGGGCAGCTCATGCAGGAAGCCGAGCCCCTTGCCGAGTGTCGGCAGCGCGTTGACGGCTGAAATTACCAGCATCGGAACGGAGTCGGCACGCGCCTGGGCCATGGCCGTGATGGTGTTGGTGATACCGGGGCCGGTGATGACGAAAGCGACGCCCGGCCGGCCGGAGACCCGCGCATAGCCGTCGGCCATGAAGCCGGCGCCCTGTTCGTGGCGCGGCGTGACGTGGCGGATCCGCGAGCGCGCCAGTCCGCGATAGAGCTCGACCGTATGCACGCCCGGTATGCCGAAGACCGTGTCGACGTCGTGGGCTTCGAGCAGTGCGATAAGGGCCTCCCCCACCGTGGTCATGACAGCCTCCTCCCGGCCGTTTCCTCGGATGCGACGATGACCCATGGCCTGGCCGATCTCAAGAGTGACGGCCTGTCATCCGTTACGCCGGCCGGCAGGTCCGCCACGATTGACAGCAAAAGCTCTTTGCATTAGGCATTCATATCACTTGTGAGCAATAATCTCACATATGTGAGATTTGGGAGCGATCATGACCAAGCGTGGAGATCGGCGATGAGCGCGGAAGAGGCTGCTTCCGTTCGCCTCCCGTCGGACGAGCAGCGCGAGCAGCTCATGGTCCAGGCGGCCAAGCTGTTCTACGACCTGGAAAAGACGCGCACCGAGGTGGCGGCCGAACTCGGCCTGACGCGCTGGCAGGTTTCCCGGCTGCTCGAGGAGGCGCGGGCATCAGGCATCGTGCGCATCGAGATCGTGCCCCGCTCCAAGCGTCGTCCCGATCTGGAAACCGGGCTGCAGCGCGCCTTCGGCCTGCGCGAGGCGGTGGTCGTGCCTGGTCCCGGTTCCGGCGAAGACGACGCCACCGCGCTCGAATTCGTCGCCGAGGCCGCCGGCCGCTACATCGCCTCGATCCAGCCGCGCCTGCCGCTGATCGGCGTCTCCTGGGGCCGCACCATGGCCGCCGTGGCGCATTGGCTGCCGCCCAAATGGAACGACGGCGTCCATGTCGTGCTGGTCAACGGCGCCACGACCCTGCGCTCTTCCTCGCAGCGCAACAACATGGTTGCCGAGGCCTTCGCCCGGAGCGGCAACGGCGTCGCCTCGCTGCTGCCGGTCCCGGCGATCGTCGGCAAGGCCGGCACGCGCCAGGTGCTGGAAGAAGACCCGATCATCGCCCGCGTGCTCGATCTCGCCGGGCAGGCGCCGGTCGTCTGCTTCTCCATGGGCGCGCTGTCCCATGAGAACGTGCTGGTCGGCTCCGGATACATCGAGCCCGCCGACATCGACCGGCTGGCCGGCCAGGGCGCCGTCGGCGACCTTTTGGGCCGCTTTATCGATGCGCGCGGCAAGATCGCCGACCCCGAGCTCGACCAGCGCACCATCGGCCTGCGCCTCGAAGCCCTCCGCGCCAAAGAGCGCTCCATCGCGATCGCCGCCGGCAAGCCCAAGCACGCCCTGGTGCTCGCCTGCCTCAGGGCCCGCTACATGAACGTCCTCGTCACCGACGAGGCGACAGCCCGCTTTGCGCTGGAGAACGTCGATGGGTGAGAGCTCAACAAATTCGATTTCGACGCTGCCGCCACCTTCTCGCGCGAGATGTTTCTGCACTGCGGCACCCCTCATCCGACCTCGCCCTGTCAGGCGAGGCCACCTTCTCCCACCAGGCCGTGTGAGAACTGGACGGAGGCATAGCGTTGTGAGTGGTTTGGAAGCTGCGGCACGAGTTCACGCCCCCCTATGCTTGCGAGGACAGCAGGGTCTGGAGCAGCGCCGGCACACCCAGAATGTTCACCACCCGCTTCAGATTGTAGCCCAGGACGCTGAGCGCCAACTCGGACCTGGCCTTTTTCAGCCCGCGGACCAGGAACCGGGGATGGCCCATCATCCATTTGATGGTGCCGTAAGGGTGTTCGACCAGCATGCGCCGCTGCGCCATCCACTCGGGGTCGCTGATGGCGCGCCGGTGCATCGCCTCGCGCGCATCTTCATGGAAGTGGCGGATGATGGTGCGCTTGGCGGCCTGCGTGCACTTCGGCTTCAAGGCACAGTCCGCACAGGCCTTGGTCCCGTACTTCTTCTTCTGTTCCGTCCACGAGGTCTCCCGGTGGGTGAGCGTTTCGCCGGCCGGGCAGCGCCAGCTGTCGCTCTCGGCGTCGTAGCTGAACTGGTCGCGGGTGAAGTACTCTTTGCCTTCCGGGTTGACGGTTTCGGCCCGCGGCACGATGGCGGTGATGCCGTCGTCCTCGCAGCGCTGGCCGTGCTCGCCGTTCGAATAGCCGGCATCGGCCACCACCGCTACCTTGTCACCGTCCACGGCTTCGCGGCCGGCCACCGCCATCGGGTGGAGCTGGCACTGGTCGTTGCCGTCATTGGTCAGGTCGAAGGCAACCACCAGCTTGTGTTTTGCGTCGACCACGGTCTGCGCGTTGTAGGCCACCTGATGGCCGTGCCGAGCCGTGCGCATCAGCTTGGCCTCGGGCTCGGTGCGAACCCACTGGCTCAACCCGCGTCCGGTCAAAGCCTCGGCCTGCTGCTGGATCTGCTCGCGGCGCGCCCGCAAGGCCGCCACCGCCGCCGCAACGTCCACGCCATCCGTCTGCGCCGCGCGCTCGTCCCGGTCGGCTTCGTCCATCTGCGCAAGATAGGCGGCAATCTTGCGGTCCACGGCCGCCGTCGCCTTCTCCAGTTCCTTGGCCGTCACCACCTGCTTGCGGCTCGCCACCGCATCGATCTTGGTCCCGTCGATCGCAAGCAACGTGCCGCCGACCAGCGCCTGCTCCCGGCAGAAGCGCACGAAGGCCCGGCACACCCCAACGATCGCTTCCGGATGATCCTTGCGGAAATCCGCAATCGTCTTGAAGGCCGGCGCCGCGCGATGGGTGAGCCACATCACTTCAATGTTGCGCCGCGCTTCCGCCGCAAGCCGGCGGCTCGACCGCACCTGGTTCTGGTAGCCGTACACATAAAGCTTCAACAAATCGCCCGGATCGTAGGGTGGCCGGCCCGTGGCCTCGGGAACAACCTTGGAGAAACCGAGCTGCGCCAGATCGAGGCTGTCGACGAAGGCATCGATGACCCGCACCGGATGATCGGCACCGACCGCCTCGTCCAAGGTTTCCGGGAACAAGCTCGTTTGCTCCCGCGACTGGCCTGTCATATGCGCCATTTCGGCCTCGTCTCAAACTGCCAAAAATCCGGCAAATCACTGCTTTGGATCAACAATTTGAATCCGATCCAGGTTGATTTGGGAAGCCCAAGATGCTCCTCGACACATCCAAAAAACCAATGCCCGAGTTTTCACACGGCCTGCCTCAAGGGGAGAAGGGCTGGTGCCTGGCTTGGCCGGCTCTGCAAATTGTCAACGTTTGCGATTGGCCGAGACGCTGCTGCAGCGCGTTCCCTTCTCCCCTTGTGGGGCCCTTGTGGGAGAAGGTGGCCTCGCGAAGCGAGGTCGGATGAGGGGTCCTTTCGCGACGTGCATGCAAAGAGAGTTCGCACATGAAACATGAAACCCTGGGCGCCGCTGCGCCGGCACACCTCTCCAACACGCCCCGCAATCCCGGCACGGCGCTCCAGCGCGACTGGTTCGACGCGGCGGCGGTGAACCGCAGCGCTGCCGAAAGGCGCGCCGCGACGCTTCTTACGCGCCGCACGGTCAAGAAGGACCACCAGGCCGCCTGGCTGGTGAAGGCCATCACCTGCATCGATCTCACCACGCTCGCCGGCGACGACACCGAAGCGCGCGTGCGCCGGCTCTGCGCCAAGGCGCGCCGTCCGCTGCGCGAGGACCTGACCGAGGCGCTCGGCCTTTCCGACAACCCGCCGACGACAGGCGCGGTCTGCGTCTATCCGACCATGGTCCCGGCCGCCGTCAGGGCGCTCGACGGCTCGGGCATCCCCGTCGCCTCGGTGGCGACCGGTTTTCCCGCCGGTCTGATGCCGCTGAGGCTCAGGCTGGAGGAGATCCGCTATGCTGTCGCCGAGGGCGCTTGCGAGATCGACATCGTCATCACCCGCGAGCATGTTCTGACCGCCGATTGGGAAGCGCTGCACGATGAGGTGAGGCAGATGCGCGAGGCCTGCGGGCCGGCCCATCTCAAGGCCATCCTCGCCACCGGCGACCTGAAGACGCTGCGCAATGTCTACATGGCCTCGATGGTGGCGATGCAGGCCGGCGCCGATTTCATCAAGACCTCCACCGGCAAGGAGGATGTCAACGCCACGCTGCCCGTCAGCCTCGTCATGGTTCGTGCGCTGCGCGACTACTATGAGCGCACCGGCCATGCGGTCGGCTTCAAGCCGGCCGGCGGCATGCGCACGGCCAAGGACGCGCTGTCCTGGCTCATCCTGATGAAGGAGGAGCTCGGCGCGCGCTGGCTCGAACCAGACCTGTTCCGGCTCGGCGCGAGCTCCATGCTCGCCGATATCGAGCGCCAGCTCGAGCACCATGTCACCGGACGCTACGCCGCGTCCTCGCGCCACGCGCTTGCCTAGGTCGCGTCCATTGGGACGCGCAACGAGCGCTCACGCATATTGATTGATCGACCAGGAGTCTGCGGATGCCCGCCATCGCCAGCATCATGAAGTCAATGGAGTACGGCCCGGCGCCCGAGGCGAACGATCACGTTCTCGCCTGGCTCGCCCGCCACGAGACGGGCTTCGGCCATTTCATAGACGGCGCCTTTGCCGTGCCGGCCGACGCCGCCTTCATCGACGTCGCCAATCCGGCGAGCGACGCCGTGATCGCCCGCACCGTCGCCGGCTCGGCGGCGCATGTCGATGCCGCCGTCGCGGCGGGACGCGCCGCCTTCCCCGCCTGGTCGGGCCTCTCGGGCCATCACCGCGCGCGTTATCTCTATGCCATCGCCCGCACCATCCAGAAGCGCGAGCGTTTCTTCGCCGTCCTGGAATCGATGGACAACGGCAAGCCGATCCGCGAGAGCCGCGACATCGACGTGCCCTTGGCGGCGCGCCATTTCTATCACCATGCCGGCTGGGCCGAGCTCGTCGAGAGCGAGTTTGCCGGGGCGAAGGCGCTCGGCGTCTGCGGCCAGATCATCCCCTGGAATTTTCCGCTGCTGATGCTCGCCTGGAAGATCGCGCCGGCGCTGGCCGCTGGCAACACGGTGGTGCTGAAGCCGGCCGAATACACGCCGCTCACCGCGCTCGCCTTCGCGGAAGTCTGCCGCGAGGTCGGCCTGCCCAGGGGCGTGGTCAATGTGGTGACCGGCGACGGCACTGCCGGCGCGGCGCTTGTCGCCCATGGCGACGTCGACAAGATCGCCTTCACCGGCTCGACCGAGGTCGGCCGCCTGATCCGCGAGGCGACCGCCGGCACCGGCAAGAAGCTGACGCTGGAGCTCGGCGGCAAGTCGCCCTTCATCGTCTTTGCCGATGCCGATCTCGACGGCGCGGTCGAGGGGGTGGTGGATTCGATCTGGTTCAACCAGGGCCAGGTCTGCTGCGCCGGCTCGCGCATCCTGGTGCAGGAGGCGGTTGCAGGCCGCTTCACGGCCAAGCTCAAGGCGCGCATGGAGACGCTGCGGGTCGGCGATCCGCTCGACAAGTCGATCGATATCGGCGCCATCGTTCATCCCGTCCAGCTCGACCGCATCAAGATGCTGGTCGGCAAGGGCGAGGCGGAAGGCGCGCGGCTCCACCAGGCCGCCTGCGCCCTGCCCGAGAAGGGCAGCTTCCATGCGCCTGTCCTCCTCAGCGATGTCGAGCCGGCCTCGACGCTCGCGCAGGAGGAGATCTTTGGACCGGTCGCCACGCTGACGACCTTCCGCACGCCTGACGAGGCAGTCGCGCTCGCCAACAACACGCGCTACGGCCTCGCCGCCTCGATCTGGTCCGAAAACATCAACCTCGCGCTCGACATCGCCGCGTCGGTCAAGGCCGGCGTGGTCTGGCTCAACTCGACCAACATCTTCGACGCCGGGGCCGGTTTCGGCGGCTACCGCGAAAGCGGCTTCGGCCGCGAGGGCGGTCGCGAGGGCATGCTGGAATATCTTTCCGATCCCGCCGACAAGACGAGCGGGCAGGCGGCCGAGGAGAAAACGGCGTTTGCCGCGCACACCGACACGCTGCCCGCGCCTGAGCAGGCGAGCCCCATCGTCGACCGCCCAGTCATCGACCGCACCGCCAAGCTCTATGTCGGCGGCCGGCAGGCGCGTCCTGATTCCGGCTACAGCTATGTGGTGTCGGGCCGCGACGGCAAGCCGGCCGGCCTCGCCGGGCTCGGCAACCGCAAGGACATCCGCAACGCCGTCGAGGCGGCCGCCAAGGCGGGCGACTGGGGCAAGGTCACCGGCCACAACCGGGCGCAGGTGCTCTATTACGTCGCCGAAAACCTCTTCGCCCGTCAGGCCGAATTCGAGGCGAGGCTGCGCAGCCTCACCGGCGCTTCGAAGGACGCCGCAGCGCGCGAGGTCGAGACGAGCATCCGCCGCACTTTCTGGTATGCCGCGCAGGCCGACAAGACCGACGGCCTCGTCCACCAGACGAAGTCTGGCCATGTCACGCTCGCCATGAACGAGCCCTTCGGCATTATGGGCATCGCCTGCCCGCAGGCCATGCCGCTTCTTTCCTTCGTTTCACTGGTCATGCCTGCCATCGCCATGGGCAACCGGGTCGTCGTCGTGCCATCGGAAACCCACCCGCTGGTCGCGACCGACTTCTATCAGGTGCTGGATACGTCAGACGTGCCGGCCGGCGTCGTCAACATCGTCACCGGCGAACGCGACGTGCTGGCCCGCACGCTCGCCGAGCACGACGAGGTTGCCGCGCTATGGTATTTCGGCACGGCCTCCGGCAGCGCCATGGTCGAGAAGGCGTCTGCCGGCAACCTCAAGGTCACCTGGGTCAATGGCGGCCGCGCCCGCGACTGGCAAAACGACGCCGAAGGCCAGGGCCGCCTGTTCCTGCGCCGCGCCCTGCAGGTGAAGAATGTCTGGGTGCCCTACGGCGAGTGATGCCGCGGGGTTGACCGGTGGCGCCGCCCCTCATCCGCCTGCCCGTCCTCCGCAGCAGCTGCGGAGGGTGGACCGGCAGCTTCTCACGGCTGGCGGCCATCGTGGAAGTACCCCTTGTATGAGGAAATCCTGCTATGGATGAGGAGTTGGCTCTGCAGGGGTGGCCACCCCTGCAGAGCCGGTCGATTGTCGGATCGGAAACCCCTGAGCCGTTGCTGGCTGAGGATGAGCGTGATCGCAGTCGACTTTCTTCATCGGACCCGGATGGTTGCTTGAACACCCTGGTTCGCATTAACGCAAGGTTGGGTCGACGAAGATGAACGATACTAGCATGAAATGCGCCGGTGTGGATGTCTCCAAGGCCAAGCTCGACGTTGCCGTTTTCGACGGGCAGCGTTTTGTGGAGACCAACGACGCCGCCGGCCACCGCCGGCTGGCGGCGCGGCTGACGGCGGCCGGGGTCGAACGGGTCGGCATGGAGGCGAGCGGCAACTACGAAGCCGCCGTCAGAGCGGCGCTCGAAGTGGTGGGCTTCGCGGTCAAGGTCTTCGATCCGCGTCAGGTCCACGGCTATCGCATCTTTCGCGGTCGCCGTGCCAAGAATGATGCGATCGATGCCCATCTGATCCTCGCCGCCACGGCGGCGCTGGGCAGCGGCGGCGCGGCGGCCGATCCGCGGCTGGCGGCCTTTCAGGAGCACATGACGCTGATCGACGCCCTCACCGACGACATTGCCCGGCACGAGACCCGGCGTGACCGCTTCAGCGATCCGGCGCATCGGCGCTACCTCGAGGCCGAGATCCGGCGGTTGAGCAAGCGCAAGTCCAAGGAGCTCGCCAAGCTCATTGCAAAGGTGAAGGCCCATGCCGATCTGGCCAAGCGGTTCGCCCTGCTGCTGAGCATCCCCGGCCTGGGCGAGATCACCGCCCTGGTCTTCGTCGTGCGCATGCCTGAACTCGGCCGCTTGAGCCGAGCCGAGGCGGCGGCGCTCGTCGGCGTGGCCCCCTTCGACCACGACAGTGGAACCCATGCCGGACAGCGCCGCATCGCGGGTGGACGCCGGCGGCTGCGCAAGGCCGTCTACATGGCGGCCTTCTCGGCCGCCAACCACTGGAACCCGATCCTCGTGGCCTTCAGGAAACGCCTGGTCGACGCGGGCAAGACCTACAAACAGGCGATCGTCGCTTGCGCCAGAAAGCTGGTCCACATGGCCAACGCTGTCCTCGCCAGAGGAACGCCGTGGAACCCTCAAAATGCCAGCGCCTGAATCATGGTTGCTCATCCGACCGCGCTTCGCGCGGCCACCTTCTCCCACAGGGGGAGAAGGCAGGAGCATGGCCTTGCCCGCTCCGCAAATCGCCAACGTTGGCGACTGGCGGAAGCGCTGCCGCAGCGTTCCCTTCTCCCCTTGTGGGAGAAGGTGGCCGCGCGAAGCGCGGTCGGATGAGGGGTAGCTCCGATGCAAGGGTGAGGGGTAGCTCGGATGCAAGGGATCGCAGGCATGGCCAAGCGAGCCCCATCACCGCTCCGCGACGGTGATCATCAGCCCGAGCGCCTTGGCGACGGTGTCCTGCAGCTCCGGCGGCAGGCATTCGGCCAGCTCGCGTTCCACTGCGGCATGGTCGGCCATGCTGGCGTCGGCGACCGCGATGCCTTTTTCGGTCAGCTCGACGATGACGCCGCGGCCGTCCCGCTTGTCGGCCATGCGCCTGACATAGCCGTCTGCTTCCATGCGGCGAAGCAGGTTCGAGAGCCCGCCTGATGTCACCAGCAGCGTCGACAGCAGCTCCGTCGGCGACATGCGGTAGGGCGGGCCCGAAACGCGGATCGTGGCGAGCACCGCATAGACCGGATATTTGAGGCCGTGCCTGGCCAGCGTCCGGTCGACCGCCCGCAGGATGATGTCGTGGAGATGCAGGATCCGGCCGACGACGGCCTTGCCGCTGCAGTCGATATCGGGGCGCTCGCGGTTCCAGGCTGCCATGCCGCGGCCGACGCGATCGAGTTCCCAATACCGCAAAACGGGTTCGTCCAACGACCTTCCCCTCGAATTCAAAGCGTGCCTCCCGAAACTGAGCAGCGGTTTCGGGAAAAGACATGTGCCAAGTCAAGAACCTGCGGCGAGCCGCGAGAATCCTTCTCCACGCGGCGCGCTGCCTGCCGAAAGGCTTAGCCGCCGCCGGCCAGGCGAACAAGCGTCACGAAAAGATAGAATACCTTTTCGATTTCTTTCTTGAAAGATAAATCTGCCGGTGTTAACTTTTCCCGATCAACGGCGTCCGCAGAAGGTGCTGACGAGGAGGCTTGAACAATGGGAGAATTTTCGATGAAATTGCCTGCCAAGCTGCTTGCAACTGCCGCTGTCTTCACGGCCGTCTCGGCCGCCTCCGCGCAGGAACTCGTCCTGGGCGAGTTCGGCGGGTCCTTCGCCGACAATGTGAAGGCCTGCTACATCGACCCCTTCGAGAAGGCGACCGGCGCGACGGTCGTGACCAAGCTCGCCAATTCGGCGCAGCAGGCCGCCGCGATCCGCGCGACCGCGGGCGATTCCGACATGGATGTCGTGTTCGCCGACGACGCCTTCGCCGTCCAGGTGGCCAATGAGGGGCTGCTCGAGCCGCTCGAGCGCGCGAAGCTGACGAACGCGCCCGATATCATCGACGGCGCATGGGGCAAGGACGATGCCTATGTCGCGGCGATGCTGGGCGCCACCACCATCATCTACAACCGCGAGAAGATCACCACGCCGCCGACATCCTGGAACGACCTGTTCGACCCCAAATACAAGGGCCGCGTCACCATCGGCGACATATCGGGCACGACCGGCTGGCAGTTCCTCGCCGCCGTCAACCAGATGGCCGGCGGCACGCTCGACGACATCACCCCCGGCGTCGAGAAGATCAAGCCGCTGGCGAAGGATTCCGTGCTGCTCTACACCCAGGCCGACCAGGTGGTGTCGCTGTTCGAACGCGGCGAGATCGACATCGCCGTCTGGTATCCCGACCGTGCCGGCGTCGCGACGACGAAGGGTCTTCCGCTGGCCGCCGCCTATCCCAAAGAGGGCGCCGTCGGTATCCGCCCGGCGATCATGATCCCCAAGGGCACCGAGCAGAAGGAACTCGCGCTGAAGTTCATCGACACTGTGCTCGACGCGGCGAACCAGAAATGCTTCTCCGAGCGCCAGTTCATCGGCTCGGTGAACAAGAAGGTAGAGCTTTCCGACGAAGTCACCGCCATCGTGCCGAGCGGCGAGGCGCTGGACAAGATGCTCTTCCTCGATCCCAACGAGATGGCCGCCAGGCTGCCGGAATGGACGCGCCGCTGGCAGCGCGAAGTTCTGCGCTGACCGCTAGAGTGCCGGCCAAGCAGATTCCGGAAAAGCGTCCCACGGTTTTCCGACAAGAATCTGCGACAAGACAAAGGTCTGAGCAGACCATTCGTTGGCTTGCCGAGGAATGGTCTGCTTGGAGCATCGGACCCGAAAGTGGACCCGTTGTCGGGACAAAACCGATGCGTGGACAACAGATAGGGCGGGAGCCGGCGCTCGCGCCGGGCTCCCGGTTGATGCCATGAGCAACCTTACCCTCGATCACGTGGTGAAGCGTTACGGCGACGTCAGCGTCGTCAAGGACGTTTCGCTGGCGATCGCCGAAGGCGAATTCGTCTCCCTGCTGGGACCGTCCGGCTGCGGCAAGACCACGATCCTGCGCATGGTCGCGGGCCTGATCACGCCGAGCGGCGGCTCGATCCGCATCGGCGCCCGCGAGGTCACCGGCCTTCCGCCCAACAAGCGCAATATCGGCCTGGTCTTCCAGTCCTATGCGCTGTTCCCGCATCTGACCGTTTTCGAGAACGTCGCCTTCGGCCTGCGCCGCAAGGGCGAGGTCGGCGAGGCCCTGAAGGGCCGCGTGACCGAGGCGCTGGCGATGGTGCGGCTGGCCGGCTTCGGCGAGCGTTACCCGCGCCAGCTTTCGGGCGGGCAGCAGCAGCGCGTGGCGATGGCGCGCGCCATCGCGCCGCGCCCGAGCGTGCTGCTCTTCGACGAGCCGCTGTCCAATCTCGACGCCAAGCTGCGCGACGAGATGCAGATCGAATTGAAGCGGCTGCAGCGCGAACTCGGCATCACCACGCTCTTCGTCACCCACGACCAGGCCGAGGCGCTCAGCCTGTCGGATCGCGTCTGCGTCATGCATGACGGCGTCATCCAGCAATTCGCGCCGCCCGAGGAGATCTACCGCCGCCCGGCGACGGCCTTCGTGGCCAGCTTCATCGGCAAGCCCAACCGCATGAAGGGCACGGTCCGCGACGGCGCGGTTCTGCTGGGCGACGACCTCCGCCTCAGGACCGACGGCAAGGCCGGAGCCGAAGGCGCTGATGTCGACATCTTCATCCGCCAGGAGGCGGTCAGCCTCACCCCGTCGGGCGACCCCGATGCCAACCGCATTCCCGGATCGGTCGCGCTGCGCTCCTTCTCCGGCGCGCAGGTGCAATATGTCGTCCGCATCGCCGGCGGCCACGAGATCGTGGTCGAGGCCGCGTCCTCCGGCCCGGCGAGCCGACTCGCCCAGGGCGACCAGGTGACGCTCGAGGTCCATCCCGGGGATGTGCTGGTCCTGGCGGAGCCCCCGCAGTCAAGAGATACCCGGCCATGAAACGCGCGGCCATGACCCGGCTGCGCACCGGCCTGCTGCTCTTCTCGCCGCTGTTCCTCGTGCTGGCCGCCGCCTTCTTCATCCCGCTCGTCCTTCTGGCGCCGACGAGCTTCCGGGAATATCTGCCCGGCACCGGCGTCGTTGCCGGCAGCTGGACGGTCGGGAACTATGTCCGCATCCTCGCCGACGACTACTATCGCGAGGTCGTGCTGCGCACGCTGGGTCTCGGCATCGGCGTCACGCTGGCCTGCCTGCTGCTCGGCTATCCCGTCGCCTATCTCATCGTGCGCGGCCATCCGCGCTGGCGGCTGCCGCTCACGCTGCTCGTTATCTTCCCGCTGATGCTCAACCTCGTCGTGCGCTCCTTCGGCTGGATCGTGCTTCTGACCAATCGCGGGGTCGTCAACAACCTCCTGATGGATCTCGGCCTGATCGCTTCGCCGCTGAAGCTGATGTTCAACCTGACCGGCGTGATGATCGGGCTCACCCACATCTATCTGCCCTTCATGGTGCTGATGCTGGTGGCCGCACTGCAGAACGTGCCGCGCGACGTGGAATCGGCGGCCGCGACGCTGGGCTCCAGCCGCTTCCACGTCTTCCGCGCCGTGACGCTGCCCTTGACCGCGCCCGGCATCATCGCCGGATCGATCCTCGTCTTCGTGCTGACGATCAGCGCGCTGGTCACCCCGCGCATGCTGGGCGGGCCGACCTACCAGGTCATGGCGACGCTCATCTATGACGAATATATGCAGCTTCTCGACTGGCCGAGCGGATCCGCGCTTTCCTTCTCGCTGGCGCTGGTCACCATCCTCATCATCTGGGCTTCGAGCCGCATGACCAAACGTTGGGCGGGCCTGGCATGAACGAGCAGCGCCCCGGCTTCCCCGTCACGTCGATCGCGCTCCTGGTGGTGGTCTTCCTCCAGATCCCCGTCGTCGTCGTCATGCTCGCCTCCTTCAGCGAGACCTCCTACCTGACCATCCCGCCGCAGGGCTGGACGCTGAAATGGTTCTCGGCGGTGCTGACCGACAGCACCTATCTCTCGGCCATCCGCATCAGCCTCATCCTGGCGGTCGGGTCGACGATCGTCTCGCTGGCGCTCGGCGTCGCGGCGTCCTACGCCATCTTCCGCCGCATGATCCCGGGCTCGGAAGCGCTCACCTCGCTGCTGATGTCGCCGCTGATCATCCCCTCGGTCGTCATCGGCGTGGCGCTGCTGCAATATTTCACGCTTGTCGGGCTGCGCGGCAGCTTCCTGGTGCTGCTCGTCGCGCATGTCGTCATCACCGTGCCCTATATCGTGCGCTCCGCGCTGGCGAGCCTTTCCGGCATCGACCTGTCGGTCGAGGAGGCCGCCCGCGTGCTCGGCGCCGACGGCTTCACCGCGTTCCGGCTCGTCACTTTGCCGCTCATCAAACCCGGCCTCGTCGCCGGCGCGCTCTTTGCCTTCGTCACCTCGATGGAGAACGTGCCGGTCACCATCTTCCTCGCCGGGCCCAGGCAGACCACCTTGCCGATCCTCATCTTCACCTCCGTCGAGATGGGTGTCGATCCCAGCGTCGCGGCCGTCTCGACCCTGCTCATCATCGCCACCGCGGCGGTGCTCCTGATCGCCGAGCGCTGGACCGGCTTCCACCGCTTCGTTTGAACGGATCCTTGTCATGCATCTCACCAGCCGGGGCTTTCCCCTCTTCCTCACATTCGACCTCGATGCCGAAACCATGTGGACGGCGCGCGACCCCAATTACGCCTCCCGCCCCATCCTCATGTCGCAGGGCGCCTATGGCTGGAAGGTCGGCACCGACCGCGTGCTCAAGCTGCTCGCGCGCTACGGGCTGAAGACCACTTTCTTCATCCCCGGCCTCATCATCGACCAGCGCCCGGAGCTCATGGAGCGCATCCTGGAGGGCGGGCATGAGATCGCCCATCACAGCTACAGCCATGCCTGGATCCTCAACCTCACGCCCGAGCAGGAGCGCGAGGAGATGGAGAAGGGTTTCGAATCGATCAGGCGGGTGACGGGCCGGGCGCCGCGCGGCTGGCGCTCGCCGGCCGCCGAGATCAGCGCCGTCACCATGCCGATGCTGGTCGAATACGGTTTCGACTATTCCTCGAACTTCTTCGACGACGACTCGCCCTATATCCACACGGTCGAAGGCAAGCGCACCAAAATCGTCGAGCTGCCCTTCCGCTGGGTCCTCGATGACGCGCCCTTCTTCCAGTATTCGATCGTGCTGCCGGGCCGCACCATGCAGGCGCCGTCGGCCCTGCTCGAAGCCTGGAAGGCCGAGTTCGACGTGCTCTATGCCGAGAAGCGCATGATGATGGTCGGCATGCACCCCGAGATGATCGGCCAGCCCTCGCGCATCGGCGTGCTCGAAGGCCTGATCAAGCACGCGCTCGACCATGGCGGCGTCTGGATCGGCCGCTGCGACGAGATGGTGGAAGACATGCGCCCCGGCCTGGAGCGCGCGGCATGACGCAGGATTTCACAGGCCGCAGGATCCTCGTCACGGGCGGTGCGCGCGGCATCGGCCGGGCCAGCGTGTCGCGTTTCCTGGCCGGCGGCGCGAAGGTCGCCTGCCTCGACCGCGATGCGGCCGCGCTGGCCGCGCTCGACCGGCGCGCGGGGCTGTTTCCCCTCGTCGCCGATCTCTGCGATCCGGCCGGGCTCGCTGCTGCCGTCGATGAAGCCGCAAAGCTGCTCGACGGCCTCGACGGCGTCGTCAACTCGGCCGGCGTCGATCTCCTTGCGCCGCTCGAAGCCATGAGCAACGATGACTGGCAGCGCGTGATATCGGTCAATCTCACCGGCCCGATGCTGGTCTGCCGCGCCGCGCTGCCGTATTTGAGGCGCGCCGGCGGCGGCAGCGTCGTCAACGTCTCCTCCGGCGCCGGCCTGCAGCCGCTTCGGGACCGCACGGCCTATTGCGCCTCGAAGGCCGGGCTGCAGATGTTCTCCAAGGCGCTGGCCATGGAAGCGGCCGAATTCGGCGTCAGGGTCAATGTGGTCTGCCCCGGCGCCGTCGAGACCGATCTGTTCCGCTCCTCGCTGCCCGAGGCGGACGCGGAAGCCGCACTTGGCGCCGTGCGCGACCGCTACGCGCTGGCGCGCATCGCCGACCCCGACGAGATCGCGGCGGCAATCGCCTTCCTCACCGGCAACGACGCCTCCTACATCACCGGCGCCGCGCTGGCCGTCGATGGCGGCCGCACGTTTCATTAGAGGACCCGAAAGTGCTTACAGCGTGTCGCATGAATCCTGTCAGAGTGCATGACAGGTTGAATGAGGACATCCTGTCGAGAGCGGCGCACCCCCCTCTGTCCTGCCGGACATCTCCCCCTCAAAGGGGGAGATTGGCCGTCGTACGTCACGACGCCTGGTGCTGCGACGTAAATGATTGGCGAAACCCGGGCGGCCAGCCAATCTCCCCCCTTGAGGGGGAGATGTCCGGCAGGACAGAGGGGGGTGCAGACGCGTCGCGCTACGTGACTTCCACGACCATTCTGTCGCGCACTGTGGAAACCTGTTTCGCGCCACACGCGGCACAGCAATTCCAGCAAGAGCGCGCAGCGGTTTTGCGTCCGGAATTGCACGAAAACAAAGAGACAGAGCATCGGGCCCGAAAGCGGGTACCGGTCTCGGGGCAAATCCGATGCTCTAGCGAGCCATCAGGAAGACTGTCATGATCGTCGCCGACCGCTTCAACAATCGCACCGTGATCGTCAGCGGCGGCGGTGCCGGCATCGGCGCGGCCATCGCCAGGCGCTTCATGGCCGAGGGCGCGCGGGTCGGCGTCATCGACCTCGATACGTCGGGGCTTGTCGAAGGCCTCGACGAGGCCGTCGTCGAACGGCTGCTCGCGGTCGACGCCGACTGCACGGATGAACACGCGCTGACGGAGTTCCATGGCCGGGTCGTCTCTGGCTTCGGCCCGGTCGATATCCTCATCAACAATGTCGGCCAGAGCGGCCGCGAGCGCTCCGCCCCGTTCCACGAATCGAATGAGGAGGTCTGGCGCTTCGTGCTGGAAATCTCCCTCATCAGCGCCATGCGGCTCTCGCGCCTTGCCGCACCTGCCATGCGCGAGCGCGGCGGGCGCATCGTCAACATGGCGAGCGACGCCGCCTTCGCCGGCGATGCCGGGCTGGCCGACTATGCTGCCGCCAAGATGGGCCTCATCGGCTTCACCCGCTCGCTGGCGCGCGAGCTTGCCCCGCACGGCGTCACCGTCAACGCCGTCGCCCCCGGCGCCATCCGCACCCGCGCGCATGAGCGGGTGCCCGCCGCGGTCATCGAGCGCATCAAGGCCGAAACCCCCGCAGGCTTCGTCGGCGAGCCCGACGATGTCGCCGCCGCCGTCGCCTTCCTCGCCAGCGACGAAGCCCGCTTCATCACCGGCCAGAGCCTGCTGATCGACGGCGGCCGCTGGATGATCTGATGTTGGCTATCGCCATGTCACCAGGGAGAGGCGCGACGTGGGGGTGCCCTCATGCGCGTATCGCCAAAATACCCCTCATCCGACCGCGCGGAGCCTGTCCTCGGGCTTGCCGGAGGCAAGACCCGTGGGCGCGGCCACCTTCTCCCACAAGGGGAGAAGGGGACGCTGCCGCAGCGTCTCGGCCAATCGCAAACGCCGACGATTTGCAGAGCCGGCTAAACTGGGCTCCGGCCTTCTCCCCTTGTGGGAGAAGGTGGCCGCGCGAAGCGCGGTCGGATGAGGGGTATTGCGGGCACCGCGACCGCAGCCCGGTCAAGGGGCACGACCCGCTCCCCGCAAGCAAGTCATTGGCCTTCTCCCACAGGGGAAGAAGTGAAGGCCCTGCTGCACCACCTCCGCCAATCACAGACGCCGCCGATTTGCAGAGCCGCCCAAGCCAGTCTCCTGCCTTCTTCCCTGGTGGGAGAAGGTGGCCTCGCCCACGGGTCTTGCCTTCGGCAAGCCCGAGGACAGGCTTCGCGAGGTCGGATGAGGGATATCTCGCGCACAACGACCTCCGCCCGGTCAAGTCACACGACCCGCTCCCCTTGAGCAACTCATCGGCCTTCTCCCTGAAGGGAAGAACGGAAGACCGTACTGCAACGCTTCCCCCGGTCGCAAACGCTGACAATTTGCAGAGCCGGCTAAGCCAGGCTCCCGCCTTCTCCCCCTGTGGGAGAAGGTGGCCTCGCGAAGCGAGGTCGGATGAGGGGTACTTCGGGCGCCAATCGGCCCGGACGGACCGCGCCGGCGATTGAGGCGAAAACAGAGGACACAACTTCCCATGACCGACATCGCCGACCTCACAGCCATCGACCTCGCCGCCCGGATCCGGCGAAAATCCATCTCCCCGGTCGAGGCGACAAAGGCCGTGCTCGCCCGCATCGAGGCGCGGCGCGATCTCAACGCCTTCATCATGGTGACGGCCGATGAAGCGCTGGCCGAAGCCCGCGCCGCCGAACAAAAGGTCATGGCGGGCGAAGAACTGCCGCCGCTCCACGGCGTGCCCTATTCGGTCAAGGACCTCGTCAACACCGCAGGCGTGCGCACCACCATGGGCTCGCGGCTCTTCGAGAACAACGTACCGAAGGAAGACGGCGTCGCGGTGGCGCGCGCCCGTCGTGCGGGCGCCATCCTCGTCGGCAAGAACACGACGCCCGAATTCGGCCATGTCCAGTCGGCCACCTCGCCGCTCTTCGGCCGCACCTTGAACCCGATCGACCCGACGGTCACCCCCGGCGCGTCGAGCTCCGGGGCCGCCGTCGCCGTAGCGGCCGGCATGGGCCCGATCGCGCTCGGCACGGACGGCGGCGGATCGATCCGCATTCCGGCTGCCTGCTGCGGCGTCGTCGGCATGAAGCCGACCCTCGGCGCCGTCCCGCATCTCCAGCTCCCGGATCTCTTCGGCGCCAATTCCTTCGTCGGCCCGATGGCCCGTAACGTCGCCGATGCCGCCCTGCTGTTCGAGGCGATCGCCGGGCCGGATCGGCGCGATCCCTATGGCCAGGCGGCGGCGACGCTGCACCCGCCGCGCGATATCGCGCTCAGCGGCCTGCGTGTCGGCTGGATCGCGCGGGGCGGCGCCCGCGTCGAGACCGAGGTCGCTGATCTCACCGCGAAGGCGGTCGAGGCGATGGCCGCCGCCGGTGCCCTTGTCGAGCCCGTCGATGTCGATTTCAAGTCCTTCGAGCCGGTCTTCCTGACGCTGCTGCGCGTCGGCCTCGCCGCCCGCACCGGTCCCTCGGTCAAGGGACGGGAAGCGCTGGTGTCGAAATCCCTGCTCGACACGATCGCGCTGGGCGAGGCCTGCCCGGCGGTCGACTATGCCAACGCCACAGCCGCCCGCACGAAACTGTTCCAGACCTTCCAGTCCCTGTTCGAGCGCTTCGACGTCATCGTCTCGCCCACCCTCACTGCGCCGCCGCTGCCCATCGACGTCGACCCCACCGGCGACATCGAGATCGAAGGCCACAACGAAGGAACCGTGCGCGGTGCCTGGTACCCCTTCACCTACCCCCAGAACCTCACCGGCCACCCCGCCATCTCCCTGCCCTGCGGTTGGACGACAAAGGGGTTGCCCGTCGGCCTGCAGCTCTGCGCGCCCTGGTACGAGGACCGGAATTTGCTCAGGGTCGCGGCGCTGGTCGAGGATTTGCTGGCCGATACCACCGGTCGATAAGATCGACCTTTGGAGTACGCGACGGCGTGGCCCACGCCGATGCCACGAAAGCCAGGCGGTCTGGATGGGCTGCCCTTGCAGGGTGGATGAGAGGCCGTCTGCCTTTTCCCCGTCCTTCACGGGGGAAGATGCCGGTCCACCCTCCGCAACTGCTGCGGAGGACGGGCAGGCAGATGAGGGCGGCGCGAGGTTGCCGAAAAGTGCCCCTTTCCCTCTCCCCGTGAAGAACGGGGCGAACGGGACCTCCATGTCGCGCCTCTCCTTGAAAACCGCCTTATGTGCATGTCTTGGAGACCAGCCGGCATTGGCATCGGCAATGCCGGTTCACCACGGCCTTTCGGCCGCTTTGCTCACTGCGCCGGAACGGCCGCCTGCGCTTCGCGCTGCCGCACCCGGCGCGCCGCATGGGCCAGCACCAGGCACATCACGAGGCACCACGCGGCCATCCACAGCAACTGCGTCGGCAGGCCGATGCCGATGTCGATCAGCACGCCGGTGATGCCGGGGCCAGCCGCCGTCGCGAACACCATGGCGGAGACGGTGATGGCGCGGATGCCGCCGAGATTGGCGAGGCCGTAGACCTCCGGCCACAGCGCGCCGAGCAGCGTGAAGGTGAAGCCGTTGCTGATCCCCAGCAGCAGCATGAACACATAGATGCCCCACACCGGCGTGATCGCCGCGGCCGCGACCGAGGCGACAGCAAGCGGAAGCAGCACGAAGGGCAGCAGCCTCAGCGAGCCGAACCGGTCGATCACGTGGCCGCACACCAGGCCGAACACGATCGTCGCCACCGACATCACGGGAAAGGCGGCGGCGAAGGCCAGCGGGTCATAGCCGCGCAGCGCGACCAGATAGCCCTGGTGGAAGAAGATCACGGTTCCGATGAAGGCGGGCGCCAGCGTGCCGACCAGCAGCAGATAGAAGACGGGATCGCTTATGCCAACGGTCGATGATATCGACCGTTGGAGCGTGCGACCGCGCGCCGCGCCCGTTGGCGCGAAAGCCAAGCGGCCCGGAGGGGGCCGCGCCGGCGATTGAGGCGCACCGGATGCGTCAGCATCCGGTGCCGATGGTATAAGCACCTCCGCCCGGGTCCAGTTGCGCACGATGCCGCTGCGGGCGGCATGCGCCTCGCGCGATTGCGGCACGCGCTCGGTCCTCATCAGGGCCACCGTCACCGGCAGCGCGACGGTGAGCGGGCTGGGCTGACCTGAATAAAGCACTCGGCCTTGCCCTTGTTCTGGACGTTCGGGGCCTCGGACGCCAGCTACGCCACGCTGCCGCCGCCGTCCACCAGCACTACGGCGCCGGTCATGAAGCCGTTCTGCATCAGGTGGACGATCTGTGCCGCGATCTCCTCGGGGCGACCGATCCGTTTCAGGGGCAGGCCCGAGGCGGTGCGGTCGAACAGCGCTTGGCGCTCAGCCGCAGGCAGGAAGTCCCACCAAGGCGTTTCGATGCGTCCGGGGGAAACGCAGTTGACCCTGACCGGTGCCATCTCGGTCGCCAGCGCCTTCGACAGCGCGTCGATCGCGGCGTTGATGGCGCTGAGCACGGTGGCACCGCCGGTGGGCCGCACGCCGATCATCCCGGAGACGAGGGTGAGGCTACCCTCCGGGCGGATGCGCGCCGCATGCGCGACGTTCACCGCGCCCCAGAACTTGCTGTCAAATGCCGCCCGCTCCTCCGCAAGACTGCGCTTCCTCAACGGACCGACCCCGAGTTCAGCCGCCGACACGACGACATGGTTGAAAGGATCGCGCTGGTCGAAAAAGCGCCTGACGGCTTCCGCGTCGCGGATGTCAAGTGCGGCGGTCTCGGCCTCGCCGATCCGGGCCGCGGCCTCGCGCAGCCTTGCCTCGGTCCTCGATGCGATCGTCACTTCTGCGCCGAGCGCGCGGGCCGCCTCGGCTGTGGCGAGACCGATGCCGGACGAACCGCCGAAGACAGCGGCTGTCTGCCCCGAGAGCGGCGCCGGGTTCATTTCCCGTCCGCGTCGTCGCCGCCCAGTGTCGAGCCGGCGACGAGTTCGCTGAACTTCGCCACCGCGGTGTGGTCCTGTCCGGGACCGAGGTATTTCTGCGCAGCCGCCCAGATGTCCTTGCACAGCCCAGCGAAAGGAGCCGGCGTTGAGGTGGCGGTGGCGACGCCGAGCGCGATGCCGAGATCCTTGACCATCAGGTCGAGGCCGAAGCCGGCGTCGAACTTCCGCGACAGCACGAACTGCTTGAACTTCTTCTGGGTCGCGTTGTTCATCCCAGTCGAAACGTTGAGAACGTCGACCATCAGCGCCGGGTCGAGGCCGAAGCGCTGGCCGATCAACAGTGCCTCGATGCCGATCAGGAAGCAGCCGGCGCTGACGAGGTTGTTCAGCGCCTTCATCGCGTGCGCGCTGCCGATCGGACCGGTGCGGATGATCGAACTTCCCATCGCCTTCAGCACCGGCTCGGCGCGGTCGATCGCGCCGGCGTTGCCGCCAGCCATGATCGCGAGCTCGCCGTTAGTGGCCCGCGACACGCCGCCCGACACGGGTGCGTCGATCATTGCGACGCCCTGGCCGGCGATTTTCTCGGAGAGGGCGCGGGTGACGTCAGGCACGCCGCTCGACATCTCGACGATGAGGGTACCGGCGGCTAGGCCGGCGAGCGCGCCGTCCGGTCCTTCCAGCACCGCCGTGACGACGGCGCTGGAGGGCAGCATGGTGATGAGGATGTCGGACGCCGCTGCCGCGTCCTTGGGGGAAGTCCCGGCGCGAGCGCCGAGCGTCTTCGCGACGCTGGCAGTGCGGGCTGCGTCGGCATCGTGGACCGAAAGCGTGAACCCCGCCGCGACGAGCCGGGCGGTCATCGGTTTACCCATGGCTCCCAGTCCGATGAAACCAAGGCGTGTCGTGCTGTTCATGCGTTGGTCCTTGTAGGTCAGTTGAACATCTGGCGCGGTAGCCAGAGCGAGAGGTCCGGGATGGCGATGAGCAGCGCCAGCACGATCAGCTCGATCACGATGAAGGGAGCGATGCCGCGATAGATCTCCGGCAGCTTCACCTTGCCTTCCGAGGCCCCGATGACGGCGAAGAGGTTCATTCCGACGGGCGGGCTGAGAACGGCGAGCTCCACCAGCTTGACCATGATCACGCCGAACCAGACGCCATCATATCCGAGCGCGGTGACCATCGGATAGACGAAGGGCAGCGTCATCACCTGCATTGCAAGAGGATCCATGAACATGCCCAGCACGACGAACACTGCCACAAGCAGCAGCATGAACACGATCGGCGAGAGTTGGAAGGACTGGAGCAGTTCGGTGGCGGAGGTGACCGTGCCCGCCACGAGGAAGAACCGGGTGAACATCAGCCCGCCGATGATGACGATGAACAGCGCGGCTGTCACGCCGGCGGCGGAGCGCAGGCAGTTGGCTAGGTCGGCGCGCGAGAGGCGACGCCGCGCCAGCGCGATTGTAAGCGCGCCGATGGCGCCGAGTGCTCCGGCTCCCGACGGGGTCGTGAAGCCAAGATAGATGCCGCCAATGACGAGCCCAGCGAGCAGGAAGGTCGCCCACAGGCCAAATGCACTACGGCCGATCTCGGAGAACTTGGCGCTCGGCTGCGGGGGCGGTGCAAGGTCGGTCTTGACACGCACTAGAACGCCGGTGCCGATCATGTAGGCGGCGGCGGTAAGGACGCCCGGCACCACGCCCGCGATCAACAGCTCGGCCACCGATTCCCCCGTCAGCAGGCCGTAGATGACGAAGCTGATCGAGGGCGGGATGAGAGCTGCGATCGTGCCGGCGGCCGCGATACAGCCGGCGGAGAAGGCGCGATCGTAGCCGAGCTTCAGCATTTCGGTCAGCGCGATGCGGGTGAAGAGGGCCGCGTTGACGAGCGTCGAACCGGAAATCGCAGCGAAACCGGCCGAGGCCAGGATCGTCGCCTGGTAGAGCGCGCCGCGCGTTGAGCGCAACACCAGGTTGGAGAAGGAGAACAGTTCCTGAGTGATGCCCGAGGCGGACGCGATGGCTCCCATAAGCACGAACATCGGAATGACGACGAAGCTGTAGTCCGATGCCATCGCGAAGGGCAGGTTGGTCAACGTATTGAGCGCGAAGGCTGAGCCGCCGGCGGTCCATAGCCCCACGACGGCGACGGCGGCCATGGCGATGCCGACCGGCACGCCGATCAGCGACAGCGCCAGCATGGCGGCGATGGCGACGAAGCCGATGGTCAGCGGATCAAGCATCGCGGCCATCTCCTGGCTCGGCCGTCCCTTCCCGCCCCTCTATCAGCCGCAGGATCTGCCGCGCGAACTCGGCGGTGGCGAGCCAGGCCCCAAAGGCCGCCACGCTCTTGAACGGCGCGACCGGAAAGGCCTGCGCGCCGAGAGCGACCTCCCGGATGTTCCAGGAATTGATCGCGAGCCGCGTGGTCTGCCAGGCGATCAGCGCCATGACCACGCCCGCGATCGTCAGGGAGACGATGCTCGAGAACCGCTTCATGCGCGGCCCCATGTTCTGGGTCGCCACGTCGATGATGATGTTAGAACCGCGGGCCTGCGCTTCCGCGAGGCCGAGGAACACGATTACCGCCAGCAGCGCGCCGGACAGTTCGACCATTCCCGGGATCGGCTTGAAAAGGAGGTTCGTCGAGATCACGTCCGCCGCGCCCATCAGTCCGACGACGAGAAGCAGGGACGAGGCGGCGAGGAAGCCGAGATAGGAAACCTGCCGGAGGAGACGGTCAAGCCGGAAGAGCAGAGCCATGTGTCACCGGAAGCGTTGTCGCGCCGGCAATTGGCAGCCGGCGCGGAGAAGGATCGGATCAGCGGTTGGCGCGGATGTAGTCGGCGAGTTCCTTCGCCTCCGCGCCCTTGCCCATCTCGTCCATCTTCCTGGCCCAAACATCAAGCATGTCCGGCACCTTGGCCTTGAGCGCGTCCGGCTCCTCGAAGTGTATGACCTCCATGCCCGCTTCCTTCAGGCCTTCCACGGCCTTGGCCTCGTCGGCGGCGATCAGCTCGTTGCCGAACTTCTCCGCGTCGGCGGCGACTTCGTCAAACAACTTGCGCACGTTTTGCGGCCAACCCTCCCACTTGGTCTTCGAGATGAAGAGCGTGTGGGCGCTGATGACGCCGAAGGAAAGGTCGGTGCCGAATTTCGCGACCTGGTCGATCTTGAATGCCTTCACCGCCGAATTGAACATGTAGGTGCAGTTCATCGCGCCCGACTGCATCGCCTGGATCATGTCGACCGGCGGGATGTTGACCGGGATCGCTCCGATCGATTCGAACATCACCGGCACGAAGGAGCCGTAGGAACGGATCTTGGTGTTCTGCAGGTCGGCCATCTCCTTGATCGGCTTGGTACAGTAGATGCGGTAATCGGGCAGGTAGCGGTAGAGCAGCGGAAGCAGGTTCGCTGCGTCGAGTTCCGCCTTGATCGTTGCGTTGGTGGTGAAGATGTCGGCGGTCAGCCGGTTCAGCTTCGGTCCGTTGGTGTAGGTGAAGGGCAGGGCGTTGGTGACGGCGGTGAACGGCATGCGCGAAAACTGGTTGCCGGTCACGATCAGGCCGAGGTCCACCGCACCGGAGCCGACGAGATCGACCATTTCAGCCTCACCGCCCAGCGTGTTGGCCCAGAAATGCTGGATCTTGATCTTGCCGCCGCTGCGCTTCTCGATCTCGGAGGAGAAGTAGGTGTCTATCTTCGACGTGTTCACCACCTCCGGGATGTTGGAGGAATAGCGGAGCGACATTTCTGGATAGTCCTCCGCAAAGGCGGCGCTGGCGCCGAAGGCGCAGAATGCGGCGACTGGCGCCCGAAGGCGTGCAAACTTCATCGGAATCCTCCCGCGGATCGAACTGCGCATCGGCGCAGAGATGATATGACCGTTGCGGCGGCTTTGCCACAATGGCAGGCTGTCATACAACATGACGGTATGATAATTCAAGCTCGAATGCTGAAGACAGGGAGGAGCCTATGAAACCGACCTACGAGGTGCTGGCGCTACGATATGCGCGGACCGCGCCCGACCGCCCGAGACACGAGAACTTCATGCCGGGCATGGACCTCCATCACGGGCCGATGCCGCTCGATTACTACGTCTGGGTCATCCGGGGACTCGGTCGCCTGGTTGTGGTGGACACCGGATTCGGCGAGGAGGCCGCCCGGGAGCGGGGCCGCGAACTGATCCACACCCCCGCGGCGCTGCTCGCGCGCGCTGGGGTCGACAGCGCGACCGTGCGGGACGTGGTCCTCACCCACCTCCACTACGATCATGCCGGGTCGCTGGACGCCTTTCCCGCCGCCACCTTCCATCTCCAGGACGAGGAGATGCGCTATGCGACCGGGCGGCCGATGTGTCACGCCTGCCTGCGGGTACCCTTCAACGTGCAGGATGTTCTCGACGCAGTCGGGCTCGTCCACTCCGGGCGCGTCCGCTTCCATGACGGCGATTCGGAGATATTCCCGGGCATCACGCTTCACCGAGTCGGCGGGCACACCGGCGGACTCCAGGTCGTGCGGGTGGCGACGGAACGCGGGCCTCTGGTTCTCGCCTCCGACGCTTTCCATTTCAACGAAAACAGGATCCGCCGCGCGCCCTTCCCGCTCGTCCATCATGTAGGCGAGATGCTCGACGGCTACATCCGCTGCGAGGAACTGGCCGGCGGCGACGAGACCCTCCTGATCGCGGGGCACGATCCGCAGGTGCGCGAGCGCTGGCCGGAACTGATCCCGGGTTTCCCGGACATCGTCCGGCTCGATCTCGAGCCGGCTTAAGTCGACTGTAGTGTTGACATACTGTCATACAAACTGATATCCGCTTCGATCTGAGACCCAGGGAGGAAACATGCAACTCGACAAGACGGTATCCGCGGGTGGACACGAGTTCCCCCTGCACGGGACCTATGACGAGGCCTTCGCCAGGGTCGCGAACGCCTTCGCGGAGAATTTCGCCGTCGAGGAAGAGATCGGCGCCGCCACCACCGTCTACGTCGATGGGGACAAGGTCGTAGACCTGTGGGGCGGCTACCGCGACGCCGACATCTCGAAGCCTTGGGAAAAGGACACGATCGTCTGCATGATGTCGGTGGCCAAGGGCATTGCCGGCATGGCGTTCAACATCCTGATCGACCGCGGCCTGGTCGATCCCGACAAGCCGGTGGCGCATTACTGGCCCGAATTTGCCCAGAACGGCAAGGAAGGCGTGCTGGTGCGCCACGTTCTCGACCACACCGCCGGTCTACCGGTGGTGCTCGACCCGCTTTGGAAGGGTGCAGTGTTCGACTGCGACGCGATCGTGGCGGCGCTCGAGAAGCAGGCCCCGCTCTGGCAGCCAGGCACGGTCGCCGCTTATCACATTCACACCCAGGGCAACCTGCTCGGCGAGATCGTGCGGCGGGTAACGGGAAAGCGCTTCCCCCAATTCATCAGGGACGAGGTCACCGGACCCCTCGGCGCCGACTACCAGTACGGCAATCTCTCGGACGCCGATCTCGCCCGCTGCGCAACGCTCGTGCCGACGGTCGAGGGAACGCTGCTTGCCAAGCGCGACAGCGAGCCGGACACGCTGGTGGCCAAGGGCTTCACCCAGTTTCCCAACGAGCCTTTGCCGGTCACGCTCAACTCCACCGCATGGCGCCGCGCCGAGATCACGAGTGCCTCCAGCCACGGCAATCCGCGGGCGGTCGCGCGCATCTATTCCGCCTTCGCACGCGGTGGCGAACTGGACGGCGTCCGGCTCATGTCTGCCGGGACCGTCGAAGACATGCTCACCGAGCAGCACAACCAGACCGAAAGGATGCAGGAGCGGCCCTATCACCAGGCGCGCGGCGTCCTTCTCAATACCCCGGTCTCCGTGTGGATGGGTCCGAACATGCGCGCTTTCGGCCATCACGGCTTCGGCGGCTCCATCGGCATGGGCGATCCCGACGCGAAGATCGGCTTCTCCTACTGCTGCAACAAGATGCATGCGCGCGGCGACAACGGTCCGCGAGCCCGCCGCATCATCGAAGCTCTCTACGAGGCGCTCTGACCATGGCCGCATCCTCCCAGGAACGCGTCGCGGCCGTCACGGGCGGCGCCGGCGGCATCGGCGAAGCCTGTGTCGCCCGCTTGAGGCGCGACGGCCGGAAGGTCGTCGTGCTCGACCGCAACATGGGCCTCGCCCGACAAGTGGCGGCGCGCCACGGCGCGGTGGCCCGCGAGATCGACCTCGCCGACACGGGCTCGATCGACGACGCGGCGCGCTGGGTGGAGGAGGAGGTCGGACCGTGCTCGGCGCTTGCCGCCGTCGCCGCCCATCTGGAGAATCCGCATACGCCCGAGCAGCAGGACGAGGCGGAGTGGGACGCGATTCTGCGCGTCAACCTGACCGGCACGTTCCGCACGCTCACCGCCTTCGGCGCCGGCATGCTCGAGCGCGGTGAGGGCTCGATTGTCACGGTCGGCTCGATCACCGCCTTCAATTCCAGCCCGCTACAGGCCTACGGCCCCACCAAGGCGGCGATCGTCAACATGTCGCGCAACTTCGCGGTCGCCTGGGGCCGTCGCGGCGTGCGCGTCAACTGCGTCTGCCCGGGTCCGACGCGTACTCCTGCGGTCGAAGCGAGCTACGCCCGCGGCGACCGCAACCCCGACACGATGATCCGCCAGACAGCGCTCGGCCGCCTGGTGAAACCGGAGCAGGTGGCGAACGCGATCGCCTTCCTCCTGTCAGAAGATGCCGGCGCGATCACCGGCATCGAGCTTCCGGTCGATTCGGGCACGCTCGCCACGCAACTCTGGGGGCTTTACGGCGGCGTGCCGGGTCCCGCGCAGTCCTGATGACGGCGAGGGAGGAGAAACCATGTCCGAAGATCTGACGGGTCAGGTGGTCCTGGTCACGGGGGCGGGCCGCGGCATCGGCGGCGCGACCGCGCGCCTGCTCGCCGCCAGGGGCGCGGCGGTGGGCGTGTTCGACATCGCCGCGGATCTCGCCAACGATACCACCGAGGCGATCAAGGCCGCCGGGGGCAAGGCGCTGGCTATCGTCGCCGACGCGTCCGACCGCAAGGCGGTGTTCGACGCGGCCGCATCCCTGTCGCACGCCTTCGGGCCGCTGACGGGCATCGTCAACGACGCGATCTTCATCCGCTACGGGCCCGTGGAAGGTGTGGAGGAGGAGGTGCTGGACCGCATGTTCGCGGTCGGCATCAAGGGAGCCATTTGGGGGGTGCAGGCGCTGCTTGCGCACCGCGGCGACAGGCCCGCCTCCGTCGTCAATCTCGCCTCGCCGGTTGCTGATCTCGGCACGTCGAATACCTCGTCCTACACGGCGGTGAAGGGAGCGATCGTGGCGCTGACCCGGCAGCTCGCGGTGGAGCTCGGCCCAAAAGGGGTGCGCGTCAACGCGGTCGCGCCCGGAGCGGTGCCGACGCCCGGCGCCCGTGCGATCGTCGACGAAGCGGGTTACGCCAAGCGCCGGGCGCAGACACCGCTCGGCCGCCTCGGCGAAGAGGCCGAGATCGCCGCTGCGATCGCCTTTCTGATCGGACCCGACGCCAGTTTCATCACCGGCGAGGTGCTACACGCCGACGGCGGCATCACCGTCAAGTCGATGTAGGCGAGCATGTCGACCGCGCCATCCCCATCGACTGCCTCACGGCTTCGCGGCACCGATCGTCTTCAGCGCCGCCTTGGCCGCCGCCTCGACATGGGCGACGCAGACCTGCCATGCCCGCTCTTCATCCCGCCTCTCAAGAGCATCGAGGAACTCCCGCAGCTCCCGAATGGATTGCTGGGCGCGTTCCGAACTGGAGAGCGAAACCACGCGCAATTGCGAGACCCGCGTGTGGATGCGACGCAGCATCTCGGCGGCCACGGGATTGCCGGCACCCTCCAGCAGGATATCGTAGAACCTCGTCTTGGCCGCGATGAAGGCCTCGGAGGAGAAGTTGTCATAAACCTCGGCGAGACGGTCGACGCTGCGGCGAAGGTCGGCCATCTGTTCCCTGGTCGCATTGCGCGCGAACAGCCGAGCCGCGAGTCCTTCGAGCATCGCGCGCACCTCGTATATCGAGCGCGCGGTCCCCTCGGTCACGACGCTGACGCTCAAGCCCTTGTTGGGCTGGAGCGTGATCAGGCCGTCGGCCTGGAGCTCGCGCAGCGCCTCCCGCAGCGATGTGCGAGACACGCCCATCATCTCGCAGAGTTCGCGTTCGATGAGGCGGGTGCCGGGCGGAAACTTTCCGGTCGCTATGGCCATGCGAAGCCGATCTGCCACCTGCTCGCGCAAGCCAGGCAGGGTCTGCACCCGCATCGACATGTCTTCGTTGGCGCTTGTCGTCAGTGCCATCGCTGCACTCCCGTCGACGGTTCAACCAGTGTTTGTCCGTTCTGCCGAAGCCGTGCGACGACGGTAAACTCGGCGAATCCGAACTTCGCCATATTGTAATTTTGTATGTCAAAGAACAAGAGGCCACTTATGACGACGCAGGATAAGACGATCGGGAACCTGTTTGCCGAAGGGCTCGCCCTGCGCCGTCAGGTACTCGGCCACGAATATGTCGACCGGTCGGTGAACTCGGCCAACGACTTCATGATGGCCTTCCAGCACATCACCACAGAATGGTGCTGGGGCTACGCCTGGGGGCGCGACGCGCTCGACCTCAAGACCCGCAGCATGCTGAACCTTGCCATGCTCACCGCGCTGAACCGCGCGGCCGAGATCAAGCTCCATGTCCGAGGCGCGATCAACAACGGCGTCACGGTCGAGGAGATTAAGGAGGTGCTGCTGCACGCGACGGTCTATTGCGGCATCCCCGCAGGCCTCGACGCGTTCAAGGCCGCGAACGAGGTGCTGACCGAAATGAAGGCATTCGGCTCGAGTAGCGTGCCCTGACGGGCTCTGGCCGCTGCAGTCGACGACACCTCTCCTGTCGCCACACGGGGATCGTCTAAGCTCTCGTTTGTACGACTCCAGCGTGCAGGTCGAGGGGGAGAGGCTAATCCGCTTGCGGCGTCGCTGTCGGCGACGTCCGCGTAAAAGCACGGAAGAAGCGGCCGCGAACGACCGACATGCTGAAGGGTTTCGGATGCCGTCAAGCGTACGAAACCCTTCAGCATGCACGAACCCGCTTCGCGGGAGGGTGCGGTAGCAGCGATGCGTGTAATCTGATGTTTTGAGCCACGAGCGGCGGCCTGATCTGGAGCGACATCCCCGGCAACGAGACCCTGCCCTGGCTGGAGGAAGACTATCATGTCTCCCGGCGATTCCGCTCTATGTCGGAGTACGCGAACGGCAACACTTTCGACTATGAAGGCCGGCAGAGTGCCTGCCAGCACGAGGCCCGCAGGGTCGTTCGTTATGAGCATGGCGGCCAGGTCACCGTGCTTGCCGACACATTCGAGGCAAGGGGTTCAATGCGCCGAATGACGTGATCCGAACGACGGCTCGATCTGGTTCAGCGACGCAGGCGGCGGCTGGTTCGCAGCCTATGAGGGGAACAGATTGCCGGAGGCCGCAAATAACCCCCAGCCTCTTCGCGAGGAGGCGGTCTATCGGATCGACGCCGGCGGCAAGACCGCGATGGTCGCCGACCAGCCCTTCAAGGCCAACGGCCTCCGTTTCTCGAACGACTGCAAGCGGTTTCCGACACCGGCAACAGGCACTGTCCGGAGGCGAAGGACATCATCTGGATGTTCGACATCGATGGAGACAGGTTGAGGAACCCGCGAACTTTCGTCAGCATGGAGATGGACGGCAAGACCGGCGCCGCCGACGGCCTGCGTTGCGACGAGGAGGGAAATGTCTGGGTGGTCGCCGGATGGGTCGGCGACGGCTATGACGGCGTGCACATCTTCGCGCCTGACGGCAAGCGGATCGGCCAGATCCGGCTTCCCGAAGTCTGCGCCAACCTCTGCTTCGGAGGCACCAAACGCAACAGGCTCTTCATGGCTGCGAGCCAGTCGCTTTACGCCTGCTACGTGGCGACGCGCGGAGCGCACATCACCTGAGACAAGCGACAGACTATCGGGTGCGCATTCCCAGAATAACGCGCTGACCGCATGTCCATAGGCGAAAGTATTGTGTATTCCATTAGCCAGGAGTAATATAAAGCCCTGCGCATAGCGTGCCCGCTTTGAAAGGTGCCGTATGGATACCAGGGGCAGATCGCATGGGCTCTTCGAAGATTCGTCCGACCTGAATGCGGGCCTCGGAAACGCGCCGTCTTCCGCGTCCCGGCGCGTCTCGTTGCCGCTGCCGGTCTGCCTTGGCCTGGCTCCGTCCTACATAGCCGAATCCCTCCGCAGCGACGAGGACCTCAGGCAATATTGGCGGGGCTATGCGGTCGCGGCCGCGGCCTGCGCCGTCCTCCTGCTCCTGGAGGTCGTGATCATCATCCTTCTTTGAGCACTCGAAGCCTGCTTGACCGATCGATAGATCAATCTGTCCGCGCGGCGGCAGCACGGACATCGTTGCCACCCACCTGGCCGGCCTGGTGGAAGACGAGCGACACGCGCGTTCGGCCTTCACGTCTTGGCGACCCTCCTTGACTCCGGCGGTGGCAGAGCCGATTTTCTGACGCATCGTTTCACCTTCGAAGACCTGCGCCCGCACTGTCGGCGGATCGATTGTCTTCGGCCGCGAGGCCGGCCGATACGTGCAAGCCGGCTAAGAGTCCTGTGGCGCCCGAAAAACAGGCCGTCCTGTAAATCTCCAGTTGTTTACAGGACGGGACGGGTTCTCCGGGCCGGAATTTCGCGTCATTTTCGTGCGAAACGAAGGCCGTGGCGAACGACCGGATGACGCAAACGGCAACGCGCGCCCGCTTCGCGGCAGGCCGCTCCCACGGTGCTTCAAACTGCCGGGGTTGGCGGTCCCGCACCACATATGTCACGCGCTGACTCACCCGATTGTCCTGAGTCTACGGTATATGCGCATTGAGATTGGCACCAGTTGATGCCAGTTTTGGTGCAGGAACAGGAGGCGGCTATGCGATCGACGATCAACCTGGACGACCGGCTCCTGGAAGAAGCAAAGGCGCTGACCGGGACGAAGGAGACGGCCGCGGTAGTGCGCAAGGCGCTCGAGACATTGGTACGTGTCGAAGCGGGCAGGCGTCTCATCGCCTTGGGCGGAACAATGACCGATGCCGAGGCAGCACCGCGCCGGCGGCCTGATCGGTGAAGCTTGCCGACACGGGAATCTGGATCGACCACTTCCGTCACGCCGACGCCGAATTGTCGCGGACCCTCGCTGACGACATGATGCTGTGCCATCCGGTCGTCATCGGCGAACTTGCTTTGGGAAGCCTGCGCAATCGAGCGTCCACTCTCGCGTATCTGGAGGCTCTTCGTGAGATCGCCGTGGCCACCCATGCGGAGGTGATGGAAATGGTCGAGCGGCATCAACTCTGCAGCATGGGCATCGACTATTCCGGCGCGCATCTCCTTGCATCAACTCTGATTGACGGCCGGGCCGAGTTGTGGACCCGCGATAAGCGTCTGGGCGCTGCGGCCCGCAAGGCCGGCGTGAGGCTCGCAAGCGAAGGCGGCACAGCAGGGTGACCGCTCACCCCCGCAAGATCGGCCGCGTCAGGCAGGTCGGGCCGCCCTCGCAGGCGATGCAGAGCGCGTCGGCCTCGAAGGTCCGCACCGTGCAGCCTGCGGCCTCCATCGACGCTTTCGTCCTGGGAAAGCCGGCCACCGCGATGACGTCGCGGGGCGAGGTCGGCAGCACGTTGAGGCTGAGGCCGTGGGAGGCCGCGAACTCGTCCGGATCGCCTTCGACCAGCCGGATGCCGCGGGCTCCGAGCATCTGGTAGAAGGCGA
This sequence comes from Mesorhizobium sp. L-8-10, assembly GCF_016756635.1. Classification (NCBI taxonomy): domain Bacteria; kingdom Pseudomonadati; phylum Pseudomonadota; class Alphaproteobacteria; order Hyphomicrobiales; family Phyllobacteriaceae; genus Mesorhizobium; species Mesorhizobium sp. L-8-10. The sequence continues at coordinate 1,122,988 of NZ_AP023263.1, read as the reverse complement.
CCGGCAGCAGCGGCGCATGGACCAGGGCAAGATCGTCGGCCAGCGGGCTGATGACCGACATCAGATGCAGGCAGGCTTCTTCTCCATGCCACAAGGGCAGATCGAAGCCGTAGACGGCGATGCCGCGCGGTGAAAGCAGATTGGCGAGCTGCTGGATGCCGTCCTGGTTGGTGCGCACGCCGCGCCCCACCGCCAGCGTGGTCTTGTCCACCCACACGCAGTCGCCGCCCTCGACCTGGCCGGCGCCGCCGATGCGGCCGAGCACGGGGATGCCGAGGCGTCGATAGGCCACTTCGTGCAGGCCGGGCTCGTCCCGGCGGAGCCGCTTGCCCATGGACAGGATGACGGCGCCGTGGTCGGTCATCAGCGAGGGATCGTGGGTGAAGACCGAATCCGCCAGCCCGTCATCTTCGTCGGGCAGCCATTCGATCCGCGCGCCCGACGCCGCGACCAGTTCGGCCAGCGCGGCATGCTGGCGCGCCGCGTTTGCCGGATCGAAGCCCGGGCCGTAGTGCCATCGCTGCCGGTCGGCGCCGTGCATCGCGCTCGCGGCCGAACGCATCAGCACGCGTCGCAAGGGCGCGGCCATGGACTGCGCGCCGAATTCGGGTTCGCTGCTCAAGCTCAAATCCTCCACCAGCTTCTACTCCCGGTATGTCTACCCATGTTGGCCCAAGACCGGCAATGGGCCAAAACCGAGGTTGACGGCGGCTGACTGGCCGGTCCATCCTGTTCGCCGGCTCAGCGGCAAGACGAGGCCTCATGCGCAGAACATCCTGCAGGGACCGGCAGCGAGGGCGAGGCCGCGCATGACGGTTTCGAGCGCCCCGCGAGTGCCCATCCCCACGCGCGACGCGGCCGCCGAAGCCATCCATGTCGAGAACCTGCACAAGAAGTTCGGGCAGCTCCATGTGCTGAAGGGCGTGTCGCTCTCGGCGCGCGACGGCGACGTGGTGGCCATCATCGGGGGCTCGGGATCGGGCAAGTCGACGCTCTTACGCTGCATCAACTGCCTGGAGAACCCGACCAGCGGCATTATCCGCGTCAATGGCGAGGAGATCCGGCTGAAGGCCGACAGCCACGGCCACACCGTGCCGGCCGACCGCAGGCAGATCGAACGCATCCGCTCGCGGCTCGGCATGGTGTTCCAGAGCTTCAATCTGTGGAGCCACATGACGCTCATCGACAATGTGATCGAGGTGCCTGTGCATGTGCTCGGCGTGCCGCGCGACAAGGCCGTCGCCGAGGCCGAACGGCTGCTCGCCCGCGTCGGCCTCGCCGAGAAGCGCGACGTCTATCCGGCCTTCCTGTCCGGCGGGCAGCAGCAGCGCGGCGCGATCGCCCGGGCGCTCGCCATCCAGCCGCGCGTGATGCTGTTCGACGAGCCGACCTCGGCGCTCGACCCTGAACTGGTCGGCGAGGTGCTGAAAGTGATCGGCGACCTGGCGCGCGAGGGGCGCACCATGATCCTGGTCACCCATGAGATGAAGTTCGCCCGCGAGGTCGCGACCCATGTCGTCTATCTCTGCAACGGGCTGGTCGAGGAGGAGGGGCCGCCTGACAGGATCTTCGGCGCGCCTCAGTCGGAACGGCTCAGGCAATTCCTGCGCAACGTGGCCTGACAACAAGCAAGAAAGAGTGGGAGGAGACTTATGAGGAACTTTCTGAAAGCCGCCGCGGCCGCGGCCGTCATTTCCCTTGCCGGCGCGTTCGGTGCGAGCGCGGAAGCCATCAAGGTGGGCATGGCGCCCGAGCCCTATCCGCCCTTCGAATCGCCCGACGCGTCCGGCAAATGGGTGGGCTGGGAGATCGATTTCATCGAGGCGCTCTGCGCCGAGGCCAAGCTGGAATGCACGCTTGAATTCGTCGCCTGGGACGGCATCATCCCGGCGCTCACCTCCAGGAAGATCGATGTCATCATCAATTCCATGTCGATCACCGACGAGCGCAAGAAGACGATCGACTTCTCCGACAAATATTACAACACGCCGACGGCCATCATCGGCCCGAAGGACGTCGCCTTCGGCGCCACCCCGGAGGACCTGAAAGGCAAGGTGCTCGGCGTCCAGGTCTCCACCACCCATTCGGCCTATGCCAGGAAGCACTTCACGGAAGCCGCCGAGATCAAGGAATATCAGACACAGGACGAGGCCAACCAGGACCTGGCCGCCGGCCGCCTCGATGCCGTCCAGGCCGATGCCATCGCGCTCGACGGCTTCCTGAAAACCGATCAGGGCAAGCAGTGCTGCGATCTCAAGGGCGTGGTAGCCGAAGATTTGGAAATCCTCGGCCCGGGCGTCGGCGTCGGCCTGCGCAAGGAGGACACCGAGCTCAAGGAGAAGATCAACGCCGCCATCGCGGCCCTGCGCGCCAACGGCAAATATGACGAGATCACAAAGAAATATTTCGACTTCGACATCTACGGCGAATGACGGCGCCGCTTGCGGTGGGCGGCCGCGCGCGGCCGCCCGGCGGAAGTTCATCTGAGGAGGCGGGCGTGACCGGCGGCACAAGCCGGCACGCCGCCGATTTGGCGAGGAACGGCCCTGCCTGAATTTCTGCTTCTTCCCTTGTCGCAGACGGGCATTTTCGAACTCCTTGCCCCGACCCCGCCGGGCTGGGGCGGCGCGCTGCTGCGCGGGCTGATGAACTCCGTCCAGATCGCCGTGGGCGCCTATGCGCTTGGCCTCACCATCGGAACGGCCGGCGCCTATGGCAAGCTCTATGGCGGGCCGGTGCTGCGCGACCTGCTGGAGGTCTACACGACGGTCGTTCGCGCCGTGCCCGAACTGGTGCTGATCCTGCTGCTCTATTTTGCCGGCACCGCGCTGGTCAACGAGGTCCTGGCAGGGCTCGGCCGCGCCCCGATCGACATCAACGGTCTGGTTGCGGGCATTGCCGTGCTCGGCGTGGTGCAGGGCGCCTATGCCACCGAAGTGCTGCGCGGCGCGATCCTTGCCGTGCCGCAGGGCCAGATCGAGGCGGCGCGGGCCTTCGGCATGCCGCCGGGCCTCCTGCTGCGGCGCATCACCTTGCCGGCCATGCTGCCCTTCGCCATTCCCGGCCTCGCCAATCTCTGGCTGATCGCCACCAAGGACACCGCGCTGCTGGCCGTGGTCGGCTTCAACGAACTCACCCAGGAAACGAGGCAGGCGGCCGGCGCGACCAAGGCCTATTTCACCTTCTATGTCGCGGCCGGCGTGCTCTATCTCCTGATCACCTTGCTGTCGAACGTCGTGATCGGCCGCATCGAGCGTTGGTCCCGGCGCGGCGCGCCCTCGGTCGGAAGGGCCTGACCATGGCGGAGACCGGCCTCACTCTGTCCCTGGCGCGCGGCTCCGCCTGGCTGCAGCCGCATCGCATTGTGCTGATCGCGATCGCCGCCGCGGGCGTCGCCGCCGCGGCGATCTTCATGCGCTGGGACTGGCTGCCGCAATATTACGGCCTCGCGCTCGCCGGCCTCTGGCGCACCCTATGGCTTCTCGCCGCCACCTGCGCGCTCGGGCTCGCTCTCGCAATCCCGCTCGGTTTCGCCCAGGCGACCGGGCCGTGGTGGCTCGCGGCACCAGCCAATGCCTTCTGCACGGTCATCCGGGGCACGCCGCTGCTGTTGCAGCTCTGGCTGCTCTATTACGGGCTGGGCTCGCTCTTCCCGCAGTTCCCGTGGATCCGCCAGTCCGAGCTCTGGCCCTATCTGCGCCAGGCATGGCCCTATGCGGTGCTGGCGCTCACTTTGTCCTATGCCGGCTACGAGGGCGAGGTGATGCGCGGCGCCTTCGCCGGCGTGCCGCGCGGCCAGTTGGAGGCCGGCCGCGCCTTCGGCATGAGCCGCTGGAAGATCTTCCGCCGCATCTGGCTGCCCCAGGCGCTGCACCGCGCCTTGCCGACGCTCGCCGGCGAGACCGTGCTGCAACTGAAGGCGACCCCGCTCGTCGCCACCATCACCGTGGTCGACATCTACGCCGTCGCCTCGCGAGTCAGGCAGGACACCTTCATCATCTACGAGCCGCTGCTGCTCCTGGCGCTGGTCTATCTGGTCATAACGGGCATCCTGGTCTTCCTCTTCCGCAAACTCGAAGCCCGGATCCCGGCCCGGCTCGGGTGAAGCGTCTCATGGTGCTGCCGGTCCTGAAGCATGTCTCCCGAAAGTGCGCGGCGGTTTCGGGAGACATGTGTCAAATCAAGAACCTGAAGCGCGTCGCGTGAATCCTTCCACGGTACATGACAGGATGGTCGTGGGTGATCAGCGGCAACATCTCCGCTTCGTCATCCACGGACAAGCGCACGCAGCGAAGCGGAGGGCGCACCGATCCGTGGATCCATGCCGTGACCGATCCGAAGGCCGCAGACGGTCAAGGAAGAGGATGGCTCCCCTATCCACCTGCCCAAGCCCGCTCTGCACCGAAGCAGCCGTGCGCGATTTGCCTCTTCCTCGACCGCCTTCGCCTCGGTCACGGCATGGATTCTCGGGTCACTTCGCACGCCGCTCCGCGGCGTGCTTCGGCCCGAGAATGACGAAAGAGGGAAGGGCGATCCGACCAATCGCCGTGGTCGGGAGACACACATGCCGCCGAGCAGGCAAACTTCCACCTTTCGTCATTCTTGGGCCCGAAGGCGAGCGCAGCGAGCCGCAGGTGACCCGAGAATCCATGCCGTGAGATCGCGGACGACTGCTTCGGTGCAGAGCGGGCTTGGGCAGGTGGATAGGGGCCTCTTCCTCGACCACCTGCGGCCTTCGGCTCGGTCACGGCATGGATTCTCGGGTCACTTCGCACGCCGCTTCGCGACGCGCTCCGGCCCGAGAATGACGAAAGAGGGGAGGGCGATCCGACCAATCGCCGTGGCCGGGAGGCACGCATGCCGCCGAGCAGCAAGCTTCCACCTTCGTCATTCTCGGGCCCGAAGGCGAGCGCAGCGAGCCGCAGGTGACCCGAGAATCCGTGCCGTGACATCGCGGACGACTGCTCCGGTGCAGAATGCTCAAGGGCTTGGAGCCACGAGCCATTCACGGCATGGAATCCCGGTCGCCTCGCCTACGTTTCGCGTGGGCCCCGGCCGTGAATGACGAAGACGGGGCGGCACTGTTTCCGGGCAGCGTATCCTCGAAACATCATGCACCAGAGCATTTCCGCTTTTCTCCGAACAGAATCCTTCTTCACGCGACGTGCTGTAGGCAGCATGTCGTTCTGGCGAAAGCGAGCCCGCGCGTTTCGCGGGAAATTGGCGCAACGGAGGACGAGACATGGAAGAACGCACCACCCTCACCCTCGACGCCGCACTGGTCCTCTGCGAAGAGGCCTGCCTCGCGCTCGGCGCCTCTTCCGATGTCGCGCGCTCGCTCGCCACGTCGATCGTGGCCGCCGAGGCCGACGGCCAGCCCTCGGTGGGTTTCGCCCATTTCCTCGATTATCTCGACGCCATGGCCGCCGGCCGCATCGACGCCAAGGCCGAGCCCGCAATCACCAGGCCGGCCCCGGCGATCGTCTTTTCGGATGCCAGGGGCGGCATCGCCCATCTCGGCTTCGACCGCGTTTTCGACGACCTCGTGGGTGCGGCGCGTTCCTTCGGCCTCGCCGCCTTCGTACAGAAGAACGCCTTCACATGCGGGGCGCTTGGTTTCTTTGCAGGGCGATTGGCCGAAAAGGGTCTCGTCGCCTTCGCCGCCACCAACGGCCCGGCGATCGTCGCGCCGCAAGGCGCGACCAGGCCCGTCTACTGCACGAATCCGCTTGCCTTCGCGGCACCCCGCGCCGGGGCCGCACCGCTGCTTGTCGACCAGTCGTCGAGCGCCACGGCCTTCGTCAATGTCCGCGCCGCCGCCGATGCCGGCCGCCCGATCCCTGAGGGCTGGGCGATCGACGCCGAGGGGCAGCCGACGACGGATGCCCCGGCGGCCGTCAAGGGCGCGCTGCTCGCCTTCGGCGGCACGCGCGGCGCCAACATCGCCCTCATGGTGGAAGTGCTGGCGGCGGGCCTGTCGGGCGCCAACTGGTCCCTCGACGCGCCGCCCTTCGGCGTCGGCTCGGAAGGGCCCGGCACCGGCCTCTTCGTGCTGGCGCTCGACCCGAAGCTCATCGAGCCGGATTTCGAGACACGCCTGGCCGCGCACACGGCCCGTCTCGCCGCGGACTATCAGGTCCACATTCCCGGCCCGGTCAAGGTGGCGGCGCGCGATCGCGCCAGGCAGGAAGGCGTGAGCCTGCCTACGGCACTCCACCGGCGGATCGCCGCGGTCGCGAGGGACGCCGCCGGCTGAGCGCCTTATCGGCGCTGCGCCACCGCCCGCGCCGGCAGCACGTCGGCGACGCCAGCGGCTGCAGAGCGGCGCCCGACGAGCGGGGCGATCTCGCCAAGCGGCTGCGGGCGGCCGAACAGGAAACCCTGCACCTCCGTGCATCCTTCGGCGCGCAGGAAATCGAAATGCTCCTCGCGCTCGACCCCCTCGGCCAGCACCGGGATCTGCAGGCTTTCGGCGAGCAGGATCGTTGCCCGCACGATTGCCGCCGAGGCCTGGTTGGTCGTCAGCCCCTCGATGAAGGAACGATCGATCTTGATCTTGTCGAAGGGAAAAAGCTGCAGCGTCGAGAGCGAAGAATAGCCGGTGCCGTAATCGTCCATGGCGATGCTCACACCAAGCGCCTTGAGCCGTCTTACGACCAGGAGCGTGTGCCGGCTGTCTTCGATGATGCTCGCTTCGGTGATCTCCAGCTCCAGGCGGGATGGCGGCAGGCCGGTTTCCAGGAGGATCGCGTGGACGATGACAGGCAGGTCGGTCTGCGTGAGCTGCGCCGCCGCGATGTTCACCGAAAGCCGGCAAGGGCGCTCCCAGGTCGCCACTTCGGCGCAGGCGGTGCGCAGAACCCACTCGCCGATCGGCAGGATGAGGCCGGTCGCCTCGGCAATGGGGATGAATTCCAGGGGCGAGACGATGCCGCGCACAGGATGGTTCCAGCGCAGCAGCGCCTCGTAGCCGGCGACCTCGCCGCTTTCGACGTCGATCTGCGGCTGGTAGTAAAGTTCCAGTTCGTTGCGGGCGATGGCATGGCGCAGATCCATGGCCAGCGCGCTCTGCTTGCGGCCGGCCTCATCGAGCGCGCGGTCGAAGAAGCAGATCTTCTGGCTGGCCTGCCTCTTGGCGCGGTACATTGCGAGATCGGCAGTGCTGATCAGGTCGTCCTCGCGTCCGGCATCGTCGGGGCAGAGGCTGATGCCGATGCTCGACCCCACCGACAGCGACAGGCCCTCGAAGGCGACGGGCAGGCAGGCTGCAGCCGCCAGCCGCCGGGCGAAATCGAGCGCCTCCTCCACCGACGCCACTTCCTGCCTGACGGCGACGAACTCGTCGCCGCCGACGCGGGCCACGAATTCGCCCGGCCTGGCCGCCTGCCGCAGCTGTTGGGCGACGCCCGTCAGCAAGGCGTCGCCTGCCCTGTGGCCATGGACGTCGTTGATGTCCTTGAAGCGGTCGAGGTCCATGACGATGACCGCGGTCTTCGATCGGGTCCGGGCGCTGTTGCGCAGCATCACGGGCAGTTCCGCGGCGAGGTAGGCGCGGTTGGGCATGCCGGTCAGCGGATCGTGCAGCGCCGCCTGCTTCAGGCTGTTCATCATCTCGCGCTGCGAGCGCGCATCGATGACATAGAGCACCAGCCCGGTCAGGATCGACAGGAGGGCGACCACGCTTATGGCGATCGCCTCGCTCGAGAACGTCATGGGCGAAAGCGCAACGGAGGGATCCGGAATGAAGGTCGCCGCGCCCATCGCCGTGAAATGCATGCTGCATATGCCGAGGACGAACGAAGCGATGCCGAGTGCGGGACTGCCGCGCATCATGCGGTTGACGGCGGCGACAGCGAACAGCATGCCGAGAAGGAGCGAGGCGGCGGCGAGGCCGGCGTTCCAATCCACGCGCCCGGCGACCGCCAGGCCGGCCATGCCCGTGAAATGCATGGCCGCGATGCCGGCACCGACGACCGCGCCGCCCGCTTCCGGCGCGAAGGCGATCGTGGAACTCGTCGCCACCTTGAGGCCTGCCGTGGTGAACCCGATCGCCAGAAGCAGCGAGGCGAGTGTCAGCACCGGCTCATAGGCATAGCCGAGCGGAGGATTGAAGCCGATCATCGCCACAAAATGCGTGGTCCAGATGGCGATCCCGCCCGCGGCGCCCGCCAGGACGATCCAGTGATCCGCGCCGCAGAGCTGCTTCGCCCGCCCGAAGAGCTGCACCGTCATGGCGCATCCCGCTATGCAGACGATAAGGGCGACGAGCACGAAGGAATAGTCGTGCTCATAGATCAGGCACGAAGCCACTCTATACATAGTCAAGCCCCCGGCCCTGACGATCTATTGGTTGCCCTGTTGTCGATCGTGCCCGGAAAGCGGAAATAAATTGCTAAGAACAAGTCGAGTTGTTTTCGAAACCTTATGTGGTGCGCTGATGGGATTGCACAACAGTAATCTCGGCGGCATGACACGCTGAAAACATCGAAGGTCGAGGTCTTCGAACTCACCACATCATGGCGCCCTCGGCCACCTGTCTTCGTCATTCTCGGGCCCGAGCCCACGCGAAGTGTGGGCGCCCGAAAATCCGTGCCGTGAAATCGCGAACGACTGCTTCGGCGCAGAATGCGTGCGGGCTTGGGCGGAGGATCGGGGAGCCCGTCCTCGACCGACTGCGACCTTCGGATCGGTCACGGCATGGATCCACGGATCGGTGCGCCCTCCGCTTCGCTGCGTGCGCTCGTCCGTGGATGACGAAACGGATATGTTGCCGCTGATAACCCGTGACCGCTCGTCGTGTACGGTGCGGGATTCCTCAGGATGAGAGTATCCCGGACAAAGACATAGGCAATGAGGATGGCGTCGCCGGCCGATAACAATTCCCTCAAAACCAGTTGATTTGACGGTTACTTGCATCTCCGACGATGGGGCGACATTGACCCGTCGACAGGAGAGAACAGACGATGAGCGATGCCACCCATGCCGCGCCGAGCGGGCGCCTGATCGTCCCGGCCCTCGCCGGCACCTATGCCGGTCTTCATGATTTCGCCGAGACGCTGCTGCGTGTCGTGGCCGGCCTTGCGCTGGTGACCCATGGCGCGGGCAAGATCGTCGATCCCTTCGGCGCCGCCGGTATGGTGGAGGGGCTGGGCTTCTATCCCGGCGCCTTCTGGTCGTTCCTTCTTTCCTGTACCGAATTCTTCGGCGGCATCCTGATCGCGATCGGCTTCCTGACCAGGCCGGCCTCGCTTGCCGCGACCTTCGTGCTCCTGGTCACCGTCTGGTTCCACTGGGTCACGATGAGCCAGGGTTATTCGGGCGCGGAGAAATCGATCCTGTGGGCGGCGGTCTTCTTCTTCTTCCTGATCCGTGGCGGCAACCGCCATTCCGTCGACGCACGCCTGGGACGCGTCTTCTGAGGCGGGTCATGCCGGCGGCCGATATATCGACAGTTGGCGCGAAAGTCGGGCGGACCGGATGTGCCGTTATTCACACCCATCGATTCGAGCGTTCAAAGCCGTTCGTCGAGCCGGATGACGTGTCCCCGCCGCGGGTCGGTACGGCCCGCGGCGAAGATCGCGACGACTGACTGCGCGGCGGTCAAGCCCGCCGCCACGTCGATCTCCAGGAGGCGCCGCTCCGTCAGATACGCGACGAAGCGGGCCTGTGCCGCCTTGATGCGCCCGCTCAGCTCCGTCCCGCCCCAATCGGCATTGCGCTTCTTGATCTGATCGGGCGCGAAGAAGAACCGCGGCTGCGGGCCGGGCAGATCGGCCATCGCGATGAAATCGTAGTTCTGCGCCGAGCCGGCGAAGCAATCGTGGACGAGAGAGCCCGCGAAGTGGCGGTGGATCCGGGCACGCAACGCCGTGTCGCCGGAAAAGTCCACATAAAGCGTCGGCCCGCCGGCGTCGATCCGCTCGAAATCGTCATAGGAGAGGCTCCGCCGGTAGATACCGAGCTCCTCGGTGAAGCTGCGGTTCGGACCCGAGGTGAGTGCGACCGCCGCCGGCCCCTCTCCAATGCACCAGGCCGTGCCATAGGCAGTCTTCGACGAGGCGGAGGAAAACACCACCTGCTCCGCGCCGAAGAAACGGTTGTCGGCCAGGTAATCGGCGAGCATGAAAGATGTGATGAACAGCGGCCGCAGCAGCATCTGGTGGTTCTCCGCGTCCGGCGTCCAGGCCGGGTCGGCGCTGCAGCGCGTATATTGATTGTAGGCCGAGACCAGCTTTTCGCGATGCGGCGCCCCGTCGTAGAAGCCGCGTTCACTGATGCGGATGGGCGTCATGGCGATGTGGCTGGCCGCCGGGAAGTAGCCGTAGAAGCGTTCGCCTTGGCTGATCCCCTCGATATCGGATGCGACGACGTCGGCAAAACCCCAGACCGGCATATGACCCCAGGCGGGATCGCCGGTCGGGAAGAACTGCCAGTAGGACATGGCGTCGCCGAAGGCGGCATAGGTGATGTTGTTTGCCGTCAGCGCGAAACGATCGACGGCGAAGAGGACCTCGCCCTGCGCCAGCGGCTTGTGCTGCTCGCGTACAAGACGTGTCTCGCCGGGCGCGTTCTTGCGTGTCTGGAGCTTGGTCACGGTGACGGACATGGCTGCTCTCCGCGAGGCCGATCATGAAACAACCGTACCATGCCATGTCGTCGGGGCGTTCGAAACCCGTGAGCGCGATCCCGTCGCGCGGCTAACCGGCGTCGCGATAGATGACGCCGCGCTGCCTGACCGGCTCGAGCAGCGACCAGTCGCCGTCCGGCACCTCATAGCCCTTGGGGAAGGGCGGCCGCGCTTCCATGCCGATCGACTTCAGCACCCGGTCGTCGCGATAATAGGCGCGCGAGGCGACGGCCTCGACCACGCCGAACATGCCGGGGTCTTTGGCGCGCAATCGCGCGAGCAGCGCCGCCTGTTCCGCGAACGGCCTGTCGGCGAGCCTGCCGCCGGCGGCCGTGTCGACCGCGTCCAGCACCTTGCCGAGCGCCTCTCGGTCCCGCCTGACGGACGCCACCATGTAGGCCAGGATGGCGGGATCGTCCGCGCCGGGAACGCCATGCTTCTCGCTGGCGGGGATCATGTGCCCCACGATGCAGCGCAGGCAGTCCTGCTCTGCCACGGAGAGAGGCGCCGGTGGGTCGGTGTCCGATTGCGTCGTCATGGCTCGCTCAGTCGAAGAGGTCATGGATGCGGGACTTGATCCGGTCGCAGATATAGAGCGCGATGGCCTGGATCGTGGAGGTCGGGTTGACACCTCCTGACGTGACGAACACGCTGCCGTCGACGATGAACAGGTTCTTCACGTCGTGGCTGCGGCCCCATTCGTTGACCACCGAGGTCCTCGGATCGGTTCCCATGCGGGCTGTGCCGAGAAGATGCCATCCGGCATAGGGCAAAGGCGAGCGCGTGACGATGTCCTGCGCGCCGGCCGCACGCAGTATCTCGGTTCCGCGCGCGACCGAATGGTCGAGCATCTTCTGCGTGTTCCCGCCGATCCGATAGGTGATCTTCGGCGCCGGGATGCCGTTGCCGTCCTTCAGCACGGGATCGAGCGTGACGGTGTTGATCTCTTCGGGAAGATCCTCGCAGATCGACACCATGCCGGCCTGACGGTCGAAGAGCCGGCGGAACGCGTCATGATGTCCTTCGCCCCACGGCACGAGCCCGTCCGCCATGCCGTTGACGGCGGCCGTCACCGGTCCGAAGCCGCGCGTGAACTGGTAGCAATATCCCCTGGCGAAGCCGCGGGCGGGATCGGTCTCGTAGAACTCCATGCTCCACATGAAGACGCGCGAACCGCGATAGCCGTCCAGCGGCTCGTCGAAGCGGCCCCTCACCAGCGCATAAGGGTGGAACATCAGGTTGCGGCCGACCTGCCCGCTGGAGTTGGCGAGACCGTTGGGGAAACGCTCGGACGCCGAGTTGAGCAGGATGCGCGGGGTGCCGATGCCGTTGCACGCCATGACGACGATCTCGGCCGGCTGGAAAACCTCCTCGCCATTGGCGTCGAAATACCAGGCCCCGGTCGCCATCCGGTCTTCGTTGGTCTCGATCCGGCTCACCCGGCACCGGGTGCGGATCTCGACGCGGTTGCGGATCGCTTCCTGCCAGTAGGTGATGTCGGTCGAGGCCTTGGCGCCTTGCGCGCAGCCGTGCCCGCAATGGCCGAGATTGATGCAGGGCGCGCGCCCCTCATATTCGCGCGAGGTGATGGCGCTGTCGGAGGGCCACCAGTGCCAGCCGAGCTCGTTCATCGCGCGCCCCAGCCGCTCGCCGGTGCGGCCGAGCGGCAGCGGCGGCATCACCGCTTCCTTGGGCGGATAGGCCGGGTCGCCGGGAAGGCTCGCCACCCCCATCATCCTGTCGTTCAGGGCGTAGAACGGCTCGAGGGTGCGGTAGTCGATGGGCCAGTCATCGGCCACGCCGTCGAGAGAGCGGACCCGGAAGTCCGAAGGATGCATGCGCGGGAAATGGCCCGCATAGAGGATGGTGCCCCCGCCGACCCCGTTGAAATTCGCGATCTTGATCGGCGAATTGTCGTCGTTGATCGGATAGTCGGCGATCGCCCCGCGGCGGTTCGGGCTGATGGCATAGTCTTCCGACTGGCGGCTCTCCCAATCCCGTCCCGTGCTCGGATAGGCCGAGGACTGCGGCCAGTCCCCCTGCTCCAGGCACAGGATGCGCATCCTGGTGTCGGCGAGGCTCCAGGCGACCGCCGCGCCGGAGGCGCCGGCACCGATGATCAGGACGTCGACGGGGTCGTTCATTGGGCAGGGCCTTCGAACATGGAAACCGCCAGCCAGCCTCAGACCGCCAGCCTGGGGGTCGGGGTGCGGTGGATCATTCCGACCGATTTCAGGGGCGGATATTTCTCGAATGCCGCCTCGACCGGCTCCGTGCCCCAGCCCGGCCGATCGGGCAGGATCAGATAGCCGTCCTTGTATTCCGGCGCATGGGTGAAGACCTCGTCGTCCCAGGAAATCCGGTCGATGTCCGTTTCCATGATGCGCATGTTCGGCACCACGGCGCTGAAATGCGCGTTCATCATCGTGCACAGATGGCCGTAGAAGTTGTGCGGCGCGACGTTCACGTCATAGGCTTCGGCCGCCGCGGCGATCTTCAGCGACTGCCAGACGCCGTTCCATGGCGTGTCGATGATGGCGACGTCGACGGACTGGTTCTGGAAATAGGGCAGGAACTGCTGGACCCCGAGCAGCGTCTCGCATGACGAGATCGGATGCGGGCTGTTGGCGCGGATATAGGCCAGCGCCTGCGGATCGAGCGTATCGATCTCGACCCAGAACAGGTCGAGGTCGCTCGTCTCGCGCAGGATCTTCAGATAGCCTTCGGTGCGGGCGTTGAAGTTGAGGTCGAGCAGGATGTCGACATCGGGTCCGGTCTCCTCCCGCATCATCTCCAGATGCCTGCGCAGGTCCTTCAAGGTCTTGCGCTCGACATTGCGCGACGGCTCGTGCGGACGGCCGAAGCCCGGCGACCAGGCCTCGATCCGGTCGTTCTCGTTATAGTGGAAGATATTGGTCTTGAGCGCCGAATATCCGCCAGCCACGACATCGCGTGCGATCTGGCGCACGCCGCTGGAATCGACGATGCCGGGCGAGAAGTGTTCGGTGCGCATGCGGTAGGCGACGCAGTGCGACCAGTAGACCCGGATCTTGTCGCGGACCTTGCCGCCGAGCAGAACGTGGCAGGGTATGTCAAGCGTCTTGGCCTTGATGTCGAGAAGCGCGTTCTCGATCGCGCCCAGCGCCTGTCCCACGACCCCGCCGAAAGCCGGGCGCGTGACGTTGCGCAGGTCCTCGCGGATGTGCTCGTGCAGCATCGCGCTCTGGCCGACGAGCCGGTGGCTGAGCTGGTTGATGACGGCGGCCACGCCGGGCGAGCCGAAATTCTCGTCGAACTCGCTCCAGCCGACCGTGCCGTCCTCGGTCGTGATCTTCAGGAAGTGATAGTTGCGAAACGAGTTGCTGCAGGACAGCGTCTTCACGTCCGCGACGGTAGCTTTGTTTCTCATGGTCTTTCCTTAGCTGTCTGGCAGTTCTGTTCGGCGCTGCTGCACGCCGCCGGATGCGGCGCGCGCGGTGAATAAGTTTCGCGTCCTTTGCATCACGCTTCGGGCTCATCCCCATCCGGAGATCGACTTCACCTCCAGATATTCCTCGATGCCCCAGCGCCCGCCCTCGCGGGCGCGGCCTGATGCCTTCACGCCGCCGAAAGGCGAGCCGGCGCCGCGCGTCTGGCCGTTCATCTCCACCATGCCGGAGCGCAGCCGGCGTGCCACGCGGTTGCGGCGCTCGCCGTCCTGGCTCTGCACATAGTTGGTGAGGCCGTAGGGCGTGTCGTTGGCGATGGCGATCGCCTCGTCCTCGGTGTCGAACGGTATGATCGACAGCACCGGTCCGAAGATCTCCTCCCGGGCGACGGTCATGTCGTTCGACACGTCGGCAAAGACCGTCGGCTGCACGAAGTAACCGCGATTGAACCCAGCTGGACGGTCCGGGCCGCCGGCGACGAGGCGCGCGCCTTCGGCGATGCCCGTTTCGATCAGTCCCCGTATCCGGTCGAACTGTCGCGTCGAGACGACCGGACCGATATGCGGACCCGCGACGCCGGAGGGGCCGATGGCGATGGACTGCGCGACCCGGCCCGCCGTCTCGACCGAACGCTCGTAGATGGCGCGTTCGACCAGCATGCGCGACGGCGCGTTGCAGTTCTGGCCGCTGTTGACGAAACACTGGCGCACGCCGCGCTCGACGGCCATGTCGTCGGCGTCGGCGAAGACGAGATTGGCGCCCTTGCCGCCGAGCTCGAGCGAGACGCGCTTGAGGCTGTCGGCGGCCGCCTTGCTGATGGCGATGCCGGCCCGCGTCGAGCCGGTGAAGCTGACCATGTCGACGTCGGGATGCGTCGCGAGACGCTGGCCGACGCCCATGCCGTCGCCATGGACGAGATTGAAGACCCCTGGGGGAATGCCTGCTGCGTCGACGATCTCGGCGAAGAGGGTCGCCGACAGCGGCGCCATCTCCGAAGGCTTCAGCACCACCGTGCAGCCGGCGAGCAGGGCCGCCGCCACTTTCAGGGTGACCTGGCTGATCGGCCAGTTCCACGGCGTGATCAGCGCCGCGACGCCGATCGGCTCCAGTGCGATGCGGTCGCTCGGCGCGTGCGGACCGAGCGGCCTGATGAAATCGAAATCCTGCATCGCCGCGAGATAGTTGGCCATGTGGCGCGGACCGGCGCCGGCCTGGGCCTGACGCGCGAGATCGATGGGCGCTCCCATTTCGCGGGAGATCGCCTGCGCCATCTCCTCCGTCCGTTCGAGATGGATGATGCGCAACCGCTCGACAAGCGCGATCCGCCTCGCGGGATCGGTCATCGACCAGGCGGGGAAGGCACGCTTCGCGGCGGCGACGGCTGCGTCCGTATCGGCATCGCTGCCGAGCGCGACGACGCCGAACGGCTCTTCCGTCGAGGCGTCCACGAGAACATGCTCGCCCGCCTGATGTGCCGGCACCCAGTGGCCGTCGATATAGAACTGGCGCAGCTCCAGCATTGGCTGTCCCCCGTTTCCTGGTTCCGGTGGTTCAGGCGGCGTCGCGTCGCTTGCCGGTGTGGCTGTCGAAGACATGCAGGTCGGACGGCGCCGCGGTGAGATGGATGGTCTGGCCGGGCTTCACCGTGGTTCGTCCGCGCAGCAGCACACGGATGACATGATCGGAGATGCGGGCGGTGATCTGCGTTTCCGAACCGGTGGGCTCCACCACCGACACGACGGCCGGCCAGCCGGCTTCGCCGACCAGGAAATGCTCGGGACGGACGCCGACCGTCACTCGCCCTTTGCCGGCGACCGGGCGCGGCAGCGGGAGCAGGGAGCCGTCGTCGAGAACGAGGGTGTCACCCCGGTCGATCCGGCCTTCCAGGAAATTCATGGGCGGCGAGCCGATGAAGGCGGCGACGAAGAGGCTCCGCGGGCGGTCGTAGAGATCGAGCGGCGGGCCCATCTGCTCGACGACGCCGCCATTCATGACGACGACCCGGTCGGCCAGCGTCATGGCCTCGATCTGGTCATGGGTCACATAGACGGTTGTGACGCCGAGCCGCTGATGCAGCTCCTTGAGCTCGGAGCGCATCTGCACGCGCAGCTTGGCGTCGAGGTTCGACAGCGGCTCGTCGAACAGGAAGACGTTCGGATCGCGCACGATGGCCCGGCCCATGGCGACGCGCTGGCGCTGGCCGCCCGAGAGGGCCCGTGGCTTGCGCTCCAGCAACTGCTCGAGCCCGAGGATGCGCCCGGCTTCCCTGACCCGCTTGTCGATCTCCGCGCGCGGCGTGCCGCGCTGCCGCAGCGCGAAGCCCATGTTCTGATGCACGTTCATATGCGGATAGAGCGCGTAGTTCTGGAACACCATGGCGATGTCCCGATCCTTGGGCGCGACCTCGTTGACCACGCGCCCGCCGATCGCGATGTCTCCGCCCGTGATCTCCTCGAGGCCGGCGATCATGCGCAGCAGCGTCGATTTCCCGCATCCCGAAGGACCCACCAGCGCGACGAACTCCCCATCGGAAATGTCGATCGAGACACCGTGAATCACCTCGAGCGGCCCGTATGCCTTGCGGACCTCCCTGATCGCGACTGTACTCATCCCCTGCCGTTTCTCCCTGGGTCTCTTTTCGCTGCCGGTCTCGTTTGCCGGCTCAGGCTGCGCTCTCGGACGGCGTGCGGCGGTCGGCCGACTCCAGTTCCGCGGCAAGCGCGCTATAGGCGGACTGTTCGTGCCGGGTGACGAGTGCCGCCGCCTGATCGAGCCGGCCGGCGCGGATGGCGTCACGGATCGCCCTGTGCTCGGCGAGCGATTCCGCCATGCGCTGCGGCATGACGGAGAAGCCGTAATGGGCCGAGGTCAACGCGCTGAGGTTGACGAGCATGCGCAGGCACCATTGCGAATGCGGCGTGTCGTAGAGCAGGATGTGGAAGTCGTGGTTGCACTGCGTATAGGCCAGCACATCCTGTGTGGCGACGGCGGCGGCCGACGCTTCGATATTCGCGTCGATCTCTGCAAGCCGCTTCGCATCGTAGCTGGCGCCGCCCAGTTCGATGGCGAGGGACCCGATCCGTCCGCGCAGCGCGTAGATTTCTCGAAGCTGCTCGCTGCCGGCACTGGCGACCACCGCGCCGACATGGGTCTGGACCTCGAGCCAGCCTTCGGCGGCGAGGCTCCGGATCGCTTCGCGGATCGGCGTCTCGGAGATGCCGAGCGCCTCGGACACCTCGCGCGTGGTGATGCGGTCGCCGGGTTTGACCTTCCGGGAAATGATCAATCCCTCGATATGTCGCCGCGCCAGATCGGCCTTGGAAAGGAAGACGGGAGGCTGCGTCATCATATCCTCCGCCCGTGTCGCCGGTTGCTGTTATCAGCCATGATCGTCACCCCTTCGTTGCGCCGTCGGCCAAGCCCTGGATGAGCCATTTCTGGACCAGCAGGGCAAAGACCACCACAGGGATCACCGTGATCGTGCCGACCGCCGTCAGCGCGCCCCAGTTGGCGCCGTTGACGGTATCGCCGGCGATGCCGGCAATGGCGACCGGGATGGTCGACGCGTTGCGGTTGGTCAGAACCAGCGCGAAGAGCAGCTCTTCCCACGCCAGGATCATGCTGAAGATCAGCGTCGACAGAAGACCCGGCAGCGAGATCGGCACGATGATCTTGAAGAAGGCGCCGAAGCGGCTGCAGCCGTCGATCATGGCGGATTCTTCCAGTTCCTTCGGCAAAGCGAGGAAGAAGCCGCGCATCAGCCACATCACATAGGGGATCAGGAAGGTGCAGTAGGCGAGGATGAGCGTGATGTGCTTGTCGGTCACGCCGAGCGAGCGGGCCACGAGGAACATCGGCACGGCGAGCGCGATCGGCGGCACGCCGCGCGACAGAAGGATCAGCACGCCGATTGTCGCCGCGCCCTTCAGCCGGATGCGCGCCAGCGCGTAGCCCGCCATGGCGCCCGCCGCGATCGAGAGAAGGCCGGCGCCGGTCGCCACGATGATCGTGTTGATCAGCCGCCGGTTGATGTCGGCGCGCTGCATGTAGCTGAAATAGGTCTCCAGCGTCGGCGTGAAGAACAGCGTCGGCGGCGTCGTGAAGATGTCGCGCTGGTCCTTGAAGGAACTGAGCACCATCCAGAAGACCGGAAACAGGAAGACGAGGCAGGCGAACAGGCCGGCTGCGATGCGGATGCGCCGGCCGAGGCGTGACCTGCGGCGCGGCTGGAGAGCGAGCGCGGTCAATAGAGTCCCTCCAGCGTGCGGGTACCGCGCAGGAAGATGCCGGTGAGCACCATCGTCAGCACCAGGACGACGACGGCCATCGCTGCGGACTCTGCGAAGCGCAGCGACCGGAAAGCCTCCTCGTAGATGAAGAGATTGATGACGTTGGTGGCGCCGCCCGGACCGCCATAGGTGGCGGCGAGCGCGATGTCGAACATCTTCACGGCGCCCAGCCAGCGCACGACGAAGGTGGCGGCGATGATCGGCACGAGCAGCGGCAGCGTGATGGACCAGAGCATGGACCACCAGTTGGCGCCGTCGATCTCGGCCGCCTCGAACAGGTCCCGGGGCAGCGCCAGCAGGGCCGCGGTGGCGATCAGCACCACGAAGGGCGTCCAGCGCCAGGTGTCGATGATGACGATCGCGGCCATTGCGAGATTGGGATCGCCGAACCAGTCGAGCGGTCCGAACCCGACGAGGCCGATCAGCCAGTTCACGATGCCCCACAGCGGATCGAGCATCATGCGCCAGATGCCGCCGGCAACGACGGGGGCCACGACCATCGGAATGATGAACAGCGCGCGCACGACCCCGCGTCCGCGCCAGTCCGCATTGATCAGGAAGGCGATGCCGAAACCGAGAACGATCTGCAACGGCAGGGCGAAGACCAGATAGATGAGCGTGACCTTCATCGAGGACCAGAAGCGGTAGTCCTCGAGGACGTGCCGGTAGTTCTCCCACCCGACCCATTCGATCGCGCTGAAGGTCATCAGGTCGAAGCGGGAGAAGCTGATCTCGATCGTGTAGAAGATCGGGTAGGCGAGCATCGCGGCGAGGATGATCGCCGAAGGCGCCATGAAGGCCCAGCGCGAGACGATATCGGCCAGCTTCGTCCATGCGCGGGAGCGCGCGGGGCGCGCTCCTTTTGCCGTCGTCGAACTCATCGCGATGCTCCCAAGCCGTCGGGTCAGTCGAGGATCTTCTCGATCTTCTCGGCCGCGACCTGCAGGGCCACGGCCGCCGACACCTGTCCGGCAATGGCGCGCGATACCTCGTCGGCCAGGATCTGCTGGGCAGCGTCCGAACGCGGATCGCGGACGCGCCACATCTTGCCCTTCTCGGCGGCGTCATAGGCCTGCTGGAGGGAGGCGAAGACCGGGACCAGCCACGGCTCGGCCGGGGTCGCGGAAAGCGTCGACTTGCGCGCCGGGAAGACGCCGAGATTGGCCGAATGCCAGGTCTCGCCCTGCTTCGAGCTCAGCCATTGCAGCACCGCCCAGGCGGCCTGCTTGTTCTCGCTCTTCGACGACACGGTGCCGCTCCAGATGCCGCGATGCGCGCCGGGGCCGGCGGAGCCGACCGGCATGACCTGGATGCCGACCTGGTCGGGCTTCAGCGTCGTGGTCTTGGCGTCGATCGCCGACCCTTTGAACACGCTGCCCCAGTTGAACATCGTGGCGACGAGCCCCTGGCGGAAGGCCTGCAGCGACTCGGAGAAGCCGTGGCTGACCGCGCCGGTCGGGGCGAATTCGAGCAGCTTCTTGTGGGTTTCGAGCGCCGTGATGCCGACCTCGTTGTTGAAGGCCGGCTTGCCGTCCTCGTCGAGCAGCTGGCCGCCGTTCGAATTCATGATCGTCTGCCAGATGGTCGGCGTCAGCGGCTCACGGATGAAGTAGGTGTCGATCGCCCAGGCGTCGGCCTTGCCGTCACCGTCGGTGTCCTGCACCAGCTTCGGCGCCTGCTCCAGATATTGGTCCCAGGTCAGCTCCGCCGTCGGGACCGCCACCCCGGCCTTCTCGTAGAGCGCCTTGTTGACGAACATCATCAGCATGTTGGAGCGCAGCGGCACGCCGTACTGGACGTCCTTCCAGGCGCCCGCGGCAAGCGGCGCCGCGTTGAAGTCGTCCCAGTCGTAGCCGCCATCTGTCCAGGCCTGGACCTCGGGGCTCTTCAGATCGAGCAGCGCGCCGACTTCGGCGAGTTGAGGTACCCACGGGTCGTCGGCGATGATGATGTCGTAGGTCGGGCTCGGGCCGGTGGCGTCGAGCATGCTCTTGGCCAACAACTCGACATACGGCACGCCATCGATCGTGACCTTGATGTTTGGATAGTGCTTGTTGAACTCCGGCACCATCAGGGTCTGCCATTGGCTGGCAAACGCTTCGTTGGCGATCATGCGCACTTCGACCGGCTGATCGGCAGTGCCGAGGCCATTGTCCTGGGCCCTCGCGCCGGCTGCGCCCAGGCTCAGCGATGCAACCACAGAAGCTGCACCGGCCATGAGCGCGCGACGCGACACCAGGGTCGCAAACTTGCGAAACCGAATCATCAATTCCCTCCCTCGAACTTTGCCCGGCTTAACGAGTTTCCTCCCCGCTCCGGGCCAAATTGCTATATTCAACATTCTATAGAATCCAGAATGCCGAACACGCCTAGGGGAAGTCAAGCCTCCTGTCAACGCTCGAAAGAAAACGAAATCGAAACGCGCTTCAATCAATAGGAGCGAGCTAATGGGATGGTTCGGGTTGGAACGGTCCTGGCGAGGCGATCGTTGCGCTGTCGCGAGATGATAAACGTCGCGACGCTCGACGCCGCTTGCCTAGCCGATCCAGGCTCCTGCCTGGAGCATGCGTCCGCAAGCGAACAGGGCAGCCACCTGACTTTGGCTGCCTGGCGGTCCGTTCCCAGCTAACTGTCAGCCCAATACCTTCTTGACATAGCTACAACCCTTTCATTCTCGCTGGTCCCGGCGCCGTTCAGTCGCCCGACGGCAAGATCGATGAACGCCCTGACCAGGGGCGATAGATATCGGCTGCTCGGATACACGGCATAAAGACCGCCAACCGGGGTTGTGTAATCGTTGAGAACGCGGCGCAATTGCCCGTCCTTGATGGACGCCTCGGCGATCCCGTGGGGCACTTGGGCGATGCCGTAGCCGGCAATCGCAGCCGCAATCACCGCCTGCATTTCATTAGCCGCGAAGCGTCCAGCCACCTGGACCGTTTCTTGACCATGCGGCCCTTCCAACTCCCAGTCGGCGCTGGCTGTCGAAGCGCCCGCAATGACGCAATGATGGCGAGCGAGGTCCGTCGGCACCTCCGGTATGCCTTGGCGCGCGAGATAGTCCGGGCTGGCGCACAGGATTCTGTGCGTGGGGCCGAGCTTGCGGGCAACCAGCGTGGAGTCTTGAAGGATCCCGGTGCGGAATGCGAGATCTATGCCGCTCTCGACCAGATTGAGCTTGTCGTCGGTCAGGCGCAGTTCGACTCTGGTTTTCGGATACATCGCGAGAAAATCGAACACCGTGCTGGTCAGGAAATAACCGCCAAAGCCAACGGGAGCCGTAATGCGGATCGTTCCGGAAGGCTCCGCTCTCGCTTCCGCGAGACGCAGATTCGCGGCTTCGATCGCCCGCAGCGCTTGGCTGCTCTGCTCATAGTAGAGGCGTCCTGCGTCCGTCATGTTCAGGCTGCGTGTCGTGCGTTGAAGCAGCCGCACCCCGACTTCGCGCTCAAGCGCGGCAATGCGGCGGCTGACCGTCGTCTTGGGTATGCCGAGCAGGCGCGCGGCTGCCGTGAAACTGCCGGCCTCGATGACACGAGCGAATACCACGATATCGTTGAGATCGAGCATTGTATCCAGAATTGGGACGATGTTTTCCAATTATAGGCGATTATGGACCAATGCGGCAGCCCTAACTTTGCTCCAATGGAATGGCAAGGAGCAGACACATGACCACCAGACGAAGCGTTCTGGTTACCGGCGCTACCGGCCAGCAAGGGGGCGCGGTTGCGCGCGCACTGCTGTCCAGGGGACATCTCGTCAAGGCGCTGACACGCAAGCCGGACAGCGACGTTGCGCGGCGGCTGGCGTCGGCAGGCGCCGACATCGCGACCGGTGACCTCGGTGACGAGACCTCCGTTCGGAAGGCTGCAAGTAGCGTCGACACCATGTTTCTGATGGGCAACAGCTACGAGGCCGGGACCGAGGAGGAGACCCGTCAGGGGATCATCGCCGCCGATGCGGCGAAGGCTGCCGGCGTCGGGCATTTGATTTACTCGTCCGTTGCCGATGCCGACAAGAAGACAGGCATCCCGCATTTCGAAAGCAAGTATCTCGTCGAGGAGCATGTGGTCGGACTCGGTATCCCCTACACGATCAGCGCGCCGGCCGCCTTCATGGAGAATGTCGTCGCGCCGTGGTCGATCGGTGGGCTGCGCCAGGGGGCACACGCCTTCGCGATGCCTCCCAGACGGGCCCTCCAACTGGTAGCCTTGGCGGACATAGGAACCTTCGTCGCATCCCTGGTTGAGCGGCGCGAGCAGGTCTTCGGCAAGCGTTTCGATATCGCCGGGGACGAGTTGTCCGGCGAGGAGCAGGCGCAAATCCTGTCGCGGGCCATCGGCCGCCAGATCAACTATCAGGAAATCCCGATCGCCGCGGCCCGCCAGCAAAGTGAGGATGCGGCGCTGATGTTCGAATGGTTCGACCGCGTCGGCTATGATGTCGATATCGCCGCATTGCAGAGGGATTTTCCGGAGGTCCGCTGGCACAGTCTCGCCGACTGGGCGCGCGAGTTTGACTGGAGCGTTCTCGACCGGACATCTTCAGCCGGCTGAGACCAACGGTCGATAAGATCGACCGTTGGAGCGCGCGACTGCGCGCTGCGCCCGTTGGCGCGAAAGCAAGAGGCGCGGATGAGCCGTGCCGGCGATTGAGGTCGCGCTGATGCGTCAGCATCCACACCGCCCGGATGTGTCCGCCGGCGGCAAGGTCGTGCAGCGTCAGGTGCTTTATCTCGGCGAGATCAACGATAGCCAGCACGAGGCTTGATGTCGAACGATCGAAGCCTTTGACGAGGATGCCCAGCATGCCCGGCAACTGGCCCTGTTTCCGGCCGATCGGGCCATGCCCGGCCACGCCGCCGGCCATGGCGTGCAAGTGCGGCTCGGGGCCATGCAGTTGCACAGGCCGCGGCAATGGGGCGCCTGCTGGCTGGCCTGCCAGCTCTATGAGCAGCTCGAGCTCGACCGGTTCTGGGCGGCGCGCTTGCCCGACTCGCGCGAAGGCACCTGCTGGCGACATATCCTGCAGACCTTGGTGTGCTATCGGCTGATCGATGCGGGCA
This sequence comes from Mesorhizobium sp. L-8-10, assembly GCF_016756635.1. Classification (NCBI taxonomy): domain Bacteria; kingdom Pseudomonadati; phylum Pseudomonadota; class Alphaproteobacteria; order Hyphomicrobiales; family Phyllobacteriaceae; genus Mesorhizobium; species Mesorhizobium sp. L-8-10. The sequence continues at coordinate 1,099,579 of NZ_AP023263.1, read as the reverse complement.
GCGAATGGCGGCTGCCCGGGCGCGAACCAGATCTCGCATGGCCTCGCGGCCTTCATCGGGAACGATACTACTACTACTACTACTACTTCTTCTTCTTCCCACCGGCGTGGGCAATGGCGAGTTGCGGCTGTTCCGGATTAAGCACCTTTTAAGGCGGCTTGCAGCATAACAACCACCTGAGGTGAGCCAAGGACTCACCCCCGTTACTGAGGTAGCGCCCGTGACCAAGGACTGGTTCTTTCACAATTGGATGTATGCCGGCTTCGTCACCGGCCTGTTTCTGCTAGCGGTTGCGCCGCTTTTCGCGGGAGTGTTAAGCCCGCCGCTGCTGCTCGTCTACTTGCAGCTGCCGATCTACATGATTCACCAGCTGGAGGAGCACCAACACGATCGCTTTCGTATATGGGTCAACAAGGTCATCGGCGGCGGATTGGAGGCGTTGACACCGCCGGCCGTGGTCTTCATCAACGTTGTCGGCGTGTGGGCCGTAAACCTGATCGCGCTCTATTTCGCGCGTTTTGTCGATGTCGGGCTCGGATTGATTGCTATCTATCTCACGCTGATCAACGCTGTCGTCCACATTCTCGGGGCGGGCGCTCTGCGCCGATACAATCCAGGGCTGGTTACGGCCGTGTTTTTGTTTGTGCCCTTCGGGCTCTATGCCCTTGTCTTGGTCTCGCACGCACCAGGGGTCACGGCGACGGATCACGTCATCGCCATCGCGATCGCGATTCTCCTCCACCTTGCCATCATTGTATCCGTGAAGCGGCGCTTAGCCGTCCTGTCCAGGTCTGAACCGACCGCCCGCTAGACCCATTGGAGCCAAGAACAAACGAGGACGCCGCCGGCAGGCCGAAAGTCCGCAGCAGCACTGGATCCTGGGTGGCATAAGGACGTTGGGCTGCGGCCTGCGCTTTCGTAAGCTAAATGCGGAACCTACCAATCTCCGGTTGAGAATTCGGGGCTTTCCGGGCCACCTGGTCCAGGCAACGAATTCATATCGCGGGGGATGTGATGGCGCACCGGTCTCATACCGACGGCCGATCGATTTCTGCACGGCCGTTCCGATCGAATGCGGAGGCGCGGACCGTGGCCTCCATCAACAACCTCGATCCCGGTACGGCAGGCCAGCGAATACATTACCGATGGAGCCGAGCGACGCGCGGCCTGCGAGTAGAGGCGGCCCAAAGTCGACATCCGTTCAATCTCTGCCGAATGCGGCCAACGAAAAAGCCCCGCCGGATCGCTCCGGCGGGGCTTTTGGTGAGCCGCGAGAGGCGGCCGATCAGTTGCCGCGGTTCTTGAGCGCAGCGCCCAGGATGTCGCCGAGCGAAGCGCCGGAATCGGTCGAGCCGTACTGGGCGACCGCTTCCTTCTCTTCCGCGATCTCCAGCGCCTTGATCGACACCTGGATCTTGCGGGTCTTCTTGTCGTAGACGATGACGCGCGCATCGACCTTCTGGCCGACGGTGAAGCGCTCGGGGCGCTGCTCGTCACGGTCGCGCGACAGGTCGGACCGCTTGATGAACGTCTCGACGCCGCTGTCGACCAGCCGCACCTCGATGCCGCCGTCCTTGACGCCGATCACCTCGGTGGTGACGACCGCGTTCTTGCGCAGCTCGCCCGACGCGGCCTCACCGCCGCCGCGCTGCAGCTGCTTGATGCCCAGCGAGATGCGCTCCTTGTCGATGTCGACGTCGAGCACCTGCGCCTGCACCACCTGGCCGCGCTGATACTCCTCGATCGCCTGCTCGCCCGGACGGTTCCAGTCGAGGTCGGAGAGGTGGACCATGCCGTCCACATCGCCGTCGAGGCCGATGAACAGGCCGAACTCGGTCTTGTTCTTGACCTCGCCCTCGACGACGGAGCCCGACGGATGGTTGCGGGCGAAGGCTTCCCACGGATTCTCGAGCGTCTGCTTGAGGCCGAGCGAGATGCGGCGCTTGGCCGGATCGACCTCGAGTACCACCACGTCGACTTCCTGCGAGGTCGACAGGATCTTGCCCGGATGCACGTTCTTCTTCGTCCACGACATTTCCGAGACGTGGATGAGGCCCTCGATGCCCGGCTCCAGCTCCACGAAGGCGCCGTAGTCGGTGATGTTGGTGACCGTGCCGCGGATCTTCTTGCCGATCGGGAACTTGGTGCCGATGTCGCTCCAGGGATCGCTCTCGAGCTGCTTCATGCCGAGCGAGATGCGGTGGGTTTCCTGGTTGATGCGGATGATCTGCACCTTGACCGTCTGACCGATGTTGAGGATCTCGGTCGGATGGTTGACGCGGCGCCATGCCATGTCGGTGACATGCAGCAGGCCGTCGATGCCGCCGAGGTCGACGAACGCACCGTAGTCGGTGATGTTCTTGACCACGCCCTCGACAACCTGGCCCTCTTCGAGGTTCTGCACGATCTCCGAGCGCTGCTCGGCGCGGCTCTCCTCGAGCACGGTGCGGCGAGACACGACGATGTTGCCGCGGCGGCGATCCATCTTGAGGATCTCGAAAGGCTGCGGGTTGTGCATGAGCGGGGTGACGTCGCGGATCGGCCGGATATCGACCTGGCTGCGCGGCAGGAAGGCCACGGCGCCGTCGAGGTCGACGGTGAAGCCGCCCTTGACCTGGTTGAAGATGACGCCCTCGACGCGCTCGCCCTTGTTGAACTTCTCCTCGAGGCGGACCCAGCTCTCTTCGCGGCGGGCCTTCTCACGGGAAAGCATGGCTTCGCCGAGCGCGTTCTCGATGCGCTCGACATAGACCTCGACGGTGTCGCCGACGTTCATCTGACCGTCCTTGGCCTTGGCGCCGAATTCCTTCAGCGGGACGCGGCCCTCGACCTTGAGGCCGACGTCGATGATGGCCATGTCCTTCTCGATCGCGGTGATCGTGCCGCGCACGACCTGACCTTCGCCCGAGTGACCATCGGAAAAGGATTCTTCCAGAAGCGCGGCGAAATCGTCGCGCGTGGGATTGGCTTGTGACATTGATGCTCCTGATAGTGCCCCGGACTTTCCGTGCGGGGCCTGCGCCGTGGGTTCGTGTTGCGTTGGCCTGCCGGCGTTCCGGGCTGAAAGCCCTGGTGCCGCTGTCGCGGCGGTTCGGCGCATGAAGAATGCTGGCAGGCTGGTTCGGGCCCGATATGGGTATTGCCGCTTGTTCTCGCAATGCGGGAGGCGGCAGCCCGGATCAGGCTACGTCTCTTTGGGCGATAACGTCGTCGATGATCGCCTTCGCCGCCAGAAACGCCGCTTCTATATCCATTTCGGACGTGTCGAGCAAGTGCGCGTCGGCGGCCGGCTTCAGCGGCGAATCCGCCCGGCCCATGTCGCGGGCGTCGCGTCGTTCGATATCGGCGAGGATCTGGGCGAAATCGGCGGTGCCGTGGCGGGATTCGATCTCCAGCAGCCGCCGCCGGGCGCGGACCTCCGCCGTTGCCGTGACATAGAGCTTCACGTCGGCGTCGGGGCAGACCACCGTGCCGATGTCGCGCCCGTCGAGCACGGCGCCGGGCGGGGTTTTCGCGAATTCGCGCTGTTTCTCGACCAGCGCGCGCCGCACCGCCGGGATGACCGCGACCTGCGAGGCGGCCTCGCCGACGGCATGCGCCGACAGCACCTCGCGGTCGAGGCGGGAAAGGTCGACGGCATAGGCGGCCTTCACCGCGTCCTCCTCGTCGTCGAGCGGCAGGCCTTGCTTCAGCATCTCATTGGCCACGGCGCGGTAGGTGAGGCCGGTGTCGAGCAGGTTCAGGCGGTAGTGGTCGGCGACGCGCCGGCCGAGCGTGCCTTTGCCCGCGCCCGCCGGCCCGTCGATAGCGATGGTGAATGGACAATGCGAGGTCCCGGTCATGGCGTTCACACGGCAGCCTTTTCGGCCTCGATCTCGGCGCCGAGGCCGCGCATCAGGCCCATGAATTCCGGGAAGCTGGTGGCGATCATCGTCTGGTCGTCGACCGTGACCGGCTTTTCCGAAGCGAGGCCCATGACGAGGAAGCTCATGGCGATGCGATGGTCGAGATGCGTCTCGACCCTGCCGCCGCCGAGACCCCTGCCGTCCGGCCGGCCGCGAACGACGAGCGAGGCCTCGCCCTCGGTGCAGTCGACGCCGTTGGCCTTCAGGCCGTTCGCGACGGCCGACAGCCGGTCGGATTCCTTCACGCGCAACTCTTCCAGGCCATCCATCACCGTCTCGCCTTCGGCGAAGCTGGCGGCTATCGCCAGCACCGGATATTCGTCGATCATGGAAGGCGCCCGTTCCGGCGGCACGCGCACGCCCTTCAGTTCCGAAGCGCGCACATGCAGATCCGCCACGTCCTCGCCGCCGGCATTGCGCGGGTTCACGAGTTCGATCGAGGCGCCCATCTCCTGCAGCGTCAGCACCAGCCCCGTGCGGGTAGGGTTCATCAGCACGTTCTCGATGACGATGTCGGAGCCCGGCACGATCAGCGCGGCGACCAGCGGGAAGCCGGCCGACGACGGGTCGCCCGGGACCGCGATGGTCTGGCCCGTCAGCCGGCCCTGGCCCTCGATGCGGATATGGCGGACCCCGTCCGGGTCGGTCTCGACCTCGATGTTGGCGCCAAAGCCTTTCAGCATCTTCTCGGTATGATCGCGCGTCATCACGGGCTCGACGACGGTGGTGATCCCCGGCGTGTTGAGGCCGGCCAGCAGCACGGCCGATTTCACCTGGGCCGAGGCCATCGGCACGCGGTAGGTGATGGGTGCCGCGACGCCTGGGCCGCGCAGCGTCAGCGGCATGCGGTCGCCGGGGGCGGATTTCAGCACCTGGGTGCCCATCAGGCGCAGCGGATCGAGCACGCGCCCCATCGGGCGCTTCGACAGCGAGGCGTCGCCGATGAAGGTCGTCTCCATGTCATAGGAACCGACAAGGCCCATGGTCAGCCGCGAGCCGGTGCCGGCATTGCCGAAATCGAGCGGCGCCTCGGGCTGCAGCAGCGCGCCGTTGCCGGTGCCCCGGATGATCCAGGTGTCGCCGGCCTTCCCGATATGGGCGCCCATGGCCTTCATGGCCTCGCCGGTGCGCATCACGTCCTCGCCTTCCAGCAGCCCGGTGATGCGGGTCTCGCCGGCCGCGAGGCCGCCGAACATGAAGGAGCGGTGCGAGATCGACTTGTCGCCCGGCACGCGGACCCGGCCGCTCAGCGCAGGCGATCTGCGGGCCGTCGCCGGCAGCGGGGAGGCGTGGTCGGACATGTCTGTTTCCCTGGGGTTCCCCGCTGGCGGGGCGGCGGCTGGCGCCTGGTCGTCCTGGTTGCGGCCGTGTCCTATCACGGCTTTCCGGCCCGGTCATCCCCCGTCGAAAGCCGCCCCGGGCGGGCTTTTTCGGGCCGGATTTGCCATGGTCTATTAGTCTTTGACAGGGCCGCAAACTGCCGCTAAGGGGACCAAAACCTTTCGACGAGGCTTGCAGTGGCAAAACCAGAGCTTGGTACAAAGCGCATCGACCCCGAGACGGGGCGCAAATTCTACGATCTGAACAAGGATCCGATCGTGTCGCCCTATACGGGCAAGAGCTATCCGCGTTCCTATTTCGACACCGGCAACGGCACCTCGATGAACGACGAGGACGAGGTCGAGGAGAAGGAACTGGATGCCGAGGACGATGCCCCCGAGGTCGTTTCCCTCGAGGATGCCGACGACGAGGCCAAGGGCGGCGACGACCTTCCCGATCTCGGCGACGACGATGTCGATCTCGGCGACGATGACGACGATACCTTCCTCGAGGACGAGGAAGAAGAGGACGACGACGTCAGCGGCATCATCGGCATCGGCGAGGACGACGACGAGATCTGACGTCGTGGCGGCACGTTTTCTGCGGGCCGCGAGAGCTGCCGGGGCTCTGTCACAAAAAGCTCCAAAGCGGGCTTGATCTTCACGCGAGGCGGCGCTAGAAGCCGCCTCGTACTGGCCGGGGCGTAAAGCCTTGGCCGACCTCTTCGCCGGAAACGGCGCCGGCCTCGGCCGGGTGTGGGGCCATAGCTCAGTTGGGAGAGCGCTTGAATGGCATTCAAGAGGTCAGGGGTTCGACTCCCCTTGGCTCCACCATTTTTCCTCTTGGGATTTCGATAGGCAACTCGACGCTGCCCGGGCTGTCGCCGCAACGTGTCGGAGGGGCGCGCCCCGAAACTCACGCGAAGTCCTCGGCGAAACGGCCAGGCTTCCAAAACCATGGTGCATAGCCTGGTGAGTTGCGGGACCGGACGCCAGCAACCGCATCGCACGAGATCGAGGCGGCGATCACCGGCGTATTGCGTGGCGCTCCTGCCGAGAGATTCCTGACAGGCGAGGCTGAGCGTTCTCTCCGCGACGCCGACGGCTCCGCAGACGGCGGACGGGAAAGCATCTCCTCCGGGCGCTCGCGCAGAGCGTCTTCGAAACGCGAGACGATCTGGCGGTGACGCCCCGCAGCTCTGGAGATCCAGGGCGTGTCCCGTGCTGCGCGCAACGCCCCTCGTCAGGTCGACAAGCGCGCCCTCGCGCCCTCGGACTCCAGGAACATCCTGTCGTCGTTGAGCGGCAGGCCGGGAGATGTGTGCATGCCCCGGTAGCGCAATGGTCGCAGCGTCGATGCCGTCAGGCCACTGTTGGTTGAAGCAGATACGCCTTTAGCACAGGCCGAAGGACGCCTTGGTCCGCGCTATGATGCTTAGCCAGGGTTTGGTCGTTCCAACAGTGATCGGGGGCCTCAATGACACATCTCAAAGCCTTGCTGTTCGCGGGTGCCGTGGCGCTTCTGGCGACGGCTCCGAGTTTTGCCCAGAACTTCCAGAGTGGCCATCAGGGCCAGCTCTACCAGGTCAGCCGCTCGGCGCCGGGCCCGGTTGCGGCCCTTGGCCTGCCGGCCGCAGCCTTGGTCGGCGGCTATGTCTGGTTGCGGCGCAGGTCCGGCAGAGGACAGAGCAAAACCTAGGCAGGTTGCGGGAGGGCGTCCCACGGCGTCGCCGGATCACGTCGCGTCCCATGACGGCCTGACGATATCGAATTTGCTCTCCTGGTAGTCGGCGCGCAGGCGTTTCTGGTCCAATGGACTCAGGCGCGCGGGCGCCTCGATGTCGTCCCCGTCGTCTTCGCCACGCGGTCAAGGTCGACACTGTGGCCGGCTTTCCGGTCCGCCTTCGAGGCCGCATTGCGACAGACCGGACCGTTCCTCGTCGAGGCAGTCATCTACTCTACAGCGGGTTGCGTGAAAACGGGTTCACGCAGCACGCTGCAGGTCTTTGATTTGACGCATGTCTTTGCTCCGAACCGGACCCACTTTCGGGAGACATGCTTTAGCCTGCCGATGCCGAGGAGGCGCTCTTGACCGGTGCGTTCTGCTCGACCGGGCACGGGGGCGACAAATTGTCACGACTGCGTTATGGTCGCTGTGGTGCAGGTCGCGGTTCGGCGTGGCCATTATGACGAACCCGGGCCGCGACCCACCCCAACCTGGTCAGGAGGAGTGGCAATGGCGAGCTTCCATGTGTACGCAGGCACCGGCAACACGCTCGAGCATCCCGCGATCCGGCGCATATCGGTCGCGGATGTGTTCGATGCCTTGCGACGAGGCTTCGACGATTTCTGGGACAAGCCCTCGCACTATGTGTTCCTGTGCCTGATCTACCCGATCGTCGGGGTGTTTCTGATCACATGGACGTCCGGCGGCAACGCGCTGCAGCTCATCTTCCCGCTGATGGCGGGCTTTGCATTGCTCGGCCCCTTCGCCGGCATCGGCCTCTACGAGATCAGCCGGCGCCGCGAGCAGAACCTCGACACCTCCTGGGCGCATGCCTTCGATGTGAGGCATTCTCCGGCCCTGCCGGCGATTGCGGCCATCGGCATCATGCTGGTGGCGTTGTTCGTCACCTGGTTGCTGGTCGCGCAGGGGCTCTACGCCTGGCTCTACGGGTCGGCTGCTCCGGAGTCGACGGCAGCGTTCCTAGGCGATCTCTTCACCACCCAGCGCGGCTGGACGCTGATCATCGTCGGCAATCTGATCGGCTTCCTGTTCGCCCTGGTCGTGCTCAGCACCACCGTCATCGCCTTTCCGCTGCTGCTCGACTGCGACGTCGGCGCCTATGCCGCGATCGAGACGTCGGCTCGCTCCGTGCTGGCCAATCCCGTGCCGATGCTCCTGTGGGGCCTGATCGTCGCCGTCGCGCTGCTCATCGGATCGATCCCGCTGCTCGCCGGGCTGGCGGTGGTCATTCCGGTGCTCGGCCACGCGACCTGGCACCTCTACCGCAAGGTCGTGGATATCCCGGCCGACAAGAGGACGCCGCTCACGCCATCCTCGCGCAATCGGGACGGGTTCCCCTATTGGCTGCGCTGGTGATTCCGGCTTGATCGCCGGCGGCGCCTTCTCCCCTCGACGGGAGAAGGCGTTGGCGGGCGATCACCCTGGCGCTCGCCCGCCCGGGCTTGGAGCTCTGTCGTGCAAGCCGATGAAAGCTGCGATCGACACCGAGCGGAAGCGTTGCGTCGCGCAGCGAAGTCGGCACGAGAGTCCGCGCCCGAGAAACGCCGGCTCCCTTCAGGCGAGTTTTGGGCGCCGTGAAGCCCAAGGCTGCGCTTCCTCTATCTGGGCGGCCAGTTGCAGCAAGGTGGCATCCTCGCCATAGCGGCCCGCGAACTGGACGCCGACCGGCAGTCCGCCCGCCGACCAGTGCAGGGGCAGGCTGATCGCGGGTTGGCCGGAGGCGTTGAAGGGCGCTGCGAAAGGGGCGAGGTCGAAGAGCCTGGCGAGGAAGCCGTCGACATCGCGGCCATCGGTCGGGAGGCAGCCGAGCTGCGGCGGCGGCGCGGTCATGGTCGGGGTCACCAGGATGTCGAAGGTCTCGAAGAAGGCCGCCATGCGGCGCACCTCGAGCTGCATCCGCATCAGGCTGTCCAGATAGCGCTCCAGGCTCTCCTGGCGAGCACGGGCGACGATGGCGAAGGTCAGCGGTTCGAGATCGCTTTCCGTGACCGGCTTGCCGTTCAGTCGTTCCATCGTGGCGACCATCGGGCCGAGGCCGCTCATCAATACGTTCATCTGCGCATCGATGAGAAGCTTCCAGTCGAACTCCGGCCTTGCCTCCTCGACATCGTGGCCGAGGTCTTCGAGCAGGGTGGCAGCGTGCTGCACGGCTGCCGAACATTCCGCGTCCACCGGCTCATCCCGCAGCGTCCGGGTCCAGCAGCCGACACGCAGCCGCTTCGGCGGGCGGGCGATCGCCGCGACGAACCCACCTTATGGAGGGCGCGCGAAGTAGGGTGCGCCGACATCGGGTCCGGCTGTGATGTCGAGGATGGCTGCGGTATCGCGAACCGTGCGGGATACGGCGTTCTCATGGCTGATGCCATGGGCCGCGTCGCCGCGATGCGGCCCATAGGGGTTGAGGCCGCGCGTCGGCTTCAGTCCGACGATCCCGTTGCAGGAGGCTGGAATCCGGATGGAGCCGGCGCTGTCGGTTGCATGTGTCGCCGGCAGCATGCCGCTTGCCACGGCCGCACCGGCGCCGCCGCTGGAGCCGCCGGCGATGCGATCGAGGTTCCACGGGTTGCGCGTCGCGCCATAGCGGTGCGGCTCGGTCGAGGCGCTGAGCCCGAATTCCGGCGAGTTCGTGCGGCCGAGCATGACGAAGCCGGCGGCGCGCAGCCGCGCGACCAGCGTCGAATCGAAGGGCGCCGGCGGATCGACGAACATACGGCTGCCATTGGTCAGCGGCAGGCCGCGTACGGGGGCGTGCAGGTCCTTGATGAGATAGGGCACGCCGAGGAAGGGTGGCCGATCAGTACGGGTGTCGAGTTCGGCCAGCGCCTGGTCGTAAGCTTTCAGTATCACCGCGTTGACCAGCGGGTTGAGCGCCTCGATGCGCGCGATCGCCGTCTGCGCGAGCTCGCGCGGGCTGATCTCCCCGCTGCGGACCAACGCCGCGAGGCCGGTCGCATCGCACGCCTCGTATTCCGCCGTGGTCAGTGTCGTCATAGCGCTCTCGGAAGTTCGACGGGCGGAACGCCGCCCGTACCGCAACAGATATTGAGAATGGTCGCGTCCTCGGGGCCGACCGAGACATAGGCGTGGCCCATGGTAGCGTCGAAATAGACGCTGTCGCCGGCCTCGAGCCGGATCGGCGCGTAGAATTCGGCATGCAGCTCGACGGTCCCCGAGATCACATAGACCAGTTCTTCGCCGGGATGACGGATCAGGCCGGGAAATTCGTTGATGCTGCGCGCGGTCACGGTCACGAAGGTCGGGTCCATGAGCTTGCGCCTCAGCCCCGTGGCGAAGGGCTCGTAGACATAGGTGCCCGTCGGATGCCGCCGGCGTTCCCCGGCGCGGGTGACGTTGAGACGGCCGAGCGGTTGGGATGCCGCGGGCGCGGGCCCTTCCAGCAGCGAGGTAAGGTCGATCGACAAGCCGCCCGCCAGCCGCAGCAGCACGTCGTAAGTCGGCGACATGCGGTCGTTCTCGATCTTGGAAATGGTCGACACGGCAAGACCTGCTCGTTCAGCCAACTCCTTGAGCGTCATTCCGGCCGATTGCCGCAGGCGCCGCAGGCGCAAGCCGAAAGCAGCGACCTCGCGCACGTCGTCTTCCGGTTCGGATCTCCCCGCCGACGCCATCATCGCCTCCATGGATCACCAGAAACAAGTAGCATCGGAAAATTAGTTTGACAAATTTTCCGATCGGAAAAAGAATGACTCGAACGCAGGTGCGATCCATCGATGGCTTGGCTACTGATCACCCTGTATGCCGCAGCGACTCTCGCGGGGGGCGTCGCCATCGCCTATGTGACGGGAGCGGTCGCCGTGCTGAGCTTCGTCGCTGCCGACGAGGCGCGCCATCTGGCAATTCTGCCGCAACGGGTTCTTTCCCAGCTCGATGTCTTCACCTTCCTGGCGATGCCGCTCTTCATCCTGGCGGGCGAACTGATGAGTCGCGGCGGCATCACCCGTGCTCTGATCGACCTCGCAGTTCTGATCGTCGGCCGTTTCAGGGGCGGCCTCGGCCACGTCAATGTGGCGACGGCGATATTCCTGTCCTCGATGTCCGGGTCGGCCGTCGCCGACGCCGCCGCCATCACAAGCGCGCTGGTGCCCGAGATGGAGAGGCGCGGCTACAAGCGCGAATACTCCGCCGCGCTGACGGTCGCCTCCTCGGTTCTCGGGCCGCTGATCCCGCCGTCGATCGTGATGATCTTCTACGGCGCCCTCATGAATGTCTCGGTGGCGGCGTTGTTCGCCGGCGGCGTCCTGCCCGGACTTCTTCTGGCGGGCGGCCTGTTCGCCTACAATGCCTGGGCGGCGCGGCGCCACAACCACCCCGGCGGGCGCGACGTCGACATGCCGCCTGTCGCGCAGACCCTGATCCGCTCGACGCCAGCGCTTCTGGTGCCGTCGATCCTGCTCGCCGGCATCATCTTCGGTGTGGTGACGCCGACCGAGGCGGCGGCGCTTGCGGTGGCGGCGGCGCTCGCCATCAGCTTCGTCTATTCGTGGATGGAACCCGGATCGACGCCGGCAAGCGCGCTGAAAAGCCTTGGCGGCCATCTCGGCGGCGCGCTGGAGCGCGCTGCGACGCTGACCGGCGCCATCTTCGTCATTCTCTTCTCGGCGGCGGTGTTCGGCTATCTGATAGCGATCGAGGGCGTGCCGGACGCCGTGCTGCGGCTGGTCGAGAGCGCCGGGTTATCCGGCCTCGAATATCTGCTGCTGATCGCGCTCGTCTTCCTGGTGGTCGGCATGGTGATGGACAATACGATGGCGCTCGTCCTTCTGGTGCCGCTGCTGATCCCGGCGGCGATCGCCGGCGGCGCCGATCCGGTCCATGTCGGCGTGGTCACGTGCCTTAACCTGACGATCGGGCTGATCTCGCCGCCGGTCGGCGGGTCGCTGATGGTCGTCTCGGCAATGAGCGGCGTGCCCTATCTCAGGCTGGCGCGCGCCATCATTCCGTTCTTCGTCCTGGAGATCATCGTGCTCGTCCTCCTGGTCGTCTTCCCGGAAATCACCCTCTACATTCCTCGGCAGGCCGGGCTGCTGCATTGAATTCGAGCATGAAACAATAGGAAGCAAAGGGGATTGGAATGCTGAGGAAATCCTTTCGCGGCCTGGCCGCGGCCCTCTTCGCCACCGCTGCCGCGCTCAGCGCGAAGGCGGCGTCGGCCGATGAGATACGTATTGCAGTCGGCTGCCCGGCCGTTCCGGTCTGTGCCGATTGGGTTTGGGCCGAGGACGTCGCCAAGCAACTGAACGAGGCTGGGCTCGAGGCCAAGGTCTATACCGGCGGAGCGCTCGGCAAGGATCCCGAGCTCGTCGATCAGCTCTCGCAAGGCCTGCTTCAGGTCGCGGTGACGAACTTCGTCATGATCAATCAGGTCGATCCGCGCGTGCAGGGTTTCATGGCTCCCTACATGTTCGACGACATGGCCCACATGTTCCGTGCGCTGGACGGGACCGATCTGCTCGCCCCCATCGCCGCCAGGATGGAGGAACAGGGGATCAAGATCGCCGGTCTGACCGGGCTTGGCGGCACGGTCGGCTTCTTCAACACCAGGAAGCCGATCGAGAAACCGGCCGATTTCGAGGGGCTGCGCATGCGTGCCATCGACGCCTCGCAAATGGAACTGCTGAAGAATTGGGGAGCGGCCGGCGTCGTCGTCGACATGCCCGAATTCACCACGAGCGTACAGCAAGGCATGGTCGACGGATATGTCAATCCGCCTGTCGTTGCCTTCATCTTCAAGCACACCGACTTCCTGAAATACTACACGGACGCCGGCGCGGGGACGCCCTTCCGCTCGGCGCTGATGTCCAAGGACTGGTATGACGGACTGTCGGACGAGGAACGGAGCAAGGTCGACACGGCCGTGCGCGAGGCCAATCTGCGCAACCGGGAATGGACCTACGAGGCGGCCGGGCAGGAACTGGCGCAGCTCGAGAAGCTCGGCGTTACGGTCACCAGGCTGACGCCCGAGGCGCGCGCCGATTTCGTCGAGCGGGCAAAGAAGACGTGGCCGCTGCTCATGCCGGCCGACTCGGTCGAGGCCTTCGTCGCGGCGGCGGAGAAGACAAGGCAGTGAACCGGGCCGCCCGTGCCCTCATAGCTGCCAGCGATCGGATCGACCGCGTCTGCCTCCTGTCCGCCAAGGCGGCGCTTGTCGCGATGGTCGCGGTGATCGGGGTGCAGATCGTTGCACGCTATGGATTGCGATCGCCGCCGGGATGGACCGAGGAACTCGCCCGCTACCTGATGGTGTGGGGCGGGCTGCTCGGCGCGACCGCCGCCTTTCGACGCGGTCTGGACCCCGCGGTCACGCGCCGCGACGAGACGGCGCGTGGCTGGTCGGGCCGCCTTGCACGCGTTGCGCTGGTCGTCGCCGTTGCGCTCTTGGTCGTGCCGATCTTGTATTTCTCCTTCTTCGGACCGGGCCTGGATCCCGGCCGCAGCTTCCTGATGCGCAATCTCGCCCGCACCTCGTCGGGCCTTGGAATCAACCTCATCTTCATAGCCGCCGCGATCCCGACCTTCTGCATCGTCATCCTCGCCCACCTGGCTGCGCGCATCGTGAGTGGCCCTCTCAAGACACAGGTTCCCGAACATGCGGCAGATATCGGCTGAAGAAGTCTATGCGGCGCTGCCCATCGGCGAGTGCATCGATGTGGTCGCCAAGGCAATGGTCGCCGTGTCGCGCGGCCAGGCGGTCCTGCCGCTCCGTTCGCTGATGCCGCTCGGATCGGGCAATGCCATGGGCATCATGCCGGGAGGCCTGTCGTCGCCGGCCGTGCATGGCATCAAGCTGGTCAGTCTCTACCCGCGGAATCCAGAGCGGGGCCTGTCCAGCCACCAGGGCGTCATCCTCCTGTTCGACACGGAAACTGGCCGGCCGATCGCTGCGGTGGACGGCGCGAGCGTGACGGCGCAGCGCACGGCCGCGGCGAGCGCCGCGGCGACGCGCGCGCTCGCGCGCAAGGATGCGCGCGTGCTGGCGATCCTCGGCGCCGGCGAGCAGGCCGAGCACCATCTGCCGGCCCATCTGGCGGTCAGGGCGTTTGAGGAAGTCAGGGTGTGGACCCGCACTTTCGCCAAAGCTCAGGCTTTCGCGGCGCGCCACGCCCACTCGGTCCTCTCCATTCGTGCCGTCGCTTCGGCACAGGAAGCGGTTGCCGGAGCCGATGTCGTCGTAACGGTGACCGCGTCGCCGACGGCGATCCTCAGGGGTGAGTGGCTGCAACCCGGCCAGCACGTGAACCTGGTCGGGGCGAGCGTCGCCTCGGCGCGTGAGATCGACGACGCCGGGGTCGCCCGCGGACGGTTCTTCGTCGACACGCTGGCTGGCGCCAAGGCGCAGGCGGGGGAGTATATCGACGCCCTGAATGCGGGCGTCGTCACAGAGGGACACATCCTCGGCGAGATCGGTCGCGTCTATGACCGGTCGTTGGCCGGCCGCCTGAGGGACGACGATGTGACGATCTACAAATCGCTCGGCGTTGCGGCGCAGGATCTGGCGGTAGCTTACGAGATCCTGTCGCGTCTTCCATAGCATCGGCTCGACACGGAACGGTCTCTCGCGTCGGCGAGGCTGAAATGGACCACGTCTGGCGGGCGAATGGCCGGACGCCGCCATCATGGCCGCCACGAAGATCTCATCGCGACCGGCGCGGTTCGCGGCGCCGTGACCGGGGTCCGCCTCATCGTTCCGGAACCGGCCCCATGATGGTACGATATTCAAGCCGCGAGTTTGCATATTGACTTCCGTGGCGTCGGCCTACAAACTAGTTTCTGTGTTAACTATCTGCCGTCCTGCCGATTCCGCCGTCGTTGCCGGCGCTCTTCCCGGACGACATGATTCCGATCCTGTCCGCCATGGCCCATGGCTCCGTCGAAACGGGAGATCGACATGTCCACGACATCGGACCTGCTGCTTCGCCGCGAGCGGCTGCTCGGCCGGAACATGGCCCTGTTCTACGAGGATCCCGTGCATATCGTGCGTGGGGAGGGTGTCTGGCTGTGGGATGCGGACGGCCGGCGCTACCTCGATTGCTACAACAACGTGCCGCATGTCGGCCATTGTCACCCGCGCGTCGTCGAAGCGATCGCGCGGCAGGCGGCGACGCTCAACACCCATACGCGCTACCTGCACGCGGGCATTCTCGATTATGTCGAGCGGCTGACGGCGACCTTCGACGCCAGCCTCGACACGGCGATCCTCACCTGCACCGGCAGCGAGGCCAACGACGTGGCCTTGCGCATGGCTGAGGCCGTCACCGGCCGGACGGGTGTGATCGCTACCGACCACACCTACCACGGCAACACGGCCGCGGTGTCGCAGCTCTCGACCCGCATGCCGCCGGTCGGCGGCTATGGCGGTCACGTCCGGCATGTGCCTGCGCCCGACAGCTATCGGCCGCTGGGCGGCATGCCGGGAGCACCTTTCGCCGAAGCCTTCGCGAATGAGGTCGAGAAAGCCATCGCCTCGCTGCAGGAGACGCCGCACGGCTTTTCGGCTCTCATCGTCGATCCTTTCTTTGCGAATGAAGGGTTTCCCGACCTGCCGTCCGGTTTCCTGGCTCCGGCGGTCGCCGCCGTGCGCAAGGCCGGCGGCCTTGTCATTTGCGACGAGGTCCAGCCGGGTTTCGGCCGCACAGGGTCACATTTCTGGGGACACCAGCGTGCCGGCATCGTCCCCGACATCGTCACGCTCGGCAAGCCGATGGGCAACGGCCATCCGATCGGCGGCGTCGTCGCCGGGGCTGACACGCTCAATGCCTTTCGAAGGGCCTTCCGCTATTTCAACACCTTTGGCGGCAACCCGGTTTCCTGCGCGGCGGCGATGGCCGTTCTGGACGTGCTGGAGGAGGAGAGGCTGCAGGAGAACGCGGTCGTCGTCGGCGACCATGCCCGCAAGGGCCTGGAAAGTCTGGCGCAGAAACACGGCGTCATCGGCAATGTGCGCGGCAGCGGTCTGTTCTTCGGCGCGGAGCTGGTGGCCGACTGCAAGGGCAGGGTGCCGGATGCGGAACTCGCGACCCGGGTCATCAACGACATGCGGCGGAACGGCATCCTGATGGGCAAGCTCGGCATCCACCAGAACGCCACCAAGATACGCCCGCCCATGCCGTTCACCATCGAGAATGCCGACATGATGCTGGCGGCGCTCGACGATGCGCTGAGCCGCCTTTGAGCGCCGCTGCCGGACTGCCGAAAAATCTTGCGCCGGCGCTCGCTGCGCGGGCGCGCGAGGCCCTTGCCCGCTGGTCGCCGTCCGAGCCCCGGCCGCAACTCCTCAAATATCGCGAGAACGCGGTCTTCAGGGTCGAGCTCGGCGGCCGGCCGGCGGCCTTGCGGCTTCATCGTCCGGGTTACCACGACGAGGCCGCGCTGCGCTCGGAACTCGCCTGGCTGGCCATGTTGCGCGCCGGCGGCATCAATGCCCCGTCTCCGCTCGCGACGGCGGACGGAAACCTGCTCGTCGAACTTCCGGCATGTGCCGAACTGGGCAGGCAGCACGCCGACGTCATGAGCTGGGTCGACGGCGAGCCGCTCGGCGAGACCGGCGTTCCGCTGGCGCATCCACCCGAGCGGCTCGCCGCGATCTTCGCGGCGGTTGGCGCGGGCATGGCCGATCTCCACTCTCTGTCGGACCGCTGGATGCTTCCCGCCGGTTTCCGCCGTCACGCCTGGAACCTCGACGGCCTGTTGGGCAATGCGCCCTTGTGGGGGCGTTTCTGGGATTGCGAAGGACTTTCAACCGCGCAGAGCCAGGCCTTGAGTGCGCTCAGGCACTCGCTTCGTCCCCACCTTCGTCGCCTCGCGGAGAACGGGCTCGATTACGGCCTGATCCACGCAGATCTGGTGCGCGAGAACATCTTCGTGAGAGGCGATGAGGTGGCGTTCATCGATTTCGACGATGCCGGTTTCGGCTGGCGTATGTTCGACATCGCCACCGCTCTGTCGAAGAACCTGAACGAGCCTGCCTGGGACGTCATCCGGGCATCGCTCGTCGCGGGCTATCGCAGCCGGCGCGCACTGTCCGACGACGATCTGGCCACCCTGCCGTTGTTCCTGGTCCTGAGGAGCCTCACCTACATAGGCTGGATCGCGCAGCGGCCCGAAGTCCCGCACGCCGAACGCCGCATGCGGCGTTTCGCGGAAGAAGCGCTGGATCTGGCTGCGGTGCACGCCCTGGCGTGACGAACGCTCGGCCTTTCCGTATCTCACTGGCCGAAATAGACCATGCGTGACAGCAGCGTGTGGTCCGATTCCACCACCATGATGGTCACGAAGACCAGCACAGCGATCGGCGGCAACAGGATGGCGTAAGCGAGAGCCAGCCGTTCCCAGGCCATATGCATGAACACCGCCACGATCAGCGCGGCCTTCAGCACCATGAAGATCAGGATCAGCGACCAGCGCAGATGGCCCTGGATGCCGATATAATCCACCAGGTAGGAGCAGGCGCTGAGCACGAACAGCCAGCCCCAGACGACGAAATAGACTTTCAGCGGATGCTGCTGGTGGCCTTCGGCTGCATGCGCCACCGGGGCGAGCGCCTCTTCCTGTGCCTGGCCGTGTGCGGCTGCCTGTGCCATGTCCTGCCCTCACCAGAGATAGAAGAACGCGAAGATGAACACCCAGACGAGATCGACGAAGTGCCAGTAGAGGCCCATGATCTCGACACTTTCATAATGTCCCCGGCGGCTCGTGAAGAAGCCGCGCGTTCCACGGTCGAAGTCGCCGCGCCAGACCTTGCGCGCGATGATGATGAGGAAGATCACGCCGATCGTGACATGGGTGCCGTGGAAGCCGGTGATCATGAAGAAGGACGAGCCGAACTGCGCCGCGCCCCACGGGTTGCCCCAGGGCCGCACACCCTCGCTGATCAGCTTGGTCCATTCGAAGGCCTGCATGCCGACGAAGGTCGCGCCGAGCGCCGCCGTAGCGAGCATCAGCCAGACTGTCTTCTTCCTGTCGCGGCGGTAGCCGTAGTTGACCGCCAGCGCCATGGTGCCGCTGCTCGAGATCAGCACGAAGGTCATGATGGCGATCAGGATCAGCGGTATGTCCTGCCCGAACATATGGAGCGCGAACACCTCGCTCGGGTTAGGCCACGGCACCGTCGTCGACATGCGCGCGGTCATGTAGGAGAGCAGAAAACAGCCGAAGATGAAGGTGTCCGAGAGCAGGAAGATCCACATCATGGCCTTCCCCCAGGACACGTTCTTGAAGGCCCGCTGGTCGGACGACCAATCGGCTGCGATACCGGACAGCCCGCCTGGCCTTTCCTGTGTCGTAATCGTGGTTTCGGCCATCGGCTCGTTCCTCAGCTGAGCAATTGGCGGCAGATGTCGATGAAGCTGGCGGCCCAGCCGGCAATGAGGACGAACAGCCCGAGCCAGACGAGCAGCAGGAAGTGCCAGTACATGGCGCAGAGCTCGACGGCGCTCTTCAGGCTTTCCGGCCTTTCGCCTTGCCACGCCCTGGCGGTGGTGGCGCTGAGCCCGACGAGACCGGCCACGATGTGCAGCCCGTGCATGCCGGTCAACAGATAGAAGAAGCTGTTGGCCGGATTGGCGGTGAGCGGGTAGCCGTCGGCGGCGAGTTCGCGCCATGCCACGAGCTGGCCCGCCAGGAAAGCCAGCGCGGTCAACCCGCCGGTCGCGAGGGCGAGCCGCGTGGTGCCGGCGTCGCCCTTGCGCACGGCCGAGACGGCGCCTTGCAGCGCCACGCTGCTCAGCACCAGGATGAGGCTGTTGAGCCACAGGATGCGCGGCAGCGGCGGCGCCTGCCAGTCGGAGACGGCCATGCGCATGAAGAAGGCGCTGGAGAACAGCGCGAACAGGCAGCCGATGACGGCCAGCAGTACGACCATGCCGAGCTTCGCCGTCGGTATCCCCGTCGATTCCAGCTCGGGCAGCACGTCGCCATGCTCGAGCCATGGCTTCGACATCAGGCGCTGCTGGGAAAGCCACCAGAAGGATACGCCGGCGATCACCAGCAGGAAGACGAGGATGACGCTCATGCGGCCGCCCCCGCTTTCATGCCGAGCGGCCTGGGGTCGTTCTGCGCGATGAAGTCTTCCGGCGCGCCCGGCACGCTGTAGTCATAGGCCCAGCGATAGACGACCGGCAGTTCCTTGCCCCAATTGCCGTGCGGCGGCGGGGTCGTCGGCGTTTGCCATTCCAGGCTGGTCGCCCGCCACGGATTTCCGCCGGCCTCCCGGCCGTGGCGCAGGCTCCAGAACAGGTTGAACAGGAACACCATCTGCGCGAAGCCGACAACCAGGGCGGCGATCGTGATGAAGCCGTTGAGGGTTTGGACCGATTCCGGGATGAAGGCGGTCTCGCCGAGCTCGGGGTAGCGCCGCGGCACGCCCACCAGCCCGACATAGTGCATCGGGAAGAAGATGGCGTAGGTGCCGATGAAGGTGACCCAGAAATGGAACTGGCCCATCGCCTCGTTGAGCATGCGGCCGGTGATCTTCGGGTACCAGTGGTAGAGCGCGCCGAAGATGACGAGGATCGGCGCCACGCCCATCACCATGTGGAAATGCGCCACCACGAACATGGTGTCGGAGAGCGGCACGTCGACCACCACATTGCCAAGGAACAGTCCGGTCAGGCCGCCATTGACGAAGGTGACGATGAAGGCGAGCGCGAAGAGCATCGGAACGGTGAGATGGATATCGCCGCGCCACAGCGTCAGCACCCAGTTATAGACCTTGATGGCGGTGGGAACGGCGATGATCAGCGTGGTGGTGGCGAAGAAGAAGCCGAACAGCGGATGCATGCCGCTGACATACATGTGGTGCGCCCACACCACGAAGCTCAGCGCGCCGATGATGACGATCGCCCATACCATCATCCGGTAGCCGAATATGTTCTTGCGTGCGTGCGTGCTGATCAGGTCGGAGACGATGCCGAAGGCCGGCAGCGCCACGATATAGACTTCGGGGTGACCGAAGAACCAGAATAGGTGCTGGAACAGGATCGGGCTGCCGCCGCCATAGCTGAGCTGTTCGCCCATTTCGACCAGCGCCGGCATGAAGAAGCTGGTGCCGAGCAGGCGGTCGAACAGCATCATCACGCAGGCGACGAACAGCGCGGGGAAGGCGAGCAGCGCCATCACGGTGGCGGTGAAGATGCCCCAGACGGTGAGCGGCATGCGCATCAGGGTCATGCCGCGGGTGCGGCCCTGCAGCACGGTCACCACATAGTTGAGACCGCCCATGGTGAAGCCGATGATGAACAGAATGAGCGACACCAGCATCAGGATGATGCCGGCCTGCTGGCCGCCGGGCGTGCCCGACAGGATCGCCTGCGGCGGATAGAGCGTCCAGCCGGCGCCCGTCGGCCCGCCGGGGGCGAAGAAGCTTGCCGTCAGCACGAGAACCGCGACCAGGTAGATCCAGTAGCTCAGCATGTTGACATAGGGGAACACCATGTCCCTGGCGCCCACCATCAGCGGGATCAGGTAGTTGCCGAAGCCGCCGAGGAACAGCGCGGTCAAAAGATAGATCACCATGATCATGCCGTGCATGGTGACGAACTGATAGTAGGCCTCGGGCGTGATGAAGGAGAAGGTGCCGGGAAAGCCGAGCTGAAGTCGCATCAGCCAGGACAGCACCAGCGCCACGAGGCCTATCGCTATCGCCGTGCCGGCATATTGTATGGCGATGACCTTGGCATCCTGCGAGAAGACATAGGTCGTCCACCAGCTGTGGGGATGGTAAAGCTCGACGTCGGGAACTTCGGCGGGCGGAACGGCGTCGGCCG
Source organism: Mesorhizobium sp. L-8-10 (assembly GCF_016756635.1). NCBI lineage: Bacteria > Pseudomonadati > Pseudomonadota > Alphaproteobacteria > Hyphomicrobiales > Phyllobacteriaceae > Mesorhizobium > Mesorhizobium sp. L-8-10. The sequence goes on along the minus strand of NZ_AP023263.1, from coordinate 1,078,827 downwards.
CGCGAGGTGTGATATCGACCATCACTCTACCTCCTTCGACGGGATTTCCGAGGCGGCCCGGACCGTCGCGAAACGTCTTATGCTAGGCCGCCTCCTCCATCGTCATGGCTCGGCTCCGTCGCCGGCCGGTTCGAGCGCGCCCACCTTCTCCGGAGTGGACAGCTGGGCAAAGGTCATCTGCTCCTGCAGCCAGGCTTGGTAGTCCACTTCGGAATCCACCGCGACGACGCCCCGCATGAAGCCATGGCCCGTGCCGCAGAGTTCGGCGCAGAGCACCTCGAAGCTTCCCGTGCGTATCGGCGTAAACCAGAAATAGGTGACAGAGCCCGGGATCATGTCCATCTTGGCGCGGAATTCGGGCACGTAGAAATCATGCAGCACGTCGATCGAGCGCAGCAGCATCTTGACCGGCTTGTCGACCGGGAGGTGCAGGTCGGCCGCCTCGACGATCACGTCGTCCTGACCGTTGGGGTCATCCGGATTGACGCCGAGCGGGTTTTCGGGACTCACCAACCGGCTGTCGGATGTGCCGAGCTTGCCGTCGGCGCCGGGCAGTCTGAAATTCCACTGCCATTGCTGGGCGACGACCTCCACATCCGTGGCGTCCTCGGGCACGGTGATGAATTGCGACCAGACATAGAGGCCCGGCGCCAGCATCGCCGCGACCCCGACGCCGGTGACGACGGTCAGCCACCATTCGAGCCGCTTGCTCTCCGGCTCGTAATGGGCGCTCGCGCCTTCCTTGTGGCGGAACCGCCAGACGCAATAGGCCATGAAGAGCACGACAGCGGAGAAGACGGCGCCGGTGATCCAGAACGTGATGATGAGCGTGTGGTCGATATAGTCCCAGTTGGATGCAATGGGCGTCCACCACCACGGGCTGAACAGGTGAAAGAGCACCGAGCCCACGACCACAAGAACGAGTACGAGCGCTAAGGCCATCCTCCGTTCCTCCCGGGATTCCAGGAGAATACTTGATTCTTCTGGAAAAACCGAGCGATGATGCTCCATCGGCATCGGGATTTCCAGTTCCGCGAAGCTGCTTTTCTGTTTGCAACCGGCGGCAAATCGTCGCGACTCCCAAGCAGGTTTCGCAAAAGTGTCGCGCGGCTTCCGACAAAAACCCGTGGCAAAAGAGGAGGCTAAGCGGGTGAAGCGGCGGCGAGCCAGCGCCTCGCCTGCTTGGGAAAGGCCGCGACGAAACGTCACGCGACCGGCGAAGTCAGCCGCCGCTTGAGCGTCGCCAGGGTCGAGGGGTCGAGCCCGATCGTCGCGAGATAGGCGGCCGTGCCGCCATGGGCCTGCGCGATATGGGTGAGCAACCCGCGCATCGTGTCCGGCTTGCTGGTGAGAAAGCTGTCGACCAGTTCCGCGGATCCTCCGCGCGCGATCGCCTCGGCGCGCAGCCGTTCGAGCAGCGGCGCCGCCACCGCTGCGGTCAAGACGTAATCCTCGACGATCGTGTCGTCGTCCACGCCGACGAGCGAGAGCAGCAACGCCGCGATGATGCCGGTCCGGTCCTTGCCTGCGCTGCAATGGAAGAGCACGACGCCGTCTTCCGCCGAGGCAATCGTCGAGATCACTTGCGCGATCTGGTCCTGGCAGCGGTCGATGGCCTCGCGATAGCGCGCCGCCATGTCGAACCGGCCAACCGCAGCTTTCGCCGCTTCGATCGGCGCCAGCGCGCCGAACAGCGGGATATTGTGGAACCAGACATTGGGATGGCCCTCGAACGGGTTCGGCTCGGCCTCCCGCTCGTGCCGGCTGCGCAGGTCGATGACGGTGCGCAGCCCTTCGCCGAGCAGCATCGCCCGGTCGCCGGCGCTCAGCCGGGCCAGACCGTCGCCACGGAGAGCGGCGCGCCATTTCGTCTCGTTGCCGTCGGCGACGGCGTAGCCGCCGAGGTCGCGGATATTGTGCGCTCCTTGCAGCCGGAGGAGACGGTCGTGGGGGATAGTCATCAGCGCAGTCCTGATTTCATGAAGGATTCGATCACCTGCCGCTGCAGGACGAGATAGATGACCAGGATCGGCAGGCTGGCGAGTGTCGAGGCGGCCATCAGCGGTCCCCAGAGATTGCCTTCCTGGGTCATGAACATCTGCAATCCGATCTGCACCACCGAATTCTCGATGCTGCGCGACAGCAGCAGCGGCCAGAAATACTCGTTCCATGACGAAATGAAAGCAAGGATGCCGAGCGAGGCGAGCGAGGCGCGCATGTTGGGCGCGACGATCTCCCACAGGATGCGCCAGCGTCCGGCCCCGTCCATACGTGCCGCCTCGACAACCTCGGTCGGAAACGACTTCATCGCATGGTAGAGCATGAGGACCGCGAAAGCGGCCGCGGCATGGGGCACGACCAGTCCGGTCAGCGTGTCGAGCAGGCCGAGCCGGGACGCCAGCACATAGTTGGGGATCATCGTGACCTGGAACGGCACCAGCCAGGAGAGCGCGATCAAGCCATGCACGAGGCCCGACAGGCGGAAGCGCCATTGCGTCAGGGCATACGCCGCCAGCAGGCCGGTCAGTACCTGCAAGAGGGCGGTCGCGGCCGAGACGATCGTCGTGTTCGCGAGCATGCGCAGCATCGGGATCTGCGCCAGCACGAAGGCGTAGTTGTCGAGCGAGGGTGAAGCCGGCCAGAGCCGCGTCGAGAAGATTTCGTTCTCGGCCTTCAGCGACGAGACGACCATCCAGCAGACCGGGAACACCGCCACGAAGGACAGCAGGATCATCGTGGCATGCATGGCAACGGTCGCGAGCGGAAACGGTGCGCTGAGCGTATCCTCACCCGCCGTGCCGGCCTGTGTCAGCTGCATCTCAGTTGTCATGGAAGGCACGCCTCTGCATGAGCCACAGCAGGAGCATGGCAATCGCCCCGAAGCTGGCGAAGGCGATCATGCCGGCCGCCGAGCTCCAGCCGACGGACAGGCTGCCGAAGCCGTAGTCCCACAGGAGATAGAAGATGTTGGTGGTCGATTTGAGCGGCCCGCCCTGGGTGAGCACGTTGATATAGGTGAAGCTCCATTGCGCCCCGAACAGGATCGTCATCATCGACAGGAGCAGGATGGTCGGCGACAGCAGCGGCAGTCGGACGTCGCGGATGATCTGCCAGGGCGTGGCGCCGTCCATGCGTGCCGCCTCGATGTAGCTGGGGTTGATGCCGGCATTGGCGGCGGAGAACAAAAGGGTGGAGAAGCCGACGAGCTTCCAGCCCGTGATCCAGATCAGCGTCGCCAGCGCATAGTCCGGATCCTGCAGGAATCCCACCCTCGACAGGCCGAGCCCGGCGAACATTCGGTTGACCAGCCCGTGATCCTCGTTGAGCAGCCAGCGCCATACGATGGCCGCCACGACGGGCGCTATGATCATCGGCACGAAGATCAGCGTGCGGTAGAGATTTCGCCAGGGACCCTTGAGTTCCTGTGTGAAGATCGCCACGGCGAGGGGGATCAGCACCGACATCGGGAACAGGCCGACGATGTAGATGGCCGTGTTCCACAAGGCGCGCCGCATTTCCGGCAGGACGAACAGGCGCCGGTAGTTGTCGAGCCCGACATAGATCTTCGAGGCCGTCGGCAGCATGTTCCATTGATAGAAGGAGAGCTGGAACGCCTCGAGAAGGGGCGCATAGACCCAGATCACCAGCGTCGCGACCGCAGGCAGCAGGTAGAGCCAGGGCTCCAGCCGCAGTTCGCCGAACAGCCGGTCGAGCGGGCTGAGGTGGGACGAGGGCGGGTTGGTCATCTGGCCGTTCTTTTGTTGCGGTCGGTCGTGTCGTGTCGGCTGCAGGAACCAACGGTCTGCCTTCCGTCCCGACGCCAAGATATGCGAGCATCGCGGAAGAACCCCTCATCCGACCGCGCCCTGGCGGGCGCGGCCACCTTCTCCCACAGGTGGAGAAGGCAGGAGCCTGGCTTGGCCGGCTGTGCAAATCAACGCCAGCGACTGGCGGGAACGCTGCGGCAGGGCCTTCCCTTCTCCCCTTGTGGGAGAAGGTGGCCGCACGAAGTGCGGTCGGATGAGGGGTACTTCCACGATGGGTGCAAGCCGCGAGGTAAGAATGAGGCGGCGGCATCCCTGCCGCCGCCCCGGTCTTTCCCTATTCCGGCATCAGGCTCTGGGCGTCGGCCTGGGCCTGCTTCAGCACGGCTTCCGCATCGCCCTCGCCGAACACCGCCTCGCGGATGCCGTCCATCATCACCTTCTCCACCTGCCGGTAGTTGGGACCGGGGAAGGCGACGTTGGCGGTCAGCCGCGTCAGCTGCTCCAGATTCGGCCGGATCATCGGATGCGTCTTCACCCATTCGGCGAGATATTGCGGATCGTCGACGATATCGAGCCGGAGCGGCAGATAGCCGATCTTGCTGGTGATGACCGTGTAGGCGTGCTTCGAAGTCAGGAATTTCAGCAGCTCATAGGCCGCCCGCTGCTTCGCCGGGTCCTTGCTGAAGACGAAGAGCGCGCTGCCCGAATTGGTCGGCCGGGTCGGCTTCTCGCCGAAGGCCGGCATGGCGGCCACACGCAGCTCGTAATTGCCGGCGGCCGATTTGAGCAGGCTGTTCTGCACGGCGCTGGTATAGAGGAACATGCCGAGATTGCCGCTCGCCATGGTGTCCATATGGGAGCCGACGTCGATGCGGGCATGGGCACCGCTGTCGACCATGGCACGCAGCATCTTGACGGCTTCCATTGCGCCGCCCTCGGCGAAGGTCAGCCGGTTGCCGTCGCGGACATTGCCGCCGTTCGACATCTCGATCGCCTGATAGACGAAGGTGCCGTCGACCGACCCGTAGGCACCGGGGAAGAAGCCGTGCTTGCCGGTCTTCTGGCTGATCGCCTCGCCGGCCGCCTTGACCTCGTCCCAGGTCCGGGGCGGCTTGTCCGGGTCGAGGCCGGCCTGCCGGAAGAGATCGGCATTGTAATAGAGGATCGGCGTCGAGAAGGTGTAGGCGAGACCGTAGGTCTTGCCGTCGATCCGGCCGAGATCGAGACCCTGAGGGATCATGCCAGAGAGGTGGTCGGCCAGTTCGGCGGCGGGCACCATGTCCTCCAGCGCGTTGCCGCCGAGGTCCCTGGCGATGTAGATCAGGTCGCGGAACACGAGCTGCGCGACATCGGGCTGGCGCCCCGCCACGATGTCGGCCTGGACCCGCGACAGGATCTCGTTCGGCGGCACCGGGATGCCCTCGACGGTAATGTTCGGATTGGCCGCCATGAACTCCTTGAGCAACTCGCGGGTGGCGTCGGCGCCGGCGGTCGCGGAGGACAAATTGTAGTTGTAGAAGGTGATGGTGACCGGCTGGTCGACCGTGGCCGGCATCTCGGCCCTGGCCATGCCGGCGGGTGCCGCCAGCGCCGCGCCGGCGGCGAGCATCAGCTTGAGACAGCTTCTTCTCAGCATCGTCAATTCCTTTCCTGGAAGGGATCCGGTTATTCGGCCGCGGCGGCCATGCCCTCGTTGAGCTTGCGCAGCATGTCGAGCGGGTAGCGGTTGAGTTCGGCGCGGTCCGAAGGCAGCGGCACGAAGGAGACGGTCAGGCCCGAATCGCGGACGGTGCCGATCGCGAAGGACACGCCGTTGACCATGCGCAACACGTCCTTCACCAGAATGTCGGTCGCCGCGTGCTGGCCCATGCCGATGACGACGGGAACGCCGTGCCAGACGGTCACGCGGTCGTAGTGGATATGGCCGCTCAATATGCCGACGACGTTGCGCCCCTTAATGAGTGCGGCGAGCTTCGCCGTATCCTCGCCGCGGATCGACCGCCACGGAGCGAATTCGCCTTCGTCGCCGATCTCAGGCGGGTGATGCGAGACGATCAGCTTCGGCAGGTCGGCATGGGTTTCCAGCACCCTTTCCAGCCAAGCGAACTGCTCGGGCTCGATGGCGCCGCCGATCTGGCCGGGGATGGACGAATCCAGCGTGATCAGATGGACGCCGTCGATCACCTGATCGTGGAAATAGGGAGCGTCGAGATCCTCGGCGCGGTCGAGAAAGCCCCGGTAGAAGCCCTCGCGCGTGTCGTGGTTGCCGAGCGCGTAGACGACGGGCAGGTCGAGCCTGGCCATGACCGATTTCAGCGCCTGGAAGCTCTCGGCGTCGCCGCGGTTGGTGAGGTCGCCGCTGGCGACAACGAAGCTCGGCCGGGGCTCGATCGTGGCGATCATGCCGAGGATCGTTTCCAGCGTCGCGGTGGTGTCGCTGAACAGATGCGGATCGTCATGGCCGGGTCGGCCGATATGCAGGTCGGTGAGGTGGATGAAGGTGGTTTCGCGTTCCATCGCAGGCTCCGTTCGATCTCAGTCGGATGCGCATCCCGCAAGCGATGCGCCTCGCTGACGGCTCGATAGGCCCAGCCTGTTTCCCGCGCGTGACAGTTTTAGAACCGTGTTCGAATCGACGCCGGAGTGCCACTTCCGCTTCTCGACTGCACTATCGCCGACAGCCGCTGGACCACCCAGAGCAAGAGTCGGGGAATGGCCGCCGAGCAAGAAACGTTGAGACGACGGCTATCGGTGGCAAGAGTTCGAGTCATGCCGGCCAGCGGCCGCTGACGGAGGTCGCGGTCGCGTGCCAAGCCGGCATTCCCTCTGGAAATGGCGAACGTTGTGATCCGATCGCATGGCGGACATCGATGGGGCCGGCGGCGACGCGAGGACGCCAGCGACTTGCAGAGTTTCGCCTGGATGCTTCGACCCTACTCGCATTCGACAAGGTCGCCGGTCCAGGCTCGCTCTGGACCCGTCTTCGGCATCGCGGAAACAGCTATCTGGCGAGCTCCACGAGAGTGCTGCCTGGCCCGGAGCTCAATTCATGCTCGTCCGCTGCCGGATCGTTTCCACGTGAGTAGGAGCAAAATGGCCAGCACGCCATGCAGCACCACGGCCGGCCAGAGAAGCGGTCCGGTCGGGAGGGGCGAAAATCCAGCATAGGCAAGATAGAGCGTGACAAGCGCGCTGTAGAACAGCATGCCAAGTCTTGGGGGACCTGGCCAGCAGGCAGCGCCAAGCCCCAGCAAGGCCAGGCCGAGGACGCCGGCCACGGTCGCGGCAGGTTCCGCCAGGGGAACGCCAAGCAGCAGTTGCCCGACCATCGAGGGGGCCACGATCAAGGCAAGACCGGTCGCCATCTCGGCGACCGCGGCAATCATAAGTACGTGCTTCATGTCACCCGGCCATTCCAGCGAAGGGCTTGTCGATCTTGGCCGCGAAGACGAACGGCGAACCGAGCGAGGCTATTCAACCGCTTCGAGACCTGATCGTCAGGATCCCCTCAAGTTGAGCTGAATAGCTCCGCGAAGAAGTGCAGGTTGGCTGGAGAATGGCGGCATGCCGCCGCGTCGCCGCTTACCAGCGTCGTACCTGACTGCCGACCACCGGTGTCCTCACGGGTTTCGCCAATCCAAAGAAGACCACGAAGCCCTGGCCGCCACAGCGCGTTGAAACGGTTTCGTCAGGGATCTTGGTCAGGCAGACCTCGTCCATGAGGTCGATATTGTTGGCGGCCCACACATTGCCGGCTGGGTCGACTGCAACACCGGTCAGATATTGCATCCCTTTCCCCACGTAGCCGGTTTGGGGGGGAGAGATCGGGTCGCCCGTCTTGAAGCCTGGAGGACATGTCTCGGTCCGCACGCCGCAAAGCTGTGTAAGTGTGGCCTGTACCGCTCGCGACCCATTGCTTGGCGCTCGGCTCGCCCAGCGTATTCGCGACCCACGCATTGCCCTGGCTATCGATAGCGATGGCATGGGGACTGTAGCCGACCTCCAATTGTTCGGCCTTGCCGGGATCATTCGCCGGGAAGCGTGTCACCGTGTTGGAGTTGGCGTTGGAAACCAGGACCCGGCCCTGCAGGTCGAACGCGACGTGGAACGGTCCCTTCACCTGGCAGGTGCCGTCGACGGGCTTGTCGTCGACGGTGCGGCACAGGATACGCGCCTGGGCCGGATCGCCTTTCGGCAGGTGGACGATCTGGCTCTTGCTTGAATCCAGCGCCCATACATCCCCGTCGGGGGTCGTATTGATGCCCTGCATGCCGCCGAGTTGCCCATTCAGGTTGTAGCCGGTCGGCGGCGACAGAGGCTTCCCAGTCTTATCGAAAACAGAGATCGTCTTCCCGGTGATGCTTGTCACCCACACCTTGCCGTCGCCGGCGACGGTGAGGCCCAGCCGGGAAAGTCCACGCCGCCTCCAGTATAGCCGGTGGTCATCGGCGAGATGGGGCGGCCATTCGGCGCAAGCTCGGAGAGCGTGCCGCCGATCCCGCCATACATGGTCGATTGCGAGCCTGCCATCTGATTGTTTGCCGCCCAGGCGTCGCCATCGCCGTCGATGCCGATGCCGCCGAGGCCGCTCAAACCACCGCCTGCGTAACGCAGCGCGATGGTCCATGTGCCGGGAGCGAACAGAAGGTATGGCCGGAACGGGACGGTGCGGGAGCCCGGCCCGTCCTGGGCCGGGTAGAAGTGGTCCAACAGCGCAAACAGCTTCTCGGGCTCATTCCACGGATGCAGCGGGATGGCCTGGGCCGCGGTCAACGTGTCGGTCGGAGCGGCCCCTCCGGGCGGCGTGGAAGCCTGAAACAACCTTTCACAGGCGTCCGTCTGCACGCGCGTGATGCAGCCCGACAGCAAGCCACCCAAGGTGTTCAACGTAGCCAGAGAGGTGGTCTGCGTGCTGTTCAGGGATCCTGGATCACGGGCCCCAATCCGCCGGTCGCGAGGTCCACCAGGTTGGGCACATTGCCCGAGGCGATCTTCAGTCCGAGTGCATGCCCGCTCAGCGTTTCGCCTTTCAAGAACTGCGCGCCCGTCCATACTGATGCCACGGTCGTGAGTTCGTTGACGGTCACTTCTTTCGGGGCAGTGGTGCCTAACGTTGCCATCAACGCGATGGCCGGGTTCGCCCCCTGCGAGCCGCCGATCTTGGGCTCTCCACCTCTGGCGGTCAGGTAAAGCACGTCGCCGCCAGCCTTCTGGATGTCGAATTCAAAGCGAAACGCGCCGTCGTCACCTGTGCTTGTTTCCGACAGCTTGGTGGGTGCTCCCTCGCCCGCAGCCCATAGCGTCACCGTCGACTTTGCGATGGGGCCGCCGCCGCCGTTGATGTTGCCGACAAGTTGCTCGGCCGAAGCGACCTGCCCGAAGGCAGCGGTTACAAAAGCAAAGGCAAGAAATGGCAGGCGCATGGTCGTCGTCACCTCGTACAATCGCGCCGGCTTGCCCGTGTTCCGCCGGGAACAAGATGCACCTGCACTTATCCCATGGGAGCAACGAAGGCGTCTTGCCATTTCACGCCACGACGATCGTTGCCTGGGTCTGTCGAGCGAAACTCACGCGGACCCAGGCCTGTGGCCTTCCGGAATGCCCGCGAAAACCCCGCCGGTGACGAGTAGCCCAGTTCTTCCGAAATGCTGGTAACAGAGACGTTCGTTCCCATTAGGAGTTCGGTGGCCCGTTCAATCCGCACAGCACTCGTAAGGCTGCGAAAGTCGGCACCGGCCTGCTGCAGCTCACGCTGAAGCGTTCGAACGCTTGTATCCATGGATCGCGCAGCGTCCTCGATGGACACGTCACCCGCCTGAAGTTGCGCACGAATCTGGGCGACGGCAATGTCGAGCAAGCTCCGTGGCGCACCGCCTCGGCGATCACGCGCGACGTCTTCGAATGTCACAATCGGCCGTGATGTGCGTCTCGGCGCTGCCATCAATCGATGCCCTTCAACGACGACCGCCACTGCAGGTGCATTGAACATGACCGGGCATTGAAACACATCTTCAAATGGAGAAGTGTGGCAGGGGGTCGGGATGTCGAGTTCAATGCGACGCGGGCGCCAATGATCGGGCAGATATGCCCTGAAGAGGCTCAACAATATGCCGGCGGCGGCGCATGCGACGGAAGAAGCGTATCCCCGAGAACCGGCCAAGGCAAATGTATAGCTGAGACGTACCTCATCTGCAGCGGTTGCGACAGACAACCCGTCATAAGTACTGTGGTATTGGAGGGTGGCGATAGTCCGCGTGATCGCCTGGCCGAGAGTATCGGCTTCAGTCACGTATCGTCCGAACGTACCGTAGGCGGCGATGTTCCTGCTCGGCACGAGCAGAAGCCCGAGTTTGGAATCGCCAAGCACTCTTGCCGTCTCGTCGACGAATCCGACCACGGACCGCTGAGGAATGAAGAAGTTTCGATCCTCGATCAATTCAACATCGAAACCCGCGGCACGATTGGCGCGTTGCAGCGCCTTCTCACCGAGCTCAATTCGTATGAATGCGGGCAGACCCTGCAGTACGTGGCTGGAGATCACAGGGACTGCGGCTATTTGAAAGTACTCCTAAGCTAGGCATTGGCGCAAAATGAATGGTTTACACATATCACCGATGACAATGGAAGCAAGCCGGATAGCGAGCGCGGTCAGTAGTTTGCAGGGTGAAGTCGACTGCAAGAGCCGGTTTTCAAAGCGCGGTGCGAAGGAAGGCATTTCCGCCGATCAATAGGTATTCGACGGGAACGACATAGAGTTCGTCCATCCCTGAGGGTCAGCCGGCCGCGCAGATAGCACAACCCCTGGTGCGTCGCCACTGCCTGATCCAGAGGCCCACATCGCGACGCCATGATGCATATGAAGCATCGCGCTACCAGGCGTTCCTGGCGCAAAATGGCAAGAAGAATCGGGCCGCCCATAGCAATGTGGGCCAGGGGCGCACGGTGACTGTCCGGAGGAGATTCTCTCTGGCCTTTAGGTCGTGTGCTTTACACGAAGCATCTTCAAGGTGAGACCATGATTGGACCGAAACTGACAAGGCTCGGGAAGGGTGCGCGGCGGTGCGTGCTGCCCCTGGCCGTTATGGCCGCTGCTGCAGCGTACCCGGCCGCTGCAGAGGACAAGATCGATCCTGAGGCCGACAAGATCCTCGCGGCGATGAGCGAGAATCTCAAGGCCATGTCCACATTCAGTGTCGATTATGACGCGGACCACGAGATCATCGACCTTGCCGGTCAGAAAATCCAGTACAGCGCCTCGGGCTCTCTCGCCCTCGATCGCGCCAAGGGCTTCCGCATGACCCGAAAGGGCCCATTTGCGGATGCGCAGGTGACGTTCGATGGCAAGACCATATCGCTCTACGGCAAGGCTTTGAATGTCTATGCGCAGATGGACAGTCCGGGGCCGAGCGTCGAAGAAGCGACTGAGGAGTTTCGGGCCGCCACCGGCCTCGATGCTCCGGGAGCCGAACTGTTGGCCAGCGACCCCTATGCGGTGCTCACCGAGGGCGTGACCGAGGGGACCGTTGTCGGATCAGGCTTCGTCGGTGGCATCGAATGCGATCACCTCGCCTTCAGAACCGATATCGTCGATTGGCAGATCTGGATCAGCAAGGGCGAGAAGCCGGTTCCGCTCAAATACGTCATCACGACGAAGTGGGTAACCGGGGCACCGGAATATTCCCTTCGGTTGACCAATTGGAAGCGCGAGGGTGTCGACCCCGCTCAATTTTCGTTCACTCCCCCGGCGGGCGCGAGAGAGGTCGAGCAGGTTTACGCCGATGTTACCGGCGAACTGTCGCTCGAGGCTGGAGAATGAAGACGATGATCAAGCTGCGCATCAAACTCCTCCTGGGAGCGCTCGTCGGATTCAGCATGCTCGCGGTGGATAGTCTCGTGCCGACGCCAATCGGTTCCTTCGTATCGACAGCCCATGCCGTCGTAGGACGGCCCGCGACGCCCGGTAGTGTCGCCGGCGTCGCGAGGCGCACCACGCGCCGCGTAATCCGTCGCTCGTCGATATATGTCGCCACACTTCCCGCCGGCTGTGCGCGGACAAGCGTCAACGGCACCGTCGTGTGGAGTTGCGGCGGAACCTACTATCAGCCCTATGGCGGGCGTTATGTCGTGGTCTACATCGACTGAGTGCCGCCAGGTGGGGTTCCCGCCGACGTGACCTTTCTTGTCGGCCTCGGCCGCCTGGTTTTCGCCGCGTACTTCGCGGCGATCAGACGCCGAAGCCGACCACCCGCTGGACGAACCAGGCGGCCGACAGAGAACCGATCACATAAGCGATGAAGAGCCTCGGGCGGGCGGGATGGCCAGCAGGAGCTTGAGGCTGCCGATCGCGGCCAGCGCCAGCATGACGAAGACGAGCTGTCCCGCCTCGACGCCCAGGTTGAAAGTCAGCAGCGCCAGCGGAACGTCCTTTTGCGGCAGGCCGATCTCGGCCAATGCACCTCCGAAACCGAAGCCGTGCAGCAATCCGAAGACGAAGGCGATCACCCAGGGATAGCGGCTCGACAGGTCGCTCCTGCCGCGCTGCTTAAGGACGATCTCCGCCGCCACCGGAACGATGCTCAGCGCGACGAGCGCCTCCACCGGCGCCTGGGGTGCCCGCGCGAGGCCGAGCGCCGCGAAGGCAAGCGTGACGGAATGGGCGACAGTGAATGCGGTGATCGTGGCAACCAGTCTGCGAGGGCTGCCGATCAGGAGGAGCAGCGCCAGAACGAAAAGCAGATGGTCGAGACCGAGCATGATGTGCTCGACGCCAAGCAGGAAATAGGTGCGCGCGGTATCCCCGGAGGTGGGCGCGGCAACGACAGTCAGTTCCGGAAAATCCGGCGTGAGCCGCTGCGTCTGCACGGTGCCGTCAGCACGCACGATCCTCGCCAGCGCGTCGGTGTAGGTCGCGACCAGACCATCGATGACGATCGTGCGCCCGGCCAGCCCTCCGGGACACCGGACGCGCCATCTGCTCGTGGACGCAGCGTCGGCGATCGCTGTGACCGGCGCCTCGGTCTCGGCACAGCTTTCCGGCATCCGAACGTGAAGCGACAGACGGAATTCCCCGCGCGCAGGCACCTTCCAGAGGATCGAGTAGGTTTCCGGCTCGGTCTCGAGGATTTCCAGATAGGCCGGCCGCAGTTCGTGTGCGCCAGCGCAGCCGATTCCCAGGCCGAACAGAAAGAGTAGAACGGCGAGCGCGCGCATGGCCGTTCATTCATCCGAAACGGTCGTCGATGTCGCGTCCTGCTCCGGCAGCGCGATCGTCACACGGTAGTTGGCGCGCATCTCCCGATAGCGCGCCTCCGCCAGCGTGCGTCGTTTTGCCGAGCGCCAGTCGCGCAGCACGAGTTCGCGTACGTCGTCGAGCGACAGCTCGCGTGGATCGGCCCGGTCGACGACGAATACGAGATGCCGACCGAAGGTCGATACCAATGGCCCGTTCCAGCGTCCTTTCTCGGCGGAGGCGATCGCTTCGGCAAAAGCGTCGCCGAAATTGCGGGCGATCTGGTCGATGGGAATCAAGGGCAGGCTTGCGGGCAGCAATGTCGGATCGCCTGCGTCGTCTGGCGCCTCGCCGCCTTCCCCGAGCACGGCGAGCAGCCCGGCCATGTCGTCCTGCATCTTGTCGCCGCGTTTGGCAGGATCGAAGAAGATCTGCCGGAAGGCGACGCGCGCAGGGATATGGAAGGCGGCGGCGTTGTCCTTCAGATAGGCCTCAAGCTCGGTGTCAGTGGGGTCGAGTTCCTCCGCGCCCGGCTCCATCAGGATCTCCATCTTCTGCTGCATGCGGCGTCGCAGCACCGTGTCGTCACGGTCGAGGCCCATGCCGATGCCTTCGCGGTAGAAGATCTCCTCCTTCACGAAGGCTTCGATCAGACCGTCGAGCTCCTGCTGCGTGGGCGGGCGCTGCCAGGCGCGAGAAAACGATTCATAGAGCTGGGCGATCCGGCCGGGCCCGATCTCGATCACCTGGAGGTCTTTGGCGCCCGGCGTCCGATCGAGCCAATTCCAGAGCGCGACGACCACGCCGCCGATGATCAGGAACTGGATTAGCGGTTCCGTCAGAAGCCGTCGGATGAGGCTCATGCGGACGAACTCGCGGGCGACAGCAGATCGAGCGTGAGGACGAGCATCGCGCCGGCCGCAATCCACGAGCCGAGCGCGCGGATCGCGATTCTGTGCCAGGGGCGATCGAGCCAGGCCGCGAGGCCGCCGAGATAAACGATGATGAGCGCGGCACCCAGGCCGGTGCCGATCAATGCCAGCCAAGCCTGATCGGCGGGAATCACGTCGGGCTGCGAATCGAGCGCGACCGCGGCGGTCGCCGCGACCGCCAGCAGCCACGAGGCCGGTCCCGGCAAGCGGCCCGATGCCACGGCGAGGCCCGCGGCCAGCGCGACCGCCAGCGGCGGCCACCTCGGCAGGGTCGGCAAGGCGCAGGTCAGTGTCAGCGCGGCCGCCGTCGCTGCCACGAAGGCCGGGAGAGCCGCTCGGCTTTGGCGTGGCGCATGCTGGCCGACGAGCAGTCCGATCGCGACCAGCGCCAGCAGGTGCGCCGGCACCAGCAGGGGGTGCAGAAGTCCGTTGTAGAACGCCCCTATGCCTTTGACCGGGCTGTGGGCGGTGGCCGCCCCGCATGAGGCGAACAGGATCGCCACCGCCGGGGCGAGTGCGGTTCTCATGCGAAGCCGGTCAGGAAAGCGAGGCCGGCAACGGCAATGGCGCCGCCGGCGGCTCTGACCGCCACCTTGCCGGCTTCCCACTTGGTCGCCAGGCCGAACGTTATGCCGATGAGGTGCAGCAGCCCGGTGCCTGTCACGAACCCGACCGCATAGGCGACCGCGTCGGCCGCGACGGGAAGCTCGGTGCCGTGGGCGTGGCCGTGGAAGATGGCGAAGGCGGCGACGATGACGCCGGCGATCCACAGCGGTGGCCGCACGCCGAGCGCCACCATGACGCCAAGCACCACCGCGGAGGCGGCAATGCCCGTCTCGACGGCCGGAAGCGGCACACCGGCGATGCCGAGCGTGCCGCCGAAGGCCATCACCAGCGGGAAGACGATCGGCAGGAGCCAGATCGCCGGGGCGCCGAGGAATGCGCCCCAAAGGCCAACCGCCACCATTGCCGCGACATGATCCCAGCCGAGAACCGGATGCAGGAATCCGGACAGAAAGCCGCCCGCGACACCTTCGCCCTCATGTGCAAGGGCGGGCTGGGTGGCGATGGCCAGGAGCAGCATCGATGCCGCCAGAGCGATCCGCGCTTTCCCGCGCCCTAGGTCATTTGCGGTTGCGAACGTCATGGATACTCCTGGCCGATCGCACCGGCGTGATCGGCCGGCACAGCATCTTGCGGTGAAAGTACGGCCGCCGGAAAGGTGGTGCGGAAGGTCGCGCGCGCCGCGGCCAGAGCCTCGTCCTTGCCATAGAAGCGCATCAGGCCGTGCGCCTGGGCATCCTCCAGGGTGAGGTCGCCGGCGAGCAGTGCCCGCACGACTTTCTCACTGGTCACGACGACGACGTCGTCCTTTTCGGGCCCCGGCACGTGTGTCTTGACATTGATGCCGTCAGGGCGCCGGACATGACGGGTCCACATTGCCGCCGGCAGGAGCACGACCGCGATATCGGGTCCCGCCTCCGTCGCGATCCGATATTCGAGACGCGCGCCAAGCTTCTCCATGCTCGAGGCGGCACGGTAGAAGGCGAGTGGCCCCGATGCAGCCGAGGCGCTGCGTGGCGGCAGGACGCCGGCATGCTCGGCCTGCCACACGGCCGACATCACATGAAGCGCGTCCGGATAGACCCAGTTGAGAATCCCGATCGAAACGCTTCGCGGGTCCTCGTAGCCGCATGCGATTCCGTCGGGCGCCGCGGCAGCGGTTGCTGCGGCCGCGGTCAGCACATGTGCAAGAAGACGGCCCACGACCGCGGGCTTTCGGCCAGGCTGGTGCAATTTCCACCTCCTACTGTGCAGGAGTGTACCAGATCGGAGAGGTGTAGGCCCGGTCCTGGAGCTTCATGCGCGTCCCGCCCAGAGGCGTGGTGCCGGAAAAATTGGCGTCATACGCAGTCCATCGCGGCGTGGGGATCTCGATGACCCTGCCGTAGTAGAATGCGCGCTCGGACGGATCGAAATCCGGGTCGGTCCACACTGCGATCAATTCCGGTGCACCGATCGTGTTGGTCCAACTCGCATTGGCGACGTCGGCCGTGTCGCCGACCGAAGGCAGCTTGCCGTCGGCACCGGGCTGACGGTCGCTACCCCAGGCGACGTCGTAGACCTTTTCCTGCAGTGTGCCGTCGGCCTCCATCCAGCCCTTGACGATCTGGTAGCGGTCGAGATTGGCGCCGATCGGATCTTTGAGCGCGGCGACGAGGAAGGTCGGCGCCTTGCCTTGGGGCGCTTGGCCCAGATCGCCCCCCCATCGGCACGCCCTTGGTATATCCCACATAGGCGGGCAGGCGATCCTGTGCATCGGCGGCGACGAAGTCCCAACCGCCGAAGAAGCGCACCACCATGCGCGGGCCGGTGGTGGCATAGGTCTCCTTGCGCTCCATCGCGTCCCAGATCGATTCACGCGTGTTCTCTTCCGCCCAGACGGCGGCGTAGCCGGAGGCGCCGACCTCCCAGTCCATGATCCTGACGCCGGTTTCCTTGTTGTCGACGAAGGTCGCCAGCATGCGCTCCGGACTGGGCTCCTGGGGCACGGTCTTGCCGAAGAAATTGTCCTCCGCCATTGCCGACAGCGAATTGTGCGCATCACTGCTGCCGATCAGGCCGAACTTGTAGGGATTGGTACCGAGTTCCTTTTCGAGCCTCAGGCCGTTCTTGTAGGCGGAACGCGCGTATTCGAACTCGAGCATCTCCGGTTTCTTGGCGATGCTGCAATCGAGGTTGCCCTTGTCCCAGATCTCGAAGTCCGCGAACTCGTCGTTCGGCGACACAGGTGGGATGGCCCGGGAAGTTCCCGCTCTCGGCCGTCAAGAAGCAGTGCGCCGGAACATCGGCGCGATCACCTCGACCATGCGCCGGATCGCCTCGTCGGGATCGTCGAGATCGATGGCATGCCCGGTCAGCGCCTCGGTGCGCAGGCGGTTGTGGATGACCTGGGAACGTATGCCCAGCGCGCAGCTGATGCGCCAGCCGATCGCCGCGTCGTCGAGCCAGGGAGCGATGCGCCTGAGGTAGGGCACGAAGGCCAGGTGATGCTCGACGCCTTCGACGATCGTGCGGTAGAGCTCGGGGTCGCTGCTGGCATGGGCCATGTTGGTGAAGTGCACCAGCACCGGATAGCTGGAATCCGGATCGTGGCTCCAGCGCACCGAGGGTCCGACGAGCGCGGCGATGACCTCTTCCAGGTCCGGCGGCTGCGGGGCGCGGCGTGCCGCCGCCTTCTGGAGCAGCACCAGCCGCTCGGCGTTCAGCCGGCGGTAGACGCGCTGCGCGACCGCGATGATCAGCTTCTCCTGGGATCCGAAATGATAGCTGATGGCCGACGCGTTGGCCTTGGCCCGGCCGGCGATGCGCCGCACCGTCACCTTGTCCAGCGTGCCGACTTCGCGCAGGACCTTTTCACAGGCGTCGAGCAGCTTCAGGGCGGTGTGGTTCGAGGTGTCCAGCATGGTCGCGGGCAAGGGCATCGTCATCCAGCCATTGTCCGCCCGACATGTGAAGCTGGCGTGACGCGGAACCGGTCCGAGGTCGCGCCGGCTCCGGTGTAAAATCACTTCCAAAATTGACAAAGCTGAGCAAAATTGTAGCTTCTCTATCATCGTCGCGGCAAGGGAGGTTGGCGATGTCGATACGGGAAGACCTGGCCAGTACCAGCCTGACGCTCACCTCGGCCGAGGCCAAGATCGTTCAGGCCCTGCTCACCGATTTTCCCATGTCGGGCCTCGGAACGGCGACCCGGCTCGCGCGCCGCGCCGGGGTCAGCGACCCGACGGTCATGCGGCTGATGATCAAGCTCGGCTATGACGGCTTCGCCGACTTCCAGGCCAGGCTGCTCGCCGAGGTCGAATCGCGGCTGCATTCACCCTTGCTGATGATGGAGGCCAAGCGTCCGCGCGGCCAGAGAGAGGGAACGGCGCTCGACTATTTCCATTCCGTCGCCGAGAGCCTCGAGCGCACGCGCACGGCGGTCCCTTCGCAGAACTATGCGCGCGCCGCCAGGATGCTGCTCGAATGCAAGGGCCAGGTGGTGCTGCTCGGCGGTCGCTTCAGCCGCCACATCGCCTCCATGCTTGCCGGCTATCTCGTGCAGTTCCGCTCCGGGGTCCGGGACATGGGATCGCTGGCTGCGGCCGATTTCGATGTGCTGATCGACCTCGGCAAGCGTGATCTGCTCGTCGTGTTCGACTACCGGCGCTACCAGTCCGATGTGGTCAGCTTCGCGCGCCAGGCGCATGGGCGCGGAGTCCCGATCCTCCTGTTCACCGATGGCTGGCTGTCGCCCATCGCCGAATATGCCGGACTGAAAATGGTCGCCGCGATCGAAGCCGGTTCGCCCTTCGACACGCTGGCCACCGCGGTCGCCCAGATGGAAGCCGTCTTCGCCCATGCGATGGAGAACGACGGCGAAGGCGTGCGTAAGCGGATGGAGGAGATGGAGGCGATCCGCCGCGCCAACGCGGTCACGCTCGACGTCTCGGAATCAGCCGCCGATCGGCCGGAGAGCCGGGTGCCGGCCCGCAAGCGGAGGGCCTCGAAGGCCGCCCCGAAAAAGCCGCAGGCGTGACCCTGCGGGCCCCTCGTCACGACAATGCAGGAAGGACTTGATATGGCTGAAAACCAATCCGCGATCGCCGCCGTGCTGGCCGAGATCGAGGCCGAGCGCGACTGGGTGGTCGGGCTCACACGCGACATGGTGCGCATTCCGTCGGTCAACCCGAAATTCCAGGCCGATCCTGCCATCAACCGCGAGGCGGACGTCCAGGCCCTGCTCGACCCGATCCTAAGGGACGAGGGCTTCGCAACGGAACAATGGGACGCCTTGCCCGGCCGTCCGAACCTCGTCGCCGAACGCGCCGGCAGCGAGGAGCGCAGCCTGATCCTGTGCGGCCATATCGACGTGGTGCCGGTCGGCGCGCGGTCCGAATGGTCGGTCGATCCGTTCGGCGGCGACATCAGGGACGGCCGCCTCTATGGCCGCGGCTCGATCGACATGAAAGGCGGGGTCGCGGCCTGCGTGGCGGCGGCGCGCGCCATCCGCCGGGCGGGTATCGATCTCGAAGGCCGGCTCGCCATCCATGCGGTGGTCGACGAGGAGGCCGGCGGCTTCGGCGCCATGGACGCCGTGAAGAGGGGCAAGCTCGCCAAGGCGGTGCTGGTCGCCGAGCCGACCTGGGGCGACGTGCTGCCGGTCGAAGGCGGGCTCGAATGGGCGCGCGTCACCATCCGCGGCCGCTCCGCCCATTCCGCCCTGCGCTACAACGAGATCTATCCGCAGCGCCACGACAAGGACCGGCTGGTGCCGGGTGTCAATGCGATCGAGCTGGCGGCGCGCTTCATCGCGGCCGTGCGCCAGTACGAGCTCGACCGTACCAGGGCGCGGTCGCATCCGCTGTTGCCGCTGGGCATGAATACGATCAATATCGGCGTCGTCCATGGCGGCGCCGGGCTCGGCGAAAACGGCCTGCCGACTGTGATGACCAACCCCGCGATCATCCCTGACGCGGTTGTGCTCGACCTCGACATGAAGTTCCTGCCCGACGAGAATTCGGCCGACTACCGCCGCGATTTCGAGAGCTTCGTGCATCATTTCGCCCAGACGGATGCCTGGCTGCGCGACAATCCGCCTGATATCCAGTGGGAGCTCGGCGGGCTGCACTTTCCGCCGCTGAACACGCCGGCCGACCATCCGCTGGTCACCTCGCTGGTCGCCAACAAGACGCGGCTCGGAAAGGCGCCCGAGGTGCGCGGCTTCGTCGCCGTGTGCGACGCCGCGCATTATGCCGGGGCCGGCGTCGACGGCGTCATCTACGGCCCCTCGGGCGACGGCTTCCACGGCGTCGACGAGTTCATCGACATCGGTTCGCTGGTGGAGACCACCAAGGTCATCGCCGCAACCGTCATCGACTGGTGCGGGGTGCGCAGGTAGCGCCGTCGTTTCCCTCCCCTTGAGGGGAGGGTGGCCGCCCACGGGTCTTGCCTCCGGCAAGCCCGAGGACAGGCTCCGCGGCCGGGTGGGGTCCTCTCCGCTGGACTCGACGTAAGTACTAACGTCGAGCACTGCCGCTCGAACCCCCTCTGGCTGCTGGGCAGCCAGTCTCCCTCCTTGTGGGCCCTCAAGGGGGGAGAAACGTTGCGCCTGTCAATCCGCGCGCTTGGCCCTTCCGGCCGTCGCCGTCCAGGCCGAGCGGATCATCCCGACAAGCCCGCTCGGATAGGCGAGCATGATGGTGATGATCAGCACCGCGGTGATGATCGGCCGCCAGGCGCCGAAATCGGCCATCGCTTCCGAGAAGATGGTGAGCACGAAGGACGCGACAATCGCGCCGTAGATCGTGCCGGCGCCGCCCAGCAGCACCATCGACAGGATGACGGTGGCGATGCTCATGCCGAAGACGTCGATCGAGGCGTTGCGCTGATAGGCGGCGTAGAAGGCGCCGGCGATGCCTGTGAAGAAGGCGCTGGCGGCGAGTGTGACGAGGCGCTGGCGCACCAGCGATATGCCGCGGCTCACCGCATATTCCTCATTGTCGCGCAGGGCCACGATCGCGGCGCCGGCGCGGGAACGCACGAAGAGGCGCAGGAACAGAGTGCTCGCCACCAGAAGCGCGAGCGCTATGTAGAAATAGGCGAATTTGCCGTCGCGGACCATGTTGTGGTCGAACCAGTAGAGGCCGGGGATCCGCACGATGCCTTGTGTGCCGCCGGTATATTCCGATTGGCTGAGGATGATCTGCATCACGAGCTGGGCGAAGCCGAAGGTGACCAGGATGATGTAGATGCCCTTCAGCCGCAGGATCGGGATCGTGACGATCGCGGCTGCGAGCGTGGCGATGACGCCGCTCGCCAGCATCGCGATCCACGGGTCGAGCCCGGCAAGCTTGGTGAGCAGGCTGTAGGCGTAGACGCCGATGCCGAACAATGCGAGATGGCCGAAATTGAACACCCCGCCGTAACCCAGGCTCAGATCCCAGTTCGACGCCACGATGGCGTAGGTGAAGATCATGATCAGCACGTGCCGGCTGTAGGTGTCGGTGAACACGAAAGGCAGCAGCGCCAAGAGCAGGAAGCCGAGCGTGAAGCCGACAGCCTCGTTCCTCCAGGGCGTGCGGCCCGGGGCGGCGGGAAGCGGGAGTGCGGCGGTTGCGGTCGTCATGCAAGGCCTCGCGAGCGGCCGGCGAAGATGCCTTCCGGCCGCACCATTAGCGTCAGGATGAGCACGATGAAGAGCAGCGCGGGCGTCCAGTAGAGGCCGAAATAATAGTTGCACGCGGCTTCGAAGAACCCGATCAGATAGGCCGCGAAGATCGGCCCGGAAATGCTCGATATGCCGCCGAAGACCACGACGATGAGGGCCTTGAGCAGCGGGTCGGCGCCCATGACCGGGCTCATGAAGCGATAGCCGCCCATGAAGATCCCGGCGAGCCCGGCCAGCGAGGCGGCGATGGCGAAGGCCAGCCCGTAGAGGGCCTTGACGTTGAGCCCGACGAGTTGGCTGGCGTCCTCGTTCTGGGCGACGGCGCGCAGCGCCAGCCCGAGCCGGGTGTGGTTCAGGAACGACCAAAGGGCGGCCAGGATCAGCGGCGTGATGACGATGATGGCGATCTGATGGAGCGAGACCCCGACCCCGGCGATGGTGGTGCTGCCGTCGATCAGGCTGGGCAGCTGCTTCGAGCGAGGGCCCCAGATTTCCAGTGCGCCGTTCTCGACAAGCGAGCCGGCGGCGAGCGTGGTGATGACCACGACCAGCACGATGTTGGGACGGCCGATGAGGGGCCTCACGACGCTCGCCTGCAGGATCCAGCCCACCCCGGCCATGACGATCACGGCCAGCGGGAAGGCGACCGCGGCAGGCAGGCCGATGGCGACGAATTGCCAGGCGAGATAGGCGCCGAGCATCATGAAGACCCCATGGGAGAAGTTGAACACGCCGATCGTCGTCCAGACGAGGGCGAGTCCCACCGCCATCATGGCATAGAGCGATCCCTGGAACAGGCCGCCGAAGAAGATGTCCGCAAAGGTGCCCATCTCAGTGTCCGAAATACTCAGTGTCCGAAATACATGGCCATGATCTCGGCGTGCTCGATGCTTTCGCCGGGGCGGATCTCCGTCGCCACCGTGCCGTGGTCGACGAGATAGAGCTGCTGGCAGAGCTCGAGCAGGAATTCGATGTCCTGCTCCACCACGATCAGCGGCACGCCGCTCTGCGAAATGTCGAGCACGGCCGCGCACAACTCGTCCTTGACCTTGGGTGACAGGCCGAGTGTCGGCTCGTCGAGGATGAGCAGGCGCGGATGGCTCATCAGCGCGGTGCCGATCGACACCATCTGCCGCTCGCCGCCCGAAAGGGTGCGCACGCGCTGGCGCCAGCGCTCGCCGAGCTTCGGGAACAGCTTCACGACCTTCTCGCGGTTCGCCGCCTCATGCGGCCTGGCCCGGGGCGAAAAGGCGCCGAGCGCCATGCAGTCGGCGATCGTCAGGTCGGGAAACAGCCGGTTGCCCTGCGGCACATGGATGAGGCCCGTGGCCACGATCGCCCGGGCGCTGCGGCCGGTGATGTCTTCGCCGTCGAAGCGGATCGTCCCTTTCTTCGGCGCGACCAGGCCCGAAACGGCCCGCAGCAAGGTGGTCTTGCCGTGGCCGTTCGGCCCGAACAGGCCGACATTGCCGAAGCGCCCGGCATCCAGCGAGATGCCGTGCAGCACGGTGACGCGGCCATAGCCGGCGGTAACGCCCTCGACTGTGAGCAAGGCAGCATCGCTCATGCGGCGGGCCTCCGCTTGCCGAGATAGGCCTCCACCACGCGCTCGTCGGAGATCACGGCCTTGGGATCGCCTGATGCCAGCACCTGGCCCTGGTTCAGCACCAGGAGATGCCTCGACAGGCTCATCAGGAATGTCAGCACATGCTCGATGAGCACGATGGTGATGCCGCGCTCGGCCGTACGCCGGATCAGGCCGATCGAGCTTTCGATCTCCGGCTTGGTCAGGCTCGACGCCGGCTCGTCGAGAAGCAGCAGCTTCGGCTGCATGGCGATGGCGGTGGCGAGCATCAGGCATTTGCGGTCGAAGACGGAAAGCTCGCCCGCCAGCCGCCCGAAGGAGGCCGAAGAGAGCCCGACGAATTCGAGCGCTTCGGCGGCAGAGGCTCGCGCTTCGGCCGCCGGCCGCTCCGGCTTGCCGTAGCTCGAACCGATGAGCGCGTTCTCGAACACGGTCAGACCGTCGAAGCTGGTCTCGCGCTGGAATGTGCGCGCCAGGCCGAGCCGCGCGATCGCGTTGCCCGACTTGCCCTGGATCTCGGTGCCGTCGAAACGTATCACGCCCCGGTCGGGTTTGAACGGTATGCCGGTGATCACGTTGAACAACGTGCTCTTGCCGCTGCCGTTCGGGCCGGCGATCCCGAAGATCTCGCCGGCCTCAACCTTGAAGGAGACGTCGTCGACGGCCCTGAGCGATCCGAAGGACTTTGCGACGCCTTCGACCTCGAGCAGAGCCATGCCGCTATTTCGTCCAGGGCTGCGGCTTGAACTCGCCGGTCGCGTATTTCTCCGGCGAGATCAGCGAGCGCTGGCCGTCCCAGATCTGGAAGAAGGTGATCGGGATGTAGTCGTCGCCCTGCATGGCGAGATGCGTGGCCGGGTCGAACTTCAGCCGGCCGGCGGCGACCTGCTTGTCGGTCTCGCCGATCGCTTTCATCACGGCGGCGTGGTCGGCGGGATCGCCTGCCTTCTTCAGCGCGTCGAAATAGACGTTGACCATCTCGTAGAGGCCGACGCCGTAGGTGCCGCTCTCGACGCCGTATTTCTCCTTGAACTTGGTCGACACCTCTTCCGCGCGCGGGTTCTTGGGCGAGGTCAGCGGTCCGCCGAGCAGATTGTAGACGACGCCGTTCGACTTGGCGCCGGTCAGTTCGACGAATTCGGGCACGCTCGGCGCATATTGCAGGAACACCAGGCTCTTCGTCGGCTGCTCGAGGAACTGATTGAGGAACGAGGCCGAGTTGCCGGGCAGATAGTCGGTGTTGATCACCACGTCGGGGACGTCGGCGCGCACCTTCGCCAGGATGGCGCGCCAGTCCGTCACTTCGCCGAACGGCACGATCTCGTCGACGGTGATGGTCCAGCCGTTCTCGCTGAAGGTCTTCTTCATGCCTTCGGAGATCGTCTTGGAATAGGCGTTGTCGGAGGAGATGACGGCGACCTTCTTGGACGCCAGCGCGATCTTGCCGTCCTTGGCCAGCTTCTCCGCGAAAAAGGTGACGTCGGTGTTGTAGGCGTCGAAGGACGGGGTCAGCGACCAGCAGCAGCCATATTTGTCGGGATCCGGCGCGATGATGTCCCTGGTCTGCTGCGACGTGGCGGCCAGCATGTAAGGCATTTCCGCTTCCGCCATGTTGTCGATCTCGAAATTGGTCAGGCTGGCATAGCCGGTCAGCATGAAATGGACGTCGGGGTCGCCGAGCAGGCGTTCGACGGCGCTGGTCACATTGGCCGCCGACTGGTCCTTCACGTCGCCGATCACCAGCTCGAAAGTGTGGCCGTCGATGCCGCCGGCGGCGTTGGCCTCGTCGATCGCCATCTGCGCGCCGCGCTGGAATTCCTGGCCGTCGGCAGCGGCCGGGCCGGTCAGCGGCGCGAGCAGGCCGATCTTGACGACGTCGGCGAAGGCGGCGGTGCCCATGCCGACGACGAGCGCCAGAGCCGACGCGGCGAGAGTGGCGCGACGCTTGAGCGTGCCGGAAATAGAAGTCGATTTCATGAGGTTCCCCTGTCTTGCCCCAGTTGACGTCAGCTTGTTGTGATGAGCGTTATTCGATTGACAATTTATGCATAGGACGATCAGCTTGAAAAGATAGTTTCATGCCCTGCCCGTCGAAAAGCGTGTCTGCTCTTGCCCGGCACGGGAGCGTTGGATTAGGTCTTGCCTGTGAGGGAAGGGGAATCGGGAATGACGGTTTCGCAAAAGACGGTCGAGACGAGCCACGGGGAAATCGCGGTCCGCGAGAGCGGCGGCACAGGCACGCCGGTGCTGATGATCCACGGCAATTCGAGTTGCGGCCTGGTGTTCCGCAACCAGATGAACGGCGCGCTCGGCGGGCGCTACAGGATGATCGCGCCCGATCTCCCGGGCCACGGCGCGTCCTCCGACGCGATCGACCCCGACCGCAGCTACTCGATGGAAGGTTATGCCGACGCCATGGTCGAGGTGCTGCGCCGGCTGGAGATCGACAAGGCGATCGTCTTCGGCTGGTCGCTGGGCGGCCATATCGGGCTGGAGATGATCGACCGCTTCCCCGGCATGATTGGCCTGATGATCACCGGGACGCCGCCCGTTTCCCCTTCGCAGGTTGGCGAGGGCTTCAAGCCGAGCCCGCATATGGGGCTCGCCGGCAAGGAGGTCTTCTCGGAGGCCGACGCCGAAGCCTATGCCAGGAGCACCTGCCGCGAACCCTATGACGCCGAGCTTCACGCCATGGTGGCGCGCACCGACGGGCGCGCGCGCCGGCTGATGTTCGAGAAGTTCGCCGCCGGCAGCGGCAAGGACCAGTCCGTCATCGTCGCTACGGCGACGGTGCCGCTTGCCGTCGTCAACGGCATCGAAGAGCCCTTCGTCGACCTCGGCTTCGTCTCCCGCGTTCGTTACGCCAATCTGTGGGAGGGCAGGACCCACGGGATCGAGAAGTCGGGCCATGCGCCCTTCTGGGATGCGCCGCAGAAGTTCGATCCGATCTTCGCCCGTTTCCTGGAGAGCGTCGACCGAGCCTGACGGGCCTCGGTGTTTTCGACCGTCGCGAGAAGCCCCTCATCCGGCTGCCGCCACCTTCTCCCCGCAATGCGGGGAGAAGACCGCCTGCCGCGACGATGACGCTCGATCCGCAACGCTGGCGAGTGGCGAAGCCGGTGGAGACATCGGTCTTCTCCCCGCGATGCGGGGAGAAGGTGGCGGCAGCCGGATGAGGGGCGTTTCGCGGCGTCGCCGAACCTCTTATCCGACTGAAACAGAACGGAATTCAACAATCCGTTCACGACAGGACGAGCGCTTGCTATCTGTCCCGGAGTGCCAGACCAGAACGTGATCTTGCCGACCCGGCGACGACGTCGCCAGTTGTCTCAGCTGTTTCTCCTCGCGAGCAGTGTGGCGCGGATATCCGACTTCAGCACCTTGCCGACCTTCGAGCGCGGCAGGTCGTCCCAGACCTCGATCTGCTTGGGCGTCTTGACGCTGCCGATCTTCTGCTTGACGAAGGCCGCCACGGCGGCGGCATCGATCTCCTTGCCCGCCCGCGGCTGCAGCACGGCGACGACGCGCTCGCCCCATTTCTCGTCGGGCAGGCCGATCACGGCACAATCCTGAACCGCCTCATGCGCCTGAAGCGCCTGCTCGACCTCGACCGAATAGACGTTGAAGCCGCCGGTGATGATCATGTCCTTGGCGCGGTCGACGATGTAGAGATAGTTGTCCTCGTCGAGATAGCCGATGTCGCCGGTGTGGTGCCAGCCATGGGCCGACGCCTCGGCCGTGGCTTCGGGGTTCTTGTAATAGCCTTCCATGACGAGCGAGCCGCGCAGCACGATCTCGCCGCGCTCGCCTGACGGCAGAAGGCGGCCCTCGGCGTCCATGATCGCGACCTGGACCAGTGGGCCGGGTCGGCCAGCAGAAGCCAGGCGCTTTTGCGCGACAGAGCCATCTGGCAGATAATGGTCCTCGGGCGCCATCATCGAGATCATCATCGGCGCTTCGGTCTGGCCGAAGAGCTGGGCCATGGGCCCTATCCGCTCGAGCGCCTCGGCCAGCCGGGCGGTCGAGATCGGCGCGGCCCCGTACCAGAAGCATTGCAGCGAGGAGAGATCCGTCGCGGCGAGCTTCGGATGATCGAGCAGCATGTAGATGACCGTCGGCGGCAGGAAGGTGTGGGTCACTCTGTGACGCTCGATGAGATCGAGGAACTCGCCGATGTCGGGCCTGGCCATGATGACGATCCGCCCGCCGAGCGCCATGATTGGGAAGCACAGCACCCCGGCCGCATGGGTAAGCGGCGCGAGCGCCAGATAGACCGGGCGGCCCTTGAACGGATAACCCATGAGGGTCAGCGCGGTCATCGCCTCGATGTTGCGGCCCGACAGCATCACGCCCTTGGGCTTTCCCGTGGTGCCGCCGGTGCCCGGGATCAGGGCCAGGTCGTCGGGCGGCGTGCGATCGAAGGGCGCGTCGTCGATGCCGGCGAGCCAGTCCTCGAAGGACGAGGCGAAGCCGAGCCCGGCATCGAGGCAGACGACCTTCTTCAGCTTGGGCAGGTCGGGCAGCATGGCCTCGACCATGGCGGCATAGTTGGAGTGGAAGATCAGCAGGCGGCAATCGAAGCCGTCCAGGATGAAGCGGTTCTCGGCGATCTCGTTGCGCGGGTTGATCGGACACCATACGGCGCCCGCGCGCGCGATGCCGAAGACGCAGGAGAATGCGATCGGGTCGTTGCTCGAAAGGATCGCCACCTTGTCGCCGGGTTCCACGCCGGAGCCGGCAAGGCCCCGCGCCACGCGGTAGCTGAGGCGCTGCACCTCGCCATAGGACAGGTCCTTCGCGCCTGCCGTCAGGCAGGGAGCACCGGCGCCGAGGGAAGCGCCCTTGTCGAGATAGTCGATCAGCCGCATCGCCGTCTCCTGCCGTTGTTCGACCGGCGCGAACGAACGCCCGCGCCGGCATGCCGTCAGTTGTGCACGGTCAGGATCGGGTTCATGACCAGGCCGAAGCTGCGCAATTGGCCGAGCAACTCGCGATGGCCGAAAGCCTGGCAGCCGGAGGCGAAACCGTCGCGCTTGGGCGGCTGCTGCAGCAGCGAGAACGAGGCATAGGCCTGCAGCATGCCGGTCTGCTTGTAATTGCAGTTGCCGTGGATGACGCAATGCGCGCGCCCGAGCGGCCCCGAAGCATGGACGGAATCGATCGAGGTGTTGATGCGCGGGTTCTCGCGCGGCGGCATTGCCGCCTGCACCGTCGCGGCGATGTCGGCCAGCGCCTTCTCCTGCTGGTCGAACGGCAGCGGCCTGATCTGCTCCTTCACCATCTGCGTGGTCTGCACCACGCCCTCCATGACCGGGCGCGCGAGCACGCCGCCCATCACGCGGCAGTTGGAGACGCGCGGATCGTTCTTGAACCAGACCGGATGGGCGGTGCCGCCCCACGGCACGGCGATCGCCGTCTCATGCTGGCCCGGCACGGCCACGTCGGCGCGTGCCGTCACGTCCCATTCGACGAATTTGTTCTGCTCGAGATAGTACCATTTCGCCTTGAGGATGGTGAAGATGGTCTGGGTCGAGGCGTAGGTCGGAAAGCCCTTCCAGAACACCAATATGTCGAGCGTATCGAGCCCGGGCGTCTCCAGGCAGATATTGGCCGCGATCTCGCCGGTCGTGTACATCTGCGCGAGATTGGGCGAGAGCAGCAGGCCTTGTTTGGCGAAGGCCTCGCCCCATGTCTGCTGGGCGTGCAGCACCCAGTCCTGCTCGCCGGTCGTGTCTGTGTAGTGGCAGCCGGCGGCAAGGCAGGCTTCCACGACCTCGCTGCCATATTTGATGAACGGGCCGACCACATTGTTGACGACCCTGGCGCCGCGGAACAGCTTGGTCAGCGCCTCCACCGTGTGCTCGACCTCGACCACCTCATAGTCGGCGGTCTCGATGCCGGGGATCTTGTCGACGACGGCCTGCACCTTGGCCTTGTCGCGCCCGGCGGCGATGAAGGGAACGTTGTATTCCCTCAGATATTCGCAGACCAGGCGCCCGGTGTAGCCGGAGACGCCGTAGACGACGACGGGTCTTTTCTCGGTCATTTGTTTTCCTCCAGAGATTGGGTGTTATGCCAGCGGTCGATTTCATCGACCGCAGGAGCGCGCAACTGCGCGCCGCGCCTGTTGGCGCGAAAGCCAAGCGGCCCGGCGCCGGCGATTGAGGCCCATCGGTACCAGCCTTACATGCCCATGCCGCCGTCGACCGGCAGGCCGGCGCCGGTGATGAAGCGCGCTTCGTTGGAGCACAGGAAGACGGCGGCGTCGGCGATGTCGCCGACCTCGGCCAGGCGGGCGAGCGGTGTCTGTTCGACGACCGAACCGACGGCAGCGTTGACGTCAGGGGCGAGGCCGACGGCGACGATGTCGGAGGCGAGCTTCATGCCCATTTCTGTCGGCGCCAGACCCGGATAGAGGCAGTTGACGCGCACGCCGTAGCCGAGCTTGCCGGCTTCCATCGCCCCGACGCGCGTCATGCGGTCGACCGCCGACTTGGTGCCGGAATAGACCGAGATCGCCGGGAAGGCGATCGTCGCGGCGACCGAGGCGACGTTGACCACGGCGCCGCCGGCGCCCGCCGCGCCGCCCGGCCGCATGGCGCGGAAGGCGTGTTTCATGCCGAGCGCTACTCCCAGCACGTTGACGTCGAGCATGCGGCGGATGTCTTCGGCCTTGAGATCGACCACAAGCGAGGTGATCTCGATGCCGGCATTGTTGATCAATATGTCGAAGCCGCCGAGCGTTTCGACGGTGGCCGAGACGGCCTTCTCCCATTGCCCGTCGTCGGTGACGTCGAGCGCCACGAAGCCGGCCTTCACGCCCGATCTGGCGATGCCGGCCGCGGTCTCTTTGCCGAGGTCGGCAAGGATATCGCCGATCATCACGGAAGCGCCGGCATCCGCCAGCGCCTGGGCGATCGCCGCGCCGATGCCGCGCGCGCCGCCGGTTACGAGGGCCTTGCGGCCGGTCAGTCTCTTTTCGCTCATCGTCTCGCTCCTCCTGAGTTCTCGATATCAGTGGCTCGCGCACGCGCCGTCGCTCCGCGGCGCGAGCCGCAGCCTCGCCAGCGGGCAACGCCCGCGGCACTATCTTCCTGAAAAGGCAATCCTCCCTTTGCGCGCCGCTCCTCACGCTCCGCGCAATCGGTTTTCTTGACAGATGGCCAAGAATGTCGTGACGATCGTCCAAAGACTAGACACTTGTCAAGCAAAACCTTGACGCTTGTCAAAATAGGCGCTTCATGGAAGAAAGGCCGACGGCTCGAGGGCGAGACCGAAGTCTCGGACGGGAATGCGGATGGATATGGAACGGCAGACGATCGGAACCGCGCCGCGCGCAACCAAGCCCACGGGCCGGGGCCGCCGGCTGCCCGTCGACAAGTTCAGCGCCCGGCGCCTCGAACTCGCCGAGGCCGCGCTGGAGACGCTCGCCGAGTTGGGTTACGCCAGGACCAGCCTGCGTGAGATCGCGCAGAAGTCGGAGTTCACCCACGGCGTCCTCCATTACTATTTCACCGACAAGGTCGATCTGATCTGCTGCTCGGTCCGGCACTACAAGGCGAAATGCGTCACCCGCTATGACCGGGTCACCGCCGAGGCGCAGAGCCGGGCCGAGCTCATCGAGGGCTTCCTGGAGAAGCTCGGCGAGACGATCCGCGAGGAGGCGCATATGCACCGCCTCTGGTACGACCTGCGCTCCCAGGCCATGTTCGAGGACGCCTTCCGCCAGGATGTGACCGAGATCGACAAGAGCCTGGAGGACATGGTGTGGCGCGTGGCGTCGCGTTTCGCCGAACTCGGCGGCCGCGAGCCGGCCGTCACCCCCGCCGCGCTTTACGCCGTCTTCGACGGGCTGTTCCAGAAATATCTGCTGAAGCACCTCTCCGGCGACGCCGGCGCGATCCCCGAGTTGCTGTCGGAGGTCCGGCGCCTCCTGCCGCTGATCGCGTGAGTAAGGGGTTTTTGGCCGCAGACCGGCAGGCGTTGAAGCATACCCCTCATCCGACCGCGCGGAGCCTGTCCTCGGGCTTGCCGGAGGCAAGACCCGTGGGCGCGGCCACCTTCTCCCACAAGGGGCCCACAAGGGGAGAAGGCAGGTGCCTAGCTTCGCGCGCTCTGCAAATCACCAGCATCGACGACTGGCGTAAGCGTTGCCGCAGCGTTGCCTTCTCCCCTTGTGGGAAAAGGTGGCCTCGCCCGAAAGGGCGAGGTCGGTTGAGGGGTATTTGGATCGGCACTTCCTGTTTCGGAACTTAGGCTCAACGTCGCCGAAAGCCCAATCTCCGCTTGATCTCCCGCCCGTGCTCTGGCGTTCTCGTCTGTCGAACGGGAAGCCCATCGGATGCGCCTGGCATCGACGCGTGACATTGCCGGAAGGACCCTCCTGCCGCGCCGCCGGCTCGTCGAGCTCGTTCTCGGCCGGCCAGAGCCGGTGGTCGTGCTGGAGGCGGCCGCGGGGTCGGGCAAGTCGACGATCCTTGCAGAGCTCGCCGGTCGACTTGGCACGACAGTGCATATGGGCGACTCCGCGCCCGCGAATGGCGATGGCATCATGCTCTGGGACATTCCGCCCGCTCTATCGCCGCAAGCCCTGCCTGAGCGCTTCCTTGCCGGTCAGGGTCGCATCGTGGTCGCCAAACGGCCGGAAGCGCATCTCCCCGGCCTTCCCCGCGCTGTGACATACGGCCGGGCCTTCTGCCTCGGCACGCTGGACCTCCTGTTCGATACGGACGAACTGGCGGGTCTCGTCGGATCCGCCGCGGCTCAGCGCATGATGGCGGCGAGCGGGGGCTGGCCGCTGCTGGTCGGGCGCTTCGGCGGACGCCTGCCCGATGGCGAGGTCCTGCGGGAATTCCTGGGGACGGAGATCCTCGAACCGCTGCCGTCAGCCACGCTTGTCGGGTTGAAGGACCTGCTCGCCGGCGGCACGGCGGCCGCGGGCGACGAGGAACTGCTGGCGCCCTTCGCCCGGCGTGGCCCTGAGGGCGGCCTGGTCTTCTCGGTGGAAGCGCTGCGCGAGCCTCTCGCCGCTGCGATCGACGCTGTGCTCATCGGGCGTTGCCGCGAACCGGAGGAAGCCAGGGCGGTCGCGGAAGCCTATGCCGCGCGCGGCCGCATGACCGAGGCGATCACCACCTTCCAGGAGGCCGGCTTCCTCGATCTTGCGCTTGCCACCTTCATCGAGGCGACCGATCGCTTCTTCATCTACTACTACGGCCCTGACGCCTTCGACCGCGTGCTCGCCGGCTTTCCCATCGAATACGCGATGGGGCACGACGTGCTGGTCATCAGCCTCGCACTGCAGGCCTGCAAGCGCGGCGATGTGGCGCTGGCACGGCGTCTGCTCTCCGAACGCTACGGTGAAGCGGCGAACGATCCGTCCAAGGCGCTGGTCCCGGGCTCGTCCTTCCCGAAGGAGTTCCGCGCCTTCCGCCTCGTGCTCTTGATCTACGAGGATGTCTTCTTCAGCGACGCCTTGCTGGAGCAGGTCTTTGCCCTGCTCGCCGAATTCCCTTCCGATGCCCATCTCGAGCGCGGCAGCTTCTACAACGCCATCCTCGAATTCTACATGCGCAGTCGCCGCTTCGCAGAGGCCGACGACGTGGCCTCGCGCGCCAGATACCACTACGAGCAGGCCCGCGCCCCGATCCTGTCCTTCTACATCGCGCTGCACCGGGCGATCATGCGTCTGATGATGGGCGATGCCCTGACCGCACGCAAACATGCCGTCGATGCCGCCGGCTGCCTCGCTGCCACCTCCTTCGACAGCCCGAACGATCAGCGGCTGCTCACGCTGCTCAAGGCCTGCATAGACTATGAGGGCGGCAAGCCGGAGCCGCTGGCGCGTTTCCTCAGCCTCGAGCTCGACGATTTTTCGCATGGCGAGATCTGGCCGAGCCTGATCGAATTTGCCTTGCACTACGGCAGCCAGGCGCTCGGCGAGCACTTCTCGACGATCGCGGCCCGCAGCTTTCTCGACCGCTGGCGCGTTTATCAGGTCAGCAATCGCCAGTTCCGCGAGATGATCGAGATCCGCGAGGCGGCGGTCCTCCAGAACGGCAACCGGTGGCAGGAGGCGGCCGAACGGCTCGGCGCCATCCAGTCGCGCATCTCCAAGGCCTGGGTGCTCGCCGCCTGCGACGAGCTGCCCCGGCTGACCGACCGCGACGAGATCGCGCTGGCCCTGATCTGGCTCCGACATCTCGTCAACGAGATGCCGACCAGGCCCAATCTCGACCGCCAGTTGCTCGCCATGCTCAACAGCCTGCATCTGACGGAGCGGCAGCGCATCGGTCTCGGCATCTGGCTGGCTTACGTCTGCAAGCGGCAGCGCAACCTCTCCGGTGCCCGCGCGCTGCTGCAGAAGGCCTTCGAGAATGCCTCGCGCCTCGGCGCCGTCGCGCCGCTCGCCGAGGAGCGCATGTTTCTTACCGAGCTCATCGACGACAAGCGCATCAGCGAATTCCTCGACACGTCGACCCCGGTGCGCCAGGTGATGCGCCGTTTGCGCGGCGGCAGCCTGCCCGCCAATGCGCTCGGCGCCAAGATGGGCCTGTCGCGCAAGGAGACCAAGATCCTGCTGATGATCTGCGAGGGCGGGTCCAACAAATACATTGCCAACACGCTCGGGCTCAGCGAAGCGACGGTGAAGTTCCATCTCGGCAATGTCTACCGCAAGCTCGGCTGCGCCAAACGCAAGGAAGCGATCAGCGCCGCCAGGGCGCTCGGCCTCGTGACGTAGTCCGGGGCTTGGATGCGTATTGCGCCGGCTCGGCGGCCCTTCCGTCAAACCTAGACTATTTTCTGCAAAACCTATCCTTTTGCCGACTTGAGGCCGGTCCGCCGATTGCGCGAAGCTGTCGTCAGTCCGGCCGGATCGGGAGGTCTTGCCGGACCGACAGGATGCCCGCACGAAATTGCCGACGTACAGAAGCAAGACCGGCCGGCATCCTCGATGTCGAAGGTTGGGGCCTTTCCTCCCTGATGCGGGCGATGCCAAGTCCGCACACAGAAGAAACCGAGTGCAACAGGGGAACCGGACAATGATCAGACGAGGCTATTTGACTTCCACCGCCACGGCGGCCCTGATGCTGGGGGCCGCAGGCGTGATGCCGGCAGCGGCCGAAACCGTGGTGACGATGAACACCGTGCAGATCTTCGGTACCATCGATCCGGCCAAGATCTCCGACTACACCGACTATATGGCGGCGGTGAACCTCTATGACGGACTGGTCAGCGTAGACGAGAAGGGCAATCTGATCCCGGAACTCGCCGAGAGCTGGACGGTTTCCGACGACGCCAGGGAAGTGACCTTCAAGCTGCGCGCAGACGCGAAGTTCGCCGACGGCTCGCCCGTCCAGGCGAGCGACGTGGTCTATACGGTGGAGCGCCTGCTGCGCATCAATCAGGGGCCGGCGAACCTGTTCGCGGACGTGTTGAAACCCGGCTCGGTGACGGCCGTGGATGTCGGCACGGTCAAGTTCACCCTTTCGAAAACCTTCTCGCCGTTCCTGACCACGGTACCCGCCATCCTCATCCTTAACGAGAAAGCTGTGAAGCCGCATGAAGGCTCCGACGACGGCCAGGCCTGGCTCGCGACCAATGTCGCCGGCGCCGGCGCCTATTCGTTGAAGAGCTGGGATCGCGGCGCGCAGATGACCATCGTGCGCAACAAGGACTACTACAAGGGCTTCGCGGAAGGCCCCATCGACGAGGTACGCTGGATCGTCACCAATGACGAGGCGACCGTGCGCTCGCTGGCGGCATCGGGCGAACTGACCATGACCAGCCAGTACCAGTCGCCGGAGACCTACAAGGCGCTGGTCGACATGGGCCGTTTCAACCTCGTCGCGGAGGACACCTCCACGGCCTTCTATCTGAAGCTCAACACCAAGGTCGCGCCGACAGACGACGTCCACATCCGCCGCGCCATCGCGCTCGCCACCGACTACGCGACCGTCCGCGAGGTGATCTTCCCGGGCGGCGTGCTGTCGACGCCGCTGCCGAAAGCCTTCGCCGACTTCCACGCCGACGACATCCCCGAGCCCACCTACGACCTCGAGGCCGCCAAGGCGGAGGTTGCCAAGTCGAAATATGCCGGCGCGCCGATCCCGATCACGCTGGGCTATGTCGCCGGCACCAAGTTCGAGGAGGAGATCAGCCTCCTGATGCAGGCCAATCTCGAGCAGATCGGCTTCCAGGTCACCCAGCAGTCCGATCCCTGGAACCGCATTACCGAGCTCGCCACCAAGGTGGAGACCACGCCGGCGGTCAGCCAGATCTTCTACGGCCCGACCTATCCGTCGCCGGATTCGATGTTCTTCTCGCAATACCATTCCAAGGCCGCCGGCACCTGGATGTCGATGGAATGGCTGCAGAACCCCGACATCGACAAGCTGATCGACGACGCCCGCGGAACAGGCGACGTCAAGAAGCAGGCCGAGATCTATCGCGACCTCCAGCACAAGCTGGTCGAGATCCAGCCCGACGTCTTCCTGCTCACCCAGACCGTGCAGCATGCGATGGACAAGTGCCTGACCGGCTTCAAGGCCGTGCCGATGCAGTCCTTCGACTACGACTTCACGCGCTACAGCTGGACCTGCAAGTAACTGATGAGCGGAACGGGCGCCGGACGGCCAGTACCGCTCATCCGACCGCGCTTGCGCGCGGCCCCCTTCTCCCAAAAGGGGAGAAGGGGGAGCTTGGCTTCGCCGGCTGTGCAAGTCACCAACGTCGACGACTGGCGGAAGCGTTGCCGCAGTGTCCCCTTCTCCCCTTGTGGGAGAAGGTGGCCGCGCGAAGCGCGGTCGGATGAGGGGTATCTCGCGCCGACCTCGGGATTTGAACTCGATCCCGACCGCGAGACAGCCCGACGCTGACGCAATCGAAAGCTGGATCGTTGGAATTCCTTCTCTTCCTCATTCGGCGCGTGCTCTGGTCGCTTCTGGTGCTGGCCGGCCTGTCGGTCGTCATCTTCGTGATCGCCCGCGCCATCCCCGGCGATCCGGCCCGCCTGGCGCTCGGCCCGCGAGCCACCCAGGAGCAGGTCGCGGCCCTTCAGCAGACATTGGGTCTCGACCGGCCGCTTGTCGAGCAATACGGCATGTTCATCGGCGGCCTGGCCAAGGGCGACCTCGGCCGCTCGCTGCTCACCGAACGGCCCGTCAACGACGACATACGCGACACATTCGCGGCGACCTTCGAACTGGTGCTCGCCACAATCACGATCGCCTTCGTCTTCGGCGTCCCTTTGGGCGTGGCGGCGGCGCGCTGGAAGGACCGATGGCCGGACAATGTCGTGCGCCTCATCGCCATCTTCAGCGCGGTGACGCCAAGCTTCTTCCTGGCGCTGCTCCTCCAGATCCTCGCCGGCTATGTGCTGCACATCCTGCCGACCACCGGCCGGCTGCCGCCGAATATGGTGTTCTCGGCCGACATCACCGGCCTGCTGACCATCGATTCCCTGCTGCGCGGCCGCTTCGACGTCTTCCTGGAAGCGCTGCGCTACCTGCTCCTGCCGTCGATCGCGCTCGCTGCGGCCACCATGGGGCAGATCGCCCGCATCACCCGCTCCTCGATGATCGACGTCGCCAGCCAGGACTATATCGAAGCGAGCCGGGCCTTCGGCGTGCCCGAGCCGCTGCGCGTGTTCAAATACATGCTGCGGCCGAGCTTCGTGCCGCCGCTCACCATCCTCGGCCTTGAATTCGCGTCGCTGATCGGCAATGCCTTCGTCGTCGAGCTGGTCTTCGCCTGGCCCGGAATGGCCGCCTACGGCATCCGCACCATCCTGCAGAAGGACCTCAATGCCGTGATGGGCGTGGTCATGGTGTCCGGCGTGTTCTTCGTGATGGTCAATCTGGTCATCGACGTGCTCGTCGGCTTCGTCGACCCGCGCGTCCGCATCAGGGGGCGGCGCTGATGACCGATATCGCACAGGCCCCGCGCCGCCTCTCCAACGCCTATCAGAACTGGTACCGCTTCTCGCGCAACCCGACCGCGGTGATCGGCGCGACCATCGTCGTCATCTGCGTGCTGGCCGCGATCTTCGCGCCGCTGATCACGCCCTATCCGGAGCATGTCGGCGCCGCCGTCAATTTCCGCGCCCGTCATCTGCCGCCCTCGGCCGAATACTGGTTCGGCACCGACAATGTCGGCCGCGAC
The DNA here is from genome assembly GCF_016756635.1 of Mesorhizobium sp. L-8-10. NCBI lineage: Bacteria > Pseudomonadati > Pseudomonadota > Alphaproteobacteria > Hyphomicrobiales > Phyllobacteriaceae > Mesorhizobium > Mesorhizobium sp. L-8-10. The sequence goes on along the minus strand of NZ_AP023263.1, from coordinate 1,041,938 downwards.
ATCTTCACCCGGGTCGCCTTCGGCATGCGCGTGTCGCTCCTGCTCGCGCTCGTCGTGCTGGGCACCGCCGTTCCGGTCGGCACCGTGCTCGGCCTGCTCGCCGGCTATTTCGGCGGCTGGGTCGAGATCGTCATCATGCGCATCACAGACATTTCGCTGGCCATCCCGCCGCTGGTGATGGCGCTGGCTGTCGCCGCGGTGCTTTCGCCCGACCTCGTCAATGCCATGCTCGCCATCGCCGCGCTCTGGTGGACCTGGCACACGCGGCTCATCTATTCGATCACGCGGCAGCTGCGCACCCAGGAATTCGTCGAGGCGGCCGAGACGCTGGGCGCCAGCAAGTTCCACATATTGTTCCGCGAGATCCTGCCCAACTGCGTTTCCGCGCTCGCCGTCAAGACATCGCTCGACGCCGGCTTCGTCATCCTGGTCGGCGCCTCGCTCTCCTTCCTCGGCCTCGGCATCCAGCCGCCGACGCCCGACCTCGGCACGATGGTTGCCTCGGGTGCTGCCTTCCTGCCGGACTATTGGTGGGAATCCGTTCTGCCGGGCTGCGCCATCCTGTTCGTGGCGCTGGGATTCAACCTGCTCGGCGACGGGCTGCGCGACCTCTTCGACGTGGAGGACGTGCGATGAGCGAGGCCCTGCTCAGCGTTCGCGACCTCTCGGTGGAGTTCACCACCTACGGCCAGACCAGCCGGGTTCTGAAGGGCGTCTCGCTCGACGTGCCGGCGCACAGCCATATCGCGCTGGTCGGCGAGAGCGGCTCCGGCAAGACCGTCACCATGAAGGCGATCATGGGGCTGCTGCGCCATCCCCCGGCGACCATATCGGGCGGGGAGATCGTCTTCGATGGCCGCGACCTGCTCAAGATGCCTGCGCGCGAGCGCACGGCCCTGCGCGGCACGGCCATGTCGATGATCTTCCAGGATCCAATGAGCTCGCTCAATCCGGTCTTCACCATCGGCGACCAGATGGGCACGATCCTCAAATATGCCGACCGGCGTCTCGGCCGCAGCCGCGGCCGGCGCGAGCGGATGGATCGCGTCCATGAGGTGCTCGGCCAGGTGCGCATGCGTGATCCCGAAAGGGTGACGCGGTCCTATCCGATCATGCTGTCGGGCGGCATGCGGCAGCGCGTGCTGATCGCCATGGCGCTGCTCAGCGAGCCGAGGCTCCTGATCGCCGACGAGCCCGGCACCGCGCTCGACGTCACCACCCAGGCGCAGATTCTGAAGCTGCTCAAGGATCTCGTCGAGGCGCGCGGCCTGGCGCTGTTGATGATCACCCACAATCTCGGCGTGGTCCGTGAGACGTCGGACTATGTCTATGTCATGAACAAGGGGGTCGTGGTCGAGGCGAGCGCGACCGCAGAGCTCTTCGCAGCACCCAGGAACGACTATACGCGGGCGCTGATCGATGCCGTGCCGCGCCTCACCGGCGGCACGCGCTTCGGTCGGCCGGAGGGCGTCGCATGAAGCCGATGCTCGACGTGGTCGACCTCTGCAAGAGCTTTCCGGTGCGCAACGTCTTCGGCCGCATGGCCGGCGAGGTGAAGGCCGTCGATCATGTGTCCTTCTCGATCGAGCGCGGCGAGGTCTACGGTCTCGCCGGCGAGAGCGGCTCGGGCAAATCCACCATCGCCCGCACGATCATGGGCCTCACCCGCCCCGACAGCGGCGACATCTTCCTCGACGGCGAAAACATCATCGGCACCGGCGGCACGCGCGAGCATGGCCGCAAGGTGCAGATGGTGTTCCAGAACCCCGGCTCCTCGCTCAATCCGCGCCGCACGGTCGGACAGTCGATCGGGGTGCCGCTAGAGGCACACGGCCATCCGCGTTCCGATCGTCGCCGGCGCATTTCCGAGCTGCTCGAGATGGTGCAGCTTCCGGCCGATTTCGCGCAGCGTTTCCCGCACGAGCTGTCGGGCGGCCAGAAGCAGCGCGTGGCGATAGCCCGGGCGCTCGCGGTGGCGCCGAAGCTGGTCGTGCTCGACGAGCCGACCTCGGCGCTCGACGTCTCCGTGCAGGCGAAGGTCATCGACCTCCTGGTCGATCTCGGCCGCCAGCTCGACCTCACCTTCCTGTTCATCTCCCACGATCTCAGCCTGATGCGCAATTTCGCGAAGAAGGTCGGGATCCTCTATCTCGGCGAGATCGTCGAGACCGGCGACACCGCCGCCGTCTTCGACAATCCCCGGCACGATTACACCCGGCTCCTCCTCGCCTCGGTCCCCGTCATCTCGGCGGAGGAGGAGGCGATGCGCCCGAAGATCGAGCTGATCGACGGAGAGATCCCGACAGCCGAAAAGCTGCTCGCCCTGCGCAAGGCGCAGGGCGGCTAGAAATCTAAAGCGAGGTTCAGACCAGATGATCAGGATAGGTATCGACGTCGGCGGCACCAATACGGATGCCGTCATCATGGACGGTCCGCGCGTGATTGCGGGCGTCAAGTCCGCCACGACGGCCGACGTCATGAGCGGCGTGGTCAATGCGCTGAAGGCCGTGCTCGACGCTTCAGGCATGAAGGCCGGCGTCGTCGACGTGGTCATGATCGGCACCACCCATTTCACCAATGCTGTCGTGCAGCGCCGCGATCTTGCCCCGACCGCCGCGGTCCGCCTCGGCCTGCCGGCAACGGCCTCGTTGCCGCCGATGGTCGACTGGCCGGAGGACCTGAAGCAGGCGATCGGCAACCATGCCTGGCTCGCCCATGGCGGCAATGAATTCGACGGCCGTGTCATCTCGCCGCTCGACGAGAAGGAGCTGCTCGGCATCGCTGCCGAGATCACGGCCAGGGGAATCAACTCGATCGCCATCACCTCGGTCTTCTCCCCGGTCAGCGGCGAGTTCGAGAAGCAGGCGGGTGCGATCTTCGCCAAGGCGCTGCCGGACGCGCATATCACGCTGTCCAGCGAGATCGGTCGTATCGGGCTGCTGGAGCGCGAGAACGCGGCGATCATGAACGCCTGCCTGCGCGACCTGTCGGCCCATGTGATCGAGGCCTTCCGCAAGGCCATCGCCGAGACCGGCATCAAGGGCCGCTTCTATCTCACCCAGAACGACGGCACGCTGATGGATGCCGCTTTCGCCGAAAAATTCCCGGTGCTGACCTTCGCTTCAGGTCCGACCAATTCGATGCGCGGCGCCGCCTTCCTGTCGGGTGTCTCCGAAGCGATCGTGGTCGACATCGGGGGCACCACCTCCGACGTCGGCTCGCTGCACAAGGGGTTTCCGCGGCAGGCGACGGTCGCCGTCGAAGTCGGCGGCGTGCGCACCAATTTCCGCATGCCCGACGTCTTCTCGGTCGGCTTGGGAGGCGGCTCGCATGTGGTCGAGACCGAGCACGGCATCAAGGTCGGCCCGACCTCGGTCGGTTACCGGCTTGTCACCGATGCCCTGATCTTCGGCGGCTCGACGCTGACGACATCCGATGTCATGGCGGCTGCCGGCCGGGCCGACTTCGGCGACCGGTCCAAGGTCGCCCATCTCTCGCCCGACCTGATCGCGCGCACCCAGACAAGGATCATGGAGATGCTGGAGGATTGCGTCGAGCGCTCGCGCCTGTCGCCCGAGCCGCTTCCCGTCATCGTGGTCGGCGGCGGCTCGATCCTGGTCGACGGTCCGATCGGCGGCCTGGAGGTGATCAAGCCCCACCACTTCGCGGTCGCCAATGCGGTGGGTGCTGCGATCGCGCAGGTCTCCGGCGAGGTCGACCGCGTCTATGCGCTGGCCGAGATCGGCCGCGAGCAGGCGCTCGCCGACGCCAAGCAGCGCGCGGTCGATGCGGCCGTGGCGGCCGGAGCCCTGCGCGACAGCATCGAGATTGTCGACGTCGAGGACGTGCCGCTCGCCTATCTGCCCGGGAATGCGACGCGCGTGCGCATCAAAGCCGTCGGAGAGCTCCATGTCGGCTAAGGGCTATCTGCTGAAGGAAGCCGATCTCCTGCCGCTGTCGATCGGCGCAGCACTTCTCGGCACCGGCGGGGGCGGCAATCCCTATATCGGAATGCTGCGCACGCGCGAGTTGATGCGCAAGGGCGCCGAGGTCCGGGTCGTTCCGCTCGATGCGCTGCCGGACGATGCCTGGATCGGCGAGGTCGGCGGCATCGGCGCGCCCGTCGTCGGCGTCGAGAAGGTCGAGGAGGGCGGCGAGTGCTACCGCGCCATGCGCGCGGTGGAGGAGGCCGCGGGGGTGAAGATGTCGGCCCTGATCTCGGCCGAGATCGGCGGCGCCAACTCGCTGGAGCCGATCATCGCGGCGGCCATGGCCGGCCTGCCCGTGGTCGACGGCGACGGCATGGGCCGCGCCTTTCCCGAAGTCCAGATGACCACCTTCTTCATCTACGGCGCCAAGGCCGCGCCGGCGGCAATCGCCGACGACAAGGGCAATGTCGTGGTGTTCCGCGACATGGTCGACATGTTCTGGCTCGAACGTTTCGCCCGCGACGTATCCGTCGGCATGGGCGCCGGAGCCGGGCTCGCCATCGCGCCGATGTCGATGGAGTTCGTGCGCCGCACCGCCGTGCCCGACACCGTCACCCAGGCGCTCCGGATCGGCCAGACCGTGCTCGACGCCCGCGCCAAACGGCAGAACGTGGTGGAGCGCGTGGTCGCGACGACGGGCGCCAAGTTGTTCTTCACCGGCAAGGTCACCGATGTCAGGCGCGAACTCACCGGCGGTTTCGCGCGCGGACATGCGCACCTCGCGGGGATCGATGCCTGGGCGGGCTCGGAGGCACGCATCGCCATCCAGAACGAGAACCTCGTCCTGTGGATCGACGGCGAGCCGGTGATCATGGTGCCCGACCTGATCGTCAATCTCGAACTCGAGACGGGCGAGCCGATCACCACGGAGATCCTGCGTTACGGCCAGCGCATCGCCGTCATCGGCCTTCCCGTGCATGATTTGATGAAGACGCCCAAGGCGCTGGAGATCGTCGGCCCCAAAGCCTTCGGTTATCCCGACCTGACGTTCAGACCGCTCGCGGCCGGCCCGATCGCCGCGTGAAAGGACCAAGACGATGAAAATCCTTCGGACGATCCATGCCGACGATCTTGAGGACATCGCGACCGGCGGCGCCATCCTCGGCACCGGCGGCGGCGGCGATCCCTATGTCGGCAAGCTGATGGCGCAGCAGGCCATCAGGAAGCATGGGCCGGTCAAACTGGTCGATGTCGCCGAGCTGCCCGACGACGCGCTCGTCGTGCCCGTCTGCATGATGGGCGCGCCGACCGTCATGACGGAGAAGCTGCCGCAAGGCGACGAACTGATGAACGCCTTCCGCCAGCTCGAGCAGCTTCTCGGCCGCAAGATCGACGCGGTGCTGTGCGGCGAGGCCGGCGGCGTGAACTCCACGACTCCTTTCGTGGTGGCAGCCGCCAGCGGCCTGCCGCTGGTCGACGGCGACGGCATGGGGCGCGCCTATCCCGAGCTGCAGATGGTCACCTTCACCCTGCACGGGGTCTCCGCGACCCCGATGGTGTTGTGCGACGACAAGGGCAATTCACTTGTTCTCGACACGGTGAGCAATGCCTGGACAGAGCGCCTTGCGCGCGCCGCCACCGTCGAGATGGGGGGCTCCGCATTGCTCGCCTTCTATTCGATGAGCGGTGCGGTGGCGAAGAAGGCTGTGGTGCGCGGCACCCTGTCGCTCTGCGCAGAGCTTGGCCGCGCACTGCGTGACACCCGCCACGCTCATGGCGATCCGGTCGACGCCATCGTCGGAATGCTCGGCGCCAAGGTCATCTTCCACGGCCGCGCCAAGGACATCGATCGCCGCACTGTCGGCGGCTTCGCCCGCGGCACCGCGCGCTTCGACGGCGTCGACGAATGGAAGGGCCACAGCTTCAAGCTCGACTTCCAGAACGAGTTCCTGATGGCCGAACGCGACGGCAAGATCCTGGTGACGACACCCGACCTGATCACGCTGCTCGAAGCCGAAAGCGGCAATCCGGTCACCGCGGATGCGCTACGCTACGGCCTCAGGCTGAAGGCGCTGGCCTTCCCCAGCAATCCGCAATGGCTGACGCCGGAGGGCATTGCCCTCGTCGGTCCGCGCTACTTCGGCTACGACGTGGACTACACGCCCTTCGCGGCGTGAGGTGATTGGAGCATGGGGCGAATGGATCTTCCCTCCCGCCGCTCGAAGCATGGGGAGGGACGAACCCGCATCGTATCGCTCACGAAACAAGCGTCTTGCAGACGGTATGCCAGAGATCCCGCTTCCAGTTTTCCTGCTGGGTGCCCTTCATCGTCTCGCCGACCGGGTATTCGATGCCCCCGACGAGGATCTTGGCGGGAGCGCCGCATCTCACGCGCGCAGGGTGCCTGCTCGGGTCGGCATAGATGATCCGGCCATCGGGGCTGATCGTGGTGAGGCCGATCAGTACGTCGAAATCATAGTCGCGGTCGGCGGACTGGCTGTCGCCGACCAGGCTGAGGCTGATGACGACGTCATCCGAAAAATGCGCCGTATGGAAGACGACAGGCTCGGCTGTGGCGACGCTGGTTGCGATCAGGACACCGGCGAGTACCAGAGCATCGGACCCGAAAGCGGACAAGTGCGGATGCATCTCCTCCTCCCAGGTTTTGCGCGACGGGGATCATATCATATCGATGGTCGATAGTATCGGCCGTCGGAGCGCGCGACTGCGTGGCTCACGCCTGTCGGCGCGAAGGCACGTAGCGTGGGTCAAAGTGTTGGAGCGACCTGTGTGCGTCCAATTGGATGCGCGGCTATCTACCGGGCCGGAGGGGCGGCGCCGGCGATTGAGATCGCCCGCCTCATCTGTCCCGCAGCCGCCGCGGCGTGCTGCCGAGTTTGCGCGACAGCGTCGCGGTGAGATGCTGTTGCGAGGCGAAGCCGCAGGCGAGTGCGATCTCGGCGATCGGCAGGTCGGAACGGGCAAGAAGCTCGCACGCTTTGTCGATCCGCCGCGCCAGCACGAACTGGTAGGGCGACAGGCCGGTTCGCACCTTCATTCCGTCGAACACCACGCGTAGCGGCAGGTCGACTGCCCTGGCGATGCGCGCGCAGCTGATATCGCCGTCGAGCCCTGCTTCGACGAAGTCGGCGATGCGGCGGAACTCGCCGTCCGACAGGCCGGCCCGCCTTGCCGGGCGGACGGCCTGCAGCCCGTTCATGGTTTCCAGATAGACGAGCCCGCCGAGATATTGCAGTTCGAGCGGGTCGAGGGAGCGTTCGCCGCGCATGCGCTCCCGCGCATAACGCGCCAGGTGTCGTATCGAGCCGCCCCCGATATTGTTCGTGCTGCCGGCCCTACGCGCCTCGCTCAGCCTGACATCGCAGACGTCGGTCTGGAATTCATCCGAATAGCTGAAGGCGATGAAGCCGTGCCTGACATGGCTCGCGGCGACGCGAACCCGGCCGCGCCGCGGATGGAACGCCGCCGTCTCGCCCCGGAAGACCAGCGGCTCCTCGGCGTCATCTTCGAACCGTGTCGTGGAAACAACGTCACCGAGCAGAAGGCAGATCACGTCGACGCCGTTCATGAATTCGAGCGCGTAGGGACGTGACCCGGCAATGCAGTAATCGATGCCGCCGACACCGCCCCTGATCGGAAACTGCTCCAGCCCGCCATAGCGGACATCTCGCGCCCGTCCGATAGCCGCAGCCAATCTCTGTCCTCCCTGGACCGGCAAATCTTATCTGTTCGCCTTGCGAACGGGTGGCTTCCTCCAGCCGGTTGCCCGCGACGCGATGGTCGCAGATTACGGCGTGTGCTACAATAGTCTCGTTCCGAACCCTGCAGCCTCCGATCATTCCGCTACAGGAATCTGTAAAGGGCAGGGATTTGAAAGACGTGCGCTTTGCGAACGGGCAGGGTGGCCGCAGCATCGCCGGGAGAGGATCCGGTCGGATCGAGCGATGCGGTGTTTCGAAGGGAGGTCTGGACCTCCCGCCATGCCGCAGGAGGAAAGGCCATGCCGTCCATTTCAAGGAAATCCGCCGCTCCCGCCAGGCGCCGGAGCTTCGATGTCGAGGCCGATATCGTCGTTGTCGGCGGCGGCGCCGGCGGGCTCGCCTCGGCCCTGTTCAGCCGCTGGCACGGCAACAGCGTGGTGCTCCTGGAGAAGGCCGACGAACTCGGCGGAACCACCAGGAAGGCCGCCTTCTGGTACTGGGTGCCGAACAACAAGCATATGCGGGAGGTCGGCATCGAGGACCGCAAGGAGGACTGCCTGCGCTACATGGCGCGGCTGTCGCGTCCGGAGGCCTATGATCCCGACCATCCGACGCTGGGCATGAGTCAATGGGAATATGATTCCTACGCCGCGATCTACGACAATGCCTCGCCGGCCACGGAACTGCTCGCGAAAAAGGGCGCGCTGGAGTATCGCCACTGCGATTTCGTGCCGGACTATTGGGCCGAGCTGCCCGAAGACAAGGCGCCCAAGGGCCGCGTGCTCCTGCCCAAGGGCGCGCGCGAGAGCATGTCCGACGGCGGCGAGGTCGCGGTACGCGCGATGAGCGACCGGGCGCGGGCCGACGGCGTCGACATCCGCACCGGGCACCGCGTCCAGCGCACGGTCCTTGATGACGACGGCAGAGTGGTCGGCATCGAGGCCGACACGGCCGACGGCAGGACAATTGCCTTCAGGGCGGCGAAAGCCGTCATCTTCGCCTCGGGCGGCTTCACCCACGATGTGACGCTGCGCAAGAACTTCCTCAGCGTGCCCGTCTTCGGCGGCTGCGCGGCGCGCAGCAACGAGGGCGATTTCGTCCATATCGGTTCGGCCGCCGGGGCCGAACTGCGCAACATGAACTATGCCTGGATGTGTCCGATCGTGCTGGAGAAGGCGCTGGCCGACGATCCCGCGCTGATCGGCACCTTCTCGCCTTCGGGCGATTCGATGATCTATGTCGACCGGAACGGGAAGCGCGTCACCAACGAGAAGCTCGCCTACAACGAATCCGCGCAGGCCTTCTTCGCCTGGGATCCGGCCAGATCGGAATATCCGAACCTGGTTCTGGCGGCGATCTGGGACCGGCGCAGCCAGGAGCATTCGGCCAGCGACGAGTATGGCCGCTTCATCGTGCCCGAGGGCGCCGACGACCGCCATGTCATCAAGGGCGCGACCCTGGCGGAACTGTCTCGGAATATCCGCGCACGCCTGGAGAAACATGCCGGCCGCATCGGCGGCCTGGCGCTCTCCGGGAATTTCGAGAAGAACCTCGCCGCCACGATCGAGCGTTTCAACGGCTTTGCCAGGGAAGGAAGGGACCTCGATTTCCGTCGCGGCGAACGCCAGGTCGAGCTGCTCTTCAACGGCCCGGCCGCCGAAAGCCCGGCGGCGCCCAATCCGACCATGTATCCGATCGCCGGCGAGGGGCCCTATTACGCGGCGCTGCTCACCGGCGGCAATCTCGACACCAAGGGCGGCCCCGTCACCAGCCCCGACGGCCAGGTGCTCGACCATACCGGCACGCCGATCGCCGGCCTCTATGGCGTCGGCAATTGCGTCGCCTCGGCATCGGCCAGGGCCTATTGGGCGGGCGGCGCGACGCTGGGGCCGATCCTCGCCTTCGCTTATCTCGCGGCCAATGCCGCGAATGCCGAAAGCAGGCATTGAGAGAGTGTTCTACCGGGAGGAAGCAACCATGGCACTCAGCACGCAGACCATGACCGACGAGCAGCGCAAATCCGTCGCGCTCGAATATCTCAAGGCATTCGACAATGGCGGGGTGACCTCGACCGGTGGGTCGATCCTCGAGCTCTTCGCCGAGGACGCGCAGGTCTACTTCCCGAAATGGGGCCTCGCCAACGGCAGGGACGAGATCGGCAGGATGTTCGGCGACGTCGGCGGCACGCTGAAGTCGATCACCCACCACTATTCGCATTTCAACTGGATCTTCTCCGGCAGCGACCTCGTCGTCTGCGAGGGCACCAGCCATGGCGAGCACCAGGACGGTCCGTGGCGGGCAGGCCTGCCGGAATGGCAGGCGGGGCGCTGGTGTGACGTCTTCGAGATCCGCGACTGGAAGATCCAGCGCTGCTTCATCTATCTCGATCCCGACTATGCCGGGAAAGACACCGAACGTTATCCCTGGCTCGGCAAGTAGCTCTTGCTCGCCGCGGCGGCCGTCATCCGCCGCGGCGACGAGATTTCGGCCTTGTGGCCGGACGTGCCAGGCGCACTTCACCGCGTTCTATCCCGGAAGCGAGCCGGCCGCATTCCCCGAAATTCCGCCGGGAGCGGCAGCCAACCTGGCCGCTCCGGGAATTCTGACGCCGACGCCCAAACAAGCGGTCAGAGCGGCAGCACCGATTCCATCGATGCGACCGTCGCTCTGGGCGCAGGACCCCGGTCTTGTCGTCCATCCGACTCGGCATTCAGGGGGCACAACTGAGTGATGGCTTCGGAAGGAATACCCGGTCGGCACTGGCACGCGGGAGGCTCTCTTCAATGTGCCGCAGCAGGATACAGGGCACGTGAACGGTGTCGGATGCCCGATAAGGCCTGCTGAAACAGCGGTTGCTTGCGTCCAGTCTGAATCCAGTCTTTCGCCCGGAACCCGCACACGGCAAGGTACAGTCGTGCGATTCGCTGCTTGTCACGACCATTGCGTTTTCATGCGTTGCCCGCATGTCGGCATCGACTCCAACGTGCCGCGTGACAGGTGCCCTGGATCGACCGTTTGATCCTGCTCGAAGTAGCTACGGTATATTTGTTGCCATATCAGCTATACTTGTACTGTGTGGCATGAACATCACTGAGAGGTCAGTTTTGTTGACCTTGCCGCGCAACTCCAAGTAGTTCCGCAAAGGTCATCGCATGCAGGGTGATGATCGTTCTTGGGATTTCCGTTCCGTTGCCCTCGGCTCGTCGGTTCTGAGGTGGCTGGCCGCTGGCGGCAAAACGACGTCGCGTAAGGCCACGCATAGGCGCGAAGGCTACCCGCAGCCTGATCCGGCTGTGCAAGTTGTGAACGAGCACGGCGTCATGGTCGATCCGGCGATCGACCATGGGTACCTGCGCAGGCAACGCGGCTGGCTCAATTCCGGGGCTCACGGCCAGGCCGACGTCGTTCATGCGTCCTGGTCATTGGCGGGCGCTGCCGCGCGGGCACTCGGCACAGTGCTACCGGGTGCTGGCTCGTTCGGGATCGGCTCGCCGCGGCCTGCAGCCGGTGAGGGCATCAACGTCGATCCCTCTCACCTCTTTCAAAGTCCTGCCCCAGCGGCGTCGGAGCCAGAAGCGCCCCTGGCACCTTTATCGACCACTTCAAGCGGCACGGTCATCCACGCGACGGCTCCTTCGGCCAGGCTGACTGCCGATATTGCCGAATCATTTGTGGGATTTGTGCCGGCTGCCATTTCCAACGCCATCTGTTGCGGGGGTTGCGGCTACATCAATTGCCCGACACGGCTGCTCGATCAGCCCGCCGGCAGCGTTCTCCAGGCGGACGGCCAACTGCCGGGAACGAGGCTGTATGATGGAGCGGACTATGTGCCGAGCGGTCCTGCTCTCTTCGGAGCCTCGATAAGCGATCCGCTATCATCGCGCAACGTAGTGCCCTTGGAGGGGTGGAGCAATCAGTTGCCCGGAGGCGGGGAGACCGGCACCGGAACGATGACGGGCCAGATCGGTATCCTGTCCGGCTCGGTCACCACAGGGGCGGTTGTCTCCAGGACCACCTCGCAGGATCTTGCCGCGGCCACGAACAATCCGATCGTTCTCGAGAACCAGAAGCCCGGCAATCCGGAAAGCGAGTGGGGCATTGTCGGCGCGGGCGACTCGAACATCGAGGGCTTCGCCACCGACATAAGCGTCGATCGCGGCCAGACGATCAGCTTCAAGATCGACACCAATTCCAACAACTATCGGATCGACATCTATCGGCTCGGCTACTATGGCGGCATGGGGGCGCGAAAGGTCGCCACGATTCAGCGCACGGGACTGCAGAACCAGCCCGCGCCTTTGTACAACGCCGCCACCGGCACGGTGGACGCCGGCAATTGGGCCGTATCGGCGTCATGGGCCGTGCCCGCCGATGCTGTCTCCGGCGTCTACATCGCCAAGCTCGTGCGCCAGGACGGAACTGCCGGCCAGAACCACATCCCGTTCATCGTCCGGGACGACAGCAGCCACAGCGACATCGTCTTCCAGACTGCGGATACAACGTGGCAGGCGTATAACGGTTGGGGCGGGGCAAATTTCTACGGCGGCAACGGTCCGGCGACGGGTCAGGGGGCGGGGCGCGCCTATGCGGTCAGCTACAACCGGCCCATCGCGACGCGCGGCGGAGTCGGCACCTATGCCGGCCCGCAGGACTATCTTTTCGGCGTCGAATATGCGGCGATCTACTGGCTCGAGCAGAACGGCTATGACGTCTCCTACATGTCGGGGGTCGACGTTGACCGTTATGGCAGCCTGCTCCTGAATCACAGGATGTATCTCGACGTCGGCCATGACGAGTATTGGTCCGGTCAGCAACGCACCAATGTCGAGGCAGCCCGCGATGCCGGTGTCAACCTGCAGTTCTGGAGCGGCAATGAAGTCTACTGGCGCACCCGCTGGGGCAACGCAATCAGCGCGGACGGCACGCCCTATCGCACGCTGATCTGCTACAAGGAGACATGGTCGCCCAGCGCCAGTATCGATCCTTCCAGCGAGTGGACCGGGACTTTTCGCGATCCACGCCTCAGCCCGCCGGCGATCGGCGGAGGGAATCCGGAGAACTCGCTGACGGGGACGATGTTCCAGGTCGATGACGTCGGTTCCAATCTCCAGGCGATCACGATTCCCTACGATGACGCCAACCTGCGGTTTTGGCGGGACACGAGCGTTGCCAATCTGCAACCCGGTCAGACGGCAACGCTGACGAAGAACTATCTCGGCTACGAGTGGGACGAAGCGCCCGACAATGGTTTTGATCCCGCCGGCCTGATCAAGTTGTCGTCGACGACGATTCCGGTAAGCACTTATCTGCTCGACTACGGAAATACGACCGGCAGCGGCGTTTCGACCCATAATCTGACGCTCTATCGAGCTCCGAGCGGCGCATTGGTCTTCGGTGCTGGAACCGTCTATTGGGCATGGGGCCTGAGCGACAATCACGACCTTCAGCCGACACCCACCGATGCGCGCGTGCAGCAGGCAATGGTCAATCTGCTTGCCGATATGGGCATACAGCCGGGGACGCTGCAGGCCGGGCTTGTCGCCGCAACCGGTTCGACCGACCAGACCGCCCCGACCTCCCTTTTCACGGCGCCCACGAGCGTTGTCGCAGGAAGCACTGTAACGATTTCCGGAACCGCATCGGATATCGGGGGGGTGATCGCCAGCGTCGAGTTCTCGACCGACAACGGCGCAAGCTGGCATCCGGCAACCGGCGACGAGAATTGGACGTATACGTGGACGCCGCAGCTTGCCGGCACCTATACGGTTCGTTCCCGCGCCGTCGATGACAGCGTCAACCTGGAAACGCCTTCCACTGGGCGCACGATCACGGTCAGCGGACCGAGCTATGTCTCGCTGTTCGGATCGGCGACGCCTGCGGTCGTGAGCACCAACGACGCTTCCGCGGTCGAGCTCGGCGTCAGATTCCGCACGTCAGTGGCCGGCACCGTCAGTGGTATCCGCTTCTATAAGGGCAGCCAGAATACCGGCACCCATACCGGCTCGCTGTGGTCCAGCACCGGCGCGCGGCTGGCGACCCTGACATTTACCAACGAAACTGCCAGTGGCTGGCAGAGCGCGACCTTTTCCAGCCCTGTGACGTTGACTCCGGGCGCCACCTACACTGCCTCCTACCACACCAACGTCGGTCGCTACTCCACGACTGCCAACTACTTCACCGCAGATGTTACCAGCGGCCCGCTGACGGCGCCCGCGACCGGCAACGGCGTCTACGCCTATGGCAGCAGCAGCCTGTTCCCGACCAGCACGTTCCAGGCGACGAACTATTGGGTGGACGTGATTTTCGACCCCAGTTCGTCGCCGGGCAACACGGTGCCGACGGCGGTTGCCGACACGGGGGACGCCACCGAGAAGGGCGGCGTCGCCAACGGCTCGGGCGGCGCGCCGGCCACCGGCAACGTGCTCGCCAACGACACCGATCCGGATGCCGGCGACACAAAGACCGTCACCGCGGTCAGCTTCGGTTCGACCAACGGCACGCTCGGCACGGCGCTCAATGGCGCCCATGGCAGCCTCGTGCTCAATGCGTCCGGTGCCTACACCTACACCGTCAACGAGAACTCTGCCGCCGTGCAGGCGCTGCGGCAGTCGACCGACACGCTCACCGACGTCTTCAGCTACACGATGCGGGACACCGCCGGCGCCACCGCCACGGCGACGCTCACCGTCACCATCCACGGCGCCAACGACGCGCCGGTGCTTGCCGTCCAGACCGCCAATCAGAATGCCACCGTCGGCACCGCCTACTCGCTGGTGCTGCCGGCCAGTACCTTCACCGATGCCGACAGCGGCGACACGCTCGCTTATGCGGCCAGCACCACCAGCGGCGCGGCACTTCCCGCCTGGCTGAGTTTCAACGCCGCGACGCGAACCTTCAGCGGCACGCCGACGGCGGCCGATGTCGGCACGCTCGGCATACGGGTGACGGCGACCGATCTCGGCAGCCTCGCCGCCACCGAGACCTTCAACATCACCATATCGACGACGCCGAACACGGCGCCGACGGCGGTTGCCGACGCGGGGGACGCCACCGAAAAGGGCGGCGTCGCCAACGGCTCGGGCGGCGCGCCGGCCACCGGCAACGTGCTCGCCAACGACACCGATCCGGATGCCGGCGACACAAAGACCGTCACCGCGGTCAGCTTCGGTTCGACCAACGGCACGCTCGGCACGGCGCTCAATGGCGCCCATGGCAGCCTCGTGCTCAATGCGTCCGGTGCCTACACCTACACCGTCAACGAGAACTCTGCCGCCGTGCAGGCGCTGCGGCAGTCGACCGACACGCTCACCGACGTCTTCAGCTACACGATGCGGGACACCGCCGGCGCCACCGCCACGGCGACGCTCACCGTCACCATCCACGGCGCCAACGACGCGCCGGTGCTTGCCGTCCAGACCGCCAATCAGAATGCCGCCGTCGGCACCGCCTACTCGCTGGTGCTGCCGGCCAATACCTTCGCCGATGTCGACAGCGGCGACACGCTCACTTATGCGGCCAGCACCACCAGTGGCGCGGCACTTCCCGCCTGGCTGAGTTTCAACGCCGCGACGCGAACCTTCAGCGGCACGCCGACGGCGGCCGATGTCGGCACGCTCGGCATACGGGTGACGGCGACCGATCTCGGCAGCCTCGCCGCCACCGAGACCTTCGACATCGCGGTGTCGACGGCCCCGACGACCTACAGCCTGTTCAGCGCATCCGACACGCCGGCCCAGACCAACCTCAACGACGCACGGCAGATCGAGGTCGGCGTCAAGTTCCAGTCGAATGTTGCCGGCGAGATCACGGCCCTGAAATTCTACCGCAGCCCCGGTGACGCCGGCCAGAACGTCCTCGACCTGTGGACGGCGACCGGCACAAGGCTCGCCAGCGCCACCTTCACCAACACCGCGGCAAGCGGCTGGCAGACCGTCGCCCTGGCGACGCCCGTCTCGATCGCCGCCAACACCATCTATGTCGCGTCCTACCACACGACCGGCACCTACGCGTCGACGACCAATTACTTCACCAGCGCCGTGACGAGTGGTCCGCTGACGGCACCTGCGAGTGGCAACGGTGTCTACCGCTACGGTGGCAGCAGCACCACCGGCATCTTCCCGAACAGGACCTTCAAGGCCTCCAACTACTGGGCCGACGTGGTCTTTAGGGCAACGGCGCCGAACACGGTGCCGACGGCGGTTGCCGACACCGGGGACGCCACCGAGAAGGGCGGCGTCGCCAACGGCTCGGGCGGCGCGCCCGCCACCGGCAACGTGCTCGCCAACGACACCGATCCGGATGCCGGCGACACCAAGACCGTCACAGCGGTCAGCTTCGGTTCGACCAACGGCACGCTCGGCACGGCGCTCAATGGCGCCCATGGCAGCCTCGTGCTCAATGCGTCCGGTGCCTACACCTACACCGTCAACGAGAACTCTGCCGCCGTGCAGGCGCTGCGGCAGTCGACCGACACGCTCACCGACGTCTTCAGCTACACGATGCGGGACACCGCCGGCGCCACCGCCACGGCGACGCTCACCGTCACCATCCACGGCGCCAACGACGCGCCGGTGCTTGCCGTCCAGACCGCCAATCAGAATGCCGCCGTCGGCACCGCCTACTCGCTGGTGCTGCCGGCCAATACCTTCGCCGATGTCGACAGCGGCGACACGCTCACTTATGCGGCCAGCACCACCAGCGGCGCGGCACTTCCCGCCTGGCTGAGTTTCAACGCCGCGACGCGAACCTTCAGCGGCACGCCGACGGCGGCCGACGTCGGCACGCTCGGCATACGGGTGACGGCGACCGATCTCGGCAGCCTCGCCGCCACCGAGACCTTCAACATCACCATATCGACGACGCCGAACACGGCGCCGACGGCGGTTGCCGACACGGGGGACGCCACCGAGAAGGGCGGCGTCGCCAACGGCTCGGGCGGCGCGCCCGCCACCGGCAACGTGCTCGCCAACGACACCGATCCGGATGCCGGCGACACCAAGACCGTCACAGCGGTCAGCTTCGGTTCGACCAACGGCACGCTCGGCACGGCGCTCAATGGCGCCCATGGCAGCCTCGTGCTCAATGCGTCCGGTGCCTACACCTACACCGTCAACGAGAACTCTGCCGCCGTGCAGGCGCTGCGGCAGTCGACCGACACGCTCACCGACGTCTTCAGCTACACGATGCGGGACACCGCCGGCGCCACCGCCACGGCGACGCTCACCGTCACCATCCACGGCGCCAACGACGCGCCGGTGCTTGCCGTCCAGACCGCCAATCAGAATGCCGCCGTCGGCACCGCCTACTCGCTGGTGCTGCCGGCCAATACCTTCGCCGATGTCGACAGCGGCGACACGCTCACTTATGCGGCCAGCACCACCAGCGGCGCGGCACTTCCCGCCTGGCTGAGTTTCAACGCCGCGACGCGAACCTTCAGCGGCACGCCGACGGCGGCCGACGTCGGCACGCTCGGCATACGGGTGACGGCGACCGATCTCGGCAGCCTCGCCGCCACCGAGACCTTCGACATCGCGGTGTCGACGGCGCCGACGACCTACAGCCTGTTCAGCGCATCCGACACGCCGGCCCAGACCAACCTCAACGACGGTCCGCAACTCGAGGTCGGCGTCAAGTTCCAGTCGAATGTTGCCGGCGAGATCACGGCCCTGAAATTCTACCGCAGCCCCGGTGACGCCGGCCAGAACGTCCTCGACCTGTGGACGGCGACCGGCACAAGGCTCGCCAGCGCCACCTTCACCAACACCGCGGCAAGCGGCTGGCAGACCGTCGCCCTGGCGACGCCCGTCTCGATCGCCGCCAACACCATCTATGTCGCGTCCTACCACACGACCGGCACCTATGTGGCGACGGACAACTATTTCACCGGTGCCGTCACGAACGGACCGCTGACAGCACCGTCGAGCGCGAGCGCCGGCGGAAACGGCGTCTACGCCTATGGCGGATCCGCCACGACGGGCCTGTTCCCGACGAACACTTTCGCTTCCGCAAACTACTGGGCCGATGTGGTCTTCCAGCCGCAACTCGTCGCCTGAACCTTCGGCGATTTCCGCCTATGGGCTTCGCCAGGACCGCTCCGGCGTCTGGCCTGCAAGTGCAGAGCCGCGGCGCGGCCCGTCGCGCCTTCAGTATTGAAGGGCGTTGGTGCACGGATCATTCAGCGGACTGTCGTAGGCGGGCGCAAACGCCAGCCGTCGGTCTGCCGCCGCACTGCCCTCAAACATCGTGCCGCCCGCCGCGGCTTATCCGGCGGCCGCGGTCACGATGATCTCGACCTTGTAGTCCGAAGTCGCCAGGCGTGCTTCACTGGTCGCGCGCGCCGGCGGCTGGCCCGGAACCACCCAGGCGTTCCAGACCGCGTTCATTTCCTCGAAGTCGCCGATGTCGGCCAGCCATATGGTGGCCTGAAGCAGACGCGACTTGTCGGTGCCGGCCTCCGCCAGGAGAGCATCGATCCTGGCGAGAACCGCCCTGGTCTGCGCCGTCACGCTTTCGCCCGGCGCGCCCACCTGTCCGGCGAGGAAGACCATGTTTCCGTAAGTCACTGCAGCGCTCGACCGTTCGCTCGGCTTGATCCGGCGGATATCCATTGCTTTCCCTCATGTGTCTGGCGGCCGGACATCGCGCCCGCAAGCCGTGGTGGTTCGGCCCGATCGCCCGTGTCAGGCCAGCACGTGAACGTGCTTCGGATCCCAGGCGATGACGCAATTGTCGCCCGCCGCGATATGCGTCGCGTCGACACCGAGCACGCGGGTGCGGATCGACAGCGGGCCGGATTGGGCGATGATGAGCCGGCTTTCTCCATAGTTGACCGAATCCCGGATCACCATCTCGCGCTCGTTCGCACCCGCGGCGGTCCTGGCTTGCGGGCGCAGCTTGAAGATCTCGGGCCGCATCATTACGCTCACCGCGCGACCGGCCGGCAGGTCGTGGCGGCTGGTGTCGACATCGCCGAGTCCAGGCACCGAGACGGCGCCGCCTTCCGACATCCTGCCTTCGAAGATGTTGCTGTCGCCGACGAAGGAGGCGACGAAGGGCGTCGCCGGCTGGTAATAGACATCCTCCGGTGCGCCGATCTGCTCGATCTTGCCCCTGTTGAACACGGCGATCCGGTCCGACATCGTCATGGCTTCGGTCTGGTCGTGCGTGACATAGATCATGGTGACGCCGAGTTCGCGATGGATGCGGCGCAGCTCCACCTGCATATGCTCGCGCAGGTTCTTGTCGAGCGCGCCGAGCGGCTCGTCGAGCAGGATCAGGTCCGGCTCGAAGACGAGCGTGCGGGCCAGGGCGACGCGCTGCTGCTGGCCGCCCGAAAGCTGCCGGGGGTAGCGGTCGGACATGCCGGTGAGCCCGACCAGTTCGAGGGCGTGGGCGATCCGCCTGCGGGACCGCTCCTTCGTCTCGCCGCGCATCCTGAGCGGATAGCGCACATTCTCCGCCACGGTCAGATGCGGGAAGAGCGCGTAGTTCTGGAACACCACGCCGATGTTGCGCTTGTAGGGCGGCACATCGACGAGCGAGCGGCCGTTCAGCAGGATCGAACCTTGGGTCGGTGCCTGGAACCCGGCGATCATCATCAGCGTCGTCGTCTTGCCGGAGCCCGACGGGCCGAGGAAGGAGACGAATTCTCCGCGCCTGATGTCGAGGGAAGGAATCTCGACCACATTGGTGCGTCCGTCGTAGGACTTCCGGGCATTGGCGATGGCGAGGATATTGTCGTTCATGGGAGATCTCCCTGGAGCAATTCCATCAAGGTGCGCAGCGGTCTCGGGTCAGGAACCGCGTGAAACGAAGGGCACGCTCTAGGCTCCGGCGGGCGCCAGCCTGGCGCGGACGAGCCGCGCGGCCGCGGCCATGCCGACGCCGGCAAGGACAAGAGCGAAGAGGATCGACGAGGCGGCCGCGATCACGGGATCGGCGTCCATGGAGAAGCTGTTGAACATCTGCCGGGGCAGCGTCGCCGTGTCGCGGCCCGAGATGAACAGCGCAATCACCGATTCGTCGAAGGAGTTGATGAAGGTGAAGAAGGCCGCGACGAGGAAGGCCGGCCGCATCACCGGAAGCGTCACCGTCCGGAATGTCGTCAGCGGATCGGACCCGAGCGAGGCGGCGGCGCGCTCCAGATTGGCGTCGAAGCTCTGCAGCGCCGCGGTCAGGATGAGCGTCGCGATCGGGATGGTGATCGAGACATGGGCGAGGACCACGCCGGCATAGGTCTGCACGAGGCCGATCTCGCCGAAGAACATATAGTAGGCGAAGGCCAGCACGATGTGCGGCACCAGCAGGGGCATCAAGAGGAGCAAGCGGAACGCCCGCTTGCCGAAGAACTCCAGCCTGACCAGCGCGAAGGCGGCCGGGGTGGCGATCAGCAGCGTCAGCAGCGTCGTGCAGGACGCCGTGATCAGGCTGTTCATCAGCGGCCCGGTCCAGTTCGGCTCGGAAAAGAATGCTCTGTAGTAGCCGATCCAGTAGCCCGGCGGCGGGAACTGCAGCGAGGGCGCCGAACTGAACGACATCGGCACCACGATCAGTGTCGGCCAGAACAGGAAGTTGGCGGTGAGGAAGGCGAGGGCGCGGGCAAACATGCTATCGCCTCCAGATCTTCTCGATGTCGAAGAAGGCGTTGTAGACGCTGAAGAGCACGAGGGTGAAGACGAGCAGGATCATCGAGGAAGCCGATGCTCCGCCGAAATCGAGGAACTGCTCCATCTGCTCGGCGATCAGCCCTGATATCATCATGTCGCGCGGGCTGCCGATCAGGATCGGCGTGACATAGAAGCCCATGCAGGTGATGAAGACCAGCGTCACGCCGTTGATGATGCCGGGGGCGCTGAGCGGCAGGAAGACGGTGAGGAAGGCGCGCGCGGGCGTGGCGCCCAGGCTCCCGGCGGCCTGGAGATAGGCCCCATCGATGCGGCGCATGACGGCGTAGAGCATGAACACCATAAGCGGCGTCAGCATCTGGGTCATGGCAAGCGTCGATGCGAAGGAGGTGTAGAGCAGGCGCGGCGGCGGGTTCCAGCCGAAGGCCGCGAGTGCCGCCTGGGCCGGACCATTGTTGCTGAAGATCACCATCCAGGCATAGGTGCGCACGAGGAAGTTCGTCCAGAAACTTAGCGCAACGATCAGAAGCAGAATGTTGCCGAAGGCCGAGTTCCGCGTCGCCGCCACATAGGCGACCGGATAGGCGACGAAGAGTGCGCAGATGGTGACGGTGCCCGCGGTCAGGACCGTCTCGGCAAGGATGCCGAGCGCCCTGGGCGAGGAGAAGAACTTCACATAGTTGCCGAACCCCGGTGCCGGCTCGGTGAAGCTCATCCAGGCGATGAGCGTCAGCGGAATGATGAAGAAGAGGCCGAGAAAGATCAACGGCGGTGCATAGAGCAGGGCCGGCGAGAACAGGAGCCTTCCGGAGCCCCGCCCGTGGGGGCGGGCGTCCTGATGAGCCGCCTTGGCGGTCTCCGGAGCTGCTTTGGCGGTCTCCACCACCACGCGCTGGAAATCTCTCTCGGTCATATTCATTGGATCAGGCGCCGATCCACTCGTCGAAGCGGCGCTGTATCTCGTCGATCTGCGGCGAGATCTTCTCGACGTCGAAGAACACGACCTTATCCTTGTACAGCGGGGACGTGACGGCCTTGGCGGCCTCTTCGGCGGTCAGGAACTTGAACGCTTCGGGATTGACCGGTCCCGATCCGCTTTCGATGGCAAAGCGGGCGACGCGTTCGGGCTGCACGGCGAAACGCACGAAATCCCATCCGGCCTGCGATCGCGGGGTGCCTTTCGCCACGACCCAGAACGCGGTGTCGACGAGCGCCTGGTTCCACACGATCTCGGCCGGTGTGCCTTCGTCCATCGCTGTCCGGGCATAGTCCGGCCACATGCCGATCGCGTCGACCTCTCCGTCGCGGATGATCTGGGTCGACTGCGGGCCCTGGGTCCACCAGATCGCGATGTGCTCCTTGAGTTTGTCGAGCGACTTGAAGGCGCGATCGAGGTCGTAGGGGAAAAGGTCCTTTGGCGCGACTCCATCCGCCATCAGCGCGATGCCGAGTGCGCGGGCTGCATAGCGCTGGAGCGACCGGTCGCCCGGGAATTTCTGCAGGTCCCAGAACTCGGCCCAGTTCTGCGGGCCGCCATTGGGGTAGACGTCCTTGCGATAGACGATGGCGTTGCCGAAGGCGTGGGAGGCGATGCCGTTGGCGACAAGACCGCCTTCGAACAGGTCGTTCGCCGACACACGACCCTCTGCCTTCTCGATCAACTCCGCGTTGTTGGCACGTCCCAGATCGGCGACGCCGAGGGTGGTGACGTCGAATTCGTAGACGCCGGTGCGGACCTGGGCGGCAAGCTTCGCGAATGAAACCGGCGATACTGTACGAATTTCGACCCCCGTCTCGGCCGTGAAGGGATCGAACAGGTTCTTGCGGGCGGCCTTTTCCCAACCGCCGCCCCAGGTGTTGACATAAAGCACCTTCTCTTCGGCGTAGGCACGGTGAACGTAAGGCATTGCGACAGAGCCGATCGCCGCGGCCGATGCCGACTTGATGAACTGCCGGCGCGTGAAGCCGCGCCCCTTGTCATGCACGTAACCCATGGAACTCTCCCTGTTTCTATGGTTCCCCGCGCGGCCTATCCAAAATTCGCCGCGTAGACGCGAAGCCAGTTTTCGGCACTGAGCTTCGCGATCTCTTCCCTGCTGAAGCCGACGCGCCCGAGCGCGGCCGGGACTTCGGCGAGGTTGTAGACCTCCGGCAGCCACTCCGGCGGCTTGGAAGGCCCGGAATTCGTCTTGGAGCCCGCCCCATATTGCTCCGTGCGCGTCCAGCGGCCGTAACGCATCCAGTCGAGTTCGGCCTGGCCGACATGGTGGCTGTCGTCGGTGCCGAAGCCGACATGGTCGACGCCGACGATGTCGACGGTGCGGGCGACCATCTCCGCCCATCCGTCGACCGAAGCGCAGGCGCTTTCGGGCGTGATGTTGCGGTAGGTGGCGCAGCCGACCACGCCGCCCTTGGCGGCGAGCGCCTTCAATACCTCGTCGCTCTTGTTGCGCCTGTGCGGGAAGAGCGACGCGGCATTGGCGTGGGTTATGGCAATCGGCTGTTCGGATTCCTCGATCGCGTCGAGCGTGGTCCTGTCGCCGACATGCGAGCAGTCGACCAGGATGCCGTGGCGGTTCATCTCGCGCACGACCTCGCGGCCGAAGCGCGACAGCCCGGTGTCGACCGGCTCATAGCAGGAGCTGCCGACGTCGTTCTGGATATTGTAGGTGAGCTGCGTCACCCGCACACCGAGTGCGGCGAAGAGCTCGACATAGCGGATCCGTCCCTCGAAATGGCCGGAGTTCTGGAAGCCGAGCACGAACGCCACCTTGCCCTCCCGCCGAGCCTGGCGGATGTCGGCGGTGGTCCGGGCGATCTTCATCAGATCCGCATTGGCGCGCTCCAGATCGTACCATTCGGCGACCGAATCGAATCCCTCGACGGCGCCGCCCCAGAAACCGAGCGTCGGGGTCACGCAGCCGAAGCCGCCCGCCACCAGCTTCTCGATGACCTTGCGGTCGAAACGACCGCATTGCAGCGCGTCGATCAGCATCGTCCTGTCATGGGCGGTCATCGTCTGAACTCCAGGGCTTCGGCTGTCAGCATCGAGATGTCCTCATGTGCGAATTCTTCGTCGTGCTCGCCGACCACCGTTCCGTCCGGCTTGATCATGAAGGCGCCGGTGTGAGTGCGCGAAATCACCGTGTCCTCGGCGAGCGCGTTGCTCGACAGGTGGAACAGGTGAAACCAGAGATCCCGGCGGACCGGGATGCCTTGTCGGCGGATGCGGTCGAGTACGGTCTGGCGGGACGGATCGCGTGCACCGACTTCGATCCTCACCGAGCCGTCGTCACCTGCCGTGGCGGTTGCGGAAAGTTCGTGTTTCTCGGCGATCGCAGCGACGATGCGGAGTTCGGCCGGCTCGACCGCGTTGACGACGGTCACGGCGCCGGCGCCCTTGCGCCGGTATTCGTCGATGGCGAGGTCAAGCGCCGGCTCGGCGATGAGCCAGGCGTGGCGGCCTCCGGCGTCGATGCGGATGGCGTCGCCGGCTTCGATGATCGAGATCGGCGCCGATGGCGACGATGCGAGGAGCGCTATCTGGCGCTCGAGATCCTCACAGCCGGACGGGCCGAGCGCGGCGGAATAGACGCCGCAGTCCATGACCGAGAAGATCATGCCGGGCTCCACGCCTTTCCACTGCACGAGGCGTTCGAGCACCATGCGGCTTTCGCGCAGAGTTGCGTTCATCGGGTCGAGGAAGGGAGCGTTCATAGGACAGGCTCGGCCGGATGGAACCAGTGGGGATCGATTGAGCCGGTGGCGACCTCCGCTGGAAGCGGTGCGCCCTGCATGAGCACGCCGCGCAGCACGCGGCCCATCGCATCCTGCGTCTTGTCGAGGCCGTGGATGGCGCCGTTGAGCAGCCGGGTCATGTGGGCGGGAATGAAATCCTCGCTCATGATGTCGGCATGGGGGGAATGATAGGGCAGGCCTCTCAGCGCCTGGACCCGCGCCACGATGCGGCGGTGTTGCGGGCGTGTGAGCAGGAAGCGGGCCACACTGCTTCGCGGCCCGGTCTCGGCGAGGTCGCGGTCGAGGGCAACCACGAGGCGCGGCAGGTCGAGCCCGAGGTTGAAGGCGTCGGGTGCTTCTTCGCGCAAGCCCCGCCTCGGTTCCTCGGCATTGGCGGATTTGTACCAGACATAGCGCCTGGACCGTTCCGACGTCAGGTCCATGCCGAAGGCCCAGCCATAGTCGGCGTGGATGATCTCGCGCAGCCGGGCAACCGACATTTCCGGCTTGCCGATCAGTTCCTCATCGACGGCGAGCGTGTCGACGAGCTGGTCGGCATAGTCCGGCACGAGCTCGATAAGGGCCGAATTGAAGGTTTCGACCGCATCGGCGACATAGCGGCCCTCGAGCGATGCGGCGAAGTCGGCCAGCGGCAGGATCGGCCCGGGCAGGCCGGCGTCGGAACGCTCCTTGAACAGGACGAGCTCCTTGCGGATCCCCCTGAGGTCGTCGGCGATAGTCCGGCTCGGGGTGAAGTCGGTATATTGCGTGCGATCCTGTTCGCGGTAGACGATCGCCTTGTCGATCAGCCGCAGCAGCAGTTCGACCTTGCCGTCGCCCCTGACGACGTCGGACAGCTTCGCCTGGGCGAGCGCCTGCTCATGCGCCCTCAGCCAGCGGTCGACGAGGCGCGGATGGTTGTTCACATAGAACATCAGGCCGAGTGCCGAGCCGTTGCCGACGCCGAGATAGCGCGCCATCTGTTCGTCGAGTTCGACCGCGGTGGACCCGCCCTCGGCGCGCGCCAGGTGATGGGCGAGGTCCAGCGCGAAGACCCGCATCATATAGGCGGTCAGCATCTGGGCGCTCAGCGAAGGCCGCAGCGGATGGCCCGGCGCAAAGGCGAGGAAGCTTTTGGTTCCGAAGGTCCCGTTGCCGTCGAGGCCGGTGTTGCGCATGATGTAGGTGGCTTCGGCGAGCTCGGCCGTATCGGGCTGGCGGCCGGCCGCCAACGCCGCGACCGTGGAATCGAAGACCCGGCCGCTGCGGTTGGAGCGGCACCAGATCAGCGTCTCCGGCGCGGCGCGGCCGTGATAGAGAAGCGGCATCTCCTGCCCGACCAGCTCTATGTCGCGCTCGGTCACTTCCCCTTCGATCAGGGACCCCATCATGTCCCAGGCCGTGCCGATGATGCGACCGGTACGGCCTTTGGCGGTCGGCTCGAAGGAGTGGACCACGAAGGAGAACACGCAGCTTCCCGCCTCGATCCGGTAGAGCGCGATGCCGCGCGCCTTGTGGTCGAGGTCGAAACGCTGCCGGGTGATCGTCCAGCGTCCCCTGGCTGCCCTGGCGATGATCGAGCGGGTCGCGCTGACGCGCGAGGGCTGCAGCGCGGCAAGCCGTTCGGGCCGCATCAGCACCGACGGCTCGCGCATCAGCGATTGCGGCCGGTAGGCGCCGCTCTCGTCGAGTTTGTGATCAATGATGGCGTTCATTCTCGGAGTGCTTTCGCT
This sequence comes from Mesorhizobium sp. L-8-10, assembly GCF_016756635.1. Taxonomy (NCBI): domain Bacteria; kingdom Pseudomonadati; phylum Pseudomonadota; class Alphaproteobacteria; order Hyphomicrobiales; family Phyllobacteriaceae; genus Mesorhizobium; species Mesorhizobium sp. L-8-10. The sequence continues at coordinate 1,016,193 of NZ_AP023263.1, read as the reverse complement.
CGTCTTTTCCAAGGTCTTGTTCTGAAGCGATCGGGCTCAGCGTTCCTTGCCCTGCAGCAGCGCAGTCAGCCGCCTGGCGGTTCTCACCAGCGGTTCGACAAGTGCCGGTGCGTTGATGCGACTCACCGGCCCGACCAGCGACAGAGCAGCGATGCAGGCGTTGCGGTGGTCGAAGACCGGGGCCGCCACGGCGCGCACATCGCCCGTATTGTCGGAGAAGGCGTAGCCGTCGGCCCGCACCTTCTCGCAGGTCGCCTCGTCGGGCACCTTGTCGGCCTGGGCGCGGATCATCCTGGCGCTGTGTTCGTCGGCGAAGGCGAACAGCACCTTGCCCGAGGCGGAGTTGTGCAGTGGAAACCCTGTGCCGACCGGCTGGCGGGCGCGCAGCAGGCCGCCTTCCTCGGCACGCTGGACGATATAGGGCTGACCGCCCTGCAGGACCGCGAGCGACGCGGTTTCCCTGGCCTCGGCGGCGAGTTCCTTGAGCAGCGGTACAGTGCGTTCGCCGAGATTGGCCTGCTCAAGCGCCGCCCCGCCAATGCCGACGGCCTTCAGGCTGAGCCGGTAGCGGCTCTCCTCGATCTGCTCCACCCAGCCGGCTTCGACCAGGGTCAGCAGGCGCTGATAGGCGGTCGGCCGGGAGATGGCGAGGTGATCGGCCAGCTCGAACAGCTTTACCCCCCGCGGGAACGTCGCCAGCGCATCGAGGACCTCCATCGTCTTCAGCACCGTCGACAGCGGCCGAACGCCGTTCGTCTGAGTCTCGGATATTCTATTTGAATATTCAGTATCCATATACAATATCCTGCAAATAATTTGATCCACGTCAACGCGAAAACCGCCGTCTTCTGCCTCGCGACGACGGCCTTCTTGCGTAAGCGTCTGTTTCGTCTGTCTTTCCGGCGTTCTGCCACGTGGCTTACTGGAGGCACATGACCGGCTGGGGTCGACCCGGAGTGCGGTACATTGCAAAATACATATTATATGATAATAAAAGTTGGTTGGCGGAGAACGGTACCTGGCGCCGGAAGGTCTGGGGTCCGGTCATAGGGAGGAGTACGGCTATGGCAATCACGCCCAGGTTCGATCTGGAGGGGAAGACGGTGCTCGTCACCGGCGCGTCGCGCGGCATCGGGCGCGCCTGTGCGCTGGCTTGCGCCGGATCGGGCGCCGACGTCATCGTCGGAGTCCGTGGGCTCGCCGACGGCGCGGCACTCGCCGCCGAGATCGAGGGGTTGGGCCGGCGCGCCGTTGCGGTCGAGTTGGACCTTGCCGATCTCGCGACCGTGCGCGGTGCCGTTGGGGCCGCCGTTGCCGCCTTCGGCCGCATCGACGTGCTCGTCAACAATGTCGGAGTCGGTCCCGAGAACCTGGCCGAGAACGTGACCGAGGAGGATTTCGACTTCACCGTCGGGATCAACCTCAAGGGCACCTTCTTCACGACCCAGGCCGTCGGCCGGCTGATGATTGCCCGGAGATCAGGGCGCATCGTGAATATCAGTTCGCAGGCCGGAACGGTGACGCTGAAGGGCGAGGCGATCTACTGCATGACCAAGGCGGCCATAAACCATCTGACACGCTGCCTCGCCGCCGAATGGGCGCAATACGGCATCGCCGTCAACAGCGTGGCGCCCACCTTTATCTGGACCGATGGAACGCGCCCCAGCCTGTCCGATCCGACGTTCCACGCTGCTGTGCTTGGCCATATACCGCTCGGCCGGATCGGCGACCCCATCGACGTTGCCGGCACGGTCGTCTTCCTGGCTTCGCCGGCCGCGTCGCTGATCACCGGTGCCAACATACTGGTCGACGGCGGCTGGTCGGTGGCATGACGCGAGCCCTGCCTCCCTTCCGTAGACAGGACCGGCATGCTCCGCGCGAGAAGGAGGAGCCCCGAGGTCGCCCCTCTGCAACTCCCGCGATGACGCGAGGATCAGACTCCTCGCGGGAGAGGAGGAACGCCTCAATCGTTGTGGATATGGTCCTTCATATAGGCGACCGTGTCGCCGAGCAGTCGATGCATCGCGGCGCGCGCGCCTTCGGCATCGCCGGCCTTGATCGCCTCCATCACCTTGCGGTGCTGCGGCAGGAAGATGACGAAGGATTCGCGCGAGAAGCGGTGGCTGATGAACAGGCCGACACCGATCAGGTTGCCCATCTGCAGAAGCAGCGGGTTGTGTCCGGCGGCCAGGATGCCGCGGTGGAAGCGCAGATCCGCCTCGATGCCGGGGACGGTCGCCTGGCTCGCTTCGACCATCGCAGCGAACGCCGCCTCTATCTCCTCGAGATCCTCAGGCGTGGCCCTGACGGCCGCCAGGGCAGCCGCTTCGGGTTCGATCATCTTGCGGATCTCGAAAAGCTCGCCGAAGAATTGCACCGGCGGCATTGCGCTATAGCGCCAACTGAGGACCTCGCCGTCCAGCAGGTTCCAATGCACCGGCGGCAGGGCGCGGATGCCGGTCCGCGTCTTGGATTCGAGCAGGCCCTTGGCCGCCAGCGTCTTCACCGCCTCGCGGATGACCGAGCGGCTGACGCCGTATTCGCGTTCGAGATCGGCCTCCTTCGGGAAGGGCTCGTCGGGCCGGAGATCGCCGCGGACGATGCGGATGCCCAGTTCCTCGACCACCTGGGCAAACAGGTTGCGCTTGCGGCCGGAGCCGATCCGAAGCGAGGGGGCGGATTTGTCGTTCATACACTTGATTTCTAGGGCTGCTTGGCCTCGCTTGACAAGCGTCCATGATAATTTATCATATAAAAATATAATAGAATAATTTGGTGGCCGACAGACGATCGAGCGCTTCCATGACCGCAGCGGCATCCAAGCCAGGACCTGACGAACCCATCCTTGCGATGCGCGGCATCCTCAAGAGATTCCCCGGGGTCGTGGCGCTCCAGTACGTCGATCTCGACGTCCGCCGCGGGGAGGTGCTGGGGCTGATTGGCGAGAACGGCGCCGGCAAGTCGACGCTGATGAAGATCCTGTCCGGTGCCTATCAGGCCGATGCCGGCGAAATCGTCATGGGCGGCGAACGGATCGCGCGCCCGACGCCGCAGCGGATGCTGGAGCTCGGCATCTCGGTTATCTATCAGGAGATGATGCTGGCGCCCCATCTGACGGTCGCCGAGAATCTCTGCCTCGGACGTTTGCCGACGAACCGCTACGGCCTGGTCGACTGGACGGCAACCCGCCGCAACAGTCTGGAAACAATGGCCCGCCTCGGCTTCAACGTCGACCCCGACGCTCGCCTCGACAGCCTGAGCGTGGCGCAGCGCCAGATGGTGGAGATCGCCAGCGCGTTGTCGCGCCATGCGCGGCTGGTCATCCTCGACGAACCCTCGGCGGTGCTGGGCGGCGCCGAGCTCGACCGGCTGTTCGAGGTCATAAGGAAGCTCGCAAGGGAGGGTGTCGGCTTCGTCTATATTTCCCACCGGCTGCAGGAGGTGTTTCGCATCTGCGATCGCGTGACCGTGCTACGCGACGGCGCCGTCGTCGGCACGCATGCCGTAGCGGATGTGGACGCTGCGACGCTCATCCGCATGATGGTCGGGCGCCAGCTCGCCGATATCTATCCCTTGCGCGACCGCCGGCCCGGTCGCGAGGTGCTGAGCGTCCGAGGCCTGAACCGGCCGCGGGTCCTCCGTGGAATCGATCTCGATATCAGCTCGGGCGAGATCCTCGGCATTTGCGGCATGGCCGGCTCGGGTCGCACCGAGCTGCTGAGGGCGCTCGTCGGTGCCGATCCGGCGGTCTGCGCGTCCTGGCGCCTTGGCGATGGCGAACGCCGGCCGTCCGGGCCGCGTGAAGCGATCGCCAACGGCATGGTGCTCCTGCCCGAAGACCGCAAGACCGAGGGCTGCTTCCTGCCGCAGAGCGTCGCCTTCAACATCACCATCTCCCGGCTGGGCGCCCTGACGCGGAACGGGCTTCTGAGCGAGGACAGCGAACGCGACGCGGTGGCGGCTCTCATTCGTCGCCTCGGCATCCGCACGCCGGGACCGGCTGCCCGGATCCGCGATCTCAGCGGCGGCAACCAGCAGAAATGCCTGATCGCCCGCAGTCTCAACGCCGACTGCGCCATCCTGCTGATCGACGAGCCGACGCGCGGCGTCGATGTCGGCGCCAAACGCGAAATTTATCAGCTTCTGGCTGATCTGGCCGATGGGCATGGCGCGGCGATCGTCATCGTTTCCTCCGAACTGCCCGAGATTCTCGGCCTTTGCGACCGCATCGTCGTCATGCGCGACGGTCGGATCGCCGGCCGTTTCGATCGCGGCGCGGCGACCGAGGAGAGCCTGTTGGCCGCCGCGCTTGGCGCCGACGCGGCGCAGGCTGCTTGAGGGGCGAGGAATGCATCCGCAGCGAAAGTCACCGCACCATGGCTGAGAGCGAGCGACAGATGGCCGGCAATGCCTCCATGCCTCTCTTCGCCCTCATGCGCCGGCTGCGCGGCAGGACGGCGCTGCGCGCCTCCGGCCTGCTGTGGGTGCTGATCCTGATGTGTGTCGCGGCCGCGCTGATCTCGGACGCCTTCCTCAACCCGTTCAACCTCATCAACGTCGCCCGCCAGGTCGCCCTGTTCGGCATCGTCTCGGTCGGCATGACCTTCGTCATCCTGACGGCGGGCATCGATCTGTCGGTCGGCTCGATCATCGCGGTGAGCGCCGTCGTCTCGGCCCTGCTGCTCAATGTCGGGACGCCTGTGCCTCTCGTCATTCTGGCCGGTCTCGGCGTAGGGATCACGCTCGGGGCGATCAACGGCGCCGGTATCACGCTCGGCCGCCTTCCGCCCTTCATCATGACGCTCGGAATGATGGTCATGGGCCGCGGCCTCGCCATGACGATCTCGGACGGGCACCCCATCCATTTCCCCAACGCGTCCGCCGACTTCGCCTGGCTCGGCCAGGGTTATCTGCTGTGGCTGCCTGTGCCTGTGTGGATATTCGCAGCAGTCGCGACCTTGGCTTATGTCGTGCTGCGCTACACGCCCTTCGGCCGCAACGTCTACGCCGTGGGCAGCAACCCGGAAGCCGCGCGTCTCGCCGGCATCAATGTCCGGCTCGTCGTCTTCTCGGTCTATGTGATCAGCGGCCTGCTCTCGGCGCTCACGGCTCTCATTTTCGTGTCGCGGCTGACGGTCGGCGAGCCGGTCGCCGGCGTCGGCATCGAGCTCGAGGCGATCGCCGTCACCGTCATCGGCGGCACCAGCCTCTTCGGCGGCGAGGGCGGCGTTGTCGGCACCGTCATCGGCGCGGCGATTTTCGCCGTGCTCGCAAACATTCTCAATCTCGCCGGCGTGTCGCCCTTCACCCAGCAGATCGTCAAGGGCGCCATCATCGTGCTTGCGGTTCTGTTCGAGATGCACCGCCGCCGACGCGACAATGCGTGAATGCCGACAACGGCAAAACGGGAAGGAAACCCGGCAAACAGGAGGAAACGATGAAAGGAAAACTGGAGCTTCTGGCGGCATCGACGGTGGTGCTCGCCCTCGCTGGCATCGCCGGCGCCGAGGACAAGATCAAGATCGGCTTCAGCCAGGGCACGATGGAAAGCTCCTGGCGCGTCAACATGGTCGAGGGCAACAAGAACTACGCCGCGGCCAATCTTCCCGACGTCGAGCTGATCGTCACCAATGGCGAGAACCAGGCGTCCAAGCAGGTCTCCGACGTCGAGAGCCTCATCGCCCAGGGGGTGAAGACCCTGATCATCAGCCCGGTTACCGCCGAAGCGCTGACGCCGGTCGTCAAGCAGGCGATGGACGCCGGCATCCCCGTGGTGACGCTCGACCGGAAGGTCAACACCGACGTCACCCTCCACATCGGCGCCGACAATGTGCTGATCGGCAAGACGGCCGGCGAGTTCGTCTGCAAGACGCTCGACGGCAAGGGCAATGTGATCGAGATCCAGGGTACCGCGGGCGCCTCTGCGACCGTCGACCGGCACGATGCATTCCACGAGGTGCTCGCCGAGCAATGCCCTGATGTGAAGGTGGTCGCCGACCAGGTCGCGAACTATGTGCGCGAACCGGCGATCAAGTTCATGGAGGACATGCTGCAGCGCTACAAGCCGGGCGAGATCCAGCTGGTCTATGCTCACAATGACGACATGGCGCTCGGCGCGGTGACCGCGCTCGAAGCGGCGGGCCGGCTGGGCGAGGTCAAGGTCGTCGGCATAGACGGCGAGAATGCCGCCTACGACGCAATCAAGGCCGGCAAGATGGTGGCCACCTTCACCTATCATTTCGTCGCCCCGGAGGGCGTGCAGTACGGATACAAGATCGCCAGGGGCGAAAAGCTCGACAAGGAGATCATCCTGCCGACGCATCAGGTCGACGCGACCAATGTCGACGAATGGATCGGCAAGGGCTTTTAGCTGGCAAAAGAATACCAGCGAAGGAACGTCAACGGCACTTGAAGCGGGGATGGCCATGCACGAGACGACAGACCGGAAACGGATCGCTGCGGCCGATCTCGACACGCCCGTCGTGACGGTCCTGCTCGACCGGCTGGAGCGCAACATAGCGCGCGTCCAGGACATCGTCGCGCGAACCGGCAAGCGCAACCGGCCGCATGTCAAGACCCACAAGATCCCGGCGATCGGCGCCATGCAGGTCGCCGCGGGTGCGGTAGGCCTGACCTGTCAGAAACTCGGAGAGGCCGAGGTCTTCATCGACGCCGGCGTCGCCGACGATCTGCTCGTCACCTTCAACATCGTCGGCTCCGCAAAGGCGGGACGGCTGATGGACCTGTCGGAGCGTATCGGGCGTCTGGCCGTCGTCGCCGACAACGAGACGGTGCTCCACGGCCTTTCGGAGGCGGCGCGCGGCCGTGGCCGCATCGTCCCGGTGCTGGTCGAATGCGATTCCGGATTCGGGCGCAACGGCGTCCAGACGCCGCGCGCCGCGCTCGATCTGGCGCGCCTGGCCGACCGGCTTCCCGGCCTCGCCTTCGAGGGTCTGATGGTTTTCCCGAACACCGCGCCGCGTACGCTCGAATTCTTCTCCGAGGCCGTCTCCCTGTTCCGGGCTTTGGGCGTGCCGCTCCCCACGCTCTCGGGGGGTGGCACGCCGTCCCTCAACGCGCTGTCCGACTATCCGATGATGACGGAGCACCGCGCCGGCACCTATGTCTACAACGACGTGATGATGGTTCATTCCGGCGTCGCCGGCTGGAACGACTGTGCCATGCATGTGCGCACAACCGTGGTCAGTCGGCCGACGGCGGATCGCGCCGTCATCGATGCCGGCTCCAAGGTGCTGACCCGGGAGCAATATTATGTCCGCGACTTCGGGCACGTCGTGGAATATCCCGACGCGACCGTCGTCAATCTCTCCGAGGAACACGGTGTGATCGATCTTTCGGCGTGCCGTGACAGGCCGAGGGTCGGCGATGTCGTCAACATCGTGCCCAACCATTGCTGCGTCGTTTCCAACATGGTCGACGAGGTCGTTGGCCTGCGCGACGGGATGGTCGAGCTGGTCTGGCCTGTGGCGGCGCGAGGCAAGGTGCGCTGAGGCGTCTGGCCATCGGGGCCGATCCGATGTCCGGGTAAACTGACACGGGAGGAAGACATGGACAGGCGAACTGCATTTTTGATCTTCTGCCTCGGCGGCCTCGCCGCCGCGACCCCGGCCGCGGCCGACAAGCTTGCCGACGTGCTGGCGCGCGGCAGGTTGGTCGTCGGAACCGGCAGCACGAACCCGCCCTGGCATTTCCGCGACGATGCCGGCAACCTTGCAGGTTTCGACGTCGACATTGCCAGGATCGTCGCCAAAGGCCTGTTCGACGATCCCGAAAAGATCGAGTTCGTCATCCAGGCCTCGGATGCCCGGGTGCCGAACGTCGTCACCGACAAGGTCGACATCACCTGCCAGTTCATGACCGTGACGGCTGGCCGCGCCCAGCTCGTCAACTTCACCATCCCCTACTACCGCGAAGGCGTCGGCCTGCTGCTCGCCAGGGACGGGAAATTCAAGTCGCATGCCGAGCTGAAGGCGGCCGGCGATGCGGTCACCGTGTCCGTGCTGCAGAATGTCTATGCGGAGGAGATGGTGCATCAGGCGCTGCCCGAAGCGAAGGTCGACCAGTATGACAGCGTCGATCTCATGTATCAGGCGCTCAATTCCGGCCGGGCGGACGCGGCGGCCACCGATGCCTCGTCGCTGAAATGGTTTATGACGCAGAACCCGGAAAAATACCTGGACAGCGGCTATGGCTGGAACCCGCAGACTTACGCCTGCGCGGTGAAGCGGGGCGAGGCCGACTGGCTGAACTTCGTCAACACGGCGCTGCACGAGGCGATGACGGGGGTGGAGTTCGCGACTTACAGCGCGTCCTTCAGGAAGTGGTTCGGCGAGGCTCCTCCCGCGCCGACGATCGGCTTCCCCGCCGAGTTGCGCTGAGGCCGATCAGCGGGCGCCATGACCTACACGCTCAATTTCGGCGTGGTCTGGGCCAATGCCGGGGAACTGCTGGGGGGATTGGCCCTTGGTCTGGCGCTCGCTCTCTCCTCGATCGCCATCGGAGCGGTCATCGGGCTGTTCGGCGCCTTCGCCGCCTTCAGCCGTTCTGCCGCGCTTCGCCATGGCGTCGCGGCCTATGTCGCGCTGATCCGCAACACGCCGTTGCTGGTCATCGTGCTCATCGCCTATTTCGCGCTGCCCGATCTCGGCCTGCGTTTTGGCAAGATCGAGAGCTTCGTCGCCTCGCTTGCGCTCTATGCCGGCGCCTATTTGACGGAAGTGTTTCGGGCGAGCCTCGCCGGCATTCCGTCCGGCCTGATCGATGCCGGCCTTGCGATCGGGCTGACACGGTTCCAGGTGGCGCGGCTGGTACGCTTCCCGATCATGCTGCGCAACGCTTTGCCCGCGCTCGGTTCGACCTTCATCGCGCTGTTCAAGGACACGTCCATCGCGGCGGCGATCGCCGTGCCCGAGCTAACCTTCCAGGCGCGGCGCATCAATGTCGACACGTTTCGGGTCGTCGAGGCCTGGATGGCTGCGAGCGTGCTCTACGTCGCGACCTCGCTTGTCATCGCCGCCGGGCTGCGCCGCCTGGAGCGTCGTTTCCCGAAGTTTTGAGAGGCCTGGCGCACCATGAGCCCCGAGCGAGGCAGCCAGAGGATTTCGGGAGGATATCTTCCATGATCGGATTCCTGTCCGAGCTCTGGAACGTCCGCGCCCAGCTGGGCGAAGGCCTGATGACGACGGTGGAAGTGTCGGCCTCCGCAATCCTTTTCGGGTCGGCAATCGGATTGTTTGCCGGCATCGGACTGGTTTTCGGAAGCCGGGCCTTGCGATGGCCGCTGCGCGCCTATGTCGATCTCGTGCGTGGCACGCCCGTCCTGGTGCTGATCCTCGCGAGTTTCTACATCCTGGCTGCTTTCGGGATCCAGTTCACCGCGACGGGATCCGGCATCTTTTCCCTGTCGATCTTCTGCGGCGCGCATCTCGCGGAGATCTTTCGCGGGGCGCTGCAGGCGATTCCGCCGACCCAGATCGAGGCGGGGAAAAGCATGGGACTGCGCTTCCGGCACGTCCTCCTGCTCATCCTCCTGCCGCAGGCGCTTCGCCAGGTCGCCCCCGTCTGGGTCAACACGTCGGTCGAGATCGTCAAAGCCTCGACACTGCTGTCGATCATCGGGGTCGGCGAGTTGCTGCTCAAGACCCAGGAGGTGATCGGCCGCACCTTCATGACGCTCGACTTCTATCTCTTCGCCGGCCTCGTCTACTTCACTGTCAACTTCGCCATCGAGCGGCTCGGCAGGGCCGCGGAGCGCCGGCTTCGGCCGGGAGCGTGAGCGTCCGGCCCGCCCTCAGGTACGTCAGAAGCCATATCTTGCTGATTTGCGAACCTTGCGTGGCCGGCGCTTGTGCGAGGAGCCCAAGGGCCCCGGCGCCATTATGGAATTCCTATATCTTTCCGCCCGGCGCTCTCTCGATCCCTTATGGCGACCGGGCACATATTCACCTCGACAACCGAAGCAGATCATCGCGGCCGATCAAGGCCGGTGCGGGCGCTCGCGCATGCCGGGATCGAGGTCTCGGTGTCGTGGGGTAAACAGAAGGACATCTCGGCGATGGACATCGTTGTGCTGGCAATCGGCATGATCTTTTTCGGCCTTTGCTTCATCTACCTAAAAGCCTGCGACAGTCTCTGAAAGGACGCGCCTATGCTTCTCGATTATGTGATCGGCGGGGGCGTGACCTTGTTCCTGCTCGCCTATCTCACCTACGCGCTCGTTCGCCCCGAACGTTTCTGATCGCGACGGCACGGTTCGAAAGTCCGACCTCATGACCCTTTTCGGCTGGATCCAGATCCTCGTCTTCTGCGGGATCGTCATTCTGCTCGTGAAGCCGCTCGGCGGCTACATGACGCGCGTCTTCAGCGGCGAGCGCACCTTCCTTTCACCGATCCTCGGTCCGGTGGAACGGGGCCTCTACCGCCTTGCCGGCACCAACGATCGCGAGGAGCAGCATTGGACGACCTATGCGGTCGGCATGCTGCTCTTCAACCTTGCCGGTTTCCTCCTGCTCTATGCCCTGCAACGCCTGCAGGGCGGCTTGCCGTTCAATCCGGCCGGCATGGCAGCCGTGCCGTCCGAGCTTTCGTTCAACACCGCCGCCAGCTTCATGACCAACACCAACTGGCAGAACTACGGCGGCGAAAGCACGATGTCCTATCTCGTGCAGATGGCCGGGCTGACGGTGCAGAACTTCGTCTCGGCGGCGACCGGCATCGCCATCGCCATCGCCCTGATCCGCGGCTTCGCGCGTGCCTCCGGCCGCTCGATCGGCAATTTCTGGGCCGACCTGACGAGGGCAACGCTCTATGTGCTCCTGCCGCTCTGCATCGTGCTGTCGCTTGTTTATGTCGCGCTCGGCGTGCCGCAGACGATCGGCGGCTATGTCCAGGCGACCACGCTGGAGGGCGCCCGGCAGACCATCGCCGTCGGTCCGGTTGCCTCGCAGCTTGCCATCAAGATGCTCGGCACCAATGGCGGCGGCTTCTTCAACGCCAACTCGTCGCATCCCTTCGAGAACCCCGGCGCGATCTCAAACCTGATCCAGATGGTCTCGATCTTCGCCATCGGCGCCGGCCTGACCAATGTCTTCGGCCGCATGGTCGACGACCAGCGCCAGGGCTGGGCGATCTTCGCCGCCATGGGCGTGCTGTTCCTGGCCGGCGTCGCCGTCTGCTACTGGGCCGAAGCCGCCGGCAATCCGCTTGTCCATGCGCTGGGCATCGAGGGCGGCAATATGGAAGGCAAGGAGGTGCGCTTCGGCGTTGCGCTGTCGGCCTTGTTCGCCGTGATAACGACTGCTGCCTCCTGCGGCGCGGTGAATGCCATGCACGGTTCCTTCACCGCGCTCGGCGGCTTGATCCCGCTGATCAATATGGAACTCGGAGAAGTCATCGTCGGCGGCGTCGGGGCAGGCTTCTACGGCATCCTGCTGTTCGTGGTCATCGCGATCTTCGTCGCCGGGCTGATGGTCGGCCGGACGCCCGAATATATCGGCAAGAAGATCGAGGCCAAGGAGGTCAAGATGGCCATGCTCGCCATCCTCTGCCTGCCGGCGGCCATGCTGATCTTCACCGCGATCGCGGTGCTGCTGCCGACCGGCGTCGCCTCGATCGGTACGCCCGGCCCGCACGGCTTCTCCGAGATCCTCTATGCCTATACCTCGGGCGCGGCCAACAACGGCTCGGCCTTCGCCGGCCTCAGCGGCAACACGCCCTGGTACAACGTCACCATCGGGCTCGCGATGCTGACGGGTCGCTTCCTCGTCATCATCCCGGCGCTCGCCATCGCCGGCTCGCTCGTGGCGAAGAAGATCCATCCTGCCTCGGCCGGCACCTTCCCGACCCATGGGCCGCTCTTCGTCGGCCTCTTGGTGGGCGTCATCCTGATCGTCGGCGGCCTGACCTTCTTTCCCGCTCTGGCGGTGGGCCCGATCGTCGAGCATTTCGCCATGCAACTCGGGCAGACCTTCTGATGTCTGCGGTCGATAGATCGACCGCTGGAGCGCGCGACTGCGCGGCCCACGCCCGTTGGCGCGAAAGCCAAGCGGCCCGGATGGGCCGCGCCGGCGACTGAGGTCAAAGCAAGAGGTGCGCCATGTCCGGCCCGATCAACATCCTGCGCAAGCACATCCATCCCCGCGCCGAATGGTCGGCGTGGGAGCCCAGGAAACCCGTCCGCGCCTCCGACGTCATCGTCGGGCTGATGCTCGTGATGGCCTGCGTCGTGCTTGTCGCCTCCGCGCTCACCCGGCTTTTCGCAGCAGTCTGAGCGCCGTCGCGAATTCCGGAGTCTCGTCATGAGCCAACCCAGATCCGCCAGCATCCTCGATGCCGGCATACTCGTCCCCGCGATCGGCGGCGCTTTCCGCAAGCTCGATCCGCGCAGCCTCGCCCGCAACCCTGTCACGTTCGTGGTGGCCGTCGTGTCGCTGCTCACATCAGTGCTCTTCCTGCGCGATGTCGTCACCGGCGCCGGAAGCCTCGGCTTCTCGTTCCAGATCATACTCTGGCTCTGGTTCACTGTGCTGTTCGCCAATTTCGCCGAGGCCGTCGCCGAAGGCCGCGGCAAGGCGCAGGCCGATTCGCTGCGCAAGGCGCGTACCGAGACGCAGGCCAAGCTGCTATCGGGCGACGATCGCACGAAGTTCAAGCTGGTCCCCGGCACCAGCCTCAAGGTCGGCGACCTCGTGATCGTCGAGGCGGGCGACATCATCCCGTCCGACGGCGAGGTGATCGAAGGGGTGGCCTCGGTCAACGAAGCCGCGATCACGGGCGAATCGGCACCCGTCATCCGCGAATCGGGCGGCGACCGTTCGGCCGTGACCGGCGGCACCCAGGTGCTGTCCGACTGGATCCGCGTGCGCATCACCGCAGCCTCCGGCTCGACCTTCCTCGACCGGATGATCTCGCTGGTCGAGGGTGCGGAGCGCCAGAAGACGCCCAACGAAATCGCGCTCAACATCCTGCTCGCCGGTATGACGCTGATCTTCGTGCTGGCGGTGGCGACGATCCCGAGCTTTGCTTCGTACGCAGGCGGCTCGATCCCGCTCATCGTGCTGGTCGCGCTGTTCGTGACGCTGATCCCGACCACGATCGGAGCGCTGCTGTCGGCCATCGGCATCGCCGGCATGGACCGCCTGGTGCGGTTCAACGTGCTGGCCATGTCGGGCCGCGCCGTCGAGGCCGCCGGCGACGTCGACACGCTGCTTCTCGACAAGACAGGCACGATCACGCTCGGCAACCGCCAGGCGACCGCGTTCCGTCCGGTCAAGGGCGTCACCGAGCAGGAGCTGGCGGACGCGGCCCAGCTCGCCTCGCTTGCCGACGAGACCCCGGAGGGCCGCTCCGTTGTCGTGCTCGCCAAGGAGAAATACGGCATCCGGGCCCGCGACATGGGCACGCTTCACGCGACCTTCGTGCCCTTTACCGCGCAGAGCCGCATGAGCGGCGTCGATTTCGACGGATCGTCGATCCGCAAGGGCGCCGTCGATGCGGTGCTGGCCTATGTCGGTGCAGCGACGGCGTCGCCGGCCGCACGCCCGGGCGGCGAGGTGATCCGCGACATCCAGGCGATCGCGGACGAGATCGCCAAGGCCGGCGGCACGCCGCTCGCCGTGGTGCGGGACGGCCGCCTGCTCGGCGTCGTCCATCTCAAGGACATCGTCAAGGGCGGCATCCGGGAGCGTTTCGCCGAGCTCCGGCGCATGGGCATCCGCACCGTCATGATCACCGGCGACAATCCGATGACTGCCGCGGCAATCGCGGCCGAGGCCGGCGTCGACGACTTCCTCGCCCAGGCCACGCCCGAGAACAAGCTGTCGCTGATCCGTGAAGAACAGGGCAAAGGCAAGCTGGTCGCCATGTGCGGCGACGGCACCAATGACGCGCCGGCGCTTGCCCAGGCCGATGTCGGCGTCGCCATGAACACCGGTACGGTCGCCGCACGCGAGGCCGGCAATATGGTCGATCTCGACAGCGACCCGACCAAGCTGATCGAGATCGTCGAGATCGGCAAGCAGCTCCTCATGACGCGCGGGGCCCTCACCACCTTCTCGATCGCCAACGACATCGCCAAATATTTCGCCATCATCCCGGCGATGTTCCTCGCCTTCTATCCGCAGCTCGGCGCGTTGAATATCATGGGGCTCACCACCCCACAGAGCGCCATCCTGTCGGCGATCATCTTCAACGCCCTCATCATCGTGGCGCTCATCCCGCTGTCGCTGAAAGGCGTCAAATACCGGGCGGTCGGCGCCGGCGCGCTGCTATCCCGCAACCTGCTGATCTACGGCCTCGGCGGCATCATCGTGCCCTTCATCGGCATCAAGGCGATCGATATCGCCGTCACGGCCCTCGGCCTCGCATAAGGAACGCCCCCCATGCTGAAACAATTGCGACCCGCGATCGTCATGATCGTCGCGCTCACCGTCATCACCGGGCTCGCCTATCCGCTGGGGATGAGCGGACTCGCCCAGGCGCTGTTTCCGCGCCAGGCCAATGGCAGCCTGGTCGAGAAGGACGGCAAGGTCGTCGGATCCGGGTTGATCGGCCAGGCCTTTACGGGAGAGGGCTATTTCCACGGCCGGCCCTCGGCCGCGGGCGACGGCTACGATGCGGCGGCCTCGAGCGGCTCCAACCTTGGCCCGACCAGCGCGGAACTGATCGAGCGTATCAAGGCGGAAGCCGAGGCCCTGAAGGTGTCCAATCCGAATACGCCGGTGCCGATGGAGCTGGTCACCACCTCGGGCAGCGGCCTCGATCCGCACATCTCGCCGGAAGCAGCCTATTTCCAGGCGCCGCGCGTGGCCAAAGCGCGCAGCATGGACGAGGCTGCCGTGCGGCAGCTCGTCGATGCCGGCATCGAGGGTCGCAAGCTCGGCTTCATGGGCGAGCCTGTGGTCAACGTTCTGGCGCTCAACATGGCGCTCGACGCCGCCCGGCCCTGACAGGTCGATGCCGTGGGTCTAGATTGACTGGAGTCGATTGATACGCCTCCGATTCTGAGCAGTAACTTGAGATAATTCGGATCATGGTGGAAGCGCCCCTCATCCTGCCTCGCTCCAGGACGGATCTGCTCTGATGCCGGACGATAACCGCGATGCCGACAACAGACCGTCGCCGGACGCGCTCCTGGAGAAGGCTGAGCGCGAAAATCGTGGGCGTCTGAAGATCTTCCTCGGCGCCGCGCCCGGCGTCGGCAAGACCTATGAAATGCTGATATCGGGCCGCGCAGCGAAGGCCGATGGTCGCGACGTGGTCATCGGCGTCGTGGAAACCCACGGCCGCAAGGAGACCGAAGTCCTGGTCGAGGGTTTCGAGGTCATCCCCCGCAAGACCGTCGACTACAAGGGTCGTCGGCTCCAGGAGATGGACATCGACGCCATCGTCGAGCGCTGCCCGTCCCTGGTGCTGGTCGATGAACTCGCCCACACCAACGCGCCGGGCAGCCGCCATCCCAAGCGCTATCTCGACGTGCTCGAGATCCTCGGTCAGGGGATCGACGTCTACTCGACGATGAACATCCAGCATGTCGAGAGCCTGAACGACGTCGTCGCCCAGATCACCCGCATCCGCGTCCGCGAGACCGTTCCCGATTCCGTTATCGACCGGGCCGACGACGTCGAGATCATCGATCTGACGCCGGACGATCTGATCAAGCGGCTTCATGAAGGCAAGGTTTACGTCCCCGACACCGCCAGGCGCGCGGTCGAAAGTTACTTCTCGCCGGGCAATCTGACGGCGTTGCGCGAGCTCGCGCTGCGCCGCACCGCCCAGCGCGTCGATGAGCAGCTCCTGAGCCACATGCAGGCCCACGCCATTCCGGGCCCGTGGGCGGCCGGGGACCGGGTGCTCGTCGCCGTCGACGAACATCCGCGCGGCGCATCGCTGGTGCGCTATGCCCGCCGCCAGGCCGATCGGCTGCGCGCGCCCTGGGCCGCTCTTCATGTCGAGACGTCGCGTTCGGCCACAATGTCCGAAGCCGACAAGGACCGCCTCGCCGTGACCTTGCGGCTGGCCGAGCAACTGGGCGGCGAGGCCGTCACCGTGCCCGGCCAGGACGTAGCGAACGAGATCGTGCGGCATGCGACGACGCACAACTTCAGCCATATCGTCATCAGTAAGCCGGCCAAGCGGCGTTGGCGCGAGTTCTTCGGCGGATCCGTCACGCATGATCTGATCCGCCAGGCCGGCAACCTCAGCATCCATGTGACGTCGGGTACCGAGCAGGACAGTGTCCCAGCGGCGCGTGGCGTGAGCTCTGCCGCGCAGCCGCTGCAGTTCGAGCTCTGGCCCTATGTGCTCAGCCTCGCCTTCGTGGTCGCCGCGCTCGGCGTCGGTGTCGGCATGGACCAGTTCCTCGACGTCCGCAACATCGCCCTCGTCTTCCTGATGGCGGTGCTCACCGTAGCGGTGACTCTCGGACTGTGGCCCGCTTTGTTCGCGTCGCTGGTGAGTTCGCTCGCCTTCAACTTCTTCTTCCTCACGCCGCGCTACACCTTCACCATAAGCGACCCGGAGAGCGTCATCGCGCTCGGCTTTTTCCTGGTTGTGGCGGTGATCGCAAGCAACCTCACGGCCCGCGTCCAGCGCCAGGCGGCTGCCGCCCGGCGACGCGCCCGGGCCACCGAGGATCTCTATCTGTTCAGCCGCAAGCTCGCCGGTGCCGGCACGCTCGACGACGTGTTGTGGGCGACGGTGTTCCAGATCGCCTCGATGCTGAAGCTGCGTGTCGTGGTGTTGATGCCTGAGGATGGCACCATCGCGGTACGGGCCGGATATCCGCCCGATGACACGCTGGTCGATGCCGACATCGCTGCGGCGCGCTGGGCCTGGGAGCACAATCGGCCGGCCGGGCGCGGTGCGGACACGCTGCCTGGCGCGAAGCGGCTCTATCTGCCTCTGCGCACCGGCCGCGAGGCTGTCGGCGTCATCGGCCTCGACGACGACCGGCAGGGACCGCTTCTGACGCCCGAGCAGCAGCGCCTGTTCGACGCGCTCGCCGACCAGGCGGCGATCGCCATCGAGCGCATCCAGCTCGTTGCCGACGTCGACCGGGCCAAGCTCGCGGCGGAAGCCGACCGCCTGCGCTCGGCGCTGCTGACCTCCATATCGCACGACCTGAAGACGCCGCTCGCGGCGATCATGGGGGCGGCGGGCACGCTGCGCGATTTCGGCGCGTCGCTGCCCGACGGCGGCCGTTCGGAGCTCCTGACCACGGTGATTGACGAATCCGAACGGCTCAACCGCTTCATCTCCAACCTGCTCGATATGACCAGGATCGAATCCGGCGCGATGGAGCCGAACTTCGCCTGGCACTATGTCGGCGATATCGTCGGCTCCGCGCTGCGCCGCGCCGCCAAGGTGACGGCCGATCATCGGACGGAGGTGGAACTGCCGCCCGACCTGCCGATGCTGAAGGTCGACCCCGTGCTGTTCGAGCAGGCGCTGTTCAACCTGCTCGACAATGCCGCCAAATATTCCCCTCCCGACACCGTCATCCTTATCCGGGGCTGGAGCGACAATGGCTGGGTCGCGGTGCAGGTCATGGACGAGGGGCCTGGCATTCCGGCGGCGGATCTCGAGCGGATCTTCGACACCTTCTACCGGGCGCGCAAGGGCGACCGGGTGCGCGCCGGGACCGGTCTCGGCCTGTCCATCTGCCGGGGCTTCGTCGAAGCGATGGGCGGGACGATCGAGGCCGGCAACCGGACCGACCGCCCCGGCGCCGTATTCACGATTCGCATGACGGCCGCTGCCGAGGCCCCCGAGGTGGAGCAGGCGACATGACCGCATCCGGTGTGAAGATACTCGTCGTCGACGACGAGCCGCCGATCCGCAAGCTCCTGCGCGTCGGGCTCGGCACGCAGGACTACACGGTCGTCGAGGCAAGTAATGCCCGTACCGCGGTAGAGCAGGTCAAGGACGAGCGGCCCGACCTGATCCTGCTCGATCTCGGCCTGCCCGATATGGCCGGCCACGATCTTCTCAGGCAGTGGCGCGACGAGGGGCTGGACCTGCCCGTCGTCATCCTGTCCAGCCGCACCGACGAGGCCGGCATCGTCCAGGCGCTGGAACTCGGCGCCGACGACTACGTCACGAAACCCTTCGGCATGAACGAGCTGGTGGCGCGCATCCGGGTGGCCTTGCGTCATCGCCTGCAGCAGCAGGGGGAAAAGCCGGTGTTCCACAGCGGGGAATTGTCGGTCGACCTGGTGAAGCGCATCGTCAAGGTGGGCGACCGCGAGGTGAAGCTGTCGCCCAAGGAATACGACATCCTGCGCATCCTGGTGCAGCATGCCGGCAAGGTGCTGACGCATCGGTTCCTGCTGGACAGGATCTGGGGCGGGTCGACCGACGTTCAATATCTGAGGGTCTATGTGCGCCAGCTTCGCCACAAGATCGAGCGGACGCCGGATCAGCCGCACTACATCACCACCGAGACCGGCGTCGGCTATCGCCTGCGCGAGGCGGACTGAAGCATGTCTCCCGAAAGTGTGTAACGGTTTCGGGGAAAAGACATGCGCCAAATCAAGAACCTGCAGCGTGTCGCGCGAATCCTTTTTCACGCGACGCTCTGTAAGGCAATTCCGGCAGGGGCGCGCAGCGTCCTGCGTCCGGAATTGCGCATCGGAACATTCGGCGTGGGACCGACGCCGGCCGAAAGATCAGGAGAGCAGGGTCATGCAGCTATCGGAATTCCTCCAGCCGGGAGACGTCGTCGTCGATCTCGCCGCGCCGTCGAAGCTGAAGGTGCTGGAGTTTCTGGCGAAGCGCGCCGGGGAGACGCTCGGCCTGGCCGTGCATGAGATCCTCGACCCTCTTCATGCCCGCGAAAAACTGGGCTCGACGGGCATCGGCGAGGGCGTCGCCATCCCGCACACCGAGGTTGCGGGCCTTGCCCGGCCCTTCGGCATGTTCGTAAGGCTGGCGCGGCCGATCGACTTCGATGCGATCGACGATATCCCGGTCGACCTCGTCTTCCTGCTGCTCGTCCCCGCAGACGGCGGCAAGGATCATCTCAATCTGCTCGCGGCCGTGGCGCGGCAGCTCCGTTCGCCTGAGGTGTTGAAGAAGCTCCGGCAGGCCGGCAGCGCTGAGGCGTGTTGGGCCGTCGTGACCTCCGGCGAGGTGCTCCGGGGCGATGGCTGACTTCGGCCGCCCGCCGCTGGTCTTCCATAGCGCAGCATGAGCTCCCCCCGGGCAGCCCGTCGTGATCGGCCGGCGCGTCAGCTGGTGATCGAAATCTCGAACCGGCCCGGATAAGCTGCGAAAAAACCGAACGGATGGAACCATGAGCCACGCCAGTAGCCTGAGCCGACTGTCGACCCCCTGCCTCGTCCTCGACGAGGCCATCATGATGCGGAACATCGGGCGTCTCGACGACCGCCTGTCGGCGCTTGGCGTGGTCGGCCGGCCGCATCTGAAGACGGTCAAGTCCGTGGACGCGGCGAAGCAGGTGATGGCCAGGGCGAGCGGCGCGACGGTCTCCACCCTGCGGGAGGCCGAGGTCTTCTCCAAGGCCGGCATCACCGACATTCTCTACGCCGTCGGCATCACGCCGCAGAAGCTGCCGCGTGTGCTCGCGCTGCGCGGCACCGGATGCTACCTGATCGTGCTTCTCGATTCGGTCGCCCAGGCCGAGTGCGTCGCGCAGGCCTCGCGCGAGGCGAAGCACGCGATTCCTGCCGTGATCGAGATCGACAGCGACGGCCATCGCGCCGGGCTGCGGCCCGGCGACCCGACGGTCCTGGAGATTGCAACGATCCTGGCGTCGGGCGGCGCGGAGCTCAGAGGCGTCATGACGCATGCGGGCGGCAGCTACGGTGCGCGAGGTGAGGACGAACTCGTCGCCTTCGCGGAGCGCGAGCGCGACGCGGTCGTGGCAGCGGCCGAGGAGCTGCGGACGGGCGGCCATGCCTGCCCCATGGTCAGCGTCGGCTCCACGCCGACCGCGCATTTCGCGCGTGACCTGACCGGAGTGACGGAGGTCCGCGCCGGGGTGCATGTCTTTTTCGATCTCGTCATGGCCGGCATCGGCGTCTGCACGGTCGAAGACATCGCGCTTTCCGTCCTGACCACGGTGATCGGCCACCAGCAGGAGCGCGGCTGGGTGCTGGTCGATGCGGGATGGATGGCGATGTCGCGCGATCGCGGGACGGCGAGCCAGGCGGTGGACCAGGGTTACGGGCTGGTCTGCGGCATCGAGGGCCGGGTGATCGACGGTCTCGTCGTCATCGGCGCCAACCAGGAACACGGCATCGTCGCGGTCCGCTCAGGCAGCCGCGCCGTGCTTCCCGATCTACCCGTCGGCACCATGCTGCGCATCCTGCCCAATCACGCCTGCGCTACGGCCGCGCAGTTCGATGGCTACGAGGTGATCCCGGCCGCCGGCGACGGCGCGCTGCGATACTGGCCGCGCTTCCGGGGCTGGTAGGCCGACGACCCGATCGCAGACAATTTTCCCCGGCTCCGTCGAAACCGCCAGGCCCCGGGCGACCAGTGGTGCAAGCAAAACATGGAGGTCTGTGATGAAATATGTCTGCCTGGTCCATGTCGACGGCGAGGCCATGGCCGCCCTGTCACCCGAAGAGGGCAAGAAGCTCGTCGACGATTCCATCGAATTCGACTGGGACTTGAGGCGGCGCGGCCATCTCGTCCTGGCCCAGCCGTTGCAACCGCCGGGCACGGCGGCGGTGGTGCGTGTGCGCAACGGCAGGATGTCGAGCACCGACGGGCCCTATGTCGAAACCAAGGAGTTCCTCGGCGGCTTCTTCCTGGTCGAGGCGCGTGATCTCAACGAGGCCATAAGCCTCGCCGCGCGGAGCCCTATGGCCGCCATGGGATCGATCGAAGTCAGGCCGGCGCTCGAGCACACCCACAGCGTCACCGGCGAGGCGCGCCCCAAACCCGAAGGCATCGGCGAACCGGAGTGAGGGTCTCACCCCGTCGCTTGCCTTTCTGCCCGCCGGTGTGGAACTGTGCATGCTCACTGAAGCAAGCCTGCAGGAGCGAAAATGGCATTCGACTATGTGAGCGTGGAAGAGGCGATCGGCCGCGGCGGCTTGCGCATGGTGGTGGTCGGCGGCATCCCCAGCCCTTGGGGTGAAGCGGCCAAGGGCATCCTGCACATCAAGGGCATCGACTGGACTGCCGTGCGGCTGGCCTATGACAGCGAGACCCTGAAGCAGTGGGCAGGGCAGCGCAGCGGCCCGGTGGCGATCTATGAGGGCGAACGGCCCCGCGACCGCTGGGACGACATCCTGCTCCTGGCCGAACGTCTCGCGCCCGAGCCGCCATTGCTGCCGCGGGATCCAGCCGATCGTGCCCTGGCCTTCGGCCTCGCCCATGAAATCTGCGGCGAGGGCGGCCTCGGCTGGTCGCGCCGGCTGCAACTGGTGCATATGGGCCTGGCACAGGCCGGCGGCTTTCCGGCGCCCGTTGCAAAATATCTCGGCAGGAAATATGGCCACAGGCCCGAGACCGGCGCGGCCGCGGGCGGCCGTGTCGTCGAGCTGCTCGGCATGCTCGCGTCGCGTCTGAAGGTGCAGCGCGACGCAGGGAGCCCCTTCTACCTGGGCAACGCCTTGACCGCAGTGGATGTGTACGGCGCGGCCTTCATGGGCATGTTCGTGCCGTTGCCCGAAGCGCAATGCGCTATGGATCCCGTGACCCGGAAAGTCTTCGAGACGCGCGACGCCGCGACCGAGGCGGCACTCGATTCCATCCTGCTCGAACACCGCGACAGGATCTATGCCGACTGGCTGGAGCTGCCGCTCTTGTTGTGACGGCGGCCGGCCGTTCGGCGCCTCCCAGGCCATCCGGGGTCCCGTATGATTCTTCTGGACATTCGGCGTCGGCGAAGTGTTGATGGATGAAGCGAAAGCCGGGCGCACTCACCCCCAAGGAAGGGCCGGGATGCCGCGCCGTCGGCCATGAAGGAAGGCCCGTGAACCGCAACGCCGTCCTGATTCTGCTGGCGACCGGCGCGACGGTCGCCTTCGCGTTCATCCTGACGGTCGTATGGCAGGCCATATTCTGGGCCGTCGTGCTCGGCGTGCTGTTCCGCCCGGTGATGAAATGGATGGAGACCCGGCTGTCCGGGCGCCACGGCATCGCCGCGGCCCTGACGGTGCTGTTGATCATCGTCTTCGTCCTGATCCCGATTTTCGTCCTTGGCTCGATGATTCTCGCCGAGGGCGCGTCGTTCTATGCCCGCATCCAGAGCGGCGAAGTCGATCCCAATGCGACATTCCGCCGGCTGCAAGGCCTGCTTCTGCCCGAGATCGACCACTGGCTGACCGGTGTCGGGATCGATCTCGGCAGCATCACGGAGCGGCTTCAGGCCGCGGTTCTGCGCGGCGGCGAATTCGTGCTGTCCCTGCTGCTCGGCGCCGGCCAGAACGCGGCAGCCTTCGTGATCAACTTCTTCCTGACGCTTTATCTGCTGTTCTTCATTTTCCGCGACGGCGACGGCATCTACCGCGCCATATTCCAGGCGGTGCCCCTCCCGGACGATCAGAAACAGCGCCTGTTCGGCAAATTCGCCGAAGTGTCGATCGCCACGCTGAAGGGAACGGCCATCATCGGCCTGGTCCAGGGCGCGCTCGGTGGCACGATCTTCGCGATACTGGGGATCGGCGGATCCGTCTTCTGGGGCGCGGTGATGGCGTTGGTTTCGGTCGTTCCGGCAGTCGGCTCGGCGCTTGTGTGGGTGCCGGCCGCCCTGATCCTGATGGCCGGCGGAGCCTGGATCAAGGGCGTGATCCTGCTGGCATACGGCGTGCTCGTGATCAGCATGGCCGACAACCTGCTGCGGCCGGTGGTGGTCGGCCGGCAGGCGAGCATGCCCGACTATCTCGTGCTCGTCTCCACCATCGGCGGGCTCGGCGTTCTGGGCCTCAGCGGCTTCGTGCTCGGCCCCGCGATCGCGGCGCTCTTCGTCGTCGTCTGGAAGCTCTTCTCGGAAGAGCATGTCCTGCGCTGACGCCATGCAGCCGCGCCGTCATGGCATCGGCAGACTATGTCGACCGTTGTCAGAGCGTCCTTTGCGCGTCCAAATGGACGCCCGGCGCTCTACCTGGCCCGGAGGGGCCGCGCCGGCGATTGAGGCCAGTGATCAAGTGACGGCGGCCCGTATCGCGAAACGCTCGTCTTTCCATGCGCCGCTGCGCAGGATCTCTTCCAGTATCTCGACCGCCCGCCACACATCCTTGAAGCCGATATAAAGGGGCGTGAAGCCGAAGCGCATGGTCGAGGGCGCGCGGAAATCGCCGATCACGCCGCGTTCGATCAGCGCCTGCATCACCTCATAGGCGTGCGGGTGCTCGAAGGACACCTGGCTGCCGCGCCTGGTCCCGTCGCGCGGGCTTTCGAGCCTCAGACCGTGGCTGCCGCATTTCGCCTCGACGAGCCGGATGAACAGGTCGGTAAGCGCGATGCTCTTGGCGCGCAGCGCTGCCATGTCGACCTCGTCCCAGATGTCGAGCGAGCCTTTGAGCGCGCGCAGCGACAGCACCGGCTGCGTGCCGCACTGGAAGCGGCGGATGCCCGCGTCTGCCGCATAGCTCTGCTCGAAGGCGAAGGGCCGCGCATGGCCCCACCAGCCGCTTAGCGGCTGGCGCGCCTCGCCGAGATGGCGCGTAGCGACATAGATGAAGGCCGGCGAGCCGGGCCCGCCGTTCAGATATTTGTAGGTGCAGCCCACCGCGAAATCGGCCTTGGCGCCGTCGAGGTCGACCGGCAGCGCGCCGGCCGTGTGGCACAGGTCCCAGACGACGAGCGCGCCGGCATCGTGCGCCTTGTTCGTCAGCGCGGCCATGTCGCGCAGGGCGCCGGACTTGTAGTTGACATGGTTGACCAGCACGACCGCGACGCTCTCGTCGATCAGTTCCTCGATATCGGGCGCGTCGACGCCTTCGAGGCGCAGCACCGCATCCGGCCGTGTCGAGGCCACGCCTTCCGCGACATACAGATCGGTCGGGAAGCTGCTGCCCTCGGCCACGATGACGGAACGACCGGGGCGCAGCCCCATCGCCGCGTGCAGCGCCTTGTAGATGTTGATCGAGGTGGTGTCGCACACGACCGTCTGGCCGGGCGCGGCGCCGATCAGGCGGCCGATCCGGTCGCCGAGCTGTATGGGCATGTCGAACCAGCCCGCCTTGTTCCAGCTACGGATCAGGTCCTGACCCCATTCCTGGGCTGCGGCCCGCTGCAGCTCGGCGAAGGCGGCCGGCGAGGCCGCGCCCAGCGAGTTGCCGTCGAGATAGATCAGCCCTTCGGGAACGACGAAGCGGTCGCGCATCGGCCGCAGCCGGTCCGCTTCGTCCATCGCCTCGATCGCGGCGAGATCGGGTAGAGCGTTCATGATTCGGGCAGGCCTCTGCTATTCTCTGACGGTTTCGCGTGCGGGGGCCGGTCCGCGGCTGCGTCGCAGGCTGGGCAGCGCCAGCATGGCGAGCACGAACAGGCCGGTGGCGAGCTTCAGGTCCGGGGGCGGCATGCCGGCGGCGAGGCAGAGCGAGACGAGCTGGTAGTAGACGATCGCGCCGACGAAGGGCGCGGCCAGTTGGCGCAGCACCGTCTGCTTGCCGACAATGGCCTCGCCGATCATCAGCGCGGCCAGGCCGTTGATCAGGATGCCAAGGCCCATATTGACGTCGGCGAAGCCCTGCGATTGCACCATCAGCGCGCCTGACGTCGCCGAAAAGGCGCTGGCGAGACCCACGCCGCCGATCGTGGCGACCCAGACATTTATGCCCTGCGCCTCGGCCATGTCGGGGTTGGCGCCGACGGCGCGGATCGCGGTGCCTTTCTCGGTCTTGAAGAACAGGTTGAGCAGAACGAAGACGACGAGGCCGATCAGGCCGGCGACCACGATCTTGCTCGCCGGGAAGCCGGGCTGGGTGAAAGGCGCCCAGTCGAAGACCGTCGGCGCGCCGAACACCGACAGGTTCGACTTGCCCATGATGCGCAGGTTGATGCTGTAGAGCATCGTCATCATCAGGATGCCGGCCAGCAGCGTGTGGATGCGGAAGCGCAGATGGATGAAGGCCGTGCAGCAGCCGGCAAGGAAGCCGGCGATCAGCGCGACCGCGATCGCCGTCAGCGGCGAGGCGCCGGCGGCGAGCAGCACGCCGCACACGCAGCCGCCCAGCGGGAAGGCGCCCTCGCTGGTGAGGTCGGGGAAGTTGAGCGTGCGAAACGGGATCATGATGCCGAGCACGACGAAGGCGAGGATCAGGCTCTGCGCCAGCGTGACGGGGATGAGCGAGACAAAGCTCGACAGAATCGACTGGATGAAATCCATGGTCACTGGCTCGCGAGCAGCATGCGGTCGGTCTTGACCGCGAAATGGCCGATGAGATCGGGCACGGTGATTTGGGACTTTTCCTCGCCGGATATCTCGAGGCGGACCTTGCCGGCGTCGAGCATGATGACGCTGTGCCCGAAATCGACGGCGTGCTGCATATTGTGGGTCACCATCAGCGTTGTGAGCTTCAGCGCTTCCACGGCGCGCACGGTGGCCTGCATGACGATGTCGGCCGTGCGCGGGTCGAGAGCGGCGGTATGCTCGTCAAGCAGCAGCAATTCGGGCGAGCCGCCGACCGCCATGATCAGCGACAGCGACTGGCGCTGGCCGCCCGAAAGCAGTTCGACTCGGGTGTTGAGCCGGTTCTCGAGCCCGAGCCCCAGCAGCGAAAGCCGCTCCTTGTAGTCGGCGAGGCGTCTGGCGTTGAGCCCCTGGCGCAGCGTGCGTTTCTTGCTGCGCAACTCGGCGAGCAGCATGTTCTCGGCCACCGTCATGCTGGCGGCCGTGCCCCGCATGGGGTCCTGGAACACGCGGGCGAGCCGCATGGCGCGCCTGTGCACCGGCATCTCGGTCACGTCGTCGCCATTGATGACGATCTTGCCGGAATCCAGCACCAGCGCTCCGGAGACTGCGTTGAGCATGCTGCTCTTGCCGGCTCCGTTCGAGCCGATGACGACGCCGAACTCGCCGGTGGACAGCGACAGGTCGAGGCCGTCGAGCGCGATCTTTTCGTCCGGTTGGCCCTTGTAGAAGACTTTGCGTGCAGATCGGATTTCGAGCATCCGTCCCTCCCGGAAAGGCGGCGGCGCGGTTACGCGCCGCCGCCCGTTTCGACGAAGCGGAAAATGTCAGTCGACGATGCAGCCGCAATCGGCCAGCGATTCCGGGATCTCGACGCCGAAGGCCGCCATGGTCTTCCTGGAGATCGTTGGCGCATGGTCGGCATAGGCCGGACGCGAGGGCGCGATCGTCTTGGGGTCCTTGCCCTTGAGGATCTCTGCCGCGATCTTGCCGCCATTGATGCCGACCTGCTCGTAATTCACGGCGAAGCTCGCCGGGACGACGCCGTTGCGCACCGCGCCGTCGTCGGAGTTGACGATCGGGATGCCGGCCTGCCGCGCGGCTGCCGAGACGGCGGCGATCGCCGGCTGCAGCAGGTTCGATGCCGGCGTGTAGATCACGTCCGCCTTGCCCGCGAAGGAAGCGATGCGCTGCTGGATGTCGTTGACGTTGTCGACGCCGACGGCCACCACTTCGAAGCCGGCGGCGGGCGCCAATTCCTTGATTTTCTCGACCAGGGCCACGTCATTGGCTTCGCCCGGATTGTAGGGCACACCGAACCGCTTGGCGTCGGGCAGCAGCTTCCTGGTGAACTCCATCACCGCGGCGATGTCCTGCAGGTCGGAGGCGCCGGTCATGCCGTCGTCACCGGAATCCCAGGAAGGCACCAGCTTGGCCGCGACCGGATCGGTGACTGCCGTGAACACGATCGGTATGCCCGAGCCAGCGAGCGCCTTCTTGGCGATCTGCGACACCGGCGTGGTCACCGTATACACCAGTGTCGGCTGCTCGGCCTGGAGCTTGGCGATCATCTGCGGCACCAGCGAGGCGTCGAAATTGGTGTGGCTCTCGCTGTAGACGACGTCCTTGCCCTCGACATAGCCGGCATCGGCCAGCGCCTTCTTGAACCCGGCGATCGAGGCGTTGAGCTGCGGGTGCTCGCCGAAATTGGCAATGCCGATCTTGATCGGATCGGCCATCGCGGCGCCGATGCCCGCGGCCAGCGCGCCGGCGAGCAGCAGGCCCGACAGCAGGCCGGATTTCAGCTTTCTCATCAATTCCTCCCAAAAATTCGAGAACGCGCCGCTCTCCAAGGCGGCCGCTTGGGGGAGATCATGCGCAGCCCGGCAGAGTGATGTCAAGATTATATATAATTCTTGTCATCCGGCCACATGATATATAATCATGGCATCGGCCAGCCTTTGCCGGTGCCAGACCTTGCCAGTGAAGACGACGATGCAGGACGACGAGCACTCCTCGAAGACGGAAGCGGCCTATCGGCTGCTGCGCCGCGACATCCTGACGACGCGGCTCATGCCCGGCGCCCCGCTCAAGCTCAGCGCGCTGCGCAGCGCCTACGGTCTCGGCTGGACGCCGCTGCGCGAGGCGCTTTCCCGGCTGGAGGCCGAGCGTCTGGTCACCGCCATCAGCAACCGCGGCTTCACCGTGGCTCCGGTGTCGCGGGAGGAACTCGAGGACCTGGCACGGGCGCGCATGGTGGTCGAGCTGCCGCTGCTGGCGGAATCGATCGAGAAGGGCGACAGCGACTGGGAGGCCGCCGTCGTCACCGCCCACTATCGGCTGTCGCGCTGCAAGATCGCGGTCGACGACCCTTCGGACGAGGCGGTGGACGAATGGGACGAGAAGCACGAGGCCTTCCATGCGGCTTTGCTGAGTGCGGCGACGTCGAGCTGGCTGCTCCGCTTCCGGTCGACCATCGCCGACCAGTTGCGCCGCCATCACCGCTTCCTGGGCCTGTCGCCGACATTGCGTGCGGCGGCTGGCATGAAGCACGGCTACGAGGCCGCCGTTGCCGCCTTGCGCGAGGCCATGGCCATCGACAGCCATACCGAATTGATGAAGGCCGCGCTCGACCGCGACATCGAACGGGCCAAGACTCTCATGGCCGCTCATATCGGCTACACCATGCATGTCTATGTCCATAGCGCGGACGATGCCGGGCAGGCGCCCGCCGGCGGGCTGAAGTCGCGTCCCGCAGCCGAATAGCAAGCTATCCCTCGGGACGATCATTCCGGGCAGGAATATCTGGCGCCTCTGGCGGCCGTCCTGGTTTCAGCGCTTCTCCGGATCCGGCGGTTTGCCGGAGGCGAACCTGGCCTGCCTGCATATCGTGTGAATCATCTCCACGCGTCGCCGTTCGGCTGGCCGCCATCGATGATGATATGCTGACCAAGGCCATGGCGTTCAAGCGTCTTGCCGAGAAGGCGCCTGGCTGGCTGCTCAATAGGTGACGGTCACGACCACCGTGTCGGTGTAGGTTCCCGGAGATGGAGTCGTCTGGGCCGGCACGCGGCCATAGACGGGAAGGTTCTGCGTGGCGCCAGACCCGGTTCCCGGGACCAGCTCGCCGCCCGAATTGCCCCAGGGCTGGGTGCGGCCGGTGTCCTTGTAAAGGCCGTAGACCACGGCCTCCGCGCCCTTCGTCATACGCCGCGCCATGGGGCCGGTGCCGGTGACGCCGTTGTTGAGGCCGACAGTATAGGCAGTGCCCTGGGTGCAGGTCACGCCGAGCCCGCTGGCGGCGTCGACCTGGCTGCTTAGCACCCCGTGATTGCCGAAATCGATGTTCTGGGCGGTGACGAGGCAGTTCGCCGGCACGTTGGCCCGCACCGTGAAGGTCGGTCGGGTCGGGTTGGCGGTGACCGCGCTGCAGGCGGGCGGAAGCAGCACATAGGTCTGCCAGTTGAAGCTGATCTCGGCCCCCGCGAAGGTCGACGTGTAAAGGCCGGTCGCGGCGCTCTGCTGGCCGCCGGCCACCCGCGCATAGATCGTCCGGCTCGCCGTCCCGTTGGTGAGCGGCAGAACCAGCAAAAGCACCTCCACGGGGTTGCCGAGAGCAGGCTGTTCGCGCGAGCCCCAGGGCGTTGTACGGGACGCATCCTGGTAGAGACCGAAGGCGAGCGGCGCGTTCGCCGGGTTGCGCGCCTGGCGGACGCCTGAGATCGTCCCTCCGGAGCCCGCATTGATGTTGAGGCAGACGATGTATTGGAGGTTGACCAATCCGGTGTTGCCGCAGGAGATGTCGACGCTGCCCGTCATGTCGACCGCCGCGCCCGCCAGCGTGTCGACGGTGCCGAAATTGATGTCGGACACGGTGAAGGAGCAACTCTGGGCTGCCGACGGACGCACGCCAGGGAGCATGAGACCGCAGAGCGCGAGACCGAAGAAAACCGACGGGCGGAGCATCATCGTTGGACCTCATTGGATCGAGCGGCAGACGACA
Organism: Mesorhizobium sp. L-8-10; assembly: GCF_016756635.1. Classification (NCBI taxonomy): domain Bacteria; kingdom Pseudomonadati; phylum Pseudomonadota; class Alphaproteobacteria; order Hyphomicrobiales; family Phyllobacteriaceae; genus Mesorhizobium; species Mesorhizobium sp. L-8-10. The sequence continues at coordinate 986,839 of NZ_AP023263.1, read as the reverse complement.
TCGGGAATGGAAACCTGCTTGCCGGGTTGTCTGACGAAGCCGAACTCCGCTGCGCAGCGGCCGCGTGTGGGCTGGTCGATCGTGACCCTGTTGCGCGGACCGAGCCCGGCGACGAAGGCCTGGCCGTCATAGCCGACGACGAATTCCTGTCCGGCGCCGTCGATCGTCCCGGCCGCGCCCGCCTCCACGAACTCCCCCGCTTCGTCGCGCAGGGTTATCAGCGCAGCGTCGGAATTCCTGTCGACGCCGAATTTGACGACGGTGCCGCTCCGGTCGGCCGGCATCGTCGTCTCGCGTGTGCCGTCGACGACCGCGTCGACGGGCAGATTGGCGGGATCGATGGAGATCTGGTTCCGCTCGTAGGAGCGCAGGCCCGTGACCAGCAGCTTGCCGTTGCGGTTGGTGCGGCCGGCGGGGCGGTTCTCCAACTCCACGTCGACGCCGGGAGCGCCCGTGTCGACCACGGTGAAGGCGTCATCGATGCGGTTGCTCAGGAAGATGTCGCCGCCGGCCAGCACGACGGCGCCGTCGACCTGGCCGGTCACCCGGTAGTCGCCGTCATACTGTTCGACGCCGGCCGCCAGCCGTGCGACGGGCGCGCGATAGGCCGCGGCGGCGGCGCGGTTGGTGTGGGCGCCTTCACCTTCCCGCAATCGCCAGCTCAGGCTGCCGATGGAGGCATCGCCGGATCTGACGAGGTCCGTGACGACGCTGGTGCCTTCGGAATCGGACGAAACGCCGGCCGAACCGTCGATGCCGTTGCCGAACTGGACCGACAGGCCGGCGAACAGGCCGAAGGAATCGCCGTCGTCGAGGTCGGTGAAGGCCGTGGCGAACAAGCTCGCGCTGCTGCCGATCGGCCGGTTGACGAGAAAGCTCAGGATGCGCGCCCGGTCGTCCTCCATCGTCTCGATCCGGGTGAAGCTGAAGTTGAGCGTCGCCGGGTCGAAGGACAGCGGCACGGAAAGCGAGACCTGGTCGAGCGCGCGCGGCGGTGCGACGGTGGTGAAGTCGAACTCCGGGGTGGCGGGCTCTCCGAGATCGGCCGTGACCGCGGCAATGTCGGTGTAGTCGCCGAATGCCCGTTGGACGCGCGCGTAGAGCCGCATGGTCCACAGCTGCAGCTCGACGCTGCCGCCGAGCTGATAGCCGGTCCCGCCCTCGAAGCTGCTCGCCGTAGCCGAGAACGAGCCGACGCCGAAGCGGCCGAGGCCGAACACCGCGCCGGCGCCGCCGTTCACCAGCCCGCCGCCGCCTTCCGCATGCGCTTCCAGCGTCATCCAGTCGTCAAGCCCGAAGCGCGCCGTGCCCGACGCCATCAGGCTGGAATCGTAGTCGTTGGATTCGACCCCGTAGAGCCGGCGCGCGAAGCCGGCCTCGGCCGAATAATCCCACAATCCCGGGGCCAGCAGTTCGGCCGAGGCGAAGAAGGGCGTTTCCGACACCGTCTCACGCCCGAGTGCGTCGCGGACGACCACGCGGGCCGTGCCGCTGCCGGTCACGATCGGCAAGTCGGTGATCTGGAACGGGCCGGCCGGAACGTCTTGCGATAGCCGGCGCGCATTGTTGACATAGACGTCGACCGTCGAGGGCACGGCTGCCGATCCCGACAGTTCGGGCAGCGGTATGGTGACGAGATCGGGCCGCAGGCCGAAATTGCGGCGGACCTGCAGTCCGCCGAGGCGCACCGGTCGCGTCCAGCTCAGCCCGCCATTGATGACGTCGCCGGCGCTGATGGTGGTGAGCAGGCCGCGGCTCGAATAGGACCATGTCGTGTCGAGCCGCGTCGAGCTGTAGATCTCGTTCGGCGCGCTGGTGGCCACATAGGAGGAGCTGAACACGCCGAACGGGCTGAACAGGCGCCCCTCGAGCCAGCCGGACACGCCGTTGAAAGCCCACAGATCATCGATCTCCTTGCCGCCGGTGCTGGCGTAGAGCGTGTAGTTGGCGAGCGCGCCGTAGCTGCTTTGGGGTTTGGTCTGCGGCGTTTCGGCGTCGGATTCTTGGGCCTCGATGATGCGGGCCGACCGCGCGTCGAACCCGACGATGAAACGGATCGCCTGGCCGGCCTCGTCATATTCGTAGGAGACATCCGGCAATGCGCCGATGTCGATGCGGCCGTCCGGCCGCGTCGCCGCGTCGATCGGCTCGATGCCGACATTGCGCAACTGATAGGGCTCGATCGAAAGCCTTCCGTCGGCGTCGCGCCGGAACGCCGCGATCCACCCGGTCGGCTCGCCGTCGATGAACACTTCGAGCTGAAGCTCGCGCGGGCCATCGGGTGCGGCCGCTTCCGTGCCGCTGGCCGTGGCGGCAAACGCCTCCGCAATGGCATCCATGCCGCGCAGCGCGGGAACCGTCATGGCTGTCGAGAGCAGGATGCTAGCCGCCCCTGAGACGAGCCGTCGCATCGAAACGTCCGGATTCGCTCTCCGCGCTCACTTTCAGTGCGCTGCCGGCCGAACGGCCGCCGCCGGGGACGAACCAGCGTACCGTGGAGTTTCCCAGCACGTAGCCGACCAGCCCGTCGCGGCGCGCCGAAGGGCCGCCGCGATTGCCGAGCATGAGGTTCGAAACCCTGAGCCGCGTTGCGCCGTCGTTGCGCACCGTGACGACATAACCGCCTTTCTTGCGCTCGACCGTCCACGAGGCATCCGCCCCGTCTGCGCCCGCCGGCGTGAAGAAGACCGGGATGGAGTGGCGCACCACGAGCGCCACCGTGCCGTCCTTGCGACGCCTGGCGTCGGGCAGTTCGTCGACGATGAGGCGGTAGCTCTCCTCCGCCTGGACCTGGCGTTTCGAGGTCCGGACCACCCGCACCAGGTTCTCGCCGCCGGGCCGCAGCGTGGTCATGGGCGGGCTGACCGCAACCGTGTCGGCCGCTTCGTAGACGTCCTGTCCGTCCCGCTGAGTCCAGCGGAAGATACGGATCTGGACGTTGAGCGGCCGCTTGGAATCGTTCCAGACGCGAATGCTCGAAGTGGCCGTCGGCGCCTTGATGTCGAGCATCACCGGAGCGACGCGCAGCGAAGCTGCATGCGCGGAAACGGCAAGCAGCGTCACGGCCAGGCCGGCGACGGCCCGGGCGAATGACCGAATCATGCTTTCCTCCGATGTGGCCGTCAGTAGGTGACGGTGACCGTGATCGTGTCGTTGTACGTTCCTGCGCCAGGGGTCGGCTGCACGGGCACCTGACCGTAGACGGTATAGTTCTGCGCGGAACCGTCGCCGGTGCCGGAGACGAGGTCGGCGCCCGTATCGCCCCAGACGTTGGTGTGGCCGGCCTCCTTGTAGAGCGAATAGTCCACCGTCTGCGCGCTCGGCCCGGCCATCTTGCGCACGGCGATCGTGCCGCCTGCGGTCGCCCCGTTGTTCAGTCCGACCGTATAGGGCGTTCCATTGGTGCATTGCACGGCTATGGTGCCGGTGGCCGGTATCGCCGCGCTGATCACACCGGTCGACCCGAAGTCCATGTTGGACGCCGAGTTGATCTGGCAGGATGAGGTTATGGTGATCGTGACGTTGAACTGGGTGGTGGCGGTCTGCCCAAAGGCATTGCTGTCGAACATCGCCGGAAGAGCGAGAAAGCAAACATGTAGGAATGCGCGTCGTATCATGCACGCACCTGCTGTTAGTCTGTCAGCCGAAACAGCTTCCAGCCAAGATCGAGTTCACAAGCCCCGAATCAAAATTACCATCAGGAGATAAGGTTGTAAAATTGTCTTCTGTATACGGGATGCATGCAAACATGATGAGTGATACTTGAGCGCCCAAGTTATATTTGTTTGCGATCCAGATTCCGAATCGTGCCGGGCATTTGCCGAGTTCAGGACAACCTGCGCGCGACCAGCGTCCAGGGGTTCATCCGCCCTTTGCCCTTGATCTCTATGGTTTCGCGCTCCTGGCTTATTGCGGGATCGCGATGATGCAGTTCGCCATGCCGCGCTACGTCATCTCACGGGCTCATCCGCCAACGGCGGCGGCTGCTATCACTATTCCTATGCGGTGGTGCGCGGCTGCGACCGCCTGCTTCCGGTCGATGTCTATGTCCCCGGTTGCCCGCCGACGCGCTGTTTTGTGCAGTGCTACTGCTGCCAGAAGAAGATGCGGCGGTCCGGCACGATCGAGCGCTGATACCAGACGGCAAACCTGGCTAGCCGGCCGCGAACACCCGTGCGTTGCGGATCGCCACATGTCCGCGTTCGCCGGCCCTGACCGACGTTTCGGGCGGCACGTCGAATTCGAGCGTGCGGCCACCTGCCGACACGGCCACCACGCGCCGCGCCTGCATGCGGTCCATGACCCGCAGGATGGTCGCCGGAACGCCCGCGCCGCCGGGCTGCCAGTCGAGGTCGTTCGGCGAGAGGAACAGCTCGGCTTCCCCGTCCGGCACGCCGGGTGCGGCGATCCTGGTCCCGTCGAGATCGGCCGCGCCGCCCGTGACGGTGACCGCGAGCCGGTTGGCGTCGCCGAGGAAGTTCATGACGAAGGCCGAATTGGGCGACCGGCAGATTTCTTCCGTCGTTCCCTCTTGCACCACCTTGCCCTCGTTGAGGATGACAAGGCGGTCGGCGAGATCCATCGCCTCCTCCTTGTCGTGGGTCACGAACAGCGTTGTGATGCCGAGCTCCTCGTGGATGCTGCGCAGCCACCGGCGCAGGTCGCGCCGCACATTGGCGTCGAGCGCGCCGAAGGGTTCGTCGAGCAGCAGCACCTTGGGGTCGACGGCGAGCGCGCGCGCAAGCGCGACGCGCTGTCTCTGGCCGCCGGAGATCTGGCCGGGGAAACGGTTGCCCAGCCCGTCGAGCCGAACCAGTCCGAGCAGCTCGCCGACGCGCCGGTCGATCTCGGCCTGGCTGCGCTTCGTCTTCGAGACCTTCATGCCGAAGGCTATGTTCTCGCCCACGGTCATGTGCGGGAAAAGCGCATAATGCTGGAACACGAAGCCGACGCCGCGGTCGCGCACCGGGATGTCGGTGGCGTCGAGATCGCCGAAATAGATGTGCCCGGCCTCGGCATATTCGAGGCCCGCGACCATGCGCAATATCGTCGTCTTGCCCGAGCCGGAGGGACCCAGCAGCGCGACGAGCTCGCCGCTGCCGATGTCGAGCGAGACGCCGCGCACCGCGCGGAACGTGTCGAAGGTCTTCACGACGTTGTCGAGGCGGATTTTCACGGCGTCTGTTCCTGTACGGGTTGCGGGGCGGCGAGCGCGGGCCGGCGGGCGCGGCCCGCTCCCCGGCGCTCGAGCAGCACCTTGGCGAAGAGCGTCAGCACGGCGAGCAATGCGAGGATCGAGGCCGCGGCGAAGGCCCCTGCCGTCTGATAGTCGTGATAGAGCAGCTCGACATGCAGCGGCAGCGTGTTGGTCTGGCCGCGAATGTTGCCCGACACCACCGAGACGGCGCCGAATTCGCCCATTACGCGGGCATTGCACAGCACCACGCCGTAAAGCAGCGCCCAGCGGATGTTCGGCAAGGTGACGAAGAAGAAGGTCCGCCAGCCGGAGGCGCCGAGCGAGGTCGCCGCCTCCTCGAGATCGCGCCCTTGCGCCTGCATCAGCGGGATCAGCTCGCGCGCCACGAAGGGCGCTGTGACGAACATCGAGGCGAGCACGATGCCCGGCAGCGCGAACAGGATCTTGATGTCGGCCTCCTGCAGCGCCGGCCCGAACAGCCCCTGCAGGCCGTAGACGAAGAGATAGGCGACGCCCGCCACGACCGGCGAGATCGAGAACGGGATTTCGATCACGACCAGCAACAGGCGCCGGCCCGGAAAGTCGAACTTGGTGATCGCCCAGGCCGCCGCCAGTCCGAAGGCGGTGTTGACCGGCACCGCGATCAGCGCCGTGACCACTGTAAGCAGGATGGCGTGCAGCGTGTCGGGGTGCATGATCGCCGCGGCGAAGACGGCCGCGCCTTGCGAGAACGCCTGGGTGACGATGACCAGCAGCGGCGCCACGATGACGATCGCGGTCAGGAAGAGGACGACCCCGATCAGCGTGCGGCGCACACGCGGCGTGTCGCCGACGCGGGGCGGGCGGCCCTTGCGGTGCGGCTTCATGGTCAGCCCTTCCTCGTGTAGCGAAGGGCGCGCGCCTGCATGAGGTTGGTGGCCGCGAGCATGGCGAAGGCGGTGACGAGCAGCACCGAGGCGATCGCCGCCGCGGCCTGGTAGTCGTATTCCTCGAGCCGGATGAAGGCGAGCAGCGCCGTGATCTCGGTCTCGAACGGCTGGTTGCCGGCGATGAAGATGATCGCGCCGAACTCGCCCAGGCTGCGCGCGAAGGAAAGCGAAAGGCCGGCGAGCAACGCCGGGGTGAGCAGGGGCAGGAGGACGCGCAGGAAGATCGCCCGGTCGCCGCCGCCGAGTGTCTGGGCCGCTTCTTCCAGCGCCGGATCGAGGTCCTCGAGCACCGGCTGCACGGTGCGCACGATGAAGGGCAGGCTGGTGAAGCACATGGCGACCATGATGCCGAGCGGCGTGTAGGCGACCTTGATGCCGATCTCGGCCAGCAGCGAGCCGAACCAGCCGTTGCTGGCGAAGAGCGTGGTGAGCGCGATGCCAGCCACCGCCGTCGGCAGCGCAAAGGGCAGGTCCACCAGCGCGTCGACGATGCGGCGTCCGGGGAAACGGTAGCGCACCAGCACCCAGGCCAGCGCCAGGCCGAAGAACAGGTTGAAGACGGTGGCGGCGAGCGCCGACAGCGCAGTCACGCGATAGCTGGCCACGGCGCGGGGGGATGATACGATCCGCCAATAGTCGGCCGGCCCCAGCCCCGCCGCCTTGAGCACCAGCGCGCCCAGCGGCAGCACGACGATGATCGCGACGTAGAAGAGCGTGATCCCGAGCGCCAGGGGAAAACCCGGCAGGACGCGACGTGCCACTTGCGAAAGCCTTCTTGAAACGAAGCGGGGTCGATCCGGACGGCCCACGACCCTAACGTCGGAAAGTTCCCGATATCAACGCGATCCGTAGAGCTGGTCGAGCGTCGCTCCGGCCTTGAAATGCTCTTCCTGGATCTTGTCCCAGCCGCCGAACACGTCCTCGACCTTGACCAGCCGCACTGCGGGGAACTGATCCTTGAACTCTGCCGCGACGGACGCGTCGTTGGGACGGTTGCCGTTTTCGGCGAGGATCTTCTGGCCTTCGGGCGTGTAGAGGAAGTCGAGATAGGTCCTGGCGAGATCGCGCGAGCCGCGCTTGTCGACCACCTTGTCGACGATCGCCACCGGGAACTCGGCGAGCAGGCTGACGGAAGGCACGACGATGTCGAACTTGTCCTCGCCGAACTCCCTGGCGATGCCGCGGGTCTCGGCCTCGAAGGTGATCAGCACGTCGCCGATCTCGCGCTCGACGAAGGTGGTGGTGGCGGCGCGGCCACCTGTGTCGAAGACGGGCACGTTCGCGAACAGCTTCCCGATGAACTCCCGCACCTTGGCGTCGTCGTTGGCGAAGGCTTCCTTGGCGTAGGCCGTGGCGGCCAGATAGGTGTAGCGCGCATTGCCCGAGGTCTTGGGGTTGGGGAAGATCACCTTCACGTCGTCGCGGACAAGGTCGTCCCAGTCCTTGATTCCTTTCGGATTGCCCGCATGCACCAGGAAGGCGGGCAGCGAATAATAGGGCGAGGCGTTGTTGGGGAACTCGCTCTTCCAGTCGTCCGAGACGAAGCCGCCCTTCACCAGCGCATCGATGTCGGTCACCTGGTTGAAGGTCACCACGTCGGCTTCCAGGCCCTCCAATATGGCGCGCGCCTGCTTGGAAGAGCCGCCATGCGACTGGTCGATGCTCACGCCGGGATGCTTGGCGACGAAAGCCTCGTTGACCTGCACGAAAAGCTCGCGTGCGATGTCGTAGGAGGCGTTGAGCAGCTTGTCGGCGGCAAAGGCCGGCAGCGAGGCCGAAAAGAGCGTGGCGGCGGCCACGCCGATCAGAAGCAAGCGTTTCATGGATGTGCCTTCGTGTCTGAGCGTTTCGCGGCGAAGTAACCATGCGCTGCCCGTCCGAACGAGGCATCGGCGTCTGCCGGCTTCGAGCATGTTGGAAAATTTTACCTCAATTGAGCGACATGGAGGTTCCCGATTTCGACATATCCGGGAGCATCCGGCTTCGGGCCCTCCGCGTCCTTCCTGGCCCGACGGAAGCAGGACGGAGGATCTTCGGTATCCTGGCGGCGCAAAAGCCAAGCGCTCCGGATGGCCGCGCTGGCGACTGGGATCCCTCGGATATGAGCCGCCGATCGCAGGTCAGGCGAAGCGCTCGCGCGCCCTGGCGCGGGCCTTGATCGCCTCCGTCTCGCGGTCGCGCGGCGCGCTTGCCGTCTGCAGGGCGTCGAGAAGCCGGTTTGCCGCCGCCGCGACTTCGTCCACCGCACGGTCGAAAGCCTCTTCGTTGACCCGCGAAGGCCTGTTGAAGCCGCTCAGCTTGCGCACGAACTGCAGGGCCGCGGCACGGATCTCCTCGTCCGTGGCCGGCGGCTCGAAGTTGAAAAGCGTGCGTATGTTTCTGCACATGATACCGCTCCCGTAACTGCCGCTTGCCGCGAATTGCGGTCCTCCGTGGCGGCAGACTATAGGGGAAGCTGCATGACGCCGCACCCCTGGGGACCTCATGACGGGTCGGTTGTGGACCACGAAGTGCCTGCCTTCGATCCTGTGTACCGAGATCGGTGTCGAAGATCTCGCAGCAGCCCGGCCTCCACGATCTCGTCGGGCTGCCTTGCCGGACGATCCGCCCGCCGCGCATGGCGACGACGCGGTCCGAACAGTGCGCGGCGAAATCGACGTGGAAGCTGGTCGCCCCGCATCCGCGTCACGTCGCGCGGCGATCGCCCCCGATGGTCACAGCTCCTTCTCCGCCAGTTCGCGGAACGCATCGGGCACCGATCGCGAGATCTCCAGCGCCACCGACCCGTAGCCTACAGCGTCCCAGCCGAAACGGTCGCGTATCCTGTCGATCGCGCGGTCGGCCACCCAGCGGGCAGCGCCCCTGCTGCTGCCGGGGCGGCGTTTCTCGTCGTCGAGCCCGAGCGGCAGGTCGAGCTGCAGGCCGGCTTCCGTCTCCAGATGGGACACCGAGATCGCCAGCAGCGAGATCGTCCTTTCCTGAGGATGGTCGGCAAGCGCGGAGCGCACCAACTCCTCGGCGATCTCGGCCAGGATTCCGGTGGCCGAGATCGGCGCGTCCAGCGTGACCGAGCGCGTCACCGACCGCAGGTCGGCGAAACGCACGCGCACCGTGACCGTGCGGCCGGGCCGGTCCTTCGCCCGCAGCCGGCTGCAGACGCGGTCGGCGAGATGGCGCAGCGCCGGGCGGTAGATCCGTTCCTTCGCCGGCTTCATCCCCAGCGCCGACTGGGCGCCGGCCGATCGCGCCCGCTGATGCGTCCTGATTTCCCGGAGGTCGCGGTTCCAGGCGAGCGCCGAGAGTTTTTCGCCGGCTGCAGGCCCGAGCAGCCTTTCGAGCGAGCGGCCCGGCGTCCGCGCCAGCTCGCCGATGGTCGAGACGCCTGCCTCGGCGAGCCTCGCCTTCGTCACGGGGCCGACGCCCCACATAAGTTCGACGGGCAGGTCGTGCAGGAAGGCGAGCTCGGTTGAGGGATCGACCACCACCAGCCCGTCGGGCTTGGCCACCTGCGAGGCGATCTTGGCGAGATGCTTGGTGCGCGCCACCCCGATCGAGATCGGCAGGCCGAGTTCGTCCCGCACGCGGCGCCGGATCGTGGCGGCGATTTCGGCCGGCGGGCCGAAGAGATGCGTGCAGCCGGCGACGTCGGCGAAAGCCTCGTCGATCGAGATGCGCTCGACCAGCGGCGTGTAATCCCCGAGCACCGCGATCGCGGCGTCGCCGAGCCGCTGATAGTCCTTGAAGTGGCCGCCCACGAAAACCAGCTGCGGGCAGAGCTCGCGCGCCTGCCGCCCCGGCATGCCGCCGCGCACCCCGAACGCCCTGGCCTCATAGGAGGCCGCCAGCACAACGCCGCCGCCGACCGCGATCGGCCTGCCCCGCAGCGAGGGGTCGAGGAGCTGCTCCACCGACGCATAGAAGGCGTCGAGATCGGCATGCAATATCGTGGCTGGCGTTTCCATGCCGACCGTCGACGCGCGGTCAGCCGACAGGCCGCCGCAACTGTTGTGGGATGACTTCGATATGGAACATAAAGAGAACAAACGGGCGCGAGAGTCAAGTCGGCGCGGCGGCTTGATCGGTTCCCCAACCGGGGCCTGCTGCATCGCACCCGGCGCTGACCGCTGTCGCTTGTCCTCAAGGCAGCGGCTTTCCGGCAGCAGCGACTCCAGCTCGGATACGGCCTATTGCACATACCCGATCGGCTGCCCGGTCACGGGGTGCTGGAACACCCCCATCTCGACGCCGAAAATGTCCCGCAGCACCCCGATGCGCATGATCTCGTCGGGCGAGCCGCGCGTCAGAAGCCGGCCCTGCCTGAGCGCAACCAGTTCGTCGCAATAGCGCGCGGCCATGTTCGGATCGTGCAGCACGAGCACCACGCAGAGATCGCGCTTGCGGCTTAATTCCCGTACGAGACCGAGCACCTCGACCTGATGGGCGAGATCGAGTGCCGAGGTCGGCTCGTCGAGCAGCATGACGCCGGCATTCTGCGCCACCAGCATCGCGAGCCAGGCCCGCTGGCGCTCGCCGCCGGACAATTCATCGACCAGCCGGTCCGCGAAGCCGGACATGTCGGTGAGCGCGAGCGCGTCCTCGACATGGCGGCGGTCCTCGGCGCCGAAGCGGCCGAGGGCGCCATGCCAGGGATAGCGCCCGAGGGCCGCCAGTTCCTCCACGGTCAGGCCGGTCGCACCAGGTGTCGTCTGCGGCAGATAGGCGAGGGACCGGGCAAGCTCCCGCGCGCCCCAATGGGCGAGCGGCCGCCCGAAGAAGCTGATCGAACCCGCCGTCGCCTCCTGCTGCCGGGCAAGCAGCTTGACCAGCGTCGACTTGCCGGAACCGTTGTGCCCGATGAGCCCATAGACCCGGGCGCGCTCGAACTCCAGAGAGATGGGGCCGAGCAGGGTGCGCTCGCGCACCGCGAAACGCGCGCCGTCCACCGTGAAAGCATTCGTCACAGGCCAGTTCACCCTGTTGCGAGGCGCGGGGAAAGAGCGCCGTCGGCCGTTGACTATTAAACATGAGATGCATAGTCAACATTATGAATGGAGCAACCCCAGGCAGCGGTGAGAGGGACGAGCCGCAACCCATGTTCCGCCATCTGCTGCAGCGGCGTTCGAAATGGTGCGTTGCGGCTTCGACAAAGGGGATCGGCATGATTGGAAGCAGCACTGCACCGCAGGACGAGCCACGCGGGGAGGAATGGCGCAGTGGGCTTTCGCACCGTCGACACGGCCTCCTTCTGCTCGCATCGACCGTTATCGGCGTCGTCGCCGCGCCCGCGGCATTTGCCCAGGAGGCGCAGAGCGTCCGGACGGCCCAACTGGAAGAAATCACGATCCGGGAGCGCATCGAGAATGCCTGGGGGCCTGTCGACGGCTACGTCGCCCATCAGAGCGCGACCGCCACCAAGACCGACACGCCGCTGATCGAGACGCCGCAATCGATCTCCGTCGTCACCGCCGACCAGATGGACGCGCAGAGTGTCGAGAGCATCGGCAATGCGCTTCGCTATACGGCGGGTGTGACGGGCGAGCAGTTCGGCAACGATCTGCGCGGTTTCGGTCTTCAGATCCGCGGCTTCGGCGTTTCGGACGAGGCTTTCTACAAGGACGGCTTGCGCCTGAAGGGGACCGATTTCGCGAGCTTCCTGGCGTTCGATCCCTACGGTGCGGAGCGGCTCGAGATCCTGCGCGGGCCGAGCTCGGCGCTCTACGGGCAGAACAGTCCCGGCGGCATCATCAACTATGTCAGCAAGCGCCCGGTGGACCAGACCTTGCGCGAGGTCGAGTTCAGCGCCGGCAGCTTCGACCGTTTCCAGGGTCAGTTCGACATGGGCGGCAAGATCGACGATCTCGGCGTCTGGACGTTCCGGCTCACCGGTCTTGCGCGCGACGGCGACACCCATGTCGACTATGTCGAGGACAATCGCCTCTTCATTGCGCCGGCCCTGACATGGCGGCCCGACGCCGACACCAGCCTGACGCTGCTGGCGAGCCTCCAGAAGGACAATGCCGGCTGGGGCATCCAGTTTCTGCCGGCCAGCGGCACGGTCAAGCCCAATCCCTTCGGCAGGCTGCCCGCCAGCCGCTTCGTCGGCGAGCCGGACTTCGACAAATACGATCTGACGCTGGCCACGATCGGCTATGAATTCCAGCACCGTTTCAACGAGACCTGGCAGGTGCGCCAGAACCTGCGATACGCCTATCTCCGCAACGTCCAGGACGGCGTCTTCGGCAGTGGCCTCGAACCCGACGGGCGGACCTATAACCGCTACGCCGACGAAGGCCGCTCGCAGCTCGGCAACTTCGCCGTCGACAACCAGGCGCAGGCCGACTTCGACACCGGCCCCGTCAGGCACAAGCTGCTGATGGGCCTCGACTACCAGTACAACGACTACAGCGACTGGGGCACCTATGCCGATGTCGATCCGATCGACATCTTCGATCCCGTCTATGGTGCGCCGCTCCCGCCGCTCGCCGTCTATCAGGATTCGAAAAACAAGCAGAGCCAGTTCGGCATCTACGCGCAGGACCAGGCGAAGCTCGGCAACTGGGCGCTGACGGCAGGCGGCCGCTACGACTGGACCAACAACGAAACGCTGGACAAGCTCAGCGGCGACACCAGCGAACAGGCGGACGACGCCTTCACCGGGCGTGTCGGCCTCGTCTATCTCTCCGACATCGGGCTTGCGCCCTATGTCAGCTACTCGACGTCCTTCCTGCCGGAACTCGGCACCGACGCCTCCGGCAACCTGTTCGATCCCACGACCGGCGAGCAATACGAGGTCGGCGTCAAGTACCAGCCGCAGGGCTGGAACAGCTTCATCACGCTCGCCGCCTTCGATCTCACCAAGGAGAACGTCGTCCGCTACTTCGGCAACGATCCATTCCAGACCGGCAAGATCCGGTCGCGCGGCATCGAGGTGGAGGGCGTGGCAAGCTTCGATTCCGGTCTCGATGTCAAGCTCGCCTATACCTATCTCGATGTCAGCATCCGCGACGATTCGGAAGGCAATGAGGGCAACACGCCCTATGGCGTGCCGGAACACCAGGCATCGCTGTGGGCCGACTACACCATCCCCACCGGCCAGTTCGAAGGCCTCGGCTTCGGCGCGGGCGTTCGCTACATCGGTTCGACCTATGGCGACGACGCCAATTCCTTCAAGGTGCCGGCCGTGACGCTGGTCGACGCGGCCCTCCACTACGACTGGCGTGATTTCCAGTTCAAGCTCGCGGCGAGCAACCTCTTCGACGAGGAATATGTCGCCTCCTGCTTCTCCGAGGCGTTCGGCTGCTTCTACGGCGAGACCCGCAAGGTCACCGGCTCCGTGAAATATCGGTGGTAGGCCGGAGCGCGGCGTGCGGAACCTTTCGCGTCGTGCGGTGCTGGCCGGCCTTGCGGCCGCGGGGGCGATGCCGGCGCGGGCGGCCGCGCCGTTGCGCATTGCGTGCCTCGAATGGACGTCGGCCGAACTGGTCGTCTCGCTCGGCCTCGAACCGATCGCCGTCTCCGACACGAAGGGCTATCGCGACTGGGTGGCCGCCCCGCTCCTGCCCGCGGGCACCATCGATCTCGGCTCGCGCGGCGAGCCGAACCTCGAGCTGCTTGCCGAATTGAAGCCGGACCTCATCGTGGGCGCCTATGGCTACGGCCTCGATGCCGCAACCTTCGCCCGCTTCGCGCCTGTCTGGAACGTGCCCTTCTACGACGGCACCGGCACACCCTATGCCCAGGCCGAAAGCGAGGCGTTGAGGCTCGCGAGGCATCTGGGCCGGACCGACATCGGGGAACGCTTCGCCATTGCGGCCGCCGCCACGATCGCAGCGGCAAAGGAGAAGCTTGCGGCGCGGGCGGCGGAGCCGCTCGCCGTGGTCAGCATGTTCGACGATCGGCACGTCCGCATCTACGGGCGCGGCGGCCTCTTCCAGGACGTGTTCGATCGGATGGGTGTAACCAACGCCTGGACAAGCGAGACCAACAGTTGGGGTTTTTCGACAACAGGCATCGAGCAGCTGGTGGCTGTCGGCGGGGCGCGGCTGATCTCGCTCGACCCTATCCCGCCGCACGTGGCGATCCGCATCGCCCGGAGTTCCCTCTGGGCCAACCTGCCTTGTGTGCGGGCAGGCAAGGTGACGACCATCCCGCCGGTCTGGCCTTTCGGCGGCCTCGCCGCCGCCGCCCGTTTCGCCGGGCTGCTGGCCGAGGCGGTGTAGTCCGATGCAGCCTTCATCCGCCATCCCCTGCAACGGAGGCGGCAGTGCCCGTCGCCGCCCCAGAAGCGCCGCATGAGGACTCGCGCTCCCGCACTCCATCGCACCGGTCCGTCTGGCTGGGGCCTTGCGCTGCTCATCGCGTTGCCGACCGTCGCCGCCGCCTGGCTGACGCTCTCGGGCATGGCCGAGCTGCTGCCGACGCCACTCTGGTGGCAGGCGCTGCTTGCGACCGACAACGCCGATCCGCGTCAGCTGCTTTTCCGGCACGCCGAACTTCCGCGTCTCGCGATTGCGATCCTGGCCGGTGGAGCGCTCGGGCTCTCCGGCGCGCTCCTTCAGCAGGTGCTGCGCAACCCGCTCGCCGAGCCCACGACGGTCGGCACTTTCGCGGGAGCAAGCCTGGCGCTGACGGTCGCCACGCTCTATGCGCCGTGGCTGCTGGTACACGGCCGCGAGGCCGTGGCACTGGCCGGCGGCGGGCTCACGACCCTTGCTGTCCTGGCGCTGGCGATCGGTCGAGGCTTCTCGCCCGTGACGATCATCATCGGCGGGCTGGTGGTCAGCCTCACCTGCAGCTCGGCGAGCGCCTTGCTGATGGCGATGAACCGGGAATATTCGGAGGAACTGTTCATCTGGCAGACCGGTTCGCTGGTCCAGAACGGCGACCGGGTGGCGCTCGGATTGGTGCCATGGCTCGCAGGGGGCATCGTTGCCGCAGCCGCCCTCATCAGGCCCCTCGGGCTGCTCGACCTGTCCGACGAAGGCGCGGCCAGCCTGGGCACGAGGCCGGCCATGATCCGGCTTGCCGGGCTGGCGGTGGCGGTGGCGCTTGCAGGGGCAGTGGTCGCCGCGGTCGGCGTCATCAGCTTCGTCGGCCTTGCCGCGCCGGCACTGGTGCGGCTCGCGGGAGCGCGCTCGCTGCCGGCCCGCCTGGTCTGGGCGGCCCTGTTCGGCGCCGCCCTCCTGTGGTTCACCGACCGGTTGGTTCGGATCCTGCCGCTGCCCAGCGAGATTCCGGCTGGAACGGCGAGCGTCCTGCTCGGCGCCCCGCTTCTGCTGTTGCTCCTGGGTCGGCTGCGTGCCGGACCAGTTCGAGGCGGAACAAT
This sequence comes from Mesorhizobium sp. L-8-10, assembly GCF_016756635.1. Classification (NCBI taxonomy): domain Bacteria; kingdom Pseudomonadati; phylum Pseudomonadota; class Alphaproteobacteria; order Hyphomicrobiales; family Phyllobacteriaceae; genus Mesorhizobium; species Mesorhizobium sp. L-8-10. The sequence goes on along the minus strand of NZ_AP023263.1, from coordinate 971,388 downwards.
GCCGGTCCCGATGCGGACGGGTCCAAGGCCGCCGCTGATCCTGTTGGCCGTGATCCTCGCGCTCGCTGTTGCGGCAGCGCTGTTCTTCGGGCGCGGCGCCGCGGGTTGGCACTGGGTCCCGCCCGCCGATCTCGCCGAGTTCCTCGCCCTGCGCGCGCCGCGTGTCGCCGTCGCGCTGTCGGCCGGCGTTATGCTCGGGGTCGCGGGCACGCTGATGCAGCGCATGACCGGCAATCCGATGGCCGCGCCGGAAGTGATGGGCGTTTCCGCGGGCGCCTCGCTCGGCGTCCTGGCACTGTTCTTCCTCACCACCGGCATCGATCGCTCGGGCCTGCTCGCGGCCGCGGTCCTGGGGGCGCTCGCCACGCTGGCCGCGATCACCGCTGTGGGCCACCGCCACGATTTCGCGCCGGAAAGGCTGCTGCTTGCCGGCGTTGCGCTCGCCACCACGGGTTCGGCGGTGCAGGCGGTCGCGCTCGCCAGCGGCGATCCGAGGCTTGATTTCCTGCTCGGCTGGCTATCCGGTTCGACCTGGCGGTCGACCGGCGCCGATGCGCTTGCGGCGGGCGCCACCGCCGTTCTCGTGCTCGCGCTGGCGCCGCTCACCGCCCGCTGGCTGGAGATCCTGCCGCTCGGCGACGCTGCTTCCCGTTCGCTCGGTCTGGGGCTCGCCTTTGTCCGCGGCGCCCTGCTCTTGCTGACGGCCCTGCCGACGGCTGTGGCCACGCTCGTCATCGGGCCGTTGAGCTTCGTGGGCCTCGTTGCTCCGCATCTGGCCGCAATGCTGGGTTTCCGGCGGGCGCTGCCGCAGCTTGCCGCCGCGGCCGCTCTGGGGGGACTGACCCTCGTTGCCGCCGACTGGCTCGGCCGCACGCTCATCTTCCCCTGGCAGGTGCCGGCCGGGCTGCTCGCCGCCTTCGTCGGCGGGCCCTATTTCATGGTCCTGATGCTGGGAAAGGGAAGGGCTGCGTAGCGAAGTCGTCGGCGGCCGATACTGCCCAAACCCCGCTTTCTGTTTTGCCGGCTTGACGTTCAAACCGGCAGCCGACATTGTCGGTTGTGCGCCTACGCCGGGGTCGCCGCGGGGATGTTCGATCCTCGGCCGTTTTGCATTGCCGGAGTACCAGACCAGTGGGCACGTCCCAACGAGCCCCCGCCGCGAGGCCGATGGAAGCAAGAGAACCGGCCGGAACGCAGGCGCCGGGCTCCGCCGCCCCCAAACCCCGTCATCGAAAGATCGGCATGCCCGGCCCCCTGCGCAAGCATTGGGTCGGTCCGCTCAACGTCCATCTGAGCCTCCTGATCATCCTGCTGCTCGCCGCAACGGCCGTGCCGCTCGTATGGCTCTCCTACGACCGCGGCCGCCACCTCGCCCTTTCCGCGGCCGCCGAGAGCATGCAACTCCTGACCGAGCGCACCGCCGATCGCTACCGGATCGTGTTCGACAGCGTCGAACCTTTCGTCACCATGACCGCGGTGTCGGACGCCTTCGCCACGCCGCCGCCCGGTGCGCTGGAGCGCAAGCAGCAGACGCTCCTCACTGCCCTGCGCGATTCCGACTATATCGACGGTCTCTTCGCAGGCTATCCGGACGGGAGCTTCCTGCATGCCGTCAGCCTTGCGGACAGCCCTGCCTGGCGGTCCGTGCTCAATGCGCCCGCCGAGGCAACCTTTGCCCTGCGCACCATCTGGCGGGAAGACGCGGGCCGCATGGTTTCGACATGGCGTTTCCTGGCCCGGACGGGCCGCGAGCTTTCCGTGTCGGGCCCGGCGGACGCCCGCTACGATCCGAGGACGAGGCCCTGGTACCAGATGGCGTCGACCGTGCCGGGCACGGTCGGGATCGGCCCTTATGTGACGGCGACGACCAGGTCGCCTGCCCTCACGGTCGCGCGCGGCCATGCCGACGACGGGCGCATCGTAGTCGGCGCCGACATCATGCTGACTGCGATCGCCAGTTTCCTGGCGACTGAGAAGGTCTCGCCCGACAGCCTTGCCTATGTCCTGGACGGCTTCGGGAAACCCATCATCCATTCCGACCCGGCCGTGATGGAACGCCTGCTGGCCGCGCCGCCGGATGCCGCCGGCGCGGCGTTTGCGATCGATGATCCGGTCATTGATGCGGCGCGGGCGGCGATGGCCGCGGGGCCGCGGGAAGATCTGGCTCATTTCCGTTTCGAGGTCGATGGCAAGCCCTATCTCGGCAGCGCCACCATCATGCGGGTCTCGCCGTCCCTGGAAGGCAACACGCTGCTGGTCGCCGCGCCGCTGTCCGACTTCACCGCCGAAAGCTACCGGTTGCTGCGCCAGGGTCTGCTCATCGCGGCCGCGGTGCTGGCGATCGGCATCGCCGCGACGGTTCTCATGGCCAATCTGATCACACGCTCGCTTTCGGTGTTGACCCGCCAGGCCGCGCGCCTGGGCGACCTCGATTTTGCCGCGGCCTCCATGCCTTCCTCGAACATCGCCGAGATCAATTCCCTGGCGAGCGGTCTCGCCGTGGCGCGCGACGCGATCAGCAGCTTCGCGCTCTACGTGCCGCGCGAGCTGGTCCGCAAGATCGTGGCCAACAGCGCGCTCGCATCGGAAACGGCGGTCCGCCAGGAAATCTCCATACTCTTCACCGACATCCGCGACTTCACGACCATCTGCGAGAAGACCAGCCCGGAGGAGGTGGTAGGCCTGCTGTCAGCCTATTTCGATGCGATCAACGCCAGCGTGGAAGCCAATGGCGGCTCGATCGTCCAGTTCCTGGGCGATTCCGTCTGCGCCATGTGGAACGCCCCGATCGGCGACCCCGACCATGCCGGCCATGCCTGTCGCTGCGCCCTCGACATCGCTGCGACCGTGGAGCGCTTCAATGCGCGCCAGGAGGCGCTGGGCCAGCCGGCCTTCGTCACCCGCATCGGGCTCCACAGCGGCGCGGCCGTGGTCGGCAATGTCGGCGCTGCCAGCCGGCTGCAATATACGGCCATGGGCGACACCGTGAATGTCGCCTCCCGCCTGGAGGGGATCAACAAGCGATTCGGCACGACCATTCTGGTGAGCCGTGCCGTCGTTGCCCGCTGCGGCGATGCCTTCGTCTTTCGCCCGCTTGGAAGGACGCAGGCCAAGGGACGTTCCGCCCGCCTTGACATCTTCGAACTGGTCGGCGTCCGAGCCGAAGCCGACGGCGGGACAAATGCCGCGGTCGACAGGGTCGGCGAATGAGGCGGCGGCGATCTTCATCGCACTGCGCGAAGAGGTCGGGGCGCGCCGCGTTTTTTGCATTGCACAATCGGGCGCGTTGTTCACAATAGGCCCATGCCATCGCGCGCCCTGACAATCCTGGTGATCGACGAAAACCGTATCCGCGCCTCGATCATAGAAGCGGGCCTGCGCGATGCCGGTCACGACAAGGTCACCGTCGTGCATGACGTGGCCGGTATCGCGAAACGCGTCTCCGACATCCAGCCCGACGTCATCGTGATCGATCTCGAAAATCCGAACCGCGACATGCTGGAGAACATGTTCCAGCTTTCGCGCGTCGTGCGCCGGCCGATCGCCATGTTCGTCGACCGGTCCGACAGCGCCTCGATCGAGGCGGCGGTGGACGCGGGCGTTTCGGCCTATGTCATCGACGGGCTGCGCAAGGAACGGGTCAAGCCGATCCTCGACATGGCGATCAGCCGCTTCAATGCCTTCTCGCGCATGGAGCGGGAGCTGGAGGAGGCGCGCTCCGAACTCGCGGGCCGCAAGCTGGTCGAGCGCGCCAAGGGCATATTGATGAAGTCGCGCGGACTGAGCGAGGACGAGGCCTACGCGCTGCTGCGCAAGACGGCCATGAACCAGAACCGCAAGATCGGCGACATCGCTCAAAGCCTGGTCATGGCTGCGGGTCTGCTGGAGCCGGGAGAGGATTCGTGAAGCGCTATTCAGTCACCGCCGGATTCCTGCCGCTGCTGGACAGCGCGATCCTGGTCGCGGCCCGGGAGAAAGGTTTCGCGGAGGCCGAAGGGGTCGAGCTCAGCCTCGTTCGCGAAAACTCCTGGGCGAGCATCCGCGACAGGCTTGCGGTCGGCCACTTCAACGTCGCGCATATGCTCGCCCCGATGCCGATCGCCTGCAATCTGGGCCTGACGTCGCTGGCGGCCGAAACGATCGCGCCGTTGGCGCTCGGACTGGGCGGCAACGCGGTGACCGTGTCTCTCGACGTCTGGTCCGCGATGCTCGGCCATGACGCGTCGGGCGACTTTGCCCCGTTTGCGGCCGGCCGCGCCCTGGCTGCGGTCATTTCCGATCGCCGTCGCACCGGCAAGGAAATATTGCGTTTCGCCGTGGTCCACCCGCATTCGGGACATAATTACGAGCTGCGCTACTGGCTTGCCGCCTGCGGCGTCGATCCCGAGACGGAGATAGAGATCGTCATCGTGCCGCCGGTCCTGATGGCGGATGCGCTAGGTGCGGGCCGTATCGACGGTTATTGTGTCGGCGAGCCCTGGAACACCGCCGCCGTCGCCCTGGGCGTCGGGCGCATCGTGACGACCAAGGCGGCGATCTGGAAATCCAGCCCGGAGAAAGTCCTTGGTGTCGCCGCGAGCTGGGCCGCGAAGGACCCCGACATATTGTCCGCCTTGTTGCGCGCGCTCTATCGGGCGTCCGAATGGTGTGGCGCGCCGTCCAATCATGACGAGTTGGCCCGCTTGCTGGCAGCGCCCGCCTATGTCGATTGCCCCGCCGAATGGCTGCGCCCGGCGTTGAGCGGCGCGATCGATGCCGGCGAGCGCGAGGCTGTCGCCGTGACCGATTTCTTCGTCCCGCACGCCAAGGCGGCGACCTTTCCATGGAAGAGCCATGCATTGTGGTTCTACAGTCAGATGGTGCGATGGGGCCAGGTTCCGGCGAACGAAGGCAACGAGACGATCGCGCGCGGCACATATCGGCCGGACCTTTACCGCGCTGCCTTGCGCGAACTGGGCGTGGCCCTGCCCGGCGCCAATTCGAAGGTCGAGGGCGCGCTCAAGGTCGAAACGCCGGTCGGCTCGGCGGGCGCAAGCCTGACGCTGGGCCCGGATGGGTTCTTCGACGGCGCGGTCTTCGATCCCGACCATGTCGCCGCCTATCTTCGCAGCCAGTCCCACCCACCCTCCGAATGATGATGCCGACATAGGCAGAATGATGCGATGCACAAAAGTTGTGCATCGCATTGCGGCATCGTGCCGGATTCTTTGACAGGCACCGTCGCGGCCAAAATCGCTCCCCTTGATCCCATTCCGTTGAATCCAAAGAGGAATTTCTACGGAAGCCAAATTGGCACGGTTCCTGCTTATTGGTTTTCAGGCCCGATCAGGGTCACGAGATTTGCGTCCAATGACGGGCGCGCGAGGGCAAAGCTGCCGATCAGGCCGATGCGCGATCCCACGGATGCGCGAGGTCTGGCCGGCAGCTTTTTCGTTTTCAGCCACAGGGCAGCGGCCTCCCACGCTGCGTATGGAGCGAAGAGTGAGTACAGTTATTCCAGCAGCCGCCAGCCAGGATCATGCGGCGACGCGCGCGCTTTCCATGTCCACCATCGCCTTCACCGTCTGTTTTGCGGTGTGGACGATCTTCTCCATCATCGGGGTCAGGATCAAAGCCGAGCTTGGGCTTACGGACACGCAGTTCGGTCTTCTGATCGGCATGCCGATCCTGACCGGCTCGCTCGTGAGAATGCTGCTCGGCATCTGGACGGATCGCTTCGGCGGACGTCTCGTCTACACGGCGACGATGCTTGCGGCGGCAGCGGCGACCTTCCTGCTCGCCTTCGCCACGACCTACCCCCAGATGCTGATCGCCGCGCTCGGCGTCGGCCTCGCCGGCGGCTCGTTCGTCGTCGGCGTCGCCTATGTCTCCCGCTTCTATCCGGCAGCTCGGCAAGGCACGGCGCTGGGCATCTTCGGCGTCGGCAATGTCGGCGCGGCGGTCACCAAATTCGTCGCGCCTTTCGTGCTGCTCGCCTGGGGCTGGCAGAGCGTCGCGCTGGTCTGGGCGGCGGCGCTGGTGGTGATGGCGCTCGCCTTCTGGCTCGGCACCGAAGACGACCCGGTGATCCGCGAACGCCGCATTTCCGGTGCCGGGCAGGCCCGCAGTTTCCTCGCCGAGTTCGCGCCGCTGAAGGACATCCGTGTCTGGCGCTTCGCGCTCTACTACTTCTTCGTCTTCGGCGCATTCGTCGCGCTGGCGCTCTGGCTCCCCCGCTATCTGACCGGCGTCTACGGCTTCGACATCGCGACCGCAGGCATGATCGGCGCGGCCTATTCGATCCCGGCCTCGATCTTCCGCGCCTATGGCGGCGTCCTGTCGGACAGGATCGGCGCGCGCACCGTGCTCTATTGGACCTTCGCCGTTTCCGCCGTGGCCTGTGCGGTGCTCTCGTTGCCGGTCGCCGACTACACCGTGCGGGGCATAAACGGACCGATCAGCTTCCATTTCGAGATCGGGCCGATTGCCTTCGTCGCGGTTGCCTTCGTCCTCGGTTTCTTCATGAGCCTCGGCAAGGCGGCGGTCTACAAGCACATTCCAGCCTACTACCCGCACAATGTCGGTGCGGTGGGCGGCCTCGTCGGAATGATCGGAGGCCTCGGCGGCTTCGTCCTGCCGATCGCCTTCGGAGCCCTCAACGACCTCACCGGCGTCTGGTCGAGCTGCTTCATGCTGCTCCTCGCCATCGTCCTCGTCTGCTTCGGCTGGATGCACGTCGCCATCCTGCGGATGGAACAGGCGCGGGCGCTGGCCGAACAGGCCGTCGTTTCGCCGGCCGAATAGTGCCAACGGTCGTTGAGATCGACCGTTGGAGCGCGCGACTGCGCGCCGCGCCCGTTGGCGCGAAAGCCAAGCGGCCCGGATGGGCCGCGCCGGCGACTGATGCCGCCTGGATGCGCCAGCATCCAGGCCCACTGGGATATTACTTCAGGGAATGCACGTCATGACCGAGAAACTCGTCATCATCGGCAATGGCATGGCGCCCGGCCGGATGCTGGAACATCTGCTGGAGGCCGCGCCGGACCGTTACCGGATCACCATCTTCAACGCCGAGCCGCGCGTGAACTACGACCGCATCATGCTGTCGCCCGTGCTTTCGGGCGAGAAGCAATTTGAGGAGATCGTCATCCATGGCGACGGCTGGTACATCAAGCACGGCATCACGCTCTACAAGGGCCACAGGATCGTCGCGATCGACCGCGAGGCGAAGACGGTCACCTCGGACCAGGGCGTGACTGAACCCTATGACAGGCTGGTCATCGCGACCGGGTCGGTGCCCTTCATCATTCCGGTGCCGGGCAACGACCTGCCCGGCGTGCTGAGCTATCGCGACCTCGACGACGTCAATGCCATGCTGCTCGCGGCACAGTCCCGCGCCAAAGCGGTCGTCATCGGCGGCGGTTTGCTGGGCCTCGAGGCGGCGGCGGGTCTCAAGGAACGCGGCATGGACGTCACGGTGCTGCATGTCATGCCGACGCTGATGGAACGCCAGCTCGATCCTGCCGCAGGCTATCTCCTGCAGAAGGCCGTCGAAGCGCGCGGCATCAAGGTGATCACCAAGGCCAATACCAAGGCCATCGTCGGCAACGGCAAGGTCGAGGGTGTCGAACTGGCTGACGGCACGATCATTCCGGCGACGCTCGTGGTCATGGCGGTCGGCATCAGGCCCAATGCCGGGCTCGCCAAAGAGGCGGGGCTGGCCATCAATCGCGGCATCGTCACCGACGACAGGATGCAGACCTCGGATCCGGACATCCTAGCGCTCGGCGAATGCGCGGAGGTCGGCGGCCATGTCTACGGTCTCGTCGCGCCGCTCTACGAGATGGCGCGCGTCGCGGCCGCCGGGCTCGCCGGCGGCGAGGACAGGCGCTTCGTGCATTCCGATACGCCGACCAAGCTCAAGGTCACCGGCATCGACCTTTATTCGATCGGCGATTTCGCCGACGGCGACGATCGCGAAGAGATCATCCTGCGCGATGCGTCGGCCGGCATCTACAAGCGCGTGATCCTCCAGGGCAACAGGATCATCGGTACCGTGCTGTTCGGCGAAACCGGCGACGGCGCCTGGTTCAACGACCTCAAGAAGAAGGAGGTCGATATCTCGGAGATGCGCGACACCCTCATCTTCGGTCAGGCTTTTCAGGGGGGCGCCTCCGCGGACCCTCTGGCGGCCGTTGCGGCACTGGCGGATGACGCCGAGATCTGCGGCTGCAACGGCGTCTGCAAGGGAAAGATCGTCTCAAGCATCACGGCGAAGGGGCTGACCTCGCTCGACGACGTGCGCGCCCACACGAAGGCCTCCGCGTCATGCGGCACCTGCACGGGTCTGGTCGAGAAGCTCATGGCGCTCACTCTGGGCGACGGCTACAACCCGGCCGCCGTTCAGCCGATGTGTTCCTGCACCACGCTCGGCCATGACGAGGTCCGCCGGCTGATCAAGGCCACGGGGCTGAAGACGATCCCGGCCGTCATGCAGGAGCTGGAATGGAAGACGTCCTGCGGCTGCGCCAAATGCCGTCCGGCGCTGAACTACTATCTCGTCGCGGATTGGCCGGACGAATATGCCGACGACTATCAATCCCGTTTCATCAACGAGCGTGTTCACGCCAACATCCAGAAGGACGGCACCTATTCCGTGGTGCCTCGCATGTGGGGCGGCGTCACGTCAGCGAAGGAATTGCGCGCTATCGCCGACGTGGTCGACAAATTCGCCATTCCGACGGTCAAGGTCACCGGCGGGCAGCGCATCGACATGCTGGGCATAAAGAAGGAAGACCTGCCTGCGGTCTGGGCTGATCTCGGCCAGGCCGGCTTCGTTTCCGGCCATGCCTACGCAAAAGGCCTGCGTACGGTGAAGACCTGCGTCGGAACGGACTGGTGCCGTTTCGGAACGCAGGACTCGACCGGCCTCGGCATCCGCATCGAGAAGTTCATGTGGGGCTCGTGGACGCCGGCCAAGGTGAAGATGGCGGTGTCGGGCTGTCCGCGCAATTGCGCCGAGGCGACCTGCAAGGACGTCGGCGTGGTGTGCGTGGATTCGGGCTACGAGATCCATTTCGCCGGCGCGGCCGGGCTCGACATCAAGGGCACGGAAGTGCTGGGCCTGGTCAGGACGGAGGACGAGGCCCTGGAGGCGATCGTGGCGCTCGTCCAGATGTATCGCGAGCAGGCCCGTTATCTCGAGCGCATCTACAAATGGGCCAAGCGTGTCGGCATCGAGGAGATCCGCCGGCAGATCATGGAAGATCCCGACAGGCGCAAGACCTATTTCGATCGCTTCGTCTTCAGCCAGAAATTCGCGCAGGTCGATCCGTGGTCGGAGCGCGTCTCCGGCAAGGACAAGCACGAGTTCCGGCCGATGGCCGTGGCGGACTTCAAGGAGGCGGCGGAGTGAAGTTCCGCGATCGCTCCGACCACAGAGGGCAGCTTCACATGACCTGGTTCGACATCGGCACGATGGACGACATTCCGCAGCGCGGAGCGCGTTGCGTGACGACGCCGCAAGGCAGGATCGGCGTCTTCCGCACGCATGACGATCGCATCTTCGCCATCGAGGATCATTGCCCGCACAAGCGCGGTCCGCTCAGCCAGGGCATCGTCCACGGCGCGGCGGTCACCTGCCCGCTGCACAACTGGGTGATTTCGCTGGAAACCGGGAAGGCGACAGGAGCCGACGAGGGCTCGGTCAGGACGATCCCGGTCAGGGTCGAGGACGGACGCATCTCGATCGCGCTCGGCGAGGCGCTGTTGGCGGCGGAGTGACGGCGGTATGAGCGATGCAGGCCAGGCACCCGAAGTGAGGACGACCTGTCCCTATTGCGGGGTCGGTTGCGGCGTGCTGGCCAGGGTCGCCGCGAGCGGCAAGGTGTCCGTCCGCGGCGACCCCGATCATCCCGCCAATCGCGGCAGGCTGTGCTCGAAAGGGTCGGCGCTGGCCGAAACCATGGGCCTCGACGGGCGCGTGCTCCATCCCGAGATCGCAGGAAAACGGGTCGATTGGGATGCCGCTCTCGACCTCGTCGCTCGCAGGTTTTCCGAGACTGTCGCGGCGCACGGTCCCGACTCGGTCGCCTTCTACATCTCCGGCCAGTTGCTGACGGAGGACTATTACGTCGCGAACAAGCTGATGAAGGGTTTCATCGGCTCCGGCAATATCGACACCAATTCGCGGCTTTGCATGGCGTCGTCGGTCGCGGGTCACCGCCGGGCCTTCGGCGAGGATATCGTTCCGGGCGTCTATGACGATTTCGAGCAAGCCGATCTGATCGTGCTCGTGGGGTCCAATACGGCCTGGTGCCATCCGATCCTCTACCAGCGCATGCTGGCGGCGCGGAAAGAACGGGGATCGAGGCTCGTCGTGATCGATCCGCGCCGCACCGCGACGGCGCAGGAGGGCGACCTTCACCTTGCGCTCGACCCGGGTTCCGACGTGCTGTTGTTCAACGGCCTGCTGGCGCATCTGGCGCGTGTCGGCAAGGTCGACGAGAGCTACGTCGCGGCCAGCACTTCGGGCTTCGACAGCGCCGTATCGCTAGCCTTGGCCGATGCACCGTCGGTCGAGCGGGTCGCCGAAGGCTGCGGCCTCGCCGCGGCCGATGTGCGCCTGTTCTTCGAGCTCTTCGCCGCGACGGAACGCACGGTCACCGTCTACAGCCAGGGCGTGAACCAATCCGCCCATGGCACCGACAAGGTCAACGCCATCGTCAACTGCCATCTCGCCACGGGCCGCATCGGCATGCCGGGCATGGGGCCGTTCTCGGTCACGGGCCAGCCCAATGCGATGGGCGGCCGCGAGGTGGGCGGCCTCGCCAACCAGCTTGCCGCCCATATGAGCTTCGAGCAGGCGGCGGATGTCGATCGCGTTGCCCGCTTCTGGGGTGCGCCGAACATGGCGCGCAAGGCCGGCCTGAAGGCGGTCGACCTTTTCCAGGCCGCCGGCGACGGCCGGATCAAGGCGCTGTGGATCATGGGCACCAATCCGGCCGTGTCGATGCCGGATGCGGGCCGCGTACGCGCGGCGCTGAAGGCCTGCGATTTCGTGGTCGTCTCCGATGTCGCGCGAACCGACACGACCCGATATGCCGATGTCTTCCTGCCGGCTGCCGCCTGGGGCGAGAAGGACGGCATGGTCACAAATTCGGAGCGCCGCCTTTCGCGTCAAAGGCCGTTCATGGCGACTCCGGGCGAGGCGCGTGCCGACTGGCGCATCATCTGCGACGTTGCGCAGCGCATGGGTCTCGGCGGCGCGTTCGACTATGCCGGTCCTGCCGCGATCTTCCGCGAACATGCGGCCCTTTCCGCCTTCGAGAACGATGGCGAAAGGCTGTTCGATATCGGCGCCCTGACAACTCTCGACAACGAGAGTTATGAAACCTTCGAACCGCGTCACTGGCCGGCGCGCGCCGGAGGCGAGAGTTCGGATCGCCTTCTCGGCCGGGGGCGCTTTCCGACCTCAGATGGTCGCGCGCGTTTTGTGCCGGTGAGGCAGGAAGGTGTCGCCGGCGCAGTCGATACGGCCTTCCCGCTCGCCCTCAATACAGGCCGTCTGCGCGACCAGTGGCACACCATGACGCGCACCGGCCGCGTGCCGCGCCTCATGGCGAATGCGCCCGAGCCTGTCGTCGATCTTCATCCTCGGGATGCGGCCGCGAATGGGGTGAAGGATGGCGATCTCGCGCATCTCTCGACGCGCTACGGTTTCGCCCGCGCCAAGGTGCGCGTCACCGATGCGCAGCGGCCGGGCCAGGCGTTCCTGCCGATGCATTGGAGCGGCCACTTCGCGGCCAATGCGGGCGCGGGCTCGCTTTCCTCGCCGATATCGGACCCCTTCTCCGGTCAGCCCGAGCTCAAGCATGTGCCTTTGCGCATAAGGCGCGAGGAGATGGCATGGAGCGGCGTTCTGATGACCCGGCGCGACCTGCGGCCGACCGGCTTCGTGCACTGGAGCCGGCAGAAGGTGGAAGGAGGCTGGGTCTACGAGTTCGGAGGAACCGAAACGCCCGATCAAGGCATACTGCTCTGCCGGAAATTTTTCGAAGCATTCGATCCGGGCCGGATGCTCGAGTACCGCGATCGGCGTGGACTCGCCTACCGCGCGGCCGTCGTCGACGAAGCCGGGGCGATGGTCGAGGCGCTGCTGGTAGCAGCTCCGGGTCAGCTCCCGGCGCGGGATTGGCTGGTTTCGCAGCTCGGCTCACGCGCTCCGCTGACACTGGCCGAGCGCCAGGCGCTGTTGTCCGGCCGCGCGCCCGTGGCCGTTCCATCCGCAGGGCGCATCGTGTGTTCCTGTTTCAATGTCGGCGTCAACCAGCTTGCCGACGCCGTCGCCGCGGGCTGCCGCGATCTGGAAGCCATCGGCAAAACCCTCAATGCCGGCACGAATTGCGGCTCCTGCCGTTCCGAGATCAGGACCATCATCGATGCAGCTCATATCCAGGCAGCCGAGTGATCCGGCACCGGCCCGTATTCGGCCCCTCAGTGTCCTGCCGGTCTTTCTCGACCTCCAGGGCAAACGCGCGGTGGTCGCGGGAGGCACCGACGGAGCGGCATGGAAGGCCGAATTGCTCGCGGCGGCCGGAGCGCATGTCCACGTCTATGCGCCGGCCGGCGACGTTTCTTCCGAAATGCGCCGCGTCATCGATCGCGAACCGGCAATCATTCACCATCAGCGGGTCTGGGACGCGGCAAGCCTGGAAGGTGCTGCCGTGGCGTTGGCGGACGCCGAGGGCGATGACGAGGCGGCTCGTTTCGAGGCGGCCGCGCGAGCGGCGGGTGCCGCCTGCAACGTCATCGACAAGCCTGCCTGGTGCCATTTCCAGTTCGGCTCGATCGTCAATCGCTCGCCCGTCGTGGTCGGCATCTCCACCTCGGGCGCCGCGCCGATCCTGGGCCAGGCGATCCGCCGCAGGATTGAGGCCTCGCTGCCGCCCGCGCTCGCCGAATGGGCGGCCCTGGCGCGCCGGCTGCGCGACCGCGTGACGGAACGGCTTGCTCCGGGCCCCTGCCGCCGCGCCTTCTGGGAAAGGCTCGTCGATCGCGCTTTCGGGCCGGCTCCCACCGCCGATGCAGAAACCGAGCTTCACGAAGCGATTGCCGTCGGATCGGCTGTTGGCCGGACCGGTCACGTCACCTTCCTTGTGGTTCCGGGCGATGCCGAATTGCTGACCTTGAAGAGTGTGCGGGCCCTGCAGGCGGCCGATGTCGTCCTCTTCGACCACCACGTTCCGGACGACGTGCTGGAGCTGGCGCGCCGCGAGGCTGGACGCATTCCGGTAAGCCGGCGGGGAGGGCCGGAATCCAGCCCGCGCGAGATCGCCGACATGATGGTGAGCCTCGCCAGAGATGGCCGCCGCGTCGTGCGGCTGCGGCACTGCGACGAGATGATGGCCGGCAACGCTGGGGAGATCGAAGCCTTGGGTCGTGCCGCTATCACCTATGACGTCGCGCCGGGGGTCGGCACGGTGGCAGCCACGGTGGCCGCCACGGACGTCGCGCCCGGCGCCGGTTTTCAGCGCGCGGGCAGGGATCGCGTCACCCGGCCCGGCCCGTCATGGATCCTGTTCCGAAGATCCGTTCGGGGATTTCGATCCCGGCCGGTTCGTCATCCGCTTCCCCGGCTGCTTCGCGAGTGACGGTCGACGTCATTCTTCGCGCGCGGGTTCTGGGCGCAGAAGCTGCAGCTCGCCCTTGTCTGGACCTGCCGAGGTTACTGAAACGACTGCGTCGGCAATGTCTGCGCCTTCGCCTTGAACGCGGACGAATACCGGGTTCATGTCGACCTCGCACACGGAATTCCGTTGATCGATCAACATGGTGCTGACCTTCAGCAGCAGGTCGACGAGCGCCTCGACATCGGCCGGAGGCGCTCCACGAAAGCCTGCAAGCAGGTCCGCAACCTTCGTCTCGGCAATCATGGCAAGGGCGTCGCCCCGGGTCAGGGGCGCAAGGCGGAACGCCACGTCGCCGAACGCCTCGGCATGGATGCCGCCCGCGCCGAACATGACCGCCGGTCCGAGCGCGGGGTCGCACATGCCGCCCACGATGACCTCGACGCCGCCCGGCAGCATCGGCGCGACGAGCACGCCTTCGAATTCGACCGAACGGTCGAGACGGGCGGGGATCGCGACAATGTCCTCATAGGCGGCGCGAACGGCCGCGGCATCGCCGAGCCCGATCCGAACGCCGCCGATATCCGACTTGTGTGGCAGATTCCGGGAGACGATCTTGAGGACGACCGGATAGCCGATCGTCCCGGCAGCGGCGACCGCATCATCCGCGCTTCGAACGAGCTTCTCGCTCGGCACCTCAATGCCCGCTGCGCGGAGGATCGCCTTGGACTCCGCTTCGTTGAGCGTGGTCAGGTCGGTGCTGCCGCCCTGCGTCAAAGCAGGCGACGACACAGCCGACATCTGCACCAGGCGCTTCCGTGCTTCGGCAAATCGCCACAGGGCGCCAAGACCGCGGATGCAGCGCGCCGGCGTCGGGTAGACCGCGATGCCCGCGTCGCGCAGCAGGTCGACGCCCTTGCGCGCCGCCTCGTCGATCGGCGTCCAGGACACCGTCACCGGCAAGCCGGTGCTGCGCGCCATGTCCGCGATTGCCGTCACGGCGCGGGTCGCCGCAACGCCGCCGATCGCGGCAAGCCCGATCGCCACCATGTCGAACGCGCCGGATTGCCCGGCGAGCCGGATGGCCTCGCCGAACGCCTCTCCGCCGCTGATCGCCTCCGCGGTCACGTCGAGCGGGTTCGATACGCTCGCGAAGGCGGGCAGGATCTTGCGCAGGTCGCCGAAGAGTCCGTCTCCGAGGGGCGGCGTCGCGAGGTCGTATCTCGCCGTTCGGTCGGTCATGGCGATGCCGGCGCCGCCCGACAGCGTGACCATCAGCACCCGGTTTGAGGCAGGCAGTTCGGGCGCCGCGAACGCCTTCAGGCAGTCGGCCATGTCGGCGATGTCGTCGACGTCGATGATGCCGAACTGGCGGAAGGCGCTGAAGTAGAGCCCGGCATGACCAGCGAGATTGGCCGTGTGCGAGGCCGCCGCCCTGGCGCCGCTGTCGGTATTGCCGACCTTCCAGACCACGAGCGGCTTGCGCAGGCGCAACGCCTTCAGCGCGATCTGGCGCAGGCGGACGCCATCGCGCAGGCCCTCGACATACGCGCCTACCGAGGTCGTGCCGTCATCGTCGAGATATGCGTCGATCAGGTCGAGCGTGCTTACATCGGCTTCATTGCCGGTCGAGACGTAGTGGCGAAGGCCGACGCCCTCGCCATTGAGCCCCATCACGATCGAATTGCCGAAGGCGCCGGATTGCGACGTCAGGCTGGTTCCGCCGACCTCGTAGTCGAGGCCGTACGGCACGCCGAAGCCGAGCCGCACGCCGTCGGCAATGTTCATCATGCCCTGGCAGTTCGGGCCGACGATGCGGATGCCGCCTTCCTCGGCCGCGCTTTCCAGTTTCACCTGCAGGGCCTCCCCCTCCGGGCCCGTTTCCGCGAAGCCGGAGGAGAAAACGATGGCAAAGCGCACGCCGAGCCGACCCGCCTCCAGGATGATGTCGGGAACCATTGCGGCCGCCACCGCAACCACGACGAGGTCCGGCGCCGAGGGCAGGGCGGCGAGGCTCGGATAGCTCTTCAGCCCGCCGATCTCGGCGTGGCGCGGATTGATCGGGAAGACGTCGCCGTCGAAGCTCTTCTCGCGCAGATATCTGATCGGCTGGCCGCCGATGGCGAGCGGGTTGGAACTTGCGCCGACGATGGCGATGGACCGCGGCCGGAAGAGCGTCTCGAAGGAGGTGCTGGTCGTCATTGGGCGCCCTTCAATGTCAGCTTGGCGATGGTGAGTTGGTGGATCTGGCTCGTGCCCTCATAGAGACGGAACAGCCGGACATCGCGGTAGAAGCGCTCGATGGCACTGTAGTCGGCGACATAACCCGAACCGCCGAACATCTGGACGGCGCGGTCGGCGACGCGGCCGCACATCTCCGAGGCGAAATACTTGCAGATCGAGGATTCAAGGCTGGTGTCGCGCCCCGCGTCGCGCTTGCGGGCCGTTTCGAGAACGAGCGCGCGGGCCGCGTGGATTTCGGTCTGGCAGTCGGCAATCATGGCCTGGACGAGCTGGAAGTCGCTGACCGGCCGGCCAAACTGGCGGCGGCTCGTCACATGGCCGATCGCCTCGTCGAGCATTCGGATCGCCGGGCCGATGCACAATGCAGCGAGATGCAGCCGCTGCTTGTTCAGCACCTTCATCGTCGTGCGGAAGCCCATGTTTTCCGCGCCGCCGATCAGGTTGGCGGCCGGCACGCGGCAATCGGCGAAGTGAACCTCGGAGACGGGCGAGCCGGCCTGCCCCATCTTGCGGTAGGGTGCGCCGGTGGTAAGCCCCGGCGTGTCGCGCTCGACGACGAAGGCGCTGACGCCGCGCGCGCCTGGCTTGTCCGGATCGGTCCGCGCCAGAACGGTGAAGAGGTCGGCGATCGGAGCGTTGGTGATGAAGGCCTTCGAGCCGTTGAGGACGTAAGTGTCGCCGTCGCGGGCCGCGCTGGTGGCGAGCGCCGCCGCATCCGAGCCCGCATCGCGCTCCGTCAAGGCCAGGCAGCCGGTCAGGGAGCCGCTTGCCAGTCCGGGCAGGAAGCGCCGCTTCTGGTCCTCGGTTCCGTCGGCAACCAGCGCTTCGGAGCCGATGCCGGTATTGGTGCCGACGCGGGCGCGAAAGGCGACGGCGCATTGCGACAGTTCGAGCGCCGCCGTGACGAGTTCTTCCGCGGTCAGGCCGAGGCCGCCATATTCTTCCGGAATGCTCCAGCCGAAATAGCCGCGCGCCCGCATGTCCGAGACGATGTCGTCCGGCACCTCGTCGGCGGCTGCGACCCGTTCCTCGTTCGGGATCGCAACGGTGCGCACCCAATCGCGCACGTCGGCCAGCAGCCGATCGAGCTTTGGCTGATCGCGGATCATATCTCCTCCCGCGCTACGGGTTGCGGATCTGTCTTGCGACGGCTCCTTCGATCTCCCCCAGGATCGCGTCGGTATGTTCGGCAAAGGCGGGCGGGCGCCGGCGATAGGTCGCCGGCGTGCCGGACAGCCTGACCGGACTTGCCGTGCCGCGAACGCCATCGACCTCGACGATCATTTCGCGCGCGGCCGTGTGGGGATCGGCGACGACGGCATCGATGTCGCGCACGGATGCGCAGGGCACGCCGGACGTAATCAGCCCTTCGGCGATTTCGCCCGCCTGATGCCTGGCAAGCGCCTGTTCGAGGATGGCGCGCAACGCGTCGCGATTGAAGTTGCGCGCCGCCGTCTCGTGACCTTCGGGCGGCTCGACCTTGATGACGTCGCCGCCATGGTCGGCGAGGATCTGCGCACGGTAAGGTCCGCCAGGAACGCGACTTGCGTCGATGGCGCGAATGCCGTCGAGCGCGCCCATCGGCTGTTCAGGCTGCCTCAAGGGTCTGCAACCGGCCCTGGAAGTTGACCAGCGGCTCGCCGGCGCGGGAATCGACGCCGACGATGCTGCCGACGAACATGCTGTGGCTGCCGACGACGTGGCTCGCCATCAGTTCGCACTCGATCGCGCAGAGCGCATCCTCGAGGACGGGAAGGTCGAGCGCCCCGGTGCCCCAGCGCCCCTCGTCGAAGCGTGACGCGCCTTTCGTACCGTCCTGCCCGGCAAAGCGAAGCGCGAGCTCCTTGTGATCGACGTCGAGCAGATTGACCGAGAAGCGGCCGTTCGCGACAATCACGTCATGCGCCTCGGCGCTGCGGTTGACGCAGACGAGCAGGCAGGGCGGTTCGGCCGAGACGGACGTGACTGCGGTGACGGTCATCCCGCGCCGCCCGGAGTCCGCGCCGGTCGCGACGATGGCGACGCCCCCGGCCAGGTTGCGCATGGCCTGCTTGAAATCGTCGACGGCCACGGGCGGCATCTGCGCGACGACCGGCTCGCGCTCGACGATGTGGGCACGAATGGCGCCGTTGGCGTCCACCCAGCCCTTGCGTTCGGCATAGGCGACCATGGCGCTGAACCCCTTTTCCCATTCGGGATGCCCGGCGCGCGGCGCCAGGCCTCTCAGCTGTTCCGGATCGATCCAGGCGTTGCTCTCGCCGTCGAGCCGGGCGATGGGCCTGAGAGCGTCGGCCGCCCGGCACCGGGCATTCGCCTCGACGGCGACGGCGAAGCTGGTGAAATCGTCGTCGCCCGCGAGCAAAAGCCCGCCTTCACCGGTGACACGGATCTCCATGGCCTTTTTCCTCAGGCTGCGTCGCGCGCTTGGGCCGTGTCGGTGCCCAGTTCCTTGCGGATCGCGGGGATGATGCGCTCGCCCCACAGCTCGATCTGCTCCAGCATCGTCTTCTGGTCGAAGTCGCCGAGCTGAGTCTGGATCGCGATGTGGTCCGGCTTGAGGATCGAAATCTCCTCCAGCATCCGGTCGATGACCTGATTGACGTTGCCGACCGGCAGGTTGCTGCGCAGCTCGTCGAAGGTCACGTCGGTCGGGCTCGGCTCCTCCTTGATCAGGTAGCCGTCCTCGCTCTGCGCGCGGCGGAACTTGAGGCTCTCCGACAGGCGGCGCTGGAAGCGCGCATTGTCGAGATAGGAATCGACCTCGGCGGGATTGTCGCTGGCAAAGGCGCAGCGCAGGAAGCCGAACTTCGTGCCCTCAAGCTTGCGGCCTTCCTTCTCGGCGATGCCTTCGAGGCGGGTGCGCAGGTCGTGGACGCCGTCGAGGCCCTTGAGCAGCGCGGTGACGAAGAGGTTGTGGCCTTCGCGCATCGCCTTGCCGAGCGTGTTCGGATTGCCCGACGTCACCCAGATCGGCGGCAGCGGCTCCTGTACGGTGCGCACCGCGATCGAGGTCGGCGGGATCTTCAGATGCTTCCCGTCATAGGAGAAGAGCTTCTCCGTCAGGCCGAGCTGCAGCACGTCCATCATCTCGGCATAGAGCTCGTGGGCGTCTTCGAGGCTGGTGCCGAAGCGCTGGAACTCGAAATCCTGATAGCCCGAGCCGACGCCGAGATCGAGGCGTCCATCCGAAACGGTGTCGGCGAAGCCGACTTCGGCCAGAAGGCGCAGCGGCTGATAGAGCGGCAGGATGCACACGGCCGTACCAAGCCGGATACGGCTGGTACGGCCGGCACAGTGGGCCACGGTCATCAGCGGGGAGGGAGACAGCGAATAGTTGTTGAAGTGATGCTCGGCGTACCAGGCATTGTCGAAGCCGGCGGCTTCCGCGGCGACGGTCTGCTCGACCGAGTTCCTGATCACCTCGCGCGACGACTGGTGATAGCCGCGCTGCTGGGCGAGGATGAAGACGCCAAATTCCATCGAGCTATCCTCCAAGTTGCTCATCTCGGGGGAAAGGCTAGGACATTGCGGAATTGGCAACAATCGGAGATATCTGAACAAGACTTGTGCAGTCTGTGCAAAGGAGAGCCATGGCGCGGCTTCAGGCAATGCGGCTGTTCGCGGATACGGTGCGGCTCGGCAGCTTCTCGCAGGCTGCGCGCAATGCCGGCCTGACGCCGGGCTCGGTGTCGCGGCGCATCTCCGAGCTCGAACAGGGGCTCGGCGTCCAGCTCTTCAGCCGCACGACGCGGCAGATCGCGCTGACGGAAGCCGGCCGCGTCTATTTCCAGCATATCGAGAAGGTGCTCGACAGCATCCTCGAAGCCGAAAGCGCGGCCGCGGCGCTGCAGGAGACGCCGCGCGGCACGCTGCGCATCCATTCGCGTACCTTGTTCGGCCTGCTTGTCCTCTCGCGTCTCATCCCCGCCTTTCGCGAGCGTTATCCCGACATCAAGGTCGAGCTGCGCCTGTCCGAGCGCCCGATTCAGTTGCGCGAGGAGGATTGCGACATCGATTTCCGCATCGCGCCGCCGCGCGATGCGGGGCTGATGCAGCGCAAGCTCTTTTCGAGCCAGCGCGTCCTTCTCGCTTCGCCGTCCTATCTCGGCCGCCACGCCGCGATCGAGACGCCGTCCGACCTGGCCCATCACGCCTGCCTCAGCTATCTGATCGGGCATGACGAGCCGGTCTGGCGCTTCCTCAGGGATGGAAAGCTGGAGGAAATGCCGGTGCCGTCGAGCTTCTCGGTCAACAACGGCATGATCCTGCGCGACCTTGCCCTTTCCGGTCACGGCATCGCGCTTCTCGACGACTATACGGTGACGGAGGAGCTGGAGCGCGGCGCGCTGGTGCGCGTGCTCGAGCGCTATCGCGTGACCAACACGACCTTCGACGAAGGCATGTACGCGACCTATCTGGAGGTCGCGCATGTCGCCGAAAAGATCAGGGTCTTCCTCGATTTCCTTGTCGCGGAACTGAAGCCGATGATCGCGCGGCGCAACGCCGTGCTGTCGGCATGATCAGGGCAGGGTGACGCGGTGCCCGGCGAGGCCTGCAACCCCGAGGCCCTCGATCGCATAGAGCCCGCCGGCGCTTTCGTCCCCGTCGAGGAGCCGGCCGCTGTCGCTGAGCGACGTTAGATAGAGCGTATCCAGCTTCGGGCCGCCGAAGGCGAGGCTGGTCGGGTGCTTCGGCGGCACGTCGATGAGGCGGTCGAGCGTGCCGTCCGGTGCAAAACGCGCGATGGCGGCGCGATGGACGAGCGCGCTCCAGAGAAATCCTTCGCTGTCGATCGTCGCGCCGTCCCGGGGCCGAGCCCACATCGGCGAGATCGATGAAGGGCGCGCGGTCCGAGAGATTGCCGCCATCGTCGCGGCGATAACGCCAGATGACCCGCGCGGCGCTGTCGGCCAGATAGAAGAAGCGGCCGTCCGGCGAAAAGCATGGACCGTTCGCAACGCCGATCCCGGCATCTAGCTCTGTGACCGTTCCGTCGCCGGTCACGCGGTAGAGGCCGCCAAGGGGCGGGTCGCCCGCGGCGCGTCCGACATGCATCGTGCCGCAGACGAAACCGCCCGCCGCATCCGCGATCCCGTCATTGATGCGAACGTCGGGATGGTCGATCCCGAGCGGCGCCAGCGCATGCATCGACCGGTCCGTGAAGTCGTAGACGGCAAAGCCGTCCTTCAGCGCCAGGATCGCGCGTCCGTCGTCCGAAAGCGCGAACGACCCGAGCGGCGCAGGCACCTCGAAGTCGTCGCGGCTTCCGCTCGTCACGCACAGCCGGCGCACGATGCCGGCGCGGCAGTCCGCCCAGTAGAGATGTCCGCAGGCGCCGTTCCAGACGGGGCATTCGCCCAGTCTGTCGCGCGTGTTGCCGATGCGCCTGATCGCGATTTTCCTCACGCCCAATCGCCGTCCTGCATATGCCTTGACCGGTCGGTCAGCGAAACATAGGGTCGATCCATGTTGCCGCGACGCGCGGTGGCAGGAGCGGGAGCATGAAAGAGAAAAGATGAAGACTGTGGCCGCGGAAATCGAGCCCAAAGAACGCGTTGCGCAGATATTGGAGGCGTCCGCACGAATATTTGCCAGCAAAGGTTACGATGGAACGTCAATGCGCGATATTTCCGAATCGTGCGGAATATCGAAGTCGCTTCTCTATCATCATTTTCAGAGCAAGGACGAGCTCTACACGCGCGTCGCGCAGACGGCGACGCAGGAACTCTACAGTTTCGTCGAGGGTCGCGTCGCCGGCGAAACCGACCCGATCGCGAAGATCCGGGCGTTCATGATAGCGACGGCGGAATATTTCCATCGCTACCGCTGGGCATGGATCGCGTCGACCAATGCGTTCTGGAGCGATCCGAAGCGTCATCGGCAGAAGGAGCGCATGATGCGGCGAAAGCGCTATGAAGAGCATCTGCGCGCGCTGATCCGCGAGGCGATCGAAGCGGGGAAAATCCGCAATGTCGACGAGGCGATGGCGGGACGCCTGATCCTGTCGTCGCTGAACTGGATGCATCGCTGGTACGATCCCTCCAAGCCCGCCACGCCGCAGGAAATCGCCGACATGTTCTTCGACTTCATCCTGCACGGGCTCGAGAAAAGAGCCTGAGGACCACAGCGGGATCGGCCGGCCGCATGGACCGCCCGATCCCGTTTTGGGCGGCTAATTCAGCGCGAGGTTCTCGGAGGCGACGATCTCGCCCCACAGCGCCGCATCGTCCTGCAATTGCTTGTCCAGCACTTCCGGTCCGCCTTCGCGGGGGCGCAGGCCCTGCGCCTCGAGGCGTTCGCGTATCGTCTTGTCCGCCAGCGCCTTGTTCGCGGAGGCATTGACCATCTCGATCATCTCCGGCGGCGTGCCCTTGGGCGCGTGAAGCGCGGTCCAGAACGACGCTGTCAGCTTCGGATAGCCGAGTTCCTTCAGGGTCGGCGTGTCCTTGAATTGCGGCAGCCGCTCGTCTGTCGTCAGGGCCAGCATCCGCAACTGGCCGGCACGGATGTGTTCGAGTACGGCGATCGGCGTTGCAAAGCTCAGTTCGGCCTGCATGCCGAGCAGGTCCACGATCGATGCCGGATTGTTCCGATAGGCGACGTCGACGACCGGAATGTCGAACTCCTTGCCGAGGATCAGCCCGAAGAGGTGCGTCACGCTGCCGGGGCCGAGCGTTCCGTAGCGCATCGGCCGTTTCTGCTCCTTCGCCCAGGCGATGAATTCGGCGACGGTTTTGGCGGGCACCTGCGCGTTGATGGTCAGCGACAGCGGCCCGTCGAACAGCATGCCGACGGATTCGAAATCCGCGAGCGCATAGGGCAGGTCCTTGCGCAGGAGCACGTTGAGCGAGATCGGACCGGTGCCTCCCGCCAGAAGCGTCAGCCCGTCGGGTTTGGCGCGGGCCACGTACTGGGCGCCGACGATGCCGTTGCCGCCGGGCTTGTTCTCGACCAGCACCGGCCGCCCGAGATCCTGCGACATGTACTCGGCGACCATGCGCACGATACCGTCGACAGATCCGCCGCCGCCATAAGGCACCACGATCGTGATCGGTTGGTCGGACTGGGCCTGCGCCGTGCCGGACATCGTCGGCAATGTGCAAAGTGCGGCGGCGGCCATCAAGCCCAGGGCGCCGCGTCGGTTGAAGGCCTTCATGCAAACTCCTCCCTTGCGTTGTGCAGATGACAATAAATTGACGAAGACTGACCGATCAGTCAATAGCGTCCGCACATCGGCGCTCCGCGCAAGGGCTGTGGAGCGCGAACGGTGCGTCCGAATACCGATCGATCGGTCAGCAGTTACCGTCGGGACGATGGGGGAACGATGAACGCTTCACGGCCCGGCCCTAAGAGGCGCGCGTGACGGCATCGGCCGCACGACGGCCCGGATGCTGCCTGCCGCGATCGACGGTGGCCTGCGTCGGGGAGGTGACGGCTTCAACTGAAAGGCGGCGCCTCGAAACAGTCATGCTGACCAATCGGTCAATTCGTAGTTTTTGCGATCGGTGTGTTGAATCCTTGGTTCGCAAATGATAGCAACGTCACGCTGACCGATCGGTCAGTATCGATGGAGGAGAATCAGGAGGAGGCCATGAGTGCGGGGCCGCTAAGGCTTGAAGTCGCCGATCACATAGCGCTGGTGACGCTCGACCGTCCGCCGGTCAATGCGCTCGACCGCGCCGCGCGCGCCGCGCTCGTCGAGACTTTCGATGCGCTGTCCGAGCGCGACGATGTCCGCGCCGTCGTCCTGACCGGCGCGGGCAACACGTTCTGCGCGGGCGCCGACCTCAAGGACCGTCCCGACCCGGACAAGATGGGCGACTTCCTCAGCCACAATCGCATCACGCGCGAGACCGGCAATTCGATCAGGGAATGCTCCAAACCCGTCATCGCCGCCGTCAACGGTCCGGCGCTCGGCGCCGGCTTCGGCCTGATGGCGGCGTGCGACATCTTCATCGCTTCCGAGAACGCGACCTTCGGCATGCCCGAGATCAATGTCGGGCTGGCCGGGGGCATCTCGATGCTGCGCACCATTTTCGGCCGGTCGAACACGCGCCGCATGTTCTTCACCGGAATGCGCGTCAGCGCCCAGGAACTCTACGACCGCCGGATCATCGAAGCGGTGACCTCGCGCGAGGAGTTGCTGCCGATGGCGATGGAAATCGCCGCCGAAATCGCCTCCAAGAGCCCGATCGCGATCGCCTACGCCAAGCAGGCGGCCAACATGGTCGATCTCATGCCGCAGCGCGACGCCTACCGTTTCGAGCAGAATTTCACCATGGCGTTGTCGAAGACCGAGGACGCGCGCGAGGCGCGCATGGCCTTCATCGAAAAGCGCAAGCCGGTCTTCAAGGGGCGCTGAGATGCGTTTGGGTGAAGGGCTGGACGCCGTTCTCGAGCCGCGGTCGATCGCCATCGTCGGCGCTTCGCAGGACCCGACCAAGATCGGCGGCCGGCCGGTCCAGCTTCTGCGGAAGCACGGCTATGCCGGGCCGATCTTTCCGGTGAATCCGCGCGCCGCCGAGGTGCAGGGCCTTCCCGCCTTCGCCTCGGTCGCGGACCTGCCGCAGGCCGCGGACCTCGCCGTCATCGCGGTGCCGGCCGAGGCCGCGCCCCAGGCGGTTCAGGATTGCGCGAACAGGGGCGTGCGCGCGGCCGTCGTGCTGTCGTCCGGCTTTTCCGAACTCGGGCAGAAGGGCGCGGACCTCCAGCGCCGGCTCGGCGACATCGCCGCCCGCACCGGCATCCGCCTCGTCGGCCCGAACTGCCTCGGCACGGTTGGCGTGGCGGACCGGGCGATTGCCACATTCTCGATCGTGCTCGAAAGCGAAATGCCGTCCCCCGGCCCGCTGGCGATCGTCTCGCAAAGCGGCAATCTCGGCAGCTTCACCATGCGCCTTGCCATGGAGCGCGGCATCGGCGTCAGCCGGTTCATGACGACAGGCAACGAATGCGACCTCGACATCGCCGACGGCCTCGCCTGGCTCGCCGGCGATCCGGCGACGCGCGTCATCCTGTGCTGCATGGAGACGTGCCGCGATTCCGCAAAGCTCGTCGCCGCCCTCGACGCCGCGCGCAAGGCGGGCAAGCCCGTCGTCGTCCTGAAGATCGGCTCCTCCGATGTCGGCCAGGCGGCCGCCGCCTCGCATACCGGCGCGCTGGCGGGCTCCGACGCCGTGTTCGATGCGGTCTTCGAGCGCCATGGCGCGATCCGCGTGCGCAGCATCGAGCAGTTGATGAATGTCGGCCACGCCGCGACGGTGCTCCTGCCCGGCGGCCTGCCGAAGGGCAAGCGCGTTGCGCTGATCACCGCGTCCGGCGGCTTCGGCGTCATGATGGCGGATGCCGCGAGCGCCGCGGGCCTTGCGGTTCCCCGGCTTTCCGAGGCGGCGCAACAGAGCGTCCTGTCGGTCGTGCCCTACGCATCGGCGCGCAATCCGGTCGACACGACCGCACAGGTGTCGAGCCGCCCGGAGATCATGGAAGAGGTTCTGCGGGCTGTCCTCGCCGACGAGACCTGCGATGCCGCCATGCTGCTGCTGTCGTCCTCGCTGCATCTTCCGCGCCTGCGCACGGTCTATATGGAAGCGCTGCGCAGGCTTCGCGCCGCGCTGCCCGACCGGCTCCTGATGCTGGTGGTCAAGGGGCCGGCGGACGCCGTCGAGGAACTCAACGCCATGGGCTACCCGACCGTCGACGGCATCGACGCGGCCTGCGCGACGCTCGCCTCGCTGGCGGCCATGGGGCAGGCGTCGACCGCTCCCTTGCCGTCCGAACCGGACCCGATCGACCTCCCGCAATTGCGCCCCGAGGCGCTGGCGCATGAGCACGGCGCGAAGGCCGCGCTCGCCGAGGCCGGTCTCCCGGTGCTGCGCGAGCACATGGTCGCCGATGTCGACGCGGCGGTCGCGGCCGCCAATGACGTCGGCTACCCGGTCGTCATCAAGATCGTCTCGCCCGACCTGCCGCACAAGACCGAAGTCGGCGGCGTCGTCGTCGGCATCGCCGGCGAGCCGGAAATGCACGAAGCCTATGCTTCGATGATGGCGTCCGTCCGCGCCAGGGCGCCCGGTGCGCGCCTTGAAGGCGTGCTCGTCGCGCCGATGGTCTCGGGCGGGGTCGAACTCATCCTCGGTACGAAGAACGACCCGATCTTCGGTCCCGTTGTCGTGGCCGGCATGGGCGGCATCTATGCCGAGATCATGCAGGACGTGGCGCTCAGGACCGCGCCCGTCGACCGCGCGACCGCGCTTGAAATGCTTCGTTCGCTGCGCGTCTACAAGATGCTCGACGGCGCGCGGGGCCGTCCGAAGGCCGATATCGCGGCCGCCGCCGACGCTATCGTCGCCCTGTCGCGCTTTGCCGGCCACCACCGCGACGTCATTGGCGAGATCGACGTCAATCCGCTCGTCGTGTTGCCCGAAGCCCAGGGGGCCGTCGCGCTGGATGCGCTGATCGTCGGCGTGACTTCGCACGGAAAGGAAACCACATGAACGCGCTTGCCGGCCTTGCCGTGCCGCCACTCTCCCCCTCTTCCCGGGAGGACGACTGCCGTCCTCCCCGGGAGGACGACTGCTGTCCTCCCCGGGAGGACGACTACCGTCATTCGATCCGTTCGTGGCTCAAGGCCAACTTGCCGGCGCATTTCCGCAACGATTCCACCGCCTATCGCGCGCCGACGCTCAAGGAGCAGCAGGCGTTCGAGGCGGCAATGCACAAGGCCGGCCTTGCCGGTGTGGCATGGCCCAGGGCCTATGGCGGGCAGGGGCTGACGCTTCGCGAGCATCTGGTGGTCAGCCAGGAAATCGGCGCCGTCGCCATGCCCGAAAGCGTGAACTCGATCGGCAAGGAGCTGGCGGGGCCGATCATCCAGGCGGTCGCGACGGAGGAGCAGAAGCTGCGCTTCCTGCCCGCGATCCTGGAAATGCGCGACACGTGGTGCCAGGGGTTTTCGGAGCCGGGGGCCGGTTCCGACCTCGCGGGCCTGCGCACCAGGGCCGTGCGCGAAGGCGACGAATGGGTCATCAACGGCCAGAAGATTTGGACGAGCGGCGCCTATCGCTCGCAGCGCTGCCTGCTTCTGGCGCGCACCGGCACGGTAGAGGATCGCCATCGCGGCCTCGCGCTGTTTGCGGTCGACATGAAGTCGCCGGGCATCCGGGTGAACAGGATCAGATCGATCGACGACAAGGAGAGCTTCTGCGAGGTTTTCTTCGATGACGTGCGCGTGCCGCAGGTCGATGCGCTCGGCGTGCCGGACGAGGGCTGGGCGGCTGCCGTCCGTGTCCTCTCGATCGAGCGCGCGACCAACCGCATGCACCGTTCCTGGCGCTTCGAGAACGAGCTCAACCATCTGATCGCCGTCTGTCGCGCCGATCCGGTGCTGTCGGACCTTCTGGCCGGGAGCCATTACCGCCGACGGATCGCCGCGACCGTCGCCGACATCGAAGTCCTCAAGGCCTATGTCGAAAGCGTCGTCGCCGCGATTTGCCGTGGCGAGCCGATCGGCGCGCGCGGCTCGCTCTACAAGCTCTACTGGAGCGAGGCGCATCAGCGCTTCTCCGTCCTCGCCCGCGAACTCCTGGTGCAGGCGTCCGTCGATGCGGGACCGGCCGTCGAGAACGCGATCACGCGCTTCAACGGCGTCTATCTCGCTGGCCGGGCCGAGACGATCTACGCCGGAACGACCGAAATCCAGCTCGGCATCATCGCCGACCGCATTCTCGAACTGCCCCGGGTGAAATGACCATGGCCCTTCAATTCAACGGAATGACGCCTGCGGATTTCGAGGATACCGCGCGCCGCGCGGTGGCGGCCTGCGAGGGCAAGTCGCTTGCCAGGCAGGCGGCGCTTCTCGCGGCCGATGGGCTCCTCTCCATCTGCGTGCCGGAGGCGGCCGGCGGCATGGGACTTCCAATAGGCTTCGCGCTTCCGGTCGCTGAGGCCGGCGGCCGCGCGCTTTTGCGCTTCCCCATGATCGAGACGCTGCTCGTCGCCAGCAGCCTCGCCGAAGCCCTTGAGCCGGCGGCACGCGTAGCTGCGGGCGGGGCGGTCGCCACCGTCGCGTGGAAAGGCCGCGTCGCGCGGTCGCCGGCCGGGGACCGTATCTCCTTGTCAGGCAGCGTCGGCAGCGCGCCCTTTGCCGACGGAGCCGACTTCGCTCTTCTGAGGACAGACGACGGATGCGGCGTCCTTGTCGATCTTCGCGTCGCCGGCGCCAGCGTGAGGGCCCACCGGAATTCGCTCGACGTCGTCCATCCCGAATTCACGATCGTGCTGGACAAGGTCGAAATCGGGCAGGCCGATCTGGTGTCTGCTGAAACGATGGACCGCATCGAGCGCGACGCGCTCCTGCTGCAGGCGGCCGCTACCGTCGGCTCGGCGGAGTTCTGCCTCGCCGCGGCCACGCGGCATGCGACCGACCGCAAGCAGTTCGGCAAGGCGCTGATCGGTAACCAGGCGATCCGCCACGGTCTTGCCCGCCAGAAGCTCGCGCTGGAAAGCGCCCGGGTCGCGCTTGGCCATGCCGCTGCCGGACAGGGTTCGCCGCATGCCGCCCGCATCGCGTTCCTGGCCGCCGTGACGGGCGGCGTCGCGGTCGCCGAGGGCGCGATCCAGGTCCATGGGGGAATGGGCTTCACCTGGGAGGTGCCGCTGCATTTTTACCTGCGCCATATCCGCAGCCTTGAAGCGCAGGGCGATGCGGCCGGAAATCTCGATCGGCTGGCCGAGGCTTACGTTGCAGGCATCGCGCCGGCTCTCGAAGCTGCCTGAGGAGGAGACAAGATGACCCGCTCGCTGCAAGGAAAGGT
Organism: Mesorhizobium sp. L-8-10; assembly: GCF_016756635.1. Lineage (NCBI taxonomy): Bacteria > Pseudomonadati > Pseudomonadota > Alphaproteobacteria > Hyphomicrobiales > Phyllobacteriaceae > Mesorhizobium > Mesorhizobium sp. L-8-10. Next base: position 942,725 of record NZ_AP023263.1, on the reverse strand, counting down.
CGCGCTCGTCACCGGCGCCGGTCACGGGATCGGCCGCGCGAGCGCCAGACTGATGGCCGCGCGCGGCGCGATCGTCGCGATCAACGACCTCAAGGAAGAATTCGTCGCCGACTGCGTCGCGGATATCAAGGGGCTCGGCGGGCGCGCCGTCCCGGTCGCCGTCAATGTCGCGACGCGCGAGGGCATGCGCGAGGCCGTCGCCCGCACGCGCGAGACCGGCGGACGTTTCGACATCCTTGTCAACAATGCCGCATGGGTCCGGTATCAGGCCGTCGCCGACATCGCGCCGGAGACGGTCGACCGGATGCTAGTCATCGGCTTCAAGAGCGTGATCTGGGGCATCCAGGCGGCCGTCGAGGCGATGGACGGCAAGGGCGGCTCGATCGTCAACGTCGCCTCCACGGCCGGTCTGCGCTCGGCGGCCAATTCCGTCGTCTACAGCGGCATCAAGTCCGGCGTGATGGGCATCACGCGGGCCGCCGCCGCCGAGCTCGGCGCGCAGCGCATCCGGGTCAACGCCGTCGCCCCCTCGGCCATCCCGACCGAAGGCACCGCCAGGCATCGCTCGGCCGAGCGCGACGCAAAGCGCATCGCCGCGACGCCGCTCGGCCGGCTCGGCACGGTCGACGACATCGCGCGCGCCATCTGCTACCTTGCCAGCGACGAAAGCGATTTCATCACCGGCCAGACGCTCGCCGTCGATGGCGGCGTGACCTTCTCCAACCTTTGAGGGCCGTGATGCCGCGGGCGCGGATGTCGGGCAAGGCGGTCATCGTGACGGGCGCTGCGGCGGGCATCGGCCGGGCGACCGCCCGTCTCCTGGCGGCATGCGGCGCGCATGTCGTGCTTGCAGATCTCGACGGGGATCGCGCGGCCGAGGCGGCGGCGGAACTCGGCCCCCGCCATATCGCCTTCGCCGTCGACGTCGCCAGCAAAAGCAGCCTCGCGGCGATGTTCGCCGCCTGCCGCGAAGCGTTCGGCCGCATCGACGTTCTCGTCAACAATGCCGGGCGGACGGACCAGCGCGGACTGCCGCTGCTCGACCACGACCGGTCATCTTTCGAGGCCGTTTTGTCGGTCAATCTCTCCGGCGCGGCCATGGCGGGGCGGATGGCGCTCGCGCACATGGCAGGTGAGGAGGGCGCAGGCGAGGGGGGCGCCATCGTGAACGTCGCTTCCGGCGCGGCCTTTCGCGCCCTGCCTCTGCGCGGCAGCTACAGCGCGTCGAAGGCCGGCGTCCTCGGCCTGACGCGTGCCCTGGCCGACGAGGCGCGGGCGCATGGTGTCAGGGTCAATGCCGTCGCGCCGGGCTTCGTCCACACCGATCTCGTCGGTGCCCTCATTGCGGCCGGACGGCTCGACCCGGCCGAAGCGGCCGCCAAAATCCCGCTCGGACGCATCGGCCGGCCGGAGGAAATCGCCGAGGTCATCGCTTTCCTCGCCGGGCCGGCTGCGTCACGTGTCAGCGGCGCAATCCTTGCCGCCGACGGCGGATCGCAGGCCTTCGGCGGCAGTCGTCCTCCGGCGGCCGTCGAGGTTGCGGCGGTCGCGCCGGCCGAGGCGGCGACGACGATCGTCATCGGCGACGGCTTCGGCGAGACCTGCGCCGGCACGTTCTGGAATGACGATGCGCGTGTCGTCTGGCTTCCCTCCGACGTCGCCACCGACGGCCTCGTCTTGCGATCGGCTCTCGACGAACAGCTTCGCAGGCATGGCGGGATTGCCGCCATCGTCGATGCGTCCGGTGCGCCTGCCGGCGAGGCAGGCCTGCTGCCGGCGCTGACGAGGCGTTTCGAGGTCGCGCGCGCGGCGGGACATGTGCTTTGCGGGCAGCGCTACGGTGCGTTCGTGTCCTTCATCGACGGTGCGACCCTGGCGGGCGCCGCCGAGGCGGCCGCCTATCGCGATGCGGCGGGCATGCTCGTCAAGACGCTCGCCTGCGAATGGGCGGCGAAGGGCGTGCGCGCCAATGCCGTCGCCGGCGCGCCGGGCGAGGGGGCATGCCAGACGCTGCATTTCCTCGCCGGCCCGCAGGCCTCCTATTGCACTGGCAGCGTCGTCGAAGTCGGAGGTGAGGTCGATGTCCGATGATGATGGCCTGACACCCGACCAGTTGCGCCGCAAGGAGGCCTTCATCGCCGCGCGCGGCTACTGGCGGCCATGGACGCATGATCTTCTCGTCATCGACCCCGCTTTCCTCGAGGCCTATGGCCGCTATGCCGGCTATCCCGCTGCGCATGGTCCGCTTTCGCGCCGGATGGTCGAACTCGTCTATGTCGCGCTCGACTGCTCGGCCGCGCACATGTTCGCGCCGGGCGCCGCCCTCCACATCCGCCTCGCGCTGGAAGCCGGCGCCAGCCGGCGCGACATCTGCGACGTCCTCAAGCTTGCGACCGCGCGGGGGCTCGACGGCTGCCTTGCGGGGATGGACATCCTGTCCGGGGAACTCGGCCGCCGCGGCGCGGCATCGAGTGCCGGGCCGCTGTCGCTGGAACAGGCGGAGCTTCGAGGCCGCTACATCGCGATCCGTGGCGACTGGCCCGGACATTGCGACTATCTGTTGCGCCGCGATGCCGCCTTCTTCGCACTGATGCTCGACATGATGGCGGTCCGCGACGACGGCGAGGGGCTCTCGCCTCGGGATCAGGTGCTCATCCGTATCGCGCTCGCGGCCTGTTTCGTCGCGCTGGACCGGGAAAGCCTGCGCGCCGCGATCCGGCAGTCGCTGGCGCTGGACGCGACGCAAGACGAGATCGAGCAGGTGCTGCAACTGACCGCCCATATCGCGGTCCATGCCTGCGCGGTCGGTTTCCCGGCCATGCGCGAGGCGTGCGCCGCCTTGGACAGGAACGCCCGATCGTGTTGACCGACCGGTCAGTCATGGGGTATCTGTCCTTCGACGTCCCGGCCCGGCATTGCCAGGCCGTCTACGGCCGCCCGTCCAGTGCGGGTCCGGCTTCAGGACCTGCCGCTGCGGGAGGATTGCAGCGCCGGTCGATACAACTTCTCGGGAGGAAGTTCGAATGCGAGTGTTTGATCGCAGCATGACCGACATCGTGGCCGGTGGCGCCACGAGCCTCGTCGGCCTGTTGACCGTCTATTTCGCCTGGGAGTATCCACTGGGCACCGCCCGCGACATGGGACCCGGCTACTTCCCGACCATCGCCGGCGTGGTCCTCGCGCTTCTCGGTCTCGGCATCGTCGTCGTCGAAGGTCGCACGCCCGTCGAGGAAGACCACGATTACATCCATCCGCGCCAGCTTCTGCTGGTCCTCGGCAGCATCGCGGCCTTTGCCGCGCTGGTCGGGCCTTTCGGGCTCGGGCCGGCAACCTTCGTTGCCGTCTTCCTGGCATCGCTCGCCGACCGGTCGCCGTCGCTGCTCCTCGCCGCAATGCTTGCGGTCCTGGTGACGGCCTTCTCGCTCGCCGCTTTCGTCTACGGCCTCGGCGTCCAGATTCCCGCGATCCGGTGGTAGTGATGGATCTCTTCTCGAACATGGCGCTCGGCATGGGCGTCGCATTCTCGACGCAGGGCCTGTTCTACTGCTTCGTCGGCGTATCGCTGGGCACGCTGGTCGGCGTCCTGCCGGGGCTGGGGCCGATGGCGTCCATCGCAATGCTCCTGCCGCTGACCTATCACGTCAGTCCCGCTTTCGCGCTCATCCTGCTCGCCGGCATCTATTATGGGGCTGCCTATGGCGGGCGCATCACCTCGATCCTGCTTAATCTGGCGGGCGAGGCCTCGAGCGCCGTCACCCTCATCGACGGCTACCCTATGGCGCGGCAGGGACGGGCCGGCGTTGCGCTGTTCATCACCGCGATCGCTTCCTTCGTCGGCGGCATTGTCGGCCTGATCCTGCTCGCCGCCTTTTCGCAGCCGCTTGCCGAACTGGCGATCCGGTTCAGCGCGCAGGAATATTTCTCGCTGATGCTCCTCGGCCTCGTGGCCGCCGCGCTGCTCGCCAGCGAGTCGCCTTTCCGCGCCCTGACGATGGTCGTCTTCGGCCTCGTCCTCGGCCTCGTCGGCATCGATCTGAACAGCGGCACGGCACGCTTCACCTTTGGCGTTCCCGCGCTTTATGACGGCCTGTCCCTTGTCGCGATCGCGGTCGGCCTCTTCGGTCTGCCCGAAGTCATGGCGACCGCCGGCTCGAAGGATCGGGCACGTCCGGCGCCGGGCAGGATCACGCTGAAGTCGCTCGCGCCGACGCGCGCCGACTGGAAACAATCGCTCATGCCGATCGTGCGCGGCTCGGCGATCGGCTCCTTCTTCGGCGCATTGCCCGGAACCGGCGGCGTGACCGCATCCTTCATGTCCTACGCGGTCGAAAAGCGCGTGGCCAAGGACCCGTCGCGCTTCGGCAGGGGCGCGATCGAGGGCGTGGCCTCGCCGGAAGCGGCAAACAATTCCGCAGTTCAGACCTCGTTCATCCCAACGCTCAGCCTCGGCATTCCGGGCGATCCGGTCATGGCGCTGATGCTCGGCGTGATGATGGTGCACAACATCCTTCCCGGACCGAACTTCATCGCAGGCCAGCCGGAGCTCTTCTGGAGCCTGGTGATGAGCTTCCTGATCGGCAACATCATGCTCGTCATCCTCAACGTGCCGATGATCGGTCTTTGGGTGCGCATCCTGCTCATCCCCTACCGCGTCCTCTTTCCTGTTATCATCGCGCTGGTCTGCATCGGGGTTTACAGCGTCGCCAACCAGGTGGTGGACCTCTATGTGCTCATCGCCTTCGGCCTGCTCGGTTACATCCTGAAGCTGCTGCGCTTCCAGGTCGCGCCGCTCCTTCTGGGGCTCGTCCTCGGGCCGATGCTGGAGGAAAATATCCGCCGCGCCATGGTGATCGCCGGCGGCGACTTCTCCAGCTTCTTCACGCGTCCCCTGAGCGCCGCTTTCCTCGCCTGCATCGCCGCGATTGTCCTCTGGACCGCGATTTCGCGGTTGCGCGGACGCCATCGCGCGCTGGCGACGCCGGCCGAAGGTGCAGGCTGAGGCCGGGAGACAATCGCATGTCGGAACAGTCGAGCGTCCTTGTCACCAGTCATGGCGCCTATCGCACGATCGCGCTGAACCGTCCGGACAAGCTCAACGCCTTCACCAGGGCGCTGCATGGCGAGTTGCCCGCCGCGTTGCAGGCAGGCGGCGGAGGCCGACAACGCCTGTCGCGCCGTCCTTCTGACGGGCGCTGGGCGGGCCTTCTGTGCCGGGCAGGACCTGACGGAGCGCGTCTTCGTCGACGGCGTCGAGCCTGACCTGTCGGAGAATTTGCGGGAGCTACAATCCGCTGATCAGCTTCATTCGCAATTCGCGCCTTCCCGTCGTCGCCGCCGTCAACGGCGTTGCGGCCGGCGCGGGCGCGAGCCTCGCCTTTGCCTGCGATATCGTCATCGCCGCAGCGCCCGGAGATGCCATCGCCCCCGAGAGATTTCCGGAACGGGCGTCGCGATCAACACGGTCCTCTGGCAAGAGATTGGCGGCGAACCGACGAACGCCGCCGATGTCGAGATCCACGCTTCGCTGAAGTACCTCCGGGCCTTCTCTCGCGAATTCCGAGAAGGCCGGCATCGTGCCGCCGGCAGGTTCTGCGTGGCTCTCAGTCAGCGAAATAGGCGGGATGTCGCGCCGCCAGCTTGGGCAGCGACAGCAGGATTTCGGACAGGTGCTGTCGCATCGTCGTTTCCGCCTCCTGCGGCGAGCGACTGGCCAGGGCGGCGACGATGTTCCGATGCTGCTCGATGATGGTCTCCAGGGGCGTTGCCTCCGGCAGCGACAGATAGCGTACCCGATCCATCTGCGCCTTCAGCCCTTCGAGCACCCGCCAGGCATCCTCGCAATCGGCACTGCGGGCGATTGCCTGGTGAAATTTCTCGTCCAGCCGCAGGAACGCGGCGTTGTCGCCATTGACGGCTACTGCGCGTTGCTCGGCGATCAACGCCTCCAGCGCGGCAATGTCCGCATCGGTAGCTTCCACTGCCGCCTTCCTGGCGATGGCGACCTCGATTGCCTCGCGCAGGAATCGGGCGTTGCCCACTTCGCGCATGGAGATCATCCGGACGAAGGTGCCGCGCTGTGGCCGGATCTCCACCAGCCCCGTTTCCGCGAGCTTGATGAAGGCTTCACGAACCGGCTGCCGGGATACGCCGAGCTGCCGGGCGATCTCCGCCTCGGACAAGGGGTTTCCGGGGCGAAACTGGAGCTGGATGATCGCCGCTCGCACGCTCTCGAAGACGCGGCCTCCCATCGTCTGCTGCCGAAGGCGCCGGCCATCCTGTTCCAGTGCGGAAAGTGAGAAATCGACGGTCATGTTGACAATTCTATACTACCATACTAGCCTACATGAAAGATGCATTGGTCTGGGAGGAACACATGCAACACGTCTCGCTGAAGGCATTGGTGCCTGTGGCATTGCTGGCCCTGACGTGGCCGGCGCTGGGTGCCGACCACACTCTGAGCATCAACACCGCCCTTACCACCGACGACCCGCTCTACAAAGGGCTCGAGAGCTTCCGCGACGCCGTCGCTGAACGATCCAAAGGGGCGATCGAGGTCAAGCTGTTCCCCAATTCGCAGCTTGGCCCGGATGAGGACGTGCTGGAGCAAGCCAGGGCCGGCGCGCCGGTGGCCGTGGTTGTGGATGGTGGCCGGCTTGCAGTCTTCCAGAAGGAGTTCGGCGTGCTCGGCGCGCCTTATCTCGCCTCGGGCTACGACGGGGTCCGCAAGGTCGTTACCTCGCCGCTGTTCGAGGAGTGGGTCAAGAAACTTCATGACGGTTCCGGCCTGCAGGTGCTCTCCTTCAACTGGTGGCAGGGCGAGCGGCAATTATGGACCAAGACCCCGGTTAATTCGCCGGCCGACTTGAAGGGCGTGCGCATGCGCACGATCGGTTCTCCGGTCTGGCTCGAGACAATCGGGGCCATGGGCGCGACCCCGACTCCGATGCCCTATGCCGAAGTCTACTCGGGCCTGCAGCAGAATGTAATCGACGCGGTGGAGGCGCAATTGCCCGCCGGACAGGGGTCAAAGCTCTTCGAGGTCACCAAGTTCGTGACCAAGACGCATCATATCAATCTCATAACCGGGCTTGTCACCAGCGGCGCCTGGTTCGACGCCCTGCCGACGGACATGCAGGCGATGTTGCGTGAGGAGGGCCTGAAGGCAGGTGACGTCGCCTCGCGCGGGACCGGCGATTCCCTCGCGAAGATCGAGCAGCAGCTCAGGAATGAAGGCATGACCGTGAACGAAATCGATGTGCGGCCCTTCGAGGAGGCTACCGCCGGAGTTTACGACAAGTTGGGGTACGGTGAGCTTCGCGCGGAACTGCAGAAGATCGTCGGGCAATAATCATCGGGATCCATGCGACCAGGTTGAAACGTCCGTGCCGAGAATGGCCGAAATGCTCAATCGTCTCGCCAGACTGGAATTCGTTGTCGGGGCCTGTCTGCTGACCGCGATCGTTGTTCTCGTGTTCGTCGCCGTGATCATGCGCTTCTTCGACCGGCCTCTCATCTGGTCGGTCGATGTCGCGCAACTGCTTTTCATCTGGCTGTGTTTCGTGGGCGCGACGCGGGCGATGCGGGAGAAAGGTCACATCGGCATCGAACTGTTCACACGCCATCTCGGCCACCGCCGACGCTTCGCGCTGGAGATGCTGCTTTCCGTCGTCATTCTCGTCTTCCTCGCCTTCCTCGCCGTCGAAGGATGCAGGCTCACCTTGTTCAACCGGCAGCGCCTGTTCGGTGACAGCGGGCTCTCCTATGCCTGGGTCACCGCGGCCGTCCCCGTCGGCTCCGTCATGCTCGGCATCGCGCTGGCCTCGAACATGGTGAAGGCATGGCGTTCTCGCGCGCAGGGTGCGCTGGTCTATTCGCGCACCGGCGGCGAAGCCGCTCCGGCGTCGGAACTCTGAGCCATGGTTCTCATCACGCTGGTCTTCTTCGTCCTTATGTTCCTGGGAATGCCCGTGGCTTTCGCCATCGGTATTTCGGGATTCATCTTCTTCGTGACCGATTCGACCATGCCGATGTCGATCGGCGTCCAGAAGATAGCGACGATGAGCCAGAGCTTTCCACTCCTGGCGGTTCCGTTCTTCGTGTTTGCCGGCCACCTGATGAACGAGAGCGGCATCACCGCGAGGCTGTTCCGTTTTTCGTCGGTAGCCGTCGGCTGGATGTCGGGTGGGCTGGCCCAGGTCGCGATCGTCCTGTCGACCGTGATGGGGGGCGTTTCCGGTTCGGCCGTCGCCGACGCGGCGATGGAGGCCCGCATTCTCGGTCCCTCCATGATATCGCATGGTTATGCGAGGGGATTCTCGGCGGCGGCCATCGCCGTCGGATCGCTCATCACGGCCACCATCCCTCCGTCGATCGGCCTCATCCTCTACGGCTATGTCGGCAATGTCTCGATCGGGCGGCTTTTCCTTGCCGGTATCGTTCCGGGACTCCTGATGATGTGCGTGCTCATGGCCACGACCTATGTGATCGCCAGGCGCCGCAACTACGTGGTCGCCAATACAGAACGACCAACGACGAAGGCTCTCGTTTCGGCGGTGTGGGGCGCGAAATGGGCTCTGCTTTTCCCGGTAGCGCTTGTCTTTGCCATTAGAGGAGGCGTGTTCACGCCGTCGGAGGTCGGCTCACTGGCTGTCGTCTACGCCGTGGCGGTCGGCTTTCTCGCACATCGTGAACTGGACTGGTCGAAGATGTGCCGTGCCTTCGAACATGCGATCTCCGATATCGGGCTCATCACGATCATCATCCTGATGTCGGGCATGGTGGGGTTTGCCATCATCTATATGCAAGTGCCTCAAGGCATCTCGCATTGGATGCTCAACGGCATCAGCAATCCGCAGATGATCGTCGCGGCCATTCTGCTTTTCCTGCTCGTCGCCGGCTGCTTCGTGGAAAGCACCGTCCTTGTTCTGCTCCTGACGCCGATCTTCGTTCCCATCGTCGCGCAGGCAGGCGTGGATCCCGTGCATTTCGGCATCCTCATGATGAGCATCGTAACGCTCGGCGGCATGACGCCCCCGGTCGGCGTGGCCATGTTCGCCGTCTGCTCGCTCATGGATGTCAGGATCGAGGACTACACCCGGGAGGCGGTGCCCTTCGTCGCCGCGGTGGTGGGCCTCATCTTCGCGCTGCTTTTCCTGCCGGGCCTGGTTCTGTGGCTCCCAGATCTGGCGTTTGGCTGACGATACGGCGAGCGGGATTCGGAGAAGCACAATGCGTCATTGCTGGCGATGGTTCGGGCCGGTGGACAAGGTGACCTTGTCCGACGCCCGTCAGGCTGGTGCGGTGGGCATCGTCTCAGCGCTGCATCATGTGCCGCCGGGCGCGGTGTGGCAGCCAGCGGAGATCGAGAAGCGGCAGCGCGAGGTCGCGATGCTTCCCGAGGGGGTGCCAAGCGGCCTCCGATGGGAAGTGGTCGAGAGCTTGCCGGTCTCGGAAGCGATCAAGACACAGGCCCGCAACTGGCGCGAACACGTTGCCAACTACCGCATCTCGCTCGAAAACCTTGCCCGGGCCGGCCTGTCGACTATCTGCTACAACTTCATGCCCGTGCTCGACTGGACGCGCACCGACCTCGCATGGCGCGTGCCGCATGGCGGGACCACCATGCGTTTCGACTTGGTCGACTTTGCAGCGTTCGACCTGCACATCCTGAAGCGCACTGGCGCAGCCGGGCACTACCGCGCCGACATGGTCGAAGCCGCGGACGCCCGCTTCGCCGCCATGGACGACAGCCGGCGAGCCAGGCTGGCCGCCAGCGTCAACGCGGGCTTGCCGGGATCGGCCGAGGACAATTCGTTGGACGGGCTCATTCGGCGGCTTGATCTCTACAGGGGGATAGACGCGGCCAGGCTTCGCCGGCATCTCATCGATTTTCTGGCCGAGGTCGTCCCGGTCGCCGAGCGGCTCGGCCTTCGGCTCTGCTGCCACCCCGACGACCCGCCCTTCCCACTGCTCGGCCTGCCGCGGATCATGTCGACGGAGGCGGACTACACCCACGTGCTGAGGGAGGTGGACAGTCCGGCCAACGGCGTCACCTTGTGCAGCGGCTCGCTTGGCGCGCGCCCCGACAACGACCTTCCCGGCATGATCGAGCGATTTGGCTCGCGCCTTCACTTTGTGCATTTGCGAAACGTGACGCGCGAGACGCCGGACTGGCCCTGTTCCTTCCACGAGGCCGAGCATCTTTCCGGCGATGCCGATATGGTGGCGCTTGTTGCCGCGCTGTTGAACGAAGAGGCACGCCGCCGCGCGCACGGCCGTGCCGACTGGGAGATACCGATGCGGCCCGATCACGGTCAGGATATACTCGACGACCTGAAACGCGGGGCGCAGCCCGGCTATCCTGCCATCGGCCGGCTGAAGGGCCTGGCCGAATTGCGCGGTGTCGAATGCGCAGTGGCAGCCATCGGCACTCGATGAGATCTGCGACCGCTCTCATTGGCTTGAAGGGGTGTCCCGGGTGCGTTCAGTTAAATGCTGCGTGAGGCATGGGCACGTATGATTGATGCCCTTGGCCTCACCGCAGCGGCAGGGCGTGGCTCTGCTTGACGGTTTCGCTCGGCACGTCGGTCTTGACGTTCTGGATGCCGTTGACCCTGGTGAGATGAGCGGCCTGAAAACGGCGATAGTCCTCCAGGTCGGCCACGACCACGCGCAGCAGCGCATCGCTCTCGCCGAGCATGATGTAGCATTCCACCACCTGCTCGAGCTTGCGCATGGCGGCGATGAAGCGATCGATCGTCTCGGCGTCCTGCGCCGTCAGCCAGACGCGGGCGAACATGGTGAGTCCCAGTCCGACCCTTTGCTGATTGAGCACCGCGACATAGCGGTCGATGACGCCGGCCTCCTCCAGCAGTTTCACGCGGCGCAGGCAGGGCGACGGTGACAGGCCCACCTCCCTGGCGAGGTCGATATTGGAAATGCGCCCGTTCCGCTGCAGCGCGCGCAGGATGCGCTTGTCGATGTCGTCGAGCATCATTGGCAGAATATTCCACGAATTGCCTGATTACGGCACGTTGTGCTGGATATTGGGTGTTGGCTGGCATCTTCGCAACAACATTGCGCGTCGCCGGGCCTAGCCTCGGAAAATGGAGATCTCGCACGCGCTCCTCTTCGTCGCAACCGTGCTGCCGCTGATCTGCACGCCGGGGCCCGACATGCTGTTCATCGCCTCGCAAGCCTTGTCCGGCGGGGCGGCGGCCGGGCTGCGCGCCACGGGAGGCGTCTGCCTGGGCTACGTCGTCCATTCGCTGCTCGTCGCGGCAGGCGTGGCCGCGATCATCTCCGCCTCGCCCGTCCTCTTCGAGGCGCTGCGCTGGTTCGGCGTCGCCTATCTCGCCTGGCTTGCCCTGCAGCTCATCCGCGCCGCGCTGCGCCCGGGCGGGCTCGACCTGCCGCGCGCCGATACCGGTGGTCAGCTCGGCCGCGGCTTCCTGACCGCCTTCCTCAATCCGAAGGGCATGATGATCTACTTCGCCATCCTGCCGCAGTTCATCGACCACGCCGCCCCGGTTGGTCCGCAGGCGCTGGTGCTGTCGGCGATTTTCGTCGCCCTGTGCGGCCTCGTCTACGCCGTGCTCAGCTTCATGCTCGGAGCCCTGCGGCAACGCGGCGGCTTCGGCGATCGCCGCCGCCGCGTCGTCGAGGGCACGGCCGGAGCCCTGCTTGTCCTCGCGGCGGGACGGCTCGCCATGGGAACGCGCTGATACGCGCCGGCATTGCCACGTGCGATCACTTCTTGCTGACCCGCCCGTGACGGGCATTGACTCCGGGGACGGAAGATCGGATTTTCCGACTGCCAACGTCAGGTTGCCGAATCGTGCCCGCCCGTCCCGTCGGTGCGGGTTTTTTCTTGCCTGTGCGTTGACGTCGTGGATTCGCCTTGGTCCTGTTAAAATCCAGTACTTAACAGGACGCGGCGGATTGCACCGGAACATGGCGACAAGGCGTCTCGACGGCAATAGTCTGTGCCGCGGCGCGATTCCCGATCGGCGGGAGGTTCGAGGAACCTGCCGACGCTCGGCGCGTTGCTTGGAGTCGTAACACTGGCAGAGGGTCAGATGAGGGAATTCAACCGCCGCAGGCTTCTGACGATCGCTGCGGCCGGCGCTGCTTCGGCGGCGCTTACCGCCTGCTCGAGCGTTCGGCCCCGGGCCTATGCGCAGATGCCGGAGCCTCTGCCTCCGCTCGCGCCGGCCATGCCTGCCTTCGGCGACCCCGCGCTGATCTATTCGGCGGTGGTCGACGAGGGCTACAACATCCCGGCCATCCCGTATCAGAGCGTCGATCCGCAGTTCTACAGGCAGGTGGTGCCCGACCCTACCGGCGAGCAGCCGGGAACAGTCGTCATCGATACGAGCGCCCATTTCCTCTATCTGGTCGGCAATCTCGGCGAGGCGATCCGCTACGGCGTCGGCCTCGGCCGGCAGGGCTTCGAATGGTCCGGCCGCGGCGTCATCGAATGGAAGCAGAAATGGCCGCGCTGGTTCCCGCCCGACGACATGATCGCGCGCCAGCCCGAACTGGCGAAATACCGCGCACGCCAGATTCCCGGCAAGAACGAATGGGAAGGCGGCATGGAGCCCGGCATCATGAACCCGCTCGGCGCCCGTGCGCTCTATATCTTCCAGGATGGCAAGGACACGCTCTATCGGCTCCACGGCTCGCCGGAATGGCAGTCGATCGGCAAATCGGTGTCATCGGGCTGCGTCCGCTTCATCAACCAGGATATCATCGACCTCTATGAGCGTGTGCCCGACGGCACGCCGATCGTCGTCACCGGCGGCCTGCCGTCCCTCGCCTAGTTCGAAGCCTGCCTGTTTTTCCGCAAGGCCGATCGACGCGCGAACACGCTGCACCGTCCGATATGGTCAAGAATCGGCATCCCGCCGACATCGACTTTCTGATATGCTAGGATGATAGAGATGGCAGCCTCGTGAGGTCTGCCGACGGCGGACGATGACGATGTCCGAGCTACGCGAGACATGGGAAGCGGCAGCGTCCGGTTGGGCGAAATGGGAGCATGTATTAGCAACGGGGCTCTCCAACGCCACTGAGGTGCTGATCGAAAGGGCCGGTATCCGGCCGGGCATGCGGGTTCTTGATCTGGCCTGCGGCGCCGGCAGCCAGAGTATCCAGGCGGCGAAGCGCGTGGGCCCGGACGGCAGGGTCGTGGCCAGTGACATATCGGCCGCCATGCTGGACCATGTGCGCCGAAACGCTGCTCTCGCAGGCCTGCAGAATATTGAAACGCTGGAATCTGCGGCGGAGGACCTGGCAAAGCCGGAGGCGTCCTTCGACGCGTCGATCTGCCGGTTGGGACTGATGCTCTTCCCATCGCCGCGCAAGGCACTGGAAGCTGTCCGGCGTGTTTTGAAGCCGGGCGCGCGTTTTTCGGCGCTGGTGTTCACGACGCCGGCCGGCAATCCCGTCATGGCGCAGCCGATGGCGATCCTGCTGCGCCATGCTGGCAAGTCGCCTCCCGCGCCCGGGCAGCCCGGATTATTCGCGTTGGGAGGCGAGGGCGTCTTGGAGCGCTTGATGACTGAAAATGGCTTTGGGGATGTGACAATGGAGGTCGTCCGGGCATCGCTTGTCGTGCCGAGCGCGTCCGATGCCTTGCAGTTTCTGCAGGAAGCCGCCGGCGCCTACCGGGCGGTGGTGGCTGACCTCGACGATGCAGACAGATCCAAGGCGTGGAGCGAGGTCTATGAATGCCTGAAGCAGTTTGAAGCCGGTGGCAGCTTCGCGACCGAGCTCGAGCTGCTCATCGGGTCGGGCGCCAGGCCGAGCTAGATCGTGATCGCGTTCCGGGCACTTCAGCCGATCGCCATGGCGGCCTCTTGCTTCGCCGCTTCCCGCAAAAGCATGCCGAAGAGATCGCGCGGCTCGTCGGGATCGGCGAGCAGGTCGAGCTCCTCGTAGAAGGGAAACGCCTTCAGCTGGTCGCGCACATAGCGCAGCGCCGAGAAATCCTCGATGGCGAAGCCGACGGAATCGAACAGCGTGATCTGGCGCGGGTCCGTGCGGCCGGGTGCCGCGCCCGCCAGCACCTGCCACAGCTCCGTCACCGGATGATCCGGGTCGAGCTGCTGGATCTCGCCTTCGATCCGCGTCTGGGGCGTATATTCCACGAAGATGCCGGAGCGCAGAAGGATGTCGCGATGCAGTTCCGTCTTGCCCGGGCAGTCGCCGCCCACCGCATTGATGTGCACGCCCGTGCCGACCATGTTGTCGGTCAGGATCGTGGCATATTGCTTGTCGGCGGTGACCGTGGTGATGATCTCGGCGCCCTCGACGGCCTCCTGGCCGGTGCCGCAGATGGTGATGTCGAAGCCCATGCCTTCGAGGTTCTTCGCACAGCGGCGCGAGGCCGCCGGGTCGATGTCGTAGAGGCGCAGCTTGTTTGCCCCGACGATGGCCTTGAAGGCGATAGCCTGGAACTCCGACTGCGCGCCGTTGCCGATCAGCGCCATCGTGTCGGCGCCGTCGGGCGCGAGCACCCGCGCCGCCATCGCCGAGGTCGCGGCGGTGCGCAGCGCCGTCAGGATCGTCATCTCGGTGAGCAGCATCGGATAGCCCGAGCCGACATCGGACAGCACGCCGAACGCAGTCACCGTCTGCAGGCCTTCGCGTGTGTTCTTGGGATGGCCGTTGACATATTTGAAGCCATAGAGCCGGCCGTCGCTGGTCGGCATCAGCTCGATCACCCCTTCCTGGCTGTGCGAGGCGACGCGCGGCGTCTTGTCGAACAGCTCCCAGCGCCGGAAATCCTCTTCGACATAGGTCGCGAGCTCGACCAGGAAACGCTCGACGCCGATGGCGAGCACGAGCTTCATCATGCTGTCGACGCTGATGAAGGGCACGATGTTGAGCTTGGCGGTCATTTCAGTAACTCCGGGTCGGGCGGTCCATGATGCGGCGGCCCATCAAGCTCGCAGTCAGGTCGACCATGAGGGTAGCGGTCCGGCCGCGTTCGTCCAGGAAGGGGTTGAGCTCGACCAGGTCGAGGCTGGTGACGAGGCCGGAATCGTGGAGCATCTCCATCGTCAGATGCGCTTCCCGGAAGGTCGCGCCGCCAGGCACCGTGGTGCCGACCGCCGGCGCGATCGACGGGTCGAGGAAGTCGACGTCGAGGCTGACATGCAGCATGCCCCTCACTGCAGCCACGCGCTCAAGGAAGGCGCGCAGCAACGGGGCGATGCCATGTTCGTCTATCGCGCGCATGTCGTGCACCGTCACGCCGGCCTCGGTCAGGGCAAGGCGCTCCGCCGGGTCGACACTGCGCAGCCCGAGCGTGCAGATACGCGTGGGGTCCACCGGCGCCGGCAGTTCCGGGAAATAGCCGGCGAAGCCCGGCCGGCCGCTGGCATAAGCGAGCGGCACGCCGTGGAGATTGCCGCTCGCCGTCGTGTCGAGCGTGTGGAAATCGGGATGGGCGTCGAGCCAGAGCACGAAGAGCGGCCGGCTCTGCTCCCCGGCCCGGCGGGCGACGCCCGACAGCGTTCCGGCCGAGATCGAATGGTCGCCGCCGAGGAAGATCGGCATGGCGCCGGCGCTGGCGCGGTAGGCGGCTTTGGCGATCGCCGTCGTCCAGGCCGCGATCTCCGGCA
The DNA here is from genome assembly GCF_016756635.1 of Mesorhizobium sp. L-8-10. NCBI lineage: Bacteria > Pseudomonadati > Pseudomonadota > Alphaproteobacteria > Hyphomicrobiales > Phyllobacteriaceae > Mesorhizobium > Mesorhizobium sp. L-8-10. Next base: position 927,096 of record NZ_AP023263.1, on the reverse strand, counting down.
GCGCCTTCAACGCCTCGTTGGCATGGGGAAGCGGCTGGGCCGGCTCCGGGTGGACGGTGCCCAGATCCTCGACTTCATGGCCAAGCTCCCGCAGCGTTGCGACAAGCCCGGCGGTTCTCAGCGCGCTCGGCCCCATTTCGCATCCCATGCGGCCGGCTCCGTCCTGGACCGGCGCTCCCAAAATCCTGCAGTGCATCTGTCGCTCTCGTCAAAGGGTAGACGACATTGAACGAGGCTTGGCCGGCGAATTGAAGAGCCTGAAATGATAGATTTGGCATGACATTTGCGCGAAACGGCAGCAAGATCGAGCGGATTGGAAACTCCGATGGACGAACTGGACAAACGTCTTGTCACCTTGCTGCGCCACCAGGGCCGGCGCAGCATCTCCGACCTCGCGGCGGATCTCGGCGTATCGCGCGCCACGGTGCGGGCGCGCATGGAGCGGCTGGAGAAATCCGGCGACATCGTCGGCTACACCGTGGTGCTGCGTGCCGACGCGCTCGACCAGGCGGTTCGCGGCATCATGCTGATCGAGATCGAGGGCCATGCCGCCGACCGCGTGATCCGCGCTCTCGGCGGCTTCTCGGAGGTGGCCGAGATTCACACCACCAACGGCCGCTGGGACATCGTGGTCGAACTCGGCACTTCGACGCTGACCGATTTCGATTCCGTCCTGCGCCGGATCCGGCTCATTCCGGGCATTACCGGCAGCGAGACCAACCTTCTGCTGGCCACCCCGCGCAGCACGCGGGCGAGGCTCTGAGGAGGTTTCGGAGAAATTGTTCCGCGGCTTTCCGACAAGGTCCTGCGGCAAGAGAAGAGGCCAGGCAGGTGAAGCGTGGGCGAAGCCACGCAAACCTGCTCAGGGCACCACGCCCCGGCATGCCCAGGCCACCGATGCGAAGGAGCGCGGGCCATCCGGCCTGCCGGCCTCGTAGGCAGCCCTCACCGCGGCATCGGTTTCCGCCTTCTGCGCCGGATTGAGCGTGGCGACATATTTGCCGAGCGGCCCTTCGCCCGCGGCGATGGGTTCCCAGAAGTCGTCGAAGGATTTGTAGTTCATGCGGATCAGCAGCGAGGCCTCTTCCACCTCGGTCAGGCCGTTCTTCACGAAGCTCTTCTTCATCTCGCCCGGCTGCATCATCGGCTGGAAGCAATAGCGGCTGCGCAACTCGCGGGCGTTCTCGTCGAGCACCGCCATCGTATCGAGCGCCATGCGCATGACGGGCATGCCGCCGATATGGTCCCAGACCGCGGCGGCCACCACGCCGCCGGGTCGCACGACCCGCCGCATTTCACCGATGGCCTTCCCGGCTTCGGGCACGAAATGCAGGACGAGCAACGACATGGCGCGGTCGAAACGGCCGTCGTCGAACGGCAGTGCGCAGGCATCCGCCTCCTGGATGGTGATGCGCCGGTTCTTGTTGCGCTTCCTGGCCGCCGCGACGAATACGGGCGAATAGTCGATCGCGACGATCTCGGCGAGGTCGGCCGCCTTCGGCAGGGCGAAGGTGAGGCTGCCCGTGCCGCAGCCGACGTCGATGACGCGCTCGCCGTCCGCCAGACCCGCGAAGTCGATCAGCAGCGGCGCGAGCGTCCGGCTCCAGCGGCCCATGAGCTGCTCGTAGCCGGCTGCGTTCTGGACGTTGAAGCTTGACGGCATCGGAGCCTCCGCGAGCCAAGGAAACCCGCATGCTACCGCATCGGGCCGCGGGACGGTACGTCATCGGAAAGCCGGATGGGTCGGCAAAAAGCGGTAGCGCATCCCTGCAACCAGCGATACGGGCACGCCCGCTCGCCTCGCTTGGGGAGTGCTTGTTTCTGCAACTTTGCCAACAGCTTGCCCTCCGTCCACTTCAGGATGGCGCCCGGTTGACCGTAAGCAGCGCGTCGATCTCGTCGCGCTTGGGGCTTGGCGCAGCAGAATCTGCTCGATCCGCATCCGCAGGGCCTCTGCCGCCCGCAGACGTAAAACGTCCGTTCTGACGCTACGCCGATAAATCGCCAGCGAAATGTTGCAATCAATCGTCGCTTTTGCGATGAACGGGCGATGTCAAGGAGAGCGGAGTTCGACATGACAAACAGTGAACGCCCCCGAAACATGATCGTGTCATCCAGACATCTGGCATCGGAAGATGGCTGGCAAGCTTCTGAATTCGAGTACGGCCTGATCATCGCCTACAACGGATTCGCCCGCTGGGTCAGCCGTTGCATGGCAACTGCCGGCGAACAGAGCCTCACCGTTCTCGAGATACTGATCCTGCATCATGTCAACCACCGGGCGCGCCAGAAGAGGCTGAACGACATCTGCTTTCTTCTGAACATCGAGGATACTCACACTGTCAATTATGCGCTGAAGAAATTGCAGAAAGCTGGTCTGATCGCGGGGGAGAAGGTGGGCAAGGAGATCTTTTACCGCGTTACGCCGGTGGGCGAATCGCTTTGCGAAAAATATCGGGAAATCCGCGAAGAATGCCTGATCGACAGCATCAAACATCTGGACAACGATCCCCAGACGCTGAGTGAAACCGCGGCAATCTTGAGAATGATGTCGGGAATCTATGACCAGGCATCGAGAGCTGCCAGCTCCATTTGAGGGGCGCCGGCTGCCATCACCGCCCTATCCAGACGGTCGATGAAATCGATCGTTGAAGCGCGACCGCGTGGCCCGCGCCCGTTGGCGAAAGCCGGCGGCACGGAAGGCCTGCGCCGGTGGTTGAGGCCTTTGGTACTGGTTCAGTTGCCCATCAGTCCCGGCAGGTAGGTGACAACGCCGGGAAACAGCGTGATCAGGACGACGGCTACCAGCAACAGGAGGAAGAACGGGAACGCAGATCGCGCGATGCGCAGGATGTCATATCCCGTGAGGCCCTGGATCACGAACAGGTTGAAGCCGACAGGTGGCGTAATCTGCGACATCTCGACGACGATGACCAGATAGATCCCGAACCAGAGTGGATCTATGCCCGCCGCCTGCACCATCGGCATGATGATCGAGGTGGTGAGGACGACGACCGAGATGCCGTCGAGAAAGCAGCCGAGCACCACGAAGAACACCGTCAGTGCGGCAAGCAACGCGTAGGGCGAAAGCCCGAGCGAACCGATCCACTCGGCAAGCTGACGCGGGATACCGGTGAAGCCCATCGACACGGAAAGAAATGCCGCGCCGACCAGAATGAACGCGATCATGCAGGATGTGACGGTTGCACCCATCAGGCTTTCACGGAACATGTTCCACGACAGCGATCCGTTGAAGGCTGACAGAACAAGCGACAATACGACACCGACAGCAGCGGCATCCGTCGGCGAGGCGATGCCAATGTAGATGGATCCGATCACGCCTGCGATGAGCAGCATGACAGGGATCAGGCGGCGTGAGGCTTTCAGCTTCTCGACGAGGCTCACCTTTTCGCGATCGGCCGGAATGGCGTTGGGCCGAAGCAGCGCATAGGCGGTGACATAGGCAATGAACAACCCCACCAGCATCATGCCGGGAAGCACCCCGGCGATAAACAGCCGGGCAATCGACTGCTCCGTCGCAACCCCATAGACGATCAGGATGATCGATGGCGGGATGAGCAGGCCGAGCGTTGCGGAGCCGGCAAGCGAACCGATGACGAGGCCCTCGGGATAGCCGCGCCTGGTCAACTCCGGCACGGACAATTTGCCGATGGTTGCGGCTGTGGCGGCCGATGATCCGGAAACGGCGGCAAAGATCGCGCAGCCGAAGACATTCACATGAAGCAGGCGGCCGGGGAGGCTATGCAACCAGGGCGCAAGGCCGGAGAACATATCTTCGGACAGGCGCGAGCGAAGCAGGATCTCCCCCATCAGAATGAACATGGGCAAGGCGGCCAGCGCCCAGGCCGTGCTGTTTCCCCAAAGGGTCGTGGCCAGGATCGGTCCGATCGGAGCCGAAGACATCATCGACATTCCGAGGCCTCCGACGATGATGAGCGAGAAGGCGACCCAGGTTCCTGCGCCAAGCAGAGCGATGAGTACGATGAAGAGAACGGAAATGGCGGCGAAATCGGACATGGCCGTCACTCCGTCGACGCGTTTTCGATCACCGGGCGCCGAGCCCGGATCGTCTGGACGAGAAGGTCGACCAGTGCCACGGCAAAGATCACAAGACCGAGCAGCATGACCGCCTGCGGGACAAACAGCGGTATCGCGACGATACCCGAAGATACGTCCCCGAATTCCCACGAATCCATGGTCAGCTTAGCCATATAGCGCGCGGCAAAGATGGCTGTGGCCGCGCATATCGCGAGAACGAAGATCTCCAGCCCGAACCGGACGCGGTCTCCGGTGACCCCGGTCAGTAAGGTGACACGGATATGCCCACCCTTTTGCAGCGTATACGACAGCGCCAGAAAAGACGAAGCCGCAAGAAAATAACCTGCAAAATCGGCATAGGACGGGATGGTGGGGGACAGCCCGAATATCCCGATCTTTGCAATGACGTTAAGGACGACCTGCGTACAGACGAGCAGGCAAATCATGCAGATAAACATCGCGGCCAGACCGCCGCTGATCGAATACAACGCGTCGAGTGTCCGTCGCATGTTTCCGGCCCCTGAGATGAGCGGGCCGGCTCTTCCAGCCGGCCCCTCGACGCTTATTTGTTATACTCGGCCATGATGGCCTTGGCGTCCTCGGATGCGCCCGCGGCCCATTCCTCCTGCATCTTGGCGCCGATCGCCTTGAGCCCTTCCAGGAGTTCCGCGCTCGGCTCGACAACCTTCATCCCGTTGGCCTTGAGTTCCTCGGTCTTTGCGTCGGTTTCCTTCATGCTCATCTCCCAGCCGCGCTTTTCGGCGTCAGCGGCAGCGTCGAGAATAGCCTTTCGGGTCGCTTCGTCCAGCGCGTCGAATGCGGCCTTGTTCACCACCACGACGTTCTTCGGCACCCAGGCATTGATCGGAGTGTAGTAGGATACGTAGTCCCACGCTTTTCCGTTCGCGCCGGTCGAAGGCGAGGTGATCATCGCTTCGACCTGGCCGGTCGAAAACGCCTGCGGGATATCCGGAACCTCGACCTGCACCGGGGCGGCACCCGCCGCGGCGGCGAATTTCTCCAGCGCGGCGTTGTAGGCGCGGAACTTCAGACCCTTGAGATCGTCGACCGTCTTGATCTCCTTGTTCGTGTAGAGGCCCTGGGGCGGCCAGGGAACCGAGAAGAGCGGCATCAGGCGCTGCTTCTCGAGCAGCTTTGTGATGACCGGTTTCTGGGCATCCGACATTTTCTTGGCGTCTTCATAGCTGGTGGCCACGAAGGGTTCTGAGTCCACGCCGAAGGCGGCGTCCTCGTTCGCGAGGGTGGACAGGAAGAACTCGCCGATCGGAACCTGGCTGCTGCGGACCGCATTCTTGATATCGCCGTGCTTGATCAGCGACCCCGCCGAATGGACGGTGATCGTAACCGCGCCGTCGGTCTTGTCGGCTACTTCCTGGGCGAAGGTCCGGATGTTTGCGGTGTGAAAGGTCGCATCCGGATATGGGGTCGGCATGTCCCAGTTGTCCGCCCGTGCGACACTGCTGGCCGCTACCGCAGCGACAAAGGCCGCGGCCAGTATGGAACGCGAAATGAAGGTCATTTTGTTCTCCCTGTGAGCTTCCCACTCGTCGAATCTTTCCCGCGTTCTCGTGACGCAATGAAGGCCGAAAAGACACGTTGACAAAATGTCATCGTTTTGTAGTTAAATCAACAAAAAAATGGAATCGGGAGTTTTCTCATGCCTCATGCCAAATGGGACTTCTGGATTGATCGGGGCGGCACCTTCACCGACATCGTTGCGCGTCGGCCGGACGGTTCCCTTCAGTCTCACAAGCTGCTCTCGGAAAACCCCGAGCGATACAGGGACGCAGCCGTTCAGGGGATCCGGGAGCTTCTTGGGCTCGGGGCAGACGATCCGATTCCGGAAGGCGCGATCGACGCGGTGAAGATGGGCACGACAGTTGCCACCAACGCGCTTCTGGAACGAAAGGGCGACCGGACAGTTCTGCTGATCACCCGGGGGATGCGGGACCTGTTGAGGATAGGCTATCAGAACCGTCCGAGGCTCTTCGATCTGGAGATTGTGCTGCCCGAACTCCTTTATGAGAAGGTCATCGAGGTGGAAGAACGCCTCGACGCCGAAGGCAAGATCGTGACTCCGATGAAGCTGAGCCAGGTGCGCGACGCGCTAGGCGCCGCCTATGCGAAGGGCTTCCGCTCCGTCGCGGTGGCCCTGATGCACGGATATCGTTTCCCCGACCACGAACGGAGAATCGGCGAGATGGCCCGTCAGCAGGGCTTCGAGCAGGTCTCGCTCAGCCACGAGGTCAGCCCGCTCATCAAGCTGGTCTCGCGAGGCGATACGACGGTGGTGGATGCCTATCTCTCACCCATCCTGCGGCGCTATGTCGGCCAGGTCGGCGATGCGCTTGGCACCGATCACGGCGGCTGCAAGACGCTCATGTTCATGCAGTCGAATGGCGGTTTGACGGATGCTGCTCTGTTCCAGGGCAAGGATGCGATTCTTTCGGGGCCGGCGGGCGGGGTCGTCGGCATGGTGCGCACGGCTCAAGAGGCCGGGTTCGGCAAGCTGATCGGGTTCGATATGGGCGGTACCTCGACCGACGTTTGCCACTTCGCCGGAGAGTATGAGCGCTCTTTCGAGACCGAAGTGGCGGGCGTGCGGATGCGCGCGCCGATGATGAGCATCCACACTGTCGCGGCCGGTGGCGGCTCGATCCTGTCCTACCGCCAGGGGCGGATGCAGGTCGGCCCGGAAAGCGCTGGCGCGAATCCCGGCCCCGCGAGTTATCGCCGGGATGGGCCGCTCGCGGTGACTGATTGCAACGTGGTGCTGGGCAAGCTGCAACCCGAGGAGTTCCCTGCCGTCTTCGGACCAGGCGGAGACATGCCCCTGGATGTGGAGGCCGCGCGGCAAAAGTTCCGGTCCCTGGCCGCGGAAATCGCCGCCGAGACCGGTGAGGCCGAGATCGGCGTCGAGACGCTCGCCGAAGGCTTCCTGCGCATTGCAGTCGAGAACATGGCCAATGCGATCAAGAAGATCAGCGTCCAGCGCGGCTATGACGTGACCAAATACACCATGAACTGCTTCGGTGGTGCGGGCGGTCAGCACGCCTGCCAGGTGGCGGACGTTCTGGGGATGGAAAGCATCTATATCCATCCCTTCGCCGGGGTGCTTTCGGCCTTCGGCATGGGACTGGCCGACATTCGCGCCATCCGCGAGCATCAATTCGCGGCCTCTCTCGGCGAGGTCGCGAGGGCGCGGGAGGTGCTGGAGCGCATCGGCGCACAAGCGCGCGAGGAGGTTTCAGGGCAGGGGATCGCCGAGACGCAGATCGGCATGATCCTGACGGCCCATATCCGCACGCCCGGATCGCACCAGACCCTGCCGGTGCACTTTGCGTCGGAACCCGAGATGCGGGCCGGATTCGATGCGGCGCACAAACAACGTTTCGGTTTCGTCCCGGATTATGACGATCTCATCATCGACCTCCTGACCGCCGAGGCGGTCGGATCGACGGGCGAGGGTGTTTCCTTCGAACCGAACGCGGCCGAGGAAAGCGGGGAGCGGATCGCGCGGATGTTCACCGAAGGCGGGTGGCGCGACGTGCCGCTGGTGCGGCGTGAGGCGCTGCGCGCCGGAGCGAAGGTGGACGGACCTGCGATCGTCGTGGAGCCGACCGGCACCAACGTGGTCGAACCCGGCTGGCGGGCCGAAGGGTTGGCGGGTGGCGGGCTCGTCCTTCGCCGCGTCAAACCGCGTCAGCGCAAGGAGGCCATCGGCACCAGCGTCGACCCGGTGATGCTCGAAGTGTTCAACAACCTGTTCATGTCGATCGCTGACCAGATGGGCGCCACGCTCGCCAACACCGCCTATTCGGTGAATATCAAGGAACGCTACGATTTCTCCTGTGCGGTCTTCGATGCGAGCGGCGATCTTGTCGCCAACGCCCCGCATGTGCCCGTTCATCTGGGCTCGATGAGCGACAGCGTGCGCACGATCCTGCGCGAGAACGCCGGCAAGATCCGCCCCGGCGACGTCTTCATGATGAACAATCCCTACAATGGGGGCACCCACCTGCCTGACGTGACGGTCATCACCCCGGTCTTCGACACGGACGGAAAGGACGTCATCTTCCTCACCGCCTCGCGCGGGCACCATGCCGATATCGGCGGCAAGACTCCCGGATCCGCCCCGCCCGATAGCCGCCATATCGACGAAGAAGGCGTATTGATCGACAACTTCCTGCTGGTGGATCAGGGCATCCTGCGCGAGGCCGAGACGCGGAATCTCCTGGCGTCGGGTCGCTATCCCTGCCGAAACATCGACGAGAACATGGCCGACCTCGCCGCCCAGATCGCGGCGAACGCGACCGGCGCGCAGGAGTTGACGCGCATCGTCGGCCAGTTCGGGCTGGACGTGGTGCGGGCCTATATGGGGCATGTGCAGGACAATGCCGAGGAAAGCGTACGCCGGGTGCTCGATGTGCTGAAGGATTGCTCTTTCACCTATCCGCTCGACAGCGGGGCTGAGATCAAGGTGGAGATCTCCGTCGATCACTCGGCGCGCACGGCGCTGGTGGATTTTGCAGGCACGTCCGAACAGGATCGGTTCAACTACAACGCTCCGTTCTCGATCTGCCGCGCGGTGGTTCTTTACGTGTTCCGCACCCTCGTCGGCGCCGATATCCCGATGAACGAAGGTTGCCTGAAGCCAATCGAGATCCAGGCGCCGAGGGATTCGATGATCAACCCGGAATATCCGGCCGCCGTTATCTCGGGCAACACCGAGGTCAGTCAGGCCATCGCCGACACGCTCTATGGTGCGCTCGGTGTGGTCGCGGGGTCACAGGGGACGATGAACAACTTCGTCTACGGCAACGCGCGCATCCAGAACTACGAGACGATCTGCGGCGGCACCGGCGCTGGCAAGGGCTTCAATGGCGCCAGCGCCGTCCACAGCCACATGACCAACACCCGCATGACCGACCCCGAGGTGCTGGAAACCCGCTTCCCCGTCCGGGTCGAGGAATTTTCCATCCGGCGCGGATCCGGCGGCGCCGGCCAATGGCACGGCGGTGATGGCATCACCCGGCGGCTACGCTTCCTCGAAGAGATGACAGCGACGGTCCTCTCCTCACACAGAGACGTGTCGCCCCATGGTGCCGCGGGAGGCCAGCCCGGCCGAACCGGCGAAAACCATGTCGAGCGCAAGAACGGGACCATCGTGCGCCTGAAGGGCAACGACGAGGCGCTCATGGCGCCCGGCGATGTCTTCGTCATGAACACTCCAGGCGGAGGCGGTTATGGCGCGGTTTCGAGCAAGAAGGCGTAGAAACGAGTTCCTTGTCCGTGAGGTTGCGGCCCTCCTCGCGGGCATCGTCGAAGCTTGAGGCAACTCGTCAGGCCAACCCGATTGGATTGTTCGAGTTCGCCGAATGCGTGTTAATTGTCGATGATCCGACGTTTGACGGACAGGGCCGCGCCTCCCGGGAGGCCGTGACGCATCGCATGGAGGAATGCATGGGTGACGACCTCTTCCCCGGTTTCCGGAGCGACAGGTTGAAAGGTCCCGGCGGGCCGCTCTTCGCCCGTGTCGGCGGAGACGGGCCGCCGCTCGTGCTCCTTCACGGCTTTCCCCAGACGCATGTCTGCTGGCATCGTGTCGCGCCGGCCCTGGCGAAGGACTTCACCGTGGTCTGCCTCGACCTTCGCGGTTACGGCGCCTCGGCCGCGCCGCGCGGCGACGGCCGTTCGACCTATTCCAAGCGCCGGATGGCCGAGGATGTGGTGGCGGCCATGAGCGAGCTCGGTCACCAGCGTTTCTCGCTGGCGGGACACGATCGCGGAGCGCGTGTCGGCTACAGGCTGGGGCTCGACCATCCTGACCGGCTGGAACGGCTGGCGCTGCTCGACATCGTTCCGACCAGCATCTTCTGGACGCAGATCCGGAGCGGCAGTTTCTCCGCGCCGCACTGGACCTATCTTGCCGGCCCCTCGCCGCAAACGGAGGACGAGATCGGCAAGGACCCTGTCGCCTATTTCGACACGCTTCTGGCGCGATGGTCGAGCAGCGGTTCGCTGGATGCGTTCGATCCGCGTGCCCATGCGGCCTACCGCGCGGCCTACATGCAGCCGGAACGGATCCACGCCTTCTGCGAGGACTATCGCGCCGGCGCGACGAGCGACGTCGAAGCGGACGAGGCTGATCTGGCGGCGGGCCGCAGCGTCGCCTGCCCGACCCTGCTTTTGTGGAGCAGCTATCTCACGCGCGGCGAAGCGGCCAAGGCCGAAACACCGCCGCAGGTCTGGAAACGCACCTTCGCGCCGCAGGCCGAGGAGGTGCAGGTCGACGCCGGCCATTTCATTCCCGAAGAGGCGCCCGAAGCGACGCTCGCCGCACTGTCCGCCTTCATCAAGGCCGGCGCGTCGTAGTCGCCGTCACGACAGCGGGACCATGCTTCCCTGGCCGAGGCGTGGATCGCCGACATGATCGTCCGGCTCGCCGTTTCGTGGCCGTTGGTCGCTATCGAATTCAGGGGCGATCGCGAAGCCGTGCATGACAAGTATGCAGTCGGCGAGCGCCGGCGGCGGTCGAAGCCGTTCCAACTACCGTTTCGTTTATTGCGTTTGCAGACGATATTGCCCATATAGAGCATATGCCTGATGGTTCCGCCTGTTGCGGGCCGGGGGAACAGGGAGAACGACGATGTTGCTCGAACACCCCGATACGATCGTGCCCACGGCCGACGATGCGGAATTGGCGGCTAAGGCGAGCCGGATCCTGTCGCGTCGCGGCAAGAACGGCCTGCGCATCCGCCTCGACGATGGTGAGGAACTTACCCTTCCCGTCGCGGCGGCAAGATTGCTTACGCATCTGCTCACCGAAATGTCACAGGGAAACGCGGTTACTCTGATCCCGGTGCATGCGGAGCTCACGACACGCCAGGCGGCTGAATATCTCAACGTTTCGCGGCCCCATGTGGTCAAGCTGCTGGAGCAATCCAGGATTCCCTACCACAAGGTTGGAACGCACAGGCGCATAAGGTTCAGCGATCTTGAAGCCTTCAAGCGGCAGCAGGAAACCGCGCGAGGTCAGGCTCTCGATGCCTTGGCCGCCGAAGCCCAGGAAATGGGGATGGGCTATTAGGATCGCCGGCTACACGGTCGTTCTCGACGCGTGCGTGCTGTATCCTGCACCGCTGCGCGATTTCCTGCTAGAACTTGCCGGAAGCGGCATGTTTCGAGCACGTTGGTCCGATATCATCCACGACGAATGGATCCGCAACCTGTTGAAGGCTCGTCCCGATCTCAGCCGCGATCGTCTCATGCGTACGCGTCGGCTGATGGACGACAGTGTGCTCGGGAGCCTGGTCGAGGGGTTCGAAGAGCTGATCCCCGTGTTGGAGTTGCCCGATCCTGACGATCGGCATGTGCTTGCCGCGGCGATACACAGTGGAAGCGACGCGATCGTCACCGTCAACCTCAAGGATTTTCCTGCCGAGGTTGCAAAACGCTACGAGCTGGAAATTCTTCACCCTGACGATTTTCTCTATCAGCAGTTCGGGCTTGATCCGGCGGCAGTTGTCCTTGCTGCCCGAAATTGCCGTGCGCGGTTGAAAAGCCCGCCGAGAAGCGGCGGCGAGTACCTCGCTACGCTCGAGGCGCAGGGCCTGCCTTTGCTCGTCAGCGAACTGCGCAAGTTCGAAGACCTGCTCTGAAGGCAGACCACCCGCGCGCTCGGTCGAGACCATTCTCTTTCGATACCCGGTCGAACGGCGTTGTCGCGGCGGTCCGTCGCCATGGTGTCCGCGCGTCCTTGCCAAGGACGTTATGTTGTTATAACCATTCCAGTCGAGCGCCGAACCGGCTGCTCCTCCGGAGGATAATCATGAACAAGATCTCGCGACTGAAATATGCGCTCACCGCCATGGTCATGCTGCCCGGCACCGCCCTGGCCGAGCCGGTCAACCTGTCATATCTCACTCATTGGGCGCCGGAGACGGTGGCCAGGCTGGAAGAGGCTGCGCGCAGCTATTCGTCGAGCAACCCCGATGTCACCATCACCGTTCGCGCCGTGCCCTTCGGCGATCTCCTGACCACGATCCGTTCGCAGGGCGGCGCCGGCGGCCCGACCATCGCCAGTATCTATGACCTCTGGCTGCCGGAGCTGGTGCGCGACAAGCTGGTCGGTCCCGCTCCGGACGCCGTTTCGGCTGAAGTGAAGTCGGCCTGGCCGGCCGGCGTCGCCTCCGCCGCGACGGTCGACGGCAAGGTCTACGGCATCCCCAACGAGATCAACGTCTATGCGCTGAACTACAACAAGGCACTCTTCGCCGAGGCCGGCATCGCCGCGCCGCCCCGGACCTGGGACGAGTTGAAGGACGCCGCCGCCAAGCTGACCAAGAAGGAGGGCACCCAGGTCACGCAGCAGGGCTTCGGGCTGATCAACTCCTGGGCGGCGGGCGTCGTGCACCCCTTCGCCTCGCTGCTGGTCTCCAACGGCGGACAGCTTGTTGCCGACGGCAAGCCCGCCCTCGACAGCAAGGCGGCCGGTGAGACCTTCGCGCTCTATGAGGAGATGGTGAAAGCGGGCTACACCGATCCGGCCATGGGCACCGCCGACGCCAACACGACGGGCCCTTTCCTCGACAATTTCGTCTCGGGCAAGACCGGCATGATCATTATGGCCAACTGGTGGGAGAGCGCGCTCAAGGCCGGCATGGGGGACAGGTTCTCCGACATCGCGACCGCGCCGATCCCGGTCGGCCCGAGCGGCGAAAGCGCCAAGTCGATCTCCTATACCTGGATGACGGTGGTCAATGCCGGCGCCAGCGAGGCTGAGCAGAAGGCCGCCTGGGACTTCCTCGCCTGGCTCAACGGCAAGGATTCCGGCCAGAACGGCGCCTCGGCCATGGCCGACATCCTGGTGTCCATGGGCATCCTGCCGTCGCGCGGCTCCGACGTCGAGGCGCACCAGGCCAAGCTCGGCGGCGAGTTCCTGAAGGGTTATGTCGAGACGCTTGCCAATGCGCAGGCCTTCCCCGTGGTGCTCGGCGGCCAGGAATTCTCGGAATCGCTGCAGCAGGTCGTCGAATCGCTCGAATACGGCAAGGTCACCGCCGCGGAGGCCCAGGCCAACGCCCAGGCTGACGCCGCCTCGATCCTCGAGCGCGCCGCCCAGTGACGCGTTCGGACAGAAGAGGCGGATGCGGCTTCGGCCGCATCCGCTGATCCCGGAAAACGACTGATGGCCACGCTCCGCAAGAAATCCATCTGGGTGATGCTCACGCCGGCAGCGGGGCTGATCGGCGTGTTCATCCTGATCCCGATGGCGCTGACCATCTGGCTGTCCTTCCACAACTGGTCGACGCAGACCGGGTTCGAAACCGCCCGCTTCGTGGGCCTGCGCAACTACCAGGACATCTTCGGCCCGATATCGGTCGGCCGCGACTTCAAGCAGGCGCTGGTGAACACGGCGATCTATACGGTGCTGTCCGTGCTGATGATCCTGCCGCTCTCGGTGGTGCTGGGCCTGCTCGTCTATCAGAAGCGCGTGGCCGGCGGCGAGACGCTCAGGGCGATCCTGTTCTCGACCTATATGGTCCCGATGATCGCGGTCGCGCTGGTCTGGTCGAAGCTCTATTCGCCGAGCGAGGGCCCGATCAACCAGATCCTGGGCTGGCTCGGCTTCGGCCCCCAGCCTTGGCTCTCCTCGCCCGACACGGCGCTGGTCTCGATCGTGTTTCTCAATGTGTGGCAGCAGGTCGGCTATTTCACCGTGCTCGTCGTGGCGGGCCTCACCCAGATTTCGCCGTCCATCTACGAGGCCGCCAAGATCGACGGCGCGCCGCCGCTGCAGGAGTTCTTCCGGATCACCCTGCCGCTCTTGCGGCGCACTCTGCTGTTCAGCGCGGTCATCGCCGTCATCAATGCCGTCCAGGTCTTCGAGCCGGTCGCGCTCATAACCCAGGGCGGCCCGGCGGGCTCGACCAATGTGCTCACCTACCACATCCGCCGGGTCGGCATAGAACGCGCGCAGGGTGGGTTGGGCTCTGCCATGGCCGTGACCTTGATGCTGGCGCTGGTCGTCATCATCGTGGCGCTCTTTGCCTTCGCCCGCCGCCGCGAGGGAGACGACGCATGAGGGCCTATGGAAACCGTCGCCGGCGGCCGTCCGACGCGCTGCTGCTCGCGCTCATCGTGTTCCTGGCGGTCATCGCCGCCTTTCCGCTGCTGTGGATGGTTCTTTCCAGCCTCAAGACACCGGCCGAGACGATGCAGACGCCGCCGGTCTGGCTGCCCCGCTCGCCCGGTTTCGGCGCCTATGGCGAGGTCGCCGGCGTGATCAATGCCGGGCGGTCCTTCCTGAATTCGGCTGTTATCGCCACCGTCACCACGACAGGCATCGTGGTGACCAGCCTGATGGCCGGCTATGCCTTCGCCAAATATCGCTTTGCCGGGCGCAACGTGCTCTTCGCGGTGATGATAGCGACCATGTTCCTGCCGCCGATCGTGACGCTGATCCCGCTCTACCGCCTCGTCACCTATCTGGGCATGAACGGCAGCCTGATCGGCGTCATCGTGCCCAATCTCGCCAATGCCTTCGGTATTTTCCTGATGCGCCAGTTCATCGCGGGCGTCCCCGACGATCTGATCGACGCCGCGCGCATCGACGGCGCCTCGGAACTGCGCATCGTCTTCTCGATCGTCGCCCCGGCGATCGTGCCGGCGATCGCGGCCCTGACGCTGTTCGCCTTCGTCTACCACTGGAACACCTATCTGTGGCCGCTCACCGTTCTCCAGGGCAGCAGCGACGACTACCCGATCGTCATCAGCCTGAGCCGCCTCCTGAGCTACAATCGCGGCGCGCTCAACACCAATCTGGTGATGGCGGGCGCGACCCTGGCAGTGCTGCCGCCGCTCGTCATGTTCGTCTTCCTGCAGCGTTTCTTCGTCGACAGCATCGTCGGCTCGGGGGTGAAGGGATGAGCCGCGCGCTGGCGATCGACCTCGGCGGCACCAATATGCGCGCCGGCCTCGCCGACGCGGCGCGACCGGTGGAGATCCGGCCGGTCGGGTCCTGGCCGGCCCCGGCGCGCCGCGCCGCTTTTCAGGAACTGGTCGAGGGGCTGCTTGTCGCCCATTCCATCAAGCGGCTCGGCATCGCCGTGCCGGGGCTGGCCCTCGGCACGCGCTGCGTGTGGATCCCCAATCTTCCTTATCTCGACGGCCTCGATCTTTCGGAAGCGTTTCCCGACGTCTCGATCGCCCTCGGCAACGACGCGCAGTTCGCGCTGCTGGCCGAAGCGAGTGCCGGCGCGGCAAGCGGATTGAGCGACGCGATCCTGCTGGCGATCGGCACCGGCATCGGCTCGGCGGTGCTGTCGGGCGGCCGCATCCTGCGCGGCGCAAGGGGCGGGGCTGCATCCTTCGGATGGGCCTCGGCGGACCCTTCGGATCCCGGCGACGACAGGGACGGCTGGCTGGAACGCAATGCCTCCGGCCGGGCGCTCGACCGGCTCGCGGCGGAAACCGGGCTGGAGAATGGCGCGGCCCTGATCGAGCGGGCGCGGAGCGGCGACGGCGAAGCGCTCCTGTCGCTTGGCCGCGCTGCGGGCGCGCTCGGCACTGCCCTTGCCGGCGCCGTCGCGCTTCTCGACCCGCAGAAGATCCTGGTCAGCGGCGGGGTCGCGGCCGCCCTGGATGTGCTGGAAGCGCCGGTGCTGTCGGCGCTGCGCCGTCAGTTGCCGCCGCACCTGCGCGGCATCACGCTGACATCGGGAGCGTTCGGTGCGGGCGCCAGCCTCGCCGGCGCGGGCATCGCCGCGTTCAGGGGACAGAACTGGGAGGAGGTTCGATGACCGGGATCGGCGTTTTTCCGAAGCCCGACCGCAACCGGCCGGAACCGCTCTGGCATCAGGCCGAGCAGGCCCTGCGGTCGCTCATCGCCGACGGGACCTGGAAGGACGGCACCCAGATCCCCAATGAGGAACTGCTCAGCCAGATGCTGGGGATCAGCCGCATCACCACCCGCCACGCCTTGCGCAACATCGAGGAATCGGGGCTGCTCAGACGCGAGCACGGACGCGGCACCTTCGTACGCTCGTCGACGGTGATCGCCGGCGTGCGCGGCCTGACGAGCTTCACCCAGGAAATGGCCAATCTCGGTCTCGTCGTCGGCTCGCGTGTGCTCGAACTCGCCGAGGTTCCCGCCGCACCCGATGTCGCCGGGGCGCTGGAGGTCAAGCTCGGCGCGCCTACCGTGAGGCTGCGCCGCCTTCGGCTCGGCAACAAGGCGCCGATCGGCATCCAGACCGTCTACATGCCGGTGTCGCGCGTCGCCGGCTTCCTCGACAAGGCCGATCCGGCCGCTTCGCTCTACGACACGCTGCGCAATCGTTTCGGTATCACTCCGCGTGAGGCCCGCGAGGTGTTTCGGGTCGGCGCCGTGGGGCCGGAAGAGGCCGAACTGCTCGAGATCGCGGCGGGAAGCCCGGTCTTCATGGTCGAGCGCATCACCTCCGACGCCATCGGCCCCTTCGAATTCACCGCCTCCACGATGCGTGGCGACCGCTACGAAATCCGCTCGAAGCTCCATCTCTGACTTCAACAAGGCCAGCTCTGGTTCAACAAGGCCGGCTCTGGTCCAACAAGGAAAGTGAAAGATCCCATGTCCTCCCTCTATATCAGCCGCCTCATAAAGCTCGCCGAGGAAGCGGCGCAGAAGAACGAAGCTGCACTGGAGACGACGGCCGGAAAGCTCGCCGACACGCTTCAAAACGAAGGCCTCGTCCATCTCTACGGATCGGGCCATTCGGTGCTGCCCTGCCAGGAGACATTCCCCCGCTACGGCAGCTATGTCGGCTTCAACCCCCTGACTGATCCGCGCGTGATGTGGCACAATGTGCTGGGCGCCGGCGGCGTCCGCGAGTTGCTCTGGCTCGAGCGCACCGAGAAATACGCCGAGAAGTTCCTCGACCATCAGCCGCTCAATCCCGGCGACAGCATCGTCATTTTCGGCCACAGCGGCCGCAATGCCTCGGGCATCGATACCGCACTTTACGCCAGGAAACGCGGCCTGTTCGTCGTGGCCATCACCAGCACGCACAATCTCGACAAGCCGGCCACCCATTCCTCCGGCAAGCGGCTGGCCGATGCGGCCGACATCGTCATCGACACGCGTTCGCCGATCGAGGATGCGATCGTGCCCGTAGAGGGCTGGACGCGTCCGGTCGCCGGCTCCTCGACCGTGCTCGCCATGATGCTGATGCATGAGCTGGTCGCCCGCACCGCCGCCAGGCTCGGCGAGCGCGGCGTCGAGCTGCCGACCTTCGCCTCGCCGACCATCGCCGGCGTGACGCTGCACGACACCGACGTCATCTACGGCAAGTATCGCGAGCGCATGATCGATGCGCAGCAGAAGCACCTCGACTTCTTCAAGGGGCGCATGCAGGGCGACGCCTGATCCGACTGCCGGAGCGCTTCCTCTGGTCCACCGGGACGTTCCGAACATCCGAAAAAAGGCAGCACCGCGCGTCCATCTGGCCGCGCGGCGCTGCCGCGATTGCGGCCCGGTGGCCAAAGCCCTTTCCTCCCACGCATATCCCGTGCTTCATTTCCGACCGGAACATGCCGACCGAACGGTCGCCGCACGCACAGGCGGGACATCCATTGCCGATCGCTCTGCCGCTTTTCAGGATCCGAAGCCTGCTGGTGGTCATTGCGGTCGCCGGCCTGGCAGCGGGCGGTTCTGTCTGGTTCGGAGGTCGAGGGGACTGGGCCGGCTGGATCTGGGCCGCTTGCACGCTACCGGTCCTCGCGGCGCTCGTCGTGGAGATCCTTACCAGCCTGCGTCGGGGAGAGGTCGGCCTCGATCTGGTTGCGGCCCTTTCCATGACGGCCGCGCTCGCTTTCGGGGAACCGCTGGCCGGAAACGTCGTGGCGCTGATGTATGCCGGCGGCCAGCTTCTGGAGAGTTATGCGGAACGCCGCGCCCGCCGCGAGATGACCGCCTTGCTCGGGCGCGTCGCCCGGACGGCAATGCGTTATGTCGACAGCCGGCTCGACGAGGTGGCCATCGAGGAGCTGGCCAAGGGTGACCGCATCCTGGTTCGCCATGGCGAGGTCGTGCCGGTCGACGGGACGGTGGCGTCGAGCGAGGCGCTGGTAGACCAGTCCGCTCTCACCGGCGAGAGCATTCCCGTCGAAAAGCGGCAGAGCGACGAGATCCTCAGCGGCTCGACCAATGTCGGCGACGCGTTCGACCTGGTCGCGGTCCGTCCGGCCGGGGAGAGCACCTATGCCAACATCGTCCGCCTTGTCAGACAGGCTCAGGAAAGCAAGGCGCCGAGCGTTCGGATCGCCGACCGCTACGCGATCTGGTTCCTGCTGTTGACGCTGCTCATTGCTGGAGCGGCATGGTGGGCGACTGGGGATAGGATTCGGGCGCTCGCGGTGCTCGTGGTGGCCACTCCTTGCCCGCTCATCCTCGCTCTGCCGGTGGCGATCATCTCCGGCATGTCGCGGGCGGCCAAGCTCGGTGTACTCATGAAGAGCGGTGGCGCGCTCGAAGCGCTGGCCAAGGTCCGCACCGCCATCCTGGACAAGACCGGCACCCTGACCTTCGGCAGGGCCGAGATCACCGGCATCAGGACAGCCGACGGCTGGGCGGGCGAAGAGGTGTTGCGGCTCGCCGCTTCGCTCGACCAGGCGTCCAACCACGTCATCGCCGACGCGCTGGTCGTCGGCGCCCATCAACGCGGCCTGCACCTTTCGCCGCCGACCGAGGTCAGCGAAGTGGCGGGCACCGGGGTGTCGGGCACCGTCGACGGACACTCGGTCGTCGTCGGCGGTAGCCGCTTCGTGCGCGACAGGAGCCGGCGCAGCGACCCCTACGCGTTGCGCGAGGGCGTGCCCGAGGGCACGGCGGTGGTCGCCGTTGCGATCGATGGCGAGATCGCCGGGATCGTCATGCTGGCCGACCGGGTGCGGCCCGACGCCGCTTCGATGCTGCATGCATTGCGCGACAGCGGCGTCACCAGGGTGGTCCTGGCCTCCGGCGACCGGCAGGATGTGGTGACCGCGATCGGCAGGCAACTCGGCATCGCCGACGCCTTTGGCGAGCTCGATCCGCAGACGAAGGTCGATATCGTGAAGAAGGAGCGGGTGCAGGCGCCGGTCATGATGGTGGGAGACGGCGTGAACGATGCGCCGGCCCTGGCGAGCGCGGATGTCGGCGTCGCGATGGGCGCGCGGGGATCGGCCGCGTCCTCCGAAAGCGCCGACGTGGTTCTCCTGGTCGATCGCCTCGACACCCTGACCGCTGCCGTCCGGGCCGCGCACCGCACGCGGCGGATCGCCATGCAGAGCGTGCTCGTCGGCCTCGGTCTTTCCGTTGTCGCGATGGTCGTCGCCGCCTTCGGCTACCTGCCGCCGGTGGCGGGCGCACTTGCCCAGGAGGCGATCGATGTCGCGGTCATCCTCAATGCGTTGAGGGCGTTGCGATAGGTCCCGCGCTCCGATCCCCGTTCGAATGCTGGCGCTCCGGACTGCGCCGGTGTACCACCGTCCGCACGCGGCTGCCGCCGAAGCCGCAACATTGGGAGGGTGCCTGCCATGCCGAAGGACAAAGCCGAAACCGCCGCCGCGGAGCGTCCGCTCACCGGGCTCGACGTCGAGCCCGCGCCGCTTTCCGAAGCGATGACGCAGTATTACAGGAAGTGCGACGAGAAGCTCGGCTTCGTTCCCAATGTGCTGAAGGCCTATTCCTTCGACATGGCCAAGCTCGAGGCCTTCGTCCGTATGGTGGACGACCTGATGCTGGCGCCGTCCGGCCTGTCCAAGCTGGAACGCGAGATGATCGCGGTCGTGGTGTCCTCGGTGAACCACTGCCACTATTGCCTCGTCTCGCATGGGGCGGCCGTGCGCTATCATTCCGGCGATCCGCATCTCGCCGAGACGCTGGTCGCGAACTATCGGGCGGCCGCACTCACCGACCGGCAGCGCGCCATGCTGGACTTCGCCTGGAAGATCACCGAGCGCCCCGCCGAGATCGGCGACGAGGACCGCGAGGCTCTGCGCCGGGCGGGCTTCTCCGACCGCGACATCTGGGACGTCGTGCTCGTCGCCGGCTTCTTCAACATGTCCAACCGCGTGGCCAGCGGCGTCGCCATGGAACCGAACGTCGAATACTACGGCATGGCGCGCTGAAGCGGCGCCGGAACCACTTCGTCCGAGTTCAGGGAGGCATTGCCAGCCGTGACGCAAACCAAGTTCGAACGCATCTTCGGCGACACCAAGCCGGTCATTGCCATGGTCCATCTCGACCCGCTGCCGGGGGCGCCGCTCCACGACGCCGCGGCCGGCATCGACGGCATCGTCGATCGCGCCCGCAAGGACCTCGTTGCGCTGCAGGCGGCCGGTGTCGACGCGCTCATGTTCGGCAACGAGAACGACCGGCCCTATGAACTCAAGGTCGACGTCGCTTCGACCGCCGCCATGGGTTTCGTCATCGGCCGGCTGCGCAGCGAGATGACGGTGCCGTTCGGGGTCAACGTGCTCTGGGACCCCAAGGCGTCCGTCGCGCTCGCCGCGGCGACCGGCGCCGCCTTCATCCGCGAGATCCTCACCGGCAACTATGCCTCGGACATGGGGCCCTGGACGCCGAATGCCGGCGAGACCATGCGGTACCGCAACCATGTCGGGCGCCCAGACCTTGCTCTGTTCAACAACATCTCGGCCGAGTTCGCCTATTCGATCGACCGTCGCAGCCTGCCGGAACGCGCCCGCAGCGCGATCTTTTCCAGCCTGCCCGATGCCATCCTCGTCTCCGGCAACATTACGGGTGAAGCCGCGCCGCTGAGCGAGGTAGAGGCCGTCAAGAAGGTGAGCGGAAGTACCCCGGTGCTGGTCAACACCGGCGTGCGCCATGCAACGGTCGCCGACGTCTTTTCCGTCGCCGACGGCTGCATCGTGGGTTCCTCGCTCAAGGTCGACGGCAATACCTGGAACCCGGTCGATCCTGACCGCGCGGCGGAGTTCATGCGCCTGGCACGCGAGGCGCGGAAGTAGAGTATGTCTCCCTGATGTGGGAACGGGTTTCGGGACAAAGACATGCGTAAGAACAAATCCCCAAAGCGCGTAAAGCGAACCTGAAAGATCGCGACGCGCTTTGGGCGCGGGCTCAGGAGGCAGTGGCGGCTGCACGCCTGCGGCCGCCGCCGATGCCTGTCGCCAGCACCGCTCCGCCGATGATGAGCAAGGCCGCTGCCAGAAGCCGGACGGTAGCCGGTGCATTGCCCATCGCGACCAGCAGGGCGGTCGACAGCAGCGGCGCGAGATAGGACAGGGCGCCGAGCAGGGAAATGTGCCCGTGCTTCGTCGCATGATCCCAGGCGAGAAAGGCCAGGCCCGTCGGCCCGACGCCGAGCAGGACGATCGCCAGCCACTGTTCAGATGCCGGCGCGACCGTCGTCTCGAACAGGAGATGACAGGCGCCGCCGGCGACGGCCACCGCGCCGCAGACGCCGACGATCATGCCGCTCGGCGTCGCCCCGAAGCGTCGGTTGAACACGGAATAGGCCGACCAGAGCAGCGCGCACATCAGGGCCGCCGCATAACCCGACAGCGAGGCGTCGGCGGTGGCGGACGGCGCGCGTCCGAGTATGATCAGTGCGGTACCGCCGAGGCCGAGCAATGCTCCAGCGACGTGCCGCGCGGCCAGCCGCTCGCCGGGCAGAAGCGCGGCGAAAAGCACGATCAGCAGCGGCCACAGATAGGCGATCAGGCTGGCTTCGGCCGCAGGCGCCGCCTTCAGCGCGTAGAAATAGAGCGCGTGATAGCCGAAGATACCAAAGAAGGCGGTCATCCAGGGGGCGGCAGGCTGGCGCAGCTCGGCGAGGCTTCCACGAAATCCGAGCAGGACGATCCCGCTCAGGAAGGCGACGGCGAAGCTCAGCGCCAGCAATTCGAAAGGCGGTATGCCTGTCGTGAATACGGTGAGCGGAGCGAGCGCTGCCCAAAGCAGGATCGCGATGCCTCCGATGATCGTCGCCCGCCCTCTGCCGTCGCCCATTCCTTGTCTTCCCGATGTCCCGTAAAACAGGAGACCAATCTGCCCGAGGCGGGCAGGGACGGGATAGTCGAGAAGTCCGGAAGTCTATCCAGAGGCTCCGCGACCGCGCCGCAGCACGGCGGGCGTGACGCCGCGCGAGATGCGCAGCTTCCTGGTGAGCGCGCTCTGGTCGGCATGACCGGTCCTTACGGCGATCTCGGCGATCGGCAGCGACGTCGTGGTCAGGAGGCGGCAGGCCGCATCGAGCCGCAATTCCGCGAGCCGGCCATGCGGCGTATCGCCGGTTCTCTGGCGGAACAACTCGTGAAGCCGCGTCTCGCCCGCGCCCGCCGCGGCTGCGATGTCGGCGACGGTGATCGGTTGCTCCAGCTTCGCCCGCATGAAACGGATCGCCCGTTCGACAATCATGTCTGCGGCGGTGGCCGGCTCGGCTTGCGATGCGTTCAGCGTCTCGACGAGCAGCCCGCACCAGTGGCTTCGCGCGGCCGGGGTAACGATGTCGATCGTCGCCGCCAGATAGTCGATGAGGCTCTGCAGCGGCTGCGTGATGGTGAAGAAGGCGGTACGTCGAAAAAGCTCGGCCTCAGTCCAGAGGGCCGAGTTTCCATCGTCAGGGAGGTCCGCCACCACAAAACGTCCCGAGGGCGGCGCCTGGAAGGCATGCGTTGCATCGGTCGCGATGAAGGCGCCGCGCCCGGCCGCGACGAGACCGCCGCGGCCGTCGATCTCCATGTCCATGACGCCGGAGAGTGGCAGCACCACCTGATGGTAGTCGTGCCGATGCGATTGCACCTCACCGCTGTAGCTCCTGATATCGAGCCGTTCAGAATGCGGCGACATCATCTTTCTCCCGGGCGTCCTCGCCCTCTCGCCTCCGGTTTCCATCAACAGCGTGACGAACTCAAGGCAAAAAGGTCAAAGCGCCATCCGAAGCACGCGATAATCTTGCACTTCGATAAGTCGACAAGCGATCCATTCCCAGCCGAGCCGCCGGAAGACAACTTCCGCTTCGGCGGTGAGGGCATGGACCGCGCGGAAGCGCTGCTCCCGCGCCTTTTCGGCGGCATAGGCCACGAGCGCAGATGCGACGCCGCGCCGACGCGCATCCGGCGCGACCCAGAGCCCGCCGACCCATGGCGTCAGCGTCCACAATTCAGGGCGGGCAAGGCCGGCCCCCGGCAGGATCAGACCGACCGGGTCAGGCCGCCGTCGACGCGGATGTTCTGGCCGGTGATGTAGCCGGCTCCGTCCGATGCGAGAAAAGCGACGGTCGCGGCGATCTCCTTGCTGGTGCCGTAGCGCTTCATCGGCACGCTGTCGCGACGTTCTTCGGTTGCCGGAAGGCTGTCGATCCATCCCGGCAGGACGTTGTTCATGCGCACATTGTCTGCCGCATAGGTGTCGGCGAAGATCTTGGCGTAAGCGGCAAGGCCCGCGCGGAACACGGCCGAGGTCGGGAACATCGCGCTCGGCTCGAAAGCCCAGGCGGTCGAGATGTTGATGATGACGCCCGCCTTCTGCTTCTGCATGACCGGCGTGACCAGTCGCGTGGGGCGGACGACATTCATCAGATAGGTGTCCATGCCCCTGTGCCAGTCCTCGTCGCTGATCTCGATGATCTGGGCACGCGGGCCGTGACCGGCGCTGTTGACAAGGACGTCTATGCGATCCCAGCGCTGCAAAGCGCCATCGATGAGCCGCTTCAGGTCGTCGTTCGACTGGTTGGAGCCGGTCACGCCCAGGCCGCCGAGTTCCGCCGCCAGCGCCTCACCCTTGCCGGAGGACGACAGGACCGCGACCCTGAAGCCTTCAGCGGCGAGGCGTCTCGCCGCTGCGGCGCCCATGCCGCTGCCGCCTGCCGTGACGACCGCCACTTTTTCCACTGCCATAGCTCTCTCCTATGCTCATTTCGCGGGCGGCAGAGAATTCGCCTCCATCTCGCATTTTGCAAGCCGTCGAACAGTGGCAGAGCGTGCGACTTCATCGGCCAAAGTGTGTTCCACGTGGTCATCGCGGCCGTCCAGACCGGGATGGGCGTCGGTTGGCCGGCGCGCGGCTCAGCGCTCGATCCGGGTCGACAGGATGACCGACGACAGGGTCCGCTCCACGCCATCCAGGGCGCCGATCCGGTCGATGAGCTTGTCGAGGTCGGCGACCGACTGGGCCTCGACGATGACGATCATGTCGAAATTGCCGCTCACCGAATGCAATGTGCGAACGTCGCGGATGCGGCGCAGTTCCGCCTCGACCGAGGTCGACAGTTTCGGCAGCACCGTCACCAGCACATGGGCGCGCACCAGATTGGCTTCGTGCTCTGAAGAGAGCCTCACGCCGTAGCCGGTGATGACGCCGCGCCGTTCAAGCCTTTCGAGCCGGCTCTGCAACGTCGCCCGCGACACGCCGAGTCTCCTGGCGAGTTCGGTCGCCGGCATCCGCGCGTTCTCGCGCAACAAAGCGATCAGGGCCTGGTCGGCATCACTCAGCATTCTGTCGAATCCGATCGTCGAAATGCGCAAAATTTACCTTCTCTTTGCACAAACCGCCACTGCTATCCGTCATGGGCCGGGAGTAGTCTTCAGAAATTGAACAGGAATTCCGGGAGCGGTTCGGATGAAGGACGTCGTTGTTATTGGCGCGGGCAAGATCGGATCGGTCGTTTCGGACATGCTGGCCGGCAGCGGCGACTATCGTGTCGCCGTGGTCGACAATTCACAGGCCCAGCTCGATGCGCTTGAAGTCGGCGAAGGCGTCGCGACACACCAGGCGGAGATCTCCGAGCCCGGTGCGCTCGACGGCGTGCTGTCGGGCAAGTTCGCGGTGCTGAGTGCGGCACCCTTCCATTTGACCACCAGCATCGCCGAGGCGGCGGCCCGGTCCGGCGTGCACTATCTCGACCTGACCGAGGATGTGGCGAGCACGCGCCGCGCGAAGGAACTGGCCGTGACGGCGCAGTCGGCCTTCATCCCGCAATGCGGGCTGGCGCCGGGCTTCATCTCGATCGTGGCGAACGACCTCGCCAAGCGTTTCGACAGGCTGGAGAGCGTGCGCATGCGTGTCGGCGCGCTGCCGCAATATCCGTCCAATGCGCTCAACTACAATCTGACCTGGAGCACCGACGGGGTCATCAACGAATATTGCGAACCCTGCGAGGCGATCGTCGAGGGCGAGCTGGTCGAAGTGCCGCCGATGGAGGAGCGCGAGGAGTTCTCGCTCGACGGCATCACCTATGAAGCGTTCAACACCTCGGGCGGTCTCGGCACGCTCGCCGACACGCTCAAGGGCAAGGTGCGCACGCTGAACTACCGCACCATCCGCTATCCCGGCCATGCGGCGATCATGAAGGCCCTGCTCAACGACCTCGGCCTGCGCCACCGCCGCGAGGTGCTGAAGGACATTCTCGAGAACGCCGTTCCAGCGACCATGCAGGACGTGGTCGTGATCTTCGTGACGGTGAGCGGCTACAGGAACGGCCGCCTCCTGCAGGAGACCTACGCCAACAAGGTCTACAGCCGGCAGCTCGGCGCCCATCTGCGCAGCGCCATCCAGGTCACCACGGCTTCCGGCATCTGCGCCGTGCTCGATCTTTTAGCGGAAGGCCGTCTGCCGTCGCGCGGCTTCATCCGGCAGGAGGACATCGCCCTCGACGTTTTCCTGGCCAACCGTTTCGGCCGCAACTATGCGCTGTCCAATATGACTCATCTGGCCGCGTAGGCAGACCGCAGCAGCCTGATCCATGCCATGCCGGCGCCCTCGTGGCGCCGGTCTTGTTGCGCGCCAGTCGTGGCGTGCAGCGCCAGGACTGGCGCTTTTTGGACCGCTGCTCGATCATGCCGAAGATACCGAGAAACCCGCCGCCTTTGCACTTGCCTTGCCACACAAGGCATACATCATGCATATATATGGAAAGCATGGTATCGGATATGGCGGCGGACTGGTCTCCTTCGATCTCCAAGGCGGCAGGGCCGCTCTACCTCGCGATCGCCGATGCGCTGTCGGTCGACATCGCGGCCGGCCGACTGCCCGTGGGAACGAGGCTGCCGCCGCAGCGGACGCTCGCCGACCGGCTGGGCATCGACTTCACGACGGTGAGTCGCGCCTATGCGGAGGCTCGCAAGCGCGGCCTGGTCGAAGGACGCGTCGGCCAGGGAACCTATGTGCGCGCCCGCCGGCCCTCCCGGCCTGAGCCGTCTGCGGGGAGCGGGCTCATCGACATGAGCATGAACCTGCCGCCGCGCTTCGACGATGCCGTGCTGGCGGCCCGCATGTGGGATGATATCGCGGATCTCAAGACGGGCGACGGGCTCGGCCTCCTGATGCGTTACCAGGAGGCGGGGGGCTCCGTTCTCGACAAGGCCGCCGGGGCGGCCTGGCTGGCGCCGCGCCTGGGCGCCGTCGCTCCGGAGCGGCTGCTCGTCTGTCCCGGTGCGCAGGGCGCGCTGCTCGCCTTGCTCGGGTCGCTCGCCGGCCCTGGCGACACGGTCTGTGCCGATGGTCTCGCCTATCCCGGTTTCCTTGCGGTGGCGGATTATCTGCGCATTCGCGTCGTCGGTATCGAGATGGATGACGAAGGCCTCGTTCCTGAAGCCTTCGAGACGGCTTGCCGCCAGGCGGCGCCCAAGGTGCTCTATTGCAATCCGACACTGCACAACCCGACGACGTCGACCCTGTCGCTGGGCCGGCGCGAGCGCATCGTCGCGATCGCGCGCCGCCATCGGGTGGCAATTATCGAGGACGACGCCTATGGCGCGCTGCCGGCCGATCCGGTGCCGCCTCTGGCAGCGCTCGCTCCCGATCTGGCCTATCATGTCGCGGGCCTGGCGAAATCCGTGTCGCCGGCGCTGCGCGTCGCCTATCTGGTCCTGCCGGAGCCGGGAAAGACCGCGCCTCTGGCGGGTGCGATCCGCGCTACGGCCGGCATGGCCTCGCCGCTGACGGCGGCCGTCGCCACGCAGTGGATCGAGGACGGCACGGCGTTGGCGGTGCTCGACGCCATCCGGAAGGAGTCCCGGCAGAGGCAGAAGATCGCTTCCGGCATCCTGCCGGCCGAACTCGTCCGCGCCGATCCCGAAGGGTTCCATGCCTGGCTGGCCCTGCCGGGCCGCTGGAACCGCGGCGACTTCGCCTCGCGGCTCCGCTCGGCTGGCATTGGCGTCGTCACCAGCGACGCCTTCTCCGTCTCGGGCCCGGCGCCGGAAGCCGTCAGGTTGGGGCTCGGTGCCGCGCCCGACCAGCAGGCGCTGGCCGCAAGCCTGAGGGCCGTCGCCGACCTTCTGGCGCAGCCGCCCGGCCTGTCGTCCATGGTGGTCTGAACCGGGCGGGCCCCTCCTGTCCGCCGTGGCCTCAGACGGTGAGGCCGGCGAGGTTCATGAGCAGGCGGAAGACCAGGGCCACGGCGCCCAGCGCCAGCACGCTTGCCGTCCAGATCAGGATCAGCCAGCCGATCCGCTTCGGCCAGGAGGTCTCGGCCGGCGCCATCAGTGATAACCCTCGCCCGGCTTCACCTTGCCGCGGAACACGTAATAGGACCAGGCGGTGTAGGCGAGGATCACGGGGATGATGAACAGCGCGCCGACCAGCGCGAAGCCCATGCTTTGCAGCGGTGCCGCCGCCTCGCGGAGAGAAATGTCGGGCGGGACGATGTTGGGCCAGAGGCTGATGCCGAGCCCGCTATAGCCGAGGAAGAGCAGGAACAGCGCCAGCACGAAGGGCGCGACATGTGGATTGGCGTCGAGCACGCGCAGCATCGCCCAGCCGCTGGCCAGGACCAGCACCGGCACCGGCGAGAAGAGGACGATGTTGGGGAAGCTGAACCAGCGTTCCGCGATGTCGGGATGGGCAAAGGGCGTCCACAGGCTGACGACGCCGATGACGGCCAGGAGAGCGAGCGTCACCGGCCGTGCCAGCGCGACCATGCGCTGGTAGAGCGGACCTTCCGTCTTGATGATCAGCCAGGTGCAGCCGAGCAGGGCATAGGCGACGACGAGGCCGAGCCCGGTGAACAGGCTGAACGGCGTGATCCAGTCGAGCGCTCCTCCGGCATAGGCGCCGTCCTCGACCGGGAAACCGTTGAGGAAGGCGCCGAGCGACACACCCTGGAAGAAGGTCGCGACATAGGACCCGCCGGCGAAGGCCCGGTCCCAGAACGCCCTGTGGTGCGGGTCGGCCTTGAAGCGGAACTCGAAGGCCACCCCGCGCCAGATCAACCCCAGCAGCATCAGCACCAGCGGCAGATAGAGCGCGCTGAGGATGATCGAATAGGCGAGCGGGAAGGCCGCCATCAGGGCGGCCCCGCCCAGCACCAGCCAGGTCTCGTTGCCGTCCCACACGGGCGCGACGGTGTTGACCATCACGTCGCGTTGCTCGCGGTCGCGCACGAAGGGGAACAGGATACCGATGCCGAGATCGAACCCGTCCATCACCACATACATCATCAGGCCGAAGGCGATGATGACGGCCCAGACAACCGGAAGATCGATGCCCATGGCTAGAGCCCTTTCCTGTCTTCGTGAGCCGGAGCGAGGGGGTCCATCCGGCCATGCGCGGCCGACAACGGGCGGGCCGGCCGTCCGGCGAAGCCTTCGCCTTCGGCATGCTCCTCACCCTCATCTTCGGGTCCCTTGGCGACCAGCTTCAGCATGTAGCGCGTGCCGATGCCGAACACGATGAAGTAGACCACGATGAAGGCGACAAGCGTTGCGCTCATCGCCAGCGCGGAATGGTTCGACACCGCGTCGGCCGTGCGCATCACGCCATAGACGACCCAGGGCTGGCGGCCGATCTCGGTCGTGTACCATCCCGCGAGGATGGCGATCAGGCCGGCTGGTCCCATCCATGTCGCGAAGCGCAGGAAAAGCCTGGTGTCGAAAAGGCGGTCCCGCCAGCGAAGCCACAGGCCGAGCGCGCCAAGCAACAGCATGAGCAGGCCGAGCCCGACCATGATGCGGAAGCTCCAGAACACGACGGTCGAGTTCGGCCTGTCTTCGGGTGCGAACTCCTTGAGGCCCGGGAACTGGCCGTTCCACCGGTGGGTGAGGATCAGGCTGCCGAGATGCGGGATTTGCACCGCATAGCGCGTCTCCTCGGCCTCCATGTCGGGCCATCCGAAAAGGATGAGCGGAACCGCCTCCCCCGGCTTGTTCTCCCAATGGCCCTCGAGGGCTGCGATCTTGGCCGGCTGATGCTTGAGCGTGTTGAGGCCGTGCTGGTCGCCGATCAGGATCTGGACCGGCGCCGACACCAGCACCATCCACATCGCCATGGACAGCATGGTGCGCACGCGCCTGTTGTCGTTGCCGCGCAGCAGATGCCAGGCGCCCGCGGCGCCGACGAACAGCGCCGTAGAAAGATAGGCCGCAATCGTCATGTGGGCGAGGCGGTAGGGGAAGGAGGGGTTGAAGATCACCTCGATCCAGTTCACCGGCACGACCACGCCGTCGACGATCTCGAAGCCCTGCGGGGTCTGCATCCAGCTGTTGGAGGCAAGGATCCAGGTTGCCGAGATCAGCGTGCCGAGCGCCACCATGACGGTGGAGAAGAAATGCAGGCCCGGCCCGACCCGGTTCCAGCCGAACAGCATGACGCCCAGGAAGCCCGCCTCCAGGAAAAAAGCGGTCAGGACCTCATAGGCGAGCAGCGGCCCGGTCACGCTGCCGGCGAAGGCCGAGAAGTAACTCCAGTTGGTGCCGAACTGATAGGCCATCACCAGGCCGGACACGACGCCCATGGCGAAGTTCACGGCGAAGATCTTCGACCAGAAATGGTAGAGGTCGCGATAGACGCGGTCGCGCTTCCAGAGCCACAGGCCTTCCAGCACCGCGAGATAGCTCGCCAGTCCGATCGTGATGGCGGGGAATATGATGTGAAAGGAGATGGTGAAGCCGAACTGGATCCGGGCCAGTTCCAGGGCTGTCAGGCCGAACATCGGGGACCCCTCTCGCAGGCGCGATGGTCTGTCGCGCGTCTGTTGAACGATACCGAATATGCGCCGCCCGTTCGCTGGGGATGAGCGCGCCGTGAACAGTGCCCTATCTTGGCCGCCGAGTTGCGAAATGTCGACGCGCTTGCGCGCGATGATCGCAGCCCGAGGGGCGTCAGCTTGATCGGCGATTCCATACAACTCACCAATTCTGCGAAATTGACCGGAGTGTATGCAAATTATATGTCCACGGCCTCCGGTCGGCAAGAGTGGGTGCCCCGGACGGAATGTCGCGCCCCGGTTGCGGCTTCTCTCGCGCGGCGGGCGGATAGTCTCGCCGCTCCGGCGCGCCGCATAGGTGACAAGACCGCGCATCGTAAGCCTGACAACAGGCGGGAGCGGCCGCTGCAGGCGTATGAAGTGCCCGGATAAGGTGCAATTCTGGACGCCTCGCGACCGCCTTGCCGTCTCCGGTCTTCCCGATGAGGCAATTTGAAGCAAGCGGGTTTCCCGCCGTAACATGTCGGGGAACCGAAGAACTGGCCGGCTCCGCCTCCAGGGCTCGTTGCGCGTTGGCCGGCTGGTGGACGAGGGCAAGATGGCGCCGGAGATGATCTCGATCGTGAAGCGCAACAATTGCGGCAAGGCGCTGGACATTGCGCGCCAGGCTCGCGATATGCATGGCGGCAACGGCATCCAGATCGGCTACCACGTGATGCGGCACGCGCAGAACCTGGAGACGGTCAACATCTACGAAGGCACCCACGACGTGCACGCCCTCATCCTCGGCCGCGCCCAGACGGGATTGCAGGCGTTCTTCTGAGGCCGCGCGTCCTCGGCGCGCCAGCATTCAAGCCCGCCGCCCGACCTTCGGGCGGTCCATCGACGAAGCAAGGAAACGAGACGACATGACCTCCTTCTCCTATCCAGATACCCAGCTGCTGATCGACGGCGTGTGGCGCGCCGGTGCCGAAGGCAAGACGATCCCGGTCATCGACCCGGCGACCGGCGAGACCATCGGCACCGTCGCGCATGCGACCGGACCCGATCTCGACGCCGCGCTCGCGGCCGCCGAACGCGGCTTCCGGACATGGAGCGCCATGTCGGCCTTCGAGCGGTCCAAGATCATGCGCAAGGCAGCGGAGCTCCTGCGCGAGCGCCGCGACCGGATCGCCTGGACCATGACGCGCGAACAGGGCAAGCCGCTCGCCGAAGCGACGATGGAGACGCTCGGCGGCGCCGACACGATCGATTGGTTCGCCGAAGAAGCGCGCAGGACCTATGGCCGCCTCATCCCGGCGCGCGCCGCCGGCGTGACGCAGCTTGCCGTGAAGCGCCCGATCGGCCCGGTCGCGGCCTTCACGCCCTGGAACTTCCCGATCAACCAGGTGGTGCGCAAGCTCTCGGCGGCGCTCGCCGCCGGCTGCTCGATCATCGTCAAGGCACCGGAAGAGACCCCGGCCTCGCCGTCCGAGCTGATCCGCGCCTTCGCCGATGCCGGCGTGCCGGCCGGTGTGATCAACCTCGTCTACGGCGTGCCCGCCGAGATTTCGGAATATCTCGTCCCGCATCCGGTGATCCGCAAGATCTCCTTCACCGGCTCCACCCCGGTAGGCAAGCACCTCGCGTCGCTGGCCGGCCGGCACATGAAGCCCGCGACCATGGAACTCGGCGGCCATGCCCCGGCGATCGTTTTCGACGACGCCGATCTCGGCGCCGCGGTGAAGGTGCTGTCGGCCTCGAAATTCCGCAATGCCGGGCAGGTCTGCGTTTCTCCGACCCGCTTCCTCGTCCAGAACGGGTCGTTCGACGGCTTCGTTTCCGGCTTCACTGCCGCGGCACGCGCCATCAAGGTCGGCAACGGCCTGGAAGAGGGCGTGCAGATGGGGCCGCTCGCCAACGAGCGCCGCATCCCGGCGCTCGAGGCCCTCATCGGCGACGCCGTCGACCGCGGTGCGACGCTGGTGACGGGCGGCCGCCGCATCGGCAACAAGGGCAATTTCTTCGAGCCGACCGTGCTCACCAATGTCCCGACCGATGCGCGCGTCATGAACGAGGAGCCGTTCGGCCCGCTCGCCATCATCAACCGCTTCGACGGGCTGGAGGATGCGATCGAGGAGGCCAACCGCCTGCCGTTCGGCCTCGCCTCCTACGCCTTCGCCGGCTCGGCCGCCGTGTCGGAAGAGCTCGGCCGCCGCATCGAGGCCGGCATGACCACGATCAACCACAACGGCCTCGCTTTGCCTGAAGTGCCGTTCGGCGGCATGAAGGATTCCGGCTACGGCTCGGAAGGCGGCGCCGAGGCGATCGAGCCCTATCTGGTCTCGAAACTCGTCAGCACCATGCATCGCCTTTGATCTGATCGGTATCAAGCCGGCTAAATCAGGCGCTTCCGCCGCGCGGCAGGAGCGCCTTTTTCGCGAAGCCACGGTGGCTCACAGCGAGATGCTGATCCCGCCGTCGACATAAAGCGTGTGGCCGTTGGCGAAGCTCGACGGGGACCTCGCGCCAGCGCCTGGCCGGAGTGCGCTTGGTCAGCCAATCCCAGAACTCCGGATCGTCACGAGGGCCTGGTTGGTAAAGGTCACGCGTCCATTGGGATCGAATCTCTGGCCGGGTCAAAGTCCGCGCCGCCGCATGGCGTCGGCGCGTATCTCCGACGGCGTCGTGCCGTAGCGTCGGCGGAAGCAGCGGTTGAAGTGAGAGAGGTCGCAGAAACCCGCCTCATAGGCGATTGCCGATATCCGGCTGTCGCGCGGTTCGGCCTGACGCAGCAGGTCAAGCGCCAGTTCGAGGCGCCGCTCGAGCAGGTATTCCGAGTAAGTCACGCCCTCGGCCTCGAAAAGCCGTTGGATGTAGCGGGGTGTGACGCCGTGGCTTCGCGCAATTGCGCCGATGTTGAGGTCGGGATCGCGCAGGCGCGCCTCGATCTCCTTCTTGACCAGTTCCAGCCGCGCGGCGCGAATGCTGTGCTCGTTGCGGTCCGTGCCGCCTTTGACGAAGCCGCCGAGCACCAGCGCGATCAGTTCGTTGAGATGGTTGTTGGCGGCCTGGGCGAGGGCTTCGTTCTCCGGCGGATATTGCCGCAGGAGGTCCGAATATGCGGTGAAAAGGGCCATGCCCGGGGCGTCTCGTGGGATGTGATAAAAAGGGCTCATGTCGATGCGGGGGATGCGGTTGGCGAGGCCCGGCCATGCGACGGCGACCACCTTCACCTCGGTGGCCGGCAGCCGGAATTCCGAGTCGATGGCGTCGCTCACCAGGGTGAGATCGCCGGGCTCCGGCTTGATGGTCGGCTTCCCGGCGGCGGAGAACTCGTGCGTGGCGTCGTGGATCGTCAGGAGATAGCCCTCCCGGCCATCCGAGAGCAGGTCATGCGAGCGCATGCCGACGATCGGCGTGTAGCGGGCCGCCCCGACGACCGTCTGTCCGTGCAGCGTCAGCGCCGCAAGATCGATCCGGAAGTCGTCGTCGAGCGGTTTGAACCGCCGGCCGGCAACCCGCTGCGAGACGAACTCATGGATGAAAGCGAGCTTCTTTTGCCGAGGAAGGTCGCTGGAGGAGATGCGTTGCATGGACGTCCTGGACTTGCGGCTTGTCTTCCGCGGCGGCCTGTCTCTGAAGGGTGCCGGGGAATCGCGATCGCGAACTTTGATCGAGCAATGTATCCAACCTGTGTCGCCGCGTTCGCGGCCTTGAAACATGAATTACTTTAAGTCGAAAGGTTTTCGATCGGCACCCGTGCTCGGCGGGAGCCCAATGAATATTGAAATTCGAAGGTGAAGTGAAAAAACACTCCAAGAGAAAAATATAGTGGATTCAAAGCATGGTTAGGATAAGGTTGTGCAGCAGATCCGGGTCCATTGGCAGACTTGGGGGCCAGCTGAAGACAGGCAAGGTCCAGGGTCCTGTCCGATAGCCAGGCCGAGGCCATGGAGGCTGCGATGCGTCTTGTTGCGGTCGCGCTTGTCGTCCTGTTGCCGATGGCAACGGCCCGCGCGGACATTGTTCCGTCGGGCGAAAGCTGGACCGTGGTGCCCGAATTCGCCAAGGATGACGACGCACGCCTGTCGATCAGCGGCGCTGCCTGCGTCGCAGGGCATTGTCTCGCCGTAAATGACGAGAAGAAATACGCGCAATTCTTCGATCTCGGCCACGACACGATCGTGCCGACCGAGGTCATCAGGCTGCTTCCCGGCACAATCGGCGGCGTCGAGATGAAGGAGCTGGATGCCGAGGGCGCGGCCTATGTGCCGGCAACGGCAATGGATCCGAACGGCCATTTCTATGTTGTGGGATCCCATGGACTCGGGCGGCAGGGCGCGCTCCGGCTCTCCGCATTCTTCCTGGTGCGGTTTCCGGTCGATCCGCACAGCGGGCGCCCGACATTCCATTTCGACGACGACACGCCGGCCGCCGAAATCCAGCGAACCGATCTGTTGCGGGAGACCCTGAAGGCTGAATTCGCCGACCATGCGGAGAAGCCGCTCGACGAGAACGGCGTTACGATCGAGGGGATCGCATTCCTGAATGGCGACATGCTGCTCGGCCTGCGGGGACCTTCGATCGACGGCGAGGCTTTCGTGATGCGGGTGGCGGCCGCGGACCTGTTCGGAACCACGCCGCCGCCAGCGACCGTCGATCCGCTGCCGCTCGGCGATTGCGTCGGCATTCGCGATCTCGCCGCGGTCTCCGGTGGCGTTCTCGTCCTTGCAGGCCGAAGCGACGACGACAGAAACCCGACCTGCGAGGATCCGCCCTCGCCTTCGGTCTGGTTCTGGACCGGCAAGCCCGGCGAGGCACCGACCGCCCTCGGCGCCCTTCCGGGGCTCGGCCCCGACGACAAGGCGGAGGTTCTGCTGACGCTGCAGGATGAGGGACCTGCATATCGCTTCCTCGTCCTGTTCGACGGCAAGATGAATGGCGGCCCGATGGAATTCAGCGCCGACCCGCCTTGAATGTCGTCAGGTGCGGCGGCCTATCGGTAACCTGTCGCGTCCGCCGGCTTGCCCGCATCCTGGACCTCGACCACATAGCGCCAGGCGTCGGGCCGCGACCCGTCGAGATCCGTGAAGCCGTAGACCTGGGCCAGCCCGCCGCTGGACAGCGACTGGCCGTTCCACCGCGTCCGATCCGGATCGGCGGCGAGTGCTGCGACCGCGCGTCCGACGAAGCGCGGCGTTTCCGAGACCACGAAATGCGGAACCTTGGCGGTGGCATCGCGCCAGTTCTTCTCTTCGACGCCGTAATACCCCAGCATCATCTCCGAACGGAGCCAGCCGGGTGTGATCGATACCGAGGTCGCGCCATGCGGGGCGAGGTCCTTGGCATGCGCCCAGCCCATGCGGTTCACCGCAACCTTGGCAAGATCGTAGAAAGGCGAGAGGCGGTAGTGCTCTGCATTGTAGGCGGCGGTGCCGTCGGTCACCTCGACCAGCAGGCCGCCCGGCCGCTCGATCATCAGCGGCAATGCGTGATGCGCGGTGATCAGATGCGTGTCGATACCGAGCCGCAGCATCCTGAGTCCGTTCTCCAGATTGTGTTCCCAGACCGGCTTGTTCCATTCGAACAGCGTCTCGCCGCCCCAGATGTCGTTGACGAGGATGTCGAGCCGGTGCTGCTCGGCGCGGATGCGCGCGACCAGCTCACGCACCTCTTCGACGACAAGATGGTCGACACGGATCGCGATGCCCTTGCCGCCGGCCGCCGAGACGAGTTCGGCCGTCTCCTCGATCGTCTCGGGCCGGGCATATTCGGATTGCCGGTGGCGCGTCGTGCGACCGGTCACATAGACGGTGGCGCCGGCAGCACCCAACTCGACCGCGATGCCGCGTCCGGCGCCGCGGGTAGCACCCGCGACGAGAGCGATTTTTCCCTGCAGAGTCATCGGAATTCTCCTGGTTGAGCTCGCAAACAGGCTGGCGTCCGCCAGTCAGATCGGATATATAAATGATTATTCGGTTATAAATTGATGTCAAGATGCCCCGTCCGAAGACACTTCCCGACAGAGACGTCCTGGAGGCCGCGCTGAAGATCATTCATGGCGGCGGGCCTGAAGCGCTCACCTTCGCCAGCCTGGCCAAGGCCTGCGGCCTTTCCGCCGCCACGCTGGTCCAGCGCTTCGGCAGCAAGGAGGATCTGAAGCGCGCAGCGCTGTTGCATGCCTGGGACAAACTCGACGGCGAGACCGCCCGGCTTGCCACGGCGCTGTCGAAGACGCCGGCCGGCGCGGTCCGGCTGCTGGTCGGACTGTCGGGAAACTATGGCGGCATCGAGGCCTATGCCGAGGGCCTGCTGGTGCTTCGCGAGGACCTGCGCGATCCGGTCCTGCGGGCGCGCGGCGCGGCATGGAAGGCGGTCCTCACCGGGGCGCTCGACGACTGTTTCGCTGATATCCCTTCCGCCCCGTCAGACGTCGGCCTCATGATGGCCTCGGTATGGCAGGGATCCCTCTTGTGGTGGGGCTTCGATCCGAAGGTCGACGTTGCCGCCTTCGTCGAGGAGAGCCTCGATCGTTTCGTTGCGACCCTTGCCCTTTCGGAGCCCGCGACGGGAGCATAAGGTTCCCGCAGAACATCCTCACTGCTCATGGCTGATAGCGAGGCTTGCGCCGACCAAAGCGTCCAATGTCGCAGGTTGCGGAAGCAATCGTGGAAAAGCGCATCGAAAGCATTGTCCCTGGCGAACCAGCGGCCTTTGGAATCGGCCCGGAAATCGAGGATGGAGGGAATTCGCGCGACCTTTTCGGCGCTGTAGCGGGTCTTTCTCGCGGGATACATCGAAGATCTCCCGGCGCGTGGCGGCCGGCCGTCACCGGCCGCCCGCGGCATATCACTTCGTCGTGTAGCCGCCGTTGACCAGGATGGTCTGGCCGGTCATCCACCAGCCCTCCGACACCATGAAGCGGATATAGGGAACGATGTCCTCGATATCCGTGAGACCGGTCTTCGAGAAGTTCGACAGCGCGGCGGCCGTCTTGTGGTAGGCCACGGCGTCGGCGCCTTCGGCCGGATAGAAGAACGGCGTGTCCATCGGCCCAGGGCCGATCGCGGTCACCGATATGCCGCGCTCGCCGAATTCCTTGGAGGCGGCGCGGGTGAAATGCTCGACCGGTGCCTTGGTGCCGGCATAGGACGAATAGAAGGGCGTGAATGCGCCGAGCAGCGACGTCACCAGCGTGCAGATCTTGCCGTTGTCCCTGACGTGCCTGCCTGCCTGCTTGAGGAAGAAGAACGCAGCCTTGGCGTTCACCGCGCTCATCTCGTCATATTCGGCTTCGGATATGTCGACGATCGGCTTCTTCAGGACCTTGCCGACCGTGTTGATGGCGATGTCGGGCCGGCCGACGGCGGCGACGGCATCCGCAAACAGCTTCTCCATGGCGTCGGCGGTGGTGAGGTCGGCCTGGAAGGCGACACCTTCCGCGCCGGCGGATTTGATCGCGGCCACGGTCGCCTCGGCATCGGCTTTCGCGCCGGGGCTGTTGTAGTGGATCGCGATCGCCTTGGCGCCGTGTGCCGCGAGGTCGAGGGCGATAAGCCCGCCGAGATTCTTCGCGCCGCCGGCGATGATGACTGTCTTGCCCCTGATGCTGTGGTCGGCCATGGCCTCGGCTTCCTTTCGGGTGATGCGGCGGCGCCATGCAGCCGCTTCAATAAAGGAACGATACCGTCTAGGATTTCACGATAAAGCTGGCCAGTC
Organism: Mesorhizobium sp. L-8-10; assembly: GCF_016756635.1. Classification (NCBI taxonomy): domain Bacteria; kingdom Pseudomonadati; phylum Pseudomonadota; class Alphaproteobacteria; order Hyphomicrobiales; family Phyllobacteriaceae; genus Mesorhizobium; species Mesorhizobium sp. L-8-10. Next base: position 889,384 of record NZ_AP023263.1, on the reverse strand, counting down.
GGACAGGACTTGTCAGTCTGGACGAACAATTGGAGGTCGTCTTGGACCGTATCGACCGGTTTCGCATCTTCACCCGCGTCATCGAATGCTCGAGTTTCACGCGCGCGGCCGACACGCTCGGGCTCCCCCGCTCCTCAGTGTCGGCTGCGGTGCAGGACCTCGAAGGCCGGGTCGGGACACGACTCCTCCACCGCACGACCCGCAAGGTCTCGCCGACGCAGGACGGCGCCGCCTTCTATGAGCGCTGCCAGCGACTGATCGAGGATGTCGAGGAGACCGAGAGCCTCTTCCGGCAGACGACTTCGCGGCCATCGGGCAAGCTGCGGGTGGATGTGCCGGGGCGCGTCGGCCGCCTGATCGTCGCTCCCGCCCTGTCGCAATTCCTCGACCGCTATCCGGAAATCGATATCGATCTCGGCCTCGGCGACCGGCCGGTCGATCTCGTCGAAGGCAGCGTGGATTGCGTACTGCGTGTGGGGCCGCTTGCCGATTCCGGGCTTATCGCGCGCACCATCGGCGAACTGCCGCTGATCAATGTCGCCAGCGCGGCCTATCTGGAGCGTCATGGCGTTCCGGAGCGCCCGACGGATCTGGACGCTCATTGGGCAGTCAACTACGCCTCGCCGGCGAGCGGGCGTGTCGAGCAGTGGGAGTGGCTCGAGAGCGGCATCCGGCGCTCGGTCCCGATGCGCGCCCGCGTCAGCGTCAACAGCGCGGAAGCCTATATCGCCTGCTGCCTGGCGGGCCTCGGCCTGATCCAGATTCCCGCCTATGACGTCAGGCGCCACCTCGAAGCCGGCGAACTCGTCGAGGTCATGCCCGCGTGGCGCGCGGCGTCGATGCCGATGACACTCCTCTACCCCCATCGCCGGCACCTTTCACGCCGGCTTCAGCTTTTCGCGGATTGGCTCGAGACCCTGATGAAGGCGGCCGTCCAGTGAGGGCCGTCGAGATCCGGGTGACGAAGAGCCGATCGGCTTTCGACGCAAGCGCCTGTTCGCGGCGACGAGGGCGGCCAGCATTTGAAGTGCGAAGCGCGCTCGGCACCGCAGGTGAGAATGCCAGGCAACAGCTCGCGAAGCTCGCCGATATCAGGACGCGCGAAGGCTATATGGCGGAGTATCGCGAGCCGAGGACGGCGAAGGCTGGCTGCTGATCGAAAATCACCGTCCGATCTGCGCGGCGGCCAGCGTCTGCCAGGGGTTTCTGCCGGTCGGAGCTCGCCATCTTCCGCGAAATGCTGGGGCCCGATTGCGCCATTGAACGGACGGAGCACATCATCCACGGCGCGCGTCGCTGCGCCTATCGCATCCGCTCCGAGATCGGCTGAGACCCGGCTTGCCGCGAGCGCGAACAACCACGCCTCGCCGACGCAAGCCGGTCCGGCATCAACGGAGGCCTGATTTCGCTCGGCCTGGCGTCGCAAAAGTGTGGAAGACGAAAAGGCTGGTTTCAATGGCTGCGGGCGAATATGCCTGACCGTACCGCCTGACCTTTCCGCCGACCACGCGGTCGTTCAGGCGATCGCGCGGAAACCAAACGCAAAGGACGCCCAATGAAACTCGGCTTCATCGGTACAGGCGCGCTGACATCCGCGATCGTCGCAGGCCTAAAATCCGTCGCGGACAATTCCGTCACAATTCTCCTGTCGCCTCGCAACGAAGAAATCGCCGCCGGCCTGGCGTCCCGCTATCCGGACGTGCGCGTCGCAACCGACAACCAGGCGGTCCTCGACGATTGCGATACCGTCATGCTCGCTGTCCGGCCCCAGATCGCGCATGCGGTGCTCCGGGAGTTGCGGTTCCGTCGCGGCCATCACGTCGTCAGCCTGATCGCCACGCTCTCCCGCGAGGACGTCGCGGCCCTGATCGCTCCCGCGGAGCATGTGACGAAGGCGCTTCCCATGCCCATGGTGGCGCACAGGCAGGGACCGACGATCGTTTTTCCGCCGGACCCGGCCGCAGCGAAACTGTTCGGCAGGCTGGGTAAGCTGATCGAGGTCGAGGACGCGGGCGAGTTCGACGCTCTCGCCGTCGCCACCGCGACATTTGCCAGCTACTTCAAATTTCTCGACACGATCCACGGATGGCTGGAGGGCCACGGCGTGGCGGACTCCAAGGCGCGGGATTATGTGGCCAGCCTTTTCAAAGCTTTGGCGCACGCCCCCGAAACCACACCGCATGCGGGCTTCATGGACCTGGCGGGAGAATATGCGACGCGCGGGGGCATCAACGAGCAGGTCCTGCGCGAACTCACGGCCCGGAACCTGTTCGATGCATTTGCGGAAAGCCTGGACGGGGTGCACAGGCGCATCTCGGGATGCTGAGTCGCATTGTTGCGGCCCGCGAGACAGGCGGCTACGGCGGCACTGGCTGGACCGACCGCTGCGGCCGCCGGGACGGATGGACGGCACATCGCAGTGGTGCGCCGCCGTCCGGCCTCGAGCTCAAGCGACCGCGACGCGTTCGATCCAGGCGAGCAATCCCGGTGCGCCCGGCGCCTTGACGATCATCGGGTGCCGCCCGCTCCGGGCGCCGGGAAACCGGGGGGGCCTTCATTCGTGAGACAGATCGTGACCTTCGCCAGCTGGATCGCCGGTGTCCGACCGGCGCGGCAGCCGAGGGGCTATCTCAGCAGTTTCAGAGAGCCGGTGAGCGATTTCACCCATTTGGCCGGGCCGGCAATGCCGAGCCCGTCGATCGCCTCTTCTTCGAGGTTCCGTCCAGGAAAGGTCGCCTCGTAGTCGGCGTAGTCATGGAGCGATCTTGCGAAAGACGGGAACGGAACGACCGCCCGCTCCTCTGGCCACGCGAGCGCCTTCAGCATCAGCGTCCTGATGGTGGCCGGATCGGCCTGGAGGATCGGGACGGGCCGATTCGAGCTGATGTCGATCGTGTTCTGCCTTTTGTCGGTCAGCCGGCAAGCTCCGAGCACCGGTAGCGCGGCGCCGATGCCTACCGAAATCGCCGCTACCGTGTTGGACAGGATACCAAGCGGAAGGTCGGGATTGACGACGACGGCGAGGCGGATGTCTTGAAGCATGGTGTTCCAGCTGACCCCGAATGTTTCCGGGGAAACTACATCCGATCATGGGGACAATCATACCTTTATCTCCCCATGAGACGGCTGGCGCGGTAGAGGTTTCCGAGAAGCAATGATCGTGAGGTAGAACATGCCGATTTCGCTGGAGCCCGCCGATATCCGCATTCTGACCGCGCTTCAACGGGACGGCCGTCTGACCAACCAGGCGCTCGCCGGCGAGGTGGGGCTTTCGACCTCCCCTTGCTGGCGGCGCGTCAGGCAGTTCGAGGAAAGCGGTGTCATCCAGAGTTACATGGCCGTTCTCGACCGCCGGAAGATAGGCCTCGGCGTCCTGGCGTTCATCAGGGTGAAGATCGACAGCCACAGCGAGACGGAAGCAGAGGCGTTTGCGCGCGATGTCATGGGTCTCGACGAAGTCGTCGCTTGCTACAGCATCGCGGGCGACGCCGACTTCCTCTTGCAGGTCGTCTCACGCGACCTCGACACCTATGCGGATTTCGCCATGAAGGTCGTCCGACGACTGCCGCGCATCAAGGAGATGCAGACGATCTTCGTGCTGAAGGAGGTCAAGCCGTTCCGAGGTTTTCCGATCGGGAACGCCGGCTGAAGGTCAGCATGCTGCCGCCTGCGCCTGCCGGTGGCAGGCGAAAACTGGTCCGGTTCGGCGCCTGGGGCTCTTGTTCCGTCGCTGTGGCACCGCCATATGAACCTGGCGAAACCACTCGACCGGCCTGAGGGATATCGCCTATGCCGGTAGTCAGGTATCGAAAGGAATCATACGAGGAAGGGGCCGAACGCGTGAACCAGCTTCGCCTGCAGCGGAGGCTAGCGGCCATTCTGATGGCCGACATTGTCGGCTACAGCCGCATGATGCGCGCTGATGAAGCCGCGACCTTGGCGCGGCTGACGCATCTGCAGCGCGACATCATCAACCCTCGCCTGCCCGAGTTCGGCGGCCGGCTCGTGAAGTCGACCGGGGACGGTTTTCTCGCCGAGTTCCACTCGGCCGTGGACGCGGTACAGTACGCCGTCGATGTACAGCGCGAGATCGCCGCGAATGGCGGCGGCCCGGACGGCGAGCGTATGTACCTTCGCATAGGCATCAATGTCGGCGACGTGGTGGTCGAGGGCGACGACCTCTTCGGCGACGGGGTGAATGTCGCGGCGCGCATCGAAGGCATTGCCCAGCCGGGCGGCATCTGCATCTCGGCGACCGTCTACGACCAGGTGAAAGACAAGCTCGACCTCGACTTCGAGGATGGCGGCCTGCGCGAGGTAAAGAACCTGGCCGAGCCGGTGAGAACCTTCAGCGTCCGTTTCGGCGAGCCTGCCACCGGTGGCGAAGCGGAAGTCGCCGTCCGGCCGGCACGGCAGGTAATCGCCGAAGCCCCGTCGATCGCCGTTCTGCCCTTCGACAACATGAGTGGAGACGCCGACCAGGACTACTTCTCCGACGGCATCACCGAGGACATCATCACGGATCTTTCAAAGATCTCTTCACTGATGGTGATCGCACGCAACTCCTCGTTCACTTACAAAGGCCGCGCCGTCGATGTGAAACAGGCAGCGCGCGAGCTCGGCGTGCGCCACGTGCTGGAAGGAAGCGTGCGCAAGGCCGGCAACAGGGTACGCGTCACTGCCCAGCTCATCGACGGGCGCACAGGCGCCCATGTCTGGGCCGAGCGCTACGACCGCGTGCTGGAGGACATCTTCGCGATACAGGACGAGATCACCATGAGCATCGTCGGCGAGCTGAAGGTGCGCCTCGACCTCAAGGAAAAGGATCGGCTGGGCAGCACGCCCTCCGCCAATGTCGAGGCTTACGACCTGGTGCTGCGTGGTCGGGAGATGATCATGAACAATCTCGACCGGGTGCACATGGAGACGGCAATGGCGATGTTCGAGCGCGCGCGCGAGATCGACCCGAGGTTCGTCTCCGCCCACGTCGGTCTCGCCTTCTCCAATATCATGGCCTACACCAATGGCTGGTCGGACAGCCCCGACGCCTCGATCGACTGCGCCCTCCAGATGGCCCGCCGGGCTGTCGAGCTCGACGCGAACGATCCGCTCGCCCGCCGGGCGCTTGCGGTGGCGCTGCTCTGGAAGCGCGATATGGAGGCCTGTTGCAAGGAGATAAACCGGGCAACGATGCTGGCGCCCAACGACGCGGAACTGCTGGCTACGCGCGGCAATATTCTGGTCTACATGCATGATCACGACGCCGCCGTCGAGAACCTGGAAAGGGCCGTGCGGCTCGATCCGCGCTATCCGGACATGTGGCTGCATTTCCTCGGCCACGCCTATTTCATGAAGCGCGACTACGAGACGGCGGCGCGTTATCTGCGTGAGCGCATACGGAGGCAGCCGAACACCGATCTTTCGCGCACCTTGCTCGCCTCGGCCTATGGTCATCTCGGCCGCATCGAGGAGGCCCGAAAGCTGTGGGAGGAAGTGCTGGCCGTCAACCCTGGATACTCGCTGGAACAAAAGGCGCGCGTTCTGCCCTACAAGAACCCCTCCGACTGGGACCACTTCGTCGAGGGCCTTGCCAAGGCCGGCCTGCCGAAATAGGCAGTGCCCGTCCGCGCGGATGCCTGCCTCCTGAAGCACGCTATCCACGACTGGATCGACGACCGTGCCGATTCAATTTTGAGGATCTGCCGTCGTCCGACGGCGCCGAGGCCAGGCAGTCGATCATCGAAGGTGTCCACCGCGCATCGACCAGCCGGACGAGAGCCGCGACTCCACCGCCAACGATATCGACGTGTCTGCACTGACGGCCGCCGGCGCGGGAAAGCCGAATTCCGGGGCCTTCGTGAATCGACCGGTTCCAGGCTGACCCGGATCGTACCGACGCAGATGCCAGTCACGGTGATAGAAGGAGTTTCCGGCCAAAGGCGAGTGCGCTAAGCGCGTCCGGCGTCGAGCACCGCCCGGAGCCGTGGGTCGTTCTGGCGGAGGCGTTCCTCGATCCATCGGGCCGTGCCGTGGTAGCTGTCCGAAAACAACTCGGAATGCCGGCTCCAGTCCATGAAGCCGATCGTGCTGGAAAGTTGCGGACAGACCACGACATCCTCTTCGCCGATGGCGATGTCGTGGGGCCGGTGTACCAGCATACTGGCGGCGATGACCTGAAGCATGCTGGGGACTTGAGGCATGCGGGCACGACGCAAAGGGTTCAGCAAGCCGATCGCCAGTTCGGAAGCTCCGGGGATGCGGTCATAGTCTATGTCGTATTTTTGCGGTGCACTCGCCCGCAGGTTCGCGATGACATTGGGTCCGGTCTTGAGCTCCCTCATCTGCTCCAGCGGCAGATTGTTCATGATGGCGCCGTCAACCAGCATATCGCCGTCAGCGGTGAAGAACGGGGGTAGGACACCCGGGATCGAGCCGGACGCCCGAACGGCATGCCAGAGCTTTCCACGACGGTGGATATGGGGCTCACGGCAGCTCAGATTGGTCGAAAGCGCAAAGAACGGCAGCCAAAGATCCTCGATCAGAACCTCACCATATTCTTCGCGAAGGGCCCGATCGAACGCTTTGTGATCCAGAAGCGCGAAATGCGGCAAGGTAAGACGGCGAAACGCTCGGCTCTTGATGAATATGTTGTGCGTGCCTCGATCAATCTGCTCGGCATCGAGCCCTTTTGCGAAGCCCGCCATCATCGCCGCTCCGGAGCTCGTCCCGCCGAGATATTCGAAGCGAGCACCCGCCTCGACGAAGGCCTTGTAGACGCCCAGATGGGCGCTGCCGAGGGCCCCACCCCCGGCCGCGACGAAGCCCCGTGCCTTGCCGGAAACAAATCGAACCAGGCGCTGGAAATCAGACCCGTCGTCAAGCGCAACATGATGATGGTGGCCAACATAGGGACGCTCATCGAGCCATGCGGAGGTACCGGAGACCGCTGCCGTGCGATGTTCGTGAATCAGGACCAGCCGCCCGGCGGATGGTGGATGGACCGATACAGCCAGTTCCTCGGACGGGTTCGGTCGGGGCGAGCAGGACGCGTCGGCAAGCAGGAGGACGCTATCCGCCTGGCGAATGCAGACACGGGTCCATTCACTTGGGTCTTCATCGGCGACATAGATGATGAACTCGGCTTCCGCCTCCAGTTCGTTCAACCAGTTGAGGATCGCCTGGTCGTCGAACGGAAGACCGGCGAACCGAGCGTGGATGTCAAGCCGGGAAACGAAGCGAGCGCGAGCGGTCAGGTCGAATGCTTGCTGCAGGCGCCGGATGAACAGCGGTGAGATGCGACTTCCACCGGCCGCAATGACGGCAAGTGTTCGGATCCTGGCAGGTTTCTTGATGGGCAGCGAACTCGGAAGGGTGGCAAACCGGCGCGCAAGAAATGTCGTGACCGCCGCTCTGAGGCTCGGCAGGGTCTCGGCCGCCTTCTCGAAATGATCGTGGCTGATTTCGAGGACGATCGAATCGCGCGCTGCAAGGACGGTGGCCGTGCGGGGTAGTCCTGCGAAGAAACCGACTTCACCGACCAGTTCACCCTGCGCGATCTCGGCGACCGCGCCGGTCGAGCCTCCTGTGTGTACCGTGAAGCGGCCGGACAGCACGATGAAGAACCTGTCCGATGCATCGCCTTCGCGAACCAGAATTTCGCCGCGTCTCAGGACCCGGCGGTCGGAGTCGGCAGCCAGGGCCTCGAGCGCCAGCAACGACGCCCGATCGAACATCAATGTCGCCGACAACAGCCTCGCTGCGAGAGAATCGACGAATGTCATCTGAGCCAATCCTCGGGACGCGTTTGCTCCTGCGCAATGGTAGCTTTTGAGACTGGTGTTTGCAGCCCTTCGTGATGATCGGCGGACTGGTCCAACGCGATGGAAAGCTCATGCGTGCCCTCGACAGGGCGCGTGCCATCACGGCAATCAAGCGGGATCGAGCAGGAGGATGCCGACGTCCGCTTCGAGGGAGGCTCCGCTCTTTGATTGGACGTCGCATTTTTGGGGTGCAGAGCGCGCTCCGCGCCCCTTCAAAGTCCCTCCGCAAAACCAGATTCCACTGCCCTGGCCGCTCAGGCCTATCTTGTGAAGTCAAATGGGCAATCAGCAGAGATCTGGCAGTCCATATTTCTCCGAGAACCCGAAACCCGCTCGGCAAGTCAAGAATCTGTGCTCTCATGAACGCGCTTCGGGCAAAATCGCTCTGACTTCTTCCAGCATTTTTTGGGTGTCGGCGGCCAGCAGTTCAGCCACCGTGATCGCGATGCGCGGCAGGGCGCGACGGGAGTTTATGGCAAGAGCGATGTTTTGCAGAAGGATGTTCTGGCCGGTCACCGGGATGGCTACGAGCCGGCCTTCGAGCAGTTCCTGCGCAGTGTCGAGTTCGGAGGTTAGGGCGACGTGGCTGCCCGACACCACGAGTTGCTTCAACAGTTGCAGGGAATTGGTGACCACAGGCGGACGATTTTCAGAAAACATCCAGCCGTGCCGGGCGTCCAGGATACGACGGATCGCAAGCGCCGGGCTCTGCACCACGATGGCATGATCGCGTACTTTCGCCAGGCTGATCTGCCGGTGCTCCGCCAGCGGGTGGCCCGGTGCAACAACACAGTGCAATGGCAGTTCCGCGCTCCAGATGACGTGAACGTCCCGCGGCACGCGCAGGTTGAATGTCAGCGCGACATCCGCATCACCTGCGTCAAGCGTGGAGACCGCGTCATCTGGCGTGGCGATCTCCACATCGATGCGGACTTTCGGATAGACCTCGGCGATGTGGTGCAAAAAGCGCGGGAGGACACCGTTCACCAGGCTGTCCATCGTGACGAGCCGGACATGGCCAAGATCGACGCCTTGCATCTGCTTGACGTCCGACCAGATGCGGTTCTCGTCCGCTTTCCAGCGGCGCGCCAGCACGATGAACATCTCGCCCACGGGCGAAAGGGACATGCCGGTCGCCATACGGTCGAAGAGCCGCACACCCAGCCGGTCCTCCAAGAGCTTGATCTGCCGGTCGATGGCCGAGGCGGCGATGCCGGTGGCGCGCGAAGCGGCCTGGATCGAGCCGTGCTCGGCAACCGCCTCGATATATTGCAAACCGCGCGGGACAATATGTAGCGACATGAGCGATCATTCTAAAAAGTAGAATGCACAGTTGTCGATAATGTCATGGAATGCAATGCAGCAATGCGGCTAGCGTAAATCAGGCATAGATGGAGACGGCCAGCTACCCGATGACGTCCACGCTCGACATCCTCAACACCGCACCCCGCACCGCCGCGCTCGCGATAATCGAGCCACTGGTAGAATGTTCGCCCTGGGTCGCTGCGGCAACTGTGGATCAGCGCCCTTTTGCCTGTGACGAGGCGCTGGCCAGGGCTCTGGTCGAAACGATCCTCCGCGCCGAACCCGGTCAACGGGTCGCGCTGTTCAATGCCCATCCTGAACTGGCAGGAAAGGAGGCGGCAGAAGGGCGGATGACTGAGGCTTCGACCGGCGAACAGGGACGCCTTGGCCTGCTGGCCCTGTCGGCCGCCGAAGCCTCGCGGTTGACCCGTCTGAACGCTGCCTACCGGGCCCGCTTCAGCCATCCGTTCATTATTGCACTGCACCGCGTGGAGAACCTGCGCTCGCTTTTCGCCACCTTCGAGAGCCGCCTCGCCGCTACGCCGCTTGAAGAGCACATCACCACACTGGCCGAGATCGCCTCGGTAATCCGATCCCGTGCCACCCGCGCTTTCGGGATAGGCGCGCAGACGCCCAAGAATCTCGCCGCCGCAACCTAGGAGTAGCCTGCCATGAGAATTCTGCTGCCTCTTGTCGCCTCAACCGCCATTGCCCTTACGGCCGTCATGGCCGAAGCGAAGGACACCATCCGCGTCGCCGGCAATTTCGCGACCGAACATTCATCTTCCCTCGCCATGGTGAAATTCGAGGAGGAGCTGGAACGCCTGTCGAACGGGGAGATCGACGTGAACATCTTTCCCGCGCAGCAACTGGGCGGGGCAGCAGAGAATGTCCAGGCCGTCAAGATCGGCACGATCGAACTGATGTGGGTAGGCACTGCCTATCTGACCCGCACCGTGCCCGAGCTGGAAATCGTCGGCCTGCCGTTTCAGTTCGAAAACAGAGAACAGGCCTTCGCTATCGTCGACGGGCCGGTTGGCGCCGCGCTTGACGCGAAAATGGCCGATGAAGGAATGACCCCGATGGGCTACATGGAGCTCGGCTTCCGCCAGCTCACCAACAATGTCCGCCCGATCGCGAAGATCGAGGACATCGAAGGTCTCAAGATCCGCCTTCAGCCGAACGAGACGCATCTCGCCACCTTCCGCGCGCTTGGTGCCAGCCCGGTCGCGATGGACGTCAAGGAGCTCTATTCCGCCCTTGAACAGGGCGTTATCGATGGCCAGGAGAACCCTTTCGCCATCATCAATGTCGCTGGCTACGCTGAAGTTCAGAAGCATGTCTCGAACACCGGGCATTTCTTCGATTTCATCTCCGTCGTCGCCAACAAGAAGTGGTTCGATGCTCTGGACGCCAACAGCCAGGCCATGGTGAAGGAAGCGATGGCGACCGCCGTGGCCTACCAGCGGGAACTGGCAGCGGAACAGGACGCAGCCGGCCTCGCGCAGCTGACCGGGAAGGGTATGACCTATACCGAGGTCTCGCCCGAACTGGCCGCCGCGCTGCGCGAAAAGACTGCGGATGTTGCAGCGGACACCAGATCCCGTCTCGACCCGGAGTTGGTGAAGCTACTCAAGGATGAGATCGCCCGGCTCGGCATGTGATCAGATGGCGCTCTACCGTCCCCTGACCGGACTGCTTGCGCGCGCCGACACCGGCGCGCGTCTCCTCGTTATCCTTGGCGCTGCGGCGATGGTGGTCGTGGTCTCCGCGCAGGTGGTCATGCGCTATGTCTTCAACGGTTCCTTCGACTGGGCCGACGAGGCCAGCCGCATCGCCTTCGTCTGGACCATCTTCCTCGCCATTCCGCTTGGAATCCGCGACGGCACGCATGTCGGGATCGAACTGTTGGTGGCGCGCTTCCCTGATGGTCTTCGCCGCTTCGTTGCCCGGCTGATGTGCGCTCTCGCAGCGGTGATGATGACGGTCGTTTTCTGGACGTCGATCATCGTGGCGCTGGCGACATGGTCAGAGCGGCTCGGCGCAATCAACATGACCTCGAGCGTCTTTTTCTTTCCCGTGATCCTTGGCGCGCTGCATGCGGCGCTGCATCTCGTCCATCTCGCCCTTTTCCCGGCGGAACCTCGCATATGAGCCTCTTCGTCATCGCCACTTTCCTGTTGCTTGCGTTCCTCGGCATGCCGCTCGCCTTTTCGCTCGGCGTCGCGGCGCTGGCGGGGCTGTGGCTGGCGGGTTTCGATCTGCTGGTACTGCCGCCCCGGCTGATGAACGCGGTCAATTCCTTCCCGCTCATGTCGATCCCACTCTTCATGATCGCGGGTGAACTGATGCTCAAGGGCGGGATTATGGACCGGCTCGTCGATTTCTCGAACGCCTTCATCGGACGGGTGCGCGGCGGGCTGGCGCAGGTCACGATCATTTCCGGAGCCGGGCTCGCCTCCGTTTCGGGCGCTGCCGTGGCGGATGCATCGGCGCTGTCGTCCACTCTCGTTCCATCCCTGAAAAAGCAATACGGTCTCGGCTTCTCGACCGGGATCGTCGCGGCAGCGGCAAATCTCGGGCCGATCATCCCGCCTTCCGGGGCGATGATCGTTTATGCCTTCATGGCAGGGTCAAGCGTTTCGGTCGGCGGCATGTTCATGTCCGGTGTGGTTCCGGGGCTAGTCCTTTTCGCCGCCTTCATGCTTCTGTGCTGGCTCATCGCGTGGCGACGGAACTATCCGCTGGCCGGTCGACCTATCACGCTGTCGAACATTCTGCGCGAGACGCAGCGCAGCTTCATCGTCTTCCTGATGCCGGTCTTCGTCATCGGCGGTATCATCGCCGGGGTGTTCACGCCAACCGAGGGCGCGGCGGTCGGCGTCTGCTACGCCCTCTTCCTCGGGTTTTTCGTCACGCGCAAACTCAAGTTCGCAGACCTTCCTGAAGTGCTCCTGAGTGCTGCGAAAACGTCTGCGCTCGTCGGCGCGATGATCGCGTTTGCCTCCACCGTGACCTTTCTGTTCACCATCGACCTCCTGCCGATGAAACTTGCGTCCTTGATGCAGGGAATTACGGACAGCCCATTCCTGTTTCTTTGCCTGATCGCGCTCATGTTGCTGGTGGTCGGCATGTTCCTGGAGTCGAACGCCGCCTACATCATGCTCGTGCCGCTCTTTCACCCGATTGCGTTACAATACGGGATCGATCCGTTGCATTTCGGCTTTCTCTTCGTACTGAACCTGGTGATCGGGATGCTGACTCCGCCTGTGGGCGTGGTGCTCTTCGTCGTCTGTGGTGTTACGGGCGTCAGGATGGGCGAGCTTGTCCGCGAAAGCTGGCCTTTCATCGCCACGATGTATGCGGTGCTGCTGCTGTGCATGATTTTCCCGGGGATCGTGACATGGCTGCCGGAAAGGCTCGGCTACTGATGCGGCTGCTGCTGCTCAACCCGAACACGACGTAGGCGCTGACCGACAGGCTTGCCGCCTCGGCCAGGTCCGTGCTGCCGCCGGACGTGGACTTGCTGCCCGTCACTGCGCGCGAAGGGTTCGCCTATATCTCGTCGCGCGCGGAGGCCGAGATCGCCGGCGCTGCGGTCCTGTCGATGCTCGCAGAGCGGATCGGCAGTTTCGACGCGGCCGTGATCGGCGCCTTCGGCGACCCCGGCCTCGGAGCGGCGCGGGAACTGTTCGACCTGCCGGTCACGGGCATGTCGGAGGCCGCAATGCTTGCCGCGCTGGCGCTCGGTCAGCGCTTCGCCTTCGTCACGTTTTCTCCCCGGCTCGCGCCTTGGTATGAGGAACAGGTGACACGGACTGGCATTGAACGCCGCTTCGCGGGAACCTTCACCCCGGACGCCGATTTCGGCTCCATCTCCGACGTGGCGCAGGATCTGAGGCGACCGCTGGCAGAAACATGCCGTCGCGCTGCCACCCGCGCCGATGTTGTCATCCTTGCTGGCGCCCCGATCGCGGGACTTGCCAGCGACATCATGGATGAGGTTCCCGCCGTGTTGCTGGACCCAATTCAGGCGGCGGCTCTGCAGGCGCTCGCCCTCCATCGGCTTCGCCCGCTGGGCGCGAATGCTGGCAGTTTCGCCCGCCCTCCGGCGAAAGAGAGCACTGGTTTGCCGGAACCGCTGTCCTCATGGATCGCCCGGAAGCCCTCGGAAAAAGGCAAAGAATAGTATCGCGCGCGTGGCTACGGGACTATCAGGTCGACAGGGCGCGTTGCCGGACCAATGACGGCCTTCACGGAGAATTGTGCCTTGGAGGCCTGCATTGGATCAAAACAGCAAGGCAGGGAGTTCCGCGGAAAGTCCGCTCTCCGCTTCGTGGAATTGGGCAGAGTTCCAGCGTTCGGCACGTGCTTCTCCACGACAAGACCTGAAGCGGCTTTAGCTGATACTGTAATCTTCGGGCGCGACGCTTGTCTCCGTCAAAGCCGTCGGGGTGGAGGCAAGACATGATTGCTCCTTCCATCCAATACTGCCGCTTCCCAGGGGTCAATAATCTGAGAGGTCATCTTGCAAGGGAGCGCGGCTGACCTTCCCTCTTGGGGTGCCGATGGGACCCGTTCAAACTTCGAGGATCACCCTTTCCTCAACGTAGCGCGAACCGGGCGGCGATAACTGCGCGGTGTCGGCCTTGGTGTTTAAGTGCAGGAGGTGGGCGCGGTGAGCGGCCTTGAGGATGGTTGATCGATAGCGGGACGGGTTGCTGTACTCGACGGATGCAAGAAGGCTCCGAACGTCCAAGGGACCGGGCACGCTGTACAGAACCGCCAGCGTCTTGTCCTGTGCGGACAACGGGGCGAGGACTCGCGTTAGGCCGCCCACACGCCAGAGGATTGACAGGCTTCGCTCAGTCAAGCTCGCGACCACTTGTGGGCGGCTATCTTGCCGATGGAGACTAGCGAATCCGCAACCGCCGGGGCTATCCGGGGCCCGCTGCTTTCTGTTTGACTCTGGCTCAAATCCCTGCGAGCTTCTTGTCTCATTCCTGAGACAAGAAGCTCGGTAGTCAAAAAAATTGCAACAGGCGTCCGAATCCCCGGTCCTCGTCGGCGTGGAAGCGCTGACAAAAATCTACCGAACGAGAGAGGGCACTGAGGTCGAAGCTCTCTCTCCAGTGACGTTGGACGTCCGCCGAGGCGAACTTATCAGCCTTATCGGCCCCTCGGGTTGCGGAAAGTCGACGCTGCTGCGGCTGCTGGCTGGGCTGGAGAAGCCGTCTGGTGGGCAGATCCGCTGGCGGGACGGCGCGCCTTCCCGGGGAACTGACATCGGCTTTGTATTCCAGGAGCCCGTGCTGCTGCCGTGGCTCAGTATTCAAGATAACGTACGTTTCCCTCTCGACGTGTTCAGCATCGCCAAGTCGGAGGCGAACGAGCGGGCGGCCTCAATGCTCGCCCTTGTCGGGTTAAAGGATTTCGGCAAGGCACTGCCCAAAGAACTGTCGGGCGGCATGCGCCAGAGGGCGTCGATCGCGCGCGCTCTGGTCTATCATCCGCGGCTCGTCCTCATGGATGAGCCATTCGGCGCCCTTGACCTCCTCACCCGTGATAGGATGAACGACGAACTGCTCCGCATAAAAACGGAAACTGCCGCGACAATCATTTTCGTGACACACTCGATCGACGAGGCCGTGTATCTTTCGGACCGCGTCGCCGTCATGTCGCCGCGCCCGGGCCGGATCAGTGCGCTGCATACGCTCGATTTCGGCGGAGCCAGGAACGAATCCGTCAAGGACTCCCCCGACTTTCATCGCTGGCTGTCCGTGCTGCGGCGTGAACTGAAATGAACAATCGTTCCCTCCGCGCGGTTTTCATGATTGCGACGCCGCTCATGCTGGTCGCCGTGTGGTGGGCCTATGTGCGCCTCTTCAAGATACCGCGTTTCGTGCTTCCACCTCCAGCGGAGGTTGGATCGGCCTTCGTGGCACTATTTCGCGACGGCGCGATCTGGCCGCATCTGACGCACACGCTGGGTATCATCCTGGCTGGATTCGCAATCGGATCGGGACTGGGCTTCGCGCTCGGTTTCATGCTGGGCAAGAGTCCACGCGTCGAAAGGATCATCGGCCCCTATCTCTTCGTCTTTCAGACGGCACCCAAGATCGCGCTGGCGCCTCTGTTCATTCTCTGGTTCGGGCTCGGACTAACGTCGCAGATCGTGCTGGTCGTGTCCCTGGTCTTCTTCCCCGTGATGGCCGGCACCATCCTCGGCCTGCGCTCGGTCCCCGCAAATTTCGGCTTCCTGGCGGAAGTCCTGCACCTGACGAGGCGTGACCGCCTCGTGCGCATCGAGCTGCCCTCCGCCGTGCCGGAGATCTTCGCTGGCCTCAAGGTCGGCGCGGTGCAGGCCACGATCGGCGCCATTCTGGCTGAATGGCTCTCAGGTGGCCAGGGACTCGGCTATCTCATGGTCTTCGCCGGCACCACATACAAGACGCCGATGCTCTTCGCGATGGTGCTGATCACCTCGTTGCTGGGTATCCTGATCTACCAGGCTCTGGCCGGCCTGGAGAAATGGCTGCTGTCATGGCGATGACCGACAGATCTGCGGAGTGGCCATGGCGCAGCGGCGTCCCGCCCCACCTGCCGCGCCCAGCCTTGATGCCGAAAGCGTTCCTGCTGCCGGGCGATCCCCGTCGTGTCGATTTTGCCGCGTCGGTGCTCCGCGACTTCGCCATCGTCGGCCAGAACCGGGAGTTTCGGCTGGGCTGCGGCTATTTCGGCGACGTGCTCATCGGAGTGTGCTCGACCGGTATCGGCGGGGCTTCCGCCGAAATCGCAACGGTCGAACTCGCCGCCATGGGAGCGACGATCTTGATCCGAACTGGTGGCTGCGGGGCGCTGGCCGACGACCTGTCGCTCGGGGATTTCCTCATCGCCGATGAGGCAGTCCGCAACAGCGGCGTCGCCGCCGTCTATGAGCCGGACAGGACCCGGCCGGTCCACGCCGATTCCTCCGTCAGCGAATGCTTGATGGACACATGTCGGTCTCTCGGGCTGAAGGGCCGCCGCGGCCGATGCCTTACCGCCGATGGCTACTATCGCGCGCAGGGCCGCCCGACAACCGCATCCGGTCGGGGAAAGCCGGCGTTGCTCGACAGCTTCGCGACAGCAGGTGCCGACGCCGTCGAAATGGAGGCCGAGGTGATCTTTGCAGTGGCATGCGCATGCGGCGTGCGTGCGGGCGCGATCCTGGCCGTTCACGCTCACAGGCGAAGCGACGGCTGGCTCGAAGACTACGAACCAACGCAACGCAACCTCCTACGCGCCGGCGCGCAAGCCGCTGCGGCCGTGGTCAAGACATCCGATCAATAAACAAATCGACAGAGGAGAATGCCATGAGAATTCATGCAAGACTCAAGGCCGCGCTGACCATTCCGCTCCTGATGCTGGCGCTTGTCGCTGGCGCCATCGTCGCCAAGGCGGATGACAAGGTGACCATACAGATCGACGGCGCGGCGGTGCCTTACTACCTGCCGCTCTACGTCGCCCAGAAGGAAGGCTACTTCAAGGAACAGGGACTGGAGGTCGAGTTTCTCTACGCAAACGCAGCGGACATCCTGAACAACGTCGCGGCCGGCAATGTCCAGTTCGGCTTTCCCAATGGCGACGCAGTCATCTCGGCTCGTGCCAACGGCATTCCAGTGAAGGTCGTCCATTCGACCTATCAGCGCGGCATCGGCGCGGTGCTGTTCAAGAATTCGAGCGGCATCAAGTCGCCCGCCGATCTGGTCGGCAAGAAGGTGGCTGTCACCAGCTACGGCAGCCCGAACTACATCCAGCTCCAGGTCATGTTGAGCCAGGCCGGCAAGTCCATCGACGACGTCAAGGTCGAGATCGTCGGCACCGGCGCGATTCTGGACGCGTTGAAGTCGGACCAAGTCGACGCCATCGTCTTCTCGATGCTGCGCTACTACGCGCTGAAGGCCGAAGGCGTGGATGTCGGCATGATTGCTTCGGACGATTTCCTGCCGAGCCACGGCAATGTGCTCGTCACGTCGGAAAGCTATCTCGCCTCCAATCCGCAGCAGGTGAAAGGCTTCATCGCCGCGCTCGACAAGGCGCTGAAGCATATCGTCGAGGGCGACGTCCAGAAGGACGTCCAGATGGCGATCGCCGATTACGCGCCGACTTTCGCGCCGCAGGAGAAGGTCGTGACTGAGATCATCAAGGAGGTCTTCATCAAGACGCTGTGGCAGAGCGAGGACACGCAGAAAAGCGGCTTCGGCTACGGCAATATCGCCGCGTGGCAGAAGACGATCGACATGGCCGCCGAATACAAGGCAATCCCCGAAGAGTTTCCCGCTGCCGACCTCGTAGTCGAGAAGCCGTCCGGGCTCTGAAGCCAATGGCGCTCCGGCCAGAGGCCGGAGCGCCCGGAGATGATCACTTTGCGCACGGCTGTTTCGCTTCTGGTCTTTATTGCGGCATGGTGGCTTGCCGTGGCGCTGTTCGGTGTGCCCGAATACCTTGTGCCGTCGCCGCCTACGCTTGCCTCCAAATTCTGGTTCCTGGCTACACAAGCCGGGCTGTTCGGTCACGTACCAGTCACGCTGATCGA
This sequence comes from Mesorhizobium sp. L-8-10, assembly GCF_016756635.1. Taxonomy (NCBI): domain Bacteria; kingdom Pseudomonadati; phylum Pseudomonadota; class Alphaproteobacteria; order Hyphomicrobiales; family Phyllobacteriaceae; genus Mesorhizobium; species Mesorhizobium sp. L-8-10. The sequence continues at coordinate 871,681 of NZ_AP023263.1, read as the reverse complement.
GATCGTGGCCGGCTTTGTCATCGGAGCCGCGATCGGCATCGTCATGGCGGTGCTGTTCGTTCGTCTTCCGCTGCTCGAAATAGTCCTGGACCCGCTCATCATCTTCGTGCAGACGGCGCCGAAGATTGCCATCGCCCCACTTCTCCTGCTCTGGCTCGGGCTGGGGGCGACGCCGAAGGTGGTGCTGGTCGCAATCGTCGTCTTCTTTCCCGTGCTGTCCAATATGATCAGCGCCCTGCGTTCGATCGACCCCAATTTGCTGGCACTGGCAAAGATCCTGCGCATGAACGGATGGAGTCGCTTGTGGCGCATCGAGCTGCCACAGGCATTGCCACTGCTGTTCACCGGCATGAAAGTCGGGGTTACCTTGGCAGTTACTGCGGCGGTGATCGGGGAACTGATGGGCGCGCGAGCTGGCCTCGGCTACCTCCTGAGCCTCGGACAAGAGACAGCCGACATCGGTTTGGTGCTGGTCAGCGTTATCCTCCTGTCGCTGCTGGGTTACGCTCTGTTCCTGGCCGTCGACTATGCGGAGAGGAGGATGCTGCGGTGGCATGAAAGTGCGGCCGCCCGTGAACGTCTCGCGCTTGAGTGAAGCTGAGAGGAAACTTTGCAACCTGCCCCGATTTGCGCTAACTCCGTCTAAATAATGAGACAATGGCGATTTGGGAGGTGTGATGGCGAGCCAGTTCGAGGAAATCGGCCGACGGCTGAAGGCCTACCGGATGGGAAGGGGTCTCACAGCCGACGCGATCGCTGACGATTTGGGTATTTCGCGCGCGGCCGTGTACCGGATCGAGACCGGAGGGGTCGTCAAGATTGAAACGCTGGAGCGGCTGGCCGGCGTGCTGAACACCACGGTGGCCTCGCTGCTCGGGGCGGGGGTTGAGTATTACGCCAATCCGATCAGCTATTTCGAGCGCATGCGCCAGGTTGAAGCCGACGCGGATCAGGTTGTGGCGCATTTTCCGCCCTTGTCCTACCTGCTCACATCCGACGCGTTCTCCAGTTACCTGAAACGCACCTTGCTTGAATCCCTGCCGTCGCATCTCAGCGGCAAGGCCGCCGAGCGCGATATCGACACGATCATCTCCATCCTCGACGAACGCAAACAGTCGAGTCAGCAGCGGCGCCTCAGCGTGGTCAACTTTGTAAACCTGCTGGAGATCGAGCGCTGGCTGAAGCTCGGCATCGTCGGCCGGTTCGATTTGTCCGGCGCCGAATTGGCGGAGCGGCGCAAGGCGGCGCGCGACGAGGTCGAGCACCTGATAACCCTGATCGAAAGTGAGCCGATGGGAATTCAGATCGGCCTTATCGAGGAGGTGCTGCCCAACACGGCTTTTCAGCTCTTCCGAACCGCCGAGAAAACCTATCTCGGCGTCAGCCCGTTCCGGCTGGGCGGCGACCTGCCCAATATCCGCTCCGGCGTGGCGATGATGACGGCCGACGTCGAGCCGGTGCGCCTGTATGAGACACTTGTCGACGATCTCTGGCAACGCGCGCGCAAAGGTAAGGACGCGGCCGAGCTCCTGCATAAAGTGCTGGCACGGTCAGCGATAGCGCCCGCACCCAAGAAACGCGCGACTGCCGAGTGAGCGATAGGCGACGCGTCGCTTTTAGCCTTCCTTGCCGAATTCCGAGATGCCGCCATGCGCGGCGGACCATTTCGCCGGCTCGTTCAGGAATCGCTCCACCTCAGCCAAGACCTTTGGTTCGAAATGGCCGCTCGATTTCGCAACTTCTAGCACGTACCACCAGGTGGTGAGGTAGTGGAGATGAACGCCCAGTTCCTCCATCAACTCTCGGCTCTTGGGGAAAATGTCGTAGTAGAACAGCACGAAGCAATGGTCGACGTGGGCGCCAGCATTACGCAACGCTTGGCAGAAGTTGACCTTGCTGCGCCCGTCCGTGGCCAGATCCTCGACGAGCAGCGTCCGGGCGCCCGAGGCGATCTCGCCCTCGATCTGTGCGTTGCGGCCGAAACCCTTGGCCTTCTTTCGCACATACTGCATCGGCAGCATCAGACGATCGGAAATCCAAGCCGCGAAGGGGATGCCAGCGGTCTCGCCGCCTGCCACACAGTCGATTGATTCGTAGCCGATGTCGCGGACGATGGTTGCCGCGGCGAAGTCAATCAGCGACGACCTCAACCGCGGGTACGAAATGATCTTCCGGCAATCGATATAGACCGGGCTCGCCCAACCCGAAGTGAAGAAAAACGGCTTCTCGTCGTAGAAATGGACCGCCTTGATTTCGAGCAGCATCTTGGCGGCTTCCCTGGCGATCGTCTCCTTGTCGACGGGCGTGTAGAGGCTTGGCATCGGTCGTTCTCCACGGCTGTGCGTCGGCATTCACCGGCACGGTGTTGTCAGAGGTGGGCGCTTGTCGGGTGCAAACGGCCTCTTCTGTCTGCGATGCGGCCGTCCGTCAACGGTGATTTCATGAATTGCGACAAATCTCCACTGTGAGGAACGATATCAGAAATGATGTGATACGTAAAATTATCTAAAAAAAGAGACTACATATTGCAAATGAGATTTGGCTATGTCAGTTTCGCCTTTTTCGCGGTGGCTCCAGGATGCTCCAAAGGTCGGGACAGCAAGTCGAAACGGGAACTGTCAAGCAATGGCAGCCGAAGGCTGCGTCTGAGATCGCGACAGTCGTCGCAAACCAGGCGATCGCGGGCGATTATCGGCACCTCGCCCTGTCGTGCGGACCGCTCGCCGCCGGCGCGCAGCCGGGGCAGTTCTTCCAACTGCTCTGTCCGCAACCGCCGGGCGAAAAGCCGTTCCTGCGCCGCCCCATGAGCATATACGCGACAACTACGGCTCCCTGTCGGATCGAGTTTCTGTACAAGATTGCAGGAGCTGGGACACGCGGGCTGGAGACGCTCGACGTCGGGGATTCGATAGATGTCTTCGGCCCTCTCGGCGTAGGCTTCACCCTCGATCGGCAATGGCGCCACATCGTCGTCGTGGGGCGCGGCGCAGGCCTTGCCACGCTTGCTCCGCTGGCCCGCGCTGCCGCTGATGTGGGTATCCACGTGACGGCAGTTCTGAGTGCGCGCCGCCCGGATCTCCTGGTTTCGGTCGATCTGTTCCACAACTATGGAGCGGACGTCATCGGTGTTACGGACATGGAGGCGACCAGCGGTCCCGCCAATGTCGAGAAGATTCTGCGCGGGCTCATCTCCCGACAAGCCTGTGACGCCTTCTTCACTTGCGGCTCGTCGCGGCTGATGCGTGTCCAGCAGCGCCTTGCGGCCGAGTTCGGGATTCCTGGTCAGGTTGCACTGGAGCAGCAAATGGCTTGCGGGATCGGCCTTTGCTATTGCTGTGTACGCGACTTCAACGTCGAGGGCGAGATCCTGAGCCGGCGCGTCTGCTGGGATGGTCCCGTCTTTGACCTCGCGGAGGCGATGCCATGAGCGTCGACCTTTCCGTCAATGTTGGTTCGTTGCGCCTCCGAAACCCCGTCATGCCCGCGTCCGGCACCTTCGCCGAAGGCCTCGACCGAGTGATCGATTTCGACAGGTTGGGGGCGCTGGTCACCAAGACCATCACGCGCGAGGTCCGCGCCGGCAACCCGCTGCCGCGTGTGGTCGAGCAGCCGGATGGCATGATCAATTCGATCGGCATCCCATCCAAGGGATTGGATCACTTCGTCGAGCAAACACTTCCCCTCTATGCGCGCCATTCGACGCCTCTCGTGGTCAGCATCTCGGCACCGACGGTGGAGGGTTTCGCTTCGCTGGCAGAGGCGGTTTCGGTGCCGGGCGTCGCGGCGATTGAGGCCAACATATCCTGTCCCAATATCGAGGAGGACGGAAAGGCCTTCGCGATGAGTCCCGACTCGGCCGCACGTGTGACTGCGGCCCTGCGTCAGGCGACGACGTTGCCGGTTTGGGCGAAACTCACCCCCAACACCGGAGACATCGCTTCGGTGGCACGCGCCGCCGAAGACGCCGGCGCCGATGCCCTCGTCGTCGCCAACACCATCCTCGCTATGGCCGTTGACTTGGAGACGTTCAGGCCATGCCTTGGCAATATCATGGGCGGTCTTTCGGGGCCTGCGGTGAAGCCGATCATCCTTCGGCAAGTCTACCAGTGTGCGCGAGTGGCAAACATCCCGATCATCGGCTGCGGCGGTATTTCCAACGCGGAGGACGCGGTGGAATTCATGCTGGCCGGGGCGAGTGCCGTGCAGATTGGCACCGCGACCTTCATCCAGCCGGACGCGATGCTTCGCGTGATCGAGGGACTCGAGCAATTCTGCATGCACAGAGACATAGCGAGGATCAGCGATCTATCCGGAGCTCTGCTTGTGGAAGAGAGCGACGAGCCCGACATGGCATGGATGGAGCCCGCGCAATGATTGCAGCGGCGGCTCGCGATCCCGACTGCAGGCCAACCGAGCGCGATGAGGTGGCGGGCCTTTTCGACGCGCTCAGGCGGGCGGCATTCGATGGCGTCGGTATCAGTCGTCTCGCCTATACCGAAAAGGAATCCCAAGCCCTCGACATGATCGAGGCGGAGGCCCAGCGCATTGGTCTTCACACCGAGCGCGACGTTGCTGCCAACCTCGTTGCCACGCTTCCCGGTTTGGAAGACCATCTGCCCTTCATCGCCTGCGGCTCACATGTCGATTCGGTGCCGCAGGGCGGCAATTTCGACGGGGCCGCCGGCGTGATCGCGGCGCTCACCGTCATGCGCAGGCTGAAAGCGGTGAACGCGCCATTGCGCCGAACCATCAAGCTCTATGCGCTACGGGGCGAGGAGAGCGCCCGGTTCGGCAAGCCCTATCTCGGGTCAAGTTGTCTCTTTGGAAAGCTGACGCCATCCGACCTGGGCACCAAGGCCGAGAATGACGGTCGTCAGTTGCGCGACTGCATGCGCGGCGTCGGGATCGACGTCGACCGGATTGCGGCGCGCGAAGTCTTGCTTGACCCGAAATCAGTCGCTGCCTGGGTCGAACTCCATATCGAGCAGGGGCCGGTGCTCGCCGCGCGCAACCTCCCGATCGGCATCGTCACGGGCATTCGTGGGAACATCAGGCATCGCGCCGTCGAATGCATCGGCCAGGCAGGTCATTCCGGCGCCGTGCCAAGATGGCTGCGCCACGACGCGGTGTTCGGGATGTGCGAACTGATCACGCATCTCGATGCGCACTGGCGAACGCTGCTCGAGCGTGGGCACGACCTGGTCCTCACGTCGGGCATCGTCGCGACGGATGCGAAAGTGAATGCCATCGCCCGCATACCCGAACTTGTCCGTTTCGCCTTTGAGGTGCGCAGCCAGAGCAAGGCCACACTCGATGCGGCCTACGAACTCTTCCTGTCCGAATGTGCCGCCGTCTCGAAAGAGCGCGGAGTCACCTTCCGTTTCGACGAAAAGGTGGAGGCCGCCGGCGCGGCGATGGATAAGGAGTGGGTTGAGCGATTGACAGCGTCGGCAGCCAGCCTGCACTTGCCCTCGGAGGCGATTGCCAGCGGCGCGGGCCACGACGCCGCGGTATTCGCGAATGCAGGCGTTCCAAGCGCCATGATCTTCGTGCGCAACCAGAACGGCTCTCATAATCCGCGCGAAGCGATGGACCTGCCCGACCTGATTGCCGGGATCGATGTGATGCACGCCGCGATCCGAGAGGCGGCGATGCAATGAACACTGAAAAGATGTTTGGTCAGCTTGGAGCCAGCGCCGTTACGACCCTGACGATCAGACGTCCGGATGATTGGCACGTCCATCTGCGCGATGGCGACATGATGAAGGCGGTCCTGCCCTTCACGACGTCGCAGTTCGCCCGCGCCATCGTCATGCCAAATCTGACTCCGCCGATCACGACCGTGGCAGCCGCTCGGGCATACCGTGACCGCATCCTGGCCGCGCGACCGGAAGGGTCGGACTTCACGCCATTGATGACCTGCTATCTGACGGAAGAGACGTCCGCCGACGAGGTGGAAGCCGGGTTCCAAGAGGGCGTCTGGGTGGCGTGCAAGCTTTACCCGGTTGGCGCAACCACGAATTCCAGTCATGGGGTGACGGACCTCGCCCGGATCGGACCGGTGCTGGAGCGGATGGAGAGGATCGGAATGCCCGTTCTCATCCATGGCGAGGCGACAGACCCGGCGGTCGACATCTTCGACCGCGAGAGCTTCTTCATCGAGAACAGCCTGCAGCGACTCATCAAGCGACATCAGGGTCTCAAGATTGTCCTCGAGCACGTCACGACGGTGGAAGGCGTGGCCATTGTCCGCGAGAATGCGACCCGTATGGCGGCGACAATAACGCCCCACCACCTGGTGCTGAACCGCACGTCGCTCTTTCAAGGCGGCCTGCGACCCAATTTTTACTGCCTGCCAGTCGCCAAGCGCGAGCACCATCGCCAGGCACTGAGGCGCGCCGCGGTTTCCGGCGAACCTTGCTTCTTCCTTGGCACGGATTCGGCGCCGCACCTGCGGGAGGCCAAGCAGGCAGAGTGCTGTTCGGCCGGCATTTTCTGCGGGCCCACCGCTCTCCAGACCTATGCACAGGTCTTCGATGAAGAGGACTCCCTTTGCAGACTGGAATCCTTCGCGTCCTGCAACGGGCCAAGCTTTTACGGCCTGCCGGTCAACCACGATACGATCACGCTGCACCGACGGCGCGACCTCAGCGATCGCTCTCTACAGGTCGGAAGGAGTGAAGTCGCGAAGTTTCGTGGCGGTGAATGGCTGGCCTGGTCCATTGGAGAAGTCAGTGAGTGACGATCCGCAACTGGAAGGGATTGCAAAATGAACACCGAACGAGCCGCGGACGTTGAATGCGAAATCCGGTCGCAGCAGAAATTTTCGGATCTGTTGCAATGGTTGGAGATGCAGAAAGGCGGCGTTGCCACCTTCTACGAGTTCCAGCATAGATCTCTCGCGCTTCGATCCCAGGATGGCCAGCATGCAGGTCTTCTGAGACTGTTGGCTGACCTGGCCGGCCGCTTCGCCGACCTGTACGATGGAGAACCGCTGGATTTGTCCACCGCAAACCAGGCTGTGTACAGTCTTACCGGCTACGTTCGCGAAGCCACCCAACTCAAGCCCGGCGAAGCTGGAGAGCTATTGGAACTGATGAACAGAATCGGGCTCGCGGAACTCGTGCCGGCCGACTGATCGGATCGTCAGCTACCTTCCGAACGGGCGTTGACAGGGTCCTCAATATATGGATCATTTCTCAAAAATTAGACAATCATAAAGAGGGTGAACACAATGGTATCTAGAAGGACAATCCTGCAGTCGGGGACGCTGGCGGCCGCCGTGGCTATCATGCCGAAGGTCGCCTTCGGCCAGACTGCGAGGTATCCGGTCAAGGTCGCGCATCTCGAATCGCCGGCGCAACCGCGCCACAAGGGTCTGGAGAAAGTCGGGGCGCTGGTGAAGGAGCGCACAGGTGGCGAGGTCGAGTTCACACTCTACCCGCAGTCTCAGCTCGGCAATGCGCGCCAGATGATTGAGGGCACACAGTTCGGCGCCATCGAATGCACCGTCCAGCCGGCCGCCTTCCTCGGCGGTTTCAATCCGGTCGTGTCGGTCCTCGACGTTCCCTACCTCCTGCCAACCGATCGCGAAATGTCGCAGAAACTGCGCGAAGGCCCGTTCGGCCAGGCGCTGCTCAAGAGCTTCGAGAAGCGCGGACTGCACGCGCTCACCCAATGGCCCAACGGCCGCAAGAGCCTGACATCGAACAAGTCACTCGACAATCTGGTCGAACTGGCGGGCCAGAAGTTCCGGGTCATGGACTCCAAGATCCTTATCGATCAGTTCGCCGCCTTGGGCGCCACCGCCGTCGCCATCAATTTCGGCGAGCTCTACACCTCGCTACAGACCGGTTTGGTGGACGGCCAGGAAAACCCGCTCGATACCATCACCACCATGAAGTTCCATGAGGTCCAGAAGAACCTCGTGGTCACCGAGCATGGTGCGATGGAAGATTTCGTGCTGTTCAACCCGACCTGGTGGCAGGCGCTACCGGATGGCCATAAGGACGTCATCGCCAAGGCTTTCAACGAGGTTCGTCCCGAGGTCGAGAAGATGAAGGAAGAGTCGGCCAGCACCGCGCTTGAGGCCATCAAGGCAGCTGGTGTCAATGTGCGCGTCGCCAACGAGGCCGAGCGTGACAAGCTACGCGATGCAGCCGCGCCGAAGGCCCGCGATGCCTATATTGCGCTCGCCGGTGCGGAAGGCGAGGAAGTCCTCAAGATTTACGACGCCGAGTACAAGAAGTTCGCTGGATGATGGGCGCGCGCGTTGTCGCCGCCCTCAGGCGCGTGCAGGCCGTGCAGGGTGTCCTGCTCGGCCTGCTTATGTTGGCCACGACCTTCGGCTACGCGGGCAACGTCTTGGTGCGCGAGATCATGCCTTCACTCGCGCCGCGGCTGGCGTGGATTGACGAGATCTCCTTGTTCGGGCTGGTCTGGATCGTCTTCCTGGCGATCGGCTTGGCGCTCGAGGGCGGCCGCCACATCGGCATGCGCATGCTCCTCGACCGGATGCCGCCTCCCGCCCAGCGTGGTGTCAAGACACTCATCAACCTGCTCGGCCTGGTCTTCAGCATTTACATGGTCAAGGTGGGCTGGGAGATCACGCTCTTCGTAGCGCGTAGTGGTCAGGCAAGCCCGACCCTCGGCTTCTCGGTAGCTTGGCTTTACTGGGTTATGCCCGTCGGGTTCCTGCTGATGGCGGCGCAATATCTGGTCGAACTGTTCGGATGGTCGGACCGCTTCGCGCGCGAGATCGATCCCATGCATCACCTGTAGCGATTCCATGGTTGTCTTGCTCTTTTTTCTTGCGGCGATCCTTCTCGCGCTAGCCGCCGAGATCTTCCTGGTTCTCGGTATTCCGGCGGTCCTGACAAAGTTCCTGATGTACCCGATGATGCCCGATCTCATTATCGGGCAGCGGCTGGTTGGCGGCGTTGAGGTCGTCACGCTCCTGGCGATTCCCTTCTTCATCTTCGCCGCCGACTTGATGGCGCGAGGCCGCATGGCAGGGCAGCTTGCCGGCCTGTTCCGGGCCCTCGTCGGCCATCGCCAGGGCGGGCTCGGCCATTCCACGGTCGTTACCTGCATGGTATTCGGCGCCGCAGCCGGCTCGGCTCCCGCCACCGTGGCGGCGATGGGGCGCGTCGCCTACCCCGAACTGAGGCGTTCCGGCTTCAGCGAGCGATTCAGCCTGGGGCTCATCGCATCCAGCGCCGAATGTGCGCTGCTTATCCCGCCCTCCATCACCTTCGTCGTCTACAGCTGGCTGACCGGCACCTCCATTGCCTCGCTGTTCGCGGCCGGCATGATGATCGGCGTCGTTCTCGGCCTCGGCTTCATGGCGCTGGTCGCGTATACCGCCTGGCGCAAGGGTATCCCCGGCGTCGAGCGCGTTGGCTGGCGCGGCAGGTGGTCTGCCTTCGTCGACGCGTTGTGGGCACTTCTGATGCAAGCCATCATCCTCGTCGGAATCTTCAGCGGCATCTTCACCGCGACCGAGGCTGCGGCTGTTTCAGCAGTCTACGCGGTTATTGTGGAAGTCTTCATCTTCCGCTCGCTGTCCCTGCGCAAGGTCTTCTCGATCGCGCGTGACAGCGCTGTCTCGACCGGCGTGATCTTCATCCTGCTCGCGATGGGTGCGCTTCTCGCCTATTTCATCACACTTGCAGGGTTCGACCGCACATTGCTCGCGCTGATCCAGGACAACGACGTCAACTGGGTGGTGTTCATGCTTTGCGTGAACATCCTGTTTCTGGTCTGCGGCATGTTTCTCGATCCGAACTCGATCATGGTCATCTTCCTGCCGACGCTGTTTCCCGTTTCAACCGCTCTTGGAATCGACCCGATCCATTTTGGTATGATCGTAACGCTGAATGTCTGCACCGGGATGATAACGCCGCCGGTTGGACTGGACCTGGCTGTAACCTCAGCGACCCTCGGACGTCCGGTCGAACAGGTCGTTGCAGGAATCATGCCGTTCATCGCCGTCAACCTGCTGGTGCTTGTGCTAGTCAGCTATGTCCCATGGTTGTCGACATTCCTTCCAAATCTCCTGTTCTAGTGAGGACCGAGTGAGACCGTCAGCAATATTCCAAGGAGGTTCGGAAACAGGACAGCGGCCATCTCCACGAAGCTTTGCGGAACGATTTGTTGAACTGTCCCAGGAGCGCTCCCCCCTTTCTCTCGGACTCGATCCTTCCGAGGACCTCATCCGGCACTGGGGGCTCAACGACACGGTGGAGGGAATGCGCTGGTTCTGCGAAACGGTGTTCGATGCAGCGAGTGATCGCATCTCGGTCGTGAAACCACAGTGCGGCTTCTTCGAGCGTCTCGGCCCCGGCGGCATGGAGGTCATGGCGAGTTCCATCGCGCGTGCGAAGAGTCAAGGGTCTCTCGCCCTGATTGATTGCAAGCGAGGTGACTTCTCCAGAACCATGACGGGATATGCGAGCGCGATGCTCGGAGAAGATAGCGGCTTCGGCGGTGATGCAATGACGGTAACGGCTTACCTTGGCCTCGATGCGCTGCAACCGGTGTTCGACAGGGCGGTACATTGCGGTGCAGCGGTGTTTGTGGTGGTGCGCTCGTCAAATACGGATGGCCATTCCCTGCAGAAGGCCAGTCACGGCGACGGCCGAACCGTAGCGGAGACGCTCGCCGACTCCATCACCGCCATCAATGCAAGATCGGGCAAGACGGTCGGACATGTCGGCGCTGTCATTGGCGCGACGATCGATCCAGCGGACAATACCATCCTCGATCGCCTACCCCCCTCACTCGTCTTGGCGCCGGGGGTCGGTGCCCAAGGCGCCGAGATCGCGGATGTGAAAGCAAAATTCGGCAGTGCGATCCAAAGGACGATCCCATCGGTCTCGCGCGCGATCCTTAAACACGGGCCAAGCGTCGCTGGACTGAAGGAAGCGATCGACCGCTACAGAGATCAGGCCTGGGCGGCAGTCTGTTCAACTCCATAAAGCTGCCGGTCGGCTTGGGACGATGCGCGATTCCATTCCCGCCCTTCTGCGCGCGGAAAAGGCCACCAGTTCCTGCTGTATGGCGACTCGTGCTCGGGCGTGCCGCATGCCTTGCACGAACAGACCTTCGCCTCGGTGAACGCCGTCGTCAGGCGGCTACGTCCACGGCCCGAGTTCATTCTGTTTCCGGGCGATGAAATCATCGGTCTCGTACCGGATGCCGCTACCCTGCGGAAACAGTGGCGGCATTGGCTCGACACGGAAATGGGATGGCTTGATCGGACAAAGACCCCGATCTGGCACACCACCGGCAACCATACGACCTACGACACCATGAGCGGAGGCTGTGTTTCGTGAACTCCTCGGGCTTCCGGGCAACGGACCACCAGACCAGATCGGCCTCTCCTATTTCGTGCGGCGCGACGATCTTTTGATGGTCTTCGTCAACAGTTTTCGGCGGTTGGGGCCGCACACTTCGGATTAGTCTGCGGAGGCTGGCTAGGATATTGAAAAGATGGCGCACCCGACAGGATTCGAACCTGTGACCTCTGCCTTCGGAGGGCGCTCCATCGCTTTCGCCGTGGTACGCTGCGACATCCGAAACTACCACGAAATCAAGGATTTATGGATTCGTACACCGCCGACTGTATCCGTTTCTTGCCTTGAGCTTGACCCCGTTTGGTTGCATTATGGTTGCAACTGCCCAATCGCGAGAGAGACATGCCCAAGCTCACCAAACGCGCAATCGAGAGTTTTCGGCCGGATGGCGCCAAGACTGGAACCCTCTACTGGGACACCGAGCTTAGAGGGTTCGGCGTCAGGGTGTTCCCGTCCGGACGAAGGACATTTGTGGTCAAGTTCCGCACCCGCAGCGGACGCCAGCGGTGGCTGAGGATTGGCACCTATGGTCCGCTGACTGCAGAGCGGGCACGCGACCTCGCCAAGATCGAACTTGCCAAGGTCGTGGAAGGCAAGGATCCCGCGACGCTGCGGCATGAGCTGCGAAATGCGATGTCCGTCTCCCAACTCTGCGACCTCTATATGGAGGCAGCCACGGCTGGCTTGGTTCTGGGCCGCAAGGGCTTACCCAAGAAGAAAAGCACGTTGTCAACGGATCGATCCCGCATCGATGCACATATCAAGCCACTGCTGGGACAGCTCAAGGCTAAGGCAGTTACGCGAACAGACATAGAGTTGTTCAAGACAGGCGTCGTGACCGGAAAGAGCATCAGGGACGAGAAACTCGGGCCACGGCGCCGGTCGATCGTGAAAGGCGGCAAGGGTGCGCTAACGCGAACGTTGGGGCTGCTTGGCGCTATCTTCGCCTGGGGCATCGATCACGGGCATGTCGAGCAGAATCCCGTACGCGGGGTTCGCCGTTTTGCGGACGCGCAGAAGAAGGCACTCCTGACCGGCGATCAGTATCGTGCATTGGCAGATGCCCTTCGCACACTCGAGCAGAAGCGGGACCGCAACGGAGCACCCAGGCACAGCCACATTGGTATCGCCGCCATTCGCTTCATTGCGCTGAGCGGCGTCCGGCGTGGCGAATGTCAGCAGCTCAGGTGGGATGAAGTAGATGCTCTGGGAACTTGTCTCGCCCTCGGCGACACCAAGACCGGCGCATCGTTACGGCCGCTCAGCCGGGCTGCATTTGCAGTGATAGATGGTTTGGAGCCGATCTCAGACCATGTGTTCGCTGCTGGGCCTGAGCAAAAGGGTTACCAAGGGCTGCCTGGTCTTTGGGAGACGGTTCAGAAAACGGCACGCCTTTCGGCCGAGACCGCAGCAAAGCGTTGCGGCGAGAAGATCCCTGAGGCTGGCCCGCTTGACGCTGTGACCTTGCACAGCCTTCGCCACAGTTTTGCGGGTATTGCGGAGCAGCTCGGTGCAACACTCCCGACCATCGCTGCGATGCTGGGTCATCGGGTAAACGGGGTGACTGGTGGCTATATCCTGAAACGCGTGGACAGCCTGCTGATCGAGGCGGCGAACCGAGTGGGCGATCACATCGCAGCGCTGATGCGTGGCGAGGCGCCGTCCGCACAAGTGATACAGTTTCGCCCTAGAAGCAGGAGCGTGGGCCCGCTCGCCGAAACCAGCTTATCGAATGGAATTTCAAAATGAGGGGCAAGCCCGGAAGCGATATTCTGTCCTTGGTCCATAAGGTTGTGGCAGAGCTTCACAAAGCTGATCTGGTAGATGAGTCAACGATGCGCGAGTTTGATCTCATGTGTCTTCCGATAGCCAAGCGGCCAAACCTTGTGGGCGTGCGATCCTTGCGCCGACGTCGCCAGGACAGAAAGCGCTTAGTTTGACTGGTGTTAAGTTTACTAACCAGTATGACGCTAACTGACATATCTTCAAACTGGCGCTTGGTTTGAATATGCGCTAAAAAGCTCACCATGAGTGAGCAAAAAGCAGGAAAGCTGAAACAGCTCGAGCGCCTCCTCCCAGAGGGCCTGCTCGTGGACTCTGCTTGGCTTTCCGCTCGCGGCTACTCCACCTCCCTGCGCACCAAATATGTCTCCTCGGGCTGGCTCGAACAGCCGGCACGCCGGGTCTATCGACGACCGCGCGGACAGCTGAGCTGGCAGCAGGTTGTCATCTCGCTGCAGACGCTGCTCGGCCATCGCCTTGCCGTCGGTGGCCGGACGGCCCTCGAACTGCTGGGCTATGCCCATTACCTCTCGCAAGGCAGCTCTGAAATCCACCTTCACGGGCCGACGAAACCGCCGAACTGGCTCGCCACGCTGCCGCTTGGGGAGCGGTTTGTCTACCGCAACAGCGTGCCGCTCTTCGGGAGCGACCTTGAGGAGGTTACCTTCCCTCTCCTCGTTCCGGATCACGCCGGCAAGCAGGACGGTCGATCTGTCCAGGATGCCGGATTGCGCTCGCTTGCCTGGGGACAATGGGATTGGCCACTGACGGTTTCGGCACCTGAACGTGCAATCCTCGAGCTTCTCGACGAACTGCCAGATCATGAAAGCTTCCATCAGGTTGACGTGCTGATGGAGGGACTGAGCGACCTTGCTCCGCGGCGGCTGCAGAAGCTGCTTGTCCGCTGCCGAAGCGTGAAGGTGAAGCGTCTCTTCTTCTTCTTTGCCGATCGGCATCGCCACGCGTGGCTTAAGCACGTCGAACGTGCAGCGATCGACCTGGGTTCGGGCAAGCGCATGCTGGTCAAGGAAGGGAAGTTCGATCCCGCTTACCAGATCACCGTGCCGAAAGAGCTGGACGAGGCACGCTGATGGCTTTTGCTGATGCCTACCGCAACCAGGTCGCGCTCCTGATCCGCACGCTGCCTTCCGTCGCGGCGGAAGAGTGTTTCGCGATGAAGGGCGGCACGGCCATCAATCTCTTCATCCGCGACCTGCCTCGGCTCTCGGTGGATATCGACCTCACCTATCTGCCGGTTCAGGATCGCAGGACCTCGCTGACCGCAATCGATGTGGCGATGCTGCGCATCGCCGAGCGCATCACCGAAGTTGTCCGTGGCGCCCGCGTCGCACCTTCGCGCTCGCGCGAGAATGTCGTCACCAAGCTCGTCGTCCGCGGCGATGGCGCGCAGATCAAGATCGAGGTCACGCCGGTCCTGCGGGGCTGCGTGTTCGAGCCCGAGATGCGTCCGGTCTCACCCAGCGTCGAAGACGAGTTCGGTTTTGCGGAAATGCAGATCGTCTCCTTCCCTGATCTCTACGCCGGGAAGATCGTCGCCGCGCTCGACCGGCAGCATCCGCGCGACCTGTTCGGCGTGCGCGATCTCCTGGCGAACGAAGGTATCGACGAGGCGCTGCGCCTGGCCTTTCTCGTCTACCTCATCAGCCACGACCGCCCCATGGCCGAGGTGCTGACGGTTCGGCGCAAGGACATCAAGGCTGAGTTCGAGCGCGGCTTCGTCGGCATGACGCGGCAAGCGGTCGAACTCGACGATCTTCTGGCGGCTCGTGAAGCTCTGGTCAGCGAGATCGTCGGCTCGATGCCCGATGCTCACCGCCAATTTCTGTTGGCGTTCGAACAGGGCGCGCCCGATTGGTCCGCTATCGGCCTGGGTGCCGCCGCCGATCTGCCCGCCGTGCGATGGCGGCAACAGAATCTCGATGGCTTGGGTGCCGAGAAGCGCGGGACGTTGGTGAAACAGCTTGAAGAGGTCCTAGCCAGATAGGCGAAACGATGGCGGAGATGGCCGGTGACTGGACCGATGAGCAGAACGACGCGATCGTCGCGGACTACTTCGCAATGCTCGCCGACGACCTCGCCGAACGGCCCTACAACAAGGCCGAGCACAACCGGATGCTGCAGGCGGTGATCGGCCGGCCACGCGGTTCGATCGAATACAAGCACCAAAACATCAGCGCAGTGCTCAAGGGGCTTGGGGAGGACTGGATTCCCGGCTACAAGCCCGCCTTCAATTTCCAGATCTCACTCGTCGATGCGGTCGTGCGCTGGCTCGATCGACATCCGGACTGGCTCGCGCGGGTTGCGCGGGTCGGAATTGGCCCAGCGCCATCGACGCTTCAGGAGGAAGCGATCTTGTGGATCGGTCCGCCGCCGACGCACAGCAATGCGCCTCCCCCTGACGAGCTCGAGCAAATGACCGCCATCGCCCGGAAGTATGACGTCGCCGAGCGAGACGTCCGCAACCGGACGCTCGGTCGCGCCGGCGAGGAGCGTGTCCTCACCCATGAGCGCGCCAGCCTGCTCGCTGCCGGCCGGACCGATCTTGTAGAACGGGTCCGATGGGTCTCACATGTCGATGGCGACGGCGCTGGCTATGACATCCGGAGCTTCGATACGGACGGCAGTGATCGGCTGATCGAGGTGAAGACGACCAATGGCTGGGAGCGCACGCCGTTTCACATCACGCGCAACGAACTCGCTGTTGCTGAGGCGCATCGCAAGACTGGCGGCTCGTTGGACTATGGAATTTCTCCCGCGAGCCGCGGGCGTTCGAACCGCGGCCGCCGTCGGAGGCGCGTCATTGATGGCGGTCAGCTATCAGGCGAGCTTCTTATAGGTGGGCCGACTGCGGAGCGGCGGCTACGAGGCTTGGAATGCCAGAAGCGAATCTTAAGGCTCCCTGAGACATCGAAGTGACCCGACTCACCGCAGTCGTTCGGGTCTTTTGCAGGGCGCCCCGAAGAAGGCTACGGAGATGGTACCCGAATGCTCGACCCTACTAGAAGCTGGTCTCAGAGTGGCAGCGCCTTCCCAGCCTGCTCCGCCACCATATAGTCGGCGTACCAATCCGGCCAATTCTCGTCACGCTGCCCGCCCGTCCTCTTTTCGTGCTCGCCGTGCGCCTCCGCCGCACGCCGGAGTGCAGCTGCAAGGTCCGTCGACGAAGCGAATGTGGCGTTGTCGGCATCCACGCGTCCGGGTAAGCGTGCGGTGACCTCCTGGAAAAGCCAGCCGTTCCCATCGGGATCGCTGAACGAAGCCCAGGAGGCATAGCTCCGCCGGGTTGGTTCCGGACCGCTGACGCGGTTGTTGCCGGCATAGTGGTAGACCTCGCTTACCTCGACACTACGTCCGGCGAACTCGGCGCGCGCTGCTTCGATGTCCGAGACCACGAGGTACATGCCCGGTGTCACGCCCTGGCCGAAGATTATCGAGCACGGCGACCCCGGAGGCGTAAACTGCATGACCCGAAACCCATCGCCGGCGAAATCGGCATCGAGCCTCCAGCCGAGGCTGTCGTAGAAACGCTTGGCTAGGTCCACATCTGAGACGGGGATGACCACCACCTCCAGCTTCATGTCCACTCCTCGCTTGGTCGAGGTCCGAATCGCAGCTTCGCTGCCACCGGGAATGTCGTTCATCTTCCGTCTCCCAGGAATAGGTGGCGTTCGGTCGTGCTCGATAGACCGGTGTATGCAACTCCGGTCTATCTGTAGCGGCGTTCCACTGCCCCGTTCGTATCAGCTCGCTTGGCGAAGCTGGCGGAACCCGGCGCGCATGTCAGTGACGAGGAGCGCCGGCTGCTCCCACGCGGCGAAGTGCCCGCCCTTGTCGAGCTTGTTGTAGAAGATAAGCTTGGGGTAGGCCTGCTCGGCCCAGCTGCGCGGGGCCTGAAAAAGGTCGTCGGGGAAGGCGCTCACGGCAACCGGGATAGTGACGCCTTTGACATTGAAGAAGCCGAACCCGGCGCCCTCGGCGAGCCGCTCCCAGTAAAGACGGCCGGAGGAAACCCCCGTATTCGTCAGCCAGGTAAGCGTAATGTTGTCGAGGACATCGTCCCTTGTCAGGCCTTCGACCTGCCCGTCGAATGAGCGTGCGATGAGCTCCAGGCTACGCGCGTCGTGGTCGAGCAAATAGGCGGCCAGGCCGACCGGAGAATCCGCAATGCCATAAAGCGTCTGCGGGCGCAGCCCCATCTGGTATGCGTAGCCGACGCCCTTCGTATATACGAACTTCAACTGCTCGTAGGCATGCTGCTCTTCGGCGGACAGGCCGGACGGCGCAGGCGCGCCGGCCCCGGCAGCCTTGTCGATGTCAGGTGTGATCACGCCCGGCATGTTCGTGTGGATCCCGATCAGTTGCGGGGGCGCTTGTACGCCCATCGTGTCGGTGATGATCGCCCCCCAATCGCCGCCCTGGGCGACATATCTGTCGTACCCGAGGCGCTTCATCAGCACGTTCCAGGAGCTTGCGATGCGCTGGGGTCCCCAGCCTGTCGTCGTCGGCTTGCCCGAAAATCCGTAGCCGGGTATCGACGGGATCACCACGTCGAAGGCGTCCGACGCGCTGCCGCCATGAGCAGTGGGATCGACCAGCGGATCGATGATCTTCAGCTGCTCGATGACAGAGCCGGGCCATCCATGCGTGACGATCACCGGCAGCGCATTCTCATGCTTCGAGCGGACGTGGATGAAGTGGATATCCAGCCCGTCGATCTCGGTGATGAAGTTCGGATAGCTGTTAAGCCGTGCTTCGACTTTGCGCCAGTCGTATTCCGTCGCCCAGTACTGCGCGAGCTTCTGGATGGTTGCGAGCGGCACGCCCTGCGAGAAGTCCGTCACCGTTTCACGGTCGGGCAAGCGTGTAGCGGCGACGCGCCGGCGAAGCTCGTCGAGTTCTTCCTGCGGGATGTTGACTGTGAACGGGCGAATTGCGTCGCCGCTCGCCGCTACACTCAGCGTTCCGGGGAGCGTGCCGATGACTCCAGCGGCAGCTGTGGCTGCGAGCAGTTCGCGCCGTGTGGGGGATGATGCTCCTGACATGACGTCCTCCTCTGTCTACTTGATCGGTTTCGGATGCGTGGACAGAGTTCGACCGTCGACGGGACTAAATCCATTGCACAATGGTGCCGGCGATGCCGATACCTTTGTATCGGCGGCCCGGAGATCGTGGTGGCGGAGGCGCTGGCACGCCGGTGTAGCAAGCGCTGAAGGGATTCTCCGCGGCCGGCGCGAGGACGTCAGGTCATGCTAGCGGCTGGTGCGCTACCAGTGCCTAGAACGACTTGAAATACCGAGCCGCGCGGTGCGTTGGGCGAGACCCAGATCATACCGTCATGTGCTTCTACGATGGAACGGCAGATCGACAGGCCCATTCCCATGCCGCCGGATTTTGTCGTGAAGAGAGGATTGAACAGCTTCTGCCGGTGCTGCGCGTCTATGCCCGTGCCTGTATCGGATACCGAAATCATCGCACCGCCATCATCGCGCAGGCTGGAGCTGACGGTGAGGTCGCGCGGACCGTCCACTGTGGTCATGGCCTCGATCGCATTCGTGATCAGATTTAGAAGCACCTGCTGCACCTGAATTTGATCGCCCAACACCTGCAGCGGCTGCACGCCTGGCTCAACCCTGACGGATATCTGGTGGCGTTTCAGGTCGTCCTGGAGCAATTCGATAGCATCTTTGATGAGGTAGTTGATGTCGAATAGGGTTCTGACGCGATCATCCCTGCGAAAGTTCGCCCTGATGCTCTCGATCACTGCGGCCGCGCGATGCCCGTCGGCGGCGATCCTGGTGAACTCCGTTCTTGCCTTGTCCAGATCGGGATCAGCGCGATCAAGCCAGCGCAGCCCGGTTTCGGATCTCGTTATCATGGCGGCCAACGGCTGCTTGACCTCATGTGCAATCGTGGCGGCGACGGCGTCGCCTGTCATCAGTCGAGCTGCGCGCTCACGAAGCTGCGCATCGATGGCGCGCTGCAGTCTCATGCGCTCGTCCTGCAGCATGGCGTTCGATCGGGCGAGGCCCGCATAAAGACGAGCCATCTCGGTGATCAACACCACCATCACGACAGTGGCCGTCACAAGCTGGTAAAAACGGCCGGCATACCAGGCAAGATTGTAGCGGCCCGCGCTGAGCACGGAGGCGAGCGCCACCTCGAGGAGCAGCGCGCACAAGGCAACGACAAGCCACTGGTCGAGCAGAGAACGCTGGCGCGGCCACAGCAGCGATAGCGCGATACCGCCCAATGCCAGGATCACCATACCGCCAACGATGCGGCGAAATAGGCTGAGAGGACGAACGTCCACGAAGGTTATCGGTAGCAGTTCGTCATGCTGCGTCACGAACCAGAACAGAAGAATGACGAGGGCGAGAATACTCGCAACGCTTGTGCCGATGGCGCGTCCAGTGATGCGGACGTCCGCCGCGCGGCTGCTATCCTTGAGCAGGGCATAGCCGATGATGGCGAGGGGCAGCCCTGAATGCCAAAACCAGTAGAGCCATACCGCCGACTGTAATCCTGAACCGAGGACGCCGGTTGGCGTGAACGCACCGGGAAATGCCAGCGCATGTGCGACAACAATCAGCGCGCTGAACCAATAGCCGCTAGCGATCACCAGGAGCGCCCATTGGCGTAAGATATAGAACTGGGCGAACAGAAGGGCGGCGGTCACGCAGTCGCTGACAAACAAGGCGGCAGCAAGGGTCGGCACGAACGCATGGACTTCAGGCAAGCGGACGGCGGCAATGGGCCATGTGCCGAGAAGAATGATCAACAGGGCTATTAGAAAGGCACGCGCGATTCGGCGCTGACCAGGGGTTGGGGGAACGTTCGCCAGGACCTGCGGTTCGAGGGAGCGCGAGGCCGGCACAAAAGCTAAGCCCTGGCTTTCCGTCATTGGAGCAAGGTCCGTTACGGATATCCTAGCAAATTTCGTGAGAATGCGCGACAGATCGTGTGGTGACAAGCCGTCCGGAACAGGCCGAGGCGTTGTGTATGGTGGCGCGCCCGTCCCTGCCAATTCCGGCCGGCCGCTAAGGCCTCAGGGCCTTTTCCAGGCAGGTCATCAATTCGCGTGTTTTGAACGGCTTTCGAAGCAGGCAGATTGCGCCGCTTTCTGCCGCACGATCGTCGATCCCGGGTTCCGAGCGAGCGGTGACAAGTATCACGGGCATCTTTCGGCGGCGTCCGGCGAGCAGCCGGGCGAGATCAAGACCGCTCATGCCAGGCATGTGAACATCGGTAATGACGCAGTTGGAGGACGCATCCGCCTGCCCGGCCAGGAAGTCGTCCGCAGATGTGAATCCGCGCGCGGCATAACCGAGCGAACCAAGGCTGTCGATGAGAGCCGTGCGGAACGATTCGTCATCATCGACGACCGCGATCAGCAGCTCTCGTGACACATCGTCCTTTCCCTATTCGAGCCAGCGCGAACAGCAAGAATGGCAACTGTGGCATGCCTTGTCTCGATGAGAAACCTATACGGGAGTGTTATCGGTCGCCTACGGCCGCCGCCTGGGATTGATCGCATCAGCCATACGGACGAGGTCCGCCAGCGTCCTCGCGCCCATCTTGCGCATCGCCGCGCCGCGATGGATCTTGGCCGTGATCTCGCTGATGCCGAGGTCGCCGGCCACCTGCTTGTTCATCTTGCCTTCCGTAACCAGCAGCATCACCTGCTGCTCCCGCGCCGACAGAGTAGCAAACCGCTCGCGCATCTTCGAAACGTCGCCATCGATTGCGCGCCGTTGCCGGTCGCGCTCAATCGCCGCCAACACGGCGTCGAGCATATCCTGATCTTTGAATGGCTTCGGCAGGAAGTCCACAGCGCCGTGCTTCATGGCGCGAACCGACATGGGGATGTCGCCATATCCCGTCATCATCACGACGGGCAGCTGGATACCCATCTGCGACAGCTGCGCCTGGAAATCCAGCCCGTTGATATCAGGCAGGCGGATGTCAATGACAAGGCAGCCTGGAGCATCCGGAACCGCCGCGGTCAGGAAATCTTGTGCGGTTGCGTATGTCAGCGCCTCAATCCCGATCGACAGCAGCAGGGTTTGCAAAGCTTCCCGCATCGACGCGTCATCGTCGACCACATGGACAACGGCTTTTTGATCCGAGAGGAGCGGCATCGCGGCTGAACAGCATGTCAGAACTGCGGGTATTCATCAAACAAAAGTGTGACGCCGCGTGGCCGCTCATACCTTGATATAAGCGCCCCTTCCGATCGTTGGATAGCGAATCCGGCGTGGAAATCCCAGAATGATCCAGCAGTTGCTTGAAGAGGTCGACGCGCCGCCAGGCCATACCGCCACCCGGGCAAAGCTCGTCGTCCTACGCTCCCAGCCAGGTTACAGAATGCCGAACTCAGGAGCCTCGCCATGGATAGATTTTGCGAACTCAGGCAGGCCGTTGCCGCCGGCTTTCCATGCGCGCAACCAGCGGGAGATTCCAGAGCAAGGCCGTCCGCGCTGCCGGACACGCCTGTCGTATTCGTGGTCGACGACGACATGTCCGTGCGCGAGTCGCTGGGGTCGCTCATCCACTCTGCGGGCTGGCGCCCTGAAGTCTTTGGGTCCGCTCTGGCCTTCTTCTGTCACCCGCGACCTGATGTTCCCAACTGCCTGATCCTTGACGTCAACCTTCCGGACATTAGCGGGCTTGACCTGCAGAAGCTCATCGCTGTCGAGCGAGCCGATATGCCGATCATCTTCGTCACCGGATTCGGCGACGTGGCGATGACCGTCAAGGCGATGAAAGCGGGTGCTATCGAGTTTCTGTTGAAGCCGTTCCATACCGATGCACTGCTGGCTGCCGTCAGCGATGCGCTGGAACGGAGCAGGGTGGCGCTCGAACTACAACTGGAGATGCAAGCGCTACGCGGTCGTTATGCATCACTCAGCCGACGCGAGCAGGAGGTCATGGCAGGGGTGGTAGGCGGCCTGCTGAACAAGCAGGTCGGCTTCGAACTCGGCATCAGCGAAATTACCGTGAAAGCTCATCGAGGGCAGGTGATGCGCAAAATGAAGGCCCGCTCCCTTCCTGATCTGGTCAATATGGCAGCACGGCTCGGCCTGATTGGCACGTGAAGGTGATTCCGTGCAGCCATGTCCGGTTGTGTGAAGGGTTTCGCATGCCGGCCTGTCGCAGTGATGGCCGCGGCACCGGGGCCGCCTTCTGAAAGCCTTCACAAGGAGCGACCAGGCTGTTGGCACCAATCTACAGCAGGACGGTGACATTTACGCACGATGTCACGTTGGTTTCGGATCCCGGCCAACAGCGAATACTCAGTCGGCGCAGCTCAACTGGTTTTTCAATGTCCGCTCCGATACGTGGCCGCCGTCATGACCAGGACCTTGCCATTGAACCGAATTTGGCGATGAGGACGGCGAGCGTCGCAACGAAAAGTACATAAGCAACCACGGCCTGCCATGCGCCCATGGGCAAACCAATCATCAGCAGCGTATCGTTCCCGCCGGGAATAAGCAGCGCACCCAATCCCATAAGGATACCCGCAAGCGTTCTTCTGACTGCAATCTTGACTGTCGGCCATTTCAGCGTGAAGCGCCGCTTCATAAATCTTGCTGAAGAAAAGGTGCCCGCGAACATGCAGACAGAAATCACGGCGCCGGCGACAGGAATCGAAACGATCGATCCGATCGGTGCTGTGATCGAGAACCCAGGTTCGAAAATGGCCACCAGCGTAAAGGTGATCCCGATTGCTCCCATCGACAAGGTCAACCGCATGAAATTGGACTCGCTCCTTCGTGATACACCGAACCTCAGTGCCAGAACGGCCAACAATGCAAATGCGATGGGCGCCGGCCCAACCGGGAGCGAAGCACTTGTAGGCGGCTGATCCGGAACCAGGTCGAACAGAGATTCGGCGTAAAACACCGCAAGGATGCCGAGAAACGCGAATCCGAAGTCAATTTCGCCATTTCCTATATGCCCAACCGACCCGAACACGCATGCACCGTTCAGATACGTACCAAGCCCGAACAACATGGTTGCCGGAACCAGATAGATGAGTGGCAACCAACCTTGCGGCATCATCGGCGACGCTTTGAGGATTGCGTAGACGAGCGCCGCCAACAAGGCGCCCTCGACAAGCACGATGAATCGCGCCGGCCTCTTCTCCGAAACCAGTTCCCTCGTGGCAATGACGGTGCAAATCGATCCTTGGTTAAGCGCGAAGCCGAGGACAAATCCCAACACCCCAAGTAAAGCAACACCCGCCCAGGTATCCTTGCTTGCTTCCGCAAGGCTCGACCCTGATATGTTCACGAGGAGTTCGCTCATTTGGCAATCGCCCCCGATGAGTCTGCGGAGAAGCCGCGGACGAAGTCGATCACCTTGGCCGAAGACATTTCGCACGGCCGCAGGTGAACCTCGCCCGCCGGGGTACGATAGAGATTGAAGCTGACGATGTCGCGGCCCCCGAGTTCACGGGTGAACAGCCTGGTGCAGCCAGTCGACCGGTCGATGGTGACGCCATAGGCCGATCCGCCATAGCTGCCCCGTGAGAAGCCATTGGGAAGCTTTCCAAGGCTGTCGAGGAAAGCCGAGAGCTCGTCTGCCTTGGTCATCTCTGCCTTTTAACTCTTGCCTCTCCCTCGGCTGGTGTGCTTGTCGGCGAGGAATGTAACTTGGCCTACGGCAAACCTCTTGGCTGAATGCCTTCGCATCGGAGCCGGCCGCATCGACGAAGGACGACGGAATGTGTATCGGCTCCCCGTTCTTTACGGATGCAGACGAGCTTGCCGGCTATTCTGCCGCGGCCCGCCGAGGCAGCACCCAGTCCGAGCGTGGGTAGTGGCAACTGTAGCCGCCGGGATAGCGCTCCAGGTAGTCCTGGTGCTCCGGCTCCGCTTCCCAGAAGTCTCCCGCCGGCTCCACCTCGGTCACCACTCTGCCTGGCCACAATCCCGAAGCGTCCACATCCGCGATTGTATCTTCGGCTATCCGCCTCTGCTCATCGTCCGCGTAGTAGATCGCCGACCGGTAGGAACTTCCGTAGTCGTTGCCTTGTCGGTCTGTCGTGGTGGGATCATGAATCTGGAAGAAGTACTCCAGTATTCGACGATAGCTGATTTTCGATGGGTCGAAGATGATTTCTATGCCCTCGGCATGGTTGCCGTGATTGCGGTAGGTCGCGTTGGGCACGTCGCCGCCGGTATATCCGACGCGGGTGCGGACGACGCCCGGCAGCTTGCGGATCAGGCCCTGCATGCCCCAGAAGCAACCGCCCGCCAGAACAGCTTTCTCGGTCATTCTAGATCTCCCTTTACGAGGTTGAGGTAGGCGCCGTAGCCCTCGGCCTCCATTTCGTCGCGCGGAATGAAGCGCAACGCCGCGGAATTGATGCAGTAGCGCAACCCACCCTGGTCTTCGGGACCATCGGGAAAGAGATGGCCAAGGTGACTGTCGCCATGCACCGAGCGAACTTCGGTGCGGATCATACCATGCGAGTCGTCTCGCAGTTCGTTGACGTTTGCCGCCTCGATCGGTCTGGTGAAGCTCGGCCAGCCGGTTCCGGAGTCGAACTTGTCGGTCGAGGAAAACAGCGGTTCGCCGGAAACGACGTCGACATAAATGCCCGGTTCCTTGTTGTCATGATACTCCCCTGTGAAGGGGCGCTCGGTTCCATGCTCCTGGGTCACGCGATACTGCGCCGGCGTGAGCTTGCTGACCGCTTCCTTGGTCTTTGCGTATTTCATCACCTGCTCCACTATTTCGACGTTGGGTCCAAATTTCGCGGGACGTCACGGGGTTGCCAGGGCGGATGTTCAGCCCTTGCACAACAGATGTAACAACAGCTGCCACGATGCTATTGCACGAAGGTGTTGGCGATACTTTCGCATCGGCTTGCATGACCAGCGGGCGGTCCTGGTATCAAGGATGCACGGCAAATGCCGACCGGAGCAGCCATTGTCTGCAACCAAACATCCCCTCGGGGAGCAGCCTAGCGTTTGGAAGCACCAACTCGCGCTATGGTCAGGTCTTGGGTTCCGGAGGACAGAACCACCACAGCCGACATGCCGGGCCGCAGACGAACGAGGTCCGGTTGCCCTGGATCGAAGGTGATCTTGACCGGTATACGCTGGACGATGCGGGTGAAATTACCGGTCGCATTGTCGGGCGGCAGGAGCGCGAACTGCGCTCCGCTGGCCGGCGACAGGCTCTCGACGCGCCCCTTGAATTCTCTCCCGGGGAGGGCGTCGATCGAGATCGCCATACAGTCTCCAGCCCGTAGCCCCGCAATCTGCGTCTCCTTGAAATTGGCTATGACCCAGAAAATTCGAGGCACGACCGCAACCAGCAGGGTACCCGCGCGGACATATTGCCCGACCCTGGCCTGGCGTTCACTCACCCAACCGTCAGCGGGCGACCGCACGACCGTACTTTCAAGTTCGATCTCGGCCAGTTCAAGAGCCGCCGTCGCTGCGGCAATGTCGGCTTCGATCTGCGGGCGCTGAGTCTCGAGCACCTGCATCTGCTGCCGAGCCGCAGCCAGGTTTGCCTGGAATTCGGCGATCTTCGCGCGCGCCCGTAGATGGTCCGCTTCCGTTTGGTCGCTTATTGACTGCGAGGCCCAACCGCCTGTGGTCAGTTTGTGAACACGCGCGAAATCGCGCGCGGCGCGGTGGGCGTCGGCTTCGGCGCCTTGTAGGGCGGCGATTGCCTGTTCAATAACGGCGCGCTGCAGGTCCATCCGGCTGGTTAGATTGGCGAGCAAGGCGCGCTGCATTGCCACTCCGGCGGCAGCTTGGTCAACCCGAGCGCGATAGTCGCGGTCATCGATCCGGAACAGGATGTCCCCAGCTTTCACCGCCTGGTTATCACTCACGGCGACCTCGATGATGTAGCCGCCGACCTTCGGACTGATGGGTGTGACATCACCGCGTACGTAAGCATTGTCGGTCGACGTCGAACTGAGAACCATGAGCCATCGGCCCGGATGTAACGAAGTCGCCGCAGCGGCGAACACGGCTCCTGCTACGAGAAGACTGCTCAATCCGGCGCTTAGCAGCTTCATGGTTGCGCTCCTGCGCCACCGCTCGGCGGGCGCAAGGGTGGCGAGCGGCCGATCGCGACGGTCGCGATTGCACCGATCAACAACATAGCGACGACCAGAAGGAAGGCCTCATTGAACGCCAGGACCCACGCCTCGCGTCGTGCGGTCGAAGACAAGAGCGCGACCGCGCGGGCTGTCGTGCCGTTGTCGTCAACAAGCCGGTTCCCAAGTGCTCCCGCGACGGCCGTCAGACGATCAGCATCGATCGTGTGGTACAGTGACACATTCTCGGTAATGACGTTGGAGTGAAATTTTTCGCGCTCGGTGACGAAATGGGACACCACGCCGATACCGAGAGTGACGCCGCCGAGCGTCGTCGCGTTGAAAGTAAGGGAGGCTGTCGGAAGATCCGCGGGCTTCAGCAAGGACGTGCCGACGACCATGGCCGGCGTCAGGAACAGCAACTGGCCTACCGAGAAGACCACCAGCATCAGACGGAATTGCTCGGCGGCGACGAGAGCGGTGCTGCCCACCACCAACGCCGTCCCGATGGCGCAGAGCGAAAAACCGAGCCCCATGACTACGCGCATGTCGAGACGATGCATCAACTGCCAGACCAGCGGCAATGCGAGGAGCTGCGGGATTGCCGCCCAAAGCATCAGCTCGGCCACCTCCAAGGGCCGATAGCCTTGAACGACCGCAAGGAACTGTGGAACGAGATAGGAGGTCACGACCAGGCTGACGCGAAACACCAAATTGAGCGCGATCGGGATGCCGAATTTTCGTGTGACCAGCAGCCGGGGCGACATAATCGGCAGCGGTGAGAACCGCACCAGAAACGCGAACCCGACCCACGCTGCGATCGATGCTGCTGTGCCCCAGAAAATCATTTCGTTTTCGAACCAGAAACGCCGCGTACCCTGACTGAGCACGAGCATTAGCGTCGCCAGGGCAAGCGATAGCAGGATCACTGCGATCCAATCGGTCTTGAGGGCCGACCAATCCGGACGTTCCTGATGTGGCATCCAGGCATGGGCCGCGAGGGCCAGCGTCGCGCCGAGTCCGGCCTGGATCAGGAACAGCGTCTGCCAGCCAAAGTTGTCTTCGGCAAACCCCGCGACGACCGGCCCTAGTGAGCCAGGGAACAGAAGCACGAAAGAGAGCAACGTCACGCCGAACGGAAGCCGCGGCCCGCCCGCAACCATGAAGACGGCGACGAATGCCGCAGGACCGAAACCGCCGGCCACGAAACCCTGGATCGTGCGTAGAGCGACCATCACCCAGAGATCGGGCGCGGTGGCGCAAGCCAACGCAGCGATGGCGAAGATGGCGGCGCTCACCTCGAGGTATCGACCGATGCCAAGGAACTTGATGAGAGGGCCCGAGGCGACGATCCCCGCAAAACTGGCCATAGTGTAAACCGTCAAGACCCACGACGCCTCGTCGGACGTGGAAAACAGACCACCTTGGACGTCGGCGATATTGGTCGAGGCGAACTGCGCCGACAGGCTGATGAACAGTGACCCGGCAAGGCCGGTACCAAGAAACAGAATCTTGCTTGGTGTCAGCGCGTTCGGCGTCGTCATGACAGCCACTCTTCAAATTCGCAACGGATGGCGATCCGCAACGCTACTGCCTAGCCGCATGGAGTCTATTGTATGAAGGTGTCGCCAATACTTTGGGATTGGTTGATGCGTGCCGTCAATGAAGACCTCGGGCACCCCCGGGTTGGCCGGAAGCCGATATTTGCTTGCTACCTAGCAGCGGCTTCGTCGTTCGGTGAACGCCCAGCAGTCAAATCTCAATATTCCGCTGTCCCGCAAACAGCACCGGTCCGATAGTATCGCCGATACCATCGAACAATAGATTTGTCTCTGTTGAGAGCCGATTTCTGTACCGCACTCTAAGGAGACGGGTGGACTCAATTCCCTTCCCCGGTACCAATAGGAGATCAACCATGCCCCATAAGATCGCTGTTCAGGTGGGAAGCCTCCGCGCCGATTCGCTTAATCGGAAGATAGCCGACCAGCTTGTCCGGCTGCGACCCAATGACCTCAGCCTGGAGATTGTCGGGATCGCTGATCTGCCGTTCTACAATGAAGACATCGAGGAGAACACGCCGCCGGAGTCGCAGGAATTCCGCGAACGAATCAAAGCGGCAGACGCCGTTCTCTTCGTGACGCCAGAGTACAACCGGTCCGTTCCGGGGGCGCTCAAGAACGCAATTGACGTGGGCTCCCGTCCATATGGGGCGAGCGTGTGGAACGGAAAGCCAGGTGGGGTGATCACGGCTTCACCGGGAGCAATCGGAGGATTTGGCGCCAATCACCACCTCCGCCAGATGTTCGTTTTCCTCAACGTGCTGGTCATGAAGCAACCTGAAGCCTACTTGAGCCACGCAAGCGAAATGTTCGATGAGAGTGGCGCGCTGGCAGATGAGAGGGCTCGAGAATTTCTCACCAGTTTCCTCAACGCGTACGCCCAGTGGGTGACAGCGTGTCTTGGCCATGCGGATGTCCGCCAGAACCGTTTGAACTTACAGGCTACCCGCTCCATGGTCAGCGCCTGAGAGCGCTGGTGTGACCATGTCAGTTAGCATGTATCGAGCAGAAGATGTTTGCCTGTGCTCGTGCCGCCCGCGACCAGGATGTTGCGGCGATCGGCGACGGCCTCGCGCAGGATCTCGGCCTGCTCGGCCGTCATTGTGCCGGCCGCAACGTAGTCCTGCAGCGTGAAGACGGCGACGGCGGGTTTGCGGATCGCGAAGGCCGGCGCCGCCACCACCGGCGGCAGCAGGCCCTCGAACCGCTCTCCGTTTCCGGCAGCTCGGCCGAGACGCGGGGGGTCCCGGCGTGAACCTCGGCGCCGACATGATGCGCGACCAGGCGCACGATGCGCTCGCCGTCGGCGGCCGAGAGCCGCTCACACGTGTCGGACAATCCCTCGGACAGCCGGTCGATCCGAGACGGCCGTCGGGGTTGAGCATCACCTCGACGACGCTGGCGTCTCCGAGGAAACCGGCGATAGCGGGGCCGAGTGCGGTCCGCAGCATGCGGGCCCCGCGAAGTATCGCCTCAGATTTCTCGGAAGAAGCAGCCACGTCGTCCCCGTTCTTTGCGGAACCGCGTTAGGCCGTCCCTGGATCGGGGATGATTAAGAGAACCGGAAATCGGCCCTCGGCAACAGGTTGTTTTGATTGTCGTACAGTGGCGTACAAAGACAGGCGTTCGGCGGAATCTCCGAATACTTGGGTTGCCGCAATCAGTTACTTATTGCGCGTTGCGCGTGAGGTCCTGTCACGGGGGATCCCGCCAAGCCATGACCACGATATCGACGAGAAGTGGTTTCCAGACCCTGGATCGAAAGCAGAGGCTGCGGAATAAGGCCTACCAGGTCGGCAACAAAACCCTGCGAATATGGTGTTACGCGTCCGACCCGGTAAGCCGACGACTTAACTGCCGGCTACCAAAGTCCAGCACAAACATTCTTGCTCTCTCCACCGGGGCAGCTTTGCCTCGGCGCACTGTTGCCATACGCTTAGAGCAGCAACTACAGGGGGCCACCCTCACTGCGGAGACGGTGTTTCCGCCAGACGCAGCGCAGCCTCGACACCACCTTCCAGAATCTGCTCAGCCTGGGCAGTGTCAGGTACTGCTCGCGCGAGCTGAAGAGTTCCCACCATTAGGCCGAAGATAGCCGTCGCGCGGCGGACGCTTGTCGTTGAACTGGCATCCGGAAGCAGCGCGGCCAGCGTCGAAACGTAGCTCTGCAGCCCTTCCTCGTACGTCTGCCGAGTGGGCAGGACCTGGCGGGCGATTTCCGGGAGCAACGCCGCCGAGGGGCACCCCACTGCCGGATCTTCGAGGTGGGCGCGGTTCAGGTACCTCCAAATGGCGCCTTCGAGGTCCAGACCCTTCCGTTGATCCTCATCCAGGCTATGTTGCTGGTTGGCGAGCGCGCTCGCCAGCGCCTCGCGAACGAGCGCCTCCTTGGACTCGAAGTGGGGATAGAATGCCCCGTTGGTCAGGCCGGCCTCGGCCATGATCCCCGCAATCCCAGCGGCCGAGACGCCGCCTCGGCGGAAGCACTTCGATGCTACATCGATTATGTGCTGTTGTGTCGCCGCCTTATGACCTTTTTCGAAACGCATCGTTCTATCAACTCCGCCGATATGCCGCCGCCGTCAGGTTGCAGCTGCTTCCAACAAGGCTTGGAGGTCGCGATCAAGCTGCTGGGCCACGACATTGACCTCATCGTTACCAAACTGGCCAAAAACCGAAGCTGGTCGATCATATTCAAACCCAACACCGCCATCGCCGTCCTCGCGCAGCAGAACGCGGATGGGCGCATAGAGTCCCGCCGACAGTTGATGGCGGGTCATCTTGGATGCGGTGAGCGGATTCCCGATATCGTACTGGATGGATCGGCGCGTCTGCCCAGCAATCGCCAGCAGCGCCCCATGGTCACGCTGGCCGAAAATGGTGAGTGGCGAACTTGCCTCCAACTCTCGAAGCGCGCGCGTGCTTTCACCGTATCGCAGGAGAGTGAAGATCCCGTCGTCGATGCGGGGGGCCAAGGTCGCGAGCTTGGCTCGAACGTCCTTGAAAGGCTTTGTCGAGCGGATGGTCACGTGCTCGACCGTAATGGCACGCGTTGAGTAAAGTGCATTAGCCATCTGTTGATCCTCTATCGGTTGTCGTTGTTTGCAGGTGGCCCCTTCGCCATGCGAAGGGCCCACGGCGTCAGATCGCGGTCGGCTTGGTGCCCAAGACGTCCTCAATCCGGCGGGCAAGGTCCAAAAGCGCCCGGTCGCTTCCTAAGGGGGCGTCCAGCTCAAGGCCGATCGGAAGGCCCGCGCGGGATAGGCCCACAGGAAGGCTGATACCCGGCAGCCCCACGTTGCTCGCCGACACGGTGTGGTTCGCCAAGCCGAGGTAGCTGACTTCCTGCCCCGCGATATGGACGGTCGCCTGCTCCTCAATCAAAGGCGCCGTGCAGGGCGTGGTCGGTTGCAGAATGACCTGCGCACCATGAGAGACGAAGGCCTTATTGAGACGGCGTTGGATTTCCGGCCGGCTCACGTTGAGCGCCGTCTGATAGGCCTCTGCCGAGGTAGCGCCTGCACCGCCCGGCAGTACGGTGTGCCCCCACGCCTGACGAAGTTGGGGCTTCAAGCCCTCGTAAATCGTCTCGAACGTGGTCGGAATGTCGTGGCGGCGAAGGAATTCCGAGATCGCACCCATCGTCTCATGAGCGAAGATGCCCCATGTCGCGGTTTGGATGAGACCATTGAAATCGTCGCCAAGGTCTACCTCAACGACCTCGGCGCCGGCGTCCTGCAGCCGCCGAACTACGTCGCGGAAGCGGGTCTCGACTTCCGAGTCCACCAGATCCAGAAACTGCCGAGGCGCAAAGGCCAGTCGGACTCCCTTCAGGTCGTAGCCGCCGTCGGAGATTTCCGCAGCCTGTTCACCAGTCACGACCTTATCCAGAAGAATGCAGTCCTCGACGCTTCGGGCGAACGCGCCCGTCGTGTCGAGCGTGTGGGAGATCGGCGCAACGCCGTCACGCGGCCACCGTCCGGTAGTTGGCTTGAATCCCACGACGCCACAGAACGATGCGGGCACCCGGATCGAGCCGACCGTATCCCCACCCAAGGAGGCGGGTACAATCCCGGCGGCCACGGATGCGGCAGAGCCGCTCGAAGAGCCGCCTGTTACGCGATCGCGGGCGTGCGGGTTCTTCACTTGCCCGTAACGCTCATTATGGCCGGTCAGCCCGTAGGACATCTCCACCAGATTGTTCTTGCCGAAGACGAGGGCACCCGCCTCTTTGATTGCGCGGACGGCGTCTGCATCTTCCTGCGGAATAAAGTGAGCCAGGTTATCGAGACCAAAGCTCGTGGGTAGCCCTTTCGTCAGATAGCTGTCCTTCACCCCGAGGGGCACGCCCAGAAGCGGCGCCTCTGCCCCGGCCGCGCGCGCTTTGTCCCTGTCTCTCGCGTCCGCAAGCACGGTGGCCTCGTCGATGGTGATAAAGGCATTCAGGTCGGCAAGCGCTCGGGCGCGCCGCAGGAGCGCCGTAACGTAGACCTCCGACGTGA
The DNA here is from genome assembly GCF_016756635.1 of Mesorhizobium sp. L-8-10. NCBI lineage: Bacteria > Pseudomonadati > Pseudomonadota > Alphaproteobacteria > Hyphomicrobiales > Phyllobacteriaceae > Mesorhizobium > Mesorhizobium sp. L-8-10. Next base: position 839,394 of record NZ_AP023263.1, on the reverse strand, counting down.
TGTCGCCGTTACGAACTGCGGTTGCAGCGGCTGCGAGCCCAAGCGAACTGGGGTCGGCGGTTTCTCGCAATACGGTGCGGTGTGAAGTGGTGGTCGTGTCGTGCATGAGATCCTCGCAAAAACATTTGGGAGCCGGCATCTCTGGAGAAAGCCCGTCGCATCGGCTTCTTCCCACGAAGGTTCGCAACGCTACCGCCGAGCCGAACGGAGTCTATTGTCTGAAGGTGTCGCCGATACTTTGGGATTGGATGGAACAGTTCGGCAATGCAGATCGCGCAGAGAGGCGCGCTCTCAGCTTAACCAGAAGCCAACGTAGCAGCCTTCGTTTTCTCGTTCGATGAACACGAGTGGCATCAGCTGCTCACGGACCAACCGATCCAAAGGTATCGCCGATACCATCGGGCTATAGATTTTGTCTTCGCTGCGAATGATTCCTTCCGCGGACGATTTGCTTTCAGCGGGAGATCAACCATGTCCCATAAGATCGCTGTTCTGGTGGGAAGCCTGGAAGCCTTCGCGCCGGCTCGCTCAATCGAAAGATAGCCGAGGTACTCGTCCGGACGGCACCCAATGACCTCAGCCTGGAGATTGTCGGGATCGGTGATCTGCCGCTCTACAATGAGATCTCGACGAGAATGCGCCACGGGCGTGTCAGGCGTTTCGCGAGCGGATCAAAGCGTCAGATGCTATCCTGTTCGTGACGCCCGAGTACAACCGGTCGATCCCGGGAGCGCTCAAGAACGCAATTACGTGGGCTCCCGCCCCGAAGGGGCCAGCGTTTGGGACGGAAAACCGGGAGCGGTGATCACGGCTCACCAGGCGCAATCGGCGGGTTTGGCGCCAATCATCACCTGCGCCAGACGTTCGTTTTCCTCAATGTCTTGATCATTCAACAGCCTGAAGCCTACTTGGGCCGCGCAGACGAGATTTTCGATGAGAATGGCGCCCTGACGAGTGAGAAAACTCGCAAATTTCTCGCAAATTTCATCGACGCCTATGCACAGTGGGTGGCGGCGTGTCTTAGCCATGCCGACCTCAGCCGGATACACCTTAATTCGCCGGCTGACCGATCCCTTGTCAGTGCTTGAGCGCTGGTAGGTGATGTCGGCGCGTGGTTCGCGCAGGGGTGCAGTTTCCGATCGGATCGATCGGCACGATGTGAACCAGACTGTCTCTCATGCAATGGCTGAAATCGTCAGGCGGCAATCCGCCGGATTCCGGGACGGACAAGTCCGTCGCGAAATCCGTCCAGCCGCCTGCTCAGCCTATTTGCTTTTCGAAGCGTGGCTTTACTTGTTCTTCCAATACAAAGGTATCGCCGATACCAACGTGCAATAGATTTGCTTCGCCTGACGTCGATCTAATACCCGCATCCCAGTGAGTTCCGGGAATGCTGAAGAGGACGTCATGTCAGCAATGTCGCTAACGCCTACTCGACGCGAACTGCTCGCCGCCGCAACGGCCGCCGGAGCGCTCGGGCTGCTCCCGCAGACGCTGCGTGCCGCAGCCGGGGGCGACGCGATCCGCCCCTTTACGCTCGCCATCCCCCAACAGGAGCTCGATGAGCTCCGCCGGCGCATTGGGGCGACACGCTGGCCCAGCAAAGAACTCGTCAACGATCGGTCGCAGGGCGTGCAGCTCGCGACGATCAAGGAACTCGCGCGCTACTGGGCGACCGAATACGACTGGCGCAGGTGCGAAGCACGACTGAACGCCCTGCCGCAGTTCACGACCGAGATTGACGGAGTGGATGTTCACTTCCTTCACGTCAGATCCGGGCATGAGAACGCGTTGCCGCTGATCATGACACACGGCTGGCCCGGCTCGGTGATCGAGCTCCTCGAGACTGTCGGTCTCCTGACCGACCCGACCTCGCACGGTGGCGTTCCCCAGGACGCGTTCCACCTGGTGCTACCTTCCTTGCCTGGCTATGGCTTCTCCGGCGAAGCGACCGACCTCGGCTGGGACTCCGATCGCATCGCACGCGCATGGGCAGTGCTGATGGAACGTCTCGGCTACCGGCGCTATGTGGCCCAAGGCGGCGATGTGGGTGCCAGTGTCACGGACGCCATGGGCCGCCAAGCACCCGAGGGGCTGCTCGGCATTCATCTCAACCTGCTCACCGGGGCGGTGGGGTTCAAGGACCAACTGCCGGCGGCGTCCCCGGAGGAACGCGCGGCACACGATGCGCTCAACGAATTCGCGATGGACGGCTTCGGTTATTTCCTGGAGCAATCCACCCGGCCGCAAACGATTGGTTACTCCCTGCTGGATTCACCCATCGGGTTAGCGGCCTGGTTGCTCGACCACGATACGGACAGCTACTACAAGATCTCCCGCGCTTTCCTCGACCATGAGCCGGTGGGCAATCTCACCCGAGACAACATCGTCGACAACATCACGCTGTACTGGCTGACGGGCACCGGCGCCTCGGCCGCCCGGTGGTACTGGGAACTCGGACGGTCTTTGACCGCAGCCCGTGCGGCCGGGCTGGCTCGCCCGCCGGTCTCCGTTCCCGTGGGTTTCACGACTTTTCCCGGCGAGATCTGGGCCGCCCCGCGAAGCTGGGTCGAGACGGTCTACCCCGGCCTCAAATACTTCAACGAGGTCGACAAAGGCGGCCACTTTGCGGCCTGGGAGGAACCGCAGCTCTTCTCGACCGAACTGCGCGCTGCCTTCAGGTCGGTCCGGCCGGCAGGCTGATCACCAACCCTCAAGGACGAAAGGATACCCGGATGAAGACGATTCGATCGATGGCCGTCGGCCTAGCGGCATTGTTCGCCGGAAGCGGTTTGGCGTTGGACATGGGGCAAGCGCACCAGACCGCAGTGAAGCGCACCGGTCTGCTGCCGCACGAGGCGAACGCCGCATCCATGCTGCGGATGGTCGGGGCCACTCAGGGTACGGTTCCCGGCGAAACCGTCACCGTCGCCGCGGATGAGCCAATTCCGCACCTGCCAGGAACGCGCCTGGTCACCCATATCGTCGACTACGCGCCTGGGGTGAGCTCGGCCGCGCACCATCACCCCCACTCGGCGTTCATCTACGCTTACGTCGTCTCGGGCGCGATCCGGAGCCAGGTCGGTGATGAGCCTGCCCGCGTCTACCGGGCGGGCGAGGCGTGGTTCGAGAAGCCCGGTTCCTATCATCGGGTGAGCGCCAACGCGAGCAACACTGAACCGGCGCGCCTGCTTGCCGTGCTCATCGTCGATGGACCCGACGAGCAGCTGGTGATCCCCGACGCTGACTGAAGAACCGGATGGAAGGACACGAAACGTCATGTCGCAGCGGATGAACTACTACGCGGCCTCACCCGCCGGGATGAAGGCGCTCGGCGCCGTCTACGCACATGTACGCCAGTCAGGGCTGCCCTCGCGGCTGGTCGATCTCGTATTTCTGCGCGTGTCGCAGATCAACGGATGCGCCTATTGCATCGACTCGCATTCGCGCGACCTTCTCAAGGCCGGATTGCCGTTCGAGCACCTCGTCCTTGTCGCCGTATGGCCAGAGGCCGGCGGCATATTCGACGAGCGGGAGAAGGCGGCGCTCGCGTGGGCGGAAGTCGTGACGCGCCTCGGCGACCGAGGTGTCCCGGATGATGCTTACGAAGCTGTAGCCGCGGCCTTTGGCGAGAAGCAGCTGGTCGACCTGACCATCGCGATCAGCCTGATGAACGCCTACAACCGAGTGGCGATCAGCTTCCGTGCGACACCCATGGCGCTCGCCTCGCTTGCACCCGCAGCATGACTGCCGAGAACCAAGTGAAACGAAGCGGATCATCGCGGTAGCGGCACTGATCGTCGCGGGCGCTTTGGCACGGCAGGCAGGGCAGGCGCAGTTCGCAGGATTTTGTGTGCGTTGGCACTGACGGTCGTCGGCGAATCCCAACTTTGCTCAAAGGAGAGAATGCAATGACTATGCTCCTCAAGACGTTTGGCGGCATCGCAGCAGGCGCCGCGCTCGCAACCGGCGCCCTCGCGCAAGACGTTACCCCTACGGCGAAAGAGATCCGTGGCCCGTCACCGTACGTCGCCGTCGAGAACGAGCCCGCACCCAAGCTGATCGTTGACCCTCCGCTTCCCGAAGGGCTCGCGCAAGGCGTCTTCTGGGCCCAGTACCGTGTGGAGAACCTTCGCATCGTGCCGGTGTTCGGTCCGGGCGCCCTCTCGGTATCACCGCGCGTCGGACACCTGCACGTCATTGTTGATGACCTGCCCTGGTGGTGGGCGGACGCAAGTGACAACAACACGATCGACATCGCAGGGCTGCCGCCCGGCGAGCACAAGGTAACCATCGCTTTAGTAGACCCCAACCACAACGTCATTCCCGGACAGGTGGTGATTTTGCCCTTCACCGTGCCTGCTTCCGCGCCAACGCGACATGTTCACGTTGCGAAATAACCCCACTCTGAAACCATTCAACATCAAAGGAGATCGAAAATGAGCGGTACAACTGAGTTGGCACGCAGCGAGGCTGCGAGCGACCCAAAGACCAGGGCGGTGGATATGAAGTTCGAGTTCGTCGTCATCCCTGTCTCGGACGTCGATCGTGCCAAGCGTTTTTACGGCGGCTTGGGATGGAGGCTTGACGCCGACTTCGCCTCCGGTGACGACTGGCGCGTTATCCAGTTCACGCCGCCCGGCTCCGGCAGCTCGGTGCTTTTTGGCAAGAACGTCACCGCCGCGGCGCCCGGCTCCGCCCAGGGACTATACCTCGTTGTCTCTGATATCGAAGCCGCCCGCAACGATCTGCTTGGTCGCGGCGTTGAGGTCAGCCAGGTGTTTCACAATGCCGGAGACGTGTTTGTGGGCACCGACGAGCCCTACCTGTTGGGGCAGCGCCGGCTTAGAGGTCTCGAACCCGATCGTCTCAGCTACCGCTCGTTCATCTCGTTCAGCGATCCAGACGGCAACGGCTGGCTAGTGCAAGAGGTCACAGTGCGGCTGCCCGGACGTATTGACATGGATGTGACGACTTTCACCTCGCCGTCGGAGCTCGCAAGCGCGATGCGACGCGCGTCAGAGGCTCACGGCGAGCACGAGAAGCGGAACGGCGGCCAGCGGGACGAGAACTGGCCGGATTGGTACGCCAAGTACATGGTGGCGGAGCAGGCCGGCAAGGAGCTGCCGTTGTGAGCAGCGGCCAAGGCGTGATCACCACTCTGTGGTGGTGGTCGCGTCTCCTTGAACCTGGTCCGAACCGGATATCGAACGAGCGGCCGGAGTGCGTAGCGCTCCGACCGCTTCTGTGACTCCGGGCATGTCGATTATCCCGTCGCCGACAAAAGGCCGGCGCTGCGCTCCACCGACCCGTTCACGTGCGGAGCGGGAACCGCCTTGGGATTCCCAGATTTGATCGCTTAGTTTGCCCCGACGGCAAGCACGATTTTTCCCTTCTGCCGAGGCCGTACGCCTTCGAGCACTAAATGGGCATCGCGTGCATCCGCGAGGGGTAGGACTGCACCCACACGAGTTTTCAGCTTTCCATCGTCGACCAGGCCTGCGATCTCCGCGAGATGTTGGCTTGTGACGTTGACCAGAAAGAAGGCTGCTTCGACGCCATGGTACTGCGCAAGGCGCTGATCAGGACGGGACACCGCCGAAATCAGCTTGCCGCCTCGCCGGAGGACCTGAAACGAACGCTCTTGTGTCCCGCCACCGACCAGATCGATGACCGCGTCTGCGTCGCGGACCATCTCCTCGAAGCGCTGGGTCCGGAAGTCGATCACTGTGCTCGCGCCGAGCCCCTGCACGTAGGCGATATCCTCCGTTGCCGCGGTCGCGAAGGTTCTCAGACCTGCGCGACGGGCCAGCTGAACAGCATAAGCTCCAACGTTTCCCGCCGCCCCGTGAATGAGCACTGTTTGGCCAGCTTCCAGTTGGGCTTGATCAAACAACCCCTGCCAGGCCGTCACGGCAATGACAGGAACAGAGGCGGCTTCAATGTGGGTCAGCGAGCTTGGCTTCTTAGAGACCATCGCTGCGGAAGCTACAGCATACTCGGCATAGGCTCCGATAAACCGGGGATTCGTAACACCATAAACCTGATCCCCTGGGCGCAGGTCAGAAACCCCAGGCCCCACGGCGATAACTTCACCTGACAGATCAGACCCCAAAGTAAGGGGGAGCGGTTGCGGCAAGACACTCTTTCCGGCTCTGATCCAGCCGTCCCATGGACCGACGCCAGCGGCTTCGACTTTGACAAGAACCTCGCCGGGACCAGGGTTGGGTCGAGGGACCTGCTCGAACCTCATAACGTCTGGGGGTCCAAACTCATGCACGCGCCAAGCCATCATCGACGGATGCGCCCGGTCCTCATTGGCTTCATGAACGCTGCTGCTAGGGGTCATCTTTTGCTCCTTGGGCCAACGAAAGGGTATTCGTAGAGGTCCTCGCCGGCGCGCCCGCCTTGGCAGACTCGTCGCCTCAATTCTCTGAACCGAACTGCGTCGAGCCCATCTGGGCACAAGAGAATGCAGCAGATGTCGTGTTCGCGCGATGGTACGATAGTGTCGTCGATACTTTAGTATCGGTAAGAAACATCCGGTAGGTTCTCGCCGATCGAACAATACAAAAGTATCGCCAACACCATCGTGCAATAGATTTGGTTCCGCAGCCGGTCGATCGTGTGTGCCTGACGGGCGAGATGCCAACGTGCGGGCCGCAGCCGGCCCGGCCTCACCTCGCCAATTTTTGCAGATGCGCAGCACCCGTGGATGACAGGGTCAACAAGCCACGAGGCAAGGAGCGGACGCCATGACCTTCGCCATCAAAATCAACGGTCAAATGCATCGCGTTGATGTCGACGACGACACTCCGCTGTTGTGGGTGCTGCGCGACGTGCTTGGCATGACAGGTACGAAATTCGGTTGCGGCGCGGCGCTCTGCGGTGCCTGCACAGTTCATGTCGACGGCGTCGCCACCCGTTCCTGCGTCACGCCGATCGATAGCGTCGGAACCTCAGAGATCACGACCATCGAGGCGATCAGCGAAACAGCGGAGGGGAAAGCCCTGCAGCAGGCTTGGCTCGACCTCGAAGTAGTGCAGTGCGGCTATTGCCAGTCCGGCCAGATCATGTCGGCGACGGCGCTGCTCCAGGAAACACCGAAGCCGACCGACGCCGAGATCGGCAGCGCTATGTCCGGCAATGTCTGCCGATGCGGCACGTATCAGCGCATCCGCGCCGCGATCCATCGCGCTGCAGCCTGACGGAGGACACGCAAATGCCACACGATCTGCCCGTGGTCCTCGACCGGCGCAGTTTCCTCAAGGTCGGAGCGGCAGTCGGCGGTGGGCTTGCTCTTTTCGTTGCCCTGCCGCCGGCGCTGCGCACCGCTCGGGCGGCCGAAGCCTCGACACCCGCGTTCGCGCCTAATGCCTTCATCCACATCGACCGCCAGGGCGTCGTCACCTTCGTGATGCCCATGGTCGAGATGGGTCAGGGAACCTACACGTCGCTGCCCATGTTGCTTGCGGAGGAGTTGGAGGTCGGCCTCGACCAAGTCCGACTGGAGCATGCACCCGCCGACGATGCGCTCTATTTTAACAACCTGCTCGTCGTCCAGCGGACGGGGCTCTCTTCATCGATCCGTTCCGCGTGGACGCAGCTGCGCCAAGCCGGCGCGGTTGGCCGCACTCTGCTGATCACGGCTGCTGCCAAGCGCTGGGACGTCGATCCTGCGACCTGTCGTGCCAGGCTGGGCGTCGTTTCCGACGCCAGCGCCACGCGCAGCCTGGCCTACGGCGAGCTCGTCGATGACGCCTCCGCCCTGCCGGTGCCGGCACCCGACGGCGTGCAACTCAAAGACCCCAAGGACTTCGTTCTCATCGGGACTCCCGCGAAGCGGCTGGACACGCCGGACAAGGTGAGAGGCAAGGCCAACTACGGCATCGATGTCAGGCTGCCGGGCATGGGAATCGCGGCAATCGCCATCTCGCCCGTCTTCGGCGGCAAGCCGAAAGCCGTCGATGAGGCAGCGGCGCGCGCGATCAAGGGTGTGCGCCAGGTGGTACGCATCGAGAATGCCGTCGCCGTCGTCGCCGATCATCTCGGCGCCGCCAAAAAGGGGCTGGAAGCGGCGGCGATCGAGTGGGACGACGGCCCGAACGCGGCGGTCAGCAGCGCCGACATCGTCCGCCAGCTCGAAGAGGCGTCGCAGCGGCCGGGTGCGGTCGCCCGCCATGAGGGCGACGTCGACAAAGGGTTTGCCGCAGCGGCGCAGCGGATCGATGCCACCTATCAGATGCCCTTCCTTGCACACGCGACCATGGAGCCGATGAATTGCACCGCTCATGTCACAAAGGATGGCTGCGACGTCTGGGTGGGCACGCAAGCAATGCACGAGATGCATGCCGCCGCAGCCGAGCTGACCGGCCTGCCGAAGGAAGCGGTCACGATCCACAATCATCTGCTCGGCGGCGGTTTCGGCCGTCGGCTCGAGGTCGACGGCCCGGTGCTCGCGATCAAGGTCGCGCAGCAGGTGGAGGGGCCGGTGAAGGTCGTGTGGAGCCGCGAGGAGGACATCCAGCACGACATGTACCGGCCCTATTATTACGACCGACTCTCGGCGGGACTGGACTCGAGTGGCAGGCCCGTCGCCTGGACGCATCGCGTCTGCGGCTCGTCTGTCTCAGCGCGTTACGTGCCGGCATTCTTCCAGAACGGCGTCGACGTCGATGCAGTGGAGGGATCGGCGGAGCCGCCCTATGCCTTGCCCAACATCCATGTCGACTATGTTCGAGTCGAGCCGCCTGGTGTCCCGACTGCGTTCTGGCGCGGCGTCGGAGTGACCCACAGCATCTTTGTCGTCGAGAGCTTCATCGACGAATTGGCCGCGGCGGCGAAGCAGGACCCTGTCGCCTATCGCAAAGCGTTGCTCGGCCACAATCCGCGTGCCCTCGGCGTTTTGACGCTCGCGGCGGAGAAGGCCGGCTGGGGCAAGCCCTTACCGGCCGGTCGCGGGCGCGGCGTCTCGCTCTTGGTCGGCTTCGGCAGCTATCTCGCCCAGGTGGCGGAGGTCGAGGTCAGCGACGGGTCGGTGCGCGTCCACCGCATCGTCTGCGCCGTCGATTGCGGCATGGTCGTCAACCCGGACACGGTCGCGCAGCAGATCGAGGGCGGCACGATCTTCGGCCTGACCGCCGCGCTGCACGGCGCCATCACGATCAAGGACGGCCGGGTCGAACAGAGCAACTTCGATAGCTACCCGCCGATGCGCATCGACGAGGTTCCTGTGGTCGAGACTCACCTGGTGAAGAGCACTGAGGCCCCGGGCGGCATCGGTGAGCCACCGACAGCGGTCGTAGCGCCTGCGGTAACGAATGCGATCTTCGCCGCGACCGGCAAGCGCATCCGCACTTTGCCGATCGACACGAACCTGACGAGGTCCGGATGATTGAGTCGCAGCCCGTGCGAGGTTCGCGATCGAATAGGCGCCGCACGCCTAAGCGATCGCGCGGGCTCAGGCGGCTGCGGACGAGGCAGCCGGTTTCCCGACCGACAAGGTCGTCGTCCACAATCACCTGGCCGGGTGCCTTCGACAGGTGGCTGGAGACGGACGGCGCCTTGAAGCAGGCCGAATGAACGAGGATGCGAGAGCAAAGGGAGTATCGTGATGGTCACACGCGGCTTTGTACGCAGGCTGGTCAATCCTGAACAGTCGACCCGTCTTCCACCGGGTCAACATGTCGTCTCGGACTTCCCGGTCTTGTCAGCAGGACCAACGCCCCGGATCAGCACCGAAGATTGGACATTCACCCTGAAAGTCGGGCCACGCACGGTGGCGAAGTGGAACTGGGCGGAGTTCAACGCTCTGCCGCAGACCAAAATGACCCGAGATATCCATTGCGTGACGACCTGGTCGAAGTTCAACACATTCTGGGAAGGCGTGCTGATCGACGATCTTCTTGCAGCGGCCAATCTGGAGGCGCCGACCGCCTACACGCTTGCGCATTCGTACGATGGCTACTCCACGAACGTGCCATCGGCCGATCTCCTCGCGGGCAAGGCGATGGTGGCAACCAGGTACGCCGGCCAGCCGATCACGGCTGAACATGGTGGACCGGCGCGGCTGCTGGTGCCGCATCTCTATTTCTGGAAATCCGCAAAATGGGTGAATGCGCTCCAGTTCGCCGAGCGCGATCAGCTCGGTTTCTGGGAGTTGCGCGGCTATCACCACTACGGCGACCCTTGGCGCGAACAGCGCTACACGAACGATTGACCCACCTATGACCTGGCAGAACGCAATCATCACGCGTATCGAGAGGCTGTCGCCGCGCGTGAAAAGCTTCCTCTTCCGCCTTCCGGAACCCATGTCGTTCCGGCCTGGTCAACACGTTTTGCTGCGGCTGACGGCGCCGGACGGCTATCGCGCCCAACGCAGCTACTCGATCGCTTCTGCGCCCGGGACTGGTAGAGCAGGAGAGCTCGAACTCGCGATCGAAAGGTTCGATGACGGCGAGGTCTCACCCTTCATGCATGATGCTGCGCAGGTGGGCGATGAAATCGAGATAGGCGGCCCGATCGGTGGACACTTTGTCTGGACCCCCGAGGACGGCGGCCCGGTGCTTTTCCTTGGCGGCGGCTCGGGTGTGGCACCCTTCATGTCGATGCTGCGCCACCGGGCAGCGATCGGGTCACGGGATCCGGTAGCACTGGTGTTCTCAGCGCGATCGCGCGAAGAGCTCCTGTTCTTCGACGAACTGTCGGAGTTGGCGGTCTCCGGCAATAGCTTCTGCCTGATGGTGACGCTGACGCGGGAGGCCGGCGCGCACTCATTCCGGGCCGGACGCATTGATGCCGAATTCATTGCCGGCATCGTGACGGCCATGAAGATGCCGGTTCGCCAAGTGCTGATCTGCGGTTCGAACCCGTTCGTGGAGACGGCGGCCGAGGGAACAATCGCGGCCGGAATAGACCCGGCCATCATCAAGACCGAACGCTACGGCGCGGCCGACGTGCAAGCGGAGGGGCACCGCTTGCCGGCCGTAAAGTGCCAACCACGGAGACCGCTATGACCGGATCATCCAATTTCGATTTGATGCCGACCCGCTACGTCGCGGTACTGAGCCCGGTTGGCGCCCTCATCGGTACGCTGGACGGCGCGGCGCAGATCCTCGGAGGCGTGTCATGAACAATAGCTTCGACGCCATCATCATCGGCGCCGGGCAAGCCGGACCTTCCCTCGCCGGGCGCCTGACAGCGGCCGGCATGAAGGTCGCGCTGATCGAACGGAAGTTCTTCGGTGGGACCTGCGTCAACACCGGCTGCATGCCCACGAAGGCCATGGTCGCGAGCGCGTATGCGGCCCATCTCGCGCGGCGCGCCGGCGACTACGGCGTCGCGGTTGGAGGCGAGATCGCAATTGATATGAAGAAGGTCCACGCGCGCGCAGCCAAAGTAACGCTCGATGCCCGTTCGGGTCTCGAGAGCTGGCTGACCGGCATGGAGAACTGCACCGTCATCCGCGGCCACGCCCGGTTTATCGACGGGCACACGGTTGAGGTCGGAGGCGACGTGCTCTCTGCGCCGAGGATCTTCATCAATGTCGGCGGCCGGGCGGCAAGACCGAACATGCCCGGCATCGAACAAGTTAATGTCCTCGACAATGCCGACATGGTCGCACTCGACCAGGTGCCGAGCCACCTTGTCGTGATCGGCGGCAGCTATGTTGGGCTCGAGTTCGCACAGATGTTCCGCCGTTTTGGCGCCGAAGTAACCGTCGTGGAAAAAGGGCCCCGCCTGGTCTCGCGCGAGGACGACGATGTCTCCGCCTCGATCAAGGACATTCTCGAGCGCGAAGGTATTGCGATCAGGCTCGACGCCGAATGCATAAGCTTCGCGCCCGAAGGCGAGTACATCCGCGTCGGCCTTCACTGCGCGCGCGAGCCCCGCGACGTGGTCGGCAGCCACGTGCTCCTCGCGGTTGGGCGCCGCCCCAACACCGATGACCTAGGTCTCGATGAAGCAGGAATCGCGTGGGACGCCCGCGGCTTCATCACGGTCGACGACCATCTCACAACCAATGTCGAAGGTGTCTTCGCGCTAGGCGAATGCAACGGCCGCGGTGCCTTCACCCACACGGCCTACAACGATTTCGAGATCGTTGCCGCAAATCTGCTCGACGGGGGGCGCCGTAAGGTCAGCGACCGCGTACCAGGCTACGCGCTCTACATCGACCCGCCGCTGGGACGCACCGGTATGAGCGAAGCGGAAGCGCGGAGTGCCGGCCTGCCAGTCCTCGTCGGCACGCGGCCGATGACGCGTGTCGGGCGCGCTGTCGAAAAAGGCGAAACGCTTGGATTCATGAAGGTGGTCGCTAATGCCGAAACGGGCAATATCCTCGGCGCCGCGATCCTCGGGCCGGGTGGCGACGAGGCCATTCACGGCATACTCGACGCCATCAACGCCAGCACGCCATATCGCGACCTGCAGTGGGCGGTGCCGATCCACCCGACGGTCTCTGAGCTCATTCCAACCGTGATCGGTTCGATGCGGCAGAGTGGTTAGGCGAACACAACGCCGAGATGCAACCGCGTCACGACCCGAACGAGCGAAGCTCCATGCTCTCCGAGATGTTTGCGCCGCGCCGGGGCGGCGTCCGATGCGGCGTGCATCCTTCGATAATCCTCAAATCCGCTCGCAGAAGGATACCCGAAGCCGGCTGTGAATGGGACGATCAGCACCAGCTCCGTCATGGCGCGAGTCGGCCCGATGCGGCAGCCGGCTCTCAGGTGCTGCGTCGTTCGGTTATGAGGCGCGCGCCGCGATCGAATGTGACATAGGCCCAGGCCCAATCGAGGAAGACGACGATGCGGTTGCGGAAGCCGACCAGGAACCACAAGTGGGCAAACGTCCACAGCAGCCAGGCGATGAACCCGCTCAGCCTGATCCAGCCGAAGTCTGCAACGGCCGCCTAGCGGCCGATGGTGGCAAGATTGCCGTAGTCGACGTAGCGGAACGGTTTTGTCGGCTAGCCGCGCCTTGATGAGCCGGGCGACGTACTTGCCCATCTGTTTGGTCGCGGCCGCTACGCCCGGCACCGGCTTGCCGCCATCGCCCTTCACCAGCGCCGTGTCGCCGATGACAAAAATCTCGGGATCGCCGGACAGGCTGAGATCGTCACCCACGATGACGCGGCCCGCCCGGTGGGCTTCTGCGTTGAGCCACTTCGCTCCACGCGAGGCCTGCACGCCCGCAGCCCACAGGATGCAGGCCGAGGCGATGGTGTGCCCGTCGGCGAGCACGACGCCATTCTCGTTGCATTGCGTGACCGCATGGCCAAGCCGCACTTCGACGCCGAGTTTTTCCAGCTGTCTCTTTGCAGAGGCGGACAGGTCTTCTGGAAAGGCCGCAAGCAAACGCGGCCCAGCTTCGACCAGGATGATACGGGCGGTGGACGAATCGATATGGCGAAAGTCCCCAACTATTGCCTTGCGCGCCAGTTCGACGATGGCTCCGGCGAGTTCGACACCGGTCGGCCCGCCACCGACGATTACGAAGGTGAGCAGCTTCTTGCGTAGGGCCTGTGATCAGTTGAGGAGAATGACGGCTGCGGCGAGGTGTATGGCGCCGAGGAAGTTGGTTGCGCGCTTGTCGTAGCGGGTTGCGATGGCACGGTACTGTTTGAGCTTTGCGAAGAAGTTCTCGGTGAGATGCCTGGCCTTGTAGAGCTCTGTGTCGTAGCGGCGTGGTTGTTTTCGGTTTGATCGCGGCGGAATGACGATCTCGACACCGGCGCTTTGAAGCAGATCGAGCACACGGTGGCGTCGCCGATCGTCTTCAGGCCGGGCGCCACCTGCTCCCATTCGTCATGGCCGAAATAGGCGTGGCGGGCGCCGGTCGCGATGACGAGGTAGTCGTACGGAATCCGGCGGTTGACGATGATCACCAGGCGCGACGCGGTGTCGATGTCCTCGACTTTGTCCATCAGCACTGTCGCGTTGCTCTGTCGCTTGAGGATGTGACGGATCGGCATGGCGATCTGCGCCGGCGACAGCCCGGCCGCCGCCACCTGGTAGAGCAGAGGCTGGAACAGGTAGTAGTTGCGGCGGTCGATCACTGTCACGTCGACGTCGGCTTTTCTGAGGCCGATCGCAGCGTGGGACTGTAAGGAATTCTGTGCGCGAGGCCCGTTTTCGTCACCGACCGACGAACCGTTCGCCGAAGACAATGGCGAATTGGGTCTTGGCCTCGAACCACTCGCGCGGCGGTCGTTTCCATTCCTCGGCCGCGTGGTTCAGAACCAGATATAGCAGCTTCATGGCGGCGTCGTCATTGGGGAAATGGCCCCGGGTTCGGACGGCGCGCCGCAGCTTGGAGTTGAGCGCCTCGATGGCGTTTGTGGTGTAGATGATGCGGCGCACGCCCTCAGGGAAAGCAAAGAACGGAATGACCTGTTGCCAATTGCGCCGCCAGCTCTGGGCGATCGCCGGGTAGCGCTGGCCCCAGTGACCGGCCTCGAACGCCTCCAGGGCCTGCAGGCCGGCCTCGGCGTCCATGGCCCGGTAGATCGCCCTGAGCGCCGGCACGACCGCCTTGCGGTCCTTCCACGACACGAACTCCAGGGAATGGCGGATCAGGTGCACAATGCAGGTCTGCACCACGGTCTGGGGAAAGACGGCGTTGATCGCCTCGGGAAAGCCCTTCAGCCCGTCGACGACGGCGATCAGGACGTCGCCGACGCCGCGGTTCTTCAACTCGTTCATGACGCGCAGCCAGAACTTGGCGCCCTCGGTCTGTTCGATCCAGATGCCCATGACCTCCTTGGTGCCGTCGGGCAGGATGCCGAGCGCGATGTAGACCGCCTTGTTGCGCACGAAGCCCTCGTCGCGGATCTTGACCCGAATGGCATCGAAGAAGACGACGGGATAGACCGCGTCCAGCGGCCGGTTCTGCCATTCGGCGACCTCCTCCAGCACCGCGTCGGTGACCGCCGAGATCAGGTCCGGCGAGACCTCGATGCCGTAGAGCTCCTCCAGATGGCCGCGGATCTCGCGCACCGTCATGCCGCGCGCATACATCGAGATGATCTTGTCGTCGAAGTCGGGAAACCGCCGCTGGTACTTGGCGACCAGCTTCGGATCAAAGGTGCCGGCCCGGTCGCGCGGGATCGCCAGCGTCATCTGTGACGTCCCCGTCAGCACCGTCTTCTTCGAATGCCCGTTGCGGCGATTGGCGTTGCCGTCGGCACCTTCGTCCGCCAGGTGCTCGTCGAGCTCGGCGTTCAGAATGCGCTCCGAAAGCGCCTTCTTCAGGTCGTCGAGCAGACCATCCTTGGCAAACAAATCCCTCGGATCACGACCGGCAAGCAGCTGATCCAGCAGTTCTTTCTCGATAGCCATGTGATGATTCTCTCCTTTCCATCATCATGGCCTCACGCACAAAATTTTCGACACTCCCTCGCAGCGTTGGTGTCGCCGAAGCCGGCGCCGATGATGACGACACGCGGCCTGCGCGCCGGAGCGACTTGCCCAGCACTCATGGCTTGCCCGACCACTGTCGCTCCCACTTCATCGATTGCCGCAACATCGCTCAACCCCGACGGAACGAGCGTCCGGCCAGATAGTCGAACAAAATGAGATTACGCCAGCGCCGCGCGCCGGCACGGAAACGCAAAACGCTGTTGCCAGCCGTGAGGTGAGGACCCGGAGTTTCATGGCACGACCTTCTGATCGATCGTCAACGTGAGCCGACAACGGAAGATGGCATCACGGGCAGCCATAAGTCGATCGCAGTGCCGTGATATGGGGTGCTGGTGATCGACAGCCCACCGCCTTGACTTTCCATAAGTTGGCACACCATCGCCAGGCCGAGCCCTGTTCCGTGACTTTTGGTCGAGAAGTAGGGCGCCCCCGCACTTCGCAGCGTCGCGGGGCTCATGCCGATACCCGTATCGGCAACCGACAAGCGGATCATCGGTTCGCGCGACTGGGAACTGCTACCGGACCGTCGACCAATGGCGGCGGCGATGACAACCTCCCCGCCGTCCGGCATCGCATCGCGGGCGTTGAGCACCAGATTGAGCAATGCCCGCTCCATAAGCTGGCGGTCGATAAAGGCAGGTGGAAGACCGTCGGCAACATCGAGCCGAATGATGATAGGCGCAGGCAACACGCTTGCCAGGACCGGCTCCAGGGACTCGAGGAGCTGGCTGATATCCACCATTGCTGGCTCGATTTTCTGGGGAGTAGCAAAATCGAGCAGCTGCCGTGCCAGTGTTTTGGCGCGGAACGCGCAGAATATCGCGCCGTCGATGCGTTTGAGCTGCGTTGGCGAGCCGACCTTCTGACTTTGCAGCTCCTCCATGATCGTGACGATCGGGGTCAGAAAATTGTTGAAATCGTGGACGATCGAGGCGAGCAGCACTCTCGGATCGGTGCCCGGCAGCGCTTTAGCGTTCTCGTCCATGCCGCGATACCGGGACGTCAGGGGCCGTTGTTCGATCATGTCCTCTCTCCATCGGAGGTGGCCGGACGAACGGGCAAGCGCAAGGTCACGATTGTGCCGATGCCTGGCTCACTTTCGATGTAAAGGCGTCCTCCTGCCTCCTCCGCGAAATGCGTGACCATCGGCAAGCCAAGGCCGCCCAGCCCGGTCGTCTTTGTAGTGAAGAAGGGATCGATGGCCCGCAGCAGTGTATCGGTCGCCATGCCGAACCCGCTGTCGGTTACAAGCACCTCAATCTCCGTCGCGATGTGGCCCTCATAGATGGCGGCAGCGACGAGCGAGATCACGCCGCCCCCCGGCATTGCGTCGCGTGCATTGAACAGCAGGTTCATGATAGCGCTTTGCAGGCCTGCACGACTGCATATCAAGAGCGGCAGGTCCGGGCTGGCCCGCAGATCGAAACGGATCTTGGGCTCCCAGGTGCCTTTGACGAGAACCTCGATCTCGGTCAGGCAGGCCGGGACGCTGAATGCCTCGACCGTGTCGCCATCGAGAGCCAGGGGCATGGTCTGCTTGGCGAGAATCGAGCTGGCTTGTGCAGGTTTCATCATGGACGCGATCCGAGAGGTAGCAACACGGCTCGGGATCGAGCCGTTGCGAGAATCAGAACCCACGCGGCGGTACAAACAGGCAGACGGTGTGCCCGTCATCTGCCCCGGCCACCGAACACCAATGAAACACGCCATCGGGACTGCTTTTGATGCGGCTGTCCGAATAGGTAATCACCTCCCCCGTACCCTTGATTACGTAGCCTTGCGGCCGCTCACCGATGGCATTGTCCGCGACTTCACGGCAATCGTAGCCCGAGCAACAGGAGAAGGGATAAGACCATCCCTGCGGCTGCACAGCGGTTGGCAAGGCATCATGCGCACTCGCATACGGTGCCATGAGGAGCACGCGTGCGCCGACCACAAAGGCGATGCCCAGGACCAGCAGTATGCCTAGGAAGCCCTTGCTGCGCGCGGGTTTGCGACCGTTCTCGACGACGCATCTGGCATGGCAGCGGCAGAACGGATGAAGGCTACAGTCAACTGCTTGCTTCGGTTTCATATCAGAGCTCCTGGACTGGCAGGATTTCGCTCCCGCGATCGCCAAACGCCGCCTGCGAGCTGTGGAAATTCAGCTTATGCAGACACCAAAACGGTACGCTGCCCGCTGCCCTTACCTCGCTGAGGCACCGTCTTGTCATCGACGGTCGGCGCGCGATGTCGGCAATGCGCGTCTCGCATCGACCATGACCATCCGGCGCGCGTAGGCGGGTCCGGGTCCGCGCATGTAGTGGAGCTCCGGCCGGTAGTGGGGCGCGACGAATTCACGAAACGCTGATAGAAGCTGTGCAACGAGAAACAAGTGCTTCATGACGCGATTCCTTTCCATTAAGCCACGCGTGCGTGACGGGATGTCATGGACAGGTTCGATCAAGTGCGGTGGCAAATCTATTGTACGATGGTGTCGTCAATACTTTTGGATCGGATTGCGCAGATAACGCTGCGCAAGCTGATGGCATCGTCGATACTTTTGTATTGGTTAGCCTGAGATAGTGCTTCGTTCGCCGAAGCGCGTAAGCGCCAGAACTGCCGTTCGCTGGAGACCGACCATGGGGATGAGTTGGACGCGGCGCATCCCCGAGCTAGTGAGCGATGCTGAGCTTTGCCGCCATGTTCACTAAGTCGGGGAGAGAGCGAGCCTTCATCTTACGCATCACCTGGCCTCGGTGTGCCTTCACGGTGATCTCGCTGATACCGAGCTCGAAGCCGACCTGCTTGTTCAGCAGACCGGAGACCACCAGCGTCATCACTTCGTGCTCCCGACGGCTGAGTGATGCGTAGCGATCCCGCAGCGCGTGGATTTCAGAGTCTTGGGCAAGCAAATTCCTGCTGCGATCCAGCGCCTGCCCGATGGCGGTCAGCAGCACCTCGTCGCTGAAGGGCTTCATCAGGAACTCGACAGCGCCAGCCTTCATCGCCTTCACCGTCATCGGTACATCGCCGTAGCCTGTGACGAAGATGATCGGCATATCAGTCCGCTCGACGGAGACGAACCGCTGCAAATCGAGCCCGCTCAGATCCGGAAGATTGACGTCGAGGACCAGACAGTTCGGAACCAGCGCTCGCGGACACGAGAGGAATTCCTGGGCCGACTCGAACGTATTCGGTTGCCAGCCGGCGGACCGGATCAGCAATTCGAGAGACTCGCGCACGGAAACATCGTCGTCGACGACGAAGACGACAGGTGTTTCGTCCGACATGAATGCCAACCTCGCTTTATCGCCAGGTGCAGTCGCCAGATCTGTATTCATCGCTCCTACCTCCACGGGATGGCCACAAAGTGGCGTGACGCCTAAGGCGGCCCACTGAGCGCTGAGCTGAGGGCCTCCTGAAGGTCCGCATCGCTGAACGGCTTGAAGAGGCATTCCACCGCGCCCTGCTCGAGCAAACGCGGCCGCACATTGTCGTCCCGGTGCGCAGTGATGAAGATGATCGGTATTGGAAGACCCCGACGCTCGAGTTCCTGCTGCAGGTCGGGGCCTGACATCCCTGGCATGGAGACGTCGAGGATCAGGCATCTGGTCCTGCCGACAATATCGGACCCCAAAAACTCTTCTGCCGACGCGAAAGCCTCGGCGTGGAATCCGAATGCCTTGAGCAGGTCGGGCAGCGACTCGCGCACGGACTCGTCGTCATCGACAACCGACACGAGTGGAAGTGTAATATTCATGAAATCCCCGCTGAACTCTGGGCATTGCTGGCGACCGGCGCGTGCTGGGTGCTCGCGCCGTGGAGAGCCTTCTCATCCCCGGAATAGGCAGGAATGGAAAACGAGAACGTCACACCTGGGCCATCATTTGTTTGCCCCCATAGGCGCCCGCGATGGCTCTCGATGATGGAGCGGCTGATGGACAGCCCTATCCCCATCCCATCGCTTTTGGTCGTGTAGAACGCCTCAAAGAGTCGCTCTGTGCCGTCGGGTCCGAAACCGAGACCGGTGTCCTGCACGCTCAGGCGCACATGATCATCTTTGTCCTGTTCGGTCCTGATCAACAGCCGCCTCGGTCGGTCACCGACGCCGCTCATCGCATCCACGCCATTGCGCAGAAGGTTCATGAAGACCTGCTGGAGCTGAATGCGGTCGCCGCCGACAAGTGGAAGCCCGTCTGCCAGTTCGGTGCGCACAATCACGCCGCTTCGCTGAAGGTCACCCCAGGACAGGGCTATTACCTCTCGGGCTGCCTCGTTCAAATCGATCGGCTCAATGCTTGCGGTCCTCTTGCTGAAAAGCGTACGCAGACGCGCAATCACGTCGGCCGCACGGTTGCCGTCGCGGATCGTGCGCCGCGCGGTCTCCCTGGCTACGTCAATGTTCGGCGGATCCGCGGCCAGCATGCGCAGGCATGTGCTGGCATTGGTGATGATGCCTGACAGTGGTTGGTTGACTTCGTGCGCGATCGACGCCGTCAACGCGCCGAGGCTAGTGACCCTGGTGACGTGGGCGAGGTCGGAACGGGCCTTGCTGAGTGCCTCTTCGGCGAGCCGGCGTTGTGAGATGTCGAGAACGGCACCGATATACTCCATTTGGCCCGGATCGCCTCTAGCCCGATGCGCGATCAGGTGCAGGTGCTTGATTGAGTTGTCGGGCAGGACGATCCGATGCTGGTATTCGAAATCACTTTCCCCACGCGTCGCCCGTTCGATCATATCTGCCATCAAAGGCATGTCTTCAGGATGAACCCGGCTGGCGATCAGTTCGAGCGTCACGAGGACGCCCGGATCAAACTGGAAGATGCGATAGAGTTGCTCGGACCACGTGATCTCGCCCGTCGCGACATGCCAGGAAAAATTGCCCATCCGCGCGAGATGCTGGCCTTCGGCAAGAAATGCCTCACTGCGCCTGAGCGCTGCCTCAGTTCGCGAACGTTCGATGGCGATGCTAGCGAGGTGCGTCGCATGGGCAATGAGACTTTGATGCAGCGGCGACGGGCTTGCGGGCTGGCGCTGATAGAGGCAAAGGGTGGCAAGGACGCGTCCATCCTTTGCATAAATCGGCGTGCTCCAGACCGATCTCAGCCCGTGCTCCAGAACATGGGTTCGGACAGAGGAGTCCCGCCAGCGTAGGTCCGTATCAATATCTTCCGCAACCACCTGTACCTTCTGACGGACCGCTAACGCGCAGGGCAATGCGTCGCCGCTAAGGGAGAGCCCCGCAATCGGGTCGGTGTAACTGGCAGGAAGCGAAGGCGCCACGCTGTATTCGATGGTCGGGCCGCTCCAATCGATCGGGTGGACATCACAATAGCAGCCGGGGCCAGCCTCTTCGACCATCTTGCACAGGGCGCTGAGAACATCACGAAGCGGGCTGCCGGACGCTATCATCTCCAGCAGTTGCTTCTCGCGAGCGAGATTTGTCTCGGCGCGCTTGCGGTCGTCGATATCGGTATTGACCCCATACCATTTGACGATGTTCCCTGATGCATCTCGCAATGGACTAGCGCGGAACAGAAGCCACCGATACTCGCCGTCGAACCGGCGAAGCCGCGCTTCTGCCTCTCCCGGCTTTTCCGAGGCCATGATGGCCTGCCACGTGGCTGTCAGCTCACTCAGGTCTTCCGGATAAACGGTCCCCGCCCAGCCCCAACCCTGCGCCTGCTCGGCGCTGAGACCGACATACTCGAGGTAGTGCTGACTGAGAAATTCGGCTGAGCCGTCAGGATGAGCCGTCCACGCCAGCGCAGGAATCGTGTCGATGGTCAGCTTGAAATTGCGCTCGCTCTCGCGGAGCGCTTGCTCGGCGCGCTTTCGGTCGTCTATGTCGATACTGACTCCGTACCATTTCACGATGTTCGCGGCTTCGTCGCACAGCGGATTGGCACGAATTAGAAACCATCGGTAAATGCCGTCGAAACGGCGAAGGCGGGCCTCCGCTTCCCCCGATTTTCCGGATGCTAGAATGGTCTCCCACTTAGCAGTAAGTCCGTCCACGTCATCTGGGTGGACTGCTGCGGTCAGGTCCCAGTACTCGGACAGCGCAGTTGTCGGTACCCAATCCTTTTCTTGGCCGATAGAGAGACCCACATAGTGAAGATAGTGCTGGTTGAAGAATTCGGCGGAGCCATCTGGGCACGCAGACCATGCCAGCACGGGAATCGTGTTGATGATCTCGTTGAGGTTACGTTCGCGTGCCGTGAGAGCCTCTTCGGCGCGCTTGCGCTCGTCGATATCGGACATCAGACAATACCAGCGAACGATGTTCGCCGCGGCGTCCCGCACCGCATCGCCTCGAACCTGGAACCAGCGATAGACCCCGTCGAAGCGCCGAAGCCGCGTTTCGCAGTCGATCGGAAGGCCAGTGTCGAGGGAACGCTTCAAGGTATCACTGTAACGAACAAGATCGTCGGGATGGACCGTGCCGTTGCTGGCCCAGTTTGCGAACTCCTCCTGGGTTTGGCCCAGATACGCGAGGAACTGCTTGTTTAGGGCTTCGACTTCTCCCCGGGCTCCAAACACAGCGATCTGGCCCGGAATGGTGTCGACGATCAGGCGCAACTGGCGCTCGCTCTCATGCAGCGCCCGCTCCGCGCGTTTGCGGTCGTCGACGTCAATGAAGAGACCGTACCAGCGCACGATACGTCCGTTCGCATCCTTGAGCGGACGTACCCGAGACTCAAACCAGCGGTAGACACCATCGGAGCGTCGATTGCGGGTTTCGTTCTTGACGGGCTGCCCTGACGCCATCGCTTGCGCAAAGATCTCGACCGCGCGCGGAAGATCGTCGGGATGGATCGAATCCCCCGACGCCCAGTTTTGCAACTCCTCAAGCGTTGCACCGTAATACTCGCGGAGCCGATGGTTCACGAATTCCACCTCACCGTTGGGCGAAAAGATCGCGACCTGGCCGGGAATGCTGTCGACAATCAGCCGCGCCTCGCGCTCACTCGCAAGCAGCGCTTCTTCGGCGCGCTTTCTCTCGTCGATGTCGATGAGCAGATTGTACCAGCGAACAATGCGGCCGTCGGTGTCCCTTAGAGGAAATCCACGAGACTGAAACCACCGGTAGACGCCATCGAATCGTCGAGCGCGGACTTCGTCCTCGAAGGGTTCACCCGACGCGATCGATCGCGTGAAGGACTCGACGGCACGCGATAGATCCTCCGGGTGAGTCATGTCGCTGGTCGCCCAGCGCCTCAACTCCTCAAGCGGCTTGCCGAAGAATTCGACGATCTGACGGTTGACGAATTCGAGTTCGCCATCAGGCGTAAATGCAGCGACCATGCCGGGGATGCTGTCCACGATCGAGCGAGCGTAACGCTCGCTCGCGCTGAGCGCCTCCTCAGCCCGCTTGCGATCATCGATGTCGACAAGCAAGTGAAGCCAGCGGAGGATGTCGCCTTGCGAATCCCGCAGAGGCATGCCGAGAACATTGTACCAGCGATAAACGCCATCGGCGCGGCGATGGCGGCTCTCGACGTTGTACGTACTGCCCTTCTGGTGCGCCTCGAGTTGTGCGGCGATCGTTTGCTCCAGGTCATCCGGATGGACGACGTCTGAGGCCTTCCAGCCTTTCAGTTCCTCGAGAGACTTGCCGAAGTAGTCGAGTGTCAGTTGATTGAGGCCCTCGACCTCGCCTGACGGTGTCGTCACGGCGACCGGAATCGGAATGCTGTCGACGATCAGCTGAAAGTCGAGCTCGCGTTGACGCAGGGTCTCCTGAGTTCGGCGAAGATCGTCGACGTCCATGCCGACCCCGCACCATTTGACGATCTGTCCGATGTCGTCGCGCATCGGACTGAAGTGGACGCGAAACCAACGATACTCTCCGTCGAAGCGTCGTACGCGTGCATCCATCTCGCCGGGCTCGCCTGACGCCAAGATCGACCGCCACAGTTCGAGCAACTTGGGCAAATCGTCCGCGCTGACGACGGCCTGCCACTCCCAGCCATGGGCTTCGTCGACGCTGAGACCGGTGTAGTCGGACCAGCGTCGGTTGACGAAATCGATGCGCCCGTCGGGCGCTGCGGTCCACATCATGGCCGGCAGCGCATCGAAGGCGCGGCCGAAATAGCTTTCCATGGCCATACTTTCGCGTGGGCGTGCGCGCGAGCATGCGCTGGGTCGATGCAGAGGTCTATTATGCCTTGGTGTCGGTTTCACCCGACCCAACCGGGCCGCTCACTGCCTAATGAAATCGACAGCACCCTGGACCCGGTCCTATCAGCCAAGCGCCCAATCCGCTCCATCGGCACCGCATTGTTATCGCCGCAGCCACGCTCAAAGGCGCGAAAACGACTTCGTCACCTTTGCACATCGGAGGACTCTGTATAGACCGTCCTTAGTCGGAACGCGCGTCGACACGGCTGCTTCGCCGGATTTGCAAGACCGATAATCACGCGCGTATATATCGTAGAGCATCAGTTTATCTACACGTGCCGAGTGGTGGCGAAGAATGGATCGACGCTCCGATTGAAGGACTCTACCAACCGCCTCACCCGACATTTGCGACACGTTGTGCCGCTCGAGTGCTGCCGCATCACCGGCGAGAATACCCGTTGCAACAAGTACAGCTATCCGGCTCATTGATGCCTTTCCTTCCTGATGCGCTTCGCCGCCGCAGGGGGCATATACAAGCGCCCTGCTCGCCACCGGTGGGGGTCACTTGCTCGTAAACATCTTTGGCACGGGTAAATTCCACTCGTTCCGCCAGCGTGCCGACCAAAGACATGCGTAGAACGCTATGCTGAGAGCGCGCGTGCCGTCGACTGCATGAAGGCCGTGAAGGACCGATACCTCGGCATAGGATTCCCCACACGCGGGTGGACCGCCGACGGTCAAGAGGCATGCCGATGTTCGCCGCGCGAGGCAGCGCCTTCGACGCTCGCGCCAGATCACCCCCTGCGCGCAGCGGGTCTGCCATAGACCTTCGTATTGCCTGACCGACGCTTCCGCTCGATAGCCGCGTGGGTGGATGCGGCGCAATTTCCTGCGCAGAAGCCGGATGGCCTTCCATGAGTACGTGCCAATCCATGGGAGCCAGCGGCGGAGGTGGCCGATACGGCCTTGGCAAGGCGGTCAGCAGGAGACGGACATGAATCTGAACATCACCTCACATCCCTCGGTCAAGCACTGCGCCGACACGGTGAACGCGAGGTACATCCACGGTAGACCGGAGCATGAACTGGTTCCGTCGCGCTACGCGCTCAAGGTCGGCTCGATCGACGTGACGGTGGTCAGCGATGGGGTGCTATCGTTGCCGGGCGCGATGCTGGGCCACAACGCCGACCCGGCTGACCGTGCGGCCTGGCTGGAGGACAAGTTCCTGCCGCCGGACGTGCTCGAGTGGGCGCTGAACGTGGTCCTGGTGCGCAGCGGCGACCGGACCATACTCGTCGACGCCGGGATGGGGATGGAGTTCCCGGACTTGAAGCGGGCCGGGCAGTTGATCCGTCGGCTGGAGGACGCCGGCATCGATCTCTCGTCCGTTACCGACGTGGTGCTGACCCACCTGCACATGGACCACGTCGGCGGTCTGCTCGTCGACGGGGTGAGGGAGCAGCTGCGTCCTGACCTGCGGATCCACGTGGCTGACGCCGAGGCCAAGTTCTGGGAGGCACCCGATTTCTCCCGCGTCTCCATGCCGCCGGGATTCCCGGATGCGCTGCGGCGGACGGGCAAGCGCTTCTTGGAGGAGTACCACGGCCAGATGCGGACCTTCGAGAACGAGTATGAGGTGGCGCCGGGAGTGCTCGTCCAACGCACCGGCGGCCACACCCCCGGGCACAGTGTGGTCCGGCTGGCGTCCGGCGGCGGCCGGCTGACCTTCGCCGGCGACGCCGTGTTCCAGGTCGGCTTCGACCACCCCGACTGGTACAACGGCTTCGAACACGACCCCGAGGAGGCGGCCCGCGTCCGCGTCCGTCTTCTGCGGGAGCTGGCGGCGAACCGCGAGTCGCTGGTGGCCACGCACCTGTCGTTTCCGTCCGTCTGCCATGTGGCCGCCGACGGCGACGTCTTTCGCTGGGTGCCGGGCCCCTGGGAATACTGACCGCCTGTTTTGGTTAGGGCCGTCGAGGAAACGCGCCATGATCGTCTGTTCGTGCAATGTGTTGAGCGATCGGGATGTCTGCTCCGTCGTCGAGGCGGAGCAGCCGCGCTCAATCAGCCAAATCTATGGCTGTCTCGGCTGCAGCGCCAGATGCGGCGGTTGCGCGCGCACCATCCGCCGTCTCATGGACGAGGCGCTCGGCAGCACCCGCGCGTCATCCTGCGGCGGTTGCGCCCGCTCCTCGCAATCCTGACTCTGCCGCCAGCGGCGACAGCCATGCTGACAGGTTCGCTCGCGGGACGGCCTGGCCGATCTACCCGCGCAACGGCATCAGTCGGCCGGGAAGCCCGGCCGAGGACCAGAGGCAATGCGATGAGCGGTGGACATTCTACCTATGTTCCCAGGACCAGGATCGGACACTGGTTCGATGCCCGACTGCCGGTGCTGCGTCTGGTGCATGATCAGTTCATCGTCTATCCGGTTCCGCGCAACCTGAACTACGCCTATTCGTTCGGGGGCATCCTGTCGATGATGCTGGCGGCGCAGATCGTGACCGGAGTGGTGCTTGCCATGCACTACGCGGCCGACACGACGCTGGCCTTCCAATCGGTCGACAAGATCATGCGCGACGTGAATTCGGGCTGGCTGCTGCGCTACCTGCATTCGAACGGCGCATCGTTTTTCTTCATCGCGGTCTACATCCATGTGTCGCGCGGCCTCTATTACGGCTCCTACAAGGCGCCCCGTGAATTGCTGTGGGTTCTCGGCTGCATCAATCTTCTGTTGATGATGGCGACGGCGTTCATCGGCTTTGAGCCGACCCTTCGGCTGGCGATCGAGCGGGCCGTCGACGCGCCTTCTCTCATCGAGGAATGCACCGGCCGGGCAGTGGTCCAAGCAGATCTTTTTTGAAGTCAGAACAGGAGAATGACATGAAAATCGTCGTTATTGGTGGCACCGGCCTCATCGGATCCAAGACCGTCGCAAGGCTGAGCGTGAAGGGCCACGACGTATTGGCGGCGTCGCCGAATTCGGGTGTCAACACGATCACCGGCGAAGGACTTGCAGAGGCTCTGTCGGGAGCGCAGGTCGTCATCGACCTGGCAAATTCTCCGTCATTTGAAGACAAGGCCGTTCTGGAGTTCTTCGAGACCTCCGGCCGGAACCTGCTCGCCGCGGGCAAGGCGGCCGGCGTGAAGCACCACATCGCGCTCTCGATCGTGGGCGCCGAGCGCCTGCCTAAGAGCGGCTACATGCGCGCCAAGATGGCCCAGGAAAAGCTGATCCGGGACTCCGCCATCCCTTACACCATCGTTCACTCAACGCAGTTCTTCGAATTCCTGGGTGGCATCGCCCAGGGCGGAACGGTGGGCGACATTGCAACGGTTTCGTCCGCGTATTTTCAGCCGATCGCTTCCGACGACGTTGCAGACATCATGGCCGACGTAGCCCTCTCCCAGCCGATTAACGGCGTGATGGAGATCGGCGGCCCCGAGCCCTTCCGCATGAACGAGCTGGTCGCGCGTTTTCTGCAGCTCGCCAACGATCCCAGGAGGGTGATCGGCGATCCTCATGCGCTCTATTTCGGGACCGAGCTAGACGACCGCTCGCTTGTCCCGGGCGCGGGCGCCCGCATCGGTTCGAGGTCGTTCAAAGACTGGTTCGACCACGCCTCGCCCCGGCGAAGCGGTGTTGCGGCGTAACGGCACCGTCTGAAGAGAACTCGAAAGGGATTAAACGATGAACCGCAAGCTGCCCTTCGCGCCACCGGCAAGTCGCCGAGCCGTTCTCCTCGGCGCCGTCGCCGCGAGCGTCGCAACTGGATTGCCCAAATTTACGCTCGCGCAAGAGGCAGCCGACCAAGAGCCCAACTTCCGTAGCTCACAGCAAGGATCAAGCAACATGAGCACCATTACCACCAAGGACGGCACCGAGATCTACTACAAGGACTGGGGTCCGAAGGACGCCCAACCGATCGTCTTCCATCATGGCTGGCCGCTCAGCGCCGACGACTGGGACACGCAGATGCTATTCTTCGTCGGCAAGGGGTATCGCACCATCGCCCATGACCGGCGTGGACACGGCCGTTCCGCACAGGTGAGCGGCGGTCACGACATGGATCGCTATGCCGCCGATGTGGCGGCGGTGGTCGAGCATCTCGGTCTGAGGGACGCGATCCATATCGGCCACTCGACCGGCGGCGGCGAAGCCACTCATTACGTCGCCCGCCACGGCAACGGACGCACGGCGAAGCTCGTCCTCATCGGAGCAGTGCCGCCGATCATGGTGAAGACGCCTGCCAATTCTGGCGGCCTGCCCCTCGAAGTGTTCGATGGCTTGCGCAAATCACTCGCCGGCAATCGAGCGCAGTTCTATTTCGATTTCGCGAGCGGTCCCTTTTACGGCTTCAATCGACCCGGCGCGAAGCCAATTTCGGGCGTCATCCAGAACTGGTGGCGGCAGGCCATGATGGGAAGCGCCAAGGCGCAGTATGATGGCATCAAGGCCTTCTCGGAGACCGACTTCACCGAAGACCTCAAGGTTATCGACGTTCCGACGCTCGTGATGCACGGCGACGACGACCAGATCGTCCCGATCGCGGACTCCGCATTGCTTTCGTCAAGGATCCTCAAGCGCGCGACACTGAAGGTCTACGAGAAATTCCCGCACGGCATGTGCACTACGCATGCCGATACAGTGAATCCCGACTTGCTCGCATTCATCAGGTCATAGGCTCGCGCTGCCTCCCAAGCGAGAGCCCGATCGCCGGTCGTTCCCCTCGGCCGGCGATCACCCCGTAAACCAAGCCGCAAGAAATGGAGCTAAACGATGCAAAGGACCATCCTCAGTGCCACCGCCCTCCTGGCCCTCATAGCCACGGGAGCGGTTGCCGACGATCAGAAACACGCCACAGCCGAACAGCCTTTCAAGAACGTGAAGTTGGTCTACGACCATCCGCTTCCCAACGTTCCGGGCAAGAGCATGAGGGGCGTGCTCGTCGATTACGAGCCTGGCAGCAGTTCGCCTGCACACCTCCACCCCGAGTCGGCCTTCATTTATGCCACTGTTCTCGAAGGCGCGATCAAGAGCCAGGTCAATGACGGGCCGGTGACCACTTATCGCGCCGGCGAAAGCTGGTCGGAGTACCCCGGCGATCGCCACAGGGTCAGCCAGAATGCCAGCGAGACCGAGCCCGCACGGCTGCTGGCAGTGTTCGTCGTCGATACCGACGATACAGATCTCGTGCTGCCCTTCGAAGAGTAAGGTCGTGATTTATCGTCCTTTCGAAACGGGAAGCCGCCGCCGAAGCACTGAAGAGCCCGGCGGCACGACAGCAACCGAGGACGGTCGCAATGCTGATCGACAAACTGCATGCCCTCACGTCGTCGCGCCTGGCCGTGATCGACGTCAATGCAACGGTGCAGGCGGCCGCCCTTTCGCTTTCCAGGCCTGGCATAGGCCTCGTCGTGGTGTGCAATGCCGGCGGAGGAGCGGAAGGCGTGCTCAGCAAATCCGACCTCGTGCGCCATCTCACCGGTCCGACGCCGTCGACGCCGCCGGTGTCCGGCCTGATGAGCAGATCCATCATCTCGTGCAGTCCGCAGGACGATGTCCATGGCGTATGGCAGACCATGGCCGCGCGAAGCCTGCAGAACATTCCGGTGATCGACGGCGGCGCCAGGCCTCTCGGCATACTGGACATACGAGACGCGATGAAGGCGCTGTTTGAGCAGGAGGAAATGCAGGAGCGGATGCTCTTCAATTATGTCACCGGCGTCGGCTACCGCTAGCCGCTTGGCCTGTCGCGATGCCGCGCCTGCTCCAGGCATATCCCTGAAAAGGATCGTGAACGTGAAACTATATTACAGCCCGCTGGCGTGCAGTCTGGCCGATCACATCGCCTTGCTCGAGGCGGGCATGCCATTCGAGCGGGTGAGCGTCAACCTGAAGACGAAGCAGACGGCTTCGGGCGGCGATTTCAACGATGTGACGCGGAAAGGTTATGTTCCGGCGCTGGTGCTGGACAGCGGAGAAGTCCTCACCGAGAACATCGCCGTCCTCGATTGGCTTGCCACGGAGTATCCGGCGCTCGGTGTTCCAGGAAACCTTGGCCGCACGCGCGTGCTGGAAGCGCTGGCTTTCATCTCGACCGAGGTGCACCGCAGCTTCAAGCCGATGTGGCATGCGAGCAGCGAAACCCAAAAGGCACAGGCAAGAGCGACGATTTCCAAGCTGCTGGACATTCTTTCGGGCGATCTTGCGGGCGACTACCTGTTTGGCGCAACACCGAGCGTAGCCGATTTCTACCTTTTCGTGATGCTGCTGTGGGCTGAGCGCTTCGATGTCTCCGTTCCGGCGCCACTGGTTGCTCTGCGTCAGCGCATGGCGAACCGTCCGGCCGTGCAGCAAGCAATGCGGCACGAAGGGCTGATTACGGCAAATGACCGGCAAGCATCCACCGTCGCATAACGAAACGACGGCATCTTCGTCGGCCGTCTTCGGCCGTTCCGATCGATCCGACGCCGATGGGAGCGGCCGAGTGGCCGACGAAACGACGCCGGCATCCGAGATCCTGTGCCAGGACGTGCAACTCGGCGAGGCGTTGGAACTGACCTTCCCTGCGAGCGATCCGATCGCGGTGTTCGTTCCCGAGCGTTCGCGACACACCCATCAATCCTACAATTTGTCAGCCCGAAAGCTGCACAGGAGCGAAATCATGTCCACACTGGATAACAAGGTCGTCATCATCACCGGCGGAAGCTCCGGCATCGGCCGGGCCGCGGCGCTGGGCTTTGCCGTGCAAGGTGCGAAGGTCCTCGTCACCGGACGCCGCGCGGCAATTCTGGACGAAATGGTCGCCGGGCACCCGAACGTCACGGGCCTCGTCGCAGATGCCGCGGAGCCCGCGGATGCCGCGCGCACCATCGCGACGGCGATCGACACATGGGGCCGCCTCGACGTGCTGGTGAACAATGCCGGTGCCGGCGCTCTCCTGCCTCTCGCCGATGCAACCGCCGAGCAGATCACCAAGATTTTCGGAGTGAATGTCGTCGGCCCGAGCCTGCTGGCGGCGGCTGCCCTGCCGCATCTGCGCGCCGCGAAGGGAGCAATCGTCAACATATCGAGCACGTTCGGCCACAAGCCCGGGGCCGGGCTTTCTCACTACGCAGCTAGCAAGGCGGCGCTGGAGCACCTGACGCGCTGCTGGGCGCTGGAACTCGCGCCTCTCGGGGTGCGCGTCAACGCGGTTGCCGCCGGCCCGACCGAATCCGGTGCGCTGACGGGCATGATGGGGCTCTCCCCGGAACATGCCGCGGTGATCGAGGAAGCCGAGCGCGAGCAGATACCGCTCAAGCGGCGCGGCGTTCCCAACGACGTCGCCAGGTGGATCATCCATCTCGCCGATCCGGCGTCGGACTGGGTGACCGGCCAGGTGATCGCCGTCGACGGAGGCCTTGGCCTCACGTGAGCGCCTCGACCGGCTGCACACCTCTAGCCAGATCAGATCTCTTGCTCGACTTGGCCGAAACGGCCGGCTCGGCCGTTTCGGCCTTCACCGGCGGCGCGCCGCTCGTCAGGCGCGCCGAGCCCAATTGGACGACGCGGGGATCTGCTCATGCCGCAGTCCTGGCCCCGCCGACCTCGCGCATCGGCGCCGGCAGCGTCTCCCATGCCCGGATCAACTCACCGATGGAAGCCGCCTCCATCTTGCGCATGACGTTGCCGCGGTGCAGCTTAACTGTCACCTCGCTGATGCCGAGATCGAAAGCGATCTGCTTGTTGAGGCGCCCCCGCGCAACCTGACAAAGAACCTCCCGCTCGCGTGGCGTCAGCGTCTCAAGGCGTTCGATGTTGCGCTTGACGACCGCTGATGCAGCCCGCCGCGCTGCATCCATGGCGACACCCTCAATTACGGCGTCAAGCAGCGTCTGATCCCGCACCGGCTTCGTGAGGAAGTCCACCGCACCAGCCTTCATCGCCTGCACGGTCATCGGGATGTCGCCATGCCCGGTCAGGAAGATGACCGGCTTGGGATTGCCCGTTTGAGACAGATGACGCTGCAGGTCGAGGCCGCTCGCTCCCGGCATGCGCACGTCGAGGATCAGGCAACCGGGGCTGTCCAAGATGTCGGCGTCGAGCAATTCGCGGGTTGAGGCAAAACACGTCGGCTCGAAGCCCGCCGACAGGATCAACTCGGACAGCGCCTCCCGAACGGACGCGTCGTCATCGACAATGATGACGAGCGGCTGCTCCATCTCACTCCTCCGCTGCGGTGAAAGCGGCGCCGATCTCCGCTGGAGCGGCTGGTCAATTCTCATGATTACCCTCCATTTTCTCGGTTGCGTAAGGCATCTCCCACGGCCGCAAGCAGGGCCTGGGCATCGAAGGGCTTGCGGAAAAACCCGCTGATGCCCTGTGCGCGGTGCTGATCCGCTATCTCGTGGCGGCCAGTGATCAGGAACACCGGCAGCTCTGGACGCGCCTTCTTCACCACGTCACGAAGTTCAAGGCCGTTCATGCCAGGCATCCCTATGTCGGTGATGAGCACGTCCACGCCGGACAGCCCACTGCTGAGCAGCGACCCCGCCGACGAGAAGCTGCGGGCCATATAGCCTGCGGACTCCAGGAGCTCCGCGAGCGACTCGAGCAGTCTTGGATCGTCATCTACGACTGCCACGACAGATCTTTGCTTGCTCATGCTCAGTTCCCTCCCGCTCGGCGCGAGTGGGTGATCGGTATTTGCAGTCTCTCCGCGATACGCACGAGATCGGCGAGCGATGCCGCTTCCATTTTCTGCATCACGTTCCTTCTATGAATTTCCAGTGTGACTTCGCTGATCCCCAGTTCGGCGGCGGCCTGCTTGTTGAGCAGACCACTCACCACCAGTGGAAGCACCTCGCGTTCGCGCGGCGTCAGCTCGAGATAGCGTTCCCTCAAAACACCAAGGTCGGCGCGCTCTGATCGCTTTTCCCGATCCTGGGCGATCGCCGCTTCGATTGCGGCCATCAGATCCGCATCACTGGAAGGCTTGGTCAGGAAATCCACGGCGCCGTGCTTGATCGCCCGCACGGATGACGGGATGTCGCCATGCCCAGTCAAGAAAACGATCGGCGGATGATCGCCCTGCGCGATCTGCGTCTGCAGATCAAGGCCGTTGATATCCGGCAATTCGACGTCGAGGATGAGGCAGGCAGGGACGTCCGGCTTGTCCGCGCGGACATAGTCGCCGGCCGATCCGAACGTCATGGCGCGCATGCCGTGCGAGGCGAGCAGCTCACTGAGCGCCTCCCGGATACGCGCATCGTCATCGACGATGAAGACGATATGGTCGCCCCTCGTCATGCCGTCGCTTTCGCGTCAACGGGCAACGTGAAGACGAACGTTGCGCCATGTGGTTCGTTCATCTCCGCCCATAGCCGTCCGCCGTGTGACTCGACGATCGAACGGCAGATCGCCAGCCCCATCCCCATGCCGTGCTCTTTCGTCGTGAAGAACGGCTCGAATATCCTGTCGGGAAACTCGACGCCCGGGCCGCGATCGCTGATTTCGGTCTGGACCACATCCCCTATGCGGCGCACCCGCATCCCAAGAACTCTGTCGCCCGCAACAGACTCCATCGCATCCATGCCGTTCCGAATGAGATTGATCAGAACCTGCTGAATCTGAACACGATCCAACGCGACAGGCGGAAGGTTGTTTTCGAGATCAACGTCTACGCGAACGCGCCGCCGCACCGCCTCCTCAGCGATGAGGTTGCGCGCTTCGGCAATGATGCCAGGCAGCGACGTGCTGTTCTTCGATTCCACGGATTGTCTGAATAAAGCGCGGATGCGGCTGACGACGTCTGCCGCCGAGTTGGCGTCCCGGATGATGCGCTCGGCCGTGATCTTCGCACGCTCGACGTTTGGAGGCTCGGCCGACAGCCAGCGGTGGCATGCGTTTGAGTTGGCCACGATCGCGGCCAGTGGCTGGTTCACCTCGTGCGCGATCGAAGCCGAGAGCTCCGCAAGACTTGCAGCCTGAGCCGCTCGTGCGAGCTTGTCGGAGGCTTGCCGCAGCGCCTCCTGCGCGTGCACCTCGTCGTCGACGTCCAGATTGACGCCGTACCATTGGACGATGTCGCCGTCTTCGTTCCGCAGCGGCTCGGCCCTCCCCTCGATCCAGCGGTACACCCCATCGTGTCGACGCTGCCGATAGCGCATAGCGAACGGTTCGCCCCTACTAAAGCTATGCTTCAAAGCCCGGTGGACAGCAGGCCTATCGTCGGGGTGGACGAGGACGCGCACGGATCGGTCCATGCGCGTCTCCCCCGGAACGTCGAATTCCTCCTGCTGAAAGCCATGAAAGTCCGTGAGGCGCTTGTTGGCGTAGATTGGCTCGCCGGCGGGAGTCGCGAGGAAGATCAACACGGGCACTGTGTCGATGACCTGCTGGAGGCTCCGCTCGCTCCGCCGAAGCGCCTCCTGCGCGCGCACCTCATCGTCGATGTCGATAGCGACCGCATACCATTGCACAATAGCTCCGCCTTCACCGCGCAGGGGCTCGGCACGGCCCTGCATCCAACGATATACGCCGTCCGAACGACGCAGGCGATACGTCAGGGAAAAGCTCTCGCCCGTGACGAGGCAGCGGCTGAGTTCGTCCCCGAATGCTGTTGCGTCGTCCGGATGGATAACGGCCGCAATAGCGGCCGCTAGCCGGCTCACGCCCGGCTTGTCCGTCTCCGCTACGTCCAGGCCGAGAAAATCGCTCAAGACCTTATTGAAGAAGGTCGGCTCGCCGTCGGGCGCCAGACGCGAGATAGCGACCGGTACCACGTCGACGAGTTGCGCAAGTTCCCGCTCCCTCTGCCGCAGGGCTTCTTCGGCGTGCACCCGATCGTCGACATCGTGCGAGAGGCCGTACCATTGGACGATGCGCCCGCTCTCGTCGCGCAGTGGCTCCGCGCTGCCATCTACCCAGCGATACACGCCGTCTGCACGCCGCAAGCGATACCTCATGGAGAAGCGCTCGCCGGTAGCGATGCTGCGGTTGAGCGCTTTCGCCACGCCGGCCGCGTCATCGGGATGGGTGACGGTCTCTATAATGGCCGCCAGTCGGCTCGTGTCCGGTTTGTCCGCACCGGCTATGTCCAGGCCGAAAAAGTCGATCAGGCGCTTGTTGAAGAAGTTCGGCTCGCCTTCGGGAGAGAGCCGCCAGAGGTAGCTCGGAACCATGTCCACCAGCTGCGAGAGCTCCCGTTCCCGGTCGCGGAGCGCTTCTTGCGCGCGCACCATGTCGTCTACGTCGAAGTTCACACCGTTCCATCGCACAATCTTGCCATCGCCATCACGCATTGCGGTGGCGTGTGTTTGGACCCACCGATACACGCCGTCGAACCGCAACTCGCGATGCCTGGCCATGAACGGCTCGCCCGTGGCCAAGCTTTGGGCGAACGGAGTTTTCACCAGTTCCAGGTCGTCGGGGTGGATCACCGCGGCGAGAATGCTGGAGAGCCGCGCGTTGTCGGGCTCGTCTTTTGCGTCCATGTTGAAGCCGTAGAACTCGCGCAACTGCTTGCTGAAGTAAAACGGCTCGCCACCCGGTGTCGTGCACCAGATGCGTGCGGGGAGCGTTTCAACGAGGTCGCGTAGCGAGCGCTCGCTTTTGCGCAGCGCCTCCTGCGCGCGCACTTCTTCGTCGATGTCGAGAGACACGCCGTACCATTGCGCAATCGCTCCGGCTTGATCGCGCCAGGGTTCCACCCTGCACTCCGCCCAGCGAAAGGCGCCATCCTTTTCGCGCCAACGAAACCGCATCGCGGAACCGCCGCCTGTTTCGAAACAATTCTGTAGCGTTTGCTGCACCTGGGGAGCGTCTTCGGGATGGATCAGCTCCTGCAGCAACTCTTCGATGCGGGGCTCCTCGATGGCTCCGAAATTGGCGATAACGGAGCGGAAATGGTCTTGGTATCGCTTGTTGAAGTAGACCGGTCCGCCCGTAGGCGTCGCGCTCCAGATGCGGACCGGCACGGCGTCGATCATCTGCTGAAGTTGCCGCTCACTCCGCCGGAGTGCCTCTTCGGCGTGCACCTGATCGTCGACGTCGTGACAGAGACCGAACCACTGGACAAGGCGTCCGTCCTGATCGCGCAAGGGCTCGGCGCGGCTCGACATCCAGCGGTAGACCCCGTCTTCCCGGCGCAAGCGATACAGCAGCGCAAAGACCTCGCCGGTGGCTAGGGAATGGCGGAGCGTGTCCGAGAACGCAATCCTGTCGTCCGGATGGACGCCGGCCTCTATCATCGCCGTCAAACGGCTCGTGCCTGGCTTGATCGTATCCGCCAGGTCCATACCGAGAAAATCGACCATGCGCTTGTTGAAGAAGATCGGCTCGCCGTCGGGCGCGAGACGCCAGACGTGGCTCGGAACCATATCGACAAGTTGCGAGAGCTCCCGCTCGCGGTCGCGCGATGTGACCAGCGCCAACTGACGTTGCCGGGATATAGCCGCCACGATGAGCGCCGAAGATGCCGAGATGGCCAGGAAAAGCTGCAGCATGACCTGCCTTTCCCTCTGGGACTCGGGATCGCCGACAAACTGGCTGTCACCGGATATTGTAAGCGCCATCGTGATCAGGGCGAGGAGCGTCAAAGCGACGGCGGCGCCTCTGAACTCAAAGCGCGCCGCGGCCCAAAGAAGGGGCGGCATGATGATGTAGGGGGTGGGCAGATAGACGTCGCTCAAGGAAAGCGCGGCGACCCCCAGGAAGATCAGACCCAGGACGCCGGCCTCCACCCGCTGCGCGGGAGAGAGTTGGGTTTTGCTGCGCCAATACTGGATCACGACCAATGTCGGTGGCGCTACGAGCAGGATTCCGGTGGCGTCTCCAATCCAAAACAGCGGCCACACCGATCTGAAGGTTTGCGATTCCACGCCAAACCACGCAAGCGTCGCGCTTCCGACCGTCGCGCTGATGAGCGGCGCAGCTCCAGCGCCCAGTACGACGAACGCGAGGACTTCCTGCAAAGTTTCAAGCCGAACCGGGCGCCCGCATGCCCGGTTCACAAGCGTTGCGCCGACAGCCGCGCCAAGGGCGTTGCCCACATAGATCAGAAAGCCCGCAGGCAGCGGACTGTGGAACCAAACGAATTGCGCGAACATCTCCGCCAGGCAGCCCGCCAATATCCACCACGGCCAACTGTAAGGAGAGGTGAGGATGAGCGTCGCGATGAAAACGCCGCCCGGAGGCCAAATGGAAACCGTTATTCCGGGGACGATTGCGAGCGCCTGGGCGAACCCGCAGCCCAAGACATATGCCGCAAAAAATAGCCCTAAATTAAGGAATTGCGGGCGGTGCGACCAGACGGACATCATCGGCTCCTCCTGCTTGGCAAAGAAGGGCTGGGGACTGCCAGTGCTTGATGTAGCACTTCTCCTCGATGTCTGGGCCGGCAAACTCATACCCGCACCCTAGTCCCACCACGCCGCAGCCGCAGCCTATGGAAATCCATGAGGCGCTGCTCCGAGGCGTACCCAGCCTAGCCTTCAGGATGATGCTGCCTAGACCAGGCGAGCGGCGACATGGCCCCTCGCATCATGGCTCGAGCCGGCGCGTCCGAGCATGATTTGCGCGCGATAAACCACCTTCAAGGAGACACTTATGAACATCGCCGCCAAGCCTCAGGCGCAGGCCGGAACCCCGAATGGGCCTCGCATCAACTGGGCCGAGCAATCTCCGGAACTCGTGAAGAAGTTCACCGGGGTTGCCATGGCACTCCGTGCAAGCTCGATCGAGGAATCCATCCTCAATCTTGTCGATATTCGTGCTTCGCAGCTCAACGGTTGCTCCTTCTGCCTCGACATGCATGTCAAGCAGGCCAAGATGCACGGTGAGCGCGAACTGCGCCTCTACCACTTGGCGGCGTGGAGGGACTCGACCCTGTTCACCCCGCGCGAGCGCGCCGCACTCGCATGGACGGAGGTCTTGACCAAGCTGCCGGACCAGGGCGTTGCGGACGAGATCTATGAGCGTGTCCGCACGCAGCTGTCGGAGAAGGAGATCTCCGACCTCAGCTTCGCTGTCATGGTCATCAACGCGTGGAACCGCCTCAACGTCGGCTTCAAGACCGTGCCGGGTTCCGCCGACGCAATGTATGGCCTGGACAAGGCGGGGCTCAATTAACCCCCTATCGATCGGCAGCGCGGCTCTCGCCGTGTCGCCGCGACTCCCTGGCGGTGCCCCTGCGACCCGCCGGGAAGCGCTTTCGAGATGCAGGCGTATCGTTCAGTCGCTTCGGCCGGCTTCCGCCGTCTTTGCCGCCCGCTCCCTTACCCATCTCATGGCAATCCGGGAACTCACCCTTGGCCGACAGGCATCCGCGACCTGGCGGCGACACACATCCAGGACATTTGTCAGGCTGGCGCCTGCGTGTCTTCCACTTGCCTCTGACTCCTGTCGACGA
This sequence comes from Mesorhizobium sp. L-8-10, assembly GCF_016756635.1. Classification (NCBI taxonomy): domain Bacteria; kingdom Pseudomonadati; phylum Pseudomonadota; class Alphaproteobacteria; order Hyphomicrobiales; family Phyllobacteriaceae; genus Mesorhizobium; species Mesorhizobium sp. L-8-10. The sequence continues at coordinate 801,470 of NZ_AP023263.1, read as the reverse complement.
GGACATTCGAGGCTAAGGTTGGAGAGGGCCAGTTCGGGGCCATGTCGGGCGTCGTCGCGATCACCATCGGGACTGCGTTTAGCTCCAGGGACGGCTGTTCTGTACGCTTTCTCATGTATCGCGAGAGGCCGATCTTGATCGCGACCAGCACGGGCGCGGCGATCACAAACAGCAGCGCGACAGCGTTGAACGCGGAGTCGAAGGCGATCACTGTGGACTGACTCGCGACAGCTCTGCCCAGCAGGCTGGTCGCTGCCCGGCCGGCTGCCACGGGATCCATTCCTTTTGCCGCGAGCATGGCTGTCGTCGCCGCCAGACGCTCGCTGACCGCGGGAATGCCTGCGCTGACGTTTGCGCCGAGCACCGTGACGTTGGCGGCAACGTTATTATCGATCAGTGTCTGGAGTCCGGCGACTCCCATAAGACCGCCAAGCTGGCGACCCGTATTGAAGAGGCCTATGCCTGATGCGAGGTTTTGGTCATTGAGCTTGCCGAACGCGATGAGGGTGATCGACAGGAACAGGAAGCCGAGGCCGAGACCACGCAACAGAATGGCCGGCATCATGTCGTCCGCGCCGCTCTCGATCGTCGAGCCGGACAGCATCCACATCGCAGCCATGATCATCAGGATTCCAAAGGGCACAGTGGCGATCGGAGGAACACGAGGGACCTGCATAAGGAAAGCAACGATGAGAAGCGCACCGATGAAAAGCGCGCCGCTCGGCAACAGGAGAAGGCCGGCGTCGGTTGGGGTGAATGCAAGGACGGATACGGCGAACGACGGGATCAGGAACGCGCTCCCGAACAAGGCGGCGCCGGCGACAAAACTGACGATGAACGCGAAGGAGAAATCCTCCGACCCGAACAAAGTGAAATCCAGCAGGCCTTGGCCTTTGGCCATCGCCTGTTGGCCGAGAAACGCCAGCAGCGCGGCCGTGCCGATCACTGTCAGCCACAGGATGCGGGATTCCTCGAACCAGTCCCACCGGCTGCCTTGGCTGAACACATAGGTGAAGCAGAAAAGTGTGGTGGAGACGAGCGAGAAGCCGATCCAGTCGAACCGGCGGCGTGCGACATTGATGGGCGCCGAATAGCCCGCGAGCAGCAGAAGTCCGGCCGCCGCCAACGACACCGGGACGACGCTGAAGAAGATCCAGGTCCACGACTGGCTGTCGAGAAGCCACCCCTGAAGGGCGGGGGCGATCGTCGCGGGGGCAACCACCGAGCCGATTGCGAACAGGGCCTGAAGGATCGGTTGATACCGTCGCGAATAAGCTAGAAAAATGATGGCCTGCCCCGCCACGAGCAGGATGCCTCCGGAGAAGCCTTGCATCAAGCGGAGCACGACGAGCAGGTCCAATCGAGCCGTGATGGCAGCAATGGCGCAGGCAGCGCCCATGACCAGAGTCGAGCCGATGATCAGCCTTCGCGGGTTGATGCGGTTCATCAGCCAGGCAGCGGCCATGAACCCAATCAGCTTCGGAGCGGTATATCCGACATCCAGCCAGGCGAACTCATCGGACGTTGCATAAGTGTCGCCGATGATATCGCCTCGCCCGAGCGACAGGACCGTGCTGGCGATCGCCTCCGTCAGAGCGGCGAGCACTATGCCCGCGACGAGAAGAACCCCTGCCGCAGGTTCCTTGTGAGTCGGCATTGCAACGAGGGCGACGGTCATGACCCGGTCCCTCGATCATTTCCGACACTCATGTCGGCAAGATGGAATCCACGGTTCTTATGTCCTATGTGGAGGCCGCCATTGAGCAGGCTGTCGGCAAGCGAATAAAGTTCGACCGGCTCGAAAAATCCTGTGAGTTCATGGCGGCCGATCGCCATCGCCATTTTAGTATCGAGAAGCTTGGCAAATCGCTCGGACATCAGGATCGAATGCCTGGTCGCGCTGCATACGGTCTGAATCCGGCTAACAAGATTGACGTCAGGCCCTATCATCGTGAAATCGAGCCGCTGGCCTGAACCGATGTTGCCGTAGCCGACTTCTCCGTAGTGCAGCGCGATGCCGGCGTGCAATTCAGCGTCGGGCGGCTTGAACCGGACCAAGCCGTCCTGGGCACTTAGCGCACCTTGCAAAGCCGCAGCGCAGGATGCAGCAGGACTGTCGTGATGAAAAAAGGCTAGCGCCGCATCGCCCATGAATTTGATTACTTCACCGCCTGCCTGGGTGATTGCCGGCACAACCAGATCGAAGTAGGCGTTTAGCAGCTCGAGGACACGCCCTCCGGGCAGTCGGTTGGACAGCTCGGTGAACCCGCGCAGATCACAGAGCATCAACCCGGCCTCGATCGTTTCGAATTCGCCGCGGCGGATGTGGCCCGCCATGACGCGCCGCGCAGTTGTCGCGCCGACATAGGTATTGAGCAGTGTCAGCTCGACTCTCCTAAGAGTCAGGATCTCGCAGGCATTGCGCAAAGCTGGAACGATCCGGCTCAGAACTGCCTGCTCAGATGCGGTGAAGCCGGTTTGTCGCCTGGTCGAGAACGATGCGGCACTGACCAGGCCGTCGGCATTGCGCAAAGGAACAATGGCGAATTCCACGAGATCGCGTCCCTGGAAAAGATCGGTATGGACCCACGGCGGGTCGGCGGAGCCGTCAAGCCGCACGACCAGTGGCTCCCGCGACTCCATGACATGCCGCAACGGGCTCCCGGCGAAGCCTGGTGAGACCTCGATGCCGTGTTCCCTGCTGCGGACTTCCACGGCTTCGTCGGGTGCCCACAATACGCTGCGGCCAAATACTTCCGGGTGAAGCGTTCTTAGGTGGAGCGTCAGTCGGTCAATCGGCAGGCCGGCCGCGCGGAGGCGCTGTCCAAGTCCCGCAGCGAGACCGGCGTCATCGAGATCGTGGCATTCATCCCCCGCCAGCCATTCGATCAGTTCGACCGCGGCAGCCGAATGGCCGCCGGGGCCGTCGCCGGCCGTGGGGCGTGTTCCAGATTTGCCGCATCCTGCAATCATTGTTCCGTCCCTTCGCCTTGGCACGTCCATGGCGCTGGCCGCGATGCTAGCGTGGTAATTCCATTGAGCCGCCGCTCCTGTCATCTATATCGACACGTGCGGACAAGCCTGGGACGAGGCGGCCGTGCAGTGGATTGCCGACCAGCCGGATCTTGACGGGAACGCGCTGGACGACGCGAACGAAGTTCCCTGTCGCATTGTCCGCGGGGAGCAGGCTGAAGGCGGACCCGCTGCCTGGCGAAAAGCTGTCCACAACGCCCTCAACAGTCTCGTCTGGGAAGCCGTCGATTGTAACATGCACACGCTGACCGGCCCGGATACGTTCGATCTGGGTTTCTTTGAAGTTCGCCACGACCCACAGGTCATTGACCGGAACGATATCCAGCAAGGAGGCGCCGGGCGCCACAAGCCGGCCGATGCGAACCTGGCGGTTGCCGATAACGCCGCCGATCGGCGCACGTACTACGGTGTTGTCGAGGTCGATTTGAGCGATCTCTTCTGCGGCCCTTGCTTGCGCCACCGCGGCTACCGCGGCTTCCCGCTGGGCGTCGAGAACGGCGATGCGCTGCCGTTGCGCCTCGAGCGCTGCCGATGCCGCCGCTACGGCCGCCTCGGCCCTCGACCGCGTGGCGTCGCTTTCATCGACTTGGGCCTGACTCACTGCGTTGGTGCGAATAAGTTCGCGGCGGCGGTCGGACGCCTTTGTCGCGAGGTTCAGTTCGGCCTCGGCCGAACGCCTCTGGGCTTCGGCCTGCCTGATGAGGGCATGCTGAAGCTGGATTTCGGCATCGACATTGCCGAGGCGCGCTTGGGCGGCTTCGACGTTGGCCACCGCTTGCGCCAGCCGCGCGCGATAGTCCCGGTCGTCGATCCGAAACAGGACGTCACCGGCTTGGACGGCCTGGTTGTCCCGAACCTCTACCGCAGTGACGTAGCCAGCAATCTTTGGCGCAAGCCCGGTCACGTCCCCGCGAACATAGGCGTTGTCGGTCGAGGTTTTGTCCGAACGGGCCCAAGCCCATCCCGCACCAAGGACGATCACGGCTGAGAGGCACAGCAACAATCCGATCGTCTTTTTCCTGCTATGTTGCGGCATGACGGCCTCCGGTAATAGGCGTTACCATTGACGTTTATGGTAATGATTGTTACCAGTCAAGAGATGCGATGGAGTGAATGAATGGCTGCGGCTGCAAGGACCACGCGGCGCAACGGCCGCCGGGAGGCTCTTCTTCAGGCGGCTGCCGAGGTCTTCTTCGAACAAGGCTACGCCGCGACGAGCATCGACGCGATCATCGAACGCGCCGGCGGGTCGAAACGCAACATTTACAATGAGTTCGGCAATAAGGAGGGCCTGTTCTCCGCAATCGTCAAGGAAAGTGCAAACAAGGTGCTGTCGCCCCTGGTGATTGAGGAAATAGAAGGGCACGATCTGCGGGCGACACTGACGGCGTTCGGCCGGCATTCCATGGACGCCTACATGTCGCCCACCTTGATCGGAATCTACCGAATTGCCATTACCGAAGCCAACCGCTTCCCCGACCTCGTGAAGTCGTTCTACGAACAGGGGCCGGGGCGCACCACGATCCGGCTCGCCGAGGTGCTCGAAGCCGCCAGGGAACAGGGGGAAATCCAGGCGGACGATTGCTTGCGCCTGGCCGGGCACTTTGTAGGCATGACCCGCGACAACCTTCATCTGCAGGTCGTTCTCGGCCTCCGGCCACCGCCATCGGACGAAGAAGCGCAGGAGGCGGTCGCTTCCGCCGTGGAAACTTTTCTGAACGGCGTTCGACGCGGCCAGAAGTAGAAGGGCAATCGTTGCCGTCAGAATCGAACCGTTTGTGCCGCGTTCGACCGGCAGGCCTCGACGTTGACATGCCTCCCGGGCCTCATGAATGCTCCGCCTCACATCGTCAATGATCCGCCTCACATCGTCGGCGCAGACGTTGTCGCGCCTCATCAGAAGCTGAACGATAGGATCGTCCAGCATCTCTTCGAGTGTTGGTTCAGGACTCACAGGATCCATGATCTCTTCCCTTGCCGGCTCGGGCTTGCGGGGTGGGTTCTCACCTGTAACCCGCCGAAGCATCTGAAAGGACGGTCGCAGAAACAGCTCACGCGCCCGTCCCCTAGTGCTTGGCCTTCGATGGCATTACCCGGCGTCGGACTTGGTGCTCGAGAGCATCTGCGCCTTGCTGCCGCTCGAAAGCTGGATGATGGCGATCGTCGCGACGCAAAGCCCAGCCAGGACGTGCGTCCACATCGCCGCCTGCGCCGATCCGAAGCCGAGCAGGAACGGGGCGGCTACCGCCCAGCATCCCAGGGCGAGATTGGACCACTCGGCCCAGGCTCCATAGCGATAAAGCGCCACGGCGGAGCAGCAGGCAATCAGCACGCCGACGATCCCCGCATTCCAGGCCGCGGCAGGCAGCTTGGCGAACGCGAAGGCAGCACAGGCCAGACCTGCGCCCAGAACGAGGTTGGTCCACTCCAACCCCTTGCTCGGTAGTTCATTTGTCATCTTTGTCTCCTTCTCCAGTCCGGCTCCGTACCCACGCCGTCAATGGCTGGGTGGCCGGGTGCGAGGAGAATGAGGCGGTCCCGCGCGACAGCCTATTCTACGCAGGCATCTGTCAGACGATCCTAAGGTCTAGTTCGGCTGAGCGCGGTGCTGGTGAAGAATATCGAAGCGCTTGGGGTCATAGCGTTCTTGGGCGTAGGGAATCCGCCTTTTCTTACTGTCGAGCATGCCCCTGCCGAGCGGAACCCGACTCAGGATGCCCGATCACAGCCGCCGGTCGGCGAATACAGGTCGGTCTTTCCACAGGTTTCCAGCCAGGAAACCGGCGTAGCCGAGGTCATAGACGGCGCGCATATAGCTGGCGTTGAAAGGATCGAGCATTGAGTAAGGGACTTCAGCGTCTATGGTGGCCAGATGGAAACGTGCCCCGGTCAGCTTGGCGTAATTGTACAGGATTGCCAACTCGCTCTGCGTCTGGGACTTGAGGAGGATGGTGTATGCCCTTGCGATCACAGACAAGGTGCTGTTCCGCGTGGTAGCGAACTCCGGTATGAGCGCGTTGTTTACGATCACATGGAAATCGACACTCTGGCGCTCGCTCGGCACGAGAGGATTCGTGCTTGCCAGAATTGCCTGTGGAAGTATCAAGACTTGCGACGTCGACCCTCCATCGGAATGCATTTCCTGGAAGCGACGCCCTCCTGACTCGGCCTCGATCATGACCGCTGGATAAACGCCCGGAATGCTCGCGGACGCGACCATAACGTCCTGGAACAGCTTCAGGGCGTCTGGTTGGCCGCTATTGGCGATGGCGCCCATGTTCCACACGACGGCACGTTGGGTGTCGAGGTTGGTCGTGAGGATCAGGAGGCGACGGCCCTTGCGATGTAGGGCGGCAACCTGCTGCAGGATCGCGGGTGTGATGAGGTCCTCGACCATCCGCCTCATTGGCGTTGATCTCAGCAAGCTCGATCCAAGCAACCCCACGGGAAATTTGGTTGCGACAAGGTCGTCGGCGACGCCGCTCGTAAAGAGATGGACCAGCGTATCGTCATGAGCCGATCCGAGGAACGCGAACGGCGCGATCAGGGCGCCAGTGCTTACGCCGGTGACCACATCGAATTGCGGGCGGGTTCCGGCAGCGCTCCACGCCGAAAGCACGCCGACGCCGAAGGCGCCTCCCGCACCACCGCCGGAGATCATGAGGACATCGAGGCCATCCGGCTCGGTTGCCGGCGTCCAGTCGCGAACGCCTCCCGCTGCGATCCGAGCGTCGCGATATATCCGGATCTCGCCATAGCCGGGGATAGAAGCCCTCTCTGCTTCTGCAGCGTCAAGCGGTATGTCCGTGGCGGCGATCCGACTGTCGCAACCCCGGAACCAAACGAATGTCGCAACCAGTGCCGCCAGCCCAACGAGCACCGATACTTTCAACGGACGCAAACTGAATCTCCAACGTGCTTGGCTTCGTGAACGCCGGAGTAAGTTCGCTCTGCCTGATGGCCGCGGATCTCCGACGTCTCGGTCGAACGCCTGGCTTCCGGTGAATGAGACTCGATCTTCATCAGGCAAGCCATGACGCCGGCAGCACGACACGCCCAACGTATCACGCGTATGGCGTGCTCATCGCTCGGTGATGAGCCGCATGGAGCAGGCTATCTGGAAAGCGCGGTTGTAGTCGATTAATTCAAGGATGATGGCGGGCCATACCGCGGTATAGGTGGTCTGCTGCAGTGACGTCGGGAGACCGCAGTTCTATCCGCTGTAATGATGGCTCCGTGCGCGTTTCCATCGTCTGAAGGGCACGCCTGACCCCCGACAATTCCAACCCGCCAGACTGCACCACGAAGCAGGCGCCGAGCGCGAGGAGATGGAGTGCCAACGCGGCTTTCATGGCTAGTTCAATCGTGAAGGCCCGCAGCCTAGTAACCCTTCGGGGGAACGAAGAGGCAGATGGTCCTGCTGTCGTCGGCCCCGGCCACCGAGCACCAGTGATAGACACCGTCTGGGGAATTCTTCACCCGGCCGTCTCTATAGGCGACGACCTCGCCGGTCCCGTTGATGACGTAGCCTTCCGGTCGCTCGCTGATGGCCTTGTCGCTGACCCGGCGGCAGTCGATGCCGGAGCAGCACGAGTGCGGGTAGCTCCAGCCCAATGGCTTGGCGGTTGTGGGCAGCGCCTCATGTGCACTGACCGGGCGCGAGAGCAGAATCAGCGCGAAGAACACGGCGGCAAGGGAAGCGCGGTGGAACGGCATTGCGGTCGAATTGCGCATTGTTTCCTCCATGGAGGCCTTAGCCAGTACAGAGGAGAATGCGCCAAGCCGCGGCGCTACCCTATTCTTCAGGGGTCTTTGTGATGCTCTGCACAAGTACAGGACACTTGCGCTTGGCGCTTGTGAAACCAGTCAGGATAGGCACTGTACAGCGGCTTCTGGCGCAGTAGCCGATTGCTGTGATGGCGGTGCGCCACTTTGAAAGCGGCGGAGTCCGGGGAGATTGGAACCCGCGGTCCGCACACCTATACCGAGGTCCAGGTCAGCTAATCAAATCGCCAGATCCGATCACCCTTTGTAGTGTTGCGTTGCCCGCCGCGACACAGATACGCAAGACCGGACGTACAGATTACGAAGTGACGGGCATAACCGGCCATCGATAAGTTCCGGCAACCTCGCGTGAGGCGCGGGCCTGGTTGACGTGTGACAGAAGCGCGGCTGATACTGACTGCGTGAGCGCGGCCAGTTCGTGTCAGCTTATGAGCGCTTTTCAAAAGTCCCAACTCTATGATTCAATAGAGAAAAGCTAGGATTGATTCGGCTATGTCTCGTCGTAACTTGGCGCAACCTTCACTCGCCGATGCATTGGTGCGTGACGTGAGCAGGGGTAACAAGTTTCTGGAAGAAGTGCAGAAGTTGATCGATTGGTCGGCTTTCGAGGTGCTGTTCCGGGAAATCCATAACGATGCTCTGGGGGCGCCCGGCTACCCGCCGATAGCAATGTTCAAGATTGCGCTCTTGCAGCAATGGTACGGCCTGTCCGATCCGGCGGCGGAAGAAGCGGTGGCCGACCGGCTGTCGTTCCGCCGCTTCTGTGGGTTTCCGCTCGATCAAAAGACACCGGACCACATGTCGATCTGGCGCTTCCGCCAGAGGCTGGTCGAACTGGCGCTTCAAGATAAGCTGCTTGCCGAATTGAACCGGCAGTTGGAAGGGCGCGGTCTTCTGGTAAGGCGCGGCACGCTGGTTGACGCCACCATCATCTCGGCGGCGGTGGCCAGGCCCGACTACGAGAAGGGCCAGGTGTCGGCGCGCGATCCGGATGCAGGCTTCACGCACAAGCACGGCAAGACCTATTTCGGCTACAAGGCCCATCTCGCCGGCGACGCGGAGAGCGGGCTGATACGCCAGGCGGAGATGAGCTCGGCCGATCTGCATGACAGCCAGATGGGCGCTGTGCTCATTCAAGGTGACGAAGAGGCCTATTACGCCGACAAGGCCTATGACAGTCAGGCGCTGCGCGACGAACTGGCGGATCGAGGCATCAAGGACCGGATTGCCTACAAGGCCAAGCGGGGCAAGCAGCAGCCGAATTGGCAGAAGTGGATGAACAAGGTCGCCGCCAGCGTGCGGGCCGGCATCGAGCGGACCAACGCGACGATGAAGAACTGGTACGGCATGGCCCGGGTTCGCTATCTCGGCCTGGCGCGCAACCACTGCCATCTGCAGCTTGTCGCCTGCGCGATAAATGCCAAACGGGCGCTCGTTCTCGTCAAGGCCGGCACGGCCTGAGGGGAAGGCTGCGTCCAAAATCAGGAAATCGAGGGCAAAATCGGGAGCAAGTGAGCAGAAACTGAGCCGATAGGCTGGAGAAAGTTGCGCGGATCGGCGGCGACGGGCCGCTGATGCCCGCCACATACGGGCGAAGAACGTCTAAGGGCGGGACGCCCCAACTTTAGAAAAGCACTCCTTATCTCCCCGAGGCGAGAGTCATGGGCGTGACAACTTCAGGAATCGCAGACAGTCCCATAACAATTTTGGTCGACGATGATGCAACGGTCCGTGACGCTCTGGAGGAGTTGCTGAATTCGGTCGGCATTGAGACGATGTCGTTTTCTTCGGGCCAGGAACTATTGGACGCCAAACTGCCGGACCGCCCAGGCTGCCTCGTTCTCGATGTGCGAATGCCGGGTTTGAGCGGCCTCGATCTTCAGAATCTCCTTGCAACCAAAGGCATACTAACGCCGATCGTATTCTTGACGGGTCATGGCGACATCGCCATGAGCGTCCAGGCGATGAAGGCGGGGGCAGTGGATTTCCTGACCAAGCCGGTGCGCGACCAGACGTTCCTTGACGCGGTGTCAACCGCTATCGCCAACGACGTCGAGCAAAGAGCGGCATCAACCGTATCGCGCAAGAACCTGGCCCTTTATGAGACCCTTACACCCCGCGAGCGGGATGTGCTGAGGCTTGTCGTCTCCGGTGCGATGAACAAGCAGATTGCATTGGATCTCGGCATCAGTGAGATCACCGTAAAGCTCCATCGGAGCAACATGATGAAGAAGATGAACGCAACGTCCATCACCCATCTCTTCAACGTGTGGCAGTCGCTTCCAGTCGAGAGCCGCTGAGCGGCTTCGGGAGAGGACAAACTTACAATCACGCGTTGGGGCTCCGAAACTGACTCGGACAGCGGCCGCGAGTGAATCGGACGCGGAGGGCGCCTCGAGAGGTCTGAAATGGAGCTGACGTCAACGAGACAGCGCCGCGCCGCGGCATCGGTGATCGGCGCTGCGAGCGTCTTGCTGGCACTATTGGTCAATGAGCCGTACGTTCTGCTGGTCGCCGTCGCAGTCATATGCATCTGCATCGGCTGGGAGGCCGGCTTGGTGGCCGTTGCCGCGGCCGGTCTGCTTTCATCAGTGATCCTGCTTCCGCAGGAGTCAGGGGCGACGAGCGGGGCGGTCCGGTTGGCCGTATTTGTCGTCGCGGCATTGGCCCTGTGGTTCGTGATAAAGATTTTCAGGACCATGAGCTTCTATAGCCGGGTCTACCGTGATGCCGGACCCAGTATTGCCGATATTCCAGGCCTCGGATGGTCGGCCTCACCGGATGGCCGCCTTCGCGCACTCAATCCCGCGGCGCTCGAATATATGGGTGTGACGTCCGACGAGATGCGCAGGATCATGGATGGCGGTGATTATCATTGGACGCAGTTTATCCATCCTGACGATGTCGAGGCGAGCATGGCGCGATGGCGTCACAGCCTGCAGACGGGCGAGCCTGTGATCGACGAGCATCGTGTGCGAAGATTCGACGGAACGTATCGATGGTTTCGCGACACCGGGATTGCCTCGCGCGATGAGCACGGAAGGATAACCGGTTGGTATGGCCATACGGCGGATATCGACGATCAGAAGAAGGCCGAAGCTGCGTTGCGTGAGCGTGAGCGCGAGCTGCGTTTGCTGGTCGATACAGTTCCCACCATGATCTGGCTGATGACGCCGGCGGGACTGCCGTACTATTTCAACAAACGGTTTGTCGACTGGGCGGGCATCGACTCGGCTAAGGAACAACCGCGAGGCACGCGGCAATTTGCCTCGCATGTGGAATTGTTCCATCCCGATGACCGGGCAGCCGTCAAGGCTGTGTTCGAGAAGTCCTTTGCCCGTGGAGAGCCACTCCAGCACAAGGGTCGACTGTGCCGGAAGGATGGCGAATATCGGTGGATTGATTCGCGCTTCGAACCGCTACGCGACGAAGACGGCACCATCCTTCGCTGGTACGTCGTCAACTTCGACATCGACGACGAGGTCCGCGCCCAAGAATCCCTGCGTCTGGCGGACGAACGGCTCGCGCGCGCCTTGCGCGCCGCCAGCTTGTCCGAACTTTCGGTGTCCATTGCGCACGAACTCAACCAGCCGCTTCAGGCGGTCGTGGCCAACGCCGGCGCCTTCCAAAGATGGCTGAACGCCGATCCGCCAAACTTCAATCACGCCAGCCGGGTCGCCCAAAAAATCATCAGAAACGCCGACGCGGCGGCGCAGGTGATCAGCCGCATCCGGGCGCTGTTCAGCAAGACCGAGGGCGAACCGCACGCGATCGATTTGAACGCTGTGGTCCGCGAAGTGTGTGATCTCCTGGGTGACAGGCTCGTATCGAGCAGCGTCAAGCTTGACCTTCAACTCGATCCCGGCCTTCCTGCCACGGCTGCCGATCACGTTCAGATGGAGCAGGTCGTCCTCAACCTCGTCCGCAACGGCATCGAAGCGGTGCAGGACGTCAGCATCGATGCGCGAAGCCTGCGGATCGTGTCGCGTCAAAATGACGGTACAGTCGAGGTCGAAGTGCGAGACAGCGGCCGTGGGTTCAGCGATCCGGAACGGATTTTCGAGGCGTTCTACACAACCAAGCTGGAAGGAATGGGAATGGGTCTGGCAATCTGCCACTCGATTGTCGAGGCACACCGCGGACGGCTTTGGGCGGAAAATGTCGAGACAGGGGGCGCATCCATAACCTTCAGCCTGCCCATCCGCGCTGCCGATTCGACCAAGACATCCACCGGCGCGACAATAAGCGCCTGAATGAGCGCCTTCAGAGGTTGATCCGGGAATCGGCCATCGACTGCGCGATCTCAATGAGTGTGTTGACCAGGATGTACAGGGTTCCGAAAACGATGGCGACGCCTAGCACTGCCGGTAGATCGGCGCTGGCAAAGGCCTGGAGCGTATAAAGACCCAGACCAGGCCACCCGAAAACGCGCTCGACAACAAGCAAATTGCCGAAGAGAAGGCGCACCTGCAGGCTAAGCATCGACAGTGGGGCCGTGGCCGCGTTGCGTAATCCGTGGCGCAACAGTACCTTGGTCTCGCTGAGACCTTTGCCACGAGCGGTCCGGATATATGTCTGCCTCATCACCTCGTGAAGCGCACCGTTCAGGCTTCGCCCGACAGCGATGCCGATTGGCAACGCCAGCGCAAGTGCCGGCAAGATCATGTGCAGCAGGGCGTCGACGCTGACTTCGGGCCGGCCGACCAGTATTCCGTCGATGACGTTGAGTCCCGTAGGGCCCGCGAAGTCGCGGTAGGCAAGTCGACCCGCTCCGGGAAACCAATCGAGCCGGAACCAGAAAAAGTAGGCGAGAAGCAAGGCCGACAGAAAAATCGGCGTGGAGCCCACTCCCACCATGGCGAGCCTTATGCCGCCCGATCCCGGAATCAGGAACTGAAGCGCCGCCATGACGCCGGCGAGCGCCACCCCCAAAGCGATCGCCGCCAATCCGAGCTCAAGCGTAGCGGGAAGGTACTGCCGTACATCATCAGACACCGGCTGCCGGGTCCTCACCGATGTACCCAGATCTCCATGCGCGAGGCGCAATAAAAAGCGCCCATATTGAACGACAGCCGGATCCTCCAATCCGAGTTGCTCGCGCATCGCTTCGACCGTGTCCAGTGGAGCGTTCGGCCCGGCAATGGCCCGTGCTGGATCGGCGGGGATAATGCTTTGGAGGCCGAAAACGATGAAGCTCATCACGAAAAGAACGACGACGGCGCCGACGATGCTTTTGGCGAGATATGCCAGCATCTACGCTCCCCTCAGCGCGGCACGAATGCCGTCACCCGCAAGGTTGGCGAGGAGGCAGAGGAGAAAGATGATCGCGGCCGGCAGGATCGGCAGCCACCAGTGGACGGTGAGACTGTCGAGGGTGCGCGCCGTCATCGCTCCGAGTTCAGGCGCCGGCGCAGGCAGTCCAAGGCCAAGAAACGACATCAGTGACATCGTCATGATGACGTTGGCGACATCCAGCGACGCCCCGATGAGCAGGGCCGGGACCACACCCGGCAACAGATAGCGCAGCAGCAGGCGCGGACCGCGGACGCCAGCGATACGCGCCGCCTCGACATGAGGACGGGCCTTGAGCCGGCGAATTTCATCACGGGATATACGCGCGTACCACATCCACCAGACAACGGCGAGCGCGATCATCGTGTTCACGAGCCCCGGGCCAAGCGAAGCCACGACAGCGAGCGCGATAAGCGTTCCTGGAAGGACCATGAACAAGTCGACGATCCGCTCGATGACCAGATCGACCTTGCCGCCCGCGAGGCCAGAAACCAGTCCGACCAGAGAGCCCACAATGAGACTGAAACCGATAATGGCAAGCCCCGGCAGCCACGTATATTGAACGCCGAGGATAACGCGCGAGAACAGATCGCGGCCGATCTCGTCGGTGCCGAACCAATGTCCGGCCGAAGGCGGCAGGTAGGCCCCGCCGACGCGTAGTTGTGGGTCGAACGGCGTGATCCAGGGCCCCAGCGCGGCCACGATGGTGACAACAGGCACGCCGACAATGCCGACGCTACCAAGCCAGCCGGCACGCCGGAAGAAATCGCGCCAGTTGAACCGGGGCCGCGCAGGCACCGTGTCCGGCCTGCCGGTCATGGTCCGCCTCCCGCCTGCAGGCTCGGCATCGCCGCGATGAGAGACCGCGTGTAGGCGGATTGTGGCGCGGCAATGATGGCATCCGGATCGGCAATCTCGACCAGCTCGCCGCCCTTCAGCACCGCGACACGGTCGGCGATGATCCTGGCGGCCGCCAGGTCGTGCGTGACGAACAGCATCGCCATGTCGAGCCGCCGCCGAAGGTCGCTAAGAAGGTTCAAGGTGGTGGCCGCCAACGACACGTCCATGGCGCTGATAGGCTCATCGCAGAGCAGCAGCCCTGGGGGGACGATTACCGCGCGTGCCAAGACGGCGCGCTGGCACTGCCCGACCGATATCTCGGCCGGCAGCGCGTCCATCAGGACCGGATCGAGTCCGACCAATTTCATTGCCTCTCCGACGCGACGGCGGCCGTAGTCACTGTCCAGCGAAACGGCCCGCAGGCGCTCGCCGATCTGCTCGCCGATAGTGAGCCACGGCGTCAGCGCCGCCACGGGGTCTTGAAACACGACTTGCGGAGGAAGCCTGTCGAACCGGGTGACAGTGCCGCTCTCGGGCACCACGAGCCCGGCAGCAATCCTCAGAAGGGTAGACTTGCCGGCGCCACTCTCGCCCACTAGTGCTACGCACTCGCCAAGCTTGATCGAGAGGTTCACCGACCTGAGAACGGGCTGCGGTTGACGCCGACCCCAAAACGATCGGGTGCCTATCGGATATGTTTTTCCGATGTTGGAGAGCCTCAAGGCGGCGGTCTCCTGGATCGCCTGGGCCGGCCATGGTGTCGCATCGGCGCGCTGCGCCGAGAGAGACGGGGTCTGTTCGTGGTGAAGGCAGGCGACTGCGCCATCGTGGACGGAGGCAGGCGCCAGCGGTGGGCGGATCGCCATGCAATCCGGCTGGGCGATCGGGCAACGCGTCGCATAGGCGCAGGCGTTCTCGATATTGATGGAGGGCCCGCGCTCGGGCAGGAGCGTGGCAAGCGGGCGCCGTCGATCGGAGTCCAGATCGAATCGAGCGGAGAGCAGGCCGGCGGAATAGGGATGCGCGGCATTGCGCGCCACGTCCCGTATGCGGCCCATTTCGACGATGCGTCCGGCGTAGAGGACCAGGACGCGCTCGGCCAGCGAGGCCGCCACACTCAGATCGTGCGTGACGAACAGGATTGCCGTCTGCTGATCGCGGGCGAGATCGCGCAACAGGTCGAGGATCTGCGCCTGCATGGTGACGTCGAGCGCGGTGGTCGGTTCATCGGCGATGAGCAGCTTCGGTCTTGCCATCATCGCCATGGCGATCAGCACACGCTGACGCTGCCCTCCCGACAGGCGATGGGGAAGCCCATCGGCGATGCGGTCCGGGTCGGGCAGGCCGGTTCGGCTGAGCCATTCTTCGATCGATCCCCCATTGGATTCCCGCATCTGGCGGCGGATCGTCATCGTGGGGTTGAGCGCGCCCATCGGATCTTGCGGGATGGCGCGGACGAGGTCGCGGCGGGCCGACTGCCAAGTGCGCCTTCGCGCGCCGACGAGCTCGATCCCCGCCAGCCGGATCGAGCCCGTGATCTGCGGCAGGTATTCGCGCGGCAGCAGCCCCTGAAGCGTCAGCCCGATGCTTGTCTTGCCGGAGCCGCTTTCGCCGACCAGCGCGATGATCTCGCCGGGAAACATGTCGAAGCTGATGCAGTCGAGGACGCGGGAAGGACGGCCTTCGCGGCTGAGAATGACCGAGAGGTCTTTGACGGCGAGGACTGACTCGGTCACGGGCTCGGACATTCGGTACGAAAGGCTGATCATCTGCGGTACGAGCCTGACCTGCTTCCGAAATGGAACCGGATGGCCGGAGTTCAGGGTCCCCGGCGAACGGTGGCGAAGTCGATATTGCCGGGCGGGTTCACGGGGCGGAGTCCCAGGTCCTTCAGACCCTTGGCGTGGACGACTACGTCGTTGACGTCGACAAGCGGGACGATGATGCCGGCATCGAAATACATCTGCCCCGCCCTCTCATAGAGAGCGTCGCGTTCCTTGACGTCGGTCGCCTGCCCGGCCTGGTCCACGATGGCGTCGGCCTCCGGCAGCGCCCGGCCAAAAAAATTGAGGGGAGCGCCTTTTGTGAAGAACGCCTTGGCCTGGCTATCCGGGTGAGCGGCGTCCGGGCCCGCGATCGTGAGTAGCAAGTCGGGAGGGTTCGGGTCATCCTTCAACGTGTAAGCAGCGCCGGAGGGCAGCACGTAAGCCGTCGCCTTTACGCCGATCGACGCCAGTTGCGCTATCATCAGGTCGGCGATACGGGCGTAGCTCGGGGCCGCGCTATGCAGGCCAATGACCAGATTGACCGGGCCATGTCTGGCGATCGCGGCTTTCGCTGCCTCGAAGTCGGTCGGGAACCGGATCGGATTGACCGGATCGAGCATCACCTTCGGATAAACCGACTTCGAGAGGCTTGCGAACTCTCCAAAGGCGTCCTTGACCCACAGCGCCGGGTTGATCGCTGTCAAAACGGCCTTGCGGACCTCCGCGTCGTCGAGCGGCGAGTTCGGCTTAACGAACAGATGGTACGGTATCATGCTCGGGGCGGCGGTGATCTCGAGACCGCCCGGCAGGCTGGTGAGTTGCGAGAATGGATAGTTGAGCGGCACGGCATCGATCACACCCGCCTGCAATTGAAGGATCTGCTGGCTGATGTCGGGCACGACCGAAATCAGGATCTGCCGGAAGAACGGTCTGTCACCCCAATAGTCGTCGTTGCGTTCGAGCACATAGCGCTGACCGCGTTTGAATTCAGCCAGTTTGAATGGACCCGTGCCGACCGCGTGCTCATTGAGCCAGGTCGTTGCGAAGTCCCCGTTGTCATGCTCGGCGAGCGCTACCGGACTGATGATCTTAGGCCCCCATGGACTGGAAAGGGCATCCAGAAGCGAAGGCTGAGGATGGCCCAACCTCAGCACAACCGTCGAATCGTCGGGCGCCCTCATGTCCCTGACGTTGGCTAGGGTGTAGCTCTGGTTAAGCCCACGATCGCGGCGGCGTTCGAAGGAATTTATGACCGCCGCCGCATTGAATGGCGTGCCATCATGGAACTTGACGCCGTCGACCAGGTGGAAGGTGTAAGTCAGCCCGTCGTCGGAGATCTCCCAGCTCCTGGCGAGCCGACCAACGATCCTGGTCGAACCCGGCTCGTATTCGACGAGACCCTCGTAGACGTTGTTCATAGCGCTTATCGCGCCGGTCTCGAATCCGTTGTCCGGATCGAAAGTGCCGATATCGGCCACGTAAGGTATGCGCAGCACCTCTTGCGCATAGACCGGCGCAATCCAGACCAGCAAACCGAGAACGAGTCCCAGGATGCCCAGTCCGAAGCTGTGCTTGTAAGGTCGTTGGGTCCGGTACGCGAAAATCTGCATCAAGGATTCCCCGCTGGCCTGGTACTCACTAGCGACCGCAGGAAGGCCACCCGCAGTCATTTCTTGGCCAACGAGGCATTTCACACTCTTGTCCAAACCCAGCGCCCCACCGAATGCCGTCAAGATCGTCTTGCAGCGCTCGGTATCGGTGCGGAAACCCAGACATTCTTGCCACGATACCTCAGCCCACAAATGGCGGTCTATGAGCATCAAGCAGAGGTCACCCTATTCTCAGGGTATAGATCGTGGCGCCGCCGAACAGGTATGTGGACGCTTGCAGGCGCGCATTCTCCGATATCCGGCTGTCAAGGCGGACGCGGTCGCGCTCATCCGCGACAGAGTGGAGGCAGGCGATCCCCATCGCCAACTCGTCGAAGTAAAACGGCCCTTCCTGGTGAATATCGGATATCCAGCAGGTCTCTCGATGATTGTCCGAAAATGACCCGCTTGCGGCGCAGGGGGCCTAGCCGTCGCATCCGACCGCGCTGAGCGTCCTACAGGGAGGTCATAGTACCCCATACTTCGGCATCGTCCAACCGATCCTACCGTTTGATAGGCTGGCGCTCCGGGTTCCACGAACATTTGCCTGCATCGGAAGGCGGCCCTTGCCGGATTGGCAGGTGAGGTGCGTCAGCCACCCTTGCCCTGAACCTTCCGACCACCCGGAGGCCGTCGATGAGCACCGTCTCGTTCCTCAACATCGGCATGCACGGCTACATTAACCCGACGCTCCCGGTCGTGGCAGAGCTCGCCCGGCGTGGTCACACGGTGACCTATCACACCTCCCCTGCGTTCGCGGCCCAGATTGAGGCCGCTGGTGCGAAGGTCCACCTCTACTCCGGGGGCGACCTGCCCCTGCCGGATCCGCCGATCCCCCTCGCGATGCTGGAAGAGCTCGCGCGGACAGCCCTCGGCCTGCTGCCCGGCGTGCTCTCGGACCTCAGCGGCACCCGGCCCGACCTGATCGTGCATGGGGCAGCCTGTCCATGGGGCGCGGTGGCCGCGCGGGAGCTCGGTGTGCCGGCGGCGGCCACGTTCACCACGTTCGCGTTCAACAGGCAGGTGCCCAGCCCTACCGGCATCTCCCGCGAGTTAGTGGCCGCTGCGGCGGCCCGTCCTCGCATCGGCTGGGGGTACGTCCGTGCGCGCTGGGCCCTGCACCGCCGCTACGACACCGGCGAGCTGCCCCTGACGGACCTGATGAACGCGCGCGAGCCGTTGAACCTGGTCTTCACCTCCCGCGCGTTCCAGCCTGGAGCCGACGCGTTCGACCCCTCGTACCGGTTCGTCGGGGCGAGCGTCGGTTCCCGCCTGATCGATCCGGGATTCGACGCCGTCCGGCTGGAAGAGCCCGTGCTATACGCGTCGCTGGGCACGGTGTTCGATGCAGGGCCCGCTCTGCTGCGGACCTTCGCCACTGCGCTGGCACCGCTGGGCGGCACTGTTGTCGTCTCGACCGGACATACTGAACCGGCAGACTTGGGTCCGCTGCCGGCCAACGTGCTGGCCCGCCGATCCGTGCCGCAGCTACAGGTGCTGGATCGGGCGGCTCTCTTCGTCACGCACGGCGGCATGAACAGTATCAACGAGGCGATGCGGGCCGGGGTGCCGACGCTCGTCGTGCCACAGGGCGCGGACCAGCCGCTGGTGGCCCGGCGGGTCGTCGAGCTCGGTGCCGGCCTCGCGCTCCGTACGGACGACGCCACTGCTGAGACGGTGCACACGCTCGCCCGGAGTCTGCTGGACGAGCCGCGCTTCCGGGAGGCGGCAGCCGCACAGCGCGCCGCACAGCATCAGGCCGGCGGCGCCCGGCGTGCCGCCGACGAGCTCGAGCGGTACCTCAACGACGCGCCTGGTGGCACCGCGACCGATCGAGCACGAGGGCGCTGAACCGTGTCGACGACCGTCGTCGTCCTGCTGGTCCTCGCCGGGCTGTCCGAGAGTGCCGGGCGCGTGCTGCCCCTCGCGGCGCGCAGACCCAAGCTGTCCCCGCGGCTCGTGGCCGGGCTGATGGTGACCGGCACCGTCGTCGAGGGTACGGTGATCGCGCTGTGGCCCCTCGCCGCGTGGATCGTCGCCGACCTGGTCCAGCCGGTCGTGGCGTCTGACGCGGCCCCGCTGCCCGGCACGACCGGGCTGGCTTGGACACCCTCCTTGGTCGCCCCGCTGCTCCTGGCCGCCGTCCTCGCGTTCCCGCTCCTCGGCCCGTTCCTGCACATCCTGCTTGTGGCCGGTGTCGGGGCTGGGCTGGCCGGCCCGCTCGCCACGGCGTCGGGACTGGGCTGGTGGACGGCGGCCGGGTGCATCGCCGTCGCGGGGGTCGGACTCGCGGCCACGGTCGATCTGGTCCGACGGCTGATCGCCAGGATCATCGCCGGCGCGCGGGAGCCGGAGGTGATTGCGTGAGCGAGCTCATCCTGCTCGTCGTCCTCCTGGCGCTCGGCCCGTTCCTGCTCGCCGAGGGCTTGCTCGCCCGCTACGAGCTCATGGTCTACACCATTGGCCGGCGCGCACCGGCCGCCACGCTCCCACCGGAGGTGCCCTACGCCAGGGGTGCCGATCCAGGGCGACCGCCAGACGCGTACGTGGTCTACCTGGACGGGATCGGCAAGCGCCGCTTCACCGATACGCGCGACGGCGGCCAGCTCGTCAAGGCTGTCATCGCCGGAGCACCGGAGTTGCGCGTACTGAGCCAGGTCCAGCCCTACTCGCCCCTGGCGGACCCGCTCGTAGGGCGCCCGATGTGGGACTGGCTCCGGCGGCACGTCGGCATCACGCTGTTTCTGCACAACGGCATGCAGACCTTTGTGGCCGCCGACCGCCGGTACCGCCTACTGTACAACCGGGCAGTGGGCGCCCAGATCGCCGACCAGCTACGGCTCGCAGGCTACGAGCCCGCCAGCGGCATACCGGTCGTCCTGCTCTGCTACAGCGGTGGCGCCCAGGTGGCCACCGGCGCGGTCGAGGAGCTGTTCACCCAGCTCCGCGCTCCGCTGTGGCTGATTACCCTCGGCGGTTTCCACAACGGCGCCAACGACCTCTCGCATGCGCTCCATCTTTACCGGCTCACCAGCGCGAACGACTGGATCGAGCGGGTAGGCATCGGACTCTTCCCTCAGCGCTGGCGCCTGTTTCGGCGCAGCGCTTGGAACCGGGCCCTGGACGCCGGGAAGATCACGGTGCACTCGCTCGACCCGGCAGCCCACGTCGGACCGCAGAGCTACATCAGCCCGACGGCGCGGCTCGCCGACGGGCGCAGCTATCTCGACCGCACCACCGAGACCGTGATCGAGATCATCCGGCGCGACTGCAAACGGCACTGCACCTGTGGACGCAGATCGTGGGCAAGTATCGCCTCGCGCACACGCCTTGGGTGAACCACCCCTGGCACGCCACACTCTACGTGACGCCGCGCGGCCTGGGTGCTGCGGACCAGCGCTGATCCGAAGGCGACCTCATGATGTTTCTGCAATCGACCTATGAGGCGGCTGCGGAGACGGCGAAGTGGGACCGGCAGGCGCTTGAATGCGGCGTCGGCGTACCGCGTGAGTTGCATGTCTAGCAGGTGGAGCGTCGATCAAGTCTCGTGGTCCCTCGTCGCTTCCAATGAAAAGTCGCAGCGCCGTTGCAATGGGGCGGGCCGAAGAATCCGGCGCGCAGCCTGTACAGATAACCGTTTGATTCTAAATAGATTTTGGCGCACCCGACAGGATTCGAACCTGTGACCTCTGCCTTCGGAGGGCAGCACTCTATCCAGCTGAGCTACGGGTGCCCGGCCGAAGCAGATGAGCGCTTCGGCGCGCGACCGGGCGAGCCCGATCACGCGCTTCATAGCCGATGCGTTCGCAGGCTTCAACGGTGAAATGGCGATAGCGCCGCACGTGGGTGCGCCGATGCGTTTCGGTCTGTTCGGGCGAGCGTCATCGCCTTATGTTCTTCGAGGACAGTGGAAGGAACGATCCCCATGGATATCAAGCGTTGCGGTTCGCGGCCGTCGGCGAAGCCGTCGCCGGACTATTTCACCGGTGCGGTGCGGCAGGATCCGCTTATCGAGACGCCGGAACCGGCGCGGCTGCGCGCCGTCAGTGTCACTTTCGAGCCGGGTGCGCGGACCGCATGGCACACCCATCCGCTTGGCCAGAGCCTTGTCGTCACGTCCGGCTGCGGCTGGGCGCAGTCCTGGGGCGGCCCCGTCAAGGAGATCCGCGCCGGCGACGTGGTCTGGTTCGGACCCGGTGAAAAGCACTGGCACGGCGCGGGCGCCACGACGGCGATGACCCATATCGCGCTCCAGGAAGCGCTGGACGGCAAGGCGGTCGATTGGCTGGAGCACGTCTCGGACGAGCAGTATACAGCGCCTCGGTAAGGGATCGGACACGGAGATGGATACCGGTCTCGGCGAAAACACGATACCTGGAGCACACAAAGAGGCAGCGCCGTTGCCGGCGGCACGCCGGCCGGTCTAGGGGGCTGCCCGAGTTTGCCCGACATGTTCACGCTCGAGCGCGTCGAAACCGCCGGCCAGGAGGTGAAGAAAAGCCGTTTCCGCGCGGTCGCCGGCCCGGTGTCGAGCGAAGACGAAGCGCGAGACTTCGTCGCGCGCCACGCCGAGGCCGCGGCGAACCACAATTGCTGGGCGTGGCGTGTCGGCCAGAACTGTCGCTTCTTCGACGACGGCGAGCCGAGCGGCACTGCTGGCAAGCCGATCCTGCAGGTGATCGACGGCCAGGCCCTCGATCGCGTCGCCGTCTTGGTGACGCGCTGGTTCGGCGGCATATTGCTCGGCAGCGGCGGGCTGGTGCGGGCCTATGGCGGAACGGCGGGCCTTTGCCTCAGATCGGCGACCAAGTTGCCCCTCGTCGCCACCGTCAAGGCCAAGGTAGGCTGCGGCTTCGGCGATCTGGCAACGGTCAAGGCGCGGCTTTCCGCCGTGCCGGGCGTCGCAGTCGTCGAAACGCATTTCGTCGCCGCCGGTGCGGACCTGGTGCTGTCGCTTCCCGAGGCGGAAGCCGAAGCGATCCTGCGGCAGGTCGCCGACCTCACCAGCGGCCGCGCATCGACATCGGTGCTGCCCTGACCGTCTTCCAATCCCCGGTCGGATCGGCATAGATGCCCGCCGACGAAAGCAGGAGGGCAGTGGCATGAGCACACGCAGGACCATCGTTCCGGAGGCCTTGAAGGGTGTCTATGAGGGTTGGCACTTCGCGCCGGCCGTGGCCTCCAGGGGCATGGTCTATTGCTCCGGCATCATCGGCACAAGCGTCGACGGCGAGGCGCCGGGCAAGGCGGCGCTCGAAGGCGCGCGCTCGACGACGGCGGCTCCCGATGCGGGCATCGCGGCGCTGCGCGCGGTGCGTGACCCCGAGGCGCAGTTCGCCACCGCCTTCGAGGCGCTGGCCGCGATCCTGGCCGAGGCCGGCGCGGGCCTGGGCGACATCGTCGAGATCACCACCTATCACGTCGACATCGGCCGTCACATGGAGGCCTTCGTCCGCGTCAAGGACCGCTATCTGAAGGAACCTTATCCCGCGTGGACCGCGATCGGCGTCGCCGAACTCGTGGTGCCCGGCGGCCTGATGGAGATCCGCGCCATCGCGGCCCTGCCGGAATAGATGGGCCCCGGATTTGTCCCGCTGCCCGCTTCCGTCAGCTGCTTGCTGCCGGCAGGTAACGCTGGATCAGCTCCTCGACATGGTCGTTGCGGCTCCTGGCGGTGTCGCCGCCCATGACCACGATGATCAGCCGGCGTCCGCCGTCGTTCACCGAAGTGACGATGTTGAAGCCCGACGCCCTGACATAGCCGGTCTTGATGCCGTCGACGCCGCGCACCCTTCCGATCAGGTCATTATGGCCGCGTATGGTCCTGCCGCGGAAGACGAAGTCCTGCTCGCCGAAATAATGATAGTGATGGGGGAAGCGCTGGCGCAGCGCCATGCCGAGCACGGCCATGTCGCGCGCCGTCGTGCGCTGGTCGCCGTCGGGCAGTCCCGACGCATTGCGGAACACGGTGGCGCGCATGCCGATGACGCGTGCCTTGGCCGTCATCGTCGCCGCGAAGGCGTCCTCGGTGCCGCCGAGATATTCGGCCACCGCCACCGCGACGTCGTTGGCCGATTTGGTGGCGAGCGCATGGATCGCCGATTGGACGTCGATCGTCTCACCGCGCCGGAATCCGATCTTGCTCGGCGGCTGCGAGCGCGCATGGTCGGAGACCGGGATCTCCGTCGTCTTCGAAACCCGGCCCGCGTCGATCGCCTCGAACAGGAGGTAGAGCGTCATCATCTTGGTGAGCGATGCCGGAAAGCGCGGTTCCTCTGCTCCCGACTGATAGAGCATGCGCCCGTTCCTGGCGTCCACCACGATCGCCGCATAACGCGTCGAAGAAAGCGGGGTCGGCTCGATCGGCTCCAGCTCGGTCGTCGTGCAGCCGGCGACGGCAAGGGCAAGAAACAGGAAGACGGCTGCCCGGCGGGTGAGAGGATTGTGAAGCGCGCTCGGCAAGGATGCTACCCGAATGCTTGAAGGTCGTAGTCTGCTTATACGCGGCAACTTTCGCGAAGCTATCGCGACATCGGCGGAATTTTGCTCTCCGGACGTGAAGAAAGTGTTTTTCCCGTGAATAACCCGCACTCGGCCTCGTGCATCTCGGCAATGGGAGGAGCGACCGGTGTCATGACCGGGCGGCAACCGATGCGCCGGGACTTTGCCAACGGTCGACAATATCGACCGTTGGAGCGCGCAACTGCGTGGCCCGCGCCCGTTGGCGCGAAAGCCAAGCGGCCCGGAGGGGCCGCGCCGGCGATTGAGGCCACCGACACCACAGCGTGTCGCGTGGAATAGGATTCAAGCGACACGCTGTATTTCTTGATTTATCGCATGTCTTTTTCCCGAAACCGGTATCCCCTTTCGGGAGACATGCTTTATTTGTCGACGCCGCCCCAGATCGCCTCCGCCGTCCGCACGACCAGGTCGAGCTTGCGCTTCTGGTCGTCCTCGCTGATCTTGTTGCCTTCCTCGGTCGAGGCGAAGCCGCATTGCGGAGCGATGCCGAGTTGGCCGATGTCGGCGAATTGCGAGGCGGCGTCAAACTTCCGCTTGAGATCGTCGAGCTTCTCGAGTTCGCCGGACTTGGTCGTGATGAAGCCCGGCAACACCCGCTTCCTGCCCTTGGGCAGCAGCCTCAGCGGCTCCAGCCCCCCGGCCCGCTCGCTGTCATACTCCATGAAATAGACGTCGATCCCGGTTTCGTTGAACACCGCGTCGGCCGCGGGATCGTAGGCGCCCTCCGCCACCCAGGTCGACTGGAAGTTGCCGCGGCACATATGCATGGCGATCAGCATGTCGTCGGGCCGCGCGGCGATCGCATCGTGCATCACCCTGGCATATTTCGAGATCAGCCAGTCCGGGTCGGTGCCTTCAGCCGCCTTCTGCGCGCGGATCTTCGGGTCGCACAGATAGGCGAAGAAGATGTCGTCCATCTGCAGGTAGCGGCATCCCGCGTCATAGAAGGCCTTCACCGCCTTGGCATAGGTTTTCGCCAGGTCGTCGAACAGGATCTCGACGTCGCGATATTCCTTCGGATGGATGTCGTCCTTGGCCGTCCGGAAATGGCAGCAGCTTGGCCCCGGTATCGATATCTTCGGCGTCACATCGGTCACCGAGGCGAGATACTTGTAGTGGTCGAGCATCGGATGATCATCGGGGAAATCGAGCCAGCCGGTGATGGTGGGGAAGATCGGCCGAAGCTTTGCCCCGTGGAACTGCACACCCTCGTCGCGCTCGACAAGCTCGAAGCCGGTCAGCGCTCCCATGAAGTCATAGTGCCAGAAGGAGCGCCGCATTTCACCGTCGGTGACGGCGAGCAGGCCGGCATTCTGCTGCATGCGTACCGTTTCACGGATGGCCTCGTCTTCGACCGCCGAGAGCTCTTCCCGGTCAATCGATTTGTCCTCGAAGAAGCGCTTGCGCGCCTGCTTCACCCTTTCCGGGCGCAACAGGCTGCCGACATGGTCTGCGCGGTAGGGCGGCTTGGCGGTCGTGGCGCTCGGCATCGGCGTTCTCCTCCGGTCGTGTCCGTCTCGCTGTCCAGCCGTTTCGTACGGCGGCCGGGCTTGTGCTGATTTACCCTATCCGCCCGAAAGCCGGTACCGCTTTCGGGGACGGAAGAGGTTACATCCATATGGAACGCTTCAGCCGTCGAGCACCTCGCGGATCTTCCTCGCGAGCTGCTCGATGCTGAACGGCTTGGCGATGAAGTTGACGCCGTGGTCGAGCAGCCCGTTATGAGAAACGGCATTGCGGGCGAAACCCGTCGTAAACAGGGTCTTGAGTCCGGGATGAGCGGCAAGGGCCTGGTCGGCCAGCTTGCGGCCGCTCACGCCGGGCATGACGATGTCGGTGAACAGCAGCGAGACCGCCGGATGCGTCTCCAGCTTGCGTAGCGCCTCGGCCGCGCTTCCCGCCTGGATCACGCGGTAGCCGAGCTCGCGCAGCGCCTCCACCGTCACGGTGCGCACGCGCTCATCGTCCTCCACGACCAGGATCGTCTCGCTCGGCTTGCGGGCGGGTTCGGCTTTGTCGTCCTTGGGTTCGGCCTCTTCGTTGTCGCCGAAGTGTCGCGGCAGGTAGATCTTGACCGTGGTGCCCTGGCCAGGCTCCGAATAAATCGCGACATGGCCGCGCGACTGCTTGACGAACCCGAATATCTGGCTCAGTCCGAGCCCCGTTCCCTTGCCGGCCGTTTTGGTTGTGAAGAACGGATCGAAGGCCTTGGCCACGATGTCGGGCGGCATGCCGCTGCCCGTGTCCGTGACAGCAACCAGCACATATTGGCCCGCCGGCACTTCGGAATGATGCGAGGCATAAAGCTGGTCGAGGAATATGTTTGCCGTCTCGATGGTCAGCTTGCCGCCATCGGGCATGGCGTCGCGCGCATTGACGGCGAGGTTGAGCAAGGCGTTCTCCAGCTGGCTGGCGTCGACATGCGTCTTCCACAGGCCGCCTGCGAGCACGGTCTCGATCAGGATGCTTTCGCCGAGCGCCCTTCGCAGCAGGTCCGACATACCGGCGACGAGGCGGTTGGCGTCGATCGTCCGAGGCGCGAGCGGCTGCTGGCGCGAAAAGGCGAGCAGCCGCGCGGTCAGATTGGCCGCGCGGTCTGCCCCATCGACGGCGGCATCCAGAAACTTGCCGATATCGGTGTCGCCTCGCGCCAGCTTGCGCTGGATCAGGTTCAGAGCACTGACGATGATGGCCAGCATGTTGTTGAAGTCGTGGGCGATGCCGCCGGTGAGCTGGCCGACCGCCTCGATCTTCTGCATCTGGCGGACCCGCGCCTCCGCCTCCTCCCGCGTCGCGATCTCGTCCGACAGCAGCTTGTTGGCCGCCGTCAATTCGGCATGAGCGGTGACGATCTCGCGGATGCGCCGGCGCGACTGGACCACGCTGAACACGCCGAGGCCAAGCACGGCGAATACCGCGGCGATCGAAGCGTAGCGCAGCCAGTCGGCGATGCGCCCGGCGTCGGCGATGCGCGCCTGCAGCAGGGCATTCTCGTCCTGCCGCATCTCGGCGATCACGACCCGTATCTCGTCCATCAGCACCTTGCCGCGATTGCTGCGCACAAGCGCCAGGGCGCCTGCGGCGTCGCTCGCATTGTAGCGCTCGATCGTCTCGGCGAGTTCGGCCAGCCTGCCGTGAACGGCGTCCGACAGCATCGCTGCCTGGGAAGCGCGTTTGGGGTCGCGGGCCGCGAGTTGCCGGATCGCCTCGATCTCGGCCGGCAGTTCCTGGACCGCACGGGTATAGGGCAGGAGATAGGCGCCCTCGTTGGTGAGCAGGAAGCCCCGTTGGGCGGACTCCGCGTCCTGGATCAGCGACAAGGTCTGCACGATGCGCCGCTCGAATTCGAAGGCCTGGCGCACCGCCGCATTGTCATGCCGCTGGCGCTGGATCAGCAGCCCTTGCGCAGCGATGATGGCGGCAAGGATGATGAAGCCGGCCATCAGCGGAAGCAACTGCACCCGCAATATGCCCTTGATGCGCTCTAACATGCGACGGGACCACCTCAGTCACGACGGAAAACATAGTCATATGGATGCCGACCGGAAGGCAAGGACGTTGACGGGGTCGATTTCCGTGGTCTGCCGTCCGGACTTGCCTTATTAAACCCGGAGGCCGACCGTGCTTGCGAGGAGCCCGCATGTCAGAGATCGCCCATGTCGCTGCGACGCTTTTCCGGAAGGCGGCCGGTTCGAAGCGGTTCATTGTTGCGATCGCCGGCCCGCCCGGCGCCGGCAAGTCGACGGTCTCCGAGCAGCTTGCGGCACTCCTGCCCGAGAACACGGCCATGGTCGTGCCGATGGACGGCTTCCACTACGACAATTTGGTCCTGGAGCAGCTCGGGCTCAGCCATCGCAAGGGCGCGCCCGAGACCTTCGACCTCTCCGGATTCGAGGCCCTTTTGAAGCGCATCCGCGGCGGCGAGCCCGACATCGCCATACCCATCTTCGACCGCAGCGCGGAATTGTCGCGGGCGGCCGCGGCGCTGATCGGGCGCGACAGGAAGTTCATCCTGGTCGAAGGCAACTATCTGCTGCTCGACGAGCCGCCCTGGAACGGCCTCGCCCCGCTCTTCGACTTCACCATCTTCCTCGACGTGCCGCGCGAAGAACTTGAACAGCGGCTGCTGCAGCGCTGGCGGGATCACGGCCGCTCCGACAAGGACGGGAGCGACTGGGTCGCCTCCAACGACATGCCCAATGTCGACCGCGTGCTGGGCAGCAGAAGGGCGCCCGATCTCGTGCTTTGACAGCCGGCTACAGGGTGTGGCGTGGAGAAGGGTTCACGCGACACACCGCAGATGTTGGTTTGATTTGGCGCATGTCCTTTTCCCGATACCGCTGCACTCTCTTGCGTGGGCATGCTCTGGCCCGCGATCTCGGTATCGGCAAAACACCGTCGTAGGCATTGAGCATCGTAACAGGGCAGGCGTTTAACACGCGCTTTGCCGCCGCAGACATTTAACCGGTTGACGATCCCGATCAATGGTGATTGATTGTTGACAATCGATTACCGACAAAAGGGAAGTGTCGTGAGCGAACCTGCTCGGGGTTTTATCCGCATCCCGAAAGCGACCTTTCGCGCGCATATCGTCGATGGGCTTCGCAGCGCTATCCTGAGGGGTGAAATCCAGCCCGGTGCTCAAGTCACGGAGTCGAGCCTTGCAGAGCAATTCGGCGTCAGCCGCGGACCTTTGAGAGAGGCCATGCGTCAGCTCATCGACGAGGGCTTGCTTGTCACCATCCCTTATACGGGGACGCATGTGGTCGAACTGTCAGTCGAGGACATTCGCGAAATCTATTCGATGCGCGTGAATCTGGAAATTTTTGCTTTCGAGATTGTCTGGGACCGGCGCGACCGGTCCTTTCGCGAAGGTCTCCAGGCCCGTCACGCCGCGCTGACACGCTGCATCGATTTCGAGGACGATGTGGCAAGCATCGACGCCGAGCTTCAGCTCCACGGCTTCGTCTACGAGGCTTCCGGGCACAAGATTCTCCTCAAGACCTGGGAAAGCATCCGAGGGCGGCTGCAGCTCTATTGGGCGGCGCATCACCGGGCGCATGGTATTCGCGGGCCCCGGCGCGAGGGGCACGACAGCTATGTCGAAAATGCGCTCGGCGACGACCTCGAAGCCATGCGTGCCGAAATCAGAAAGCATATGGCGCGTGGCGGCCAGCAAACCGAAGATTTTCTGCTCGGATTGGCATCGAAAGCTCCGGAACAATCACATCTTCGCATCGGAGCGTCGGAATGACGGCTATTGGTCATCCCGCACTTTCCATTCTGATGATCGGGTGCGGCAACATGGGGGCGGCGATTGCGAACGGCGCGGTCGCGCATATGCCGGCGATCGATATCACCGCCGTCGATCCCGACGTCGAAAGGGCCCGGCAACTTCTTTCCTCGCAGGCTCCGGTCGAGGTGCTCGCGGATTTCGAGGGGCTGAACGATCGGAATTTCGATGTTTGTATCCTGTCGGTCAAACCCCAGCATGCCGAGGCCGCACTTCAAGCGGCACGGACAAATCTCCGCGATGCGCTGGTCATCTCGATTGCGGCCGGGGTTCTGCTTGCGAGATTGCGAGCCGCCACCCCCGGCCTCCGTCGCTTTGTGCGAGTGATGCCCAATCTGCCGGCCTTGGCGGCGTCTGCCATGAGTGTTGGCTTTGCCGACCAGGACGCTGTTTCCGAAAGGGATCGGCAAGTTGTGGAAGATGTGTTCGGCGCGGTCGGGACGTTCTGCTGGCTGGCGAGCGAAAACGAGATCGATCTTGCGACAGGCGTGACGGGAAGCGGGCCTGGCTACGTATTCGCTTTCACGGAATACCTTCAGCGCGCCGCCGAGCAGATGGGTTTTCCCGGCGACGTGGCACAGCAGTTTGCGCGTCAGACCGTTATCGGCGCCGCGCGTCTCCTCGAGCAGGATCCGCGCACTGCTCGTGATCTGAAAGTTGCTGTGACAAGCCCGGGCGGGACCACCGCCGCGGGGCTTGCAGTTCTGGAAACTCCTGGAGCGCTCCCCACGCTCCTTGTCGAGACAACGGCCGCTGCTGCCGGCAGGGCCGCCCAACTCGCAAACGTCCCACAATAAGAGCCGAAAAGGCCGTCAACCCGGCTACGAACCTCAGAGGAATAGACCCTATGAAAACGACGCGTAGAGCTTTTATTGCCATTTCCGCTGCTGGGCTCGCCTGCATGACTATGCCCGCGCTCGCCCAGGAGGGCTCCACGCTTGATCGTATCAAGCAAGACAAACAGCTTCGGATCGGCGTCACCTCGGCAGAACCGTGGTTCTTCAAGGACCCAATGACGGAAAAGTGGACCGGCGTTGGCGTTGCGATGGGCGAAAAGCTTGCGGCAGACCTCGGCGCCACCCTCGTTCCGGTGGAGACGACCTGGGCCAATGCCGTCGCAGCCCTGCAGGCCAATCAGATCGACCTGATGTTCGTCCTCGATCCCACGGAAGAGCGAAAGAAGGCAATCGATTTCCCGGAGGCACCACTGTTCTACTATGCCATGGGCGCCTTGGTCGCGGCAGATTCTGAGATAAGAAAGTGGGAAGACGTCGACAAGGCGGGCACCCGCATCGGCGTCACGCTCGGCACCTCGCTCGACAAGAACATCACTGCGATGGTGAAGAACGCCGAAATCAGCCGTTTCTCCAACAACGACGAGGCGATCGCGGCGTTCGCGTCCAGACGAGTCGATGTCGTGGTGCAGTTTCACCCGGCATTGGTTGTTCAGTATTCCCGCCTCAAGCTTGGCAAGGTGATCCTGCCTTCCCCCGTCAATCCAGTGCCGACCAGTGCCGGCTTGCGCAAGGAAACCAACCCTGCCTTCCGCGATTGGGTGAGCGAACATTTCGCCACGCTCTATAAGGACGGCGTTCCGGATCAGATTTTCGGGGCCTACCTCAAGTCGAAGAATATCGATCCGACCGGCATTCCGGGGCTCGTCAAAGAGGCTTGGAAGTAAATTCCTTGCCCGCAGGAGGGCGCTTCGCGCGTCCTCCTGCGCACTTCACATCTCTGACGCAAGGATGGTCGCCGGTAAAACCAGCGCGATTACGGCTTTGCATGCGCAAAGGGCTCGCTTCGCATGAACTATCAGTGGGATTTTTCCGGTGTCTGGTCCAGGTGGGACATACTGTTGGTCGGTCTCGTCAACACGATAAAAATTGCCGGCATTTCGATTTTTCTTGGCGTCATCGTTGGTTTGGTCCTGGCTTTCCTCAAGCTTTCGCTGAAAAAATACCTTTCGGTTCCGGCGACTGCCTTTGTCGAGTTCTATAGGAATACACCTCCGATCATTCACTTCTTTTGGTTCTACTACGCGTTGCCCGTACTGGTCAATGTCAGCCTCGACCCGTTCGTAGCGGCGGTCATGGCTCTCTCCACCCAGTCGGGTGCGTTCTATGCGGAAGTCTTCCGTGGCGGGATCGTCTCGATCGAGAAAGGGCAATGGGAAGGCGCGCGGTCGCTCGGAATGCGGCACTCGCAGATGATGCGGCGTATCATCCTGCCTCAAGCAATGACCCGAATGTTCGCCCCCTTCGTAGAGCGCTCTTTCGAGCTGACGAAGACAACCGCGCTTGCATCGACACTCGCCTATGCCGACCTTCTCTATCAGGCAATGCTCGTCAACAGCGAGACCTTCCGGCCTCTCGAAGTCTATACGACGATCGCCGTGATGTACGTCATCCTGCTTGTTGCAGCCAGCACGCTTGCTCGCGTCGCCGAAGCACGCCTGACGGCCTATCGCTGAGGAGCACGAGAATGGACTATCAATTTGATTTCGGACTCGTCCTCCAAAGCATGCCGGTCCTTTTTCGTGGGCTGCTCGTAACTGTTGAATTGTGGGTGCCGAGCATCCTGATTGGACTGACGGCGGGGTTCTTCCTTTCGCTCGCAAGGCTGTCGAAGAGTCCGGCCCTGCATGTGCCGAGCTTGTTGTACATTGAGCTTTTCCGCGACACACCCGTCCTGATCCAGCTCATCTGGTTCTTCTACGCCTTCCCTATCGTCATCGGGGTTCAGCTCTCGCCGTTCACTGCCGCATTGCTTGGGCTGGCGCTCAACACATCGGCCTATTCAGCAGAGATATTCAGGGGCGGCATCCAGTCCATCGCCCAAGGCCAGTGGGAGGGTGCGCGCGCGCTCGGTATGCGTCAGTCGAAGATCTTGCGACGCATCATTCTGCCGCAGGTGTTCAAGCGGATGCTGCCGGCCTTCACGAACCGAGCCATCGAGGTCGCAAAGATGTCCTCGCTCGCTTCGGTCCTCTCCGTGCATGAACTGATGTATCAGGGGCGCCTTCTCAGTTCGACCTACTACCGCCCGCTCGAAATCCTGACGGCGGTCGCCGTCATCTATTTCGTCCTTATTTATCCCGGTACTTGGCTGTCCGCGCGCCTTGAAAAGCGCCTTGCGGCGAAGGCTTAGTGCCGGCCCAGGGAGATACTGCAATGAATGAGCCCGTTCTTGGTGTCTCGAACCTGCACAAGTGGTTTGGAGATCTACATGTCCTCAAGGGGATCGACTTTTCCGTTGGGGCAGGAGAGCGCGTTGCCATAATCGGTGGCAGTGGCTCCGGCAAAAGCACCTTCCTTCGCTGCCTGAACTTCATGGAAATGCCGACCCGCGGCACCATCGCTCTGGACGGAAAGGAAATCGGCAAGCCGCAAGGTAAGGACGGTGCGCGCCGTTATCCCGAAGCCGAACTCTGCACAGTCCGCGAGCGCGTCGGCATGGTGTTCCAGCAGTTTAACCTTTTCCCGCACATGACCGTTCTGGAAAATGCCATGGAAGGCCTCGTGACCGTCAAGGGCATGAAACGTGAGGCCGCCCGTGACAGGGCCGTAAAGGAACTGGAAAAGGTCGGCCTCGGCGACAAGCTGGACGCCTATCCCGGCCGCCTGTCCGGTGGCCAACAGCAGCGCGTCGCAATCGCGCGATCGCTGGCGATGGAGCCGGAGATCCTGCTGTTCGACGAGCCCACCTCGTCGCTCGACCCGGAACTTGTCGGGGAAGTACTGCGCGTCATCCGGCAACTGGCGGAAGAAGGTCGGACGATGCTGCTGGTTACGCACGAACTTGGATTTGCATACCACTTTGCGACGAAGGTCATCTTTCTGGCGAATGGGGTCTTTCACGAAGTCGGCACCCCAGATGAGGTTCTGAAGCATCCGAAGCAGGAACGCACCCGCGCATTCCTCAATCGCTTCACCGAATTTTCCTTCTGAGCTCGCTAAACCAAAAGATTTGAATACTGAGGAAACATCAAAATGAACGCAGTCGCTGCAAGCAATACGAGCTCGCAAGGATATGTCCCAGACAGCCGAAATGACGATGTACTGATCTATGTGAACGGAGAGTTCTTCAAACGGGATGAAGCGAAAGTCTCTGTCTTCGATGCTGGTTTCGTGCTTGGCGACGGGGTGTGGGAAGGCGTCCGCCTCGTCGGTGGCAAGATCATCGCCCTCGATGAGCACCTGGACCGGCTCTACGAGGGAGCGAATTCGATTCAGCTCGATATCGGCATGAACCGCGAGGAACTGACGGCGGCGCTGCGGCACACCTTCGAGAAGAACGCCATGACTGATGGGGCGCATGCCCGCGTGATGGTCACGCGCGGGAAGAAGAAGACACCGAACCAGGACCCGCGTTTCGCGTTGGGCCAAGCCACCATCGTCATCGTAGCGGAATTCAAGATTCCGAAGCCGGAGTCCAAGACGAACGGCCTCTCGCTCCTGACCTCCACGATACGGTGCAGCACGCCCGATGTCTTCGATCTCCGTCTGAATTCCCATAGTCGGCTGAACTTCATCCACGCCCTCATTCAGGCAATCAACGCCGGCGCTGACGAAGCGCTGATGCTGGATCCTCACGGCTTTGTTGCCAGCTGCAATTCAACGAACTTCTTCATCGTTCGCGGAGAAGAACTCTGGACGTCGACCGGGCGGTTCAACTTCAATGGCATTACGCGCAAGAAGGTGATCAAGCTCTACGCGGATGCTGGTTATGTCGTACGCCAGCAGGATTTCACTTTGGCGGAGGTCTATGGGGCCTCCGAAGCCTTCGTCACGGGCACGCTTGGCGGGATCACGCCGGTTACGCGGATCGATGGGCGCAGGGTGGGCAACGGACAACTAGGGCCGGTGACCCGGCGGATCGCCGATCTCTATGCGGCATATATCGCGAGTTGAGAGCAGGAGCCGTTTGAATGGTCGCGCTCGGCCGTTCCGGAGGCGGGTTGCGGCGGACAGGTTTTGCTCCCCGGTCACGCGGCCGTCGCCGAAGGGGCGGCGGCCTGCCAGTCGCGCAAGGTTTCGGCGTAGAGCCGGGCGGTATCGGCCAGTTCGGCGTCGGACGACTTGCCGGCGCGGTAGACCAGGAAGGGTTCGGCCCAGCGCAGCCGGCAACGATGAGCCGCGGCGCGCAACGGACTGAGCAACTCGGCCAAGGGAAAAAGGTTCTGCCCGGCCGGCGAATAGGCCTCCGGCACATTGCTGGCGGTGGCGGCGATCAGGATTGGCCGGCCTTCGAGGCGGCTGCCTTCGGTCTCGTGGAAGACGTAGTACATGCGTCAGGACGACATCCATCCATGCCTTCAGAAGCGGCGGCGTCGAGTACCACTGCACGGGGAACTGCAGCACGATCCGGTCGGCCGAGAGCAGCCTTTCGGCCTCCATGGCACCGCCGTCATTCGACTTAGCAACGCATTGCCGGACGATGTCCGTGCGCCAGATATTGGAGTAGTCCCAGTCCGACCGGGCCCTTTGGAACATGAAGCCGGCAGTCGTCGAAGACCTTCCCGCGCGAGCGCTCTCGTCCTCCGAGTTCGCCACCACCATGTCGCATTTCCACCGTGCGGAGATCGGCCGCATGGCGGGTTGGCGCGACCGGCTCGACAGGACGACCAACTGGGCGATCACGGTGGTGGCGGCGATGTTATCGGTGTCGCTGTCGACGCCGAACGCCCATCACGGCGTGCTGCTCTTCGCCATGCTGCTCATCCTGCTTCTGTTGTGGATCGAGGCGAGGCGTTATCGTTTCTTCGACGTCTATCGTTTCCGCGTTCGCCAGTTCGAGCGCCATTATTTTGCCCAGATCGTCGCTCCGCAGCCGAATTTCGCGTCGGATTGGCAGTTGATCCTGGGCGAAAGCCTGCGCGCCCCGCAGTTCCTGATCTCCCATCGGGCCGCATTCGCGCGTCGGTTGCGGCGGAACTACATCTACATGTTCCTGATCCTGTTTCTCGCCTGGGTGGTCAAGCTCTCGACGCCGAGCCTGCAGGCCGGGACGGCCGATACCGGCTTCGTGCAATCGCTACGCGGCGCCATCTCGGCCGCGGCGCTCGGACCTCTGCCGGGCTGGCTGGTCGTCGGGATGGTGGCCTTCTTCTTCGCCGGGCTGTTCGGTGTCGCCTTCCTGACCCAGGCTCACGATGGCGAGTTCGCCTACGGCGACGCGCATGTGTGAAAGCGCGACTGAGTGGCCCACGCCCGGCGGCGGCTGACTTCGCGTGGATGCGTCGGCATCCCCGCCTGGGTGTGTCGACTACCAGGTAAGCTGGTATGACCGGCTCAGAACGGCCCGAACATCTCCGCCGCCTCGGCAGCCGTGTAGTAGCCCAGCGACACGTCGCGGCGCACCAGCTCGCGGTCGCGAAGATGCGGGTCGCCGTAGCCGCCGCCGCCGGGCGTGCCGACCTTGACCCGGTCGCCGGCCTTGAGCGGAATGTCCTGCTCCTTGGAGAGATGGGGCGGGGTATGCGCCTGGCCGTCGCGGAACACCGTGACCATGTTGACCGCCCCATCGCCCCCGCCGCACGCGCCCTGCGGGCCGAAGCGGCCGTGATCCATGACGAAGGAGGCGCGTGCCTCGCCGCGCAGCAGTTCGACCTCGTAGGAAAGGCCGAAGCCGCCGCGATGCCGGCCGGCACCGCCGGAGCCCTCGCGCAGCGCATAATGGCGATAGAGCACCGGATAGGTCTGCTCCATCACCTCGACCGGGGGCGATTTCGAGATACCGATGGTCGAGCAGCCGTTGGAGAGCCCGTCATGCCGGGAATTCCCGCCATAGCCGCCGCCCGAGATCTGGTACATGACGAAGTCGCGGCGACGCGCCGGATCATGTCCGCCGAGCGCGAAATTGCCGCTGGACCCGGCCGGCGCGGCGGTCACCTTGTCCGGCAGGGCCTGCACCATGGCGGCAAACACCGCTTCGGCGATACGCTGTGATACCTCGGCGGCGCAGCCGGAGACCGGCCGCGGATAGCGCGCGTCGAGGAAGGTGCCTTCCGGCCGTTTCACGACAAGGGGTTCGAAGGCGCCCGCGCTGATCGGAACGTCGGGAAAGATGTGGCGCATGGCCAGATAGACCGACGACAGGGTCGTGGCGATGACGCTGTTCATCGGCCCGGCGCAGGGCGGGCTCGAACCGGCGAAGTCGAAGACCAGTTGCTCGCCCGTCTTTTCGACGGCGAGCGCGATGGTCAGCGGCTGGTCGACGACGCCGTCGGAATCGACATGGGCCTTCGCGCGATAGACCCCGTCGGCGATGCCGCGGATATGGGCCCTCATCTGCGCGGCGGCGCGCCGGCGCAATTCCGCGATCGCCGCGGAAACGGTTTCGTCGCCATAGCGGTCGAGAATGGCCGAGAGACGCTCCTGGCCTACCAGCAGGGCCGCGGCCTGCGCCTTGATGTCGCCGATGCGCTGGTCGGCCACCCGGATGTTGGAAGTGATGATGGCGAAGATCTCCGGGTCCATCGCACCCTTCTTGAACAGCTTCACCGGCGGAAGGCGCAAGCCTTCCTGTTCGACCGCCGTCGCCGAAGCGGAGAAGCCGCCGGGCACGGCGCCGCCGATATCGGGCCAATGGCCGGTATTGGAGAGCCAGCAATAGATCGCGCCATCGCGATAGACGGGCATGACGAAACGCACATCCATCAGATGCGTGCCGCCGAGATAGGGGTCGTTGACGATGTAGATGTCGCCTTCTTCGGGCGGCAGGCAGCGTCCCTCCCGGATCATGTCGATGAGCGTCCGCGTGGAATGCTGCATCACCCCGACGAAGACAGGCAGGCCCTGCGCGCCCTGCGCGATCAGCGACCCGTCGACGGCCGAATAGATGCCGTCGGAGCGGTCGTTGGCTTCGGCTATCACAGGCGAGAAGGCCGCCCTGGAAAAGGTCAGGTCCATCTCGTCGCAGACCTGCTGCAGCGAGGCCTGGATGACGGAAAGCGTGATGGCGTCGAGTTCGGCCATGCCTATGCCGCCGGGTCTGATGGTTGGTGCCGGCTTCGCGGGTGAGGGGGCAACACGGGTTCATCCAGGGCCATGCTTCAGCCTTTCCCGATCTCGATGAGGATGTTGCCGTCGGCGTCGGAACTCGCCCGGTCGGACGGTTCGATGACCGTGGTGGCGTCGAGCTGTTCGAGGATCGCCGGGCCGGCGACCAGGGCGTCGAGCGGCAGTTTCTCGCGATCATAGACCGGCGTGTCATGCCAGCCGCCGTCGAACCAGACCGGGCGGCGCCCGCGCAGCGCCCCGGCGATAGTCGTCGCCCGGCCTCCGGGATCGATCAGCGCCGAGAGGTCGACGTCGGGCCGCACGCCTGACACCGACGTGTTGAGATTGACGAGGTTCGCCCTGATCTCCGGCAACGCCACCTTGAAGCGGGCGAAGTAGGCCTTCTCGAACAGGTCCTGGAGAACGGCGCGGCTGACGGCGGCCGAAGGTAGCGGTACGTTGAGGATATGGGTCTGGCCGACGAACTGCATGTCGGCCGAATGGGCGTAGCGGATCGTGCTCGGCCGGACCGCCTCCTTGGCGATCAGCGCTGCGCCGTCCGCACGGTGTTGTTCCAGCACGGCCGTGGCTTCGGCCTCGTCGAGGGTAGCGACCGGCCGGTTCAGCGTGTTGACGAAATCGTGCCTGAGATCGGCCACCACGCAGCCCAGCGCGTTGGTGATCCCCGGCCGCGCCGGCACCAGCACCTTCGGCAGGCCGAGCTCGCGGGCGAGCGCCGTTGCGTGCAGCGGCCCTGCGCCGCCAAAGGCGAAGAGCACGAAATCGCGCGGATCGTGGCCGCGCGAGACCGACACCATGCGGATCGCCCCGGCCATCTTCATATTGGCGAGCCGCAAGGCCGCGCCCGCCGCGGCCACGCCGTCGAGGCCGGTGGCGCGGCCGATGCGTTCGGCGAAGATGTCCCGCACCTGGTCGACCCCGACCGGCACGTCGACGGCGAGCAGCCTGGCCGGATCGAGGCGGCCGAGCACGAGATTGGCGTCGGTGATGGTAGGCTCGGTGCCGCCGCGCCCGTAGCAGATCGGCCCGGGCACCGCGCCCGCGCTTTCGGGTCCGATCTGTATCAGGCCCGACGCGTCGACGCGCGCGATCGAGCCGCCGCCGGCGCCGACGGTGTGAACGTCTACCATCGGCACATGGATCGGCATGGCATATTCTATCTCGGTCTCGTTGGAGACGGAGGGCTGCGCGTTGCGGATCAGCGCCACGTCGGTGGACGTCCCGCCCATATCGTAGGTCACGAGATCGCAAAGGCCGGCCCGGCGGCCCGTATAGGCGGCCGCAATCACCCCGGACGCCGGTCCGGACATGACGGTCTTGGCTGCCTCCCGTGCCACGAAGCGGGCGGAGATCATGCCGCCATTGCCGTTCATGATCAGGAAGTCTCTGATATAGCCGCGCGTTTCGAGCTCGCGCCGCAGCCGCTCGACGTAGCGTTCCAGGATCGGCTGGACAGAGGCGTTGACGGCGGCGGTGACGCCCCGCTCGAATTCGCGCGCCTCCGACAGAAGCGCATGGCCGGTCGTGACATAGCTGTTCGGCCAGATCTCCGCGGCGACCTCGGCGGCGCGCCGCTCATGAGCGGGGTTGGCATAAGAATGCAGGAAGTGGATGACGAGCGCCTCGCAACCTTCCGCGAGCAGCCTTTGCACGGCTGCACGCACGCCGGCCTCGTCGAGCGGCGTTCGTATGGCGCCGGAGGCTAGGACCCGTTCGTCGACTTCGAGTCTGAGATTGCGCGGAATGACAGGCACGAAGACGCCGGTCATGCCATAGGGCTGCGGCCGGGTGCGCCGGCCAAGCTCGATGATGTCGCGGAAGCCGCGTGTGGTGATCATGCCCGTCCGGGCCAGCCGGCGTTCCAGGACGGCATTGGTGGTGGTCGTGGTGCCGTGGACGATGAGGTCGATCCGGTCGACAGGCGGTCCTGCCTCGGCCAGCGCCGAGACGACGCCGAAAGCCTGGTTGGCGGGCGTGGTCGGCGTCTTGGCGATCCGCACCTTGCCGCCGTCGCGCCCGTCGATCAGGATCAGGTCGGTAAACGTGCCGCCGACATCGATGCCGGCCACGACACCGCCGTCTCCTGCGCGATCGTTCTCCGCCATGCGCGAAACCCGAAATGCCGAGCCTAAGGATACGTCACTGATTGGAAAGGTGTTTCCTGTCCCGATCTTGACGCGATATTCATTTGTATACTAATAACTTTACCTGACAAGTACTCCCTCGCTTCCAAGCTGTCAGCCAGGCGCGCCGGATGAACGCTTCCGCGTGCTGTGGTCCGCTCGGGCGAAAATTGCCACCGAAAGGTTCGGATTCGATGCAGCCCGCAGCCACCGCCCTGAAGACGACGGACGCCGAGGTCAGGCAGTTCCCGATCCCGGCCAACGTCCATGCCGAGACGGTCGTGTCGGTCAAGCACTACACCGACCGGCTCTTTTCCTTCCGTATCACGCGGCCGCAGTCCTTCCGCTTCCGTTCGGGCGAGTTCGTGATGATCGGCCTGCCCAATGCCGAGAAGCCGGTTTTCCGCGCCTATTCCATTGCCAGCCCGGCCTGGGACGACGAGATCGAGTTCTTCTCGATCAAGGTTCCGGACGGTCCGCTGACCTCGGAGCTGCAGAAGATCCAGCCGGGCGACACCGTTCTGATGCGCCAGAAGGCGACGGGCACGCTTGTTGTCGATGCGCTGACCCCGGGCAAGCGCCTGTTCATGATCTCGACCGGAACCGGCATCGCGCCCTTCGCCAGCCTTGTGCGCGATCCCGACACATATGAGAAGTTCGAAGAGGTCATCCTCACCCATACCTGCCGCGACCATGCCGAACTGCGTTACGGCGAGGAACTGTTCGACCAGGCCGCCAACGACCCGCTGATCGGCGAGGTCGCCGCTGGGCGCCTGACGCACTACTGCACGACCACCCGCGAGATCTCGCCGCGCATGGGCCGCATCACCAGGCTCATCGAAAACGGCAAGCTCTATGCGGATCTCGGCATTCCGCCGCTCGACCCTGCGACCGACCGCGTCATGATCTGCGGCTCCATGTCGATGCTGAAGGACGTCAAGGAACTGGTCGAGAGCCTCGGCTTCACCGAAGGCTCGCTCAACCATCCGGCCGAGTTCGTCGTCGAACGCGCCTTCGTCGGCTGAAATTTTCGCATCGGCCGGAGCCTGGGGAAACCCAACCCGGCATGTCGGCAGTCGAGCTGGTCATTTGCGCGCCCTGATCGGATGGGTTCGTGCCGGTCGTCCCGAGTCGTTTTTTCTCCATCCAGCTTCCTCGGGACTCGTGAAGCGGCGCCTCGCGGGCTATCCTCCCTTCGCTGCAGCGGTCGACCACGCCGCATGAGCGCAGGAGGAAAGTGCGCATGAGCACCAGGATTCGCGAAGCCGAGATCGGGACGGCGACGGTTACGCCGCTGCCGCTGGTGGCGGCCAATGTGCCCGATGTCTCCAGCCATGGCATCGCCCGCAACCCGGGCATGCCGCTCGACCTCGGTTTCCTTGAGGCGATGCGCTACGTCAACCGCAGCGCGCTGGAGCGGCGCGTCGCCAGCATGACCAAGAGGCGCAGCATCAAGGCCGACAACCAGGCTGCCTGGCTGTTGCGCGCCATCGCGCTGATGGACCTGACAACGCTCAACAGCAACGACACCGACGAGCGCGTGCGCCGGCTCTGCGCCAAGGCTCTCAATCCGCTCCGGCCTGATATCGCCGAGGGGCTGGGGGTCGCGGAGGCGAAGATCCGACCGGCCGCGGTCTGCGTCTATCACCCGTTCGTCGCGACCGCCGTCGACGCCTTGAAGGGCTCCGGCGTCCATGTCGCCGCTGTGTCCACGGCCTTTCCACATGGCCTCGCGCCGCTGTCGACCAGGCTCCAGGAGATCGAGGCCTCGGTGAAGGATGGGGCCGACGAGATCGACGTCGTCATCCCGCGCGGGTTGGTCTATGGGGCCAGATGGCAAGAGCTCTACGACGAGATCGTCGCCATGCGGGCGGCCTGCGGGGAAGCGCATCTCAAGGTGATCCTCGGCACCGGCGACCTGTCGACGCTGCGGAACGTGACGCTGGCCTCCATGGTGGCGATGATGGCGGGCGCCGATTTCATCAAGACCTCGACAGGCAAGGAAAGCGTCAACGCCACGCTGCCCGTAGGCCTCGCCATGGTTCGCGCGATCCGCGCCTATTTCGAGGCGACGGGCTATCTCATCGGCTTCAAGCCGGCCGGCGGCATCTCCACCGCCAAGAGCGCGCTCGACTGGCTGGTGCTGATGAAAGAGGAACTCGGCCGGCCGTGGCTGGAGCCGGAGCTTTTCCGCTTCGGCGCGTCGAGCCTGCTCACCGACATAGAACGCCAGCTGGAACATCACCTCACCGGCCATTACTCGGCCGGTCACCGCCACGCCATGGCGTGACCGCCGACAAGTCTCGGAGCTCTCCTAGCGTGCGTGCCCCCTCACCCGGCCTCCGCTTCGCTCGGCCACCCTCTCCCCAAGGGGAGAGGAGATCGTGGACCGCCACGGCCAGTCGTCATCCCAGCCGGCTGAAGCGTCAACGTCCGAAAACCTCCTCTCCCCTCGGGGAGAGGGTGGCCGAGCGAAGCGGAGGCCGGGTGAGCGGGCGCCACCGCGCGGAAGTTGGCTACGGATTCATTGCTGGACCCTGCAGGTTGCCAAAACGGAATTTCCCCTTTCTCGGGAGACACCCATCATGAACATCCTCGAACGCTACAACGCCATGGACTACGGCCCGGCGCCGGAAGCACGCAACGAGGCCGATGCCTGGCTCGCCGGCAGGGATTTTTCCAGAGCGCTCTTCATCGGCGGCGTCTGGGCGGCGGCCGCCGGCGGCAGGACCTTCGACGTGACAGAGCCGTCATCGGGCAAGCTCCTGGCCAAGGTCGCCGATGCGGGCACTGCCGACATCGACGCGGCGGTTGCCGCCGCAACCAAGGCGCTGCCGAAATGGCAGGCCTCTTCCGGCTTTGCCCGCGCCAAGGTGCTCTACGCCGTCGGCCGCGCCATGCAGCGCCATCAGCGCCTGCTCGCGGTGCTGGAATCGATCGACAACGGCAAGCCGATCCGCGAGAGCCGCGATATCGACGTGCCGCTGGCAATCCGCCACTTCATCCATCACGCGGGCTGGGCGCAGTCGCTCGACCGCGAATTCCCCGGCCACAAGGCGGCGGGCGTGGTCGGCCAGATCATCCCCTGGAACTTCCCGCTGCTGATGCTGGCCTGGAAGATTGCGCCGGCGCTGGCTGCCGGCTGCACCGTGGTGCTGAAGCCGGCCGAGTTCACGCCGCTGACGGCGATCCTCTTTGCCGAGATCTGCGAGCGCGCCGGCGTGCCGAAGGGCGTGGTCAACATCGTCCAGGGCGGCCCTGAGGCGGGCGCGGCGATCGTCAACCATTCCGGCATCGACAAGATCGCCTTCACCGGCTCGTCCGAGGTCGGCAAGATCATCCGCAAGGCGACGGCCGGATCGGGCAAGAAGCTGTCGCTGGAACTCGGCGGCAAGTCGGCCTTCGTCGTGTTCGAGGACGCCGATCTCGACAGCGCCGTGGAAGGGCTGGTCGACGGCATCTGGTTCAATCAGGGCCAGGTCTGCTGCGCCGGCTCGCGCCTGCTCGTGCAGGAAGGCGTCGCCGAAGCCTTCCTCGCCAAAGTCAAGACGCGCATGGCGCGCCTGATTGTCGGCAGCCCGCTCGACAAGAACACCGATATCGGGCCGCTGGTCGACCAGACGCAGCTCGACCGGGTCCGTGGGCTCGTGGCCGAAGGCGCCAGACAGGGTGCGGTGTGCTGGCAGCCCGATGCCCGACTGCCGGAGACGGGCTATTTCCATCTGCCGACGCTGGCGACCGGTGTGTCGCCCGCCAACATCCTCGCCCAGGAAGAAGTGTTCGGCCCGGTGCTCGCCGCCATGACCTTCCGCAACACGAAGGAGGCGGTCGAACTCGCCAACAACACGCGTTACGGCCTCGCCGCCTCGGTGTGGAGCGAGAACATCAATCTGGCGCTGCATGTCGCGCCGCAGCTCAAGGCCGGCGTCGTCTGGGTCAACGGCACCAACATGTTCGATGCCGCCTGCGGCTTCGGCGGCTATCGCGAGAGCGGCTTCGGCCGAGAAGGCGGGCGCGAAGGCATGTATGAATATCTCGTGTCGAAGCTGCCTTTCGGCGCCGTGATCAGGCCGGCGGCAGCAAACGTGGCCATTGCCGAACGCCCCGAGGCCGAAGCGCCCGCGATCGACCGCACGGCCAAGCTGTTCATCGGCGGCAAGCAGGTCCGTCCCGACGGCAACTATTCGCTGGCGGTGGCGGACCGGAAGGGGCGTTTCGTCGGCGATGTCGGCCTCGGCAACCGCAAGGACATACGCGACGCCGTCACGGCCGCGCGCGCGGCCACCAGGAGCTGGGGCGAGGCGACGGCCTTCAACCGCAGCCAGGTGCTCTATTTCCTCGCCGAGAACCTGTCGATCCGCGCCGAGGAGTTCGCCGGCCGCATCGCCGTGCTCACGGGAGTATCCGCCAAGGCCGCACGGGCGGAGGTCGAGGCTTCGATCGAGCGTCTGTTCGACTATGCCGGCCAGGCCGACAAGTTCGAGGGCCGGGTCCATCAGCCGCCCGCTCGCGCCGTCGCGCTGGCGCTGCACGAGCCGGTCGGCGTCGTCGGCATCGTGGCGGGTGACGACATGCCCCTGCTCGGGCTGGTGTCCCTGGCGGGAGCGGCGCTCGCCATGGGCAACGCGGTCGTCGCAGTGCCGTCTCAGAGATATCCGCTGATCGCCACCGACCTCTACCAGGTCATCGAATATTCCGACCTGCCGGCAGGCGCCATCAACATCGTGACGGGCCGCTCGGCGGAGCTCGCGGGCGTGCTGGCCAAGCACGACGATGTCGACGGCCTGTGGATCGTGGCCGATGCCGAAACCTGCGCGAAGGCGGAGGCCGATTCGACCGGCAATCTGAAGCGGGTCTGGACCACGAACGGCCGCTCGCTCGACTGGTACGCGATGGGGAGCGAAACGCTGCTCCGCCGCGCCATCGAGGTGAAGAACGTCTGGGTGCCCTACGGCGATTGAGCGAAGTGGGATGACATCCGCATGTGAGACGCGTCGTTGACGCGGCCGGCGCGGAAATCTAGGAATGCGCGGGCATTGGAGCGCCGCGCTTTCTTGGAACGTGCAAGGAACGTTCCAGGATTCGTGTCGATGCGCATTGCTTCGCGAAGATCGATCGTGGGGCCGACGCGGTAGGGAGAGAGCATGTCCGGTTCTTTGGAAGGCAAGACAGTCGTCGTGACGGCGGCTGCTCAGGGCATCGGCCGGGCCTCGGCCCTGGCATTCGCGCGGGCCGGCGCCAAGGTGGTCGCGACCGACGTCAATCTGGTGCTGCTGCGCGAGCTCGACGGCGAATCCGGCATCGTCACGGCCAAGCTCGACGTGCTGAAGGATGCCGACGTCGAGGCCTTCTTCAAGGAGATCGGGCCGGTCGATGTCCTG
This sequence comes from Mesorhizobium sp. L-8-10, assembly GCF_016756635.1. NCBI lineage: Bacteria > Pseudomonadati > Pseudomonadota > Alphaproteobacteria > Hyphomicrobiales > Phyllobacteriaceae > Mesorhizobium > Mesorhizobium sp. L-8-10. The sequence goes on along the minus strand of NZ_AP023263.1, from coordinate 756,765 downwards.
TTCAACTGCGCCGGCTTCGTTCATGCCGGCACGATCCTCGACATGAAGGACGCCGAACTCGACTTCGCCCTCGATCTCAATGTGCGCTCGATGGTCCGCACCATCCGCGCCGTGCTGCCCGGCATGCTCGAGCGCGGCGGCGGCTCGATCATCAACATGTCGTCGCTGGCCGGTTCCATCAAGGGCGTGCCCAACCGTTTCGCCTATGGCCTGACCAAGGCGGCCGTCGTCGGCCTGACCAAGGCGGTCGCCGCCGATTTCGTCGGCAAGGGCATACGCTGCAACGCGATCTGCCCCGGCACCGTGGAGAGCCCGTCGCTCGAGGACCGCATGCGTGCCCAGGGCGACTATGACGCCGCGCGCGCCGCCTTCATCGCGCGCCAGCCCATGGGCCGGCTCGGCACCCCTGAGGAGATCGCCGACCTGGCGGTCTATCTCGCCGGCGCCACCTACACGACCGGCCAGACCTACAATATCGACGGCGGCTGGTCGATCTGACCTGACATCACGGAGAAGCTCTCATGAAATTGCTGCGTTATGGCGAGCCGGGCAACGAGCGCCCGGGTCTGATCGATGCCGACGGTGTGATCCGCGATCTTTCGGAGCATGTCCCCGATTTTGCCGGAGCCGCCCTCGACCCGGCTACGCTGGCGAGGCTCGCCGCGCTCGACCCGAAGGCGCTGCCCGCCATTGCCGGCACGCCGCGTCTCGGGCCTTGCGTCTCCGGCACGGGCAAGTTCATCTGCATCGGGCTCAACTATTCCGACCACGCGGCCGAGACCGGCGCGACGGTCCCGCCGGAGCCGATCATCTTCATGAAGGCAACCTCTGCGATCGTCGGCCCCGACGACGACGTGCTCATTCCGCGCGGCTCCGAAAAGACCGACTGGGAAGTCGAGCTCGGAGTCGTCATCGGCAAGACGGCAAAATATGTGAGCGAAGCCGATGCGCTCGATTACGTCGCCGGCTATTGCGTGGTGAACGACGTTTCCGAACGTGCCTTTCAGACCGAGCGCTCGGGCCAGTGGACCAAGGGCAAGTCCTGCGACAGCTTCGGACCGACCGGCCCCTGGCTGGTGACGAAGGACGAGGTTCCCGACCCGCAGGACCTGAAGATGTGGCTGAAGGTCAACGGCGAGACTGTGCAGGACGGCTCGACCAGGACGATGGTTTATGGCGTCGCCTTCCTGGTCTCCTATCTCAGCCGGTTCATGAGCCTGAGACCGGGCGACATCATCTCCACCGGCACCCCGCCCGGCGTCGGTATGGGCATGAAGCCGCCGCGCTACCTGAAGGCGGGCGACGTGATCGAGCTCGGCATAGAAGGCCTGGGCACGCAGAAGCAGAACGTCCGGCCGGACGCCTGACCGGCGCCGCGACGGCTTATTCGTCGACCGCCGACGCTGACCCACATCTGCCTGCCCGTCCTCCGCAGCTGCTGCGGAGGACGGGCAGGCAGATGAGGGGCCCAGCCCGGCGCAACAGAGGACAGGGTCAGGGATCGCCTGTCCCCGGCCCGACACCATCGACGGCGGGAGCGCCCGCTCTTTCACTTCATCGTCCTGCCGTCGGCGTCGAAGCGATAAGTACGCGCCGGATCGGGCGTGACGAACAGCGTCGCGCCCGGTTCGGCATCGTAGACGCCGAAGATGCGCACCGTCAGCAGTCCGGCCTTCTCGCAGTCGAGATAGAGATTGGTGTCGGCGCCGAGATGCTCGGCATGGATCACGGTGCCCTTCCACGCACCTGACGCAGTGTCGACCGTCAGATGTTCAGGGCGCACGCCGATGGTCCTCGCCGTCTCGCCGAGCCGGGCGCCGTCGATGAAGTTCATCTTCGGCGAGCCGATGAAGCCGGCGACGAAGTCGTTGGCCGGGGAATTATAGAGCTCCATCGGCGCGCCGACCTGCTCGATGCGGCCGGCATTCAGAACCACGATCTTGTCGGCCAGCGTCATCGCCTCGACCTGGTCGTGGGTGACGTAGATCATCGTCGCCGACAGGCGCCGGTGAAGCTGGGCTATCTCGAGGCGTGTGTTGACGCGGAGCGCGGCATCGAGGTTGGACAGGGGCTCGTCGAACAGGAAGAGCTTGGGCTCGCGCACCACCGCGCGGCCGATCGCGACACGCTGGCGCTGGCCGCCGGAAAGTTCGGCCGGCCGCCGTTCCAGATAGGGCTCCAGCGACAGCATGGCCGACGCTGCCTTGATGCGCGTGTCTATCTCCGCCGCCGGCGCGCCCGCCTGCTTGAGGCCGAGGCCCATATTGTTCCTGACCGTCAGATGCGGATAGAGCGCATAGGTCTGGAACACCATGGCTATGCCGCGCTTGGCCGGCGGCGTGGCGTTCACCGCCTGGCCGTCGATACGCACATGGCCCGAGGTCGCGTCCTCAAGCCCGGCGACGATCCTGAGCAGGGTCGATTTTCCGCAACCCGACGGGCCGACGAAGACGACGAACTCGCCGTCGGCGACATCAAGATCGATGCCTTTCAGCACGTCGACCTGGCCGAACGACTTCTTCACATTCTCGAGCTTGAGTGAACCCACAACCTGTTCCTTTGGGCTAGAGCTTGATCGGGCGGCCGCTGCGCACGCTTTCGTCGGCGGCCAGGCAGACGGCGAGCGAACGCACCGCATCGTCCATATGCCGGCTAAGGTCGATGTCCTCGCGGATCGCTTTCAGCAGGAACGCCTGCTCGCGGTCGCACAGATCCTGGTGGCCCGGCTCGCCTTCCATGGACAGGTCCCGGTCGGGCACCGCGAAGCGGCCGTCAGTGCCGGTCGCGGCCTGATGGACGCGGATCACCGAGGTCTTGGTGTGCATGTCGATGTCGTCGGACTTGCCGCCGTCCTCCATCACGATCGACACACAGCCCCTGGGCGAAATGACGTCCTTCACGAAAAAGGCGGTCTCCGACATCATCGGCCCCCAGCCCGCCTCGTACCAGCCGACGGAGCCGTCGTCGAACAGCACCTGGAGGTGGCCGTAATTGTACATGCCGTCATCGATCTCGTCGGTGAGCCGCACGCCCATGCCGCGCACCTCGACCGGCGTACCGTCGGTGATCTGGCACATGACGTCGAGATAGTGCACGCCGCAGTCGACGATCGGCGAGGTCGTCTTCATGAGCTGCCTGTGCGTGGCCCAGGTCGCGCCGCTCGACTGCTGGTTCAGGTTCATGCGGAACACATAGGGACCGCCGAGCTTGCGGGCTTCCTCGATCAGCCGGATCCAGGAGGGATGGTGGCGCAATATGTAGCCGATCACCAGCTTGCGGCCGTTGGCCTTTGCCGCCGCGACCACGCGGCGGGCGTCGGCGACCGTCGTCGCCAGCGGCTTCTCCACGAAGACGTGGCAGCCTGCCTCCAGTGCCGCCACCGCATAGTCGGCATGGCTGTCGGAATAGGTGTTGATCGATGCGACGTCGGGCTTTTCCTCGCGCAGCGCTTCCGCGAAGGACAAGCGGCGGCGATAGGCTTGCAGCGCCTCGGGCAGCGCGATTTCCGTGCGGTTGACGAGAGCCGCGATCTCGAAGCCGGGATTGGCATGATAGGCGAGCGCGTGGCCGCGGCCCATATTGCCCAACCCGGCCACAATGACGCGCAAGGGTTTGGCGGAATTCACTTGACTGCCCCCGAAGTGATGCCGCGGATCAACTGCCGCGAAAAGACGAGATAGAGGATGAGCACCGGCAGGATGGCGAGCGACAGGGCCGCCAGCACCGCGTTCCAGTTGGTCACGAACTGGCCGATGAAGATCTGGGCGCCGAGCGTGACGGTCTTGGTGGCTTCGGCGGGCGCCAGGATCAGCGGGAACCAAAGGTCGTTCCAGATCGGGATCATGGTGAACACGGCGACCGTTGCCATCGCCGGCCGCACCAGGGGCAGCACCAGTCGGAAGAAGATCGTGTATTCCGACAGGCCGTCGATGCGGCCGGCGTTCTTGAGGTCGGCCGACACCGACTTCATGAATTCCGACAGGATGAAGATGCACAACGGCAGGCCCTGCGCCGTGTAGACCAGGATGAGGGCCGTCAGCGTGTTGACCAGGCCGCTCGCCACCATGAGCTGCAGGATCGCGACCGTTCCGAGCCGGATCGGGATCATGATGCCCAGCGCCAGATAGAGCCCCATCAGAGTGTTGCCCCGGAAATTGTATTCCGACAGCGCGAAGGCGGCCATGGCGCCGAACAGAAGCACGAGGAACAGCGATACCACGGTGACGATCAGGCTGTTCTGGAAATAGAGAACGAAGTCGCCCTGCGCCATCACGGTCGTGTAGCCGACGAGATCGAAGGTTTCCGGGGTCGGGAAGGACAGCGGCGAGCGGAAGATCGCGTTGCGCGACTTGAACGAGTTGATGACGATGACGACGACCGGGAACAGCGCGATCACCGTATAGGCGATCAGCACGGCATGGGCCGCGAAGCTGCGCGAAAGGGAGGAGCGGGCCTGGCTCATCGTTCGCCTCTTAGAACTGGTACCGACGCAGCCGCGTCTGGATGGCGAAGAGATAGATGCAGACGCCGGCGAGGATGATGAAGAACATCATGGAGGCGATGGTCGAGCCCATATTGGGGTCGCCGATCTGCAGTTGGAAACCGAAGAAGGTGCGGTAGAGGAAGGTGCCGAGGATGTCGGTCGAGAAGTTCGGCCCCGCCAGCGCGCCCTGCGCGGAGTAGATCAGGTCGAAGGCGTTGAAATTGCCGACGAAGGTCAGGATCGAGATGATGCCGATCGACGGCAGGATCAGCGGCAGCTTGATTTTCCAGAATTGCGCCATGCCGGTGACGCCGTCGCATTCCGCCGCCTCGATCACCTCGTCGGGAATGGACAGCATGGCCGCATAGATCAGCATCATCGGTATGCCGATGAACTGCCAGACGGAGATCAGGCTCAGCGTGGTCAGCGCATATTCCTCCTTGCCGAGCCACGGCGAGAACAGGCTCTTCAGGCCGACGAGGTCGAGCAGGTTGGGCGCGACGCCCCAAAGCGGCGAGAGGATAAGCTTCCACGCGAAGCCGACGATGACGAAGGAGAGGATGGTCGGGATGAAGATCGCGGTGCGGTAGAAGGCGGCGAAGCGCAGCCTAGGGCTGGACAGAAGCGCGGCCAGCATGACGCCGATCGGGTTCTGAACCACCATATGGATGATGAAGAACCAGAAATTGTTGGCGAGTGCGTTCCAGAAGCTCCTCGACAGCGTCGGGTCGGTGAACAGCCGCCGGAAATTTTCGAGGCCGACGAAGATCTGGGTCTGCGCCTCGGCCCTGAACAGCGAAAGCTGGAGTGTGCCGAACAGCGGCAGGATCATGATCGCCGTATAGATGAGCACGGCTGGCGCGAGGAACACGCCGATGTGCCATCGAACGGGTCGCCTTGCTGTCGTCTCCGCCGTCATTGCTGCTTTCCCTTGCTGCCGATGGCTCTGCCGCGCAAATGGCTGCGACGAAGGGACCGGCGACTTTCTCCATCGGGATGGAGCGCCGAGCCCGGTTCCGAGCCGGAAAAGGAGGTGCGCGCCATCATGCAGCCTCGCATTGGCCGGCCGTTCCGGCGCGCCCCGCTCTCGCCGGGCGCGCCGCGATGCACGGTGCTTACTTAGCCGGCTTGAACCAGGCGTCCAGGCCGTCCTGGAGCTTTTTGGCCGCGACTTCGGGCGTGTCGGTGCCGTTGATCACATTGGCCGATTCCACCCAGGTCTCGTTTTCGAGATTGGGCGTGCCGCGCGACAGGATCTGGTAAGTCGAGCGGATCGTCGGCTTGCACTTCTCGCGCCAGGAGACGAATTCCTGGGCCAGCGGGTCCTCCATCTTCACCGGCTCCGACGACAGGCTGAAGAAGCCCGGCAGCGCATTGGCGTAGATGGTGGCGAACTCGGGCGAGGCGACCCAGGACAGGAAGGTCTTGGCCGCTTCGGCGTTCGCGCTCTTCGGATTGAGGCCGATGGCGATGTCGTTGTGGTCGGAGATGTAGCAGGTGTCGCCGGCATTCTTCACCGGCGGCGGGAACGCGCCCATCTTGAACTGCGCCTGGGTGTTGAAGACGCTGATTTCCCACGAGCCGGCCGGATAGATCGCGGCGCGGCCGAGCGTGAACAGGTTCTGGCTGTCCGGGTAGCTCTGCGCCTCGAATCCGTCGCCCAGATAGGGCTTCCACTTGGCCAGCGTCGCGAAGGGCTCGACCCATTGCGGGTCCGTCAGCTTCTGCTCGCCCTTGATCAGCGCCAGACGGCCTTCCTCGCCCTTCCAGTAGTTCGGCCCGATATTCTGGTAGCCCATGGTCGCGGCTTCCCAGAGGTCCTTGGTGCCCATGGCCATCGGGACATAGGTGCCGTCGGCCTTGATCTTGTCGAGCGCCGCGAAGAACTCCTCTTCGGTGGTCGGCACGGCGATGCCGAGCTTGTCGAAGGCTTCCATGTTGTAGATGAAGCCGTGGATGACCGAGGCCATCGGCACGCAGAAGGTCGCCTTGCCGTCGTCGGTCTGCCAGGCCGACTTGGCCACATCGGTGAAGTTCTCCATGCCTGGAAGGCTGGTCAGGTCGGCGAGATGGCCCTTCTTGTAGAGTTCGAGCGAGGCGTCGAACGGACGGCAGGTGATGAGGTCGCCGGCCGAGCCCGCATCCAGCTTGGCATTGAGCGCGGCATTGTACTCGGTCGGCGCGGAGGGCGCGAATGTGACCTTGATGCCGGGGTGCTTGGCCTCGAAGGCCGGGATCAGCTTCTCCTGCCAGATGGTGAGGTCGTCATTGCGCCAACTTTCGATCGTGAGCGTGGCGTCCTGCGCGGCGGCCATGCCGGCTGAGCCGAGAATGGTCGTGCCGAGCAGAAGGGCCGTCAATGCTTGTCTGGTCATGGTCATGCTCCCTGTTTGACCTTTTCTATCTGCGTCCGTGCCGAGAGCGGGTGCCCGCTCCGAAGCTGCACTCCGGGCGACGGGCCTTCCCGGCATCCGCCTGATGCCGGCCGTTCCCTGTGCCGACGGCGGAACCCCTTGCGGGGCGCGTCTCGGCGCGAAGATGGAAAATCGTTTGCGGCGCCTTGCAATCGGGCCCGGCTGCGTTTCCATGCGGCAGCCGTCGACGCTTCGGTCCTCCGATGTTCCTCCTTGACCAGGAACAATACCAAAAAAATACCACTTGTCCAGCGGCGCAAGTGGATATTGTCACAAAGGCGCAGCGATGTCTTTATAACATACTGAAAATGCTACATAAAAACTGAACCGATGGCGAGGGATGAAATTCACCCTTGGCTATTGGTATTTTACTGGTATTATTCCGGCAGGAGGACGCGAGACAGTGGACATGGTGCTCGGCATAGATGGCGGCGGCACGAGTTGCCGGGCGGCGCTGGCGGACGCGGCGGGAGCGGTGCTCGGCCGCGGCAGGAGCGGTCCGGCCAACATCATGTCCGACCTCGAAGGCGCGCGAAAGAACATCGTCGAGGCGGCGAGGCTGGCTTTCGTCGACGCCGGCCGCGATCCTGCCCTCATCCCGACCGTCGGCGCCGTGCTCGGGCTCGCCGGAACCAATGTCGGCGGCTACAAGCAGCAACTGCTCGACGTCCTGCCCTTCCGCGAGAGCCTGGTCGAAAGCGATGCGCTGATCGCGCTCAACGGCGCGCTGGGCGACCATGACGGCGCGATCGCCATCATCGGCACCGGCTCCATCTTCATGTCGCGCAAGGGCGAGCGCCTGCAGACCATCGGCGGCTGGGGTTTCCTGCTGGGCGACCATGCCAGCGGAGCGCGCATCGGCCGCAGCCTTCTCCAGGAGACGCTGCTCGCCCACGACGACATCCGTCCGGGTTCGAAGCTGACGCGCGCCATGATGGAGCGTTTCGAGGGCGATCCCCGCGCCATCGTCAAATTCGGCGCCGTCTCGAAACCCGGAGACTTCGGCACCTTCGCGCCGATGGTCTTCGAATTCGCCGCGCAGGGTGATCCTGTCGCCCTGCGCCTCGTCGGCCGTGCCGCCAACGATATCGAAGAGGCGGTCGCCGCCCTGAAGCTTGCCGACGGGGACCGGCTCTGCCTGCTCGGCGGCCTCGCCGGCCTCTATGTCCCGCATCTTTCCGAAAAGTATCGTGCCATGCTGCGGCCGCCCTTGCAGGACGCGCTCGGCGGCGCCGTGGCCATGGCCGCCCGCCTGTTCGGCGGCGCCGGGACGGTGGCCAATGGATGATGCGGCCCAGGCGCTCTTTTCCGGGCTGAAGGAAGCAGGCCCGGCGGGCGCGCCGCTCTATCTGAAGCTCAAACGTTCGATCGAGGAGGCCGTGCGTCGGGGCGTCATCGGACCCGGCGATGCGCTGCCTTCCGAACGCGACATCGCGGTCAGGGCCGACGTCTCGCGGGTGACGGTGCGCAAGGCGGTGCAGGACCTCGTCAAGGCCGGCATCCTCGTCCAGCGTCACGGTTCCGGTACTTTCGTCGCGCCGCGCCTGGAGCGGGTCGAACAGTCGCTTTCGGGGCTGACCTCCTTCTCCGAGGACATGGCGCGCCGCGGCTGGACGGCGCGTTCGGAATGGCTCGACCGGGGCATCTATCCGCCTTCGCCGGAGGAGATGATGGTGCTCGGCCTGTCGTCGCGCGAACTCGTCGCCCGCATCGCCCGGCTCAGAATCGCCAACGACACGCCGCTCGCCATCGAGCGGGCGTCGCTCTCCGCTTCGGTCCTGCCCGACCCCGGCCTGATCGGCGCCTCGCTCTACGCGGTTCTCGAACGGACCGGCAACCGCCCGGTGCGCGCCGTGCAGCGCATTTCGGCCGCCAATCTGGCCGGGGCCGACGCCGCCATATTGGAGGTCGCGCCGGGCTCGGCCGGGCTCAACATCGAGCGCGTCTCCTATCTGTCCACCGGCAAGGTGATCGAATTCACCCGCTCGCTCTATCGCGGCGACGCCTATGATTTTGTGGCCGAGCTCAGGCTCGGCGAACCCGAAGAAGCGGCAGGAGGCCGACCATGACGCCCACGCATATGCGCCGAGAAATCGAGGAGATCCCGGAGGCCGTCGCTCGCCTGCTCGATGGCGGCGAGGCGGTGCTCGCGGCGGCGGGGCGCGACATCCGCGAGCGCGATCCGCGCTTCGTCGTCACCGTGGCGCGCGGCTCTTCCGACCACGCGGCCTCCTTCATGAAATATGCGGTGGAACTCACCGCCGGCCTGCCGGTCGCCTCGGTCGGGCCTTCCGTGACCTCGATCTATGGCGTGCGCCTCAAGCTCGCGGGCTCGGCCTGCCTGGCGATTTCGCAGTCGGGCAAGAGCCCCGACATCGTGGCCATGGCCGAGGAGGCCAGGCGCGGCGGGGCGCTGACGATCGCGATCACCAATACGCCGGATTCGCCGCTCACCCATGGGGCCGACCACGCCATCGACATATTGGCCGGCGCCGAACGCAGCGTCGCCGCGACCAAAACCTTCGTGAATTCGGCGGTTGCCGGGCTCGCTTTGATGGCGCATGCGACCGCCGACGAGGCGCTGCTCTCCGCGTTGCGGCAATTGCCGGAGCATTTCCGCGCCGCCATCGGCTGCGACTGGATGAAGATCGCGGCAGCACTCGACGGCACGAATTCGCTGTTCATCATCGGGCGCGGGCCGTCCATGGCCATCGCCAACGAGGCGGCGCTCAAGCTCAAGGAAACCTGCGCCATGCATGCCGAATCCTACAGCGCCGCAGAGGTCATGCACGGGCCGCTGGCGCTGGTGAAGCCGGGCTTTCCGGTGCTGGCACTGGCCGCGCGCGACCGATCCGAGCCGTCCATGGCCGAGGCCGCCGATCATCTGGTCGGCAAGGGAGCGACGGTTTTCACCACCACCGCGTTGGCCAGGGCCGCGGCACCGCTTCCCTTCGCCTCGACCGGCCATCCGATGACCGATCCCCTGGCGCTCGTCGTCAGCTTCTACGCCTTCGTCGAGGCCTTCGCCCGGCACAGGGGGCTCAACCCGGACCAGCCGCCCAATCTGCGCAAGGTGACGGAGACACTGTGACCATGATCCACGCAATCAAGGCCGCCGCGATCTTCGACGGCGAGAGCTGGCACGACGATGCGGTGCTCGTTCACCGTGACGGCATCGTGGATGCCGTGGTACCTGCGGCCGATCTGCCGGGTTCGGCCGACGTGGTCGAACTCGACGGCATGCTGGTCCCGGGCTTCGTCGATTTGCAGGTGAACGGCGGCGGCGGCGTGATGCTGAACGACCGCCAGGACGTCGAGACCATCCGTACCATCTGCACGGCCCATGCCCGCTTCGGCACCACAGCGCTGCTGCCGACGCTGATCACCGACACGCCCGAGGTCACGCGCGCCGCGGTGGAAGCGGGCGCCGGGGCCCTGGCCGCTCGCGTCCCGGGTTTCCTCGGACTTCACCTTGAAGGCCCGCATCTCTCGCTCAGCCGCAAGGGCGCGCATGATCCAATGCTGATCCGCCCGATGCTCGATGCGGACGAGGCGGCGCTGATCGCGGCGCATGAAAAGGTACCTGTGCTGCTGACCACGGTGGCGCCGGAGTCGGTGGAGCCCGCGCGCATCGCCAGGCTGGCGCAGGCTGGCATCGTGGTCAGTCTGGGCCACAGCGACACGAGCTACGGCAGGGCGGTCGCCTGTGCCGAGGCGGGCGCCTCCATGGCGACCCATCTGTTCAATGCAATGAGCCAGATCGGCAACCGCGAGCCCGGCCTCGTCGGCGCGGCGATCGATGCCGGCGCCTTCAGCGCCGGGCTGATCGCCGATGGCATCCATGTCGACGCCGCCACCATTCGCATTGCCGTCAAGGCCAAAAATGGGCCAGGCCATATCTTCCTGGTCACCGATGCCATGGCGACCATCGGCACGGAGATGGCCTCCTTCACGCTGAACGGCCGCAGGATCACCCGCTCGGGGGGGAAGCTGACCCTCGACGACGGCACGCTTGCCGGCGCCGATCTCGATATGATCTCGGCCGTGCGCTTCATGCATCGCACGATCGGCCTCGAACTCGGGGAAGCATTGCGCATGGCCTCGCTCTATCCGGCACGGGCCATGAAAGTCGATGCCTCCCACGGCCGCTTCGTGAACGGCGCGCGCGCCGACATCGTGCATCTCACGGATGGCCTCGACATCGGCAATGTCTGGATCGGCGGCGAGAAAGTGTTCGCCGCCTGATCGGAACTGGAGCAATTCCAGTAAAGTGCGTAGCGATTTTGCGTCCGGAATTGCGTGAAAACATTGGAGCAATTCCAGCAAAGTGCGCAGCGGTTTTGCGTCCGGAATTGCGTGAAAACATTGGAGCAATTCCAGCAAAGTGCGCAGCGGTTTTGCGTCCGGAATTGCGTGAAAACAAGGAGATAAGCATTTCCGCGATTCGGAGAAGCCCGGAGAAAAGCGGAATTGCTCTGGTCAGGCGATCCTGCCGACCGCGAGGTCGGCAGCGTTGCGGATCGCATCGATATTCTTGCGGTAGGCCTCGACGCTGCTACCCTTGAAGACGGCGGCACCCGCGACCAGAACGTCGGCGCCCGCCGCGGCCACCAGCGGCGCCGTTTCGGGCGTCACGCCGCCGTCGATCTCTATGCGGATCGGACGGCCGCCGATCAGCGCCTTCACACGCCTCACCTTCTCCACGACCGCGGGAATGAAGACCTGGCCGCCGAAGCCGGGATTGACGGTCATGATCAGCACAAGGTCGAGCCGGTCCAGCACATATTCGATGGCGCTTTCGGGCGTCGACGGATTGAGCGACACGCCGGCCTTCTTGCCGAGATTGCGGATCGCCTGCAGCGAGCGGTCGAGATGCGGCCCGGCCTCGGCATGGATGGTCATGCCGTCGCAGCCCGCCTCGGCGAAGGCGGCGAGATAGGGATCGGCGGGCGCGATCATCAGATGGCAGTCGAAGAACTTGTCGGTCCGCCCGCGGATCGCCTTGATGACGGCAGGGCCGAAGGTGATGTTCGGCACGAAATGCCCGTCCATCACATCGAGATGGATCCAGTCGGCACCTGCGGCCGCCACCGCCTCGACCTCGTCGCCGAGCCTGGAGAAGTCGGCGGCGAGCACCGAGGGCGCCATAAGGGTTCTTGCGCTCATGTATCGATCCTCGCGGTTTCGTCGAGGACGCCCTAATGCCTTGGCTTCGGATTGTCGAGTGCGCTTTCATTGGGTGATCATTGGGTGCACCTCGTGTGGTGTTGCCGCACTGCAACATGGCCGGACCGATCATCGGCGACCCTCGGTCCGTTGTTGCGGCAAGGCAGCGAATGTCACACAACCGTTATGCGGCGATTCTACGCCGCCCGGTGGATGCGGTGACTCCCAAGAACCGTGTTTGCATGAGGGCAGGGCCCTTGCCCGTCTCGATGGAGACGGGTGCTGGCTCAGAACGGGTTTGTGCCCGGGGCCAAGAACAACAAGCTGGAGCTACTTTAATGAAACTGAAAAGCCTTCTTCTCGGCTCGGCCGCGGCGATGGTCGCGGTGACCGGTGCCCGTGCCGCCGACGCAGTGGTCGTGGCCGAACCCGAGCCGGTCGAATATGTGCGCGTCTGCGACACCTTCGGCACGGGCTACTTCTATATCCCCGGTACCGAGACCTGCCTGAGGATTTCCGGTTATGTCCGCTACAGGGTCGGCGCGACCAACGACGATGGCTTCGACTTCGACGCGGAAGGCAATCCGGTGGGCGACACGCCCAACTTCAACGGGTTCATCGGCGGCGGCTGGAACAAGAGCACGCGCGCCCGCGTGAATTTCGACGCCCGCTCGCAGACCGAGTGGGGCACGCTGCAGGCCTTCATCCGCTTCCAGGCGGACTGGGGACAGGCCAGTGTGACCCGCAATCCGTTCGCCGATGGTCCGGTTTCCACCGATCAGGCGTGGCTGTCGCTGGGCGGCTTCCGCGCAGGCTACACCCAATCGGCCTGGGCCGAGACGATCCACGGCGTGACCAATGGCGGCTCCTTCTCCGACGGCGCCCTCTGGTACGGCGACCAGCAGCGTCACCTGCTCCAGTACAACTTCGGCGGCGACACCGGCCTGTTCGCTGTGGCCTCGCTCGAAGACGACGCGCTGCAAGGTAATGGCTATGTTCCGGACGCCGTCGGCGTCATCGGTTATCAGCAGGGCTGGGGCGCCGTCTGGGCGCGCGTCGGCTATGACAATTCCATCGATCCTGAAATCGATGGCGATGATGACGCCGGCTTCGGCGCGCAGCTTGCCACGCAGATCAACATCCCCAACACGCAGAATGCGATCCGCCTGATGGGCTGGTACGCCAATAACGACACTGTCTATGGCACCCAGAGCCCTTATGCCGGGGTCAGTGGTGGCAACGGCGCAGCCGAGTGGTCGGTTCTGGCGGCCTACAATCATACGTTCACCGAGAAGTTCAGTGCTTCGACCGGTTTCCAGTACTTCAACAACTTCTATGAGGCGTACAGCGACGTGAAGACGGGCCTCGACGGCTACAGCGCGGACCTGTCGTTCGTCTACGAGCCGGTTCAGAACTTCGAAATCCGCAACGAATGGAACTACGACAAGGTCGACGGTCTCGACGGCTCGGTTTCCGGCTGGATGTGGTTCCTGCGCCGTTTCTGATTTCGGCGGCCTGACCAGACAATTTCGGACCCGGCGGCTCTGTCCGCCGGGTTTTTTCTTGGGTGCGCCAGGCATGGGCGCACTCTTGCGGGTGAAAGTCCCCGCCGTGACGATGCGGCCGGGACCGACGATAGAGACCTTGTATCGCGCGGTGTGAAAGCGTATATACGGCGGCGTATGTACGAGAGGTTGCCATGCCGCATATCGCCAAGGTCTTCCAGTCCGGCAACTCTCAGGCCGTCAGGCTGCCGAAGGATTTCCGCTTCACGGTCGATGAGGTCGAGGTCTCGCGCGAGGGCGACGCTGTGATCCTGCGCCCGAGGCCGGACGCCTCCCGCCCTTGGGCCTCCCTGCGCGCGGCCGTCGAGCGCGGTTTCAGTGCCGACTTCATGGCCGAGGGCCGGGAACAGCCCGAGGTACAGAAGCGTCCCGATCTCGACCAGGCGTTTCGATGACGAACTGGCTTCTCGATACCAACGCGGTCATCGCCCTTGTAACGCGCCGCTCGGAAGCCCTGATGCGCCGGGTCGAATCCACCGAACCCGGCGCGCTCGCCGTCTCCTCGATCGTCGCCCATGAACTCTGCTTCGGCGCCTATCGTAGCCAGAAGGTGGACTTCAATCTCGAAACGCTCCGTCTGCTCTTCGCCGACATCGTGATCCTCGACCTCGACCGCGAGGACGCGCGGGCCGCCGGCGAGATCAGGGCTGACCTCGCAAGGCGGGGCACGCCGATCGGCCCCCATGACGTCCTGATCGCCGGCCAGGCGCTTGCGCGCGGCATGCCGCTCGTCACCAACAATACCGCCGGGTTCGCGCGTATAGCCGGATTGCGGCTGGAAGACTGGACCAGGGGCTGACATGCATAGTGAAGTCGTTCCCGGCATCCGTCCCACCCACCATCACAGCTTCGGGCGCTTCGCCTTCTCTCCGTACCAGCCGCCGACCGCTTTCTCATAGGCCATGCCGGCGCGGAACACGTCCTCGTCGCAATAGGTGCGGCCGATGATCTGGATGCCCGTCGGCACTCCGCTCCTGGCGTGCCCCGACGGCAGCGACAGCACCGGACAGCGGCTCATCGTGTTGAAAGGGGTGGTCATCACCCAGCCGAGCATCGGGTCCACGACCTTGCCGTTGATCTTCACTTCTTCCTTCGTCTGGTCGAAGTCGGCCGAGACCGCCGGCAGCGCCGTGGTCGGGCAGATCAGCACGTTGTATTTCTCGAGCAGCGGCCCGAGCGTCAGATACATCCTGCCGGCCACTTCCAGGCTGTTGACGAAGTCGGTCGCCTTGGATCGGGCGCCTTCCTCGGCGAAACGCCTCGCATAGCTCGTCATCTGGTCGCCGTGCTCGGGCAGCATCTTCGACAGGAAGGCGCCGAACAGGTGCTGAAGATAAGCTTGCCCGGCTTCGAGCACCTCCGGGCCCCAGCCGAGATCGACTTCCTCGACCTCCGCGCCGAGCGACCGGAACACGTCGAGCGCCTTCCTCGTGTTCTTCACCACTTCCGGGTCGACCTCGAATGCGCCGAGCGTCATCGAATAGGCGATCTTCCAGCCTTTGATCGGCCGGAACTTGGTCGGCAGCGTCAGCTTGGGGCGCAGCGACGCGATGTCGAGCGGGCTGGGACCGGTCATGACGTTCTGCAACAGGATCGCATCCTCGACCGTGCGCGCCAGCGGTCCCGTATGACAGTAGAAGTCGAGGTTGAAGGGCGGGTCGTCGGGGTTGCGGCCGTAAGGCGGCTTGTAGCCGACGACGCCGCAGGTCGATGCGGGGATGCGGATCGAGCCTCCAATGTCGGAGCCGGTGGCGATGGGCGACGTTCCCGCGGCGAGCGAGGCGCCGGCGCCGCCCGACGAGCCGCCCGGCGTGAACTTGGTGTTCCACGGATTGCGGGTCACACCCCAAAGCCGCGACCAGGTGAAACCCGCGCAGGAGAATTCCGGCGTCGCGGTGCGCGCATGCACGATGCCGCCAGCCTGGATGATCCGTTCGTTCATCGTCGAGGTGTGTTCAGCAATGTAGTCCTTCATGATCAGCGAGCCGCCGGTCGTCGGCTTGCCCTTGATGTAGCTCTCATCCTTGATGCCGACCGGCAGGCCCTCGAGCGCGCCGGTCTTCTTGCCCTTGGCGTATTTCGCCTCGGCCTTGCGCGCGAGGCCCATCGCCTCGTCGAAATGGGTATTGGTGAAGGCGTTCACCGTCTCCCTGGTCGCTTCGGCGCGGCGGATCACCGCTTCCATCAGTTCCACGGGGGAGAGCTTCCTTGCCTTGAAACGCTTGAGAGCCTCGCTTGCTGGCATGTAGCAAAGGTCGAGATCGGACATGACGAAACTCCGGCGGCGCCTGCGATCGCCCGGCACCGGCTCTTGTTGCTGGAATCGGTGTGCGAAAAGAGAAGACCCGGGGGTTGCCCGCCGGGTCGCCGTTGGCGCTACTTCAGGAGGTCGGTCCAGATCTTGGTGTAGAGCGCCTGCACGTCGGGCGGGCAGGCGAGGTTGAACTGACCCTGCTCGGCGAATTCGACCGGGATGTTGACCTCGGGAGCCGTCTTCATGTCCTCGGGCATATAGGCTTCCGAGCCCGTGATGCCGTTGGCGTAGCGGGCGAAGGACGAGATCATCGCGGCGTTCTCGGGGTCCATGATGAAGTTCATGAACAGCTTGGCGTTTTCGACGTTCTTGGCGTCCTTGAGGATGGAGACGTTGTCCATCCAGATCGGATAGCCTTCCTTCGGATAGCCGTACACGATCTTGTCGTTCTGCAGGCGGGCTCGGAAAGAAGCGCCGTTCCAGTTGACACCTGCCGCGATGTCGCCCTTGCCGTAGCGGTCGACATTGCCGTAGTCCATGGACAGCCATTTCGGCTTGGCCGCGACCAGCAGGTCGCGTGTTTTCTTCAGGACCTCCTTGTCGCCGGTGCAGGGCTCGCCGCCGGCGAATTTGATGGCGAGATGCATCACATCGCTCATCTCGGGCACGACATTGACCTTGCCGACAAGCTCGGCCGGCGGGTCCATGAAGATCGCCGACGTGTTCGGATCGCCCGAATAGACGGAGGTGTTGACCGTCACGCCGGTCGTGCCCCACTGCCACGGCACCGAATAGTGGCGACCCGGATCGAAGGGCACGTCGACCCATTTCGGGTCCATGTTCTTGAAGTTCTCCATCTGGTCGGGACGGGCCTCGAGCAGCAGCCCTTCGTCGATCCAGACATTCATCACCGAGGCCGACGGCACGACGATGTCGAAGCCGTGGCCGCCCTGGCGGACCTTGGCGAGCGCGGTGTCGTTGGAATCGTAGTCGGTGATCGAGACCTTGACCTTGTAAGTGTCTTCGAACTTCTTGATCAGTTCGGGGCTGGTGTAGTTGCCCCAGTTGTAGATGTTGAGCTCACCCTCGGCTTTCGCCACGCCCATCGACGCCATCAGCGACAGCCCGACGGCCGTCGCGGTCAGTTTCCAGTGCATGCTTTCGACTCCCATTTTGGGGACCGGCTGCTTCGAGCTCAGGTCCGCTTCCTGCTGACGAAGAAGAAGATTGTGACGATACCGACCGACAGCAGCAGGAATACTGTCGAGATCGCATTGATTTCCGGCGTCACGATGCGCCGGAGCTGGCCGAGCATGTAGGTCGGCAGCGTGTCCTGTCCGCCCGACTTGACGAATTCGGTGATCACCACGTCGTCGAGCGAGACGACGAAGGCGAGCATCAGTCCGGCGAGGATTCCCGGCCAGAGAAGTGGCAGGGTCACATGGCGGAAAGTCTTCCATCCCGTCGCGTAGAGGTCGGCCGCGGCCGTCTCCAGCGACAGGTCCATGCTTTCGAGACGGGCACGGATCGGCAGATAGGCGAAGGGAATGCAGAAGGCGCTGTGCGCGGCGATCAGATAGCCGAGGCCCGAATAGCCTGTCGCCACCTTGATTCGCGAGAAGAACACCAGCAGCGCGACGGCAGTGACGATCTCAGGCACCATCAGCGGCTGGTTGATGAAGGCATATTTGAAAGTCAGGCCACGATAGGGCTTGGTCCGGGTCGTGGCGAGCGCTGCCATGGTCGCCGCGATCGTCGCCAGGACCGCCGCGGCGGTGGCGATCTGGAACGAGCGGATCGATGCGTCGATCACCTGCGTATTGTTCCAGGCCGATTGGAACCAGCGCAGCGAGAAGCCTTTCCAGATGGCGACGGAATCGTTGTCGTTGAAGGCGTAGACGACGAGCGTCGCGATCGGCAAATAGAGCAGGAAGAAGCAGATCATCGCGACGGTCGCGAAGCCGGTCTGCCGGCGGACGTCGAAGGTGGCGCGCTTAGTGACCATGGCCCGTTCCCGACTTGCTGGCATTGCGGACATAGAACAGGAGCGTAATCATCACGATCGCCATCAGCGTGATCGAGAGCGACGCCCCGAGCGGCCAGTTTCGGCCTTGTCCGAACTGGAGTTCGATCAGATTGCCGATCATCAGATTGGTGCCGCCCCCCATGACGCGCGGCGTCACATAGGCGCCGAGCGAGGGGATGAACACCAGGATCGAGCCGGCGATGATACCCGGCTTGACCAGCGGCACGATGATCTTGCGCAGCACTTGGAAGCGCGTCGCATAGAGGTCGTAGCCCGCCTCGACGAGACGGAAATCGATCTTCTCCATGCTGGCGTAGAGCGGCAGCACCATCAGTGGCAGGAAGACATAGGTCATGCCCACCAGCACTGCAAAGTCGGTGTACATGAACTGGATCGGCTGATCGATGATGCCGAGCAGCCTGAGCACGGAGTTTATCAGCCCCTCGTTGCGCAGCACTTCCATCATCGCGAAGGTGCGGATGAGCAGGTTCGTCCAGAACGGGATCGTGATCAGGAACAGCCAGATCTCGCGCCGGCCCTCGGGCCGCGTGGCGATGAAATAGGCGGTGGGGAAGCCGAAGATCAGCGTCAGCACCGTCGTCATCAGCGACAGCACCGCCGAGCGCGTGAAGATCGACATATTGGCCTTGGCGATCGACAGCGTGTCGTCGAAGATGTCGCGCTCGAACAGCACGCTCGTCCAGGCGTCGGTCGAGAATTCCCACTTCACGTCGCCATAGTTGCCCGGCGCGAGGAAGGAATAGACGAGCACGATGAAAAGCGGCCCGATCCCTGCGAAGAAGATGATGAGCAGCGCCGGGGCCGACAGCAGCCAGCGCCGCCTGATGTCCTCGCGTTCCGCCTTTTCGGCAATCTCTCGAGCGGTCGCCACGATCTAGTCCCGCAGAACCTGCGCGGCTTCGTCGCCAATGACGATGCCGGCGCGTTCGCCCTGCTCGAAGCCGCAGGAGGCGCTGCGGCTGTTCTGCTGGCGCACCGTGAACAGGCCGCCGTCGTCGAGCCGCACATGGATATGGGTGTCGGTGCCGAAATAGACGATATTCTCCACCGTTCCGGCGAGGTCGCCCTGACCCTTCACTGCCCTGGCATGCTCGGGCCGCACCACGATCGTGGCCTCGGCATGGGGCTTGAAGCCTTCCGCGATGGTGGCCGGGATGGTCGCGCCCGACTTGAGCCTGACGGTCGCCTTGCCGTCCGCGACGTCGCCGACCGATGCGGTCAGGAAATTGGTCTCGCCGATGAAGTCGGCGACGAAGCGCTCGGCCGGCTTGTCGTAGATATCCCAGGGAGAGCCGACCTGCAGGATCTTTCCTGATGACATCACCGCGATGCGGTCGGACATCGTCAGGGCCTCTTCCTGGTCGTGGGTGACGAAGATGAAGGTAATGCCGGTCTCGTGCTGCAGGCGTTTCAGCTCGATCTGCATCTCCTTGCGCAGCTTGTAGTCGAGCGCCGACAGCGGCTCGTCGAGCAGCAGCACCCTGGGCTGCGGCGCGAGCGCGCGGGCCAGCGCCACGCGCTGCTGCTGGCCGCCCGAGATCTGGCTCGTGCGCCGCTTGGCGAGCGCTTCCATCTTGACCAGCCTCAGCATCTCGGCGACGCGGGCGTCGATCTCGGCCCTGGGCTTGCCCAGCATCTGCAGTCCGAAGCCGATATTCTCGGCCACGGTCATATGCGGGAAGAGCGCATAGTTCTGGAACACCGTATTGACCGGCCGCTTGTAGGGGGGCAGCGGCGCGATGTCCTGGCCGTAGAGCAGAATCCCGCCGTCCGTCGGGAAGTCGAAGCCGGCGATGAGCCTGAGCAGGGTCGTCTTTCCGCACCCCGAAGGGCCGAGCAGGGTGAAGAATTCGTTTTCACGGATGGAGACGGAAACATTGGCGAGCGCCGCGACCTGGGCGTCTCCCGTTCCGAAAATCTTGCTTACTCCGTGGACTTCAATCGCATTCCGATCCGGTCTATCCGGCACGATCAGCCTCGCTGTTGGCCCCGCTCTTTTCGGCGGGGTTTTTCCCCGTTTTCATGTGACCACATGGCCGGTTGCTTGGCAACAGGGCAATTGAATCACAGTTCAAGATGCTGTTCCCGCAGGATTTTTACGCCTGGTAGGTCACCTTGCCACCGCAGATCGTGGTGACCGGGCGGACCGTATGGAGCTCTTCGGGATCGGTCTTTTCGAGGTCGCCCGAAAGGATCAAAAGGTCGGCCAGATAGCCCGGCCGCAACCTGCCCTTGCGGTCTTCCCGAAACTCGGCATAGGCGCCTTCGACCGTGTAGCCCGCGAGCGCCTCGTGCAGCGAGAAGCTCTGGTCCGGGTCGGTCTCGGCCCAGCGCTTGCGGGTGACCGCGGCCTGGATCCCCGCAATCGGGTCGATGGGCGAGACCGGCCAGTCGGAGGCGAAGACGACCCGGGCGCCGGCATTCTTCAGCGTGCGCCACGCGTAGGCGAGTGGCCAGCGCTTGCGGCCGATGCGAGACACCGTCGGCTCCAGCGGCAGGCCCATCGAGCCGGGTGGGTGTGGAGGCTGCATGGAGGCCAGAACGCCGAGCTTCGCCAGGCGCGGTATGTCGGCTTCGGTGATCACTTCGATATGCTCGATGCGATGGCGGCTGTCGCGCCTGCCGTTCTTCTTCTGTGCGGCCTCGTAGCCGTCGAGCACGGAACGTACGGCGCCGTCGCCGATCGCGTGCACGGCGATCTGCAGGCCGCGCCGGTCGGCCTCGATCGCCGCCGCATTGAATTGCTCTTGGGTGAAGAGCGGCTCGCCGACCCAGTCCGGCCGGTCGGCATAGGGCTCGACCATGACGGCCGTCCAGCTGTCAAGCACGCCGTCCATGAAGACCTTGACCATGCCGGACGATAGCCATTCGGAGCGGTAGCGCTCGGCCATCAGCGAGGCCTTCTCCAGCGCGTCGGGCGTCATGAAATTCTTGTAGTGGAACGGGATCTGCACCCGGCACAGAAGCCCGCCTTCGGCCTCGATCTCGGACAGCAACTCGAGCTGATGCAGGTTGCCGTCCATGTTCTGGATCGAGGTGATGCCATGTCTGGCGCACCATTCCAGGCCGCGTCGCATGATCGCGCGGTCGGAAGCCTGTTCCTCAGGCGTCGGCTTGGGATCCGGCTCGCCGCCGGTCGCCAGGCCGAGCCTCACGCGGCCCTCGCCGGTCAGGTCGATCAGCGGGCCGAAGGCCTCGCCCTCGCGCAACTCGCCCGCGGCCAACCCGTCGGCGTCCATGACGATCTCGTTGCCCGGGCCAAGCTGCTTGCCGTGCAGCAGGCCGCCCAGTTCCAGCGCCCTGGTGTTCGCCCACACCGTGTGGTGATCCGGCGCCGACATCATGAAGGGCCTGTCGGGCAGGATGCGGTCGAGGTGGTGGCGGGTGACGCGCTCGGTGTCGGAAAGGATCGTGTAGTCGGCGCCCTGCGCCTGCAGGATCTTCTTGTCCGGCCGGCCGGCCGCGTAGTCGCGCACCGCCTTGGCCAGCGCGTCGAAACCATGCACCCCGGCGAGTTGGAGATGGTCGAGCTCGGCCCCGCCGCCGAAGAGGTGCATATGCGCCTCGATGAAGCCCGGCACGACGGATGCGCCGCCGGCGTCGATGATGCGTGTGCCTTGGCCCTTGCGTTCGAGGACTGTGGCCCGGTCCCCAACCGCCATGATCTCACCGCCCTTGATCGCGATCGCTGCGGCGTGGGGGGTGTCGGGATCCATCGTCAGAATGCTTGCGTTCTCGACGATAAGATCGGCCGTTTGCGGCATCATGGTCCTCCGATTGCCTCCTGAGGCTAGCAGAGTATTGGCGTCTGGCAAGCGGGAGAATGTTATACAGAATAACTATATTCCCCACCCTCTTGGCCTCGGGCGGACTCTCTGCCACAAAGCGCGACGATCCGAGGATGCGTGGGCAGAGGAAGCGAGCCGGTACCGATGAAGACGATCTTTTCACCTTTGCATGCCGGGCACTCCGGCCAGACGGAACTGGTGGCCGGAGCCATCGTGCCGGGTTTCGAGAAGCCCTCGCGCGCAGAAATCATCAAGGCGCGGGTCGAAGCGGTGAAGCTCGGGCCGATCGCCGAACCGGAACCGCACGACCTGTCGGCGGCCAAGCGCGTGCATGACGCCGCCTATATCGACTTCCTGCCGACGGTCTGGCCGGAATGGGAAGCGTCAGGGCGCGGTGGCTCGGCTATGCCCTTCACTTGGCCGACGCGCGGGCTGCGCGGCGACGTCGTGCCGAAGACGATCGAGGCCAAGCTGGGGTTCTACTCCTTCGACGCGGGCGCGCCCTTCGTCAGGGGCACCTGGGATGCCATCAAGTCGTCCTGCGACACCGCGCTCACCGCTGCGCGGCTGGTGAAGGAAGGGCAGCGCGCGGCCTTCGCGCTCTGCCGCCCGCCCGGCCACCACGCGGGCAGCGCCTTCATGGGCGGCTATTGCTTCATCAACAACGCCGCCGTCGCGGCCCAGTGGTTCCGCGACCAGGGGGCGTCGCGCGTCTCCATCCTCGACGTCGACTACCACCACGGCAACGGCACGCAGGAGATCTTCTATTCGCGTCCCGACGTCCAGGTCATCAATCTCCATGGCGACCCGATGACGGAGTACCCCTTCTTCCTTGGTCATGCCGACGAGAAGGGCGCGGGTCCGGGCGAGGGCTTCAACATCAACTACCCGATGCCCTTCGGCACGACCTTCGAGGCCTGGAATGCCTCGCTGGAAGATGCCTGCCGCAAGCTCGCCGCCTATGCCCCCGATGTGGTCGTCGTCTCGCTCGGCGTAGACACTTTCGAGAAGGATCCGATCAGCCATTTCAAGCTGGTGAGCGAAGACTATCCAAGGATCGGCGGCCGCATCGCCAGGCTTGGTCTGCCGACGCTCTTCGTCATGGAGGGCGGTTACGCGGTCGACGAGATCGGCGTCAACGCGGTCGGCGTGCTGACCGGCTTCGAGGAGGGCTGACATGACGAACGAGGTCACGCTTGCTGTCGTGCAGTTCGCCTGCAGCGACGACGCAGCCGAGAACGTCATCACGGCGACGCGGCTGGTGCGCGGAGCGGCCGGCCGCGGTGCCAATATCGTGCTGGTGCAGGAACTGTTCGAGGGCCTGTATTTCTGCCAGGAGGAGTCGCCCGCCCATTTCGTCCGGGCGCGGCCGTTGGACGACGACCACCCGACGCTCTCGACCATGCGCCGGCTGGCGGCAGAACTCGGCGTCGTCATTCCCGTCTCGCTGTTCGAGGCCCGCAACCAGGCCTATTTCAATTCGCTCGCCATGGTGGACGATGCCGGCGCGGTGCTCGGCATCTACCGCAAGTCGCACATTCCCGACGGCCCGGGCTATTCGGAGAAGTTCTATTTCAATCCCGGCGACACCGGCTTCCGGGTGTGGGAGACCCGCTTCGGAACGATCGGCGTGGGCATCTGCTGGGACCAGTGGTTCCCGGAAGCGGCACGCGCGATGGCGCTGATGGGAGCGGAATTCCTGCTCTATCCGACGGCGATCGGTTCGGAGCCGGGCCGGCCGGACTTCGATTCCATGGAGCACTGGCGCATCACGATGCGCGGCCATGCCGGCGCCAACCTGATGCCGGTCGCAGCGGCCAACCGCATCGGCACCGAACATGTCGGGGGAAAGGAGCAGAGCTACTATGGCTCGTCCTTCATCGCCGGTCCGTCGGGAGAACTGGTCGCCTCGGCTGGCCGCGAGGGCGAGGCGGTGCTGACCGCCGGCTTCGATCGTGCGAAGCTGCGCGCCGACCGTGCCGCATGGGGCCTGTTCCGGGACCGTCGCCCGGAGCTCTACGGCGCATTGGCGACCCTGGACGGGACGGACCCGCGATAGGGCCCGTCAGAAGCGAAAAACCATTCCGAGAATCGGGCCCTGTTGCACGACATCGAAGACAAAATCGTCGCTGCTGTAGTCGACGCCCAACGCCCGATAGCCCGCCACGGCTGAAATCCGGTCGTTGAAACGGTAGCCGATCGCGCCTGCGACATCCCAGTCGACATCGGCCCCGCCGGCGCCGACATACCCCCATCCGGTCAGATAGACATTCGACGTGATCGAGTAGTTTCCGCGAAGGCCGGCGACGGCATCCGCCCAGGTCGCGCTGTCGCTTCGCGAGACACCGTCGAGAATTCCGCCGCTGAGGGAGATTTCCGTGCTCGCCGACCATATCCGTACGCCGCCGATGATATCGAGGCGTGCCGAGGCGTTGTCGACGATCGAATAACCGGCGCCGACAAGGCCGGCGAACGTCTCGGACGTCACTTCCGCGCTCGTCGCGAGAATGCCTAGCGGCGTCCCCTTGCTGCCGGACAGTTTCGTGTACATCACGTCACCGAAGATGCTGTAGGGACCATAGCGCGCCTCACCGATCGCCATGGCGCCGAATTTGAGATGATCGAAGATCTCGGCGAAATCGGCATCCACATGGACCGGCGGAAGCCCGAACGAGGCGACGTCGCCGGACAGCCCGGCCGCCCAGAAATAGGGGGCGACCGCGAACGTCCACCCGCTTTCAGTCGTGATTTGCTCTGCCGCGGGAGCCACAGGCGAAACCATGTCCGCAGCCAGGACGTTGCCGGCGAACAGCACGCTACCGACAGAGGCTACGACAGTCGCAGCTACCGATTTCATGCTACCCCTCCAGGTATTATGTCTTCTTTCTCCAGTCGCCAGCGGCGCCATTAATCATGATCATGGCCGAACTCTTTGATTCCTTCAAATGTTTTCCCTCTTTGACTGACTTGTCTTCCTATGCCGCCTGCTGTTCCGATCCTGGCTCGGCAAGGGGCAATGTCGGCAGGTGACAGTTGCCCAAGGCGCTTGCATTGCCCCGACGCAGTGACGATAGTCACGGCATGATGCCGCCCGGTCGATCGGCTGGGCGTGACGTTGGGGGGCTTCACGATGCCGAAGCGGTCGATGGTCGGACTGGGCGGTGTGGCGCTGGTCGTCGCGATCATGCTCGGCGGGACGGCGACGGCGGACGATCAGCCCTCCCCCGAAGATCTCAGGATCGCGCAAAGCCTGGCGACCATGCTGCAATCGGCGCGTGCGGTGATCTCCGCGCATCAGGCAGAAATCAACGATCCGTCCAGGGGCGATAAAGGGCTTACGAGCCGCGCCGTGCTTGACCAGGCGCTGGAGAATTACCGCAGCCGTGCCGGCGTCGATCCGCTGGCCATCGATCCCGCGACCTATGAGGGCCGGCTTCTCAGGGCGCAGATGGATGCCGTCGTCGAGGTGATGGACGCCAATCAGGCGACGATCAATGCAGAGGGCGTCGGCTTCAAGGGATTCATTCCCGCGACCTTCGCGCGGCTGGTCAACGAGGCGTTCGGCCGGCGCGTCGGCACGGAGGCCGCCATCAAGGTGACCGCTCCGCCTGAACTCGTCCGCAACCGCCAGTCGCGGCCGGACGCATGGGAGATCGCGGCGATCCGCAGCTATCTAGAGCAGGCCGACTGGCCGACGGGACAGACCTATGCCGCGGCCGACGCCGGCAAGGTCAGGGTGATGGTGCCGGAATATTATGCGCCGTCCTGCCTGAGCTGCCATGGCGAGCCCAAGGGCGAACTCGACATCACCGGCTACCCCAAGGAAGGAGCCCATGAAGGCGATCTCGGCGGCATCATCAGCATCACGCTGACGCCGCAATGAGCGGGGCAGTTGGCATGAGCGGGTGGCTGCGGCGTTTTTCCATCCGAACGCGGCTTGTCCTGCTGGCGGTCGTCCTGCTGCTTGCCATGAGCATCAGCAGCCTCTTCGTCCGCTGGGCGCTGCACAACGCCAGGGTGACAGCCGAGACTGCCAGCCACATCGGTGCGGTCGTCGAGGTCGCATCGGGCGTGCGTTCGGCCTTCAACGATCTGCGCTACTGGCAGACCGATCTGGCCGTCAGCCTGCTGGCCCTGACCGAAGCCCGGGTCGGGGAGGCGCGGACCAGACTCGGCGAGCAGATCGCCCTGCTCGAGCAGACCGAGCCCGACGCGGCCCGCACGATCCGGGAAGAGGCTGCGCGCTTCGACGACCTCGCCAGCCAGGCCGTCGACGCCTACACCGACAACAACAGGGTGATCGGCAACACGCTGTTCGCGCAGGCGCGGCAACATGGCGTCGTCGTCGACCAGCGTCTCTCCGAGGTGCTCTCCGGGCTGCGCGGCAAGGCGAGGGCGGCGCGCGCGAACACCATCCGCCAGTTTTCTCGTGCCGCCAATGTGTCGCTCGGTTTGACGCTCGCCGCCATCCTGGCCGGCGCAATCCTCACGATCGTGATCCTGCGCTCCATCCTGAAACCGCTCGGCGGGATCGTCGGTGCGGTCCGCGGCCTGACGCAGGGCGATACCGGCGTGGCCATTCCTGCCGGCGCGGGCGATGAACTCGGGCGTGTCGGCGAAGCGCTTTTCCTGCTGAGGGACAGCATGGCCGAACGCGATCGGCTGACCCGCGAGGGCGAGCGCCAGCGCAAGACTTTGTCCGACGCCATCGAAAGCATCGCCGAGGGTTTTGCCCTCTACGGGCCGGACGATCGGTTGCTCGTCACCAATGAGCGTTTTCGCGCCATGCATCCGAGCCATGTCGACCAGGCCGCCCGCCAGGCGAATTTCGCCGAGGTCATAGAGACCGCCGGCCGTCACGTTATCCGCACCGAGGTAAGTCCGGAGCAATGGATCGCCGAGCGGCTGAAGAGCCACGGCCATAGCTCGAGCCGCGTCGCCCAATTCCGGGACGGGCGCTGGATGCAGATCAGCGAGCGGCAGACGCATGAAGGCGGATTCACCGTCGTCTACACCGACATCACCGAGCTGCGCCGCCGCGAGGAGGCGCTGGAGGCGGCGCGCGACGAGGCCCAGCGCGCCACGCAGGTGAAGTCCGAGTTCTTGGCGAATATGAGCCACGAGCTGAGGACCCCGCTCAATGCCATCATCGGCTATGCGCAGATCCTGCAGGAGGACGTGCAGGACGCCGGCCAGAAGGATTTCCTGCCCGATCTGAAGAAGATCGAAACGGCCGGCAACCATCTGCTGGGGCTCATCAACGATATCCTCGATCTGTCCAAGATCGAGGCCGGGCGCATGGAGGTCTACAACGAGACCTTCGACGTGGCCGGACTGGTTGGCGAAGTCGAAATGCTGGTGCGGCCGCTGGCCGCGCGCAACGACAACAGCCTCGTCGTCAGATGTCCCGATGACATCGGCGCGATCGAGTCCGACATCACCAAGGTCAAGCAGACCCTGCTCAACCTTCTCAGCAACGCGTCCAAATTCACCCAGCAGGGGACGGTCGAGCTAGCCGTCGAGCGCTGCGTCATGGACGGCGCACCGATGCTGGCCTTCGCCGTCTCCGACACCGGCATCGGCATGAACGAGGAGCAACTCGGCCGGCTGTTCCAGGCCTTTTCGCAGGCCGACAATTCGACCACCCGCAAGTTCGGCGGCACCGGGCTCGGGCTCGCCATCAGCCGCAGCTTCGCCAAAATGCTCGGCGGCGATCTGACCGTGACCAGCAGACCTGGCGAGGGATCGCGATTCCTGTTCACCCTGCCCGCCTCGACGGCTGCTCCCGAGCCTTCAGCCGCGGGCTCGCCCCAGGCCGACGCAGCCGAAAGCGCATCGCGGCCTGTCGTGCTCGTCGTCGACGACGATGCCTCGGCGCTCCACATCATCGGCGCGCATCTTACCCGTGACGGTTACAAGGTCATCTATGCAAACAGCGGGGCCGAGGCGCTGGAACAGGCCCGCGCCCACCGCCCGGCAGCGATCACGCTCGACATCATGATGCCTCAGATGGACGGCTGGTCGGTGCTGGTGGAACTCAAGAAGGACCCTGATCTCGCCGACATTCCCGTCGTGATCGTCAGCATCAGCAACGAGAAGGCTCTGGGCTTCAGCCTCGGCGCCGCCGGCATGCTGGCGAAGCCGGTCGATAGGGGCGAGCTGAGCGACTTCGTGGGCCGCGTGACGCGGTCGCATGCCTCTGGAACCGTGCTGGTGGTCGAGGACGATTCGGCGACCCGCCAGCTCATGGAGCGCGCCATCGAGAAGCTCGGCTACGGCGCGGCACTGACCGGCAACGGCAAGGAAGGCATCGATTGGCTCTGTATCAATTCGATCCCGATCGCCATACTGCTTGATCTGCAGATGCCGGAGATGAACGGCTTCGAGTTCCTTACCCGGCTAAGGAACGATGAACGCTGGAAATCCATTCCCGTACTCGTCGTTACCGCGCAGCAGCTTTCCGTCTCGGAGCGCCAGCTGCTGATGGAGCGCACGGAGCAGATCATCGCCAAGGGCGCCGGCAGCTATCTGGAACTGTCCCAGGCATTACGCAACGTACTCGCCACCCACGAGCCGAGGAACTAGAGGAGCCGGCCATGGCGCGCATTCTGCTGGTCGAGGACAACGAGATGAACCGCGATATGCTCTCGCGACGCCTGACGCGCAGCGGTCACGAGGTCCTGATCGCCGAGGATGGAGAGCAGGCGGTGGCGATGACATCAGGCGAGAACCCAGACATCGTCCTGATGGACATCGGTCTGCCGGGGATCGACGGCTGGGAAGCCACGCGACGCATCCGCGCGGAGGAGACCACCGTGCCCATTGTCGCATTGACCGCGCATGCCATGAGCGGTGAGCGCGAACGCGCTTTGGCCGCCGGCTGCGACGACTTCGACACCAAGCCCGTCGACCTGCCGCGCCTGCTCAGCAAGATCGATGCCTTGCTGGCGAAGCAGCGATGACCCGGCCTCGTTGCCAGCCTCCGAAGCGCCGCTGAGGAATTGTCCTTTATCCTGACCCTCGGCGCCGCCCCTCATACGCCTGCCGGCCCCTTCTCCCCGTAAACGGGGAGACGACCGACTGCCACTATCGCAGCCCTCGTTCTGCAGCGTGGAGATTGGCGAAAGCATGGGAGACAGCGGTCTTCTCCCCGCTTGCGGGGAGAAGGTGGCGGCAGCCGGATGAGGGGCGGCACCAACGGTCAGTTGTTTTCGCTCAGCTGAGAAGAGCATATCGGCCTGATCCAAATTCAAGCAAGCCGGCGAAGCGCGAGCATGGTGATGTCGTCGAATTGCGGGGCGTCGCCGGCGAAGGCACGGGCTTGATCCACGACATGGCGGATCAGCTCTTCCGCCGGCCGGCCGGCGGCGACGCCAACCTCGACAAGCATCCGTTCGGTGCCGAAACTGTCCATGGCGCCGTTCTGCATGTCGGCGACGCCGTCCGATGTGAGCACGAGACTGTCGCCGACATCTATTGCGAGGCTGTGGTCTGTGAAGGTCATGCCGTCGATCACGCCCAGCGCCGGCTCCGGGGGATTGGCGATCTCCGCCACGCCGCCGCTGCCAGCGAGCAGCGGAAAGAGGTGGCCGGCGTTGCAATAGCTGAGTGCGCCGGTCGGCACGTCGAGGAAGCCGATGAACAGCGTCACGAACTTCGAATGCGGATTGTTCTTGCAGAGCTCGTCATTGACCAGGGCGGCGATCTCGGAGGGTCGGGGGTCCCGGCCCGCAATCGCCTGGAACTGCAGGGTTCCAGCCCGCAGCAGGCTGCGGGTGCGGGCCATGAACAGGGCCGCGGCCGTTCCCTTGCCGGCGACGTCTCCGAGCGCGATGCAGAGCAGGCCAGGCCGGATCTCAAAGACGTCGTAGAGGTCGCCGCCCACCTCGAAGGCCGGATCGATCAGCGCATCGATGTCGATCACGGCGGGATCGACCGGGAACTCGGTCGGCAGCATGGCCTGCTGCTGCAGCCAGGCCTCCGCCATCTCGCGTTCGAGGCGGACGAGCTGTGCCTTGTTCTCCGCGCGCAGGAACTTCTTCTCCAGCACCGCCTTGACGCGGGCCGTCAGCAGCGCCGGGTTGAACGGTTTCGGCAGATAGTCCTCCGCGCCGAGTTCGATGCAGCGCGCCACAGTATCGATCTCCGAGGCGGCCGATATCATCACCACGGGCGTGTCCTCCAGCCGGCCTTCGGCCTGCATCGCCTGCAGCACCTCGACGCCATTCATGCGCGGCATCATCACGTCGAGAAGGACGAGATCGAAGGATTTCCCGCGCAACGCGTCGAGCGCGTCGATGCCGTCGGCCGCCTCCGTCACGTTGGTGAGCGACAGCCGTCTCAGCCGACGGATGAGCACGTCGCGATTGTCGGCATTGTCGTCGACGACGAGGATCTGCGCTGCCGAAAGGTCCACGGCACTGCCCGAACGTTGTTCTGCCCAAGCCGTAACAGATTCTCCCCGCGAGGCAATCTCGGGCAGGCACGCTACATCTTCCGGAGCCGCCGGAAAGACCGATTGACAGCCGCATGACGGCCCGTTAAAAGGTGCTTGAAATGAATATCGCATGATGAAATTTATTTCAACAGCGCGGAGGAGGAGGTCCACGCGCAGCAACCGGGAGGAACCCATGGGCATGAAAGCACTGATGTTGGGTCTGGCCGCGGGCGTGTCGCTGATGGCCGCGACGGCTCAGGCCGAGGAAAGCAACTTTCGCTGCAAGGATGGCGAGACCTACTACATGAACGTCATGGTGTCGGGCGTGGAATACTGGTTCCCCGTCTACGAGATGTTCAAGCAGGCGGCCCAGTCACTGGGCTGCAAGACGGCCTATACCGGCACGCCGGAATATGACGTCAACAAGCAGATCGCGAGCTTCGACCAGGTTCTTGCCAGACAGCCGGCCGGCATCCTCGTCCACCCGATGAATTCCGATCCCTTCATCGAGCCGATCAACCGCGCGGTCGATTCCGGCGTGCCGGTCGTCACCTTCGCCGCCGACTCGCCCAACAGCAAGCGCATCTCCTATGTCACCTCCGACAATGGGCGCGAAGGCGCTTATGCCGCCGACGTGATCGCCGAGGCGCTGGGCGGCAAGGGCGAGTACGGCATCCTGGAGAATCCTGGCCAGGACAATCACGACAAGCGAGTCGCGGCCTTTGTCGGCCGGATGGAAGAGAAGTACCCAGACATGAAGCTGGCGGCCCGGGCTGCCTCGAACCAGGATCCGACCAAGGCCTACAACGCCGTGCTGTCGATGGCGCAGGCGCATCCGAACCTCGGCGCCCTGTTCATGCCCGAGGCCAATTCGGCCCTCGGCGCGGCCCAGGCCGCGCAGGAGCTCGGCGGCAAGATCAAGATCATGAATGCCGACGTGAACGGCAAGATCCTCGACATGATCAAGGCCGGCCAGGTCTTCGGCGCCATCAATCCGAACCAGGGCATGCAGGGCTTCATGGGCTTCATGCTGCTGTTCATGGCGGCCCATCCAGATCTCATCGATCCGATGAACGACTACAAGCGCGCCGGTTTCAATCCGATGGGCCTGCCCGTCGTCGACAACGGCTTCGCCGTCGTCACCAAGGACAATGCCGACGACTTCTACTGGGACGCCTATCTGAAGCGTCGCGGCACCAAGGGAATAGAGGAATAGCCTCCGCCCTTCGCCTAGAGCAATTCCAGCAGAAGTGCGCAACGGTTTTTGCGTCCGGAATTGCGTAAAAACAAAGAGTTAGAGCATTTCCGCGATTCGAAGAGGAGTGGAAATACTCCAAGCGGGACGGCTGAGTTCGTCCCGCCGTCTGACACCTCTAGATCGGTGAAGTTCGATGCAGGAAGCGCTTTCCCTGGAGGTCAGGGGCGTGAGCAAGGCCTATGGCGCGATCCAGGCCCTCAGCGACGTCAGCTTTTCGCTGCGCAAGGGCGAGGTCCATGCCATTGCCGGCGAGAACGGCGCCGGCAAATCCACGCTGATGAACATCATCGACGGGATCGTGCGGCCCGATCGCGGCGACATCCTGCTCGGTGGCGTCAAGGTCGTCATCTCCTCGCCCGAGCGCGCCCAGGCGCTCGGCATAGGCTTCGTCCATCAGGAGATCGCTCTGTGCGGCGACATCTCGGTGTCCGAGAACATCTTCATGGCCGCCACCAACCGGCGTCGCGCCTTGTTCATGAATTTCGCCGAGATTCGCGACAAGGCGCGCGCCGTGCTCGCCACGCTGGGCGACATCGATCCCGACCTTCTCGTAGGCGACCTGTCGATCTCGGAGCAGCAGATCGTCGAGATCGCCAAGGCGCTGACGCTCGACTGCAGCATACTGATCCTAGACGAGCCTACCGCAGCACTCACCGAACGCGAGGCCGCAAAGCTCTTCGCCATCATGGCGGGGCTCAAGCGGCAAGGCATCAGCATCATCTATATCAGCCATCGCATGGCCGAGATCTTCGCCCATTGCGACCGCGTCACGGTGTTGCGCGACGGCCGTTTCGTCTGCACGGAAGAGATCGCCGACATGACGCCTCAGACGGTCGTGGCGCGCATGGTCGGCCGCCATCTCGACGCGCTCTATCCCGCCAAGAATCCCGGAAGCGCCGAAGCCGGGGTGCTGATGTCGGTCGAAGGCCTGGGCGACGGGCAGCGTTTCCACGAGGTGAGCTTCGCGCTGCGGCGTGGCGAAATCCTCGGCGTCGCCGGCCTGATCGGCGCCGGCCGCACGGAGATCGCGCTTGGTATCTGCGGCCTGGGTCCGCGGACATCCGGGCGTGTCCTGCTCGACGGCGACGACGTCACCCCTGACGGCTATCACGAGAGCATCGCCAACGGCATCGTCTATCTGTCCGAGGACCGCAAGGGCACGGGCCTCTTCCTCGATCTGCCGATCGCGGCCAACGTCTCAGCGCTCGATGTCGATCAGGTCTCCACTGCCTACGGTTTCATCGACCGGGCCGCCGAACTGCGGCAGGCGGGAGGCCTTGCCGATTCGCTGCGGCTGAAGCGCAGCGGCCTCGACGCCGCCGTGTCCAGCCTGAGCGGCGGCAACCAGCAGAAGGTGGCGATCGCCAAGATGCTTTCGGTCGCGCCGCGGGTCATCCTGCTCGACGAGCCGACGCGCGGCGTCGATGTCGGCGCCAAGGCCGACATCCACCGCATCCTGCGCGATCTGGCGGCCAAGGGTACCGGCATCGTCGCCATCTCGTCCGAGCTGCCCGAGCTGATCGGCCTCTGCGACCGGGTGGTCGTCATTCGCGAGGGCAGGCTCGTCGGCGAAGTCGCCGGAGAGGACATGACCGAGGAGAACATCCTCGGGCTCGCTTCGGGACTCGCCCCATTTCCTGGGAGGAGGATATGAGCGCCGTGAACGAAACGACTGCACGCAACGCCGGCAAGCCCGCGGCCGAAGCATTGTCCGGAGGCTGGCTTCGAGGCCTCGGCAACATGCGCGAGTTCGGCCTCCTTCTCATCATCCTCGCGCTCTGCGTGGTGATGAGCTTCGCTTCGCCCTACTTCCTGACCTGGACGAATTTCCGGGCCATGCTCCTGTCCTTCTCGATCGAGGGCATCGTCGTGGTCGGCATGACGGTGCTGCTGATCGTCGGGGCGATCGACCTCTCGGTCGGCTCGGTTGTCTGCTTCGCCATGGTGATCGGCGGCTATTTCTTCCTGCTCGGCCTCGACCCCTGGTCGGCCAGCCTGATCGCCATTGCCGCCTCGGCCGGCATCGGCGTACTGATGGCGCTGTGCGTGACGCGGATCGGGCTGCATTCCTTCATCGTATCGCTGGCCTTCATGGTCATCGTGCGGGGCCTGTGCCTGGCCATAACAGGCGGCACGCCGCTGTCGCTGTTCTCTTTGCCGCCGAGCTTCAAGTTCATCGGACAGGGCACGCTTTACGGCATTCCCTTCGTCATCATCATCTTCGTGGTCGTGGTGGCGGCGTTCGATCTCTTGTTGCGCAAGGCGACGCTGTTCCGCCGCGTCTTCTACACAGGCTCCAATGAACGCGCCGCCGCCTATTCCGGCATCCGCACGCAGCGGGTGAAGGCCCTCTGCATCGTTCTCTGCTCGACGCTGGCGGGAGTGGCTGGCGTCATCTACATGGCCCGTTTCGGCGCCGCCACGCCGACCTTCGGCATGGGCATGGAGCTCAACATCATCGCTGCCGCCGTCATCGGCGGCGCCAGCCTGAACGGCGGCTCGGGCAGCATCCTCGGCGCCATCCTCGGCATCGCGCTGCTCTCCGTCGTGTCGAGCTCGCTGATCCTGCTCGACGTCTCTCCCTACTGGCAGGACACGATCCGGGGCTTGATCCTGCTTGGCGCGGTGTCGTTTGATCACGTCCTTCACAAGCGCAAGGCCGCGGCCAGGGGCCGTGGCGGCAAGTAAACAGGAGCCTGAGGGATGGCCGCGCTCAGCCAGATCGACGACTACGAGCGGATCCGCAAGATCCACAGGGTGCTGGTCATGCACTACGTGGAGGGCCTCAGCCAGGCGGAGATCGCCAGGAAGACCGGGCTTTCACATCCGACCGTGAATCGCCTGGTCAAGGAAGGCCATGAGCGTGGTTTCGTCGAGATCACGGTGAAGTCGCCGTTCCAGTCGCTCTTCGATCTCGAGAAGCGGCTGGTCGAGGCCGGATCGCTGCGCGAGGCCCTGGTCGTACCTTCGGCGAGCGAGCAGGAGGAGGTCAATCTGCGCGCCGTCGGCAAGTCGGTCGCCGACTATCTGCTCGCCACGCTGAAGGACGGCGACACGATCTGCGTTTCCGGCGGCCTCGGCGTCAGTGCCGTGGTCGAGGCGCTCGCCCCGTCGCGTGCCTATGATGTGACCGTGGTGCCGGCGACAGGCGGCGTACAGGGCAAGCATTTCATCGACGTCAATCATGTGGCCGCACAGTTCGCGTCGAAGCTCCAGGGCAAAGCGTTCCAGATCCACGCCCCGATCTTCGCCGCGTCGCGGGAGGAGCGCGACGTGCTGCTCTCCCTCCAGTCGGTGCGCGAGGTTCTGGCGCGGGCGCGCGACGCGGCAATCGCCCTGGTCGGCATCGGCTCCGTCCTGTCGGAAAAATCCACCTATTTCAGCCTGGGGCCCTCGGCGCCGGCCGACCCCGATGGCCTGGCGCGCAGCGGCGCCGCCGGCGAACTCGTCGCCCATCTCATCGGCGCGGACGGGGCCTTGAGCGACTACGGCCTCAACCAGCGCGTCGTCGGGCTGACGCTCGACGAGTTCCGTTCGATCCCCCTGTCGATCGGCATCTCGGCCGGCGCGCGCAAGGTCGAACCAATCGCCAGCGTGCTGCGCGGCGGGTTCCTCGACGTGCTGGCGACAGACGAAAGAACGGGCACGCGCGTGCTCGAAAGCCTGAAAGGATAGATCGATGGTCAATCTGATGCCCGTCCGCCCCATGGGCAATTCCCGGATCGATGCCGGCGTCATCGGGCTCGGCACCTGGGCCATGGGCGGCTGGATGTGGGGCGGCACCGACGAGGCCGAAGCGGTCGCGGCCATCCGCGCGTCGATCGACCAGGGTGTCTCCTTGATCGACACCGCGCCGGCCTATGGTCTCGGGAAGTCGGAAGAACTGGTCGGCGAGGCGATATCAGGCAGGCGCGACGAAGTGGTGCTGGCCACCAAATGCGGGCTGGTCTGGCACACCGACAAGGGCAACCATTTCTTCGACGAGCACGGGCAGCGTGTCCATCGTTATCTCGGTCGGGAATCGATCTTCTTCGAGGTCGAGCAGAGTCTGAAGCGGCTGCGCACCGACTACATCGACCTCTACATCACCCATTGGCAGGACCCGACGACCTCCGTCTCCGAAACAATGGACGCGCTGCTCGACCTCAAGCAGCAGGGCAAGATCCGCGCGACCGGCGTCAGCAATGTCAGCCCGGACGAACTGGAGGCCTACGTCGCCGCCGGGCCGGTCGACGCGATACAGGAACGCTACAGCATGCTCGACCGCGAGATCGAAGCGACATTGCTGCCGATATGCCGGCGCCACGGCATCGCGACGCTCAGCTATTCGTCGCTGGCGCTCGGGCTGCTGTCCGGCAGGATCGCGCCCGGTCGGGTCTTTTCCGGCGACGACCAGCGCAACGACAATCCCCGCTTCGCGCCGGAGAATCTGGAGCGCGTCGCCGCCTTCATCGCCGCGATCGAGCCGCTCGCCGCGGCCAGGCAGGCCACACCGGCGCAGGTGGTGATCGCCTGGACGATCGCACAGCCCGGCATCACCTATGCCCTGTGCGGCGCACGCAATCCTGGCCAGGCGACGGAGAACGCCCGAGCCGGGACACTCTCGCTCTCGGATAGCGAACTGGCCGAGATCGACCAGGCGATCGCCGCTCACCTTGCCGGCATCGGCGCCTGAAACAGAGCCCCACTCATGAGCCAGACACGCGCCCGCAGGCTGGAGAAGCTGCGCCGCAAACCGGCGGTCGCCGTCCTCGTCGTGGGCGGCGGCGTCAACGGTATCAGCACCTATCGCGAACTGGCCCTGCAGGGCATCGACGTGCTGCTCGTCGAGAACAGGGATTTCATGAGCGGTGCGAGCGCCGCTCCGTCCCGCATGATCCATGGCGGGCTGCGCTATATGGAGAACGGCGAATTCGGGCTGGTGAAGGAATCGTTGCTCGAGCGCAACCGGCTGCTGTGCAACGCGCCGCACTATGTGTCGCCGCTGCCGACGCTCATCCCGCTCGGCGATCATTTGTCGGGCATCGTTCCGGCCGTGAAACGGTTCTTCGGCGGCAAGGCGCCATCAGGCGCGCGCGGCTCGCTGATCGTCAAGCTCGGCCTGACGCTCTACGATCTCTATTCGGGCCGCCAGGCCGGCATGCCGCGCCATCGATTTTTCGGGCGACGCGCCATGCGCGCCGAGGTGCCCGATCTCGCCGCCGGCATTGCCTGCGCCGCACTCTATCATGACGCCCGGATCAGCTATGCCGAAAGGCTGGGGGTGGAGATGATATTGGATGTCGAACAGCGTTGCCCCGAAGCCCTGGCGCTCAATCACCTCGGTTTCGACGGGATCGAGGATGGCAGAGCCCTGCTGTCGGATCGGTTGACCGGCGAGCGCTTCGTCATCGCTCCCGGCGTCGTCGTCAACGCGACGGGCGCCTGGGTCGATATCACCAACGGCAAGATCTCCTCGGGTGCTCCGCGGTTGATCGGCGGCACCAAGGGCTCGCATCTGGTGATCGAGAATGCCGAGCTGCTGGCCGCGCTCGGCGACAGGATGGTCTATTTCGTCAACCACGACGGCCGCGTCTGCATCCTCTTCGCCCATCTCGGCAATGTGCTTGCGGGCTCCACCGATATCAGCGTCGAGACGCCGGAAGGCGTGCGCTGCGAGCCGGAGGAGGTGGACTATATTCTGGGCTCCATCCGTGAGGTCTTTCCCGGCATCCGGATCGATCGGGAGGAGATCGTCTTCCGTTTCGCCGGCGTGCGTCCGCTGCCGTCCAGCACGGCAGGCGTCAATGCCGAGATCTCCAGGGACCATCGGTGCGAATGGCTGCGGCCCGAGGGCGCCGTGCCGGTACTCAATCTCGTCGGCGGCAAATGGACGACCTTCCGCGCCTTCGGTGCCGAGGCCGCCGACCTCGTCCTGTCGCGTCTCGGGCTCGGCCGCACCGTCTCGACGGAGGCGATGCCGATCGGCGGCGGAGACGGTTTTCCCCGCGACCCATCGGCAAGGGCGGAATGGGTGCGCACCCACGCTTCCGACAGAGGCCTCGCCGAAAGCCGGGTGGCGCTGCTCCTGTCGCGCTACGGCACCCGCGCCGCCGGCCTGCTCGCCCGGCTCGACGCGGCGCGGGACCAGCCGCTCGTTTCCCTGCCGTCCTTCAGCCGCCAGGAGATCGAATGGCTGGCCGAGGAGGAGCATGTCGCCACGCTGGCCGATCTGGTTCTGCGCCGCATGGCGATCGCCTTCACGGGGGAGCTTTCGCTCGATGCGCTGCACGAACTGGCTTCCATATCGGGCGCCTTGCTGCAATGGGATGCCGACCGGATCGAGCGCGAGGTCGCGTCGTTGCTCGAGCATCTCGAATCCGTGAACAGCCTCGACGCCGCGATACTTGCGCGGCGCACCAACCATCCGGAGGAGACCCATGTATCAAAGCAAGAAAGTCCGCATGAACCGCCTGTTCGGCAACGGCAGGTGTCTTGATGTCGCGATAGACCATGGCGTCTGCAACGAGCCGTCCTTCATGGACGGGTTGGAGGATATGGAGAAGGTCGTTGCCTTGCTGGCAGCCGCCGGCCCGGACGCGATCCAGATGAACTACGGCCAGTCCGATCTGTTGCAGAACCTGCCCGGTAGGGAGAAGCCGGCTCTGGTGATGCGGCTCGATATGGGCAACCCGTACAACCGTTTCAGGCACCGCGACATGTGGGCTGTGCTGCAGAATGCGAGCGACCCCATCGCGCCGGCATTGCGCATGGACGCGGCCTGCGTGGTGGTCAACCTGTTCATGCTGCCCGACGAGCCCGGCCTCTTCAAGCAATGCGTCGAGAACATCGCGCGTGTTGGACAGGATTGCGAGAAATTCGGCATGCCGCTGATGATCGAACCTCTGGTCATGCAGCCCAACAGCGAGCGCGGCGGCTATCTCGTCGACGGCGATGCCGAGAAGATCGTGACCCTGGTTCGGCTCGCCCGCGAACTTGGCGCCGATATCGTCAAGGCCGATCCGACCTCCGACCCTGCCGATTTCCACCGCGTGGTCCAGGCTGCGCGCTGCCCCGTTCTCGTGCGCGGCGGCGGCAAGGCCGACCTGCGCCAGGTGTTCGCCAATTCCTACGCATTGATGCGGCAGGGCGCGCACGGCATGGTCTACGGGCGCAACATCTATCAGCACGACAATCCCGCCCGCGTGGTCAAGGCATTGATGGCGATGATCCATGACGGCGTCGACGATGCCGAGGCGTGGCGGATCTACGAGGCCAGCGGTCGATGAAATCGGGCGCTGGAGCGCGCGACTGCGCGCCGCGCCTGTTGGCGCGAAAGCAACCGCATCGGCCCGAAAATCGTGTTCGATTTTCGGAAAGCACGATGCGTCGACCGAAAGTCTTAGAGCGTCCTTGCGCGTCCATATGGACGCGCGGCGCTCTAAACGGCCCGGATGGTCCGCGCCGGCGACTGAGGTCGCCCGGATGCGCCAGCATCCGGGCCTGCAAACAGGAGAGCGCGGCATGAGCCGCTATCTTCTCGGCATCGATGCCGGCAATACCGTCGTCAAGGCGGTGCTGTTCGACCTCGACGGCAATGTGCTGGCCGCCTCGGCGCGCGACGGCCGCTCAAACCGCCCGCAGCCCGGGCATGTCGAGCGCGACATCGCCGAGTTCTGGCGCAACGCCGCCGAGGTGATCGCCGACTGCCTGCGCCAGTCCGGGGTCACCGGGCACGACGTCGCGGCGATCGGCACGGCCGGCCACGGCAACGGCCTCTATATGCTCGATCGCGACGATCGCCCGCTGATCGGCATCCAGTCGCTCGACACCCGCGCCGTCGATTTGGCGGCCGAAATGCGTGGCGGGGAGCTGGGCGACCGGCTTTATCCGCTCTGCCTGCAGAAGCCGTGGCCGGCGCAGACCGCGACCTTGCTCGCCTGGGTCAGGCTCCATCGACCCGAACTCTACGAGCGTGCGGGCACGGTCTTCCTGTGCAAGGACGCCATGACCTTCATGCTCACAGGCAACAAGGTTTCCGACTATTCCGACATAACCGGCTGCGGCCTGCTGCGGTTGCCCGAGCGCGGCTATGATACGGAGCTGCTCGAAGCTTATGGCCTGGCCGATGCCATGCGGCTCCTGCCGCCGCTGGTCGAGTCCGACGCGGTCGCCGGCAAGGTAAGCGCCGAAGCCGCGGCCACGACCGGCCTTGCCGAGGGCACGCCGGTCGCGGGCGGGCTTTTCGACGTCGTCGCGAGCATGATCGGCGCCGGCTCCCACGCCGTCGGCGAAGCGGCGATCGTGGCGGGCACCTGGAGCATCAACCAGGTCGTGCTCGAACGCCCCCTCGTCGACGATCGCATCTTCCACGCCTCGACCTGGCGACCGGACCGCTACGTATCGATCGAATCCAGCGCGACGTCGGCCGTCAACCTCGAATGGTTCGTGCGCGAGATCTCCGGCGCCCATGACGCCGACGCCTTCGAGGCCTGCAACGCCTTGGTCGCATCGGTACGCCCCGGCCCTGATCTTCCGCTTTTCCAGCCTTTCCTCTACGGTTCGGCGACGCAGCCGGACGCGCGCGGGGCCTTTCTCGGCCTCGCAGGGTGGCACGGCAAGGCGGAACTGCTCTATGCGCTCTATGAGGGTGTCGTGTTCGAACATCGCCGGCATATCGACAGGCTGAGGGCTGCGGGCGCGACCTTCGACACGGCATCGCTGTCGGGCGGTGGGTCGCGTAGCGAGGTCTGGTGCCGGATGTTCGCCGACATCATCGGCGTGCCGGTCACTGTCGCCGACTGCAGCGAGACGGGCGCGCTCGGCGCTGCCGTGGTCGCCGGCGTGGCCGGTGGCCTTTTCCCCGATATAGAGCATGGCATCGGCCGCATGGTCCGTATCAGCCGCAGCTACGCTCCGAACCCGGGCGCGGCTCGCCTGGCGGATGCCCGCTACCGGCTTCATTGCGAGCTTGCCGAAACGATGCCGGCCCGATGGCAGCGCTACAGGCGGGAGACTTCAGCATCGTGACCGGCAGGCTTGATCTTGGCAGTTACGACTATGTCGTCGTCGGGGCGGGTTCCGGCGGCTGCGTGCTCGCCAACCGGCTGAGCGCCGACCCACGCAAGCGCGTGCTGCTTCTCGAGGCCGGCGGCTCCGACAACTACCACTGGATCCACATCCCGGTCGGCTATCTCTATTGCATGGGCAATCCGCGCACCGATTGGGGGTATCGGACGGCATCGGAGGCCGGGCTGAACGGCCGGGCGCTCGCCTATCCGCGCGGCAAGGTGCTGGGCGGCTGCTCGTCGATCAACGGCATGATCTATATGCGCGGCCAGGCGGCCGACTACGATCACTGGCGCCAGCTCGGCAACCCCGGATGGGGCTGGGACGACGTGTTGCCCCTGTTCCTCAAGTCCGAGGACCATCACGCGCTGTCCGGTCCGTTCCACGGCCAGGGCGGCGAGTTGCGGGTCGAGCGCCAGCGTCTTTCCTGGCCGGTCCTCGACGCCGTGCGCGAGGCGGCCGAGGAACTCGGTGTGCCGAAGGTCGACGACTTCAATTCCGGCGACAATGAGGGATCTTCCTATTTCGAGGTGAACCAGAAGGCCGGCATCCGGTTCAGCGCCGCGCGCGCTTTCCTGAAGCCGGTGCGGCACCGGAAGAACCTGCGCGTGCTGACCGGCGCGCTTGCCGAACGCATCGTCTTCTCGCAGAACCGCGCCACCGGGCTGGAATTGAGGCTCGACGGCCGGCCGGCCCGCGCCAGCGTGGAAGGCGAGCTGCTGCTCGCAGCCGGCGCCATCGGTACGCCGCAGATCCTCCAGCTCTCCGGCGTCGGGCCCGGAGGGCTCCTGCAGGAGCACGGCATTCCAGTCGTCCACGAGCTCGACGGCGTTGGCGAGAACCTGCAGGACCATCTCCAGATCCGGACTGCCTTCCGCATATCGGGGGCCAGGACGTTGAACGAGCGCCAGGCAACGCTGGCGGGCAAGGCCGGCATCGCTCTCGAATATGCCCTGTGGCGCTCCGGCCCGATGTCGATGGCGCCGAGCCAGCTCGGCATCTTCATGCGCTCCAATCCGCGCTTTGCCACGCCCAACATCGAGTTCCACGTCCAGCCCTTGTCGCTGGAGCGTTTCGGCGAGCCGCTCGACAGCTTTCCGGCCATCACCGTCTCGGTCTGCAATCTTCGGCCGCAATCGCGCGGCCACGTCCGTATCGCCTCGCCGGACCCGGAGGCGCATCCCGCCATCGCGCCGAACTACCTGTCGACGGGCGAGGATCGCGAGGCGGCGGTCGATTCGATCCTGGCCGCGCGCCGGCTGATGGCCACCAACCGCATGGGGGCTTTCGATCCCCGCGAGTTCAAGCCGGGCCCGGCGGTCGATACACCTGAGGAACTCGTCCGCGCGGCCGGCGACATCGCCACCACGATCTTCCATCCGGTCGGCACCGCAAAAATGGGCCGGGACGCCAAGGCCGTGGTCGACCCCGAGCTCAAGGTGCGCGGCGTCTCCGGCCTGCGCATCGCCGATGCCTCGGTCATGCCGACCATCGTCTCGGGCAACACCCACGCCCCCGTCGTGATGATCGCGGAACGCGCGGCGCAGCTTGTTGCGGGGGCTTGAAGCGGACGGCCCCGTGGCCTCTTGTATCCGCCTGCGTCACACTCTCCCCGCTCGCGGCCAGGGTACGCACACGTCGCGAAGGTACCCTAATCCGAGCGCGCTTTCGCGAGGCCACCTTTTCCCACAAGGGGAGAAGGCCGGAGCCCGGTTTAGCCGGCTCTGCAAATCACCGGCGCCCGTGATTGGCCGAGACGTTGCGGAAGCCTTCCCTTCTCCCCTTGTGGGAGAAGGTGGCCTCGCCCG
Organism: Mesorhizobium sp. L-8-10; assembly: GCF_016756635.1. Classification (NCBI taxonomy): domain Bacteria; kingdom Pseudomonadati; phylum Pseudomonadota; class Alphaproteobacteria; order Hyphomicrobiales; family Phyllobacteriaceae; genus Mesorhizobium; species Mesorhizobium sp. L-8-10. Next base: position 714,497 of record NZ_AP023263.1, on the reverse strand, counting down.
CCAGGGCGAGGTCGGATGAGGGGTACTTCCACGATGTGGGCTTGCCCTGGCCGCAAGCGGCGAGAGAAGGTGCCGGCAGGCGGATGAGGCGGCGCCGACGTTGCAGGAGACGGTGAGTCAGTCTGTCATAGCAGGCTCTTCAGATCCGCCGCGAGGTCGGCCGCCATAACCTTCGGCACCGACAGGCCCCTGTCGAAGAGACGCCGCGCCACCATGTGGTCGGCCGCGCTGTTGATGCTTTCCACCGCGACCAGTTGCTCGCCGCGATAGAGGAACAGCGAGAATTTTCCGCTGCCGGGGTCGCCGCGTGTCACCACTTCCTCGTCCCCGGTGGCGATGCCGGCGATCTGCAGCCGCTGCGTGCCCTGGTTGGACCAGAACCAGGGGGCGGCGCGATAGGGGGCATCCTCTCCGGTCAGGCGCGCAGCGATGTGCTTGCCCTGGTCGACGGCGTTCTGCACCGATTCCAACCGCGCCAGACCGCCCGTGAAGGCGTTCGGATAGATGGCGCAGTCGCCGAAGGCGGAGATCGCAGGATCTGATGTCAGGAGGCGGTCGCTGGTGACGATGCCGTTGTCCACGGCGAGTCCGGCTTCGGCGGCGAGTTCGGTGTTGGGCACGACGCCCGCGGCCACCAGGAGCGCGCTTGTCTCCAGCGTCTCGCCGCTCGACAGCGCTACCTCATGGCCGTGTTTCGAGCGTTGGATGCCGCGCACCAGCGTCTCGAAATGCAGCCTTGTGCCCAGCCCTTCGTGGAAGAAACGGAAATGGGCGGACATCTGCCTGGACAGGACACGGCCCATCAGCCTCGGCGTCGCCTCGATCACGTCGACGGCAATATCGCGGGCGCGCAACAGGGCAGCGACCTCGAGACCGATGAAGCCGCCGCCGATGACGGTGACATGGCGGAGCTCGCCGAGCTTGGCGTTCAGGCCGCGGGCGTCGGCCAGTGTCCTGAGTTCGAGCATGGAACGGTGTTCGAGGCCCGGGATCGGCGGAATCCGGTTGCGTGCGCCGGTCGCAAGCGCCAGATGATCGTAGGCAAGCCGCTCTCCACCCGCCAGCACCAGCTCGCGATTGGCGCGATCGATGCTCTCGGCGCGGATGCCGAGGCGCAGCGCAATGTCCTTCTCGGCGTAGAATGCCTCGCCCTTGAGCGGCAGGCCCGTATCGTCCGGTTTCTTCAGGAACTCCTTGGAGAGCGGCGGCCGCTGATAGGGCAGGAAGGGCTCGTCGCCGACGATGGTCACGGCGCCCTCGAAGCCACGCTGGCGCAGCGCCGCTGCCAGCTCCACGCCCCCATGGCCGCTGCCGGCGATCACCACACGCCTCAATCCGCTCATCGCGGAAACCTCGGGTCGGCTTTGTCGGCAAGGGTCATGACGTCGTCGGTCGCTGGCATGCACTGGCGGGTATCGCGATCCTACCCCCCGGCGAGGTGCGGGAGTTGGTCGCTGGGCGGCATATAGTGTCGGGCTCGGCAATGCCGCAAGGCGCTGGCCGAAGCCGCTGTTGCGGCTTGGAGCAATGATCTTCGTCCCGACCGGTGTCGCTCTACCCCTTGCGCGGTCGTCCGCGCTGCTTCAGGGGCGCCAGGGAGACAACGTCGTCGTCGGGCTCGCTGTCGTCGAACTTGAATTCGACATAGCCGAGCTTGGTCTCGAGTTCCTCCAGCAGACTTTGCAACTGATGGAGTTTCTCGCGGCCCATGGCCCGCTTGATCTGCCCGTAGATGACCTCGCAATCGGGAGTGAGCAGTTGGACCAGGCGCCGGCCTCGCTCCGTCAGCCGGACCTGCATGCACCGCATGTCGCGCGGATCGGTCTCCCGCTCGACGTAACCGCGCTGTTCCAGTTCGCGCACGATCCGCGAGAGAGACGGCACCAGCAGCGCCGTAACCCGCGACAGTTCTGTGAGTTCGATGTCGGCCAGTTCGTCGACGGTGCGCAACACGCGGAACTGCGGCTCGGTCAGGCCGTGGCGGCGCAACAGGTTGCGGAACGGCATCATGATGCTCTCCCGCGCACGCACCAGGGCGAGCGGGAGCACATTGACGATGCTTTTCCTCCCTTTGCGGGCCGCTTCCAGCGGCTCTGGTTTTTTCAGGTTTCCCATCCGCGAACGAGCCCCGTCCGGCGTAGTCTCCTTCATCTTTCATCCCATAGGGGTCGGGACGATTCAATGCGCTTTTTCTTGGATCATCCGGCCGCTTGCCGCTCCCGGCGGGCATTGCCGATGCGGGACAGGATGAAGGCCGCCACGAAGGCGGCGCTCATCAGGAGCACGATGGTCGGCGCGGGCGCCGAATCGATGAAGAAGCTCAGATACACCCCGAGGAACGACGCAACGACCGCGACGGCGATCGACATCAGCATCATGCGTTCGAAACGCGTCGTGAGCAGATAGGCGATCGCGCCGGGGCCGATCAGCATGGCAATCGCCAGGATGATGCCGACGGCCTTCAGCGCGCCGACGATCGTCAGCGATAGGATCGCGAGCAGGCCGTAGTGGAGCAGCCGCACCGGCAGGCCGATCGCCTGGGCGTGCTGGGGATCGAAGGCATGCAGCAGAAGGTCGCGCCGGAAGATGCCGACCGAGCCGAGCACGAAGGCGGCGATCACGCCGCTTTCGAGCACGTCGCCCCAACTCACGCCCAGCATGTCGCCGAACAATATGTGGTCGAGATGAACCTCGGTCTGGATCTTGGTGTAGAGCACCAGCCCGAGACCGAACATGCCGGAAAAGACGATGCCCATGACCGTGTCTTCCTTGACCCGGCTGTTCTCCTTGAGAAAACCCGTGGTGAGCGCGCAGGTCATGCCGGCCGCGAAGGCGCCGATTGCGAGCGGCAGGCCGACGATATAGGCGAGCACGACGCCGGGCAGCACGGCATGGCTGATGGCGTCGCCCATCAGCGACCAGCCCTTGAGAACGAGGAAGCATGAGAGCAGCGCCATCGGGGCCGCGACGAGGATCGCAATGACGAAGGCCTGCTGCATGAAGCCGAACTGGAAGGGCAGGAGAAGCGTGTCGTTCATGACGCAACTCCCCTGCAAGCCCGCAGCAACGGGGTGGGATCGATCGCCATCACAGGCCCTCCTGCAGCGCCTGCCGGGCCCTGCGACGGGCTGCCAGCATGCCGTGCTTGGGCGCAAAGGCGAAGACGACCAGGAAGATCAGCGTCTGCAGGACGACGATGATGCCGCCCGTGGCGCCGTCGAGGAAATAGCTGGCATAGGCGCCGGCGAAGCTCGTCGCCGTGCCGATGGCCACGCTCACCGCGATCAGGCGCGGAAACCGGTCGGTCAGGAGATAGGCGGTCGCTCCCGGCGTCACGACCATCGCGATCACGAGGAAGGCGCCGACCGTCTGCAGGGCAGCCACCGTGCAGGCCGAGAGCAGGGTGAAGAACAGCACCCTCAACCGGTCGGGATTGAGGCCGATGGAGCGGGCATGGTTCTCGTCGAAGAAGGTCACCATAAGGTCGCGCCAGCGCAGGAGCAGGACCGCCAGCGATACGCCGGCGATGATGACGAGTTGGACCGTGTCCTCGGTCGTGATGGCGAGGATGTTGCCGAGCACGATCGTCTGGATGTTCACAGCGGTCGGCGACAGCGACACCATGAACAGGCCGAGGCCGAAGAAGGAAGTGAAGATCAGGCCGATGATGGCATCTTCCTTGAGTTTGGTCCGCTGGTTGAGGAAGAGCATCGCACCTGCCGCCAGGCCGCCGGAGAGGAAGGCGCCGAAGGCGAAGGGCAGGCCCAGCATATAGGCGCCGGCCACGCCGGGCACGATCGAGTGCGAGAGCGCGTCGCCGATCAGCGACCAGCCCTTGAGCATCAGATAGGCGGACAGGAAGGCGCAAACGCCGCCGACGAGCGCCGAGACCCACATGGCGTTGACCATGTAGCCGTAGGAGAAGGGCTCGATGAGAGTGGCGATCATTTGCGCGGACCTCCGTTCTGTCCTTCGCCATTGTCGCCATAGATCACGAAGGGCCGCTCGTCGTCGGTCAGGACGGTGACCTTCCTGGTGTCGGCATCGGCATGAAGTTCGGCGCCGCCGAGGATGAACTGGCGCAGGACCCCGCCGAAGGCCTGTTCCAGATTGGCCTGGGTGAAGACTTCGCTCGTCGGACCTGCCGCCAGGACCGTGCGGTTGATCAGCACGGCACGATCGCAGAAGCGCGGCACGCTGCCGAGATTGTGGGTCGAGACGAGCATGATGCGGCCTTCCGCCCGCAGCGCCTGCAACAATGCGATGATCGCCTCCTCGGTGCGCACGTCGACGCCGGTGAAGGGCTCGTCGAGAAGGATGACTTGCCCTTCCTGGGCGAGCGCCCGGGCGAGGAAGACGCGCTTCTTCTGGCCGCCCGACAATTCGCCGATCTGCCGCTTGCGATAGGCGCTCATGCCGACACGCTCCAGCGCCGCGTCGACCTTCTCCCGATCTGTCGCCCGCGGGATGCGCAGCAAATTCATATGGCCGTAGCGGCCCATCATCACGACGTCCTCGACCAGGACAGGGAAGTTCCAGTCGACATCCTCGGCCTGCGGCACATAGGCGACGGCATTGCGCTTCAGCGCCGTCGCCGCCGGGGCGCCGAACATCGAGACGGAGCCGGCGGCGAGCGGCACGAAGCCCATGATCGACTTGAAAAGGGTGGACTTGCCGCTGCCGTTGACGCCGACGAGCGCGGTGATGGAGCCGCGCGGAATGGAAAAGCTGGCGTTGCGCACAGCAGTGTGACCGTTGCGGTAGGTGACGGTGATGCCGTCGACCGAAAGGCCGTCTGCCTTGGCTCGCGCGCTGCCGGCGCTGGCTGGGGGAGAGTTCATTCCGTCAAGCCCTTGGCGATGGTTTCCGTGGTGACGCGCAACAGGTCGAGATAGGTCGGAACCGGGCCGTCGGCGTCGCTCAGCGAATCAACATAGAGCACGCCGCCATATTTGGCGCCCGTTTCCCGGGCCACTTGCTTGGCCGGATCCGCCGAAATCGTGCTTTCGCTGAAGACGGCGGGGATGTTGTTGGCCCGCACCACGTCGATCACCTTGCGTACCTGCTGCGGCGTGCCCTGCTGGTCGGCGTTGATGGGCCACAGATAGAGCTCCTTCAGGCCGAAATCATGGGCGAGATAGCTGAAGGCGCCTTCGCTGGACACCAGCCAGCGCCGCTCGGCCGGGATCGCCGACAGCCGGGCGCGGATCGGCTCCACCGTCGCCTTGATCTTCTCGGCATAGGCGGCCGCGTTGCGGTCGTAGGTCGCGGCGTTCTCGGGGTCGTGCTCGACGAGCGCCTTGCGGATGTTCTCGACATAGATGAGCGCCGCCTCGGGCGACATCCAGGCATGCGGGTTGGGCTTGCCCGTATAGGGGCCCTCCGCAATGCCGATGGGCTGAACGCCCTCGGACACGACTACGCCTGGCACATCCTTGAGGTTCTGGAAGAATTTCTGGAACCACTGCTCCAGGTTCAGTCCGTTCCACAGGATCAGTCCGGCGTCCTGCGCGCGGATAAGGTCGCCCGGCGTCGGCTGGTAGTTGTGGATCTCGGCATTGGGTTTGGTGATGGATTCGACGTCGGCCGCGTCGCCTGCGACGTTGCGCGCCATGTCGGCGATGATGGTGAAGGTCGTCACCACCTTCAGCTTCTCGCTCTTGCTCGCCTCGCCGGAGCAGGCCGCGAGGGTAAACGCGAATAGCAGGGCCAGGGCGGCACGGAACGCCTTCATGATCACTCCTGTGGCATAAGTGAGGGCCGGCGCGGATCGCGCCGTTGCCGCCAAGAGATAGAGGCTGCGTTGCGGCCTGTCAATGCAATTGCAAATCGTTTGCAACAAAGTCCGGCAAAATGCGTGGAAATGGTCGTCATGGGGAGGGCATTCTTTGCAACTGGTTGTCATCTGGCGCATAATCCAGCCATGACGACAGTGACTCGCAAGCCCGACTACGAGAAGGAACTGCGGCGCGCCGGCGTACGCATCACGCGCCCCCGCCGCATCATCCTCGGCATCCTGACCGAGTCCGACGGCCACCCCGATGCGCTCGAGATTTTCCAGTGTGCGGCGGCCCTCGACAGCAGCATCTCGCTCTCGACGGTCTACCGCACGATGAAGCTGCTGGAGGGCATGGGTGCCATCCATCGCCACGCCTTCGAAGGCGGCCCCTCTCGCTTCGAGCAGGCCGGCGGCGATCATCACGACCATCTGATCGATATCGAGACCGGCGACGTGATCGAGTTCAAATCGGACAGGATCGAGCAGCTCCAGGACGAGATCGCAAAAGCGCTCGGTTACGACATCGTCCATCACAGGCTCGAGCTCTACGGCCGCAAGCGTCGCGCAGGCTGAGCCGATCTCCGGAACGCAGCGGATTTCCTGGTATCCGATGTCGAAGGCATGTCACCTGGCGGTACCTCTCAGATCCCGTTCTTCGAGGCGAGCGCAACAAAGACCAGGCCGACATAGGTGAGTTGGTGCAAGCACTGGTCTGCCCCATGCAGCGCCCAGTATGCAGCCGAATCGGGTCCGGCACCGCTGCGTCCCGACAGCCCGTCCTTGGTATGGTCGGTCGCGTAGTGGACCGTGAATTCCGCGGCACAGAGCAGGAGGATCGCACCGGGTTCGAGCCCCGCGATGAGGAAGGCCGGCAGCGAGCCGAAGGCATGCAGGCCCGCGTGAGCGTAGCCGCCGAAGCAGCGCATGTCGCCCTTGCCTCGCCGGATCCAGCCCGGCTGGAGCAGATAGTCTGCGACGAAATGCTTGAGCTGGAAGCAAAGAAGCATTGCGAGCGTCACAGTCGTCATTTGCATGATCATCCTCCGTGGCCGCGTGGTTGTTCAGGTCGCGAGCGTGTGTATCTGGACGGGGACTGCCTTGCCCCGGACATTCGTTATGCCGAGCGGCTGCGCGAGGATCTCTCCGCCGGTGCGCGCAAGGGTCATGTCGCTGAGGACGATTTCGACACCGTGTTCCTTGGCGACCCCGACCAGCCGGCTTGCGAGATTGACCGTGTCGCCGATCGCCGTATAGCTCAGCCGCTCTGCCGATCCGATATTGCCGACCAGTGCGGTGCCGGTGTTGATACCGATCCGCACCCGTATGTCGGAGCGGTCAGGCGAGACGGGGGGGAGAGCATGCATGGCCGCCCGGATCGCAGCGGCCGCGCGGCATGCCCGGATAGCGTGATCAGGCACGGCTGTCGGTGCGTTCCAGATCGCCATCACGGCGTCGCCGATGAACTTGTCGACCGTGCCGCCCTCCGAGTGGATAGCCTCCACGGCAAGCGTCAGGAAATTGGTCAGATGCGGCTGGACGGCCGGCCCGAGCCGCTCGGTGAGTTCGGTGAAGCCCGGCAGATCGGCAAACATCACCGTCACTTCCGCGAACTTGCCGCCGGGCGCCGGTTCGAGGCCGGCCGCGACAAGAGGCCGGACGACATCAAGCGGCATATATTTCGCGAAGGCCGACAGTCCACCTGCCATGCGCTTCATCGCCAGTGAGAAATCATTGAGTTCGGCGAGGAAGGTCGGATCGTGACGCACCTGGTCGAGCGCGAACCGTTCGATCTGGCGGAGCTGAAGCGCAAGCTGGCGGACTGGCCTGGCAAAAAGCAGATTTGAAAAGAGAACAGCCGTTATCGCTGCAAGCACGACCAGCCCGGCGACCACGAGCACCACCCGGCGCGTGTTGCGGTCGATCTCTTCGGCGAATGCGGAGCGCGGTATCGCGGTGAGAAGCCGCCATCGTTCGAAGGGCAGCGCGAAGGACGAGACATAGACCGGACCGACATCGCCGCTGTCGACCAGGGTGCGGAATTCGTTCCCTTTTGCCATCGAAATCGCGGCGCCTACTGCGGCCGCAAGGGCATCGCCCTTTGGAAAGTCACGGAGATGCGCCGGCATGGGGTCAGCGGACGCATCCGAGGCGGCAATTACCTTGTCGCCGCTGCCCAGCACGAACGTCTTGCCATGGCCCGACGCCCGCAGGCCGCTCAGCATCGCGGATAGATCGGCAAAGCTCACCGCCACCATGACGACGCCCTGGTACTTGCCATAGAGCTCGACCCGCTTCGAGACGACCACCGATGGCTCAAAGCCGTTGGGCAAGATATCGATCATGCTCCAGACAGCTTGCGACGACTTCATGGCCTGCCGATACCAGGGCGCGCCGAGCGCAACGTAAGCGCTCTCGCCATGGATGCGCTCCTCGAACATCACGTCGCCGGGAATGGGCCGATAGATGTCGCGGCGCAGCGGGCGCGGCTTGCCCGGCTGCCCTACGCCGATTTCGACCATCTCGATCCTGTCGCCGGGTGCGGCGTGGGAGCCGAAGAACCGTCCGTCCGGAAAGCCGAAGCCGATCCAGCCGATCGCCGGCTGTTCACGCAACAGCGACAGGAAGAGGAACTCCCGTTTCACTTCGTCATCGGCCTTGATCGCTCCCTGGAACAGGATCGACCGGATGATCTCTGCCGTGCCGGCCACGAGCGCCAGCGTCGATGCCAATTCGGCGCGGACGGAATCGGCGCTCTGAGCATCGAGACTGGCAACGATCTTCTCGACATTGCGGGTGGCCGTGCGCTGCCAGATGAGATGCACGGATGCCGCCGTCGACATGACCGCGACGAGAAGGAGTGCGGTCATCGCCCGGCCAAGCGCGATGCGCGGCAGGCGGGGCCTAACGCTCGCGGCGTCCGGTGATGAGGCGTGCGCTGCGGTCAAATGTTGCATAGGCCCAGGCCCAGTCGAGGAAGACGACGATGCGGTTGCGGAAGCCGACCAGAAACCACAGATGCGCGAGGCTCCACAGCAGCCATGCAGGCAAACCGCCGAGCTTGACGCGACCGAGATCCGCGACCGCGGCCCTACGGCCGATGGTGGCCAGATTGCCGTAGTCGGCGTAGCGGAAAGGTGCGACCGCCTCTCCCGACAGACGAGCCTCGATCAGGCTGGCCACATAGCGCCCCATCTGTTTCGCGGCAGGGGCAACACCCGGGACCGGACGACCGTCCCTGCCCTTCACTGCGGCCGTGTCGCCGATGACATAGACGCCTTCGCGGCCAGGCACATGAAGGCGTTCGTCGACAATGACGCGACCGGCGCGATCGGACGGGACGCCCAGCCATTTCGCGGCGCGCGAGGCCATGACGCCGGCCGCCCACAGGATGCAGACGGAAGCGATATGCCGCCCGTCGGCCAGCATGACGCCGTTGTCGTCGCATTCGGTAACGGCAGCCCCGAGCCTGACCTCGACGCCAAGCTTTTCGAGCTGGCGCCTCGCGGAATCCGAGAGCGTCTCTGGAAATGCAGTGAGCAGCCGCTTGTCGGCCTCGACGAGCACTACCCTTGCGGTCGAGGAATCGATGTTGCGAAAGTCTCGAACGATCGCGTTGCGTGCCAGTTCGACGATGGCGCCGGCAAGTTCCACGCCGGTCGGCCCACCGCCTACTACCACGAAGGTCAGGAGTTTTTGACGCAGTGCCGCATCCTCGGTCGCTTCCGCCCTTTCGAAAGCGGTCAGGATACGGCCGCGAATTTCGGTTGCGTCGGCAATGGTCTTGAGACCGGGCGCGGCCTCTTCCCACGCGTCGTGACCGAAATAGGCGTGCCGCGCTCCTGTGGCGACGACCAGATAGTCGTAGGGCATGCGCCTGTTGGTGGTCCGCACGGTCCGCGTGGTGGTGTCGATGCCTTCCACCTTTTCCATAAGGACAGTGGCGTTCTTCTGACCGGCGAGGATGCGCCGGATCGGCGTGGCGATCTGCGCCGGCGACAGGGCGGCTGTCGCCACCTGATAGAGCAGCGGCTGGAACAGATGGTGGTTGCGCCGGTCGACGACGGTCACGTCGACCGGCGCATTGCGCAATCCGATCGCCGCATTGAGACCGCCAAAGCCGGCACCAAGTATGACGACCTGCGGCCGGCGAACCGCAGGCGTGCCTGCTTTCTCTTGCTGACCTTCGCGTTCCGTCACGGTTATCGCCGCCGCTTCGATGGATTGCCGCAGCATCGTCATGCTCCGCGATGGAAATAGCTTGCGGCCAGGTGGTCCAGGGACAGAGCGCCCGCGCCTCGGGCCAGAACGAGCAGCAACACCGAGCTCCACATCAGATGTTCGGCCCAATGTCCCGGGAAGACGAAGATCTGGATCACCGCGACGACACCCAGCAGCATCAGTGCGCCGACACGCGAGAACAACCCGAGGAAAAGCAGCGCGGCGCCGGTGATTTCAGCAAGCGTCGCAAGCGGGGCCGCGATCGCCGGATCGATCAGCGGCAGATTGTACTCCAAGGCGAAAAGCTGCAGCGTCACCGGCCAGGAAGCGATCTTGGTCTGCGCCGACTGCCAGAAGACGTGAGCCACCGCGATGCGGCCGGCCAGTTGAACGAGCGAGAGCGGCAAGCGGTCGGCCATCCTCAACAGACTGCGGTAGCGTCCGATAAGGCCGCCCTCTCGGGGCATCGACATTTCCTGCGACATCGTCATGGAACTCTCCGTTGGTTGCTAACAGGCGTGCGTCATGCGCACTTCGGTCACCAGCCCCTCGCCGAACAGGCCCACAAGGGTGCCGAGGAGATCGAACATCGGGTCGTGCCGGAGGGCTCGGGATACCGCCTTCTCCAGGCCAAGACCGGTCTTCAGCGAATGGCGGAAGGCGAGCTGGGCGGGACTCAGGGCAGCGAAGCGCACATTGTCGCCATGCCTCCAGAGCGCGATGCGCTCGATGCCGCGCTGCCAGCATCCAGCCTCGATCGGATTGCCACCGTCCTGGTGCGCGGACCAGATCGACAGCACCGGCCAATGCGAGATGACGAGACGCAAGGACGGCTGCAGGGTCAGTTCCGGGATTGAGCCCGAACCGTCGAGAGCCGCCAGGCTCAAAGGCGGCAGCGATGCCGCGTCGAGCGCTTCCGCGATCGCCCATTCGAGCCGCGCCGTTTCCGCGACGAAGGGCATTTCGGCCAGTCCCTTGAAGGTCCTGAGAAAATTCGGGAAGCCGGAGCCGAAGCGGACGAGCCTCGGCTCGGAAGGCGGACTCCGGCGAATGAACTCGCTTGCGGCATAGCGGAAGAAGCGCTCGTCGATCATGCGCACGGTGACGGGGAACACCGCCATCAGCGTCGCCGTCAGCGACGTGCGCGCATTGTTTTCATAGATACCCAAGCGTCTCAATGGACTGGCGCGGCCCGCCGAAACCAAGGACGAGAGGCTGAGCTGCGGCTTGCCGAGGACAGCCCGCGCGACGGTTTTCTGAAGGTGTTCAAGCGGCAACATGGCGCTTTGTCCATGCGTGGTGGTCTCCAGCCGGGCGTGCAGGTTTGATCGCGTCGAAAGCGGCAAGCACCGGCATCCGGCCCCGCGGGGCTTCGCGTTCGAACGGAAGGACTTTCCCCTGGATGGATGTCCCCGTTTGCCCGCCAGGTGCGAAGGCATCCCGCCGCTTGCGGAAGGCGATCATGGCGGCGAGCATGTCTGCCCACATGGCCTCGCCGAGCAGCACGTCGAGAGCCGGCACATCGGTATCCCATTCGATGAGCGTCGGGCGCGGGCCGAATTTCTCGATCGCGCCGGCGTAAAGCGACCAGACAGCTGGGGGGACGCGCGAGCCATGGTCGTCGATCAGTACGGTGTCATCGCCAACGTCGTTTGTGGCGTGGCCGGCGAGATGGACTTCGCCGATCGCCTCGGCCGGCAGCACATTGATGAATTCGGCGGCGTCGAAACCAAGGTTATGTGCGGAAACGTAGACGTTGTTGACGTCGAGCAGCAGACCGCAGCCGGTGCGTTTGACGAGTTCGGCCAGGAACTCGGCTTCGGTCATCGTCGACCCGCTGAACTCGATATAGGCGGAAAGGTTCTCGATCAGGATCCGGCGCTTCAGCTTGTCCTGCACCTGCTCGACATTGCGCGAGACGATCGCAAGCGCCGCCTTGTCGTAACGGAGCGGCAGGAGATCGTTCAGATAGGCGCCATCGGCCACGCTCCAGGCGAGATGTTCGGACACGAGGTCCGGCTCGAAGCGCACGCAGACCCTGCGCAGGCGCTCCAGATGCTCGAGGTCCAGGCCGGAGGCGCTGCCGAGCGACAAGCCGACGCCATGGACCGAAAGCGGGTAGATCCGGCGAAGCGTTTCGAGCGCAGTGACTGCGGCTGAATCGCCCATGTAGTTCTCGGCATGAACCTCCAGCCAGCCGGCCGATGGGCGGCGCGAGAGCATTTCGGCGATATGCGCCGAGCGAAGACCGATGCCCGCTGCTTGTGGGATCGGAAGGGTCGGAAGCGTGTCGGGCATCGGTCGTCTCCATGGTTGGAGTGAGGGGTCGGATCAGGCCTTGGGCTCGGTGCTGCCGCTGGCAAGCTTTGCGCAGGTGCCGGCGGGCACGTAGATCCACGCGTCGGACTGATTGTCGGCGGTCGAGGTCCCGGCGCAGGAATGCGTAGCCGTCTGGCAGTCGTTCTGGCCGGCCTTGACGACGCCGTAACACTTCTCGAACGAGTACTCCGGCTGGCTCGCCGGTCCGGCGAAGGCTGCGGCTGCGGCGAGCGTGGTAGCCGCAGCGAGGGCCGAGCCGATGAGCGATTTGGTGGCGATCATGATTTTCCGTCTCCTGGGTCTTGGCTTGGGTTTGGGGTCCTGGTTTGGGTCGGACCGGCGTCTCCGCCTGTCCGCATTCACTCTCCCCGATCGCGGCCGCCGACTGAAATGCTCTCTCAGCATGGTTTCGATAGGCGCGCCCTATGCACGACGGCGGCAAAAAAAAGCCCTCCGGCAAGGCGCGCCGGAGGGCATTCGGCAGCAATCCAGGATTATGGATTCTGCCCGCGGGGAGCGTGTTCAGAGATAGCGGTCGCGGATATCCACGGTCGAACGTTGTCCGATCTGGTCGTAGTTGGCTTCAAGCCATTCCTCGGCGCGCTCGCGGCCGCGGTCGCGCAGGTCCGTTAGCAAGCCCCAATCCGCATTGAGCTTGCTTGAAACGCCAAGCTTCTTCATCGTTTCATCGTCCGAGATGCCATGGACGAAGACTCGCTTGAGGTCGAGCGTCTTGCCGGCTTCGGAATCGATCAGCTGGGTGACGAAGGCGATTGCCCGCATTTCCCTGAGAAGTGACGAATTGAAGCTTATCTCGTTGATACGATTGAGGATATCCATCGCGGAGCGTGGTAGCTCGGCGCGCTCGATCGGGTTGATGTGCACGATCAGCACATCAGGCGTCTCGCAGGAGTAGATCAGCGGAAAGATCGCCGGATTGCCCATGTAGCCGCCATCCCAATAGGCCTCGCCATCGATCTCGACGGCCTGGAACAGGAACGGCAGGCATGCCGATGCCATGATCGCGTCGACCGATAGCTCGTCGTTTGAGAATACCTTGACCTTGCCCGTCCGCACATTGGTCGCGCAGATGTGCAGCTTCAGCGGGCAGCGCGACATGCGGACCGCCTCGAGGTCGATCGACTGTTCGAGAACGCTCTTCAGCGGATTGAAATTCAGCGGGTTGAACTGGTAGGGCGACATCAACCGCGTCACCAGGTCGAGCATCAGGAACGCTGGCGAATATTCGAGTGAACGCGAACCGGTCATCCGGTCGAGAAGGCTCGGCTGCAAAGGACTGAAGGCCGCTGCGTGGCTGACGCGGCGCCAGAAATTCGCAAGCGCCTTCTGGGCGCCGCGCCGTCCGCCTTCGGCAAGCCCGTAGGCGAGCACCGCCGCGTTCATGGCGCCGGCGCTGGTGGCGACCACCCCTTCCAAGGTGAGATTCTCCTCTTCCAGCAGCCGGTCGATAACGCCCCAGGTAAAGGCGCCATGCGCTCCTCCGCCCTGGAGGGCGAGGTTGATCGTCCGCGGGCTGCGCGGCGCCCTTGCCGTTCCTGAATCGGTCCGGTTGCGGGCGAACTTCACAACGTCGGCATGGGTATTCATGCTTGCCTCCTCAGGACGCCATTCTGGATGTTTGCCGCGAGCGTGCTCAATGTGCGGTCCAGCCACCATCGACCGGCAGCGCGGTGCCGGTCATGGAAGCTGCGCAGTCGCTGCACAGGAAGACGGTGAGCGCGCCCATCTCTTCCACAGTCGCAAAGCGTCGGGTCGGCTGGTTCTTCAGGAACACGTCACGGATGACGGCATCGCGGGCGACGTTGTGGGACCTCGCCTGGTCCTCGATCTGCTTCTCGACAAGCGGCGTCCACACATAGCCCGGGCAGATCGCGTTCGAAGTCACTCCATACTCGGCGCCTTCCAACGCGACGACCTTGGTCAACCCCACCATGCCGTGCTTCGCAGCGACATAGGCTGCCTTGAAGGGCGAGGCGATCAGGCCGTGTGCGGATGCAACATTGATGATGCGACCGTATCCGCGGCTCTTCATCGGCTCGAACGTGGCCTGGATCAGATGGAACGCGGATGACAGATTGATTGCCAGGATCGAGTCCCATTTGGCGGCCGGAAATTCGCTGATCGGCGCCACATGCTGAATGCCGGCATTGTTGACGACGATGTCGACCTGGCCGAAGCGGGCAACGGCGCGTTCGACCATCATGCGGATCGCATCGCTGCTCGACATGTCGGCGTTGTCATAGGCGACGTCGACGTCGTTTTCATCGGCGATCGCCGCACGCTGGGTTTCGATTTGGGCCGGATCGCCGAAGCCGTTCAGCATCACCGCCGCGCCGTTCTGCGCAAGGGCCTGCGCTATCCCGAGTCCAATGCCGCTGGTCGAGCCGGTTACGATCGCGGTCCTGCCTTCAAGCGGACGTCGCGAGGCCAAGTTTGCTTCCGGTTTGCTGATGTTGAGCATTTGCGGTCTCCGTTGACGCGCCGCGACATGCGGCCGATCTGCGGAGAACACTGGGTCATGCCCGCTCAACAATAAAATGCCGGTGTGCTATCGAATTCATAGCCGGATGGCATTGGCTCAGCGGGATAGGACCGGGTTAGAGGACGGGCATGGACATCCATCACATCCGATATTTCCTTGCCGTGTGTGAGACCCGCAACTTCACGCGGGCAGCGGAGAAGTGCAACGTGACGCAGCCGGCGCTGAGCCGCGCGATCCAGCAACTCGAAGACGAGGTCGGCGGCCTTTTGTTTCGCCGCGAACGCAACCTCACCCACATCACAGATCTCGGCGCGCTGTTGCGGCCCCGGTTCCAGCAGGTCCTCGATGAGCTGACGGGTGTGCGTCAGGAAGCTTCCCGCTTCCTGTGCCTGAAGGACGCGCATCTCAAGGTCGGCATCATGTGCACGATCGGGCCGCGCCGCTTCACCGGCCTGCTCACCGACTTCAACATGCGTCACAAGGGCATTCAGCTGCAACTCGTCGAAGGCGTGCCAAGCCGGCTCTCGCAATTGCTCGAGGAAGGCGAGATCGATGTCGCGATCATGTCGTCGAGCGAGAAGTTTCCGGAACGCTTTGACGTCACGCCGTTGTTTCGAGAACGTTTCGTCCTGGCGTTTCCAGCAGGCCACAGGCTGGCGAAGCACGACGCCGTGCCGATCAGCGCCATCGACGGCGAGATCTACCTGAAACGGGTCAATTGCGAGTATTGGGACCACCTGTCCGAGATTTGTGTCACTCAGGGGGTGCGGCTGCGCATTTCCTATTCGAGTGAGCGTGAAGATTGGATCCAGAACATGGTAGCCGGCGGCCTCGGCATTTGTTTCATCCCCGAATACAGCGCGGTCATCCCCGGCCTGCAGGTGCGCCCTGTCAGTGAGCCCGAAGTGACGCGGGAAGTTTGTCTGGTGACCGTCGCGGGCCGCCGCTTCTCGCCTGCGGTATCGACCTTCGTCGGCGCGGTGAAATCCTACGGCTGGGCGGAAGGCGCGTCGCCGGTCTCCATGCGTCGCTCGGCGGCATAGATCAGGAAATCCATCGATTGCAAAAGAAGTCGGACTGCAATTCATGCGGTCCGGCTGAATCACGTTTACCGATGGCGCCATAGCCTCGGGCTATCAAATCGAGAATCACGCGGCATTTCTCTTCGCCGTCGCAGCCGGCCAATCTCCACATCACGCCCGCATGAATTCACGTCACCGGGCTGGACAAAGGAGAAACCGCAAATGTCTTTGAAAGCCATCCCGTACCGCATGCCGCTCAACCTCCCGCTGGCATTCGGGCTGCTCGCCGCGGCGGCCGCCTTCTACGCCTCGCCCAGCCACGCCGGACAGTGCCCGGCCGATCAGGTCGCCACCAACGCCGCGCAGTCGATGCCGAACCAGCCGGAGGGCGTCACCGACGAGGTTATCAGTTCGATCGACCTCTCGTCGAAGGGCGATGCCTGGAAGGGCAATATGTTCAGGCTGCGCAAGCTCGTTGTTCAGCCTGGCGGAGTCGTGCCGTGGCACGAGCACACGGTCCGTCCCGCTAACATCCTCGTCATCGAGGGCGCGATCACCGAGTACAGCAACAGCTGCAGCGTGCCGATCGAACACAAGGCAGGCGAAGCAACGGCGGAATTCGGCCAGCTCTCGCACTGGTGGAAGAACAACGGTCCGGTGCCGGCCGTGCTCTATTCCGCCGACATCCTGCCACCTGCAACGGATGACCACGGCGCGATGTGATCGGGCTGATGCCAGCGGTCGATGACATCGACCGCCGGAGCGCGACCGCGTGGGCCAAGCCCGTTGGCGCGATAGCCATGCGGCACGGAGCGGCGCCGGCGGTCGAGGCCGGGTGGATGCTCAGCATCCACCCCACTGGACGCGTCGGCATCCGGTGCCACTGGTATGAGCGGTCCCATTGCTGACCACCACCACCTTCACTCGATGTTCCCGGTCCCGTCGGGAACGCCGGGCCACGCGGAGGCGCGTTCCAATGACCAGTTCCGACGGCACCTTTCCCATCAGATTCCGCATGGTTGCGGCAGACAGCCTGCGCTTCGGCATCATCGCGCTCATCGCCTTCCTGACGCTGGTCGACCTGTTCGCCGCGCAAGCGATTCTGCCCTCGCTGGTCGTGAAATTCGACGTCAGCCGGGCGACGATGGGCGTCGCGGTCAATGCCAGCACCTTCGGCATGGCGATTGCCGGCGTCGCCGTCGCGCTGTTCGGTCGCAATATCGACCGGCGCAACGGTATCTGGATCACCCTTGTGCTGCTTGCGATCCCGACCACGCTGCTTTCGGTGACCGATGACATAGCGACATTCGCCTTGTTGCGCGTCGCGCAGGGCCTCTGCATGTCGACGGCATTCACGCTGACGGTTGCTTACCTCGCCGAGCATTATTCTGCCGGCCAGACGACCGCCGCGCTTGCCGCTTACGTGACCGGCAATGTCGCCAGCAACTTCTTCGGCCGCATCCTTTCGGCGGCCGTCGCCGACAGCTTCGGGATCTCTGCCAACTTCCTGACCTTCGCGGTCCTCAACATTACAGGCGCCTTGCTCGTCTGGCTGACACTCAAGAAGACCGGGCGCATGATGCAGGCCGAGGCCGGCAGGGAACCCGCGGGCCAAGCCTGGAGGGTTCAATTCCTGAATAACGAACTAAGGAACTGCTTCGCAATCGGCTTCCTTATTCTGTTCGTCTTCATCGGCACCTTCACCTATGTGAACTTCCAGTTGAGTGCTGCCCCGATCAGCCTGTCGCCAATGGCGCTCGGACTGGTCTATTTCGTGTTCCTGCCCTCGATGCTGACAACGCCGCTCGCCGGCCGCGTGGCCAGGGGGTTCGGTCCAGGCCGCGGCATCGGCATTACGTTGGGGATCGCAATCGCCGGGCTCCTTGCGCTGATCAGCTCAAACCTTCCGGTCGTGCTGGCAGGCATGACGCTGATTGCCGTCGGCACGTTCCTGGGCCAGGCAATCGCGACCGGTCATGTCAGCCGCGTGGCCGCCTCCGACAAGGCGGCAGCCAGCGGGACTTACCTTGCTTCGTACTATTCAGGAGGTCTGGTGGGCAGTTTCGTTCTCGGCCAGGCGTATGACAGGCTCGGCTGGACGGCTTGCGTCATTATCCTCGTCATGGCGCTGATTGCGGCGATGACGCTTGCTCGCGCCCTGACCACGCCGCGGAACTGACCCTGCTTCCGCCAGGAAGCCGGACCCCTTGGGCGGTCGCGTCGCCGAGACGATCTCGTGCTGCATCACCAGCAAAGCCAACGGCCGACAGGATCGACCGTCGGAGCGCGCGACCGCGTGCCGCGCCCCTTGGCACGAAAGGCCAGGCGGCCCGAATAGGCCGCGCCGGCGGCTGAGACAAGGTGGATGCGTGAGCATTCACCAGGCCAGGTTGCGTCAGCATTCAGGCGCGGCGAGATGGGCCATAAGCGCCGCTCATCAACTCAGGCAGCAAACGGCATTATCAATCCGCCGCGACCGCCGGCATGCTTCTCCCAGCCTTGTCACTCGACGGGCCTCACCCATGGAGAAAGAGAAATGATCACCTTAGTCAAATCGATACTGGCCGCGACGGCCGGGGTGGCGCTGGTGTTCCCGGCGAATGCCGACACCGTTTCCGACGGAGTCGTCACCGTCAGAAGCAGCTATTCGGTTGCCGAGACGGTGTCACGGATCGAGAAGGATGTCGTCAAGAAGGGCATCATGTTCTTCGGCGTGATCGACCAGGCGAAGCTCGGAAACGCCGCCGGCAACATCGTCCAGCCGTCACGGCTCGTCATGTTCGGCAACCCGGCACTCGGCACGACCTTCATAACCGCGAACCCCAAGGCCGGACTCGACTGGCCGGTACGTGTCGTCGTCTACCAGGAGCCCGACGGCTCGGTCTACGCGGCCTACACCGACTTCGACTACATCGCCAGGCGCCACGGAATTGAAAACCGCGCAAAGGAATTCAAGATGGCGACCGAGGTAATCCAGTCGATCACGTCCAGCATCAGGAAGTGAGGGAAACCGATCGATCGAAGGTCCGCTAGGGGTCGATCCACTGCAGACCTTCAATCACGGGCGCGGCGTCGAGCGCGATGCCCGGGCAGACTGAAAGTCGTCATACAAATCATGAACGCTGAGGTTTGACATAGTATCTATTCAGCTCTAGAAAACTGAAATGCCTCCGGGGAGGGAGGCGATGTGGGGGGAGATCGCATGCCGTTGGATGACGATCGCCTGTTCCCGACCGATCCGTCGGTCCGTTCGCTCGCCCGCGCTTTGTTCGCGGAGATCCGCGATCTGCCGATCGTCAGTCCGCATGGCCATACCGACCCGCGCTGGTATGCCGAGAACGAGCGTTTTCCCGATCCTGCCCGGCTGCTGATCGTCCCCGACCACTATATTTTCCGCATGCTCTTCAGCCAGGGCCTGCCGCTGGAGCGCCTCGGCATCCCGCGGAGCGATGGTGGCCCGGTCGAGACCGACGGGCGCAAGATCTGGCGTCTTTTCGCCGAGCATTTCCACCTGTTCCGCGGTACGCCGACGAAGCTCTGGCTGGAACACACTTTCGAGACGCTGTTCGGCCTCGACGCGCCGCTTTCCGCCAGGACGGCGGACCTCTTCTACGACCGGATCGACGAATGTCTCGCGCAGGACGATTTCCGCCCGCGCGCGCTGTTCGAGCGGTTCGACATCGAAGTCATCGCCACGACCGAAGGGGCGCTCGATGATCTGCGCTGGCATCGGGCGATCGGCCAGTCCGGCTGGGGTGGGCGGGTGATCACCACCTACCGTCCCGATTCCGTCGTCGATCCCGATTTTGACGGCTTTGCCGCCAATCTCGATGCCTTCGGCGAGATCACCGGCTGCGACACCGGCACGTGGAAAGGCTATCTCGACGCCCATCGCACGCGCCGCGCCTTCTTCAGGCAGCACGGCGCGACGGCGAGCGACCACGGCCATCCGACCGCCGATACGGCGGACCTCTCTGCGGTCGATGCCGAAGCCCTCTA
Source organism: Mesorhizobium sp. L-8-10 (assembly GCF_016756635.1). Classification (NCBI taxonomy): domain Bacteria; kingdom Pseudomonadati; phylum Pseudomonadota; class Alphaproteobacteria; order Hyphomicrobiales; family Phyllobacteriaceae; genus Mesorhizobium; species Mesorhizobium sp. L-8-10. The sequence goes on along the minus strand of NZ_AP023263.1, from coordinate 694,657 downwards.
TGTGCGGGTCCGGGCCGGCGGCGCCGGGCCGGCTGAGCGCAACCTGTTCCGCGCGCAGATGCTGACCGAGATGGCGAAGATGAGCCTGGACGACGGGCTTGTCATGCAGATCCATCCCGGATCCCGCCGCAACCATTCGCCCGACATGCTCGCCCGCTTCGGCCGCGACAAAGGCTTCGACATCCCCGGCCGCACCGACTATGTCGCCGCGCTGAAGCCCATGCTCGACGCGGTCGGTCTCGAGCCGGGGTTCACGATCATCCTGTTCACCCTGGACGAGACCTCCTACGCACGCGAACTCGCGCCGCTCGCCGGCGTCTATCCCTGCCTGCGGCTCGGGCCGGCCTGGTGGTTCTTCGACAGTCCGGAAGGCATGCGCCGTTTCCGCGAGCTGACGACCGAGACGGCCGGCTTCTACAACACCGTCGGCTTCAACGACGACACCCGCGCCTTTCCGTCGATCCCCGCCCGCCACGACGTCGCGCGCCGGGTCGACTGCGCCTATCTCGCCGAACTTGTGCTCACCGGCCGCCTCCGGGAGGAGGAGGCGGCCGAGCTTGCCGGTGAGCTCGCTTATGGTCTCGCCAAGCGCGCTTACCGACTTTGACCGAGGAGACCGAAATCAGGGAACAGAGGGAGGAAACCATGAACCTGATCCGGAAATTGGCTGCCGCGGCGTTTTCGATGGCGCTTGCCGGCGGTGCGGCGATCGCACAGGAAGTCACGTTGAGATCGTCCGATACGCACCCGGACGGCTATCCGACCGTGGAGGCGGTCAAATATCTCGGTGAACTCGTCAAGGAGCGGACCGGCGGCCGCATCGGCGTCGAGGTCTATCATTCGGCCCAGCTCGGCGAGGAGAAGGACACGATCGAGCAGACCCGCGCCGGTGTCATCGATATGAACCGCGTTTCGCTCGGACCGTTCAACAACATCGTCGAGGAAACCCAGGCAGTCTCGCTGCCCTACATCTTCAAGTCGATCGACCACATGCACAAGGTCATGGACGGGCCGATCGGCGACGACATCCTCAAGGCCTTCGAGGCTCACGACCTGGTCGGCCTGGCATTCTACGATTCCGGCTCGCGTTCCTTTTACAATTCGAAGAAACCCATCAAGTCGATCGACGACCTGAAGGGCATGAAGCTCAGGGTCATCCAGTCCGATGTCTTCGTCGCCATGGTCAATGCGCTTGGCGCCAATGCGGTGCCCATGCCCTACGGCGAGGTCTACTCGGCCATCCAGACCGGCGTCATCGACGGCGCCGAGAACAACTGGCCGAGCTACGAATCCTCGAAGCATTACGAGGTGGCGAAAAACTATACGCTCGACCAGCACCTGATCGTGCCCGAAGTGCTGGTCATGTCGAAGACCTCCTGGGACAAGCTCTCGCCCGAGGATCAGGCGATTATCCGCGCCGCCGCCAAGGAGAGCGTGGGCAAGATGCGCGAACTCTGGACCGCGCGCGAGGCGGAATCGGAAAAGACGGTGCGCGCGGCCGGATCCGAGGTCGTCGTCGAGATCGACAAGCAGCCCTTCATCGACGCGATGAAGCCGGTCTACGAGCAGTTCGTGAAGAGCGACAAGCTGAAGGACCTCGTGTCGCGGATCCAGGCGACCGATTGACGGCGTGGAGCGTCGCGCGCCGCACCGGGCACGCGACGCAAACCATAGTCTGCAACGATCGAATCCGAGGTTATCGATGCGCGCAACCTTGCCGCAGATCGCACGTTTCCTGACGTTCCTGTCGACGCTGGCCTTATGGCTGGCGGGCTTCGGCCTCGTTCTCATGACCGGCTTCGTCGCGTGGCAGGTCTGGGGCCGCTACGTCCTCAACGCAAGCCCGAGCTGGACCGAGCCTGCCTCCGTCATGCTGATGAGCTGGTTCATCTTCCTGGGCTCCGCCGTCGGTGTGCGCGACAACTTCCATCTCGGCTTCGACGTGCTGCTCTATGCTATGCCCCGGGCGCGAGGGGTGTTGCGGACGATCTCCGACGTCATGGTGCTGGCTTTCGGCATCGGCATGGTGGTCTATGGCGCCAAGCTCGTCGCCCTCACCTGGGATTCGACCATGCCGGCGCTCGGGCTGCCCGGCGGCTTCGACTATGTGCCGATCGTCGTGGGCGGAGCGCTCGTCTCGTTGTTTTCCCTGGAGCGTATGGCGCTCCGTTTCTCGGGCGCTCCGGTCGATGCTGAAATAGATGCCGCAGCCGAAGGAGCCGCGTGATGGAGCTCTGGATCCTCTTCGGCGTCTTCACCCTGCTCATGCTGATCGGCACGCCGATCGCGTTTTGTCTCGGCGTCGCCAGCTTCGCTACGGTGCTTTACATGGGGTTGCCGCCGCTTGTGGTCTTCCAACGCATGAATTCGGGCATGAACGCCTTCTCGCTCATCGCCGTGCCCTTCTTCATCTATGCCGGCGACCTGATGGTGCGCGGCGGCATCGCCCAGCGCATCGTGGCCTTTGCCGGCGCGCTGGTCGGGCATCTGCGTGGCGGGCTCGGCCAGGTCAACATAGCGGCATCGACGATGTTCGGCGGCATCTCCGGCTCGGCCGTGGCCGAGGCAGCGGCCGTCGGCGGGCTGATGATCCCGCAGATGAAGGCGCGCGGCTACGGCGCCGGCTACGCCGTCAACGTCACGTCGATGGCCGCGCTGATCGCGCTGCTCCTGCCGCCGTCGCACAATATGATCATCTATTCGATCTCGGCGGGCGGCAAGATCTCGATCGCGGACCTGTTCACGGCCGGCATTGTCCCGGGACTGCTTTTCGCGGCGTCGCTGATGGTCACCGCCTATTTCGTCGCCCGCGCCCGCGGCTATCCGACCGAGCCGTTTCCCGGCCTGTCGACAGCCCTGCGCCTGGGCGCGGTCGCCGTGCCCGGCCTGCTCCTGATCGCGATCATCTTCGGCGGGGTGCGTTCCGGCGTCTTCACGGCCACGGAAAGCTCCTGCATGGCCGTCATCTACGCGCTGCTGGTCACCATCTTCGTCTATCGCCAGATGAGCTGGCGCCATTTCGTCGATTCGACGCTGGGTGCGGTGAAGACAACCTCGATGGTGCTCTTGATCATCGGCACGGCGGCGGCGTTCTCCTGGCTTCTGGCCTTCCTGAAGGTTCCGGCCGCCTTGATCGCGGCACTCAACGCCGTCTCCGAGGATCCGCTGACGATTCTGCTTCTGCTCAACCTCTTGATGCTGTTCCTGGGCACCTTCATGGATATGGGGCCGATGATCATCATCACCACGCCGATCTTCCTGCCGGTCGTGCAGGCCTACGGCATCGACCCTGTTCATTTTGGGGTCATCATGATCCTCAATCTCGGCATTGGGCTGAATACGCCGCCGGTCGGCTCCGTCCAGTTCGTCGCCTGCGCGGTCGGCAAGATCTCGGTCTGGGAGGCGATGCGCTCGATATGGCCGTTCTACGGCGCCGGCGTGCTCGTGCTCCTGCTGGTGACCTATGTCCCGGCGATATCGCTTTGGCTGCCGTCGATGTTCAAGTGACTCCCGGGGAAAGGCGAACAGACATGAAACCGGAAGAACTGGCGCTCGATAGCGATGTTCAGAGACGCCCCAAGCTCGCAGACCGGCTGGTCGAAACGCTCAGGCGTCAGATCGCGTCGGGCCAGCTGTCGCCCGGCAGCAAGCTGCCGACCGAACATCAACTGAGCGGCGAGTTCGGCGTCAGCAGGACCGTGGTGCGCGAGGCGGTGACGCGCCTCGCGGCCGACGGGCTCGTCGTTCCTCGCCAGGGTGCCGGCGTATTCGTCAACGACAACGCCCCACTGGCCCTGGAGAGCCTGGTCGCGGATCTGAGCGGCAAGGTCTCGCTCGTGCTCAACGTGCTCGAAGTGCGCATGGCGATCGAGATCGAGTCGGCCGCGCTCGCCGCGCAACGCCGGTCGCCTTCGCAGATGGCGGAGATCAATGAAGCCTTCGGCGATTTCGAGAACCTGTTGCAGCGGCGCGAGCCGACAGGCGCCGCCGACTTTGCCTTCCATCGTGCGATCGCCCAGGCTACCAACAATCCCTTCTACGTCGAGATACTCGACGTGCTCGGCCGGCGCACGATCCCGCGCGATCTGGTCACGTCGTTCTCCTCCGGGCTGCTCCAGTCCGAGGAATACCAGGCCAGGCTTCAGTCCGAGCATCGGGCCATCATGGACGCGATATCGGAGAGCGACCCGGGTGCCGCGCGTGACGCCATGCGCCGCCATCTCTCGGCCAGCCAGAAACGCTATCACGGACTGCTGCAGAGCGGCGGCGATCTCGAGCGGCTGTTCCCGGGCAAGCTTTGAGCGCGCGACAGGATACGATGGAGAGCAACGGCATGATGCTTGTGGAGACGCGCCACGCGATCGATCCGAAGACAGCCAAGGCGTTCGACACGGCCGGACTGCGCGCGGCATTCCTGGTCGAGACGCTTTTTGTGCCTGGCGAGATCAGGCTTACCTATTCTCATCTCGACCGGCTGATCGTCGGCGGCGCGATGCCCGCTGCAGGCGCCATCGATCTTCGGCAGGTCAGGCAAGCCGGCACGCCGGATCTGCTCGACCGCCGGGAAATGACGGTCGTCAATGTCGGCGGCGAGGGCAGCGTGACGGCAGGCGGGCGATCCTACCCGCTGAGCCATCGCGACATGCTCTATCTGGGCAAGGGTTCCGGGCCGGTGCGCTTCGCGAGCGTCGACGGGCGGAAGCCGGCAAAGTTCTATCTGCTCAGCGCCCCGGCCCACAAGGAGATCCCGCCGCGGCTCATCCGCATCGGCGACGCCCGGCGGCTCGACCTCGGCGAGCGCGCCACCGCCAACGAGCGTTCGATCCACCAGTTCGTCCACCCCGACGTGATGGAATCCTGCCAGCTCGTCGTCGGCATGACCGTGCTGGCCGAAGGTTCCGTCTGGAACACCATGCCATGCCATGTCCACGATCGTCGCTCGGAGGCGTATCTTTATTTCGGCCTGCCCGAGCAGGGCCGCGTCTTCCATTTCATGGGCGAGCCGGAGGAGACCCGCCATCTCGTGGTGGCCAACGAACAGGCGGTTCTGTCTCCGGGCTGGTCGGTCCACAGCGGGGCTGGCACGTCCAGCTACAGTTTCATCTGGGCGATGGCTGGCGACAATGTCGACTATGCCGATGTCGACATGGTGCCGATGGAGGACCTGCGATGACCGGCTTCGGGCGCGGATGATGCCAATGGTCGATTTATCGACCATTGAAGCGCGCGACGGCGTGGCCCACGCCTGCAGAGCGCCGCGCGTCTACTTGGACGCGCAAAGGACGGTCTGCCACTATTAGTTATGCATCGTGCCTTCCGAAAATCGAGTTCGATTTCGGGCCGATGCGGTAGCGCGAAGCCAAGCGGCCCGGATGGGCCGCGCCGGCGATTGAGGCCGGGGCGGATGCGCAGCGTCCACCCGGATGGCAGAGAGGAGCAGATGATGGCGAGCCCCATTTTCGTGAAACCTTCCGAACACGACTGGACGCCGGCCGAGCCCGGCATACGCAGGCGCCTGCTCGCCCATGACGACCGAATGATGTTGGTCGAGGTCGCCTTCGAAAAGGGCGCTGTCGGTTCGCTCCATTCCCACCCGCATGTTCAGGCGAGTTATGTGGCCGAAGGCGCCTTCGAGGTGACGATCGGCGCCGAGACGACGACCCTCGATGCTGGCCAGAGCTTCATCGTGCCTTCCGGCGTGGTGCACGGATGCAAGGCCTTGGCCCATGGGCGGCTGATCGACTGCTTCACCCCTGCGCGGCTCGAATTCCTGTCCTGACGTCAGGTTGACGAATGGCGGCCGGCGGTCGATCATCGCCGCCCACGTCAGACCTGCCACGCGATCCGAAGGAAAAGACAATGGAAAACAAAGCCGATATCGGTTTGATCGGCCTTGGCGTCATGGGTTCCAATCTCGCGCTCAATATCGCGGAAAAGGGTCACCGGGTCGCCGTATTCAACCGCACGACGTCGCGCACCGATGCCTTCTATGGGCAGGCGGGCAGCCTCAAGGAGAGGATCGTGCCGTGCCATACGATCGAGGCGCTGGCCGAGGCGATCCGGCCGCCGCGGCCGGTCATCGTCATGGTGCAGGCGGGCCAGGCGGTCGACGGGCAGATCGCGCTGCTGCGCAGCGTTCTTTCGGCGCGCGATATCGTCATCGACGCAGGCAACGCCAATTTCCGCGACACGATGCGACGCTTCGCCGAGTTGAAGGATTCCGGCCTTACCTTCATCGGCATGGGGGTCTCGGGCGGCGAGGAAGGCGCGCGCCACGGGCCGTCGATCATGGTCGGCGGAACAGAGGAATCCTGGCGTCGGGTCGAGGACGTGCTCACCGCCATCTCGGCGAAATATGAAGGCGAACCCTGCGCGGCGTGGCTGGGCACCGACGGCGCCGGCCACTTCGTCAAGACCATCCACAACGGCATCGAATATGCCGACATGCAGATGATCGCCGAGATCTACGGCATGCTGCGCGACGGGCTCGGCCTGTCGGCCAAGGAGATCGCGCCAGTCTTCGACGACTGGAATCGTGGCCGGCTGAATTCTTACCTGATCGAGATCACCGCGACTGTTCTGGCCGCCGATGACCCCGGGACGGGGTCGCCCGTCGTCGACATCATCCTCGACCGCGCCGGGCAGAAGGGTACCGGCAAATGGTCCGTCATCGAGGCGCAGACGCTCGGTGTGCCGGCGACGGCCATCGAGGCGGCTGTTGCGGCACGCGTGCTTTCGGCCATGAAAGGCGAGCGAACGGCTGCGGAGGCTGTCTTCGGCGTGCCTGCGACGCGGCTCGCCGGCGATCGGAAGGCGCTACTTGCCGATCTCGAGCTTGCGCTTTTTGCCGGCAAGATAGCGGCCTATGCGCAGGGCTTCGCCGTGATGGACGCGGCCTCGAAGGAGTTCGGCTGGAACCTCCCGCTGCCGACCATCGCGAAGATCTGGCGGGCCGGCTGCATCATCCGTTCCCAGTTCCTCGGCCGCATCGCGGAAGCCTTCGGAACCAGCGACTCGGCCGCCAATCTGCTCATGGCGCCGGCCTTCGTGGAGATGATGAAAGAGGCGCACCCGTCGCTGCGCCGCATCGTGGCACAAGCCGTTGAGGCCGGTCTGCCGGTTCCGGCGCTGTCTTCGGCGCTCGCCTATTTCGACGGCTACCGCCAGGGACGCGGCACGTCGAACCTGATCCAGGCCCAGCGCGACTTCTTCGGCGCGCATGGCTTCGAGCGTGTCGACGCCGAAGGGGCCTTTCACGGGCCGTGGGGAAGCGGAGGTTGATGCGCCTCTCTGCGTACTTGCTGCGTGATATGAAGACGCATTCGGGAGCGCTAGGGCATATATGGAAATCTCTCGGCAAGACACGACTGAACACCATCTCGGGAAATCTGACGGGCAGAGGCATCTGGCGCAGATCGTCGAGCGAGTAGCCGCATGGGTCGGCAGCGAGGAACAAGCCATTGCTTGGTATCAGGCCGTGCCATTGGCTCCCTTCGGTGGTCGAACTGCCGAACTGTTGGTCGAGCACGGCAAGGCCAACGCGGTACATGAATATCTGGATCATCTCGCCAACGGTGGCTTTGCGTGAAGCCTGCCGTCACCTGCCGGATCAACACATCCGTATAATCTCGTCCTGGCCGTGCAAAACGGCGACGGACCCCGAAATACGCCATTAGCTAGTCCGATTGATCTTGATTTGATTTTGACCCGTCGCCGCGCCTCTGCCCCGAGGCAGCGCCGCACCATCGGTCGAAGATTGGGCCTATTGCTGGTCGATCGCGCGCGTGCTCGCCCGCACCACCAGTTCGACGTCGAGCACCCTGGTGCGGGCCGGCGTCTCCAGCCCGGCCTTGCCCTCGCCGATGCGTGAGATCAGCGCGGCTGCGGCGGTTTCGCCGATGTCGTTGCGCGGCTGATGGACCGTCGTCAGCGCCGGGATGAACTGCTCGGCGATGTCGATGTCGTCGAAACCGACGACCGAGACATCCGCCGGCACCGAGACGCCATGGCGGTGAAGCTCGGCGATGAAGCCGCAGGCCATCTCGTCGTTGGAAGAGGTGACCGCGGTGGGGCGCTCGGCGAGCGCCAGCCAGGCCCGGCCGGCCTGTGCTCCCGCGGCCAGCGAGAAGTCGCCGTCGAAGACCCAGTCCGGCCGCAGCGCGAGTCCGAGCTTGGCCAGGGCGGCTTCCGTGCCACGCCGTCGCTCATGGGTCAGCACATTGTCCCGGGGTCCCAATATGTGACCGATCCGGCGATGGCCGAGCTGGTGGAGATGGCGGACGGCGAGTGCTGCTCCCCCGGAATTGTCGCATCGCACCGAGGGCAGCCCCGCATTGTCGTTCCACTCGCAGCAGAAGACGACCGGCGGCGTGGCGCGGCCGGGGCGCGAGAAGAAATCCGCCGACAGCGATCCGTCGAGGACGATCATGCCGTCGGCGCGGTTGTTGTGCAGATATTCGCCGAGCCGGTCCGCGCCCGCATGCGGCTGGCGCGTATCCGCGATCAGCACGTTGAGCCCCGCCTTCGACGCCGTCGCCTCGATGCCGGCAAGGATCTTCGAGAAGAACGGATTGCCGAGGTTGGGCACCAGGACGACCACCGCGCCGGTCTGCTTGCGCCTCAGATTGCGCGCCGTCTGGTTGACGGCATAGCCGGTCCGCTCGATCGCCTCGATCACCTGGCGGCGGGTGTCCTCCGACACCCGCTCGGGCGCCGACAGCGCACGGCTCACCGTAGCCGTCGACACTTTGGCCGCGCGCGCCACGTCCTGGATCGTGGGAAAAGCCTTGTTCACAAGCGGGGCTCGGCGGCGTCGGGCTTGCTAAGGCTCTGCAGCGATTTCACGCCCGCGCCCCCGATGCTTGAGGTGACCGCGCGCGCCAGTTCGAAACCGGCCAGCCGGACGTCCTCGTTGACGACATGGAGCGCCGGGCGGAACAGCTGCAGCAGCCGCGAGGTCTGCTTCGACACGATGTCCACCTCGCGTCCGAGCGCCAGCCCGGCATCCTCCAGCCCGGCGACCAGGGCGAAGGTGGCTCCGCCGCCGCCGCTGACGATGCCGTCCGGCGGCACGGCGCGGCGCATCAGCGCCACGGTGCGCTCGCGGATCTCGTCGATGGAATGGTCGACGGTCACGCCAGTCAGCGGGATCTCGGACAGGCCGCACTCCATGAGCGCGTCGAGAAAGCCTTCGCGCATATGGTGATGGTAGCTCAGCGAGGAGGGCGGCGCGAGCAGCGCGATGCGCTTGCGGCCGAGCTTGTGAAGCTTGCGCACCGCGGCAGCCGCGAAGGCGGCATTGTCGAAATCATGGAACGGGTGGTCGATGCCCATCGCGGTGCGGCCATGCGTTGCGAAAGGCATGCCGCGCTCGACCATGTAGCGCACCCTGGGGTCGTCCGGCTGGGTTCGCGAGATGATGATGCCGTCGGCCGAGCCGGTCTCGACGATGTAGCGGACTGGTTCGAGCGGATCGTTGCTGCGCGAATAGGGGGTGACGATCAGGTGGTATGGCGTGCCTGCGAGGAACTCGGAGATGCCATAGATGATGTCGGACACGAAGCCGCCGATCTGCTCTTCCGTGTTGAGCACCAGGCTGATGACGTTGGTCTTGCCGGTGCGCAGGCGCACGCCGGCCCGGTTTGGCCGGTAGCCGATCTGCTTGGCCACGAGTTGCACCCGCCGACGGGTCTCGGCGCCGATCTCAGGTGCATCCTTCAGCGCACGCGAGACGGTAGTGACGCCAAGTCCCGTCATGAAGGCGAGCGTCTTCAGCGTCGGTCGCCCGCCTTCAGCTGGCGCCTCCGCTCCTATATCGTCCTGCCGGAGCCGTCGGTTCATGAGTGTCGCTTAGCGATGGTCCTGCGAATCCGCAATAGATCGGACAATGCATCGGGAGAACAATCCGATGCAATAGCCTGTAACGTTTCAGATTGTGATCGCGTCACGGCGAGACACCGTCAGGCGTCACAGGATGCTGGAGCTGACATAGGAGACCCCCCTGGATTTCGACCGCGAATTTCATGCTGCGCTGCCCGCATCCATGTTGCAACGCAGCGTTTCTTGGTGCCTTTTCTTCGAGCCTCGAAAAAAAACCTGACGAGGACCCTGACAAGGGTTGCGTGGGCTGGACATTTCGCCTACACAAAATCTGTAACGTTTCAGATAGGGAGGAACGTCTATGCGTTATAGAATGACGGCTCTTGCCGCGGCGGTCGCCATGCCTTTCGCCGTTCCGGCCGGCGCCACGGATCTCGAGGTCACGCATTGGTGGACGTCGGGCGGCGAAGCAGCCGCCGTCGCCGAACTCGCCAAGGCTTTCGACGCGACAGGCAACAAATGGGTCGATGGCGCCGTCGCCGGCGGCGGCAATACTGCCCGTCCAATCATGATCAGCCGCATCACCGGCGGTGACCCGATGGGCGCGACCCAGTTCAACCACGGCCGTCAGACCGAAGAACTGATCCAAGCGGGACTGCTGCGAGACCTCACCGATCTCGCCAACAAGGAAGGCTGGGCCAACCTCGTCCAACCCAAGAGCCTGCTCGATAGCTGCACCGTTGACGGCAAGATCTATTGCGCGCCTGTGAATATCCATTCCTGGGAGTGGCTGTGGCTTTCGAACAAGGCCTTCGAGGATGCCGGAGTGCCGGTGCCCAAGAACTGGGATGAGTTCGTCGCGGCTGCGCCGGCGCTCGAAAAGGCCGGCAAGATCCCGCTCGCCATCGGCGGTCAGCCCTGGCAGTCGGGAGGCGCGCTGCGCGTTCTTATGGTCGCGATCGGCGGACCGGACGTTTACCAGAAGGTCTATGGCGACAAGGATGCCGAAGTGGCCGCGGGCCCGGAAGTGGCCAAGGTTTTCGCGGCTGCCGACAATGCGCGCAAGATGGCCGCCAAGTCGAATGTGCAGGACTGGAATCAGGCAACCAATCTGGTGATCACCGGCCAGGCGGGCGGGCAGATCATGGGTGATTGGGCGCAGGGCGAGTTCCAGGTCGCCGGCCAGGTCGCTGGCAAGGATTATACCTGCCTGCCGGGCTTGGGCATGCACGAGGTCATCTCGACCGGCGGCGATGCCTTCTATTTCCCCAAGCTCGCGGATGAGGGGAAGTCGAAGGCGCAGGAGGCGCTCGCTTCGGCCCTGCTCGATCCGAAGACGCAGGTCGCGTTCAACCTCAAGAAGGGGTCTCTGCCGATCAGGGGTGACATTGACCTGGGGGCCGCGAATGACTGCATGAAGAAAGGTCTGGCCATCCTGGCCAAAGGCGGCACCATTCCGTCCGGCGAGCAACTCATGAGCCAGGACTCACTCAACCAGATCAATGATCTGTTCGTGGAGTTCTTCAATACGCCCAGCATGACGCCTGAAGCCGCACAGAAGCGGTTCGCTGAGATCGTCGGCACCGCGGACTGAGCAAGCATAAGAACGACGGAACTCGCCAGCTTCATCGTCGCGGGGCTGGCGAGTTCGGGATTTCGTGACCTTTCTGCGGAGGCAGCCAGTGGCGGAAGATCCGACTGGACGACCAAGCCAGCTTTTCCGGAACCTGAACTCAAAAATCGCCTCGATTCCAATGATACTGACGGCGGTCGTTATCTTCGTCGGCGGGACAATCTGGACGGTCTTCTACTCCTTTACCAATTCCAAGCTGCTGCCGCGGCTCACTTTCGTGGGCCTCGACCAGTATGAGCGGCTTTGGTCGACGCCGCGATGGCTCGTCTCGATCCAGAACCTGTTCGTCTACGGCATTTGCACGTTGGTCTTTTCGCTGGTCGTCGGCTTCATCCTGGCCGCTCTGCTCGACCAGAAGATTCGCTTCGAGAATACCTTCCGGACCATTTTCCTCTATCCTTTCGCCCTTTCCTTCATCGTCACCGGCCTCATCTGGCAGTGGCTGCTGAACCCCGAGTTCGGCATTCAGGGCGTGGTTCGCCGCCTCGGCTGGGAGAGCTTCACCTTCGATCCTCTCTACAATCCTGACATCGTCATCTACGGCGTCCTGATTGCCGGACTGTGGCAAGGCACCGGCCTGGTCATGTGCCTGATGCTGGCCGGCCTGCGCGGTATCGACGAGGACATCTGGAAGGCCGCCCGGGTCGACGGCATACCGATGTGGAAGACCTATCTTTTCATCGTCATACCGATGATGCGGCCGGTCTTTGTCACGACCCTCGTGATCATCGCGTCCGGTATAGTCAGGGTCTATGATCTCGTCGTCGCGCAAACGAGCGGCGGTCCGGGCATCTCATCCGAAGTACCGGCCAAATATGTCTATGATCACATGTTCTCGTCCCAGAACCTCGGCCAAGGGTTTGCCGCGTCGACCATGATGCTCCTGTCGGTGATCATCGTGGTCGTCCCGTGGGTTTATCTCGAATTCGGAGGGAGGAAGCGTGGCTGATACTGCTGTCCTCGACGTTGCCGGTACAAAGCTGCCTGCAGCCGCCGCCTATTCCGGGCCTTGGGGGCCGAAACCTCGCCGCGTCATTTCGCGCCGCAACATTGTCGTATACGGCACGCTCTTCGTCGCGGCCGTTTACTATCTGCTGCCGCTCTACGTCATGATCGTGACGTCGCTCAAGGGTATGCCGGAAATCCGCGTCGGCAACATTTTTGCGCTGCCGCTCGAGGTAACGTTCGAGCCCTGGGTCAAAGCCTGGGCCACCGCTTGCACCGGTCTCAATTGCGACGGCTTGAGCAGAGGCTTCTGGAATTCGGTCCGCATCACCGTCCCGTCGGTAATCCTGTCCATCGCCATCGCGTCGGTGAACGGCTATGCGCTGGCCAACTGGCGTTTCAAGGGCGCGAACTTCTTCTTCACAGTTCTGATCGTCGGCGCCTTCATCCCCTACCAGGTGATGATCTATCCGATTGTGATCGTGTTGCGGGAGATCGGGCTCTACGGCAGCCTCTGGGGCCTCGTGGTCGTTCACTCGATCTTCGGTATGCCGATCAATACGCTTCTCTTCCGCAACTACTTCGCCTCGCTGCCGGAAGAATTGTTCAAGGCGGCGCGCGTCGACGGTGCAGGCTTCTGGCGCATCTATCTGGGCATCATGGTTCCCATGAGCCTGCCGATCTTCGTCGTAGCTCTCATCATCCAGGTTACCGGCATCTGGAACGATTTCTTGTTCGGCGTCGTCTACACGCGCCCCGACACCTATCCGATGACCGTCCAGCTCAACAACATCGTCAACTCCGTGCAGGGAGTGAAGGAATACAACGTGAACATGGCAGCGACCCTGATTACCGGACTCGTTCCCCTGATCATCTATTTCATCTCCGGAAAACTCTTCGTGCGCGGCATTGCCGCGGGCGCGGTGAAAGGCTGAGCCGATGACGAGCGTTCAGGTCAAGGATGTCTCGCTGAACTTCGGTGCCGTCGAAGTCTTGAAGAAGCTGTCCCTCGACGTTACCGAAGGCGAGTTCCTGGTGCTGCTCGGCCCGTCCGGCTGCGGCAAGTCCACCTTGCTCAACTGCATCGCCGGTCTGCTCGACGTGTCGAAGGGCCAGATCTTCATCAAGGGCAGGAACGTCACCTGGGAGGAACCCAAGGACAGAGGCATCGGCATGGTGTTCCAGTCCTATGCGCTCTATCCGCAGATGACCGTCGAAGGGAACCTGTCCTTCGGCCTGCGCAATGCCGGCCTGCCGAAGGACGAGATCGCCCGGCGCGTCGCGAAGGCATCCGGGATCCTGCAGATCGAGCCGCTGCTCCAGCGCAGGCCCGCGGCGCTCTCGGGCGGCCAGCGCCAGCGCGTGGCGATCGGACGGGCACTGGTGCGCGATGTCGACGTCTTCCTCTTCGATGAGCCGCTCTCCAATCTCGACGCCAAGCTGCGCTCCGAGCTGCGCGTGGAGATCAAGCGCCTGCACCAGCGGCTGGGCAACACCATGATCTATGTCACCCACGACCAGATCGAGGCGCTCACGCTCGCCGACCGCATCGCCGTCATGAAAGGCGGCGCCATACAGCAGCTCGACGCGCCGCAGGCCATCTACAACAACCCGGTGAACCGCTACGTCGCCGGTTTCATCGGCTCGCCGGGCATGAACTTCATCGAAGGCCGGATCGAGCCGGGCGCCGTTCCGCTGTTCAAGGCGGGCGACGCCGCGGTCCCGCTCGACCGCTACCGCTTCAGCAGGGATGCCCTGCCTGGCAGCGACGTTACGCTCGGCGTCAGGCCGGAACATATCGGCTTTGCCGACGACGGCCGGGCCTACGCCTTCGCCTTCGAGGCTGGAGTGGAGGTTGTCGAGCCGATGGGTTCGGACACGCTTGTCTGGACCGGGCTCGGCGGCCAGCCTCTGTCGTTCCGCGTCGAGGCTGATCGGCATCTCGCCGTCGGCGACAAGGTGCGCATCGGCTTCGATCCCGCCCGGGTTTCGCTGTTCGACGGCGATACCGGCGACAGGCTCTGACATCCCAACGATCACGCATGAGGAAGACGATGGACTGGTCATTTCAGCTCTATAGCGCGCGCAACTTCCGGCCCTGGGACGGTGTCCTGGAGACGCTTGCGCGGCTGGGTTACAGCCAGGTGGAGGGTTTCGGCGGCGTCTATGGCGACGCCGAGGCCTTACGCGCCACCCTCGACCGGAACGGGCTCTCCATGCCGACGGGGCATTTTTCCATCGAGATGCTTGAGAACGATTTCGCCGGCGCGCGCAAGCTTGCAGAAACACTCGGAATCAAGCTGATCGCCTGCCCCTTCCTGATGCCGGACCAACGCCCGTCCGACGCTGCGGGCTGGCAGGCCTTCGGCAAGCGCCTGGCCAGCATCGGCGATACCGTGCGCAAGGAAGGCTTCGGCTTCGCCTGGCACAATCACGACTTCGAATTCAAGCCGCTCGCCGACGGGTCGATCCCCCAGAAGCACATTCTCGATGCCGCGCCCGAGATCGGCTGGGAGATCGACGTCGCCTGGGTGATCCGCGGCGGCGCCGACCCGCTGCGCTGGATCGACGACTATGGTTCCCGGATCGTCGCCGTCCACGTCAAGGACATCGCGCCGAAGGGCGAGGCGGCCGATGAGGACGGCTGGGCCGATGTCGGCCACGGCACGGTCGACTGGCGTGGGCTTGTCCGCGCTTTGCGCGAGAAGACGCCGGCGAGGCATTTCATCGTGGAGCACGACAATCCGAGCGACTTCGAGCGCTTCGCCGCCCGCTCGATCGCTTCGGCCAAGACATTCTAGGAGCTACCATCCATGGCAAAGAAACTCGGCATCGGCGTAATCGGCTGCGGCAATATCTCCGCTGCCTATTTCGGCCTTGCCCCGCTGTTCCGCGGTATCGAGATGCGCGCCTGCGCCGACATCGACATTGATGTTGCGCGCGCCCGCGCGAAGGAGTTCAAGCTGCGGGCCGAGACCGTCGACGACCTCTTGCGCGCCGACGACATCGATATCGTCGTCAACCTGACCGTGCCCGCAGTCCACTACGAGGTATCGCGGCAGATCCTTGACGCAGGCAAGCATGTCTATTCGGAAAAGCCCTTCGTGCTCTCCGTCAAGGAAGGGCTCGATCTTGCCAAGCGCGCTGTGAAGAAGGGCCTGAGTATCGGCTCGGCGCCCGACACCTTCCTCGGCGGGGCGCATCAGCTCGCCCGCAGCCTGGTCGATTCCGGCAAGCTGGGGCGCATCACCTCGGGCACCTGCCATGTGATGAGCCACGGCATGGAGCACTGGCACCCCAATCCCGACTTTTTCTTCAAGCGGGGCGGAGGACCGATCCTCGATCTGGGACCCTACTATATCGGCAATCTGATCCAGCTCATCGGTCCGGTGAAGCAGGTCGCCGCACTCGCCACCATACCGGTCCGGGAGCGCACCATCACTTCGAAGCCGCGCTTCGGCCAGAAGATCCCGGTCGACACGCCGACCACGATCCATGCCCTGCTCGAATTCCACAACGGCGCCGCCGTCTCCTTCAATGCGAGCTGGGACGTCTGGCAACACGGACATGCGCCGATGGAGCTTTTCGGCGAGGAGGGCACGATCTATGTGCCCGATCCGAACTTCTTCGGCGGGACGGTTCGCTACACCAGGCGCGGTGACGCCGTGAAGAAGCTGCCGAAATGGGACCACCCCTTCAGCGTCCCCAACCAGAAGCATGCCATCGGCATGCTGGCCAATTATCGTGCTGCCGGCCTTGCCGACATGGCGATCGCGATTCGTGAGGGGCGTCCGCACCGCTGCTCCATGGAAGCCGCCCTGCACGCCGTCGATGTCATGACCGGTATCCTGAAATCGGGTGAGACCGGCAAGTTCGTGGCCATGCAGACCACCTGCGAACGTCCTGCGGCGCTCGGCGTGAAGGAGGCGAAAGCGCTGCTGGCCAAGACGAAGAAATAGCCATGGGTCCTTCGAGGCTCGCTTCGCTCGCACCTCAGGATGAGGGAGGTTGCGCTGAAACTCGGGTTCTGAGATATGGCGATTGCAAAGCGAGCCTCGCGATAGGATGCTTCGAAGACCGCGGTACCGTCTACTTTCCTCGAACGAGCCAAGTTTCGATCGGTAGCGTAAACCTCCCTCATCCTGAGGTGCGAGCGAAGCGAGCCTCGACGGACGCACCTAGACAATGAGGAACAACCATGCCCTGGCAGCCGGCCGAAAACCGCTATGAATCGATGATCTACAATCGCTGTGGCCGCTCGGGGCTGAAGCTGCCCGCGATCTCGCTCGGCCTCTGGCACAATTTCGGCGGCGACACGCCGCACCAAGTGAAGCGGGCAATGTGCCGGAAGGCCTTCGACCTCGGCATCACCCATTTCGACCTCGCCAACAATTACGGGCCGCCGCCCGGATCGGCCGAAGAAGCCTTCGGCGAGATACTGCGCACCGATTTCGCCGGTTACCGCGACGAACTGATCATCTCGACCAAGGCGGGTTACGAGATGTGGGCGGGTCCCTATGGCGAGTGGGGCAGCCGCAAATATCTGCTGGCCAGCCTCGACCAGAGCCTGAAGCGGATGGGAACAGACTATGTCGATATCTTCTATTCGCACCGCTTTGACCCGGAGACGCCGCTCGAGGAGACGATGATGGCCCTCGACCAGGCGGTGCGTTCGGGCAAAGCGCTGTATGCCGGCATTTCCTCCTACAATGCGCAGCGCACGCGCGACGCAGCCGATATATTGCGGCAGCTCGGCACGCCCTGCCTGATCCATCAGCCCAGCTATTCCATGATCAACCGCTGGGTCGAGGATGACGGGCTGCTCGGCACGCTTGATGGGCTCGGCATCGGCTCGATCGCCTTCACGCCGCTGGCCCAGGGCATGCTGACGGACAAATATCTGAAGGGTGTGCCCGAAGGCAGCCGCGCCACGCAGGACAAGTCGTTGCGCCCCGATTTCCTCAACGACGCCACGCTGGCCAATATCCGCGCGCTCAACGACATAGCCGGGCGCCGCGGACAGACGCTGGCCCAGATGGCGCTCGCCTGGGTGCTGCGCGGCGGCCGCGTCACCTCCGCGCTGATCGGCGCCAGCCGGCCCGAGCAGATCGAAGACTGCGTCGGTGCGTTGAAAAACCGCGATTTCTCCGAAGCCGAACTCGCCGAGATCGATCGCTACGCGCGCGAGGCCGATGTCAACCTGTGGGCGGCGTCTGCCGAACGCAAGGGCCCGGCCCGCAAGAAATAGGGCAATTGCAACAAAAGTGCGAAGCGGTTTTGCGTCCGGAACTGCGTAAAAACAAAGAGATGCGATGATCCAGAATCCGATCCTGCCTGGCTTCAATCCCGACCCGTCGATCTGCCGGGTGGGATTGGATTACTATATCGCGACATCGACCTTCGAATGGTATCCCGGCGTCCAGATCCATCATTCCACCGATCTCGTGAACTGGCGGCTGGTGAAGCGCCCGCTCGGCCGCGCCGCGCAGCTCGATATGCGCGGCAATCCCGATTCCGGCGGCATCTGGGCGCCGTGCCTCTCCTTCGCCGACGGCCTGTTCTGGCTGGTCTATACCGACGTCAAACGGCTCGACGGCAGTTTCAAGGACAGCCACAACTACATCGTGACGGCGCCTTCCATCGACGGTCCCTGGTCTGACCCCGTCCGGGTCAATTCCAGCGGCTTCGACCCGTCGCTGTTCCATGACGACGACGGCAGGAAATGGTTCCTCAACATGGTCTGGAACCACATCTCCACCGGAGTCGGTGGCAGTCCGAAACATCCATCCTTTGCCGGCATACTTCTTCAGCAATACGATCCGGAGGCAAGGAAGCTGGTCGGGCCGGTAAGGAACATCTTCGCCGGCAGCGCCCACGGCCTGGTGGAGGGGCCGCACCTCTTCAAGCGCGAGGGCTGGTATTATCTCACCACGGCCGAAGGCGGCACGGGCTATGACCATGCGGTGACCATGGCCCGGTCGCGCCGGATCGAAGGCCCTTACGAACTCCACCCCGACATACACCTCATCACCTCGAAGGATGCGCCCGATGCCATGCTGCAGCGCGCCGGGCATGGGCAGATCGTGGAGACGCCGCAGGGCGAGGTCTACCACACGCATCTCTGCTCGCGTCCATTGCCGGGGCTGCGACGTTCGCCGCTCGGCCGCGAAACGGCGATCCAGAAATGCGTCTGGGGCGAGGACGGCTGGCTTCGGCTCGCCCATGGCGGCCCTGTGCCGGAGGTCGAAGTTGCGGCGCCGGTGCCCTCGGCGCGCGCGCCCGAGCCGGAGCTTGTCCATTATGATTTCGACGGTGCGGACCTGCCGCGTGATTTCCAATGGCTGCGCACCCCCTATCCGGAGCGTCTTTTCTCGCTGACGGAAAAGCCCGGCTCGCTGCGGCTCTTCGGACGCGAATCGATCGGCAGTTGGTACGAGCAGGCGCTGGTTGCCCGCCGTCAACAGCATTTCTCGTTCCGCGCCAAAACCGAGCTTGCCTTCGCGCCTGAGACCTTCCAGCAGGCAGCCGGCCTGACGCATTACTACAACCGCCACAAGTTCCACTTCCTCGGGGTCACCCACGATGCCCGGCATGGCCGCGTGCTGACCATCCTCTCCTGTCCCGGCGACTGGCCGGACGGCCGGCTGACCTTCCCGCTCTCCGACCCGCTGCCGCTCAGCGCGGCGGGAGCGATCGGTCTGGCGGCCGAGGTCGACGGCGCGATCCTGCAATTCTGGTATCGCGACGGCGGCGACTGGATGAAGGCCGGCCCGGTGCTCGATGCCAGCGTCATCTCAGACGAAGGCGGCCGCGGCGAGCACGGCTCCTTCACCGGCGCCTTCATCGGCATGGCCGCCTTCGACACCAGCGGGGCGGGGCTGGCGGCCGATTTCGATCATTTCGTTTATGCAAGACGAGGCGGGTGATAGTGTCGGGGCTTGTGCCCAGGCATACCCCTCATCCGACCGCGCGGAGCCTGTCCTCGGGCTTGCCGAAGGCAAGACCCGTGGGCGCGGCCACCTTCTCCCACAGGGGAGAAGGGAGCGCCTGCCGCAAGGTCTCGGCCAATCGTCTACGCTGGTGGTTTGCATAGCCGGCAAAACCAAGCCCCTGCCTTCTCCCCTTGCGGGAGAAGGTGGCCTCGCCCGCGAGGGCGAGGTCGGATGAGGGGTAAGCTGTCTTCGCGAAGCGAAGGCAGCCCGCCGCTTCCTGACGGCCCCTCAATCCTCCAGGATCGCCACGGCCCGCGTCCAGCCGGCGGAGGCCTTCTCGATCTTGACCGGGAAGCAGCTCACCATGAAGCCGGTCGAGGGGAGCTCCTCCAGCCTGTGCAGCTTCTCGATGTGACAGTAGCCGGTGTGGCGTCCGGCCTTGTGGCCTTCCCAGATCAGCGAGGCGTCGCCGGTCTCCCTGTATTTCCTGGCGGTATGGACGAAGGGCGCGTCCCAGCTCCAGCCGTCGGTGCCGGTCACCCTGACGCCGCGGTCGAGCAGGTACATGGTCGCTTCGTAGCCCATGCCGCAGCCGCTCGCCACATAGTCGGGCTGGCCGAATTTGGCGCCGGCGGATGTGTTCACAACCACGATCTCCAGCGGCTGCAGGCTGTGGCCGATGCGCGCCAACTCCGCTTCGACATCGGCCGCCGTGACGACGTAACCGTCCGGGAGGTGGCGGAAGTCGAGCTTCACGCCCGGCTGGAAGCACCAGTCGAGCGGCACCTCGTCGATGCGCATCGATGGTTTGCCGTGGTCCTGGGTGGAGTGGTAGTGCCAGGGGGCGTCGAGATGGGTCCCGTTGTGGGTCGACAGGACGACGCGTTCGACCGCCCAGCCTTCGCCGTCGGGCAGGTCCTCGGCCTTGAGGCCGGGAAAGAAGTTGAGCAGGTCGCCCAGGCTCTGCTTGTGGTCGATATAGGTGATCGCCGGGATCTGGATCGGCGGATCGGCCGGAATATCGTTGGCGATCGAGACCGACAGGTCGATGATGCGGCGGGCCATGGGTTTCCTCCGTTGCAGATGTGTCAGTTTTTCCGGCGCACGACCTTGTTCTTCAGCACGCCGATGTGCTCGACGTCCAGTCCGGCCGACCGATGGTCGCGAGCTTCATCGGCCTCTACCGGGCCGGGATGGGCTCGGCAACTGGATACTGCTCGCTGCCGGCCCTTCCGCGCCCCGGACCTCCATGCCGGCGTGATCCTGCTCGGCGTGCTCGGCTATGTCAGTTCCGTCCTTCTGGCCGCCCTCGAGGCGCCTGCTCGTCTGGCGCAACCGCGCGCGCCGAAACTACCAGCGAAACAAGGGTCGCGCCGTGCCGTCTTGGCGGCATTTGGGAAAATGGCCGTGGCTTGCTATCTATTGGGACGACGATGACAAGAGCGTCGCATCATGCGATCTGATGCGATGACCGCAGGGACAGGAACGGCATGACGGCCAAGGTGGCGCTGACCAAGAACCAGCAGCTCGTGCTCGACAAGCTCGAGGCGGCCCCCGGTCCGCTCAGCGCCTACACGCTGCTCGACCTGCTGCGTGAGCACGGCTTTCGTGCGCCGCTGCAGGTTTACCGCGCGCTCGATGCGCTGATGAAGGAAGGTTTCGTCCACCGCCTCGAAAGCCTGAACGCCTTCGTCGCCTGCTCGAAGCCGCATGACCACGGCCACCGCATGACCGCCTTCGCGATCTGCGATTCCTGCGGCCAGGTCACGGAATTCTCCGACGAAATGGTCGGCGAGCGGCTCGACCAGTGGGTGCGCTCCACGGGCTTCGTCGCCAAGAAGGCGGTCATCGAGTTCCGCGGCACCTGCGCCAAATGCGCCGCGCTTGCGGCGTGAGAGCGGAACTGACTGCATATCGCGTGAAAAGGATTCAGAATCCTTTCACAGTACACGACAGACTGGTCGCGTCTGATCGGCGGCGACATATCCGCTTCGTCATCCACGGACGCGCGCACGCAGCGAAGCGGAGCGCGTGCCGATCCGAGGTTCCATGCCGTGACCGATCCGAAGGCCGCAGACGGTCGAGGAAGAGGATGGCCCCCGTCCACCTGCCCAAGCCCGTTCTGCACCGAAGCAGTCGTCGGCTCATCCGTCAGAATGCTCTGACCGCCTTGACGACAATCTTCAATTGACCTTGCTCGATGCGATGGAGCGGCATTGACCGTTCGCTCGAGCCATCCGGCCGGAAGCGGAACACTCCCGTGGAACCACGAAACCCGGACGGCGTCTGAAGCGTTTCTGGAGCAAACCCGGCGGGGCCCCGTGCGCTCACCAGACCTGCTGCCAGTGCGACGACATCATAAGCATAGGCTCCGTCAAGACCGGGATCGCGATTGTACGCCTGCCGGAAACGCTGTCTCACCGGGCCGATTTCGTCGCTGTCGAGGGTCGCTATCAAGGCACCGTCAAGCGTTTGATCATCCAGGGGATGGTCAAGCCAACGGTGTGAGCCGATGATCCGCATATCGCCTTTGACGAGCCCGCTGCCCTTCAACGCCGCCACGAGTGGCCGAGGGTCGGCCCCACCGGTCGCGATGACGATCGCGTCGGGCGAGTCGACAATGGAGGCAAGATCCGCAGCGACCTTCAGCGGCGATGCCGTCGCGGGACCGAAGCGAAGTGTGATCGCGAGCGACCCGCCGACATTGGCGACAGCGTTGGTAACCCGTTGTTCGACCCGCTGGCCGGCTGCACCTTCCGGCACGATCAGCGCGAATTTTCTGGCTCCCATGCCGGCAACGGCCGCTGCCCCGGCCGCGGCACTGTCGGCTTCGTTCAGAGTGACGCCATAGACCCGGTTTCCGCGCCCGAGATAATCCTCGGCAAGCGACAGCACCGGGGGCCGCCGGGTTCCGGAGATGGCCGCCAGTTGCCGCGACGCCTGTGGCTCGACAGGGCCGAGAATGGCCGCCGCGCCCGAACTCATCGCCTGCTGTGCAAGCTGCTTTGCCCTCGCGTCCTGCCCACCGGTGTCCATGATGGTCAGCGTGATCAGATTGTTGCCCATGTCGTTCATGGCGAGCGTCGCGGCGTCACGCATTCGTGCTCCGCTCTCTCCGAGAGGTCCCGGCGCGGAAAGCGGCAACAGCATGGCAACTTTGACCTGCCCTGTTCCGAGGTTCTTGCTCTCGGCCGCTGGCGCTGCAGCCCTCGATGCCGGTTCTGCCGCCAAGGAATTTGGATCGAGCGCGTCGGCGGCATCACCCTCCGACTGGCAGCCGGACAGCCAGGCCGAGGCCAAAAGAAGGAAGCAAAACCCACACGCCTTCAGCGCAGGGGGCCTTATTGCGAAATTCACCCATTACCCTCCCGAGAATCGGATCGCTGTGGCGGACTCCGCCTCCCCGGCATATCGGTGTGTTCCCCGCAGGAGGCGATCGTGCCCAGCGATCGCACATTGCCGGCCGGATCCCGGGCCTTCGGCGAAACGAAGGTCGAGGAAAGATAGCGATGGACGCATGGCAAGACCCATGGTCCGCCAATCGGCGTTGCGAACATGCGCGCCCGAGACCGGCGGGTCAGTTCATGTACTCGACCATCCGGTTGTGGAAGCACTCGCACTTGTTGATGGTGTCCTCGTCGCGATAACTCGTCTTCAGGTAGCCATAAGCCATACCGCAGGCGACCTTCGCTTCCGAAGCCCACAGGAAGGCCGGCCTGGACGAGTTGATCCATTGGTCGCTCTTGGCGACTGCGATCGCCTCATCCATCAGCCGGACCACTTCGTTCTTCAACGTCGTGTCGCTTTCCGTGAGGATCAGGTTCGAGGTTCCCGCAATCCTGCAATATTCCACTGCGGCACCGGTGTTGAGATCGGCACTCGCCGCCTGCCCTCCCAGAAACATCACGATCGACGCGGCCGCGGCCAGTCTCGAGCTCATGCGCATTCCCCGTTCCCCTAAGTTACCCTGCGAGATTTCGACAATAGATTTCAATCATACGTTATCCGTTTTCGTCCCGGTACCGTCGTCGAACAGAATTTTGATTGCTTCGTCGACATGCGTGTAGCCTTGGAGGACAGCCACCGTCTGGAAATTGTTCCCGCCGCCATCGACATCGACCTGGACCTGCGTGTCGGCGCCGGAAATGATGTTGACATAGCCGGATGTCTCGAGATTGGTCACGCCCGTCAGATTGTCCAGCAGTTCGCTGAGATCGATCGAATCTCCGGACGCTCCGCTCTCGAAATTGACGATGAGGTCATCGATGGCGCCGATCGCATCCGCGCTGACGACGAAGACATCTGCTCCGGCGCCGCCGGTCATCGTGTCGGCACCCAGGCCGCCGACGAGAAGATCATCGCCATCCCCGCCATTGATAATGTCATTTCCCCCGCGTCCGTAGATCAGATCGTCACCGCCGTTGCCGTTCAAGGTGTCGATACCTGACGTGCCATACATCTGGTCTGGCTGCGTTGAGTTTCCGCTCACGGTGATCCCTGGATCGCCGGGGTCGGAGTAGAAGAATTCGAACTTTGCCAGACGTGCCTGGTAGTTGCCCCCGTCATTGTCGAAATAGGAAAGCGTCCAGGTATCTCCCTCCTGTGCCGGATTGGCAGCGAGATATTGCGCAAGGCTGGTGGAGGTCGCGTTGCCCGATGCGTCGAGCTGGAAGATGTTGCTGTAGCTGACCGTAGCCTTCATCAGGCCGGTTGCACTGTCGTAGAACCAGCTTTGTTCGAAGTCCGCTGCGGTCAGATCGTCCTCGACGACCGCAAAGCGGTCGCCGTTGATGATCAGTTCGACCTGCACCTCACCTTCGCGCTGACTTCCTGCATTGTCGGCATTGAACACCGTCGGATTTTGCTCTCCCGCAGGGATCGGAGCGACAACCGGCGTCCGCTGGAAATCGGTCAGAACCTGAATCGTCGCCGTGCCAAGATTCGACATGATCCCGCTGACGAACGCCTCTGACAGCGTAAGGGTTCCTATTTGAGAATTGCCGGAGGTCAATGGCGATTCGCCGTCACCGATCTGACTGGATTCGGCCGGGAGCCGCGTCGGCGGCACCTCGTTGATCGTGACCGTCTGCGACTGCGTCGGTCCGCTTCCATCGGATACGGCGAATGTCAGCGACGTATTGACCGTGTCACCCGGTGCCGATGTTGGTCGGTACACAAGATCATCAAGCAGATTGATGCCGTTGTCCTTGTCATAGACGACAGTTCCGGAGGTAAGAGGCACATAGCTTGAGCCGTTGAAGTAGAAGACACCGCCCGGTACGCCATTCGCAGTCATGACGACATTGTCGTTGGCGTCCGCATCGGTCGGCGTAGCGACGAAGATGGGATAGCCATCAGCATAGCTGGGTGAGCCCAAGGTCTGCTGTGCGGGGTCGCTGGGGACCCAGGTTACAGAATTCCGGATGACGGGCTGATCATCGGCGCCGTTTATGGTGACCGTCACAACCTGGCTGTCGGTGCCGCCATGGCCGTCGTTCACCGTGACGGTCTGGGAGAAGGTGATCGTCTCGCCGGCCCCCAGGAACTGCACCAGATCGTTCGACACGCTGTAGTCCCAGCTGTCGTGATCGGCCGTGAAGCCCGAGGTCAGCGCGGCGATCTGAGCGCCGGTCAGAACGCTGCCCAGCGCGCCGCCCGACCAGGTCGGGCCGCTCAGCAGAGACGACTGGATCGTGTGGCTGTCGGACAGGTCGACGTCGGTGAATGAAAGAACTCCGCTGTCCGTCAGATTTCCGGCAACAACGTTGACGTCCTCCGTGACCGCACCTGCCGTGTCCGCCACCAGGACCGGCGCGTCGTTGGTGCCTGATATGGTGATCGTCACCGTCTGGCTGGCGGTGCCGCCGTGGCCGTCGTCGACCGTCACCGTATAGGTCTGGGTGCGGGTCTCGCCCGCCGCCAGGAAGTCGAGGTCGGCGTCCGCGACCGAGAAGCTCCAGTCGATCGTCCCGGCATTGTCGCCGGTCGAGGCGTTGCCGATCACCGGCACGAAGCTGCCGAGATAACCGGCCGCCGCCGGCGCCGCCGACACCGTGTGGCCGTCGCTGTCGTCGACGTCGCCGAAGTCGAGCGTGCCGCCGACCTGGTGCAACGTGGCGTTCTCGCCCGCTGCGTTGTCGGCGATCTCGGTCACCGAACCGCTGCCCGGACCCGTGCTGATCACCGGCGCGTCGTTGGTGCCCGTGATGGTGATCGTCACCGTCTGGCTGGCGGTGCCGCCATGGCCGTCGTCGACCGTCACCGTATAGGTCTGGGTGCGGGTCTCGCCCGCCGCCAGGAAGTCGAGGTCGGCGTCCGCGACCGAGAAGCTCCAGTCGATCGTCCCGGCATTGTCGCCGGTCGAGGCGTTGCCGATCGCCGGCACGAAGCTGCCGAGATAACCGGCCGCCGCCGGCGCCGCCGACACCGTGTGGCCGTCGCTGTCGTCGACGTCGCCGAAGTCGAGCGTGCCGCCGACCTGGTGCTGCGTGGCGTTCTCGCCCGCTGCGTTGTCGGCGATCTCGCTCACCGAACCGCTGCCCGGACCCGTGCTGATCACCGGCGCGTCGTTGGTGCCCGTGATGGTGATCGTCACCGTCTGGCTGGCGGTGCCGCCGTGGCCGTCGTCGACCGTCACCGTATAGGTCTGGGTGCGGGTCTCGCCCGCCGCCAGGAAGTCGAGGTCGGCGTCCGCGACCGAGAAGCTCCAGTCGATCGTCCCGGCATTGTCGCCGGTCGAGGCGTTGCCGATCGCCGGCACGAAGCTGCCGAGATAACCGGCCGCCGCCGGCGCCGCCGACACCGTGTGGCCGTCGCTGTCGTCGACGTCGCCGAAGTCGAGCGTGCCGCCGACCTGGTGCTGCGTGGCGTTCTCGCCCGCTGCGTTGTCGGCGATCTCGCTCACCGAACCGCTGCCCGGACCCGTGCTGATCACCGGCGCGTCGTTGGTGCCCGTGATGGTGATCGTCACCGTCTGGCTGGCGGTGCCGCCGTGGCCGTCGTCGACCGTCACCGTATAGGTCTGGGTGCGGGTCTCGCCCGCCGCCAGGAAGTCGAGGTCGGCGTCCGCGACCGAGAAGCTCCAGTCGATCGTCCCGGCATTGTCGCCGGTCGAGGCGTTGCCGATCGCCGGCACGAAGCTGCCGAGATAACCGGCCGCCGCCGGCGCCGCCGACACCGTGTGGCCGTCGCTGTCGTCGACGTCGCCGAAGTCGAGCGTGCCGCCGACCTGGTGCAACGTGGCGTTCTCGCCCGCCGCGTTGTCGGCGATCTCGCTCACCGAACCGCTGCCCGGACCCGAGCTGATCACCGGCGCGTCGTTGGTGCCCGTGATGGTGATCGTCACCGTCTGGCTGGCGGTGCCGCCATGGCCGTCGTCGACCGTCACCGTATAGGTCTGGGTGCGGGTCTCGCCCGCCGCCAGGAAGTCGAGGTCGGCGTCCGCGACCGAGAAGCTCCAGTCGATCGTCCCGGCATTGTCGCCGGTCGAGGCGTTGCCGATCGCCGGCACGAAGCTGCCGAGATAACCGGCCGCCGCCGGCGCCGCCGACACCGTGTGGCCGTCGCTGTCGTCGACGTCGCCGAAGTCGAGCGTGCCGCCGACCTGGTGCTGCGTGGCGTTCTCGCCCGCCGCGTTGTCGGCGATCTCGCTCACCGAACCGCTGCCCGGACCCGAGCTGATCACCGGCGCGTCGTTGGTGCCCGTGATGGTGATCGTCACCGTCTGGCTGGCGGTGCCGCCGTGGCCGTCGTCGACCGTCACCGTATAGGTCTGGGTGCGGGTCTCGCCCGCCGCCAGGAAGTCGAGGTCGGCGTCCGCGACCGAGAAGCTCCAGTCGATCGTCCCGGCATTGTCGCCGGTCGAGGCGTTGCCGATCGCCGGCACGAAGCTGCCGAGATAACCGGCCGCCGCCGGCGCCGCCGACACCGTGTGGCCGTCGCTGTCGTCGACGTCGCCGAAGTCGAGCGTGCCGCCGACCTGGTGCTGCGTGGCGTTCTCGCCCGCTGCGTTGTCGGCGATCTCGGTCACCGAACCGCTGCCCGGACCCGTGCTGATCACCGGCGCGTCGTTGGTGCCCGTGATGGTGATCGTCACCGTCTGGCTGGCGGTGCCGCCATGGCCGTCGTCGACCGTCACCGTATAGGTCTGGGTGCGGGTCTCGCCCGCCGCCAGGAAGTCGAGGTCGGCGTCCGCGACCGAGAAGCTCCAGTCGATCGTCCCGGCATTGTCGCCGGTCGAGGCGTTGCCGATCGCCGGCACGAAGCTGCCGAGATAACCGGCCGCCGCCGGCGCCGCCGACACCGTGTGGCCGTCGCTGTCGTCGACGTCGCCGAAGTCGAGCGTGCCGCCGACCTGGTGCTGCGTGGCGTTCTCGCCCGCCGCGTTGTCGGCGATCTCGCTCACCGAACCGCTGCCCGGACCCGTGCTGATCACCGGCGCGTCGTTGGTGCCCGTGATGGTGATCGTCACCGTCTGGCTGGCGGTGCCGCCATGGCCGTCGTCGACCGTCACCGTATAGGTCTGGGTGCGGGTCTCGCCCGCCGCCAGGAAGTCGAGGTCGGCGTCCGCGACCGAGAAGCTCCAGTCGATCGTCCCGGCATTGTCGCCGGTCGAGGCGTTGCCGATCGCCGGCACGAAGCTGCCGAGATAACCGGCCGCCGCCGGCGCCGCCGACACCGTGTGGCCGTCGCTGTCGTCGACGTCGCCGAAGTCGAGCGTGCCGCCGACCTGGTGCTGCGTGGCGTTCTCGCCCGCTGCGTTGTCGGCGATCTCGCTCACCGAACCGCTGCCCGGACCCGTGCTGATCACCGGCGCGTCGTTGGTGCCCGTGATGGTGATCGTCACCGTCTGGCTGGCGGTGCCGCCATGGCCGTCGTCGACCGTCACCGTATAGGTCTGGGTGCGGGTCTCGCCCGCCGCCAGGAAGTCGAGGTCGGCGTCCGCGACCGAGAAGCTCCAGTCGATCGTCCCGGCATTGTCGCCGGTCGAGGCGTTGCCGATCGCCGGCACGAAGCTGCCGAGATAACCGGCCGCCGCCGGCGCCGCCGACACCGTGTGGCCGTCGCTGTCGTCGACGTCGCCGAAGTCGAGCGTGCCGCCGACCTGGTGCTGCGTGGCGTTCTCGCCCGCTGCGTTGTCGGCGATCTCGCTCACCGAACCGCTGCCCGGACCCGTGCTGATCACCGGCGCGTCGTTGGTGCCCGTGATGGTGATCGTCACCGTCTGGCTGGCGGTGCCGCCATGGCCGTCGTCGACCGTCACCGTATAGGTCTGGGTGCGGGTCTCGCCCGCCGCCAGGAAGTCGAGGTCGGCGTCCGCGACCGAGAAGCTCCAGTCGATCGTCCCGGCATTGTCGCCGGTCGAGGCGTTGCCGATCGCCGGCACGAAGCTGCCGAGATAACCGGCCGCCGCCGGCGCCGCCGACACCGTGTGGCCGTCGCTGTCGTCGACGTCGCCGAAGTCGAGCGTGCCGCCGACCTGGTGCTGCGTGGCGTTCTCGCCCGCCGCGTTGTCGGCGATCTCGCTCACCGAACCGCTGCCCGGACCCGAGCTGATCACCGGCGCGTCGTTGGTGCCCGTGATGGTGATCGTCACCGTCTGGCTGGCGGTGCCGCCGTGGCCGTCGTCGACCGTCACCGTATAGGTCTGGGTGCGGGTCTCGCCCGCCGCCAGGAAGTCGAGGTCGGCGTCCGCGACCGAGAAGCTCCAGTCGATCGTCCCGGCATTGTCGCCGGTCGAGGCGTTGCCGATCGCCGGCACGAAGCTGCCGAGATAACCGGCCGCCGCCGGCGCCGCCGACACCGTGTGGCCGTCGCTGTCGTCGACGTCGCCGAAGTCGAGCGTGCCGCCGACCTGGTGCTGCGTGGCGTTCTCGCCCGCCGCGTTGTCGGCGATCTCGCTCACCGAACCGCTGCCCGGACCCGAGCTGATCACCGGCGCGTCGTTGGTGCCCGTGATGGTGATCGTCACCGTCTGGCTGGCGGTGCCGCCGTGGCCGTCGTCGACCGTCACCGTATAGGTCTGGGTGCGGGTCTCGCCCGCCGCCAGGAAGTCGAGGTCGGCGTCCGCGACCGAGAAGCTCCAGTCGATCGTCCCGGCATTGTCGCCGGTCGAGGCGTTGCCGATCGCCGGCACGAAGCTGCCGAGATAACCGGCCGCCGCCGGCGCCGCCGACACCGTGTGGCCGTCGCTGTCGTCGACGTCGCCGAAGTCGAGCGTGCCGCCGACCTGGTGCTGCGTGGCGTTCTCGCCCGCTGCGTTGTCGGCGATCTCGGTCACCGAACCGCTGCCCGGACCCGTGCTGATCACCGGCGCGTCGTTGGTGCCCGTGATGGTGATCGTCACCGTCTGGCTGGCGGTGCCGCCATGGCCGTCGTCGACCGTCACCGTATAGGTCTGGGTGCGGGTCTCGCCCGCCGCCAGGAAGTCGAGGTCGGCGTCCGCGACCGAGAAGCTCCAGTCGATCGTCCCGGCATTGTCGCCGGTCGAGGCGTTGCCGATCGCCGGCACGAAGCTGCCGAGATAACCGGCCGCCGCCGGCGCCGCCGACACCGTGTGGCCGTCGCTGTCGTCGACGTCGCCGAAGTCGAGCGTGCCGCCGACCTGGTGCTGCGTGGCGTTCTCGCCCGCTGCGTTGTCGGCGATCTCGCTCACCGAACCGCTGCCCGGACCCGTGCTGATCACCGGCGCGTCGTTGGTGCCCGTGATGGTGATCGTCACCGTCTGGCTGGCGGTGCCGCCATGGCCGTCGTCGACCGTCACCGTATAGGTCTGGGTGCGGGTCTCGCCCGCCGCCAGGAAGTCGAGGTCGGCGTCCGCGACCGAGAAGCTCCAGTCGATCGTCCCGGCATTGTCGCCGGTCGAGGCGTTGCCGATCGCCGGCACGAAGCTGCCGAGATAACCGGCCGCCGCCGGCGCCGCCGACACCGTGTGGCCGTCGCTGTCGTCGACGTCGCCGAAGTCGAGCGTGCCGCCGACCTGGTGCTGCGTGGCGTTCTCGCCCGCCGCGTTGTCGGCGATCTCGCTCACCGAACCGCTGCCCGGACCCGAGCTGATCACCGGCGCGTCGTTGGTGCCCGTGATGGTGATCGTCACCGTCTGGCTGGCGGTGCCGCCGTGGCCGTCGTCGACCGTCACCGTATAGGTCTGGGTGCGGGTCTCGCCCGCCGCCAGGAAGTCGAGGTCGGCGTCCGCGACCGAGAAGCTCCAGTCGATCGTCCCGGCATTGTCGCCGGTCGAGGCGTTGCCGATCGCCGGCACGAAGCTGCCGAGATAACCGGCCGCCGCCGGCGCCGCCGACACCGTGTGGCCGTCGCTGTCGTCGACGTCGCCGAAGTCGAGCGTGCCGCCGACCTGGTGCTGCGTGGCGTTCTCGCCCGCTGCGTTGTCGGCGATCTCGCTCACCGAACCGCTGCCCGGACCCGTGCTGATCACCGGCGCGTCGTTGGTGCCCGTGATGGTGATCGTCACCGTCTGGCTGGCGGTGCCGCCGTGGCCGTCGTCGACCGTCACCGTATAGGTCTGGGTGCGGGTCTCGCCCGCCGCCAGGAAGTCGAGGTCGGCGTCCGCGACCGAGAAGCTCCAGTCGATCGTCCCGGCATTGTCGCCGGTCGAGGCGTTGCCGATCGCCGGCACGAAGCTGCCGAGATAACCGGCCGCCGCCGGCGCCGCCGACACCGTGTGGCCGTCGCTGTCGTCGACGTCGCCGAAGTCGAGCGTGCCGCCGACCTGGTGCAACGTGGCGTTCTCGCCCGCCGCGTTGTCGGCGATCTCGCTCACCGAACCGCTGCCCGGACCCGAGCTGATCACCGGCGCGTCGTTGGTGCCCGTGATGGTGATCGTCACCGTCTGGCTGGCGGTGCCGCCATGGCCGTCGTCGACCGTCACCGTATAGGTCTGGGTGCGGGTCTCGCCCGCCGCCAGGAAGTCGAGGTCGGCGTCCGCGACCGAGAAGCTCCAGTCGATCGTCCCGGCATTGTCGCCGGTCGAGGCGTTGCCGATCGCCGGCACGAAGCTGCCGAGATAACCGGCCGCCGCCGGCGCCGCCGACACCGTGTGGCCGTCGCTGTCGTCGACGTCGCCGAAGTCGAGCGTGCCGCCGACCTGGTGCTGCGTGGCGTTCTCGCCCGCTGCGTTGTCGGCGATCTCGCTCACCGAACCGCTGCCCGGACCCGTGCTGATCACCGGCGCGTCGTTGGTGCCCGTGATGGTGATCGTCACCGTCTGGCTGGCGGTGCCGCCGTGGCCGTCGTCGACCGTCACCGTATAGGTCTGGGTGCGGGTCTCGCCCGCCGCCAGGAAGTCGAGGTCGGCGTCCGCGACCGAGAAGCTCCAGTCGATCGTCCCGGCATTGTCGCCGGTCGAGGCGTTGCCGATCGCCGGCACGAAGCTGCCGAGATAACCGGCCGCCGCCGGCGCCGCCGACACCGTGTGGCCGTCGCTGTCGTCGACGTCGCCGAAGTCGAGCGTGCCGCCGACCTGGTGCAACGTGGCGTTCTCGCCCGCCGCGTTGTCGGCGATCTCGCTCACCGAACCGCTGCCCGGACCCGAGCTGATCACCGGCGCGTCGTTGGTGCCCGTGATGGTGATCGTCACCGTCTGGCTGGCGGTGCCGCCATGGCCGTCGTCGACCGTCACCGTATAGGTCTGGGTGCGGGTCTCGCCCGCCGCCAGGAAGTCGAGGTCGGCGTCCGCGACCGAGAAGCTCCAGTCGATCGTCCCGGCATTGTCGCCGGTCGAGGCGTTGCCGATCGCCGGCACGAAGCTGCCGAGATAACCGGCCGCCGCCGGCGCCGCCGACACCGTGTGGCCGTCGCTGTCGTCGACGTCGCCGAAGTCGAGCGTGCCGCCGACCTGGTGCAACGTGGCGTTCTCGCCCGCCGCGTTGTCGGCGATCTCGCTCACCGAACCGCTGCCCGGACCCGTGCTGATCACCGGCGCGTCGTTGGTGCCCGTGATGGTGATCGTCACCGTCTGGCTGGCGGTGCCGCCATGGCCGTCGTCGACCGTCACCGTATAGGTCTGGGTGCGGGTCTCGCCCGCCGCCAGGAAGTCGAGGTCGGCGTCCGCGACCGAGAAGCTCCAGTCGATCGTCCCGGCATTGTCGCCGGTCGAGGCGTTGCCGATCGCCGGCACGAAGCTGCCGAGATAACCGGCCGCCGCCGGCGCCGCCGACACCGTGTGGCCGTCGCTGTCGTCGACGTCGCCGAAGTCGAGCGTGCCGCCGACCTGGTGCTGCGTGGCGTTCTCGCCCGCTGCGTTGTCGGCGATCTCGCTCACCGAACCGCTGCCCGGACCCGTGCTGATCACCGGCGCGTCGTTGGTGCCCGTGATGGTGATCGTCACCGTCTGGCTGGCGGTGCCGCCATGGCCGTCGTCGACCGTCACCGTATAGGTCTGGGTGCGGGTCTCGCCCGCCGCCAGGAAGTCGAGGTCGGCGTCCGCGACCGAGAAGCTCCAGTCGATCGTCCCGGCATTGTCGCCGGTCGAGGCGTTGCCGATCGCCGGCACGAAGCTGCCGAGATAACCGGCCGCCGCCGGCGCCGCCGACACCGTGTGGCCGTCGCTGTCGTCGACGTCGCCGAAGTCGAGCGTGCCGCCGACCTGGTGCTGCGTGGCGTTCTCGCCCGCTGCGTTGTCGGCGATCTCGCTCACCGAACCGCTGCCCGGACCCGTGCTGATCACCGGCGCGTCGTTGGTGCCCGTGATGGTGATCGTCACCGTCTGGCTGGCGGTGCCGCCGTGGCCGTCGTCGACCGTCACCGTATAGGTCTGGGTGCGGGTCTCGCCCGCCGCCAGGAAGTCGAGGTCGGCGTCCGCGACCGAGAAGCTCCAGTCGATCGTCCCGGCATTGTCGCCGGTCGAGGCGTTGCCGATCGCCGGCACGAAGCTGCCGAGATAACCGGCCGCCGCCGGCGCCGCCGACACCGTGTGGCCGTCGCTGTCGTCGACGTCGCCGAAGTCGAGCGTGCCGCCGACCTGGTGCAACGTGGCGTTCTCGCCCGCCGCGTTGTCGGCGATCTCGCTCACCGAACCGCTGCCCGGACCCGTGCTGATCACCGGCGCGTCGTTGGTGCCCGTGATGGTGATCGTCACCGTCTGGCTGGCGGTGCCGCCATGGCCGTCGTCGACTGTCACCGTATAGGAAAAGGTGATCGTCTCCCCAACTCCGAGGAACTGTACCAGCGCATTCGGCACGCTATAGTCCCAGCCGTTGGTATCGACGGCAAACCCCGAAGTCAGCGCCGCGATCTCGGCGCCGCTCAGAACGCTTGACAGTACGCCGCCCGACCAGGTCGGGGCGCTCGCCAGCGCGGCGCCGATCGTATGGCTGTCATCGGCGTCGAGATCCGCGAAAGACAGCGACCCGTTTTCCCGGAGGTTGCCGGCGGCGACATCGAAATCCTCCTGCACCCCTCCGAGCGCGTCGATCGTCAGCGTCGGCGGATTGTTCCCGTCGACCTCGCGAACTGGCTCGAGAATCTCGCGCTCCTCAAAAACCGGGAAACTCAGGGCCGTTGGAGGAAGCAGATCCGTCAGGTCGAATGGATTGCCGATCGAGCCGGCCGCCACGTCGAAATTTCCACCGGAGCTTTGGGCTGAGTTCGGTCCGGAGCCAGCCGAGATCGACCCGTCCGCGCCAAAGGCGACGTCGATGCCGCTTGCCTCCAGGGCTGCGAGCAAGGCAATGCGGGGGATCTCAACGTCTCCCAGCATGAAAGTCGGAATGTCGGCGGCCGCATTCTTGATGGTGATGAGCGTCCCGTCGGCCTGCTCGAGAACGAGATCGGCTCCGTTGACCTTGATGTTGTCGATTGAAACGCCGACCGGCAGATGAACGATGTTGTTCGCGTCGGCGACATATTCGCCTGCCGCGGCGGATGCCTGACCATCTGCAGCGGAAGGCGACTGCCCTGCCGGGACCGGCTTGGCCTCAACTGGCGCACCTGTCCCGACATCGACCGGGACCGGATCGGACTGCGTCCCCGGCTGCGCGCCGGTGCCTTCCGCCTGCGCCAGGATCACCTCCCGGGCAGATCCGCGGGTTTCCGCTTCGGCAGCAGCCGGCACCTCACCGTGCGTGACACCGCTGGCGTTCGGCTCGATCGCATTTTCCATGACAGCCCACCCCACAAACAACAATTTTGGCCGACGAAACAGGTTTATTGGATGAATTGCAACCGCAGGCTGACGGACAACATATAATGGGATATGCATTCAATGGAAAATTTCGATATCGTAAATTCATCCTATATACCATAGTATGCAATGCCGTCTTCAGGCCGATCCCAACCTGCCGTTACGGTAAATGAAGACAAAAATCTGGAGTCAATTTTAAGCAAAATAGATCGAAAGCTTTCTATATCCGTTTTCCAGATTCCTTTCCGATAAGTTTGGAGAACATCGGTACCGTTCACCAAAACAGGGTGAGCGCGATGTCAATAAAATGTTCGAGCGTCGGGAAAGTCTTTCGCATCTGCCTGTCCGCGCTTGGGGTCGTGATGGCGGTGGGGGTGACTTCGGAGCGCGTGGCCGCTGGCGACGGCCCGGCGGCGACCCCTGCGGGAGCGGCACTCCGGCTTGGCTATGCGGAGATTCTCGGGGGCGTTCCGCTCGCCCGACCAGGCGTTGATGAGGCAAGCGTCCCTGCCATTCGCATTGGAACAGCAGTTCCGTATTCGGTCGAGGCGCCGCTTTCCCGGAAGGGGCACGAGGAGGTCGACATGATGACGACTTCGGCGGTTGTCGGGGGTGTCTTCGGTTCGGTCGCCATCCCCATGAAGAATTTCCCGATCTCCTCCCGCTGGCGACCAATCTATCAGCGGATCAATGCGTGCATGGCGCGCGGTTCGTGCGTCGATCCGAAGATGGATGCAATACTTCGCGACGCTGACACCAAAGGCTTCTTTCAGAAGCTCGCGCTCGTCAATGTCAGGGTGAACGCACTCGTCAAATACAGCAGGGACAGGGCCAATTACGGCGCACTGGATCATTGGGCCACACCCGACGAGACCCTTTCGCTGAGGTCAGGAGACTGCGAGGACTATGCGATCCTGAAAATGGCAGGGCTGGCTCGCATCGGCGTTCCTCTTCAAAGCATGTCCCTTGTCATCCTGCACGACAGTCATCGGCAGGTCTTCCACGCCGTGCTGTCCGTATCGACGAGCAATGGGAATTACGTACTCGACAATCTCAGCAACGAAGTCCGCAAAGACACCGCCCTGACGAGCTATGTTCCACTTTATTCATTGAGCACCGAAAGAGCCTGGATCCACGGCTCCCGATCGGTAAGCGGTCAGCTTGCACGAATAGATGGAGGGTTCGGGAGTGTCGCGCCAGGCGAAGGCCCGGAGACCGCGGACAGGCCATCGACCAGTGGCAGCGCCGACTTCAAGCTCAGGGCGGCGATCAATTCGCTGTAGTGAATCGGTCGCCGGTCCGGTCAACCGATAATATAGGCGATCAGAAGTTCGTTGTCCTTCACTGGTGCCCTGACCGCGTTCAGCTGGCCCCGGTATCTCCTTTCGCCCAGACCCAGGACGAAACCCGTGACCACCGGAGCGTCCGGATTGTGCGCGAGCCTTTGAAAGATATCGACGACGTTGAGGTCGAGCGCGAGTTTGAGCTCCTGGCGCGTCTCGTCGCCGAAAACCGTTGGCAACTGGCGCCGGATCAGCAGCTGAAACGGCTGGTTGAAGGTGACGATCCTCTTGGCGGACGATAGCGCGAATGCGGGGGACGGGCACGCCATGATCAGGGCGTTTGTCACCTTCTGCGACGCCAGTTGCGCCAGTTCCGCATTCTGTTCGGCGAGCCAGCTGAGACAGACCACACGAATGGCCGAGGTCAGATTGCCGCCATTGCCGCGATGGCGCGCCAGTTCGTCGACGAGCATGCCGATGGTGGCATTTCGGCTCTGCGCCAGCCGCTTGAGGCAGCTCCAGAAGGGTCGTTCCAGCTTGATCCCGTAGCGGACGTTCCCTCGCGCCACGGCACGAAATTCCGGTCGCAGGTCCTCGTCCGGAGGCGGAGGAAGCAACCGTTCCGGCAAAGGGCTCTCACCGCTCACGCAACGCCTCGTCACGCGCCTTGTTGATCGGCTTCAACAGGTAGCTCAAAATGGTCTTGCGACCTGTCATGATTTCCACCGTACTGATCATTCCGGGAATGATGGAGTAGGACTTGTCGCCCTTCTTGAGCGACGAACTGTCGGTCGCGACCCTCACCTCATAATAGGGTTCTCCCGTCTCGGTATTGACGAGACTGTCGGCGCTCACGGTGGAGACCTTGCCGTCCAGGCCGCCGAAAATCGAAAAGTCGTAAGCCGTGATCTTGATGAGCGCGTGCTGGCCGGGCTGGACGAAGGCGACGTCGCGCGGCGAAATGCGCGCCTCGACCAGCAGCGTCTCCGATGTCGGGACGATACCCGCGACGACCGCACCCGGTTGAACGAATGCACCGAGCGTATTGAGATCAAGCGTAT
The DNA here is from genome assembly GCF_016756635.1 of Mesorhizobium sp. L-8-10. Classification (NCBI taxonomy): domain Bacteria; kingdom Pseudomonadati; phylum Pseudomonadota; class Alphaproteobacteria; order Hyphomicrobiales; family Phyllobacteriaceae; genus Mesorhizobium; species Mesorhizobium sp. L-8-10. The sequence continues at coordinate 657,845 of NZ_AP023263.1, read as the reverse complement.
TGACGATGCCGTCGACCGGAGAGCGGATATCGGTGCGCGCGACACGGTCGGTGGCGCCCCTGATCGTCTCTTCGACCACCGACAGTTCGGCGATCGCCTGGGTAAGTTCATCCAGCGCCTGCTGCTGCAGGTCCAGCGACAGTTCGTTGACCTGCAGTTCGGCCTCGGTGATGGCAGCTTGCGAGCGCTTCATGGTTTCGCCTGCGAGCTTGAGCTGCCCACGCATTTCCGTCTGTTCGCGATCGACCCGGATCTGCTCGGTCCTTGCCATCAGGCCGCGCTTGACCATGGATGCGACCAGCTTGGCCTCCTCGTCGCTGGCAGCAAGGTTCTGGGCCAAACGTTCATTGTTCGCCTCGGCCTCGTCGAGCTCCTTCCTCCTCTGGTCGAGACGCGACCGGAGGACCGAAAGCTTGGTTTCGAAATTGTCGCGGCGAGCAACCAGGAGCCTCTGCTCGTTGGCGCAGATTTCCGGGACTGCCGAAACGATCTCGTCGGGGCACTGGAACGGATCGCCGATGTTGCCGCCTTCCTCGTGCTTCAGCCGGGCGATCTTGGCTTTCAGGCTGCGGGCCTTCGCCTGCTGCTCGCCGAGGGAGGACGTCGAAAGCGTGTTGTCCAGCCTGATCAGCAGGTCCCCTTTCTTCACCACCTGGCCGGGCTTGACGGCGATCTCCTCGACGACTCCGGGTTCGCTGGCCTGGATGATCTGGGTCTTCGAAGCCGGAATGACCCGGCCGTCGCCGCGCGCGATCTCGTCCACCTCGGCAAAAGATGCCCAAAGCGCAAACGCCACGAACAACGCCCCGATGATGAATATTGGCGCACTCGCAAGAAGCGGCGGCCGATCATCGTTGACTATCATACCCTCACCTTCGCAAGCCCCGGAACCGAAGGTCTATCTTCCGGCTTTTTGCATGGACTGGATAACCTGATCCTTGGGTCCATCCGCTACGATCTTGCCCTGATCGATGACGATAAGCCGATCCACCAGTTCGAGCATGCTGTAGCGGTGTGTCGAGATAATGATCGTCGTGCCGCTGTCGAACGCGCTCCTCAGTTGACGAATAAGCAGCCGTTCCGACGCCAGGTCCATCGAGCCGGACGGCTCGTCGAGGAAGACGATCCTGGGTTTGGTGAGCAGCAGCCTGGCAATCGCCACCGCTTGCTTCTGGCCTCCCGAAAGATTATTGCCTCGCTCCCCGACATTCATGTCATAGCCGCGTGGATGGCGGGAAACGAATTCGTCGACACCGCTCGCGCGTGCCGCTTCAATTATCTCTTCGTCCGTAGCGTCCGGCTTGGCCATCAGGAGGTTATCCTTGACCGTGCCGGAGAACAGGTCTCCGGCCTGAGCCACCACGCCGACGGCGGCGCGCACCTCGGCGGGGTGATACTGACGAATGTCGATCCCGTCGATCAGAACTTCTCCGGCGGCCGGAAGGAACAGCCTGGCGATCAGCCGGCCGAGCGTCGTCTTGCCCGACCCTATGCGGCCGATGATGCCGACGCGCTCGCCGGGCCGCACGGAAAGATTGATCCCGTTGAGAACGGGCACGTCCGAGCCGGGATAGGCAAAAGTCACGTTTCGAAGGGTCAGGGCGCCCGCACTGATCTTCCGATTGACGAAACCGATCGTGTCCGGAACATCCTCGGGCTGCGCCATGATCGCGTTCAGCACGCGAAGCGACATCATCGCCTGACGGAGGCGGGCGAGCGTCATCGCGATCTGGCCAAGCGGCGCCACGGCGCGGCCAGACAGCATCACGCTTGCGATGATGGCGCCGGTGGTGATGTCTCCGGCCTCGAATGCGTATGCACCTGCCACCACGATGGCAACAGTCACCAGTTGCTGGATGAACTGCGCGATATTGGCCGCGCTTGCGGAAAGCTGCTTGATCTTTTCGGAGGTGTTGGCGGCGTTCTTGGAATGCTCGCGCCATTTCCGCAGAAGATATGCTTCCGCCTGAAGCGACTTTATGGTCTCCACCGTCGAGATGGATTCGACCAGCAGCGCCTGCCGCTGCGCCGCCTCATTCATCGAGGCGGCCACTCTCTTGCCGATGCGTTGCTGCACGACGAGACCCACCGCAACGCTCGCCGCCAATGCGAGGGCCGGAATGATCACCAGCCAGCCGGCGATGGCGTAGATCACGGCAAGAAAAATGAAGATGAAAACAGTGTCGATGAGCACGCTGATCGTGTTCGACGTGAAGAACTCGCGGACGAACTCATATTGACTTACCCGATTGGCATACTCGCCGGTCGACATCGGCCGCGCGGAGAGCGAGGTGTTCAGCACCTTCTCGAACAGAAGGTAGGATATCTTCAGGTCGGCCTTTCGCCCGGCATAATCGATCAGGGCGGCGCGGGCCGTCTTCAGCAGCAGGTCGAAAACGATCGCGGTCGCGACCCCGAGCGCCAGAACCCAAAGCGTGGCGACCGCCTTGTTGGGGAGGATCCGGTCGTAGACGTTCATCGTGAAGATCGGCGAGGCGATGGCGAGAAGATTGATGAAGATCGCGGCAAGCGCCACCTTCGCATAGGATCGCCAGAAGGCGCCGACGGTTCCCGCGAGCCAATGTCGCTTCTCGATCTTCTCTGCCGTGCCGACACGCATCTCTTCCGAAGCGTTGCCGTAGTTCAGTGAGAAGCCGATGCCCACCGCGATCGGCTCGCGCTGGAGTTCCGACCTGCCGATCTCGGTGCGCCCATCGGTCTGAACCCCGGTCAGAAAGGAGGCGCCGTCGCCTTGCTCGGCCAGCAAGGCCAGGGGCGGCTGGCCCGATCTGAAGACGATGGCAGGCAGTTCGAAGCGGTTGCGCTGAAAATCGCGATGCGAAAAGGTCTGGGTCTGGAGGCCGATGCGTTCGGCCATGTGGCGCACTTCATCGATCTCGATCGTGTTGCCGGCGAGCGGGATTCCCGAAAACAGGACAGACTCCGCACCGGGCCGCCCCAGAAAGGAGGCGACCGAGGCGAAGCACGACCGAAAAATGTCGGTCTGTGCACCTATGTGTGGCGACTCGTTCACGGTCGACCCGTGCTCCTTTCGGGAGACCCGAGGCGGAGATTACTTCTTTCTGATCGGCGCCAGGATATCGAACGGAAGATCGTTCTTCTGTTCGGAAGGCACGCGCGCATATGTTTCGGTATCCGGCGTTTCCGGCACGTTGAATTCGTCGCGGGCGTAGGCTTTGGACTGTTTCGCCGCCGAGAGATTAAGCGTCGAAAGCAGCTGTCCCGTGGCGGCAAGGAGACGATACTCGGCGAACAACGACGCAAAGGCCGCCGTATCGGCGAGCGTAGCCGTATTGAACCGTGTGTTCTGTGCGTCGAGCACGTCCAGCAGCGATCGCTGTCCGACGTCGAATTGTTCCCTGTAGGAGCGGACGAGCTTGTCGTTGGTTGCAGCCTGCAGGCGGAGCGTCCCCGCCAGTTCGGACTGGCGGATGCGCCTCTCCCAGGATACCCTGACGGCTTCCTCGATCTCGCGGTGCACCTGGTGAAGGACCAAGCGCTGTTCGCTCGCCCGGCGAATCTGCTCCTGCTCATTCGCCTTGTCTATGCCGCCCCGGTAAAGATTCCACCGCAGGACGATACGGCCCTCGACAGTCGACGTCCGCCCATCGATGCCGTCGATGTCGTTTCCGGCGCGCGCGGACCCTTCCGCGACGATCTCGGGTCCATATTTCGCCCGTGCGGAATTGACCATGGCGGTGGCGGCATCGATGTCGCTGCTCGCTATGTGGACGCGCGGGTTGTTCCTGCGCGCGATCCCGATCGCCGTATCCAGCGATCCAGGCAACGCCTTTGCAACCGAGCCGGGCTGCTTGGCGTTGGTCAGCGGCTTGCCGACCAGCTTGTAGAAGCTGATCCTAGCCGTCTCCAGCGCCTCGGTCGCCTCTATCAGCCTTGCCTCGGCGGCATATAGGCGCTCTTCCGCCTGCTGCCGGTCGGCGTCCGTCAGGGCGCCGCCCTCGATGCCCTCGCGGATATCGCCAAGGATCGACTGATGGAAGGCCAGGTTCTTGCGCGCTTCCTCAACGATCGACCCTTGCAGGATATACTCGAAATATTCGCGCGTGATGTTCAGTGCGACGAATTCCGATCGTTCCAAAACCCTGAAGGATGCGCCGTCGACGCGCGAAGCCTGCCTGTTCACTTCGGCCCGCCTCGCGCCGTTGTCGAACAGCTTCTGAGAGACGACGACTCCAGCTTCCGTAGGATAGAGCGGGTCATCCTCGATCGAAAGGGCCCGGCGCCCGGGACCGTCCAGGAGACGTGCGCCGGCAGCCGCCTGGAGATCGATACTCGGCAGGTAAAGGCCTTTGGCCTGACGCAGTTCAAACTCGATTGCCTCGCGGTTCTCGATGGCCTGCCCAATCTCCGGATTGGACTCCAGGGCCACGGCGATCGCTTCCTTAAGCGTCAGGGCCGAGGCAGACCCGGTCGACAGGAAGGTCGTTGCCGTCAGCACCATAGCGGCGCGACCAAGAATTTTAGCGATCCTAGACGGCATTCTATCCCACCCCATATACTTCGGCTGCGCCTTGCGTCTGGGCAGCCCTTCGAATTCAGCCCCAACCATCCACTACGACGGGAACGCCGGATTGCAACATGAAATTACAAAACAATGATCTAACGTCCCCGGAAAAAAATCCGTTTGAAAGAGAAATGTGGCCCAAAGGCAACATTCATTGACCTCCGTCCTCTACATTTTGAAGAAACCGCCGGCGGCAGTATCTTCGACATGGCCCTCGGACAGGGGTGACAACATTTGTCAGCTGCGCTTCCCGGCTTTATACAAATCGTACACATAGCCGCACGTCCCGAACGATCATCTGTCACGGGCGCCCGGCCGAGTGCGGCGCCGACGCCGAGTTCAGATCATTCAAATTTGTCGGCCAAAGGAAACGAAGACTACATACGGACGTGCAAGACAGGGGAGGCAAACGGAGGAACACAGAGTTGGCAAAGCGAGAATCGGCATTCCTCGGTGTGGACTGGTGGGGAGTTGCCCGGTTGGTCGTGCCGGGAACACTCGGCTGTCTCGCCCTTTCCCTGCTGCTCAACTATGCGCTGCTCTTCGGCGACGATATCGATCCGTTCAATCGCAGCCTGATAACAGCTGTTGTCATTCCCCTGGTCGTCGCGGTTCCGCTGTTTTCCCTCCTGGCATTGATGCAGGGCAAGATCCGGCGTCTGGTGCATGAGGTCAATCATCTGTCGGCATTCGATCGCGTAACTCAATGCGTCACCGGCAGCGCATTCTCCTCGCTCGTCGACAGTTCGGTCGCCGTGGAGCGCAGGAGGCCGGCCCAGCACAATCAAGGTGCCCTGCTTGTCATCGACGTGGAGCATCTGACTTCCCTGAATGTCCGCTTTGGCCATAACTGGGGCGACGAAGCCCTGCGTTGCGTCGCCTCGGTGATCCGCTCCTCGGTCCGCAGCAGCGATGTGGTGGGACGTGTCGGCGTCAGCGAATTCGGAGTTTTCCTGCCGGGCGCCAGCGAGGAAAATGCAGTGGAAGTGGGCGAGCGCATCCGTGCGGCCGTTGCAAATGCCTACTTTGCGCCGCAGGGGGTCGAGCAGGTGCTGAGCGTCAGCATCGGTGGCGTCATCTATCGCGACGAGGTGTATTTCGCCGAAATGTTCCGCGCTGCCGAGCAACAGATGTTTCAGTCAAAGACCATTGCGCCAGGCCGGCTCGAGCTCTCGCATCTTTCTTCGAAGGGTACCGGAAACCTGAACTGACGGCACCTGAGCACGACGCCGGGATCGTCGTCCTGGTGTCCCGCACCCGAACGGCCGTTGCGCCAATCGAAACCTCCAGATCTTTGAGCTGGAACTCCGGATTCCGCGCAGTCGGATGAGGTGCAAGCCCCCATGGCCACATGCCCTGGGCTGCCGCCCCCTCAATGCGCCTCGTCCCAATTGTCGGCTGCCTGCGCGTCGACCTGCAGCGGCACGGCGAGCGACACGGCCGGCATGGCAGCGTTCTCCATCACCGCGCGGATGACGGGCATCGTCGCTTCGACCTCGCCCTCGGGCGTCTCGAAGATCAGCTCGTCATGCACTTGCAGCAGCATGCGGGCCGAGAGGCCAGCCTCGTCGAGTGCGGCCTCCATGCGCACCATGGCGCGGCGGATGATGTCGGCAGCCGAGCCCTGGATCGGCGCGTTGATCGAGGCGCGTTCGTTGAAGGCGCGGACCTGCGGGTTGGAGGAGCGGATCTCCGGATAGTGGATCCGCCGCCCGAAGATGGTCTCGACATAGCCGTTCTCGCGCGCGAACGCCTTGCTGCCCTCCATATAGTCCCGGATACCCGGGAAGCGTTCGAAATAGCGCTTGATGTAGTCGCTGGCCTCCTCGCGCGGGATCGAGAGCTGGTTCGACAGGCCGAAGGCCGAGATGCCGTAGATGATGCCGAAATTGATCGCCTTGGCTCGGCGCCGGACGTCGGACGGCATGCCCTCGACGGGAACGCCGAACATCTCCGATGCAGTCATGGCGTGGATGTCGACGCCGTCGGCGAAAGCCTTCCTGAGCTGCGGTATGTCGGCGATATGGGCGAGCACGCGCAGCTCGATCTGGCTGTAGTCGGCCGAGACCAGTTTGTTGCCCTTGTCGGCGATGAAGGCGGTGCGGATCTTGCGGCCCTCGGTCGTGCGGATCGGGATGTTCTGGAGGTTCGGCTCTGAAGACGAGAGCCGGCCCGTGGTGGTGGCGGCGAGCGCATATGAGGTGTGGACCCGCCTTGTCTCGGGATGCACATAGCCGGGCAGCGCGTCCGTATAGGTCGACTTCAGCTTGGTCAGCTGGCGCCAGTCGACGATCTTGCGCGGCAGTTCGTGGCCTTCTGCCGCGAGGTCTTCCAGCACCTGGGCCGAGGTCGACCATTGCCCCGTCTTGGTCTTGGAGCCGCCCGGTAGCCCCATCTTGCCGAACAATATTTCGCCGAGCTGTTTCGGCGAGCCGATAGTGAAGCGGTGGCCGGCAAGCCGGTAGATCTCGTCCTCCAGCCGGCCCGCGCCCTGCGCCAGCTCGCCCGACAGCCGCGACAGGATCTGGCGGTCGACCGAAATGCCGCGCTGCTCCATGCGCGCCAGCACGGGCACGAGCGGCCGCTCGAGCCGTTCATAGACCGATACCAGGCCCTTCGCGGCCAGCCGCGGCTTCAGCACGTGCCAGAGCCGCAGCGTGATGTCGGCGTCCTCGCCGGCATAGCGGGTCGCCTTGTCGATCTCGGCGAGGTCGATCGTGTTGAAAGCCTTGCCCGTTCCGGCCAGCGACTTGAACTCGATCGGCTTGTGGCCGAGCCATTTCTCGGCCAGCGAATCCATGCCATGGCCGCCGGCCGTGCCGCCGTCGAGCACATAGGAGATCAGCATCGTGTCGTCATAGGGCGCGATGTCGATTCCGTGGCGGTTCATCACGACGAGGTCGTATTTGAGGTTCTGGCCGACCTTCAGGACGGACCTGTCCTCCAGCAGCGGCCGGATCGCCTCCAGTGCTGCGCGCACCGGAAGCTGGTTCTCGACCAGCCCCCCGCCCAGGAGATCGCCGCGGCCCGCCTTGTGGGTGAGCGGTACATAGGCCGCACGCCCCGGGCGGACGGCGAGCGAGAAGCCGCACAGTTCCGCCTGCATCGGGTCGAGCGAGGTCGTCTCGGTGTCGAAGGCCACCACGCCGGCCTCGATGCCCTCCCGCACCCAGGCCTGCAAGGTCGGCAGGTCGCGGATCGCCACATAGGCGTCGGGATCGATCTTGGCCGACACCGCCGCCTGGGCGCGCTGCGCCGCGAGCATGGAAGGCGACGTCGCTTCCACCGCGCCGCCGTTCGGTGCAGGAGAAGGAGCAGCCGCTTCGACGGCCGGGCCCCGGCGGGCGCCGGCAGCGCCGTTCACCGGGGCGGCCTCGACCTCTGCCTCGATCGCGCCCGCTCCGACATCAGGCCCATGCGCATCCGCTCCGGTCTCGACCGGCACGAAGGCGGGCTCGATCTCGGCCGCGTCGGTGCCGGTTGCCTCGGCCACGCGGCGTGTGAGCGTCGAGAATTCCATCGCCTTCAGGAAAGCGATCAGCTTCGGGCCGTCAGGCGGTTGCAGGCTGAAGTCTTCCAGGCCTTCCTTCACGGGCACGTCGTTCTTCAGCCGCACCAGCTCGCGCGAGATGCGCGCCTTGTCGGCATTGCCGATGATCGATTCGCGTCGTTTTTCCTGCTTGATCTCCGAGGCACGGGCCAGCAGCGTGTCGAGATCGCCGAACTGCTCGAGCAGCTGCGCGGCGGTCTTCGGGCCGATGCCGGGCACGCCGGGCACGTTATCGATGGAATCGCCGGTCAGCGCCTGGAGGTCGATCATCTTCTCCGGCGGCACGCCCCATTTCTCGACGACCTCGGGGATCCTGATCTCGCGATCCTTCATGGGGTCGTACATCGACACGGTGGTGCCGACGAGCTGCATCAGATCCTTGTCGGAGGAGATGATGGTGGTGTCGGCCTCCGCCTCGCAGGCGAGCCGCGCATAGGTGGCGATGAGGTCGTCCGCCTCGAAGCCCTCCATTTCGATGCAGGGCAGGCCGAAGGCCCGGGTCGCGCGCCGGATAAGGCCGAATTGCGGGACGAGGTCCTCCGGCGGAGCCGACCGGTTGGCCTTGTATTCGGGGTAGAGCTCGCTGCGGAAAGTCTTGGAGGAGTAGTCGAAGATCACCGCAAAGTGGGTCGGCGTGATGCCGACATTGGTGCTGCGTGCGTCCTGGACGAGCTTCCACACCATATTGCAGAAGCCCAATACCGCACTCGTCGGAAGGCCGTCCGACTTCCGGTTCAGGGGCGGCAGCGCGTGATAGGCGCGGAAGATGTAGCCGGAGCCGTCGACGAGGAAGAGGTGGTCGCCTTTTTTCATGCCGCAACCGGTAGCGTGCGCGCCCTGGCCTGTCCATTGGAAACCCGCCGCCCATGTCAGGAGACTGGGAAGAAGCGATCTCACGCGTTTGTTACGAACTTGTAATCTTTGTGCCCTTGAAACGCCATGTTGCGAACGCCAGATAACCGGCATCGGCAGTTTTTGCCGAGTCCGGATCGAAGGCCCGTCCCCCGCCTAGGCCGGACAGTGCGGCAGCCTCATCCCCCTCTCCGGGCTGCCGCATCGTTTCATAGATGCCGCCGTGGTTTCCCTCCACCACGGCGGCACTTTTGTAACCTAGCCCCGCATCGCACTGGCCCAAGCCGCTGCTCTTTTCGTTTCCGATGCAGCCCGCTAGTTTGGCGGCCGCAGAATCGAAAGGCCGCTCCATGTCCGCACTCGCCCCCGTCCTCGACCGCCTCGACGCCGACCTCCCGCAGAGTCTCGACCGCCTCTTCGATCTGGTCCGCATCAAGTCGATCTCGACCGACCCGGCCTTCGCAGCCGACTGCCGCAAGGCCGCCGAATGGCTGGTCGCCGACTTGAAGACGATCGGTTTCAATGCGAGCGTGCGCGACACGCCGGGGCATCCGATGGTGGTGGCCCATCACGACGGTCCCGCAGGCACGCCGCATGTGCTGTTCTATGGCCACTATGACGTCCAGCCGGTCGATCCGCTGGAATTGTGGGATGCCGATCCCTTCGATCCGGTGCTCAAGGAGATCGAGCCCGGCCGCAAGGTGATCACCGGGCGCGGCTCTTCCGACGACAAGGGACAGCTCATGCTCTTCGTCGAGGCGTGCCGGGCCTGGAAGAAGCTGCACGGTTCGCTGCCCTGCAGGATCACGCTGCTTTTCGAAGGCGAGGAGGAATCGGGATCGCCCTCGCTGATCCCCTTCCTCGAGGCCAATGCCGAGGAACTGAAGGCCGATTTCGCCATGGTCTGCGACACCGGCATGCTGGACGCGAAGACGCCCGCCATCACCGTGGCTCTGCGCGGCCTCGTCGGCGAGGAAGTCACGATCAAGGCCGCCAACCGCGACCTGCACTCGGGTGAATTTGGCGGCGCGGCCGCCAATCCGATCCGCATCCTGGCCAAGGTGCTGGCCGACATTCACGACGAGAACGGCCGCGTCACCATCCCGGGCTTCTATGACGGGGTCGAGGAGACGCCGTCGCAGATCCTGAAGGCCTGGGAGAATCTCGGCGAGACGCCGGAGAGCTTCCTCGGTCCGATCGGGCTCTCCATTCCCTCGGGCGAAAAGGGGCGCTCGGTGCTGGAACTGGTCTGGGCGCGTCCGACGGCCGAGTTCAACGGCATCACCGGCGGCTACACCGGCAAGGGCTTCAAGACGGTGATCGCGGCGGAAGCTTCGGCCAAGGTGTCCTTCCGCCTGGTGCACAAGCAGAACCCGGAGAAGATCCGCGCCGCTTTCCGAGCCTTCGTCGAGCAGCGCATTCCGGCCGACTGCTCGGCCGTGTTCCATCCGCATGGCGGCTCGCCGGCCATCCAGCTTTCCTACGACTCGCCCTTCCTGACGTCTGCCCAGCAGGCCCTGTCGGACGAGTGGGCGAACCCCGCGCTCACCACCGCCATGGGCGGCTCGATCCCGATCGTGGGCGATTTCCAGACGATCCTCGGCATGGAATCGCTGCTGGTCGGCTTTGCCCTGTCCGACGACCGCATCCATTCGCCCAACGAGAAATACGACTTGACCTCCTTCCATAAGGGGCAGCGCTCCTGGGCGCGCATCCTCCACGCGCTGACGCAGAAGAGCTGAGCACGACGATGACGATCCGCTTCCACAAGCATGATTTGCCTGATCTCAGCCACTACGCCGTCGACGCGGTCGCCATCGACACCGAGACACTCGGGCTCAGACCGCATCGCGACCGGCTGTGCGTCGTCCAGCTCTCGCCGGGCGACGGCACGGCCGATGTCATCCAGATCGCGCCGGGCCAGAAATCCGCGCCGAACCTCAGGGCCCTGCTCGGCAATCCCGCCGTCACCAAGCTCTTTCACTATGGCCGCTTCGACCTCGCGGTCCTCTACCACGCCTTCGGCGTCATGCCGGAACCGGTCTTCTGCACCAAGATAGCGTCGCGGCTGACGCGGACCTATACCGACCGTCATGGGCTGAAGGATATCTGCGCCGAACTCCTCGGGGTCAGCCTGTCCAAGGTCCAGCAGTCCTCGGACTGGGCGGCCGACACGCTCACGCCCGAGCAGCTCGATTATGCGGCATCCGACGTGCTTTATCTGCACCGGCTGCGCGACGCCCTCGCGGGCAGGCTCGCCCGCGAGAACCGAACGGAAGAGGCCGCGGCCTGCTTCCGCTTCCTGCCGACCAGGGCGAAGCTCGACCTGATGGGTTGGGACGAAGAAGACATTTTCGCGCATAGCTGAGACGCCACTGACCACCGCCACGGGCCGCCGTCGGGAAACCTTCTGAAAACATTACGGAATTGTCATCTTCCGTTCAGCTTGCATTCATTCGCACGGCATCATCTTCCGCCCGTGCTCTCTGGAACATGAAAGGAGTTCGACAATGAGGAAGGTCATTTCGGCAGTCTGTGCCGCGGTGTTTTCCGTGACGGGCGTCATGACGATCGCTCCGGCATCGGCGGCGCCGATCCAGCGGCCACTGAAGCTTGAGCAGTCCTCGGACGTTCAGCAGGTCAGGCAACGACGCGGCTACTATCACTACCACGGCCGCCCTTACTACAACGGTCACCGCGGCTATCGCTACCAGCGTCCAGGATGGCGGAGCTACAACGGCTGGTGGTTCCCGCCGGCGGCCTTCATCACCGGCGCGATCATCGGCGGCGCTATCGCCCAGCCCGCGCCTGTCTATCGTCCGCCGTCCGGTTCGGCCCATGTCCAATGGTGCTACAACCGCTACCGGTCCTATCGGGCGTACGACAACACCTTCCAGCCCTATCATGGGCCGCGCCAGCAATGCTACTCGCCCTATCGCTGAGCACCTGGCGAACCGTACGGCAGTCTCCCGGGTGGATCACATCCGGGAACTGCCGCCGGAATTCGAGAGGCAGTTGTCTCCCGCTGCGCCATGATGGATCATGATCCCGGTTGAACCGGCGGACAGGCGAGGAGAGCCTTCGAAATGCAGGAAAATACGGAAATCCGGCTGCAGGCCGAAGGTGCGATCGCGAAGCTCCATTCGTTGCTTGACGCCGACGCGCAGGACACCGACGAGCAGGAACTGATCGGGCTCGCCGCACTTGCGGCCGGCGCCGTCGCCGATCCCGAGCGCCGGCACGCGTTGACCGAAGGCTTGATCGCGGCGCTTACCGCGCTCCATTTCGGCCCGGTCTTCGACGGCGAACAGGTCGAGAGCCGGAAGCAGGCCGCTGCCATCCTCGACGAATTGGCGGTGACGATTTCGTGAAGTCCGCCTTGCGTGTTCGCGCCGCGGATACCCTTCTCCGCCGCGTGCCGGGGATGACATGCATTTCGATTACCTTTTGGTCACTGCATTGTCCTTGCCGGCGGCCCTGCAGGTGCCGGGCTCGCTCAGGACTCGCAGCCGAGGATATCGACTCGATCGATCCCCAGTCCCTGAAGGAATTATGCGGCCCTTGGGAAGTCCGTGACGACAGCGGCAAGAAGACGTGCCTCGTCGTACCATCGGCGGCTCCGAAGTCACAATCGACCAAACAGCCACCGCAATAGCCGGATGGGCGACCTGCTGTCCCGGGCTTGCATCCGGGCTCTGGAGCAACGCCTACGATCGTATGCACCGGCCACGCACCATAGACTTGCCGATTGAAGTTGGATAAACCCACGGTTGGCGGGTCGCGACCCTTGATGGCAACGGTTGATTTGCGCCGCCCGGGAAGGCGGGAGGCAGCATGACCCAGGTCCTCAATGGCGGTCCAGGTGGCGATTCGCTCACGGGCACGGATCCTGGCGCGCTGGCCAACCCCGACGGCATCGACATCATCAACGGTCTCGCCGGCGACGATACGCTCCTTGGCCTGGGCGGCGACGACATCATCCAGGGCGGGCTCGGCGCCGACAACATGAACGGCGGCGCCGGTTACGACACACTGACCTTCGCCGACGCCACCGCCGGCGTCGGGGTGGTGCTGAACGCCTTTGGTGTCGCCGGTGAGGCTGTCGGCGATACAATGGTCGGATTCGAGGCCTTGATCGGCAGCGCCTTCAACGACCAGCTCGCCGGCGACGGCGGAGACAATCTGGTCGATGGTGGCGACGGCGACGACTATATTCAATTGAGCGGCGGGGTCGACACGCTGATCGGCGGCGCCGGAAGGGACCTCATAGACGGCCGCGTCGTCGGCTCCGGCTTCATCGTCGACCTGACAACCGGCACGGGCAGCGGCGGCGGCATGGCCGTCGGCACCACACTATCCGGCTTCGAACTGGTGCTGGGCTCGGCGTTCGACGACGTCCAGACCGCCAATCTGAACCTCGGCACCGACCTGGTCGGTTTCGATGGCGCCGACACGCTTAATGGCGCCAATGGCGACGACCAACTCTTTGGCGACGATTATGCCGGCATCGTCGTGACCGGCGGTATCGATACGCTGAACGGCGGCGGCGGCAACGACACGCTCGAAGGCGGCGCCTTCGGCGACGTGCTGAACGGCGGCGCCGGCGTCGATACCATCGTCTATAACGGTTCAGCGGTCGCGGTGACGATCAACCTTGCCACCGGGTCCGCCTCGGGCGGAGAAGCTCAGGGCGACACGCTGATCGATGTCGAGAATGTCAACGGCTCCGCCTTCAATGATGGACTCACCGGCAGCGTCGAGGCAAACCGCCTCGACGGCGGCAATGGTGACGACATTCTCGCCGGGCTCGGCGGCGCGGATGCATTGATCGGCGGAGGCGGGGTCGATCTGGCCGACTATTCGGCCTCTTCGTCCGGTGTCACGATCAACCTGCAGAGCGGCACTGGCGGCGGTGGCGACGCCCAGGGCGACACGTTGTCCGGCATCGAGAATGTCGTGGGCTCGGCCCATGCCGACCGTCTGACAGGCGCGGCCGGCGTCAACATCCTCACCGGCGGCGACGGCGACGACATCCTTGCCGGCCTCGGCGGTGCCGACCAGTTGATCGGCGGGGCCGGGATCGATACGGCGGATTACTCGGCATCCGGTGCCGGTGTGACGGTCAATCTCGGCTCGGGCGGCGGCAGCGGCGGTCATGCCGAAGGCGACACGCTCAGTTCCATCGAGGACGCCATCGGATCGGGTTTCGCCGATCGGCTGATCGGAACGGGCACCGCAAACCGGCTCGAGGGCGGTGACGGCGACGACGTCCTCATTGGTCTCGGCGGTGGGGATGTGCTCATCGGCGGTGGTGGTATCGACACGGCTGACTATTCCGCGTCGCTCGGCGGCGTGATCGTCAACCTCGCCGCCGGCACCGGCCTCGGTGGCGACGCCCAGGGCGATACGCTGTCCGGCACCGAGAACGTGACCGGCTCGGACAATGCCGACACGCTTCTGGGCAGCGCCGGAGCGAACCGCCTGGTCGGCGGCGCCGGCAATGATTTCCTGGCCGGGCTGGGTGGGGCCGATGAACTGGTCGGTGGTTCGGGCATCGATCGGGCCGACTATTCCGCTTCCGCCTCGGGTGTGACGGTCGATCTCACGGCCGGTACCGGCAGTGGCGGTCACGCCGAGGGCGACACGCTGAGCGATATCGAGAACCTGTCGGGGTCGGGTTTCGCCGATCGCCTGACGGGTGCCGCCGGCGTCAATTCGCTGAGCGGCAGCAATGGAGACGATATCCTCGCGGGCCTCGGCGGTGGCGACGCGCTCGATGGCGGGGCTGGTATCGACACAGCGGACTATTCGGCGTCGGCTGCCGGCGTGACGATCGACCTCAGCGTGGGCACCGCCAGCGGCGGCGATGCCCAGGGCGACGCGCTGATCGACGTCGAGAACGTCACCGGCTCGGCCCATGCCGACCGGCTGATCGGTGACAGCGGCGCTAATCGCCTCGACGGCGGCGACGGTGATGACATTTTGGTCGGGTTCGGCGGTGCGGACGCGCTGGTCGGCGGCGGCGGCACCGATACGGCGGATTATTCCCTGTCGGCCATGGGGATAATGATCGATCTCGCGCTCGGGGTGGGTACCGGCAGCGACGCCCAGGGCGACACGCTGTCCGGTATCGAGAATGTCACGGGGTCGGCACATGGCGACATTCTGATCGGTGACGCCGGCGCCAATCGGCTCGACGGCGGGACCGGCAACGACATCCTGGAAGGAAAGGCTGGCGCCGACCAGTTGCTCGGCGGTGCGGGTATCGACACGGCCGACTATGCCAGTTCGGCGGCTGGCGTGACCGTCGATCTCGGCGCCGGTACCGGCGTTGGCGGCGACGCCGAGGGCGACATCCTGTCCGACATCGAGAATGTCACCGGCACGGCTTCGGCCGACCGGCTGACAGGGGCGGCCGGTGCCAACCGGCTCGACGGCGGCGGCGGCGAAGATATCTTGGCCGGCCTTGGTGGTGCGGATGTGTTGGTTGGCGGCGGCGGCATCGACACGGCGGACTATTCGGCCTCGGCTGTCGGCGTGACGGTCGATTTCGACGCCGGTACGGGCAGCGGCGGTGATGCCGAGGGCGACACCCTCACCGACATCGAGAATGTCACCGGCTCGGCCCAGGCCGACCGGTTGACGGGCGCCTCCGACGTCAACCGTCTCGACGGCGGAGATGGCGACGACATTCTTGCCGGCCTCGGCGGCGCGGATGCATTGCTCGGCGGAGCCGGCATTGACCTTGCCGACTTTTCGGCATCGGCCTTCGGAGTGACGGTCGATCTCGATGCGGGCACGGGCAGTGGCGGTGATGCCCAAGGCGATACCCTCACCGGCATCGAGAACATCACAGGTTCGGCCCATGCCGACCGTCTGACGGGCGCGGCGGGCGTCAATGTCCTCGCCGGCGGCGATGGCGACGACATCCTTGCCGGCCTTGGCGGCGCCGACCAGCTGATCGGCGGGGCCGGCATCGACACGGCAGACTATTCGGCCTCTTCGGCCGCCGTTACAGTCGATCTCGGCACGGGCGCGGTTGCGGGCGGCGATGCCGAGGGCGACACCCTCACCGACGTCGAGAATGTCACCGGCTCGGCGCAGGCGGACACGCTGAGAGGTTCTGCCGGGGCGAACCGCTTGGACGGCGGTGCGGGCGACGACACGCTGACCGGCCTCGGCGGCGCCGATGCGTTGATCGGCGGAGCCGGCATCGATACGGCGGACTACTCAGCCTCGGCGGCCGGCGTCACGGTCAATCTGTCGACGGGGCAGGGTACGGGCGGCGATGCCCAGGGCGACACGTTGTCCGGCATCGAGACCGTCACCGGTTCGGCTTCGGCCGATCGCCTGACCGGCGCCGCGACGGCCAATGTCCTCACCGGCGGCAATGGCGACGATGTCCTTGCCGGCCTCGGCGGCGCCGACCGCCTGATCGGCGGGGCCGGCATCGACACGGCGAACTATGCGGCTTCCAGCGCCGGCGTGACGATCGATCTCGGCACGGGTGCGGTTTCGGGCGGCGACGCCCAGGGCGATATCCTGTCTGATATCGAGAGCGTGATCGGGTCGGCCTATGCGGACCGGCTGAGAGGCTCGGCCGGAGCGAACCGCCTCGACGGCGGTGCCGGGAACGACCTCTTGACCGGCCTCGGCGGCGCCGACGCGCTGGCCGGCGGAGCCGGCATCGATACGGCGGACTATTCGGCCTCCGCGTCGGGCGTCACGGTCAGTCTCACCACGGGCTTCGGCGCGGGCGGAGACGCCCAGGGTGACAGGCTGTCGGGAATGGAGAACATCGTGGGTTCAGGCGGTACCGACAGGCTGATCGGCGCGGCGACGGCCAATCGCCTGGACGGCGGCAACGGCAACGACGTTCTGGCAGGTCTGGGCGGCGCGGATACGCTGGTCGGCGGGGCCGGTGTCGATGTGGCCGACTATTCGGGCTCTTTGGCCGGCGTCACCGTCAGCCTGTCGACCGGGCGTGGTGTGGGTGGCGACGCCCAGGGCGATATCCTCACCGGCATCGAGAAGGTCATGGGCTCGCGCTTCAACGACGCCATCACGGGGGATGCCGGCAACAATGCGCTGGCCGGAGCGGCCGGCAACGACACGCTGTTCGGCGGTGCGGGCGACGACACGCTGTCCGGCGGCCTCGGTGTCGACACCGCGACGGGCGGCGCCGGCAACGACACCTACGACGTCGACAATGCAGGCGACCGGGTGATCGAGAGCGCCAATGGCGGCATCGACCTGATCCGCTCGCTGGTGAGCATCGGCACGCTTGCCGCCAATGTCGAGAAGGCGACGCTGCTCGGCACAGGCAATCTCAGCCTCGGCGGCAACGAGCTCGCCAACACGCTGATCGGCAATGTCGGCAACAACATCATTTCGGGTGGTGCCGGCAATGACGGAATTTCAAGCCTCGCCGGCAACGACAGCCTGGAAGGGGGCGCCGGCAACGATCGGCTGAGCGGCGGCCTCGGGTCCGACAGTTTCATCTTCCGCCAGACGCTGCTTTCGACTTCGGGTGTCGACCGCATCACCGATTTCGGCGCGGACGACTTCATCCGCTTCGACGTCGCCTCGGGTCCCACCGGGGTGCTGAACGCCGACGCCTTCGTGGTGGGGGCCAAGGCGCTCGATGCGAACGACCGCTTCGTCTACTATGCGCCGACCGGCGGGCTCTACTACGATGCCGACGGCAGCGGCGCGGCCCAGAAGGTGCTGTTCGCCGTGCTCGACAACAAGTTCGCCCTCACCGCCTCGGATATTATCCTGATCTAGAGCAATTCCAGCAAAAGTGCGTAGCGGTTTTGCGTCCGGAATTGCGTGAAAACAGATAAAGAGTATTTCCGTGATTCGGAGAAAACGGAAATGCTCTAGGTGCGAAACGGCGATTGTCCCTCAGACGCTCATAATCAGTCGACAGGATTGACCAGTGGAGCGCGCGACCGCGTGGCCAGCCGTTGGCGCGAAAGCCAAGTGGCGCGGGTTGGCCGCGCGGCGACTGGGGCCAGGCTTAGGCCGACTCGCGGTGCCTTTAACCGCACCGCTTGTTTCGGCGAACAGCGCCGATTTTGAGATCGGCGGCGAGCGAGGGCTCGCCATTGCCACAGCGTCGACGCCACTCGACAATGCAGAGTTGTCCGTTCATTATCGCTGCGTCCAACGGAGGGATCCCGCAATGGGCATCGAAAGCTTGATCGTCTTCCTGATCGTCGGCGCGGTGGCCGGCTGGCTGGCTGGCCAACTCGTCAAGGGTTACGGCTTCGGCCTGATCGGCAACATCGTCGTTGGCATCGTCGGCGCATTGATCGCGGGCTGGTTGTTCCCGGCGATCGGCATCAGTCTCGGGTCCGGCATCATTGCGGCCATCATCCATTCCACGATCGGTGCCGTCATTCTCCTCGTCCTCCTGAGGCTCGTGAAACAGGCATGATTGTTCGGACGAGCCTGTCGCCCGCTCCAGCGCGACTGCTGTGTTGCAGCGCCTGCTGATCGGCAAGCGACCTTCGACGGCGCGATCTCCGTCTCCCCGCGGAGAATCGAGCCGGGCCGCGGCTGCCCGTGGGGCAAAAGCCTGCAGCCCCCGGCAAGCGCGTCTGACGTGGCCACGTCGCATCGCCTCTTCCGGCTGGCGCCGGCCGGTTCGCGAACTGCTATCTCGGCTATACCGTGTTAACCCAACGTCACCCTGGTGCCGCGTGCGGGCCTCGTCCGCGGCAGCCTGAGATCATCCCGCCGGACGATGATCCGGCCTTGAAATCCGCTTTCGAGGCGCGCTCGAAAGGCCGCGCAGATTTCGACAGCAGGCTCGCCGCGCGCGACCCCGATGCGGTCGCCCAGGGCTGGCAACGTCATTATGCGCGCGGCGAGGAAACCGCCGGCCGCACCACCAGCGTCCACAACTCCGAACGAAGGTTGAAGCTCGTCAGGCGAAGCTGAGCCTGGGCACGAGCACCGTCGGTCGAAGGAAAGATCCGGCCCGCCGCGGCGGGCCGGAAGCGTGGCAAGCGACGGGCCCCGAGGGATAAGGCCCGTCGAATATCGAACTTTCAAGCGGCCTTTCAGTTCCATACCCGCGCGAATCGCCCCCTCGCAATGTCGAGCGAAGATGTATTCCGTTGGGTAAGCAGCAGCTCGGCAATGCTGCTTCTGTTGATTGGCTTGCATGGAATGTGATTCAATTTGCGCTTTTCTGGGCCCTGGATCAGGAGAACCGATCCGGTTTTCTCCAATGATTCTGGAAAGCTATGCCGCATATCGATTTTCCTGCTGCGGTTGGGCGTGCCATTCCGGGATACATTCCTTCACGCTTGTTGATTTGCCTCGCGCGGCGCACTTCCATTAGCAGGCGCTACTGTAGCTTCGGCTTACCTAAAAGGGGTACGCGGGCTCATCCGAAAGACTGACACGAAGATCCTGGCTGGCGGGGGCTGGCTAGAGAAAGGCATTCTGCATGGCAAGCACACCGACTGGATTCCCTGACGC
This sequence comes from Mesorhizobium sp. L-8-10, assembly GCF_016756635.1. Lineage (NCBI taxonomy): Bacteria > Pseudomonadati > Pseudomonadota > Alphaproteobacteria > Hyphomicrobiales > Phyllobacteriaceae > Mesorhizobium > Mesorhizobium sp. L-8-10. The sequence goes on along the minus strand of NZ_AP023263.1, from coordinate 638,403 downwards.
GACGACGACGGGCGTCCCATCCGGCACGCAGTTGACGGTTTATACCGGTCCGATGACGATCACCGAGGATGGCACGGTGATCGACGGCAAGATCATCAACGGCACGCTCCGCGTCCTGGCCGACAACGTCGTCATCAAGAACTCCCAGGTCAACTTCGGTGGCATGTGGGGCGTCGATGCCGAGGGGGCAAAGAACATTACCATCCAGGACAGCGACTTCGTCGGGCCGGGTTACTCCGGCGACAGCAATGCCGCGATCCTGGGAAGCGGGAACTTCCTGCGCAACGACATCTCCAAGGCGGAGAACGGCATCGTCCTGACCGGCGGTTCCAGCGTCGTGAAGGGCAACTACATCCACGACCTCCAGGATGGCTCTAGCGATCCTCACTATGACGGCATCTCGGTCCAGGGCGGTCAGAACGGCGTACTGATCGAGGACAACACGGTGTTCGCGCGTGACACCTCGAACATCTTCATCAAGAACGATTTCGGGCCGATCTCGGACGTCAGGGTGAACAACAACTATCTCGCCGGCGATCCCGGGATCATGATCTATGTCGACGGCCGTGCCTCCGGCGGCCCGATCACCGGCGTCTCGATCACCAACAACTACATGGAGAAAGGCTACTACGACTACTTCTCCATCGACAACAGCTCGCCCGTGATTTCCGGAAACGTCTACCTCAAGGAAGGACAGTTTCCCTCCGACGTCGGCGGTGCAAGCACCGACGGCACGGATTCGGGGACCGATAGCGGCACCTCCAGCCCCGACACCGGAACCGACAACGGCACCATCGACCCTGACGCTGGAACCGGCGGAACCACCGACCCGAGCGCCGGAACCGATGGCGGAACCACCGACCCGAACGCCGGAACCGATGGAGGAACCACCGACCTCGTCGCCGGAACCGATGGCGGAACCACCGACCCGAGCGCCGGAACCGATGGAGGAACCACCGACCTCGTCGCCGGAACCGACGCGGGAACCAGTGGCCGATTCCCAGACGCGTCGAACACCGGTGTTCCGGACGGCGTGACGCTGACCCCGTCCGGCTCGATCGTCGTCACCAAGGCGGGGACGGTGCTCAAGAACCTCGACATCAAGGGCGACATCTATGTCATGGCGCCCAACGTCACCATCGAGAACTGCCGCATCACGACCAGTTCCTGGCAGGGCATCAACACCAACGGCAGTGCCAGCGGGCTCGTGGTGCAGAACTGCGAAATCAACGGCCAGGGCAAGATGGCCGGCTCCTACGGCATCATGGGCCACGGAACCTTCATCGGCAACAACATCTACGGCTTCGAAAACGGCATCGGCCTCAGTGGAGGATCCGGCGGCATCGTCAAGGGCAACTTCATCCACGACCTGCAAGCCCCCGGCTCCGATCCCCACTATGACGGCATCGCCATCCAGGGCGGTCAAAGCAACGTGCTGGTCGAGGGCAACACGGTGTTCGCGCGTGACACCTCGAACATCTTCATCAAGAACGATTTCGGGCCGATCTCGGACGTCAGGGTGAACAACAACTATCTCGCCGGCGATCCCGGGATCATGATCTATGTCGACGGCCGTGCCTCCGGCGGCCCGATCACCGGCGTCTCGATCACCAACAACTACATGGAGAAAGGCTACTACGACTACTTCTCCATCGACAACAGCTCGCCCGTGATTTCCGGCAACGTCTACCTCAAGGAAGGACAGTCTCCCTACGACGTCGGCGGCGGAAGCACCGGTGGCGAAACCACCACGCCGGAGGTTCCGGGGACCGGCGGCGACACCACCACGCCGGAGGTTCCGGAGACCGGCGGCGGTACGGGTGAAACCGTCAAGACGATCACCGGGACCGCCGGCAACGACAGTCTCCCGGCTTCGGGCGTGTCCAACGGCGGCAACGAGAAGTTCTACGGCCTTGCCGGTGACGATGTTCTCGAAGGCGGCGCGGGAGCCGACTATCTCGACGGCGGCGAGGGCAGCGACACGGTGAGCTATGCGAGCTCGAACGCCGGCGTCACCGTGAACCTCAAGACCGGCAAGGGCTATGGCGGCCACGCCGAAGGCGACACGATCGTCAGCGCCGGGCTTGTCGTCGGCTCGTCCTATGCCGACAAGCTGCTCGGCAACGACAACCTCAACATCCTTGACGGAGGCAAGGGGGCCGACACGCTCACCGGCTATCAGGGTGACGACACCTATATCGTCGACAATGCAGGCGATGTCGTCGTCGAGGCTGCCGGCGGCGGCATGGACACGGTGCGGTCGTCCGTCAGCTTCACCCTCGGCGCGAACGTCGAGAAGCTGGTGCTGACCGGTTCCGCCAATATTTCCGGCACCGGCAACAGCCTTGCCAACGTCGTTCATGGCAATAGCGGCGCCAACACGCTCAACGGCGGCGCCGGCAATGACACGATCTATGGTCACGGCGGCAACGACACGTTGACGGGTGGGCTCGGCAACGATGCCTTCGTGTTCGACACGGCGCTCAGCGCCAGTTCGAATGTCGACAGAATCACCGATTTCTCGGTGGTCGACGATGTCATCCATCTCGACAATGCGGTGTTTACCGCCTTGTCGTCCGAGGGTGTCCTGTCCGGCGCCAATTTCGTCAAGAACAGCCGCGGCGTGGCGCGGGACGCCAACGATCACATCGTGTACGAGACCGACACCGGCAAGCTGTTCTACGATTCCAACGGCAGCGCTCGCGGCGGCTCGGTCCACATCGCGACGCTCGACGCCAATCTCGATCTCCAGGCGTCCGATTTCATCGTGATCTGATCGTTTTCCCTCCGCGTTGACCGCAGACGGCGCGGAGGGCTTCTTGTTGATGGCGGGGCCGGGATATGTTTCCGGCCCCGCCTCTTTTTGTCCGACGGCCGGATGCCCTATCCGCAAGCATCGGCAGCGAGGGCTTCGGCCAAGGCCCGTTCCCCCCCCCGAGGTCGGACGACCGCACTCGCGCGGCAGGCCGGTTCGGGAAGACGACGCGGGCCCGGCGAGCAGCGGGCGCTCGCCCGGTGGATCACGCGTTCGCCGGCCGACGACGGCGTGTGAGCCGCAGCACCGCGTAGCCTGCAAGGCCGGCGACCATTGAACCCGCGAGAATGCCGAACTTGACCCGGTCGCGGAGTGCCTCGTCTTCGAATGCAAGTGAGCCGATGAAGAGGCTCATCGTGAAGCCGATGCCGCAGAGCAGCGCGACGCCGAAGACCTGCCCCCAACTCGCCGCCGCCGGCAGGCTGGCCAGTCCGGAGCGCACGACGAGAAACACCGAGCCGAACACCCCCACCAGCTTGCCGACAACCAGGCCGCCGGCGACCCCCAGAGCCAAAGGCTCGGCCAGGACGGCAGGCGTTACTCCGGCAAAGGAAACACCGGCGTTGGCGAAGCCGAAGATCGGCACGATCAGGAACGCCACGGGAGCGTGAAGCGCCTGCTCCAGGCGGTGAAGCGGCGAGACCTGGGGAGAAGCTTCCGGCGTGCCGGGCGTCCGCTTGATCGGTATGGTCAGGGCGAGAACGACGCCGGCAAGAGTGGCGTGAACCCCCGAGCGGTACACGAAGACCCAGAGAACCACACCGAGCAGCAAATAGGGAACCAGCGATTTCACCCCGGCCCGGTTGAGCGCAAGCAGCGCCGCCACGACCGCCGCGGCGCCGGCGAGATCGGGCAGCGACAGGTTGCCCGTGTAGAACAAGGCGATGATGATGACGGCGCCGAGGTCGTCGAGGATCGCCAATGCCGTCAGGAACACCTTGAGAGAGGTCGGGACGCGCGGCCCGAGCAGCGACAGCACGCCCAGGGCGAAGGCTATGTCGGTGGCCGACGGTATCGCCCAGCCGCGAATCGCACCGGGGTCGGAGTGGTTGAGGGCGGCGTAGATTGCCGCCGGAACGATCATGCCGCCGGCCGCCGCGATCCCGGGCAGGATTCGGCGCGGCCAGCTCGACAATTGTCCGTCGGTCATCTCGCGCTTGATCTCCAGCCCCACCATCAGGAAGAACACGGCCATCAAGGCGTCATTGATCCAATGCTGGACGCTCAGCGGACCGACATAGGCGTGAAGGGCGGCAAAGTAGCCTTCGGACAAGGGCGAGTTGGCCGTGGCGACGGCGAGCATCGCAACAGCCATCAGCAGGAGCCCGGCGGAAGTCTCGCTGTCCAGGAATCGGCGAAGGGTCGAGTTGATGCGGCCCTTCTCGGGGCCCGAACCGGAAGTTGATGTCACGCGTGCGCGGCCTCTGAACGGGTTTCATCCAGGTCTCCGTTCAACAGCGGCCCGGCGCACGCAGCACACGCCATGGGCAACCCCGATATAGGAACCGATGCCCTCGTTTCCAGCAAAACCGGCATGGAAATCGACCGGCATCCATCGAAATTGCAAGGGTCGCGAGGAGGGGAGCCAGCGGACCTTTCCCCGAAAGCCGCTTTAACACCCCCTTAAATCACCGCATTTAGTCTCCACCCCCGGGGCCGATGAGCATCGGGGACGACATGGCAGACCGCAACAGGCGCATCGAGCCGACTTTCGACGCGCCTCTGCGCGACGGGTCGTCGGGACTATCGGTCAGCGAGGAGGACCGCGTCGTGCCGGCGAGCCGCAAGCGGGGACCAGCAAGAAAGAAATCCTCAGCCCGCGCCTCGAAATCGCGCAAAACCCCGCGCCGCAAGCGGCGCAGCTCGCTCGGCATCATCGCGCGTCTGGCCTATTGGTGCGTTGTCTTTTCGATCTGGGGCGGCATCGCGGCAGCCGGCATCGTCGTCTACTACGGCGCCAAGATGCCAAGCGCCACGACCTGGGCCATCCCCGACCGCCCGCCCAATGTCAGGATCGTTTCCGTCGACGACAAGCTGATCGCCAATCGCGGCATGACCGGCGGCGAGGCGATCGGCCTGCATGAGATGTCGCCCTACATCCCCAAGGCGGTGATCGCCATCGAGGACCATCGCTTCTATTCGCATTTCGGCTTCGATCCGATCGGCCTCGCCCGGGCCATGGTTGGCAATATCATGGCCGGCCGCCTCACGCAGGGCGGCTCGACGCTAACCCAGCAGCTCGCCAAGAACTTGTTCCTGAAGCCGGATCGCACCATCGAGCGCAAGGTGCAGGAGGTGCTTCTCGCGCTCTGGCTCGAGCAGAACCACACCAAGGATCAGATCCTGGAGATGTATCTGAACCGGGTCTATTTCGGCTCGGGCTCCTATGGCGTCGAGGCCGCATCCCGCCGCTATTTCGGCAAGTCCGCGCGCGATGTGACCTTGTCCGAGGCGGCATTGCTGGCCGGCCTGCTGAAGGCGCCGTCCCGCCTGTCGCCGGCGCGCGACCCGAAGGCAGCGGACGAGCGCGCCCAGCTCGTGCTCGGCGCCATGCGGGAAGAGGGCTTGATCGGCGAGAAGGAGCTGAAGGTCGCCATGGCGGCACCCGCCACCCGAGCCGCCGCGTTCTGGACGGGTTCGGAGAATTATGTCGCCGACCGCATCATGGAGGAATTGCCGGGGCTGATCGGCGAGGTGCGCACCGACGTCGTCGTCGAGACAACGATCGATCTCCATCTGCAGAAGCTCGCCGAGGATTCGATCCGCCGACTGATCGGCGAGAGCGGCAAGAAGCTCGGCGTGAGCCAGGGCGCGCTGGTGTCGATCGACAATACGGGTGCGGTGCGCGCCATGGTCGGCGGCGTCGACTATGCAACCAGCCAGTTCGACCGAGCCTCGGAAGCGCGCCGCCAGCCCGGTTCCGCCTTCAAACCCTTCGTGTTCCTTGCCGCGCTGGAGCAGGGCCGCACGCCCCGGAGCGTGCGCAACGATGCGCCCATCCGCATCGGCAAATGGACGCCGGAGAACCACCAGGGCAAATATTACGGCCGGGTCACGCTCGCCACGGCGCTCGCCAAGTCGCTGAACTCCGTTGCTGCGCAGCTTGCCATGGAGGTCGGCCCCGACGCCGTCGTCGAGGCCGCGCACCGCATGGGCATCGAATCGGCGCTGCAATCCAACACCTCGATCGCGCTCGGCACCTCGGAAGTGACCCCGCTGGAGCTGACCGCCGCCTATGTGCCCTTTGCCAACGGCGGCTACCGGCCGGAAGTGCATTTCGTGCAGCGGGTCAGGACCGCCAATGGAGAGGTGCTCTACCAGAACAGTGTCGGCAGCATGCCGCGTGTCCTGCGTCCCGAGATCGTCGGCATGATGAACGCCATGATGACGCAGACCGTGGAGGCGGGCACCGGCCGCAAGGCCGCGTTCGGCTGGCCCGCGGCGGGCAAGACCGGCACCAGCCAGAAGTCGCGCGACGCCTGGTTCATCGGCTACACGGCCAATCTCACGACCGGCGTGTGGTTCGGCAACGACGACGGCAAGCCGACGAAGAACATCACCGGCGGCTCGCTGCCGACACAGGCCTGGCACGAATTCATGCTTGCCGCCCATGAGGGCGTGCCCGTGGCCAGGCTGCCCGGCGGCTGGAACCCCGACCCGGCCTTCGATGCCTCGCCCGTGCCGGCCGCGGAAGTCGGCGCAGAGGCGCCGCTGCGCCGGCCGCGTCCGGTCGAGAGCGTCGAGGCGGCGGGCGGCTTCTCGCCGCCGCATCCGGACGATTCCTCCACCGCGTCGATCCGCCGCCCCTCCGCCGATGTCGGCGGGCCCCGGCAGAAACGGCCGGGATCGATCCTCGACGTCATCCTCGGCAACGGTGGGTAACGCATCGGGTTGATCCCAAAACCAGCTCCCACTTTCGGGAGACATGCTTCAGGCAGGCAGGTGGAACGGCAGCACCGAACCATGGGGCTCCGCCGCTTTGGACGATCGACCGGGCGCGCTCGCGACGCCGCCACCCCTCGCCACGGCTGCGGGCATCGGCTACATACGCATCGGCCCGAGGATCGGTCCCGAACTTCGGGGGGCACGATGCGAGAGGCAAGAGTGCGCCCCGCGCTTGTCCGGATGGACGCGCGGAGCGGCGGCACGCCGAAGGAAGAACCATGGCCGAGATCGACACCAGAAAAACCATCGTGCTCACCGGCGCCAGCCGGGGCATCGGTCATGCCACCGTGAAGCGTTTCTCGCGCGAGGGCTGGCGTGTGATCACCTGCTCGCGTCAGGCCTTCGCGGAGGACTGCCCATGGCCGGCCGGCCCTGAGGACCATATCAAGGTCGACCTGTCGGATCCCGAGGATGTCGGCGTGGCGGTCGCCGAGATCCGCCATCGCCTCGAAGCGCATGGCGGCCGGCTCGACGCGCTGGTCAACAATGCCGGAATCTCGCCCAAGCTGAAGACGGGCGGCCGCATGAACTCGATCGACACGCCGATGCATGTCTGGCGCGACGTCTTCCAGGTCAATTTCTTCGCGCCGATCATGCTGGCCCGCGGTCTGTTCAAGGAACTGGCGGCGGCGAAGGGCTCGATCGTCAACGTCACCTCGATCGCCGGCAGCCGCGTCCATCCCTTCGCCGGCACGGCCTATGCCACGTCGAAGGCCGCGCTCGGCTCCCTGACGCGCGAGATGGCCGGCGACTTCGGCCCACACGGAATCCGCGTCAACGCCATTGCGCCGGGCGAGATCGACACGGCGATCCTGTCGCCCGGCACCGAGAAGATCGTCGAAACCATCCCGCTGCGCCGCCTGGGCGCGACCTCGGAAGTGGCCGATATCATCTTCTTCCTGTGCTCGGAGCAAGCGTCCTACGTTACGGGCTCCGAGATCCATATCAACGGCGGTCAGCATGTTTGATGGTGAATAGTGAATGGTGAATGGTATAGTTGGGATAATATAAGCCGTGACTATTTGATTGAATCACGAATCAAGAGTAATCCTCACCATTCACCATTCACCATTCACCATTCACCATTCACCATTCACCATTCACCATTCACCATTCACCATTCACCATTCACCATTCACCTCAGTGCGGCATGCCGCCCAAATGCGCCAGCAGTTCCGCCACGTTGTTGGCGGAGAATTTCTTGAGCAGCCGCGCCCGGTAGGCCTCGACGGTGCGCGGCGAGATTTTCAGCACCCTGGCGATGTCCTTGCTGGTGCGCCCTTCGCCAAGATGCATGACGATCTGCCGCTCGCGCGCCGAAAAGCCGAGCACCGGGCGTGACTGCGAAAGGTCGGCGAAGCTCCACACCGCCCGCCGCAAGGGGTCGTCCTCGCGTGTCAGCGAATGGCCGCGCACCCGGCACCAGAACAGCGTGCCGTCCTTGCGCGCCATGATGCGCTCGTCGGAATATCGGTTGGTCTTGCGCAGCGGTTCCACGCCGACGTCCCGCACCTTCACGAATTCCTCGTGGGAAGGATAGAGGATGGCGAAGGAGTGGTCGACGAGTTCGGCACGCTCATAGCCGAACATCTCGGCGAAGGCCGGGTTGCAGGCGCGAATCACGCGGCTCTCCGTCAGAACCAGGCCGATGGGCGCATGTTCGAAGGCGAGATGGTGAAGGCTCTCAGGCGTGTCCGTCATGGCGTATTTCTACGATATTGCTGCGTTTTCCGGCCCGGCCAATAATACCTCCCATGCTGCCCCGCGTGTTCGTCCGACCGACGCCCGCGCGGAGGCCGGCACCGGGAGGAGATCGCCGCATCGATGCCGGACGGAACGCCGCAGGGCGTCGCCGTTTATCCGGCTCCGCCGTGAGGATTGCAAGTGTCGCGGGGCGGGCTCGCGGCGTTGGCGCTCCCCTTCCGGACCTTTCGGACAACAGAGGCTCCCTCGCTGCGGGGCGGGAGCCACGGACGCGGTCAAAAACGGTCGGGAGGACGACATCATGAAGAGATTGCTCGCCGCATTGGCGACGTCAGCCGTGCTGCTGGCGCTGCAGCCGGCATTCGCCGAGGACGGACCGGCGAAGATCGCGCTGATCCATGGCCTTTCGGGTTCGCCGCTCGAGGCCTATTCCAAGCAGACGCAGACCGGCTTCGAGATGGGGCTGGAATACGCCACCAAGGGCACGATGGAGATCAAGGGCCGCAAGCTTGAGATCGTCAGGAAGGACAGCCAGTTCAAGCCCGACATCGCCCGCGCCATGCTGGCCGAGGCCTTCGAGGATGAGGACGTCGTGCTCGCCGTCGGCGACACCTCCTCCGGCGTGGCGCTCGCCATGCTGCCGGTGGCGGCCGAATACGAGAAGGTCCTGCTTGTCGAGCCGGCGGTCGCCGATAGCCTGACCGGCAAGGACTCCAACCGCTACGTCTTCAAGACCTCGCGGAACTCCTCGATGGACATGCAGGCCCAGGCGATCGCGCTCAAGCCGGACCAGAACCTCTATGTCGCCACGCTGGCGCAGGACTACGCCTTCGGCAAGGACGGCATCGCCGCCTTCAAGAAGGCGCTGGAAGGCACGGGCGCGCATATCGTCGCCGAGGAATATGTGCCGCAGCAGACGACCGACTTCACCGCGACGATCGAGCGGCTGTTCAACGCGCTCAAGGACCAGCCGGGCCGCAAGGTGATCTTCATCAACGTCGCCGGCATCGACGCCATGAGCCCGCTGGCGGCGGCCGATCCCGGCCGCTACGGCATCGAGCTCTCAAGCGGCGGCAACATCCTGCCCGCTCTGGTCGGCTACAAGAAGGTGCCGGGCATGGAAGGCGCGATGTATTATTATTACGAGGCGCCCAGGAACGCGGTGAACGACTGGCTTGTTGCCGAGCATATGAAGCGCTTCAACGCGCCGCCCGACTTCTTCACCGCGGGCGGCATGGCGGCCGCGCTGGCTGTCGCCAAGGCGCTGGAGACCGCACCCGAATGGGACACCGAGACCCTGATCAAGACCATGGAAGGCATGAGCTGGGAGACGCCGAAGGGCCAGATGACCTTCCGCAAGGAAGACCATCAGGCGCTGCAGTCCATGTATGCCTTCAAGATCAAGGTCGACGACAAGGTCGAATGGGCCATCCCCGAGCTCGTCCGCGAGATCAAGCCGGAAGAGATGAACATCCCGGTCGGCCGCAACAACCAGGAATGATTGGCTGCGCGGTCGTCGGCAGCTTGGCTCCGTCACCCGCGCCCGCTTGGCACCTCCCCTTCTCCCCTTGTGGGAGAAGGTGGCCGCGCGAAAGCGCGGTCGGATGAGGGGTATGTGCCGCCCACCACGCGCGAAAACAGGCACCCTTCATGCCCACTCCCTCCCTCCGCACGGAAGAGCTGACGATCCGCTTCGGCGGTCATGCGGCCGTCAACGGCGTCACCTGCGCCTTCGTGCCCGGCGAGCTGACGGCGATCGTCGGCCCGAACGGGGCGGGCAAGACGACGTGGTTCAACCTCGTTTCCGGCCAGCTCACGCCGACGCATGGCCGCGTCCTCCTCGACGGCGCCGATGTCACCGGCCTGCCGCCGTCGGCGCGCGCCGCAGCCGGTATCGGCCGGGCCTTCCAGCTCACCAATCTCTTCCCGAAGCTGTCGGTGATCGAGAATGTCAGGCTGGCCGTGCAGGCCCGCAAGCGTGTCGGCGCCGTTTTCCTGCGCCGCGCATCGTCCTTTGGCGGGCTCAAGCGCGAGGCGGAGTCCTATCTGGAAATGACACGCCTCACCACGGTCGCGGACCTGCCTGCCGCCGCGCTGCCGCATGGCGACCAGCGCAAGCTGGAGGTCGCGCTGCTGCTCGCCATGGAGCCGAAGGTCTTCATGTTCGACGAGCCGACGGCCGGCATGTCCGTCGACGAGGCGCCGGTGATCCTGGACCTCATCGCCGAGATCAGGAAGGACAGCACCAGGACCATTCTCCTGGTCGAGCACAAGATGGATGTGGTGCGCGCGCTCGCCGACCGCATCGTGGTGCTTCACAATGGCGAGCTCGTCGCCGACGGCAAGCCGGACGAGGTGATGGCCTTGCCGGTCGTGCGCGAGATCTATCTGGGGATCGGCGCGGAGGCCGGCTCATGAGCGCGATCCTCAGCCTCGACGGCGTCCACACCCATATCGGCCAGTACCACATCCTGCACGGCATCTCGCTCGACGTGCCCGAGGGCGGCGTCCACGTCCTGCTCGGCAGGAACGGCGCCGGCAAGACGACGACGCTGCGCACAATCATGGGACTCTGGCGGGCCGGCGAGGGCGCCATTGCCTTCCGCGGCCGCGATGTCACCGCGCTCGCCACGCCCGATATCGCGCGGCTCGGCATCGCCTATGTGCCGGAGAACATGGGCATCTTCGGCGGCCTCACCGTCGAGGAGAACATGCGGCTGGCGACGCGTACGGGCGCTTTCGACGATATCAGGCTGCAGCGCATCTTCGCCCTGTTCCCGGCCATGGAGACCTTCTGGTCCCGTCAGGCCTTTGCCCTGTCGGGCGGGCAGAAGCAGATGCTGGCGATCTCGCGGGCGATCATCGAGCGGCGCGAGCTGATCCTGATCGACGAACCGACCAAGGGCCTGGCGCCGGCCATCATCCGCAACATGATCGCCGCCTTCCAGGAGATCGCCAGGGAGACAACGATCCTGCTGGTCGAGCAGAACTTCCTCTTCGCCCGTTCGCTCGGCGAAACGGTCGCAGTCATTGACGACGGCCGCATCATCCATCGCGGCGGCATGGCCGAGCTTGCCGCCGACGAGGCGCTGCAGACCCGCCTGCTCAGCCTCTCGCTCGCGGCGCATCAGTAGGAGCCCGGATATGTTTGCGCTCTACGTTGCCCCCCTCTGTCCTGCCGGACATCTCCCCCACAAGGGGGGAGATCGGCTGTCACCGGCGACGGCGCTCGTCCTGCAACGTGGGCGATTGGCGAAACCCAGGCGGCCGGCCGATCTCCCCCCTTGTGGGGGAGATGTCCGGCAGGACAGAGGGGGGCAATGTAGAGCGCCGACCTTCTCTCGTGTGACGGAGGAGGCGAAATGACCCATCTCTCCACCACCTTTTCCCGTCTCGGCGGCGTCAACCTCCTGCCGGTCCTCCTGGCGCTCGTCGCCTTCGTCCTGGTGGGCTCGCCGTCGAGCTGGATGACGCTCACCGTGGCTGGCCTCGCCATGGGCATGATGATCTTCCTGATGGCGTCTGGCCTGTCGCTCATCTTCGGCCTCATGGACGTGCTGAACTTCGGCCATTCGGCTTTCGTCTCCTTCGGCGCCTTCATCGCCGCCGCGGTGCTGGCCGCGCTCGGCGGCTGGGTGACCGGCGGCAGCGTCGCGCTCAACCTGCTCGCCCTTTTCGCGGCGATCGGCGCGGCCACCGCCTTCGGCGCGGTCGCCGGCTGGTTCTTCGAGCGGGTCATCGTCAAGCCCGTCTACAATGATCACCTGCGCCAGATCCTCATCACCATGGGGGCACTGATCGTCGCCGAGCAGCTCATCCTGGCGATCTGGGGCGGCGCACCCGTCGCCGTGCCCCGCCCGGCGGTGCTGTCAGGCTCGATCGTCATCGGTGACGTGGCCGTGGAGATCTACCGCATCTTCGCTTTCCTTCTCGGCCTGGCCGTCTATGCGGTCATGCATTTCGCGCTCAACCGCACGCGCATCGGACTTTTGATCCGCGCCGGCGTCGAGAACCGCGAGATGGTCGAGGCGCTGGGTTTCCGCATCGACAGGCTGTTCGTCGCCGTGTTCATGGCGGGTTCGGCGCTGGCGGCCATGGGCGGGGCCATGTGGGCCGGCTACCAGCATTTGATCACGCCGGCGATCGGTCCCGAGATGATGATCCTGGTCTTCATCGTCGTCATCATCGGCGGGCTGGGGTCGATCGAAGGCTCCCTCATCGGCGCCATCCTCGTCGGCCTCACCGCGAACTACGTGGCATTCCTCGCGCCGAAACTGTCGCTCGCCTCCAACATGATCCTTATGATGGCGATCCTCCTGTGGCGGCCCTGGGGTCTGAAGCCGGCGATCAAGGGGTGAGAGAAATGATGCTGCTTGTTCGAGCGTCGCGAAAAGCCCCTGCCATGAAAGCAGTGCTGAAATCGGTTTTGTTTCAGGAGGATAACGGGCAGCGCCGACGCTCCATTTTTGTCCCTGCCGGAGCAGCGTACCGATGACCACGGCAGTCACCCCGATGACCGGACAAGGCTCTCGTTCCATCCCCGCGGGCCGCCTCGCCGTCTACGCCATCGCCGGCGCGATCGGTCTTTGCCTGCTCTTCGCGCCCTTCCTCTTCCCCGACGTGCGGGCGCAGGAGGTGGCGGCGCGCATCTGCGTCTTCATCGTCGTGGTGGCCAGCTACGACCTTTTGATCGGCTACACCGGCATCGTCTCCTTCGCCCACACCATGTTTTTCGGCCTTGGCGCCTACGGTACGGCGATGGCGCTGAAAGCCTTCGGCCCGGGCTGGGATGCGATCCTCATCGGCGGCGCGGCAGGCGTGCTGGCCGCATTTGTCCTGGCCGTGCTGATCGGGCTCCTGTCGCTCAGGGTCAAGGCGATCTTCTTTGCCATGGTCACCCTGGCCGCGGCCTCCGTCATGCTGGTGCTCGCCAGCCAGCTTTCCGATCTCACCGGCGGTGAGGACGGCATGACCTATCAGGTGCCGAAGCTGTTCTCCGCCGCCACGAAGCTCCTGACCGACGGCGACGGCAAGACCTTGCGTGTGGCAGGCGTGGCGATCAACGGCAAGATCGCGGCCTACTACTTCGTCTTCCTGTCGAGCTTCGTTCTGTTCCTTTTGATGCTGCGCATCGTCGCCTCGCCGATGGGTACGGTGCTGGAGGCGATCCGCGAGAACGAGATGCGGGCCGAGGCCATCGGCTACCGCGTCGTCTTCTACCGCACGGCGATCTTCTGCATCGCTGCGGTGATTGCCGCGCTCGCCGGCGTGCTGCGCGCGGTCTGGCTGAAGTATGTCGGACCCGACGTGGCGCTCTCCTTCGGCATCATGATGGACATATTGCTGATGGTGGTGATCGGCGGCATGGGCACCATGGTCGGCGCCGTCATCGGCGTCGCCGTGATGAGCCTCGCCCAGTTCTATCTGAAAGACCTGATGGAGGCCGGTGCCGAGGCGACATCGTCGCTGCCGCTGCTCCCCGATCTGCTCGATCCGGATCGCTGGCTGCTCTGGCTCGGCCTTTTGTTCATCCTGCTCGTCTATTTCTTCCCGGCCGGCATCGCCGGGACCCTCATGGGGAAAGGTTCCCGCCGATGACATGTCCCCGCTCGACCTATGTCCAGGCCGCCGGCTTCGAGATCCATGTCACCGAATGGGGCGATCCGGAAAAGCGGGCGCTTGTCATGTGGCACGGGCTCGCCCGGACCGGCCGGGATTTCGATGAGGCGGCGGCGGCCTTGTCGGAGGATTATTTCGTGCTGTGTCCGGACACGCCGGGACGCGGCCTGTCGAGCTGGGCCAGGAGCCCGGAGGCCGGCTATTCCTACCGGGTCTTCGGCGAGGCCGCGCTTGGCCTGCTCGATCATTATCGCATCGACAGCCTGCGCTGGGTCGGAACCTCCATGGGCGGGCTGATCGGCATCACGCTCGCGGCCGGCGCCTTGAAGGGGCGCATCACCCGCCTGGTCGTCAACGATATCGGGCCCGACATTCCGGCGGAAGGGGCGGGCCGGATCGCATCCTATGTCGGGAACCCGCCGGTCTACGACACGATCGGCGAGCTCGAGACCTGGCTGCGCGGCAACTACGCGCCCTTCGGCGAGAACACGCCGGCATTCTGGCGGCGCATGGCGGACAGTTCGGCGCGGCGGACCGACGACGGCCGCATCACCGTTCACTACGACCCTGCAATTGTGACCCAGTTCACCGTCCACAAGGCCGATCTCGACGTCTGGGACAAATATGACATGGTCGCGGCACCCGTGCTTCTCATCCGCGGAGAGCACTCCGACGTGCTCTCGAAGGAGACCGCCGAGGCGATGACGCGGCGCGGACCGAGGCCGCGGCTGGTAACGATTGCCGGCTGCGGCCACGCGCCGACGCTTGCCAATGGCGAGCAGATCCAGTTGCTGAAGGATTTCCTGGCGGGCTGACCCGCCATGTCTTTCACCTGGCCCATTCCTGCTGCAGAAGGGCCTCGATCTGTGCGATCGGCATATTGGTCAGTGTTTTCGGCACTTCGCCGGCCACCTTGTCCTCCACCAGCTTGTGCAGTTTCTTGCGCATCTGACCCAGCACGGCGGGCGGCGCGACGAGGATGATCTCGTCGAAGGCACCGCGATGGGCGAGCTTGTAAAGCTGGCCGGCGATCTCTTCGGCAAACCGCTCCTTCGCGAGCATATGCCAGTCGGTGTCGTCCACCGCGCTCCTGTGGACGTTCGGCCCGTCGCTGTAGCGGCCCGGTCGGTCGGAGCCTTGCTCGCGGGTCGGAGGGTTTTCCTCCGTCACCTTCCTCGCGACGTCGAGATCGGGATGCACGGCGTCACCGCTGTTCTTGAGAAAGAGCGCCTTCTCGCCATCGGCTACCAAGACCCAGGTTCCGCGCTTCAGCTTGATGGTCATCGCGGTCGCTCCTTCCGTTTGCCGCTGTTGTTCCGTTGCGTGTCCGCCTGCGCAGAACGACTTGCGGAAGGCGAAGGTTCCGGCTCGCGCGGCAGCAACTCGATCTGCAGCGCCTTATTTCTACAAAATCAGTAGAAATTGGATATTCCTCATTTCCGGCAGCGGCAGCATCGACGCCCCTATTGTGGCCAAGGCGCAGCCGCTCACAAGCAAAAACGGTGCGGCATTGCCGTCCGGCGGCATATCCGGATTCCGGCGGGTCGCGGCGGGTGCTTGGAAGCCCGCGCGGAGGCGAGGAATAATTTTCTGCGGCCCCGGAAGGCTGCGGAAAAGAGTTTGCCTGCTTGGTTTCGGGGCGCGAGTGCGTTCCTTCTGCGTGGCAACGCCAGCCGGTACATATGCCGTCTATTGTTCCGGAACCCGCGCGCATGACGCAAGACCCTTCCAAGCTCAATGCCTTCCCCGTCTTCGTGCGGGTCGAAGAGCGCGTGGTGGTCGTTGTCGGCAATGGCGACGAGGCGCTCGCCAAGGCGCGCCTGATCGCCCAGTCGAGCGCCGCGATCCGGATCGTCGCCGACCGGCCGGAGCATGCTCTGGCCGACTGGATCGCAGCGAACGATGTGGCGCATATCCGCGCTCCCTACGACGCTTCCGCGCTCGACAGCGCCGTTCTCGCCTTTGCCGCGACCGGCGATGAAGCGCTCGACCGCCGCATTTCCGACGATGCGCGCGCTCTTTCAATTCCCGTCAACGCCGTCGACCGTCCTGAATGCTGCGACTTCTTCACCCCGGCGCTCGTCAACCGCGCTCCGGTCGCGGTCGCTATCGGCACCGAGGGCGCCGGCCCTGTGCTGGCACAGCTCATCCGCGCCCGCATCGACCAGATGCTGTCGCCTTCGCTCGGCCAACTCGCGACGCTTGGCAACTCCTTCCGCGACCTGGCCGAAAAGCTCTTGCCCAGGGGCAGTGTCCGCCGCCGCTTCTGGAACGACTTCTTCTCCGGCGCGCCCGCCCGCGCCATGGAAGTCGGCCATGCCGACGAGGCGCGCGAGGCCGCGGCCGAGCTGCTTTTGCGCCGCACGGCCGCGCGCGGCCATATCGCGCTGGTGGGCGCCGGCCCCGGCGCCGAGGATCTGCTGACGCTCAGGGCCCAGCGGCTGCTGATGCAGGCCGACGTCATCGTCCACGACGCGCTGGTGCCGGAGGCCGTGGTCGCCATGGGCCGCCGCGATGCCGAGCGCCTGCCGGTCGGCAAGCGCAAAGGCTGCCACTCGAAGAGCCAGCAGGAGATCAATGCGCTGCTGGTCGAGCTTGGCCGCCAGGGCAAACAAGTGGTGCGCCTGAAGTCGGGCGATCCCTTGATCTTCGGCCGCGCCGGCGAGGAGATGCAGGCGTTGCGCGATGCCGGCGTCTCCTATGAGGTCGTGCCAGGCGTCACCGCCGCCTTCGCGGCCGCGGCCGATTTCGAGCTGCCGCTGACGCTGCGCGGCGTCGCCTCTTCCATGGTCTTCACCACGGGCCACGATCTCAAGGGCGGCACGCTGCCCGACTGGGCGAAGCTCGCCATCTCGGGCGCGACTGTGGCCGTCTATATGGGCCGTTCGGTCGCGGCCGATGTCGCCGGCCGGCTGATCGAGGCGGGCCTGTCGCCTGACACGGCGGTCGCCGTGGTCGAGAACGCCAGCCTCTCCGGGCGCCGGCTGTTCCACGGCACGCTCGCCGATCTGCCGTCGCTCGAAGGGCGCGGCGATCTCTCCGGCCCGGTCATGACCATCATCGGCGACGCCGTCGCCGGCGCCAATTTCGCCAACTCCGAGCCGCTCACAACTCGGCGCACCGTCACCACGCCCGGACCCCAAGGGACCGCGACCGAAAGGACAGCAGCATGAAGATCCTGACCGCCAATCGCCTGACAGACGGCGAGGCCGTCTGGTACGCGATCGACCGCTCCTGGGCCGAGACCATCGAGCGCTCCGAGATCGCCGCCGACAAGGAGGCCGAGGCGCGGCTGGAAGCGGTCGGCAAGGCTGCGCATGACAACAACGAGGTGATCGACGTCAATCTCATCGACGTCGAGCTCGTCGACGGCGTGCCGGTGCCGACCCGGCTGCGCGAAAGGATCCGCGCCGCGGGCCCGTCGAACCGCAACGATCTCGGCAAGCAGGCCCGTCCGGAGCTGGTCCGGGCGGCGTGAGGAAACGGCCCGCGCGGCCGACGGAAGAGAACCATGTACCGCTACGATGAGTTCGACCAGGATTTCGTGAACGCCCGCGTCGCCGAGTTCAGCGACCAGGTGGATCGGCGGCTTGCCGGCCAGATCACGGAAGACCAGTTCCGGCCGCTGCGGCTGATGAACGGTGTCTATCTGCAGCTCCATGCCTATATGCTGCGTGTCGCCATCCCCTACGGCACCTTGTCTTCGCGGCAGATGCGCATGCTCGCCCACATCGCCCGCAAATACGACAAGGGCTACGGCCATTTCACGACGCGCCAGAACATCCAGTACAACTGGCCGGCCCTGTCCGACATGCCCGCCATCCTGGCCGATCTCGCCAGCGTCGAGATGCACGCCATCCAGACGAGCGGCAACTGCATCCGCAATGTCACCGCCGATCATTTCGCGGGTGCGGCGGCCGACGAGGTCGCCGACCCGCGGCCCTATGCGGAGATCCTGCGCCAGTGGTCGTCGGTCCATCCGGAGTTCTCCTACCTGCCGCGCAAGTTCAAGATCGCGGTGACGGGAGCCGAGCGTGACCGCGCCGCCATCCAGGTCCACGACATCGGCCTGCATCTGAAGAAGAACGAGAAGGACGAACTCGGCTTCGCCGTCTATGTCGGCGGCGGGCAGGGCCGCACGCCGATGATCGCCAAGAAGATCAGGGATTTCCTGCCCGAGGAGCACCTGCTCTCCTACACCACCGCCATCATGCGCGTGTACAATCTCCACGGCCGGCGCGACAACAAATACAAGGCCCGCATCAAGATCCTTGTGCATGAAACCGGCGCCGAGGAACTGGCTCGGCAGGTCGAGGTCGAGTGGGAGGCGCTGAAGGACGGCGAGCTGAAGCTGCCCGACACCGACATCCGCGCCATCGAGGCCTATTTCGCACCGCCGGCCCTGACGCCGCGGCAGGAAGGCGACGCCGCCGTGAAGCTCGCGCGCCTGGATTCGAAAAGCTTCTCGGAGTGGCTCGACCAGAACGTCGTCACCCATCGCCATCCCGATTACGCTGCCGTCACGATCTCCTTGAAGGGCATCGGCGAGGCTCCGGGCGACGCCACCGACAGCCAGATGGAGGCGGTTGCCGACATCGCCGAGAAATATGCCTTCGACGAGATCCGCGTCAGCCACGAGCAGAACCTCATTCTGCCGCATGTCGCGCGCGCCGATCTCAAGGCGGTCTATGATGCGCTGGTCGAGATCGAGCTGGCCACGGCCAATTCCAATCTCATCACCGACATCATCGCCTGCCCGGGCCTCGACTATTGCGCGCTCGCCAATGCCCGCTCGATCCCGATCGCACAGGAGATCTCGAAGCGTTTCGGCTCGCTCGAGCGTCAGCGCGAGATCGGCGAGCTGAAGCTGAAGATCTCAGGCTGCATCAATGCCTGCGGCCACCATCATGTCGGCCATATCGGCATATTGGGCGTGGAGAAGAAGGGCGCCGAGCTCTACCAGATCACGCTGGGCGGCTCCGGCGACGAGAACACCTCGATCGGCGAGATCATCGGCCGCGGCTTCGGCCCGGACGAGGTGACCGATGCGATCGAGACCATCGTCGACACCTATCTCGGCCTGCGCCTCGACCCGAAAGAGACGTTCCTCGACGCCTATCGCCGGGTCGGACCCGCGCCGTTCAAGGAGGTGCTTTATGGCAGCGAAGCCAAGGCTGCCTGAGGCGCCCGTCGAAGCCAATGTCGAAGCCGAAGTCGCGGCGGCAGCCGCCGCGCTCGACGCGCGTTTCGGCCATCTCACCCCGATCGAAGTCGTCGAGCGGGCAGCCCTTCACGACTTCGCCGGCGGCATCGTGGCGGTATCGTCCTTCGGGGCGGACTCGGCCGTGCTGCTGCATATGATCGCCGAGGTCGACCGCGGCCTGCCGGTGATCTTCCTCGACACCGGCAAGCATTTCGGCGAGACGCTGGAATACAGGGATGCGCTCATCGCCGATCTCGGCCTGACCGACATCCGCGTCGTCACGCCGGACGAAGCGGCGCTCGATCGCGACGATCCCGACGGAACGCTGCATGGCCGCGATACCGAAGCCTGCTGTGCGATCCGCAAGGTCGAACCGATGGCGCGGGGCGTCGAGCCGTTCCGTGCCTGGTTCACCGGCCGCAAGCGCTTCCAGGCCGCCACGCGGGCCGCACTTCCGGTGTTCGAATCCGTCGGCATCCGCACCCGCATCAATCCGCTGGCGCGGTGGACCACGGCCGACCTCGCCGACTATATGCGCCGGCATGCGCTGCGCGAGAACCCGCTGGTCGCCTATGGCTATCTGTCGATCGGCTGCTTCCCCTGCACCCAGCCGGTGAAGCCGGGCGAGGACGCCCGCTCGGGCCGCTGGGCTGGACAGGCCAAAACCGAGTGTGGCATTCATTTGGGTGGCCTCGACCGGTCGCTGGCCGGTCCCTCGATCTAGGAAATGTTCATGTCGCAACCGAACGCTGAGGCGGCAACCCGCCTCTGGACGCCTGCAGGCTTTCGCGAGGACGAGTGGCGCCATGCAGACTCTCCCGAGGCGCTGCTGGCCAATGGCCGCTTCGTCCTGCCGCTGCAGGTCTTCCTCGCCCTCGACGAGGAGACCCGCAAATCGGCGAAGGAGAGGCTCGGCGTGCTCCTGCAGCCGGGCGAACAGCTCGACGCCATCGCCGGCCTGCTCGACCAACTTACTCTCGTGGCGCTCGCCTTCCCGGCCTTCAATGACGGCCGCAGCTTCTCCAAGGCCGAACTCCTGCGCCGCCGGCACAATTTCGAAGGCCCGATCCGGGCGGTCGGCCAGGTGCTGATCGACCAGCTCCCGCACATGCTGAGGCTTGGCTTCGACGAGTTCGAAGTGTCCCACCCCGTGCTGATCGAGCGTCTGGAAAAGGGCGAAACCGGCGGCATTCCGCTTTATTATCAGCCCGCGACCAAGCCGGCCGCCGAACCCACCAAGGGCGCCGGCTATTCCTGGCGCCGCAGCCGCGGGTAGATCGGGCCAGGGCAGGCAGGCGCTCGACTTCAAAGCTCTGGCGCGCTGCATACCCCTCATCCGACCGCGCGGAGCCTGTCCTGGGGCTTGCCGAAGGCAAGACCCGTGGGCGCTCCGCGAGGTCGGATGGGGTATCCTGCGCGCCCAAATATTCCCGCTCCGTCGACTTCCTCTTTCCGCTATTCCGCCTTACGATGCCAAGAATTATTTCGCATACCGAAATAATTCTATCGAACGGGAGGAGAGAGAAAATGTCGGGCAAGAAGATCCTGATGCTGGTCGGGGAGTTCAGCGAGGAATACGAAATCTTCGTCTTCGAGCAGGCGATGCATGCCGTCGGACACACCGTGCATGTGGTCTGTCCGGACAAGAAGGCCGGCGAGGTCATCAAGACTTCGCTGCACGATTTCGAAGGCCACCAGACCTACACCGAGAAACTCGGCCACGACTATATCCTGAACAAGGGTTTCGCCGAGGTGAAGCCGGAAGAGTACGATGCCGTGTATTGCGCCGGCGGGCGCGGCCCGGAATACATTCGCATCGACAAGCGGGTGCAGGCGATCGTCCGCCACTTCCACGAGGCCGGCAAGCCGATCTTCACGATCTGCCATGGCGTGCAGATCCTGATTGCCGTCGATGGCGTGGTCCGCGGCAAGGAAGTCGCCGCTCTTCAGTATTGCGAGCCGGAAGTGACCCTGGCAGGCGGAAAATATGTCGACGTCGCTCCGAACGGTGCCCATGTCGACGGCAATCTGGTTTCGGCCAAGGGATGGCCCGGCCTTTCGGCTTTCATGCGCGAATGCCTGAAAGTGCTGGGCACGGAGATAAGGCATGGCGATCTGCGCAAGATTGCCGCCTGACCGCCGGAACGTCCTTTTCGCTTCCGGCTGCCCGCGCGGGTGACCTCAGGGATCGCCACCCTTACGATCTCCGCCTCTTCCGTTTCTCCGCGCGGTCGAGTTCGTCGAGCAGGTGATCCAGCGTCTCGGGAAGTTCCGGATCAACCTTGAAGAGCGGCATGGCGCGCAGGAACCGTTTGTTTTCGGCCGTGCCGATCTGCCGTCTGATCTGCGCCGATATCCGGGTCGGCTGGTTGCCGTTGCTGCGTGACATTGCCTCAAGCCCTATTGGAGTAAGAAACTCGTCCGCCCGGTCAATGGTTCCCGCAACGCAGCATCAGGGGCAAGAAGAAGCATGCAACAAGGTAAAATCTTACTTAAACTGTCGGTTTCTCGCGCCTGTGTCACGATGGCTTTGCTGCGTTCTCCGGCATTTCATCGCGCGGCCAGCCGGGGTCGACGATCCGAGCGATTCTGCAACGGACCCCGCTGCCGCCCCTATCGCGATGCCGTCAAGTGCGTTCATCAAGAGCAGAAGGGGTAGCCGCATCGCCAGGCCGGTGCTCTCTGGTTGGCAGATGATCGCGGGGTCCTCGGCGAGGAGGAACTGGGCGCCGACGTCTCCACGTTCAGAGATGCAGCGGTATGAGCCGCGCAGGCGATACCGGCTGATTGCGCAAGCCTCATCGAGCTGCTCCGCAGGTTCTGCTTGTTCAATACTCTGTCAGGCTGGCGAAGGCGATCGCACCATCGGTAACGTAGTGGTTGACATGCCCGATCTGCAAACGCGAACCGGATTGGTGAAGCGCGACATCCCCGATCACCCGCCTTGATCTCAGCTGGGCGACTATGTAGTCGCGTTCTGCATTTGTGTCCGAATCGGTGGCATGTGTAATCTGGAATGTTAACCGGGTCAGCGACAGCCCGGTATCTCTCGTGCCCGCCCCGACCCACAATACGCGCTGATCGGGCGGCGGTCTGTCCGTATTCAGCCAGAAGCTTGCTGCCGTCATATCGTCCCCGGAATGGGTGAGGCTCAGCGCCCAGAAACGGATGTGATGGCGTTTGCGCGGGCTGTTGTCGATGGGCTGCTGGAAACCGATGTCCTGCTTGCGCCCGAAGAGATAGAGGGTGCTGAAAGGAGCTGTGGGATACGGAGAATTGAAAAGGAACGCTCGCGTCATTCGCCAGGAGCTTGCGATATCAAGGCGATCGGCCGTCGACCAGCCCGCTGTCGCGAAAGCATCGCGGAGTTGTTGAAGTGTGCCGATGAGCACGAGATTTACGGGATCGCCGGGCAGCCCGTCTGCGGTGATCGTGTATCTGGGGATCAATCTCCGATGAAGGATCTTCAGGCCTATTCGGACGGCGTTTGGCAGGATGACATAGGCGGCCAGGCCGTATGTAAGGCTCACTGCCAGGATCCACGGCAATCTGTTGTCGGCGGTGTCGAAGACAACGAAGACGATCAGCCAGACGCTCAGCACACCCAGACAAAGGACGAGAAGCCTGTTGAACAGGCGGTTCAGGAATCTCAAGATATTCCTCCCATGCCGCGCCGGACGCGCGCGCCGTCGCCCTCATCCTTCGTCGCCGCCGGTCGAGCATGCCCCAATGGCAACCTACCGCTTCCTGACGGATCTCCCGGCGGGACACGTCACCACGGAGAGTTCATCATGGCGTGGGACGAGGGCAAGGACAATTTCGTAAAGCATCCTCCCGATGCGACCGTCTCGGTCCCCGCCGGTCACGGCCTCAAAATCGAGCAAGCCGTGGTGGCCTCGATGAAGCAGCCCAGGCTTGATGCCTGACCTTCGAGGCGCTTGAAGCAAGCCCTGGCGGCGCGAGCAGAGCAGCTACCCTGTTCATCGGCTGAGGAGCCGGCCTTGGCGGCGACGCAGGGTCGCGGCCCGGTGGGCATTCTGAGGGGTAGTTGCAGGCGACGATCCGACCTAATCTGCATGGCCCCGGTCCACCCCAGGAGACAGCCATGAAAGCCAAGGACGTCATGACGACCAAGGTCGTTACCGTCTCGCCCGACCACAGCATCAGGCACGCGGCGAAGATCATGATGGAAAATGGCGTCAGCGGTCTTCCCGTCGTCGACGACGAGGGACGGCTGGTCGGCATCATCAGCGAAGGCGACATGCTGCGCCGGACGGAACTGGGGCTCGAAGGCATGGTCCTGCCGGAACAGGAGCAGGCCGATCGCGAGCAAAGAGCCAGATCCTACGTGAAGGCGCATTCCTGGCGCGTCTCAGACGTGATGACGCCGGCTCCCGTTGTCGTCGGCGAGGAGGCGTCGCTCGCCCGCATCGCCGCCTTGATGGGCGAGCGCGAGATCAAGCGCGTGCCCGTCCTCCGCGACGGCACGCTCGTCGGCATCGTCACCCGGGCCGACCTACTCTATGCGGTCGCCACCGCGAAATTGCCCGACACCACCCGCGGCGACGAAGCCATCCGCCGCAGCATCCTCGCCCGCTTCGACGAGAATGCTGGCTTGCAAGACCTGAACATCTCCGTCACCGTCGCGGACGGCATCGTCCATCTGTGGGGAGAGGTCGACGCCGAGGAATGCCGGCGGGCAGCGCGCGTCGTCGCCGAAGGCGTGCGGGGCGTGGAGGGCGTGGTCGCGCATTTCTCCACAACGGAGCAGGAGGGCGGCGAACGGCGGGACGCTGGCTGAAAGCAAGGACCCCGCAGCGGCTTCCCCCATCCGTTCCGGACGCTTCTCCTCAGGAAGTGTCGTGATTGTTGCGGTCACGTATCGGTGCCCGCTCTGATGTCTGCAGATCTGAGGGGTTTTCGGAAACGGGGAGCGTCGGTGCAGCGGCGGGCTATCGGCATAGTGTCGGCTGGCGCCATGACGCCGACGAGCTTGAGGCCGAAGCGGAGGGGAGGAGACGGGCATGTCGACGGCAATTGCCATTCTCGGAGGCGTCGGGCTCTTCCTGCTCGGCATGGCCGTCATGACCGACGGCCTGAAGTCTCTGGCGGGATCGGCCCTGCGCACCGTCCTCGCCAAAGCAGCCGCCACGCCGCTCTCCGGCGCCTTCTGGGGCGCGGTCGTCACGCTGCTCGTGCAGTCCTCAAGCGCGGTGACGATGACGACGATCGGCCTCGTCAGCGCGGAGCTTCTGACCTTTTCGCAGGGGCTTGGTCTCGTTTTCGGCGCCAATGTCGGCACGACGGGTACAGGCTGGCTCGTCGCCCTGATCGGTGTCCGCGTCTCGCTTTCGGCCTACGCGCTGCCGATGATCTTCGTTGGTGCCTTGGCCAAACTGCTGGCGGGCGGACGGATCGCGGCGGCCGGCGGTGCGCTCGCAGGCTTCGCCTTGGTGCTCTACGGGTTGACGACGCTCCAGCAGGGCATGGGCGGCCTCGCGGAGAGCCTGCATCCGTCTGACCTTCCAGCGGTGCTGGGCGCGCCAGGGGTTGGCTGGATCGCAGGGTCGGTCGGCCTCATGACCCTTGTCGTCGTCGGCCTGGCGATGACCGCGGTCATGCAGTCCTCGACGGCCGCCATCGCCGTCACCATTTCGGCCTTCTACGCCGGGGCAGTGAGCCTGGAGCAGGGCGCGGCTTTGATCATCGGCCAGAATATCGGGACGGCGACGAGCTCCGCATTGGCGGCCATCGGTGCCGGTACGATGGCGAAGCGCCTCGCCCTCGCCTATGTGCTGTTCAAGGCGATAGCGGCGCTCATAGCGATCGTTGCATTTCCGTTCACTGCGGCACTGATGAATGCCCTTGTCGCTTCCGTCGACGGGGTGACGCTTCTTGCCGCCTACCACACCGCCTACAATGTCGCAGGGGTCGCGGTGCTCCTTCCGGCGACGCAGTGGTTCAGCCGCATCGTGGAGCGGCTCCTGCCGTCCAGCCAGACGGCGCTTCAGCGTGCGCTGGACCCAAGCGCGCTGGTCAGTCCGGTGATCGCCGTCGAGACTGCCCGGCGTGTCGTGGCGGATGTCCTCTCGACAACCGCCGCCTCGGTCTCGGCGGGGCTTTCGGGCGGGGCCGGCCCTGTGGCGCGGGAAATAGCGGCGGCCGCCGCCACGCTGGGGGAAGTGCAGGATTTTCTGACCGCTCTGAAGGAGCCGCCCGGGACGGAGAATGAGCGGCTGCGCATGACAAGCACGCTGCATGCGCTCGATCACGCTTCACGTCTCGTGGAGATCCTGATGGACGACGGGCCCGCAAGGCGGCCGATCGGAACGTTCCACGACCTTCGCGCCGGCGAATTGTGCGTAGAGGCTCTGCGAGGGGCACAGGTGATCGGGCGCTCGATCACCTCGGAATCCGCGCTGGGCGCACAGGCGGCACCGATCGGTTGGAGCGTTTCGCCCAAGGTCGCCGCGGCCCTTGCTGACGCGGAGGGTGCGGCCAAGGCACTCGACGCCCTGCAGCGGGACCACCGTGCCGCGACCCTCGCCTCCGTCGCTCCGGGCAAGCTGACTGCGGCGGATGCCTTCGCGCGGATCGAAGCCTCACGACGGCTCGACCGGCTGGCGCATCATGCGTGGCGTTCGGCGGCCCATCTCCTCGGCCGCGGCGCGCACGACGATCAGGGTCCGGTGGCCCGGCCAGGGAGCGCCGCGAGCGAAAAGGCACGTGGATGAGCTCGACCGAGGGCCGCGGCTTCAGGCGCTGACCCAGCGTCGTGGCACGTGAGGCTGACGGCAGAGGTCGAGAGGCAGGCTTGCCAGCGGCTTCGCGACATCATTCGCGCCAGATCGGTGTCGGCATCGCTTCGAGGAGGGGCGTTCGTGAGAACCGCGCGGACAGACGGACAAACCCCCTGGCCGCCGCGCGGCTTCTGAAGCGAGCCTCGATGAGTTCGCGGACAAGTAGCGGTTTCAGTTCAATTGTCTTCCGAGAGAACGAAAGAACGCACGAAGCGCCTCGAACGGAAACGTCTCCGTGACTTCCTCCACGAGAAAGTCGTCCCGCACCTTCGTGTTGGGATAGGTTATCGCTATTTCATGCCAGGCGAAGGTCCTGGCCAGAACGGCCCATCGTGCCTCCCGAGACGGGGGCAACGAAGACATCCAGCACCGAGGCGCATACGGGGGCCGTAAGCTGAGGCGATGGATATGCCCGTGATCGATGCAAAGACCGCGTCGAAGGTCGGCGAGGAGACGTCGCTCGCCCGCATCGCCGCCTTGATGGGCGAGCGAGATCAAACGCGTGCCCGTGGGCCGAAACGGCGCGCTCGTCGGCGAAGGCACGTCAAGACATTGGCACTCATTCGCTCTCCCAATCCTGACCTTGGCTGTGGCAGCGTGGACGCCCGAGAACGGCCACGACATGTGACCTTGATTGCGGAGAGCTGCGATCCGCATGATTTCCGCCCGAACGGTCGACGCGCGCGGCGCTTCGCCCGTCCATGCCTATTGATTTGGTCAAAAAAGGCGAGTAAAACGTTTAACTGTAAAACGTTTAACAGGGCTCTTTCATGAGTCGCAAGAGGTCGACGATCAAGGACGTTGCCACGCGGGCGGGCGTTTCGATCGCCACCGTTTCGAACGTCCTTTCGGGTTCCAAGCCGGTGAATGCCGAACTGCGCAAACGCGTCGAGAGTGCGGCGCTCGAGCTCTCCTACCATGTCGATCGCGCCGCTTCGCAGCTGCGCTCCGGACAGGCCAAGGTGATAGGTGTGCTCGTACCTGACCTGGACGACGTGTTCTTTACATCGCTCGTTTCGCGGCTGGAGGTGAAGGCGCGCGAAGACGGATATGATGTCATCGTGGCGAGTTCGCGCGACGATGCCGAACTCGAGAAGTCGCGGCTACGCGCCCTGCTGGGTTGGCGCCCGTCGGGGCTCGTTGCCGTGCCCTGTACCGACGACGTCCCCGAGGTCCTCGCCGAAGAGGCGCACCGCCTCCCGATGGTGCTCGCGGACCGTGTCGACAGCGAAGGAGCCTTCGCCGACACGGTGACGATCGACAACGCGGAGGCTGGCGAGATTGCGGCCCGCCACCTGGCCTCGATGGGTCATTGCGACGTGGTCATCGCGGCGTCGCATCTTTCCATTGTTCCCATCCGTGAACGCGTGCGCGGTGCCGACTCCTTTCTGCGCCAGGCGATCGGGCGGGGTGCGACCGTGATCGAGCTGGGA
Source organism: Mesorhizobium sp. L-8-10 (assembly GCF_016756635.1). Taxonomy (NCBI): domain Bacteria; kingdom Pseudomonadati; phylum Pseudomonadota; class Alphaproteobacteria; order Hyphomicrobiales; family Phyllobacteriaceae; genus Mesorhizobium; species Mesorhizobium sp. L-8-10. The sequence goes on along the minus strand of NZ_AP023263.1, from coordinate 610,884 downwards.
TCCAATGGCGAACGCGGCGCCGAGCTCTTCTTGCACTGGCTCGAGCGGCACGCGCGCCCGACCGCCGTTCTGGCGCTCACCAACGTGACGACCTTGGCGGTGCTGTCGGCGCTCGCAGCCCGACGCATCGACATTCCCGAGCAGGTCTCGATCATCGGCTTCGACGACTATGCCTGGATGAGCGCGCGCAAGACCGCCCTGACCGCGATCCGCCAGCCCGTGGACGAGATGGCTGGGGCGATCTGGAACAGGCTCAAGGCGCGGATCGCCGGCGACGAGTCGGCGCCGCAGCCGATCGAACTCAAGACGTCGCTGCAGGTTCGCGATTCCGTGCGCAATCTTGGCGCAGCACCGGAAGGCGTACCCGCTTCCGCTCCGCCGCTACGGGACGAGGATGCGGACGGCGCTGGCCAATCAGCGATCCACTGATCGGGAACGAAGCAGGCGCCAACGCAAGCACAGGGTCAGGGAGGACCGTTTGCGCAAGAGAAGTCTGGCCCGGCTGATGCCGCTGGTCGCTCCGGTTCATGTCCTGATCCTGAGCGTCATCGTTGTCCCGTCGATCTTCGTGATCTGGCTGAGCGTGACCAAGTCGAGCTTCGGCCAGGCACCGACCTGGGTCGGCCTTGAGAACTACATCCGCGTGCTCTCCGATCCGGCCTTTCGCAGCGCCTTGTGGAACACCGTCATCATCGTGGTCTTTGCCGTCCACATCGAGCTTGCGATCGGGCTTCTGGTGGCGCTGCTTTTCGCGAGCGGCCTGCCGTTCCGCCGCTTCCTGCTGGTGGCCGTTCTGGCGCCATACGCGGTCAGCGAGGTGATCGCGGTCGTGATGTGGCGTTTCCTGTTCGACACATCGGCCGGACCGGTGACGCTGGCCCTCCAGGCGCTCGGCCTGCCGATCCTCGACTGGTCGTTCGAGCCCACGCACGCGATGATCCTGATCGCGCTGCTCACGATCTGGCTGCATCTGCCCTTCACCTTCATCATCCTCTATGCCGCGCGGCTGGCGATACCCAGGGACCTCTATGAGGCAGCGCGAATTGACGGTGCGACCGCCTTCCAGGCCTTCCGGCGCGTTACGCTGCCGCTGCTGGGGCCGGCGATCGCGGTGGCGCTGCTCTTCCGCTACATTTTTGCCTTCCGCATCTTCTCGGAGGTGTGGCTGCTGACGGGCGGAGGGCCGGCCCGGTCGACCGAAGTGGTGGCCGTCTATCTCTACCAGGAAGCCTTCAGCTACAACGCCTTCGGCACCGCCGCCGCGACCGCCTGGATCATGGTCGTCGCCTCGCTGCTGCTCGCCGCCGGCTATGTCTTCCTTCTGCGCAGACAGGTGGCTACGAATGCGCACTAAACGGCTTGTCATCGGGGTGGGGAAGGCTGCGGCGGTGGTCACACTGCTCGTTTGGTCGCTGTTCCCGATCGCCTTCATCGTGATGTCGTCGGTGAAGCCGGGGCAGGAGATCTTCGCGGTCCCGCCGGCCTACCTGTTCACGCCCACCTTCGAGCACTATGCCTCGCTGTGGAACCGCTGGGGCGTGTTCTTCGACGGGCTGATCAACAGCACGATCGTGACGGCCGGGGCGACGGCGCTGGCGGTGATCGCAAGCACCTGCGCCGGCTACGTCTATTCGCGCAACTCCGGCCGGTTCCTCAATGCCAGCGTGATGTTCCTGATCGTCGTGCGACTGATCCCGCCGATCGTGGTGACGTTGCCGCTGTTCCCGATCGTCAATGCGATGGGACTCAACGACACCCATGTCGTGCTGATGGTTCTCTACGCCACCTTCTTCGTTTCGCTCGGCACGGTGCTGATGCGCACCTTCATCGACCAGATCCCCCGCGAGCTGGACGAGGCCGCCGAGATCGACGGGGCAGGGCGTCTCACCATCCTGCGGCGCGTCGTGGTGCCGCTGGCCGCTCCCGGCATCCTCGCGGTCGCCGTCTTCGTGGTGGTGTTCGCCTGGAACGAGTTCCTATTCGCCTTCATCTTCATCGCGACCAACGCCAAGACCACGCCGCTGGTCATTTCGGAAATGATCGGCTCCATCGACGGCGTCGACTGGGGGATCCTGTTCGCGGCTTCCACGGTGCAGCTCGCGCCCGTCCTGCTCTTCGTCGTGCTCATGAACCGCTATCTCGTCGCCGGGCTGACGGCCGGCGCCACCAAGGGATGAAGATCCGTCTGCAAGGGAGGAAAACGACCATGAAAGCGTTCAATCTTGACATAACGAGGCGCGGCTTTCTCGGAACCGCGCTGGGCGGTGCGGCAGCACTTGCCGTCAGTCCATCGCGGGCAGCGGGCAAGACGCTCAACGTGCTCAGCCACAAGGTGCACGAGACAGTTCTGGGCACCGGAACCGACAGCGACCTGATGAAAGGCTGGAGGGCCGACAACGCCGCCGAGATCGTCTTCACGACCCTCGATTCCAATCCGCTGATGGACCGCCTGTTCCGCGAGGCGAGCCTGGGCGAGACCGACTACGGCGTCGGCTACATGGTCGACAACCGGCCGACCTCGGAGATCGCTTCGCTGTTCGAGCCGTTGGATGGCATGCTCAAGGATGATCCGATAGAGGATTTCGGGGATATCGCGCCCGGCCTCGTCGAGGGCATGACGGTCGACGGCAAGCTCATCGGCATTCCAGTGCGCCACGCCACCCAGGGCCTGTTCTACAACGAGGAACTGCTTGAGGAGGCCGGCATCTCCGCGCCGCCGGCCACGCTCGAGGAACTCGTCGAACAGGCGAAGAAGACGACCTTCACCTCGGCGGCCGGCACCCCGGTGACCGGCATGATCCTCGCCAGCGACCTCGCAGTTTTCCCGGTGATGTTCGCACGCGCTTTCGGCGGCGATTTCATCACCAGGGACTTCCAGCTCGTGCCGGATCCGGCCGCCATGGAGCAGGGGCTCGAAACGCTTCGCGGCATGTTCGAAGCAGGCGCCCTGCCCCGCAACTACGCCACCACCAAGAACGATGACCAGGTGACGTGGATCCAGCAAGGCCGTGCAGCTTTCACCGTGCTCCCTTTCGCCCGCAATGCCCAGCTCAACAATCCGGAGCAGAGCAAGTACCCGGGCAGGATCAAGGCCATCGAGTTCCCGATCTCGGCCATCCTGGCCGGCAAGATGCCGATGGCATCGGTCACGGAGGCCTGGGCGATGGTCATTCCGAAGAATGCCAAGGACAAGCAACTCGCCTGGTCCTACATCAAGGAGGTGTCGAGCAAGCGGGTCACGCTTGGCATGGCGCTCAACGGCAACGGCCCGGTGCGCGTGTCGAGTTATGCCGATCCGGCACTGACACAGAAGAACCCCGTGGCCGAGGTCGAGGCGAAGGTGCTTGCAAACGCGCGCGGCGCCTTCCCGCCCTTCCCGGAGGCGGCACGCGCGCAGGCGACCATGCTCGAAGAGGTGCAGCTTGCCGTAATCGGCCGCAAGCCGGTGAAGGATGCGGTGGCCGCCATCATCGAACGGGTCAAGCCGCTGTTGCCAGCCTGACAGCAGCGATGAACGTGCGCCCGGGCCGGCGACGGCCCGGGCTGCTGGATCAAACAGGAAATGCCTTGCCGGTGCCAGGTGGCGGCCGGCAAAACCCGAGGAAACAGACATGTCCAGCTCCGCAGTCCGCTCCATCCAGGAACCGGCCCGCTCAATCCCGATCTCGGCCGAATACGACGTTCTCGTGGTCGGCGGTGGCCCGTCGGGCCTCACGGCCGCGCTCGCGGCGTCCGAGGACGGCCTGCGGGTCGGCCTGGTGGAAAGCCGCAGCTTCGTCGGCGGCAACATGACGATCGGCCTGCCGGTGCTGGGCTTTCTCGGCCAGAAGGGCAACCAGATCATCGACGGCTTGCCGGAGAAGTTCATCCAGCGCCTGCGCAGGGAACGAGACGGTGCCAGCGAGCACCGGCCATGCCCGCTGCACATGGGCATCACCCTGGTGGAACCCGAAGCTGTGAAGACGGTGGCGCTCGAGATGCTGACTGAATCCGGCGTCGACGTGCTGTTCTACACCTTCTTCGCCGGTGTCGTGATGGATGGCGACACGATCCGCGGCATCGTCACCGAGAGCAAGAGCGGCCGCTCGGCAATTCTTGCGAAGGTCGTGATCGACTGCACCGGCGACGCGGATGTCGCCTATCGGGCCGGTGTGCCGACCGAGAAGGGCAATGCCGAGGGCGGCATGCAGCCGCCAACCCTGATGTTCTGCCTTGGCGGGGTCGATACCGACAAGCTGCGCATGTCGATCGCGAACGCGCCGCCGCAGGCGCGCACCTATCTCACCGACTTCATTCCGGCAGAGTATTTCGGCCAGAACCACCAGTTCATCGTGGTGGGCCTGCGCGAGTTGATGGCCAAGGCCAAGGAGGAGCGCGGCCTCAAGATCCCCAATGAGCGCACGATCATCATCACCGGCCTCAAGAAGGGCGAGGTCTGGATCAACATGACGCGGGTCGCCGGCACGGATGGCACCGACGCGCGCAGCCTCACCAATGGCGAGATCGAGGGCAGAGCCCAGATAGACGATATCATCACTTATCTCGTCAACTATGTGCCGGGCTTCGAACAGGCCTACTTCACGAAGACAGCACCCTTTCTCGGCATCCGGGAGACGCGGCGCATCGTCGGTCAATACGTCATGACGCAGGAGGACGTGCTCGCCTGCCGCCATTTCGACGACGCCGTGGCGGTTGCTTCCTATCCCATCGACATCCACCGTCCAGGCGACCAGGGTTGCACGCTGATCTGGTGCGGCGACTGCTACGACATCCCGTACCGCTCGCTCGTGCCCCAGAAGGTGACGAACCTGCTCGTCGCCGGCCGCTCGATCTCGGCGACACACGAGGCGATGGGTGCGATCCGTGTCATGGCGACCTGCATGGCGATGGGCGAGGCGGTCGGACGCGCAGCGAAGATCTCGGTTCGCGGCAATCGTACCCCGGCAGACATCGATGTCGGCGAGCTACGCCGCCAGCAGCTCGAGCATGGCGTCTACCTGCGCAATCCGGATGGCAGCCGCGCGTCGGTGGCCGACCTGGCGCCAGCCGCCTGACCGGACAGGCGTCGGCGTGATGCCGGCGCTACGCATCGGGATACGCGCATGGTGAGGCATCATTTCATCGGAGTCGACGTCGAAACCGGCATGGGCGGGCCCGTTCTGCTCGGCACGACGGCCAGCGCTTTCGCGAGCCTGCCGGATGCAATGGCGGCGATGACCGGCGGCCCCCATATGTTCCAGCCGGCAGTCGACACGGCGGCCATCCATTCGAGACGGCTCGCAGCTTTCGAAGCGTTGCAGCAGACGGCGCGGGCCATCCGCAATATCGATTCCCCGGAGACATGACATGGCAGGCCTGCGACTGGACAAGCTTCGAAAGACATTCGGCGCTGTTGAGATCATCAGGGGCGTCGAACTGGAGATTGCGGATGGCGAGTTCGTCGTCTTCGTTGGCCCGTCCGGCTGCGGCAAGTCGACCTTGCTGCGCATGATCGCCGGACTGGAGGACATCTCCGGTGGCGACCTCTTCATAGGCGGCGAGCGTTGTAACGACATGGAACCGCGCGACCGGGGCATCGCCATGGTCTTCCAGTCCTATGCGCTTTATCCGCATCTCAGCGTATACGACAACATGAGCTTCGGCCTGACGCTCAATCGCACGCCGAAGGCCGAGATCGAGATGCGTGTGCGCGAGGCGGCGCGCATCCTGAAGCTCGGGCAACTCCTTGACCGCCGCCCTGCGCAGCTTTCCGGCGGCCAGCGCCAGCGCGTCGCCATCGGCCGTGCCATCGTCCGCAAACCGCGCGTGTTCCTTTTCGACGAGCCGCTGTCGAACCTCGATGCCGCCCTGCGCATGGACATGCGCATGGAGATCGCGCGGCTCCACAAGGAACTCGGCGCAACGATGATCTATGTCACCCATGACCAGGTCGAGGCGATGACGCTCGCGGACAAGATCGTGGTGCTCGAGGGCGGCAAGGTGCAGCAGGTCGGCGCGCCGATCGAGCTCTACAAGAAGCCGGCCAACCGGTTCGTCGCGGGCTTCATCGGATCCCCGAAGATGAACTTCTTCGACGTGACCGTGACGGATGTCGCGTCCGGCATGGCCACGGTCGAGTCGGCCGCGGTCGCACCGGTCTCCGTCGCCGCCGGCGGCCTTGCCGTCGGCAAGCGCGCGGTCCTGGGCGTGCGCCCGCAGGCGCTGCGGCGCGAGGCCATGTCCGATCGGGACGGCACGATATGCGGCACCGTCTCGCTGGTCGAGCGGCTGGGCGCGGAGACGATCGTCAGCCTCGACACCGAATCCGGCGCGCGGGCGCTGGCTGCCATACCCCAGGACGAGATTTTCGAGACGGGTAGTGCCGTAGCGTTCCGGTTTGACCCGGCGCAGGCGCATCTGTTCGCGGCGTGAGCCAACCGGGCGTTTGACGAGGAGAAGTTTGCGATGGGTATCCGGCTGGCCGCCGGCAGGCAGCCCGCGTCGCCGCCCAGGGCGTGCGCCTACCGGTTCGGGGTGCGGCATGTCGGGGCGCGGCGTTGCAGCTCTCTTCGGGAGGCGCTAGAGTTGCGACAGGCTGCATGGCCGAGGAGCACCTGATATGGCGGGGCGCGCGACGGTCCGCTGGCTGGTTCGTCTCACTCCAGCCGCGGGTCGCACAGTCGACGATCTCCTGAAGGTTCCACTGAGCTTCGACGTCTGGGAACGGGAAGCCGACGCCGTCGTGGCGGCCGTCTCCGAGCAGACGATTGCCGAACTCGAGCGCCGGCGAATGGCTGGCGTCGAGCGCCTCCGCACGATTGCCGACCTGGAAAGTGGCGTACCCAGCTCCTGTCACCCCGACGGGCAACCGGAGGGTCCCTGATCGGGCTGGCTCTGTCGAACGGAGGAATGGACATATGAGCCTCATCGCCAAGGTCACGTCTTCGGGACCGCAGAAGCCACTTGGGGACGTTCTTCGAGTACCGCTGGGCATCGACGTTTGGGAGGTCAAGCCGGATCACCTGATCCTTCGTGGAACCGAGGCTCAGCTGGACCGCCTGTCCAGCATGGGCTACCTCGTGGAGCAGATCGAGGATGTGGCGCGGCACCTGTCCACCTTCGCCAGGGCGGAGGCAACGGAACAATATCACTCGGCCGCCAGCCTGGAGGCGGAACTGCGGCAGCTCGCGGAAGCGAGGCCGGACATCGCCCAGCTGATCGAGATCGGCCGAAGCATCGAGGGCCGGCCCATACTGGCCTTGCGGATCGGGGACCGTCGCGGCGGTGTTCCCAAAGTCCTATTCATGGGCTGCCACCACGCGCGCGAGTGGATCGCCGTGGAAGTGCCTTTCCTGCTCGCCAAGGAACTCGTCGTGCGGGCCGACGAGGCGACGATCGCAGGCTGGCTCACGAGCGGAGAAGTCTGGGTTGCCCCGATGGTCAACCCGGACGGCCATGAACACAGTCGGGCGCAGGAACGGCTTTGGCGCAAGAACCGCCGGAGGAACGACGACGGATCGTTCGGCGTCGACCCGAACCGCAACTATGGCTACATGTGGGGCACTCTTGATGTCTCCACCTCCAGCCACGTGCCGAGCGACGAGACCTATGTCGGCCCGCGGGCTTTCTCCGAGCCGGAGACGCAGGCGGTCCGCAATCTCATAGGCTGCGAACGCTTCGCCGGCGTGATCACCTATCACAGCTATTCTCAGCTCATACTCTACCCCTGGGGCTACACGGACAGACCTGTCCCGGACGTTGAGCACCGGGAGCAAATGGTGGGGATGGCCCAGGAGATGCAAACCCTTATCCAGGAGGTGCATGGCAAGGTCTATGTCCCGCAGCAATCGTCCGAGCTCTACCCGACTGCGGGCGACACGACGGATTGGACCTACGGGACCTACGGCATACCGTCCTTCACAGTTGAACTGAGGCCGCGCACCTTCCAGGAAGGCGGTTTCATCCTGCCGCCGGACCAGATCCTACCGACCTGGGAGGAGAACCGACCGGCGGCCTTCCGGTTCATAGAACAGCTCTTGGCGGCACCCGTGGCATAGGCGCGGAGTGTAGTCGACGACTGTCCTCGCGTGACGGCCATCTGCCCGTCCAGAGTTGCTCTTGCACGACTTGTTCAAGAATGCGCGGCAGGAAATGCCGGTAGTAGGCGGCCGTGAGTCTCGTTGGGCGAGACGATATGCAATCTGGCGGCTTCACGGTCTTCCGAGAGAACGAAAGAACGCACGAAGCGCCTCGAACAAAAACGTCTCCGTGGCCTCGTCCGCGAGATAGCCGTCCCGCACCTTGGTGTTGGAATGGGTTATCGCCACTTCCTGCCAGACGAAGGTCCTGGCCAGCACGGCCCCGAGCACGTTCTTCAGATGCGCCTGCGCCCGCACGCCGCCTATCGCGCTTCCCGAGACGGTAGCGATGAAGACCGGCTTGTCCTTCAGCACCGAGGCGTATGCTGGGCGGGATGCCCAGTCGATGGCGTTCTTCAGCACGCCCGGAACGGAATAGTTGTATTCCGGCGTGATGATGATGACGCCGTCGGCGGCCGCGATTGCGTTCTTCAGCGCGGCCACGCTGTCCGGCAGAGGGTCGAGGTCGGCATTGTAGTGCGGCAGCGAGCCGATATCGAAGCGGGTGAAGCCGGCCTCGCCGGCAAGCTTCTGGCAGATCGTCTCCACCACGGCTTTGGACGAGGATGCGGCGCGAAGGCTGCCGCAAAGACAAAGGATCGAGTGCATCGTCAGAGCCTCGCGAGCCAGGTCGCGATCTGCGGGAAGATCGCCAGGACGATCAGGCACACCACCATGGTGAGCACGAAAGGAAAGGAACCGCGGAAGATGTCGCCGACCCTCAGCCTGGGGTCGTTGAGCGCCGACTTGACCGTGTAGGCTGACAGGCCGAACGGCGGCGTCAGCAGCCCGATCTCGACCGCGATGACGGTCATGACGCCGAACCAGATCATGTCGAAGCCGGCAGCCTGGGCGACCGGCAGTGCGATAGGCAGCAGGATCAGCATGATCGAGATCGAATCGATGAAACATCCCATCAGGATGACGAGGGAGATGAACACCAGCATGAAGCCCCATGGCCCGAGCGTCCCGCCGATAAGGAACTCGGCCAGCGCCAGCGGCAGGCCGGACATCGCCAGCATCCGGCTGAAGAAGGTCGCGGCCACGATCAGGAACAGCACCGAGACGGTGATCTGACCGGTTTCGACCAGCAACGACCAGAAGCTGGACGGGGTCAGGGATCGCCGCGCGAGAGCGATCAGCAATGCCCCGAGCGCGCCCATGGCGCCGGCCTCGGTCGGATTGAGGAAGCCGCCATAGAGGCCCCCGAGCACGACCGTCATCAGCGCGAGGATGGGCGCGCCCTTGCGCACGCCGTCCAGCAGGCCGATCGTCTCGCGGCCATCGACCCTCGTCCCCTCCCGTTCGAACACCGAGGCGGGCCGCCGCCATGCCATCAGCATGATGGTGACCGCGAAAAGGATGGACAAGAGGATGCCCGGACCCACGCCCGACAGGAACATGCGGCCGACCGATTCCTCCGCCAGCACCGCATAGACGACCATCAGCAGAGAGGGGGGTATCAGCATGCCAAGCACCGAACTGCCGGCCACCACGCCGGTGGAGAACTTCGGCGTGTAGCCATGCCGCACCATCTCGGGCACCGCGATGCGCGAGAACACGGATGCCGAGGCGACGGATATGCCTGTGATCGAAGCAAAGATCGCGTTGGCGAAGACGGTGGCGATGCCCAGTCCGGTCCGGAACCGCCGCAGCATGCGCTCGAAGAGATCGAACGTATCCTTGCCGACGCCGGAGATGGTGACCAGAAGCCCCATCAGCACGAACAGCGGCACGATGGCGTAGAGATATTCCTCCAGACTGTCGTTGGCGACGGAGCCGAGCATCCTGAAGGCGACGGTCTCGTTGCGGATGAAGGCGACGGCCCCGAAGGACGAGACCATCATCGCCACCCCGATCGGCAGCCCCAGCAGGATCAGGACGAGCAGGACGGCAATCGCGGCAATGCCGATCTCGATACCGGTCATTCCGCGCCGCCTTCCTGCTTTGCCGCCCGGCGCAGACGGGTCGCCGCCATCAGCAGGAACTGCGCGGACGCGACCGCGGCGCCGAGGAAGATCAGCGCGCGGAACGGCGACGTCGGCATGGTCAGCACGCCGATGACGCCGATGAACTCGCTGTGCTCGACGTCGCGCCGGAAGATGCCCCAGCTCGACCATGCGATGCCTGCACACAGAACAGCCCCGGCGAGGTCCCAGGTGGCGCGGATCCCGGCAGCGATGCCGGGCCACCGCTCCGACATCGCGGTCATGAAGAATTCGGTGCTGGCCAGCCGGTCGTTGCGGACCGCCGTCCCAAGCTGAAGGAAGACGATGAGGACGACGGTCAGCGCTCCCAGTTCGGCGATCAGGGGCAGGGACGCGCCCATGATGTTCCGGGCGATCACGTCGGCGACGATGATCGCCATGAGGAAGACGATCATGATGGTGCCGAGGGCCGCCAGCCCGTCGACCCATCTGTTCCACAACGGCATCGGATTCCTGCGGCCGGGCGGGCCATTCGTCGCCGCGCCGGTCCTGTTGGGTTCAACCTGCATGTCTTGCCCCTGCGCTGGAGCATCGGACCCGAAACCGGGTCCCGGTTCCGGGAGGATCCGATGCCGAACCAATGGATGGAGCGGCAGCACCGGTTCCATCCGTGCGTCCGCCGCTCCAGCGAGCGCTTACATGTCCTTGTCCCAGTCCCGCGCGGGCTTCTCGCCGGAGGCACGAAGGCCCTCCATATAGGCCTTCATGAATGCCTTGCCGGGAAGACCGCGCGCTTCCGCATCGGCCGCCCATTCGCCGGCGATGTCGGGAAGGCCGTCGACCCACTTCTGCCGGTCGCCTTCGGGCAGTTCGGAGATCGTCACCGGCGGGTTCTGGCCCTTGCCGAGTTCGACCATCTTGGCGAAGGCCGCTTCGTGGCGCTCGAGCAGGTCCTTGCCGTGCGCTTCGGTATACGCCTTGCCCGCCGCGATCATCGCCTGTTGAACCTCTTCGGGCAGGCTGTCCCAGCTGTCCTTGTTGATGGCCACTGCTCCGGAGAAGGCGGTGCCGATGCGCACCCGCGTGATGTAGGGCGCGACCTCGTAGAGCTTGGCCGGCAGGACGCCCAGCGCGAGCGACAGCACGCCGTTGGACACACCGGTCTGGATGTCGGTGTAGAAGGTCGGCAGGGAGCCGTCGACAGCGTTCGCTCCGGTGCCGCGCAGCCACTGCCCCAGCACGCCGGGCGCGGAAAGCTTCATGCCGTTCAGATCGGCGACGCCCTCGATCGGCTTCTTGGTATAGATGTCATAGTCGTCCGTGCCGGTGAGGCCCAGCACCTTCAGGTCATACTGCTCCCATTCGTTCCTGAAGGCCTCGTTGTTCTCAAGCAGATCCGACATCACCTCGAGCTGCACCGGCGGGTTGGCGGTGGCGAACGGGGCGTAGGTCGAGGCCTGGCTGAGCGGCAGCTTGGCCCCTTCCAGGAAGGAGAACACCCAGCCGACGTCGGTGACACCCTCCTGGACAGAGGTCAGCGTGGCGTTGGCCTTGTAGAGCGAGCCGCCAAACGCCTCGTTCCATTTGATCTTGTAATTGCCCTTCTCGGCGAGCTGGCGATCGGTCTCGGCCATGAAGACCGACTTGATCATCCCGACCCAGGGGATGACCAGCGGGTGGCTGGACGCGACCGTGAGCTCGATCTCTTCCTGGCCGTGGGCGACGGCTGGAAATGCCATCGCCGCGGCGAGCAGCAGTCCTCTTAGTCTATGCATGTCGGTTTCCTCCCAGTTCCAAACCGCTTGATTTCCAGCCCGGCACGCCGAGCTTCATCGTTCCCTCGTCACGATCTTCTCCGGTGCCCGCGCCATCGTGCGTCAACCCGCCTTGCGTTCGAGCTCGGCTCGGATTTCCGCGCCGTGCTCGTCGAGCATCGGCGGCGGCAGGATCGAGAGGTCCGCCTCGCCGTCGAAATTGTAGGGCGCGCGCACCGTCGTGAACGGCCCCATCTCAGCGTGCTCGGCGCCCACCTTGATGTTGAGGTGAACGGCCTGCGGATCCTCGAGCGCCTCGTCGGAATCGTAGGCGGGCGCGTGCGGCACCTCGTGCTTCAGCAGCAGGTCGCACCATTCCTCGCGCGTCTTCCCGGCGAACACGGGCGTCAGCACCTCGATCAGCTCGCTCTGGTGCCCGATGCGCGCCATGCGCTCGGCGAAGCGCGGGTCCGTCGCCAATTCGGGCATGCCGACCGCCGAGACGAGGCCTTCCCAGAATTTGGGCGGCGAGGACATGTGGATGGCGATCCATTTCTTGTCCGAACAGGCGAATGTATAGGACTGCGAGACCGTGGGCCGGCTCAGCGGCCCCATCACTTCGCCGACGGAATAGTAGTGGGTGAAGCTGTCCAGGTTGAAATGGCACATCGCCTCCAGCATGGAGATGTCGAGGCGGCGGCCCTTGCCCGTCTTCACGCGCTCGAGCAGCGCCGAGACGATGCCGAGAGCGGCATAGTGGCCGGTGACGGCGTCCGCGATCGCCGGGCCGATGATGCGGGGATTGGTCGGCGGCGTGAGCAGGCGAAGGTAGCCGCTGGCGGCCTGGGCGACGGTATCGAATGCGGGGCGGTCGCGCGACGGCCCGCTCTGGCCGAACCCCGAGATCGCACAGTAGACGAGGCCGGGATTGAGCCTGTTCAACTCCTTCTCGCCGGCTCCGATCCTTTCCGCCACGCCGGGACGGAAGTTCTGGATGAAGACGTCGGCGGTCCCGATCAGCTCATGGAAGACCGCCCGGTCGTCCGGCTTGCTCGTGTCAAGCGCGATCGACCGCTTGTTGCGGTTGTAGGTCTGGTAGTGGGGCGAGTAGAGGCCGCCCTTGAAGGCGCGGAACGGGTCGCCTGTCTCGGGCCTCTCCACCTTGATCACGTCGGCGCCGAGGTCGGCCAGATGCATGCCCGCTGCCGGACCGGTGATGTAGGTCCCCATCTCCACGACCCGGACGTCCTTGAGGATCTTCATGCCAGGGGCCTCACCTTTGCTTCGTCGAGGTGGCGGCACCAGGGCCGTCATAGCTGATGGCGAGGTCGGCCTGGTGGGACATGATGAAGCCGATCGACCGCTGCGCCTCTTCGTGGAGATGCGCGACCAGGCCGGCCGCGCGCGCCAGCAGCGGAATGCCCTTCATTGCCTCGACCGGCCATCCCGCGTCGAGCATGAGCGCCGGGATAGCGCCCGACACGTTGATCGGCAGCGGCCGGTTCATCAATTCCGGCGCGATGCGCCCGAGCGCCCTCAGGCAGGCGACGGCGTCGCCCGACACGCCCCGGTCGTCGGCGAAGCTGAGCAACACGTTGGCGCGGGGGTCGCCCGCGCTGTGCTGCGGGTGGCCGAGGCCGGGCACCTTTTCCCGCCGCGCCTTGAGGTCCGCGAGACTGGCCCGCACCGCACTGTCCAGATCGGCGCCGGGCGCGCGGCTTGCGTTGAGGATGCCGGCAATGTAACGGCCCGCGACCTCGGAACTGCCGGCCACCACCGTGCCCATGCCGAGCAGCCCGGCCGACATTGCGCCCTGCCAGGCTTCCGGGGCGGCGGCGAGCGTCATGCGCGCCGCCTGGACGCTGGGAACGAGGCCGTGCTCGGCAATCGCGACGAGGCAGGCATTGGTGACGGCGATCTGCGTTTCCGTCGGTTTGTTGCCGGTCACGAGCAGCCAGAAATAGGCGGTGAAATCGATCTGGCCGATCAGCTCGGAGCACAGGTCGTGGCCCCGGATCGTGATCGTGTCCGCATCCGACGTGGCAATGGCCGTGAAGGCCTGTTCCTGCTTTCCGATTCGCATATGAGTTTTCGCATGCCGAAAAAAATTGCACTTGCCGAAAAGCTAAAGCTCCTCTAGCGTAGCGTCAAGCTTGAACTTGCGGTGGGACGAAGGGGGCGCGACCGCATGGAGGAGAGAATGCGCATGTTGGCGGGCGAAGCCGTCCAGGACGCCGGCGATGTCGAGGCGGGCGCGGACCGGCCGGCTGAGTTCGTCGAGGCTCTCGCCAAGGGACTGGCGGTCCTGGAGTGCTTCGATGCTTCACATGCGGAAATGACGCTGAGCGAGGTGGCCAGGCGTGTAAGGCTCTCACCGGCGGCGGCGCGGCGCAGTCTCATCACGCTGCAGGCGCTCGGCTATATCGGGCAGAAGAACAAGCGGTTTCACCTGCGGCCCAAAGTGATGACGCTCGGGTCGGCCTTCTATTTCGCCGCCCGCATCGACGAAGTGCTGCAGCCCGATCTGCGCGAGCTGGTTCGGCAGTTCGGCGACGCGTCGTCCGTCGGCACGCTGGAAGGCCAGGACGTGATCTACATCGCCCACAATTCGGTCCAGCGGGCACGGCGCGCGGCGGCGGTTGTCGGCGCGCGTTATCCGGCCTGCGCCACCTCGCTCGGGCGCGTGCTGCTTGCCGGTCTCCCGGATGCCGCGCTCGACGCCTATATCGACACCGTGCGGCCCGAAGCCCTCACCTCGAAGACGATCACCGATCCGTCCGAACTGCGCCGCGAGATTCTCGCCGTGCGGAAGGCCGGATACGCCACCACGGTCGATCAGCTCGACTATGGCATCACGGCGCTCGCCGTGCCGATCCGCGGCCCCGACGGCAACACGGTCGCGGCGCTGAACACGTCGGGCTACACCGGCGTGGTGACGCCGGAGATGCTCGTCGCGGAGCGCCTGCCGTCGCTGCGCGCGGCGGCATCGCGCATCGGCCATATGATCAAGCGCTACCCCGTCCTGCAGTCCGTCATGGGCGCCTGAACGATATGGAGGGCGCGCTGATGCATGGCGGGCAGGACCTTGAAGCGCCTGAAACCCAGGCCGGACCGCGGGACGCTTCGATAGATGGACGGTTCGACCACCGTCCCGGACGAAAGGAGGATCGTCTTGGCTGAGCTTGTCGCCACCCTGGCTTCGACCCATCACCCGTTCTACCTGCGGGCGACCACCATGCCGCCCGAACAACAGATCCCGCAGGCACCGGAATGGAAGCGCAAGGTCGAGGCCTATCGCGAGACGCTTGCCCGTACCGCGCCGGATATCCTGGTGATGGTGGGTTCGGACCACTTCCATCAGATATTCCTCGACAACTATCCGCAGTTCCTCATCGGCAAGGCGGAGCGCTACGACGCGACGTTCTGGAACGAGGAGCGCGAGTTCGGCATCCCGAAATACCGGCTCGAGGGCGACGTCGACATGTCGCGCTTCATGCATCGTCACCTGATGGACCAGGGGTTCGACTTCGCATTCTCCAACGAGCTGAAGATCGACCATTCGATAATCTGCCCGATCATCACCGTGCGCCCGGACAACGATCTGCCCGTGGTGCCGATCTACACCAACATCTTCGCCCCACCGCTGCCCTCGCCGAAACGGTTTTATGACCTCGGCCGCGCGATCAGGAAGGCGATCGACGACTATCCCTCCGACAAGCGCATCGCCGCCATCGGCACCGGGCATCTGTCGCTGGAACTCGGAGGCCCGCGCCAGTTCATGGAAACCGGGCCCGATCCGGAATTCGACCGCCAGGCCATCGAATGGCTCCGCAATGGCGATATCGACGCCATACTGGCGAACGTCACCCATGAGAGCATGGCGAAGAGCGGCAACGCCACCCACGGCTTCCTGAACTTCATCCTGATGCTGGGCGTCGCCGGACCCGAGAGGGCCGACTATGTCGACAATCTCGACCTCTTCCACACGATGGAAGCCTATCTCACCTGGTACCCCCGGGCCGGGATAGAGGAGCGCGCGGCATGAGCAGATACTACGTCGACAAGTTCCTGTTCCAGGTCGATCGCAATCCCGATTTCCTCGAGCGCTACGCCGAGGATCCGAAGAATTTCGTCGCGACATGGGAGCAGTCGATCGGGCCGCGCCTCAACGAGGTCGAGCTGTCGACCGTGCATGGCTTCACGGACGAAGAGCGCAAGGCGCTCGAGGAGCACGATTTCGTCGCGCTCTTCGAGATGGGCGCGCATTTCTTCCTCAACCTCACGCTTTTCATCGGCATCTACGACGAACCCTACATGAAGGAGAAAGGCCCGCTCGCCTTCCAGCGCCACTTCGCACAGCGGCTGCAGCATTGGCGCGGCAAGGAGTACCCGACTGTGGAGACGTGATGGGGCATTTTTCCAACGGTCGATATCGACCGTTGGAGCGCGCGACCGCGCGCCGCGCCGTTGGCGCGAAAGCCAAGCGGCCCGGATGGGCCGCGCCGGCGATTGAGGCCACTGGAATGAGGCGGCGCAGCCGCCGACAGACACTTCGATTTTCTTTGGGAGGAGAAATCATGTGCAGATTTTGTGCTGAAGGGCGCCCCGGCATGCATTTCGGCCCCGCGGGCGAAGCATCCGCTGCCGCGCAGGGCGGCAAACCAGCGGCGGGCGTCATGCCCTCATGGTCCGGCCAGGACGGGCGCAAGCTTCTCATCCGCGGCGGCCATGTCCTGTCGATGGATCCCGAGGTGGGTGATTTCGCGGGTGGCGACGTCCTGGTCTCGGGCAAACGCATCGAGGCGGTCGGCACCGGCCTGGAAGCAGGCGATGCGGCGGTGGTCGATGCGACTGATATGATCGTCATCCCCGGCTTCGTCGACACGCATCACCACCAGTTCGAGACCGCGCTGCGCGGTTTCCTGGCGGACTGCATCCTGATCAACGACGGTCAGCCGCACAGCTTCTACAATTACTACGAGCACATGCTGCAGAAGTTCTCGGTGGTCTACCGGCCGCAGGACGTCTACATCAACGAGTTGTTCGGGTCGCTGTCGCAGATCGACGCCGGCGTGACGACCGTCATGGACGTCTCGCAGATCCACCATTCGCCCGAACATTCCGACGCGGCCGTAGAGGCGCTGCGCGACGCCGGCCGCCGCGCCGTCTTCGGCTACTTCGAAGGCTGGGGCGACCGCGCGAAATACCCTGAGGATGCGCGCCGTCTGAGAGAGCAGTATTTCTCATCCGACGACCAGTTGCTCAGCATGGTCATGGGCGGCGAGATCTATATTCCCGGCTACGAGAAAGCCTGGGCGATCGGTCGCGAGCTCGGCCTGCCGATCGCGCTGCATGTGGTCGGCACCTTCGGAATGCGCCCGACCTTCGACGAATTGGCGAAGTCCGGCCAGTTCGGTCCCGACAACATCTTCATCCACATGACCGGCATGTCGGACCTGGCATGGAAGACGGCCGCCGATGCCGGGTCGCACGTGTCGCTGTCGGTGCCGATCGAGATGACGATGCGCCACGGCATGCCCCCAATCCAGAAGGCGCTCGACCTCGGCATGCAGCCTTCTCTCTCGACGGATGTGGAATGCACCATGACCGCCGATCCCTTCACCCAGATGCGCTCGGCCATGACGCTGCAGCGCGCCTTCATCAACGAGGAGGCGCTCGGCGGCAGGACCGACTGCGCCGCGATGGTCACGTCGCGCGACGTGCTGCGCTTCGCGACGCTGGAAGGTGCCAAAGGCCTGAAGCTTGACCGCAGGACCGGCAGCCTGACGCCCGGCAAGGAAGCCGATATCGTGCTGCTCGACGCCTCGGCGATCAATGTCGCGCCGCTGAACCACGCCACCGGCGCGGTGGTGACCCTGATGGAGCGCTCGAATGTCGACACCGTGATGGTGGCGGGCAGGATCCGGAAGTGGCGCGGCAGTCTGGTTGATGTCGATCTGCCGAAGCTGCGCGCCGAACTGGAAGCAAGCCGCGACCATCTGTTCGAGGCCTCCGGCATCGACCGTGACGTGTTCAGGAACTAAAGCAATTCCAGCAAAAGTGCGCAGCGGTTTTGCGTCCGGAATTGCGTGAGACAAGCTCAATTCCAGCAAAAGTGCGCAGCGGTTTTGCGTCCGGAATTGCGCAACAAAGGAGGATACCGAAACATGTTCGCCGGCTTGCCGCTCTTCCCGACTTCCCTCGTCGGCTCCTACGCCCAACCTGAATGGTTGATCGACCGCAAGAAGCTCGCGGGCCGCTTCCCGCCCCGTGTGCGGGCAAGGGAACTCTGGCGCGTCGCGCCGGAGTTCCTTGACGAGGCACAGGACGACGCGACGCTGCTTGCGATCCGCGACCAGGAGCGGGCGGGCCTCGATGTCATCACCGACGGCGAAATGCGGCGCGAGAGCTATTCCAACCGCTTCGCCACCGCGTTGGAGGGCGTCGACATCGACAATCCCGGCACCGCGCTCGACCGCTCCGGGCATCCGAACCCGGTGCCGCGCGTGGTGGGCAAGGTGAAGCGCAGGCACGCGGTGGAAGCGCGCGACGTGCGGTTCCTGCGCGCCAATACCGACCGCACGATCAAGATCACCGTTCCCGGCCCTTTCACCATGTCGCAGCAGGCGCAGAACGATTTCTACGAGAGCGACGAGGAATTGGCCGTCGACTACGCCGCCGCGGTAAACGAGGAGATCAGGGATCTTTTCGCGGCCGGCGCCGACATCGTCCAGATCGACGAGCCCTATATGCAGGCCCGGCCCGAGAAAGCCCGGCAATACGGCCTGAAGGCACTGGCACGCGCGCTGGACGGCATAGAGGGCGAGACGGCGCTGCACATCTGCTTCGGCTATGCCGCGATCATCCACGAGCGGCCGAGCGGCTACAGCTTCCTGCCGGAACTGGCCGACACGGCGGTCAAGGCGGTCTCGATCGAAACCGCCCAGTCCAATATGGACTGCTCTGTGCTGGCGAAGCTCGAAGGCAAGACGATCATCCTCGGCGTGCTCGACCTGTCGACGCACGAAGTCGAGACGCCCGGGATCGTCGCCGGCCGCATCCGCAAGGCGCTTCCCCATGTCGCGCCCGAAAAGCTGATGATCGCACCCGACTGCGGCCTGAAATACCTGCCGCGCGACGTCGCCTTCGGCAAGATGAAGGCGATGGCCGAGGGTGCCGCGATCGTTCGCGCCGAGCACGGGGGTTCGAGCTAAAGCACGTCTCCCGAAACCGGTACCCACGTTCGGAAGACATGCATTAGATTAGGCATGCTGCCGTTAAGTATAACTGGCCTGGCTAGATCAATCAGGTAATTTACGTCGCGGAAGGCGCTCGGTATTCTGCGATATGCGCAGACTGCTGTTCGTGATATTGACCGTCCTGTCAATCAGCATCTGGAGTGCGTTCTCGGGCTTGGCGCAGTTCAACCCGGAGAGTTTGCTTCGCCAGGGGCTCGAGACCATTCTGAATGAAGCGGCAAGGCCCTCGGAGCCGCCGGTCGGCAGAACGCCGGGTGCCCATGCAAGGCCTGTGCGTCCGGCGCAAGGCAGTAGCAGCCAGGTGGCCGAGGTGCAGGCGCTTCTGACCCGGCTGGGCTATTCCCCCGGTGCCATAGACGGCAGGATGGGCTCGAAAACGCGCCGCGCGATCGCCGATTTCCAGCGAGATGCGGGCATGGCGATCACCGGTAGAGCAGACCGCGCTCTCCTGACGGCGCTTCGTGCGCTTCAGCCGACCGGTACTGCACGCCTTCCTGCATCGTCGGCGGATTCCGCAGCATCGGCTGCTTCCAGCTCCCTTGGGAGCCTGCAATCGGCCGGAGCCGGTTCTTTTGCGATCCTTCCCGGTTATGACCTCCCCTACGGCGACTACCGGTCAGGAATGTCCGAGCCGGCCCTCAGGGACATCCCGGCTGCTCGATGCCTGCAACTTTGCGCCGATGACGACCGCTGCCAGGCATTCACCTACAACGCGCAAGCACGTGTCTGCATACTGAAGGACTCGGTACCGCAGCGCGTGCGGTTCGCCGCTGCTGTCTCCGGCATCAAGCAAGCCGCCGCGGATGGCGTCAGGACGAGCCCGGCCTCTGCGCAGATCTCCCAATCCGGCATCCCGACCCTGAACGGGCGCCTGCTCGTCCGCGGACGCGGACCGCAGAACATTCTCTCCGACGAGGCGGTTACGGAGTTCGGCCGGATGACCGCGCGTCTGGCGCTCAGCCAGTTCCCCGACATGTTCGAGGATGAGAATTTCGCATTCGCCTCGCTTCTCCATCTGGATGCCGGGACACAGCGCCGGATCGTCGCGTCCGCGGGCCTTGCCGCCGACAAGGTCATGGGAGTTCGATACAGATATTGGCAAGGATTGGACGAGTTCGAGAGGCGGGCTCTGCTGCAGTCAATACGGGCGGAGGTTCCGCCGATCGTGGCACTTGAGCCGCATTTCCCTATCCCGGTCCTGATCCTTTGCACAGTATCGCTCGGCGAGTACGATTTCGAGCATCAGCACTTCCCGCTCGAGCATCCCGGCGGAGACTGCGACTCCGTCGATATAAGGGGGTTCGATCTCGGCGATATGTCGGTCGCGGCACCGGTGGTCACCGCCTATTTGCCGGAACACGTTTCGGTACCTCTGGACCAGGCACGGGGATACAAGCGCAGCATCATGGGCCCTCAGGGAAACGAATACCCCATGCTCGGCATCGAAGCACGGATCGTGGCATTGAGGGAAAAGAAATCGGACAGCAATATCCGGCGGCTCGAATACGGCATTGAGGTCGAAGGAACACTGCTGTTTCGGCACAACGACCTTTCGCAGCCCATCGGGAGGCTTCCGCTGATCGCAATCCCGTCTGTGGACACGGTCGGCACGGCGCCGACCGGACCGGTGCCGGTCGACTGGGACACGGTCAGTCTACTGCTGCTTTCCGGCAGCGCGGTGGACATTGACGATATCGACTTCGCCGCTTGGGCGCGCCAGCGCGCCTATCGCGAGTCATCGGGCCACCCGGACCCCTGGACGCCGTTTTTCCGCGAGCAGATCGCAGACGATCTGGCTTCCGGTGCCCAGCCGGAACCGGAACTGCTCGCCAACTTCGTCGAATGGAATCGGGCGCGGGCGAATGCGCTGCCGGAGACGCTGACCGTCAACACTCAGACGGCGACGCTCGACTGGTTGCTCGAGCGCAAGAGTCCTGCGGAGGGTGCGCGGATTTTCCCGGAGCCATCCGACAACTCGGCATTTGCCGCCGTCATGCCGCGGTTGAACCTTCCTCCGGAGCAATTGTTCGTGCCGGGCCAGCACGATTTTTCGGCAGGCCTCGCAGGCCTGGGTGCGGCGGAGGTCGTCTTTGCACTTCCGGCGGCCCGGGATCAGTTCACCGTCAAGATCGACCCGGATGCCAAGACCGGCGGGGACTATCTCGATGTCCATGTCGATCTCAGGGTGCGCGACATCCGCATCGACACGGATGAAAACCAGTCTCCGTTGGCGGCGCTCTATGTCGAGCCGGTCAAGGCGCGCGTTACGGCGCGTGCACTGGGCGGAGCCGAGATCGCTTCCGCGACGTTTGATAGCAGGCATCCCGACACAGAGGTTTCCGATATCGTAGCGGCAGCGCCGGGCAGCGCGCCTTCCGGAGCGTCCGTGTCCCGTTCGGCAGCGGCTTTTCCCTTCAACGCGGAGGCGATGGATCTGCTTCAACTTCGCTATCTGCCGGACACAGTCGACGACCGCATGATCGAGCTGATGATGATCGCCCGCCACGACTACGAAGCCACCATGGCGAAGCTTGGCGAAGTGCCGGTCGGCGCCTGGTTCTTCCGCGATCCGTCGAAGCCGCTCGATGGGGCCGAGCGGACGAAGCGCCTGGCCAGCTTCCGGGAATGGTCGCAAAAGCGCGCCGGTTCGTTGCCTGAAAGACTGACGCTCACTCT
Organism: Mesorhizobium sp. L-8-10; assembly: GCF_016756635.1. Classification (NCBI taxonomy): domain Bacteria; kingdom Pseudomonadati; phylum Pseudomonadota; class Alphaproteobacteria; order Hyphomicrobiales; family Phyllobacteriaceae; genus Mesorhizobium; species Mesorhizobium sp. L-8-10. The sequence continues at coordinate 589,150 of NZ_AP023263.1, read as the reverse complement.
GGAATTGCGGAACGGCGTCGCGCCCTTCGAACACCCGCACGGAGGCCCGCACGCGATAGAGTGCCAGAGTGCAGACGCCAGGTCCGATGCGCAGATGGCAACGCAAGGCTCGCTCACAGAGAAGGACGCGATGGCCGCGAAGCTGTGTGCTTACCTCGATGCGGCCTGGTCGGCTCCCGAGCCTGTCCTTTTTGACGAGGGCGTCTCTGAGGGCCGCGGCCTTCGCTACGATTGCGGTGGGGAGCGGTACTGCCCCGAACATGCGGTTTATGCCTCCAATGTGCGGCAGGAACTCGGTCTCCCTCCTCCCAATGATCTGGTGAGGCTCGACCGGCTTCCAGCGCTCGACGAGGCGACCCGGAAGCTCGAGAGCGAACTCGTCCTCGAAATCGACGTCGCTCCGACCGGCGTGATTCCGCTTACGGCCCGGCCGCACACCATCTGGCGGGGAGCCAACCGCCGCGCCAGTCCCTTCGATGACGAGCATGGGCTGGGTATCGTCATGGAACCCGACGAAACTCCGCTTTCCGGCCGCTGGTTGATGGTCGAGGCGAAAGCGATTGCCGCCCGGGTGGTTAACAGCGAGACGGGCGCGACGGTCGCCGAGCCACCGCTTGCCGCGCCGGGCCCCTTGCCTGAGGCGCTGCTCGAAACATCGGGCTCGAATGTTCGGAACCTCGATGTCCTGGGCATAAGGCTTGGCATGTCCTTCGAGGACGCCGAGCGGCTCATTCGAGAGCATATGGAGGTCGGGCGAGTATTCAAGGCGGACCGGGCGGGGCAGGTCGGCCTGGCGAGTGGAAACCTCGAGCCCTACAGTTCCGGACACCTCTTCGTCTCCCGGTCCGAGAACGAAGCGATCGCCATTTTCGATGAGCCGCCGGCGGCGCCTGGCGTGGTCCTGGGAGTGTGGAGAAGGCTCCGCCTTCCCAAGGGCTCGGTAGACCCGACAGCCCTCAAGGCGACGCTCACGGAGCGCTATGGAGCCCCAAACGCGATCGAGGAGGTCTACCCGACTGGAACAAGCGACAAGGGCGTCGTTTTTCTCTGGCGGGACGTCAAGCACGAACGACAGGATTGCGGGCAGCTCAGCCAGCACGCGGAAAGCGGTCGTTGGTGGCGCGACGAGGCCGGAGCGCCCGCCCAGCCGCCGTCGTTTCTGAGGCATTACCCGGTTCTAGGCAGTGCATACCACTTCGCGTCGGCGGTTGATGGAGAGGACAAGCCTCTTTCAGACTTCTGCCCTCCGATCCTCGGGGTCTGGTATGCGACCTACCCGGTGTTGCCCGGATCGGAAGGCATGGGCCAGTTCACGACCGGCGCCGATCCGCAGGTCCCACAGATCAAGCAGTGGGCCGAACAGGTCGCCAAGGTTGCCGAACAGATGGAAGCGGACCGAGCCAGATCGGAAAGCATGGCCGACGAGATCATGACCTGGCTCAACGACCAGCGCGGCTACGCCAGGCTCTTTTTCGAAAGCCGGAGGGCCGCATCGGCGCAGCCCACTGTGCCGGCAAATGCAATGCCCCAGGTCAAGTTCTGAGAACCGGATGTGGGAGCATCGAACCAGATGGTCTCGTGCCATCAAGGGCTTCGGGTGCCGGGCAGTGCATTGATGGCGACGGCACCGGGCGGGCGTCCGAAACTCTTCACGTCGGCGCGCTGAACGTCAGGGCCATCTTTGATTGAGGGGCCAGTAAGAGCCCGGCATCCGCTGGCACGCTGAATGGCTACCTTGATTGTCGAGGAGGCCGCATGCCATTCGACGCGCCAGCTCATTCGTGCTGAGGTGAGCAAGTCCACGGCGATGTCGATCAGCGCCGACTTCGAGATGGTGCCTGGCGTTACGGCGCCCTCGACGATTGCTCCCGCCTTGCAAAAGGCGCCGCGGCACCCGGCCACCGCGCATTGAGCGGACGGGCGCGGACCAGTGGCAGCGCACCGTCGAAGGGCTAAGATCTGGTTTTCTCAAGCGGCGAACTGGTGCGCCTTCGACATATCCTCGATCTCCTTCGGCACCACGTTGCGGTACCTGCCGCTGTCGGCCAGCACGATTTCGATCATGCGGTCGATCATCTCCGTCGGGTCCATCTTGCCTTCCGGCGTGGCGAAGAAATCGTCGAATCCCCTGCGCAGGTCTATCCGGGGAAGACATATAGCGTTGTCGATTGGCCACGCGGCGGGAAGGTCGGGCGCGCCGATGCCGTCCTCGTCGCGTCGGCGAGATGCTGCGGCCGCCCGATCCGGAAGCGGCTACGCGTCAAGCATGTCCTCGAGCAGGATCGGCAGTCTCCGGATGCGCTTGCCGGTGGCGTGGAAGACCGCGTTCGCGATCGCCGGCGCCATGCCGACGAGAGCGATCTCGCCGAGTCCCTTGACCCCGAGCGGATTGACGTGCGGATCGACCTCGTCGACGAACCGAACCTCGATCTCAGCTATGTCGAGGTTCACCGGCATGAGGTAGTCGGCCATGTGGGCATTGACCGGCCGGCCGTCCCGACGATCGAGCACCGTCCTTTCCATGAGGGCCATGCCGATGCCGCCGATCATGCCCCCGGTGCACTGGCTCCTGGCCAGCAACGGGTTGACGATGCGGCCGGCGCCATAGACGCCGAGCGCACGGCGCACCCGGATCGTCCCGACGTCAGGGTCGATCGCGACCTCGGCGAAGACGGCCCCGAAGGCGTGCATGGAGAAACGGCCGGCGACTTCGGCGTCGCGCTGGGTCGAGGCGGTTGCTTCCAGCGGTCGGTCGTCTGCGGGTCGCTTCTCGGCTTCCCTGAGCACCGAAATGCAGGCGGCCTGGATCGCGGAGCCGACCGACGCCATGGTCCATGAGCCTCCGTGAGAGGGAGCCGGCGGAAAGTCCGAGCGGCCGAGGCTGAACCGCACCTTGTCGACCGGCAGTCCCAGCGTTTCCGCCGCCACTTGCGTCATCGAGGTATAGGTTCCCGGCCCCATATCGCTGGCGGCGACCTCGACCTCGGCGCTGCCGTCTGCGAGCAAGCGGACACGCGCGCTCGACGGCGCCTGATAGGCCGGGTAGGTGGCCGAGGCCGCCCCTATCCCGATCAGCAGGCGGCCATCGCGCATCGAACGCGGCTTCGCCGAGCGCTGTGACCAGCCGAACCGCTCGGCTCCAATGTCGTAGCATTTCAGAAGCGATCGACTGGAGAACGGTCTGTTCTCGTCCTCGTCGATTTCCGGCTCGTTCCGGCGGCGCAACTCTATCGGGTCGATATCGAGCCTATAGGAGAGCTCGTCGAGCGCCGATTCGAGGGCGAAGACGCCACTCGCCTCGCCCGGGCCGCGCATGTAGACCGGGGTGCCCGTGTCCAGCGGGGCCAGCCGATAGCGCGTGGTCACGTTCGGACACGAGATCATGTAGCTCGAACTGTTGACCAACGCCTCGACGAACTGCTCGTACCGGCTGGTCTCCCCGGTTCCGTCGTGGATCAGGCTGGTGAGCTTGCCGTCCTCCGTTGCCCCGATCGACACATGCTGCAGGGTGCGCGGACGGTGGCCGGTTGCGAAGAACATCTGTCTGCGGGTGAGGACGAGCTTGACAGGACGCCGCGTCACGCGCGCGGCCATCGCAGCCAGGGTGACGTGCGACCATGTGCGCAGGCTGGTGCCGAACGCGCCGCCGACGAACGGGCAGATCACCTGCACATTCTCCACCGGGATCCCGAAAATTGCGGCGATCTCGGCCTGCTCGTTGACGACGTATTGGCTCTTGCTCCACAGGGTCAGCCTGTCGCCCTGCCAGGCCGCGACGGTCGCGTGAGGTTCCATCGGATTGTGGTTCTCTCGCGCGATGTCGTAGGCGGCCGTGAGCTTCACGGGCGCGTTTGCGTAGGCGGTTTCGGCATCGCCGCGGCTGCGGTCCGAGCTGATCTCCGGAACGATAGCCCGCGCTTCCGGGTCGGCGATGTCGATGACCGGGCGTCGCGCCTCGTAGGTGATGCGGAGCGCGGCCGCCGCGCGCTCGGCATTGTCGAGGGTGTCCGCCACGACGAGCGCGACCGGTTGGCCGTGGAAACGGACTGCGTCATCCTGCAGGACGTGAAGACGTTCGCCGGACTTGGGATCGATCGATCCCTTGTGCGGCCGATAGGCCAGCTTCGGTGCATTGAGATGGCTGAGGACCGAGACGACGCCAGGCATCTTCGCGACTGCTGCGTGGTCGATCGCGGTGATGCGGCCGAGGCCGACGGTGGCGTTGACGATTACGGCGTAGGCCTGGTCGGGCTGGTTGAATTCGGCGGCGTAGCGCGCGCGGCCCGTAACCTTGTCCCGCCCGTCCACGCGTGTGACAGGCTTGCCGATGACGTGGGTTGTCATGCGATCTCTCCCGCCATTTCGAGCGCGCGGACGATGGTCCGGGGCAGCAACTCGACCTTGTAATGGTTGCCAGACAGGGGGCGTGCACCCGCGAGCGCGGTATGCGCGACCGCTTCGAGGGTAGCGCGTTCGAAGGGCCTGCCGGTCAGGGCCTGCTCGGCGGTCCGCAGGCGCCAGGGCCTCGTGCCCGCCCCGCCGACGGCAAGACGCACCTGACGGATCACCCCGCCGTCGAGATCGAGCACGGCGGCTGCCGCGATCAGCGCGAACTCGTAGGAGGCGCGGTCCCGGACCTTGAGATAACGGGCTCTCCGGCTGTAGGGAAGGCCGGGAACGCGTATCTCGACAATCAGTTCGCCCGGGAGCAGCGTATGCTCGAGATGCGGTGTGTCGCCCGGCAGGCGGAACAGTTCCTCCACCGGGAAGTTTCGTTCGCCCTGCGGTCCCCGCACCCGCATGGTCGCATCGAGCGCGACGAGCGCGACCGCGACGTCGGACGGATGCGTGGCAACGCAGTGGTCGCTCGTGCCGAGGATCGCATGGCCGACATTGAGCCCGTCGATCGCAGAGCAGCCGGAGCCGGGAGTCCGCTTGTTGCAGGGAGCATCCAGCATCCGGAAGTATGGACAACGGACCCGCTGCAGCAGGTTGCCGCCCATCGACGCCATGTTCCGAAGCTGGGGCGACGCGCCTTCGACGAGGGACTCCGCGATCACCGGATGGAGGCGCAGCGTGTCGGGATGGGCAGCCACGTCGGACATTCGGGCCAGCGCCCCGATCACCAGATCGGAGCCCTCGGCGCGGATCTGCCGGAACGGGAGCGCATTGATGTCGATCAGGCGCTCGGGTCGCTCGACCTCCTCGCGCATCAGGTCGATGAGCGTAGTGCCGCCGGCAATGTAGCGCCCGCCTGCTGCAGCCGCTTGGATCGCGTCCTGCGCGGAGCCAACACTGGTGATCTTGAAGGGCATCATGATCAGGCCCTCCCGGCAGCGTCGGCGACCGCTGCCACGATGCCTGGATAGGCGCCGCAACGGCATATGTTGCCGCTCATCCAGAATTGGATCTCCTCGGCCGAACCGGTGTGACCCTCGGCGATACACCCGACGCCGGACATTATTTGGCCCGGCGTGCAGTAGCCGCACTGGAAGCCTTCATGCTTGATGAAGGCTTCCTGCAGCGGATGCAGTTCGCCATTCGCCTCGAGGCCTTCGATCGTCGTGATGTCCGCAGCGTCATACATGGCTGCCAGGGTGAGGCAGGAGACGATGCGTTTGCCGTCGACCAGGATGGTGCATGCGCCGCAGGCGCCCTGATTGCAGCCCTTCTTGGTACCGGTGAGGTCGAGCTTCTCGCGCAGCACATCGAGCAAGGATTGCCTGGGATCGATGTTCAGGTGCTGCTGCTGACCGTTGACCTTGAAACTCACCGGCACGGTTGCTGACACCGCGACGGTCTCGGCCATCGCCGCGTTGTCTATCAGCGTTGGAATGACCGAGACTGAAGCCGTGGCACCGGCAAGCGTAAGGACGTCGCGCCGGGACATGTCGGTCGGGGTAACCGGTCGGGTCGCATGGGTCATATCTGACTTGTCACTCATAGTCGCTCCCTCTAAGCTAATCGAGCTGACCTACGCCGTTACTAGGGGCAGCGAAGTCCTGGGGCCGCGACATGCGGCAACCGAATCTGGTGCCGTTCAGACCCGGGATGTTTCGCAGGACCCGAACAAGCGGTGTATCCGGTTGGACGTCGACGTCCCGCGCCGATGATCCTGACGATCATCGCCGAGCGATTGACGAACTCATTGGCCGAGAGAAGCTTAGGTGCGTTGCAGTGGAAATCAAATTCGGATTTCACGCGCCCCTATTACCAAATCTTATACCGGGCGACCATGAACATCCGCCAGATCGAAGCATTCAGAGCGATCATGATATCCGGCTCGGCCTCACGCGCGGCTGAATCCATGGGAATCACGCAACCTGCTGTAAGTCGGTTGGTTTCGGAGCTCGAGAAGACCATCGGGTTTCCTCTGTTCGACAGGACGCGTGGGCGATTGGAGCCGACGCCGCAGTGCCGCCTGTTTTACACCGATGTCGAGCGTACATTTGTCGGTCTGGAAGTGCTGAAGCACACAGCTTCCCAGATCCGCGAGCGGGGACCGGGAATTGTCCGGATCGCGAACATGCCGGGCATCGGTCTGCCGATCGTGTCGCGGGCGGTCACTGCGTTCCGTCAGATGCATCCTGAAGTTTCCGTCGCTGCGCAGTTGATGTCTACCGCGGAAGTCTGGACGGCAGTGGCAACCGGCCAGGTCGACATTGGCGTGGCTCCAAAGGAAACGGATATCGTGGGGATCGAGTATCAGCCGTTTTCAGGTGACGCCGCCATGTGCGCCATGTCGCCTCGACATAGGCTGGCAAGCAGGGACGTCATTACGCCGGCTGACCTTCACGAGGTCGAGTATGTTGCCCACACGCCGGCTGCAAGGCTGAGGCGTGCGTTGGCAGATCTTATGGAAGCGGAGGGTTACAAATTCAACGTCGTCGCTGAATCTCCCATGTGCATGACCCTCCTGTCGATAATCAGCGCAGGCGTTGGGGTCGGCCTTGTGAACCCGATGTCCGTTGAAGGCCTGGGCAACATCGATCTGGTGCTTCGCCCGTTCAGGCCTGTCATGCCTTGCAATTTCTTCCTCGGCTATCGCGCCGATTCCAGGCAATCGCGATTTGTGCGCTCGATGGCGACGTGCTTGCTGGATGCCAGGCCTCAGACCGCCGCCTATCCGCGAAGCGATCAGTCCAGTGGAGGAACACGAAGCGCCCGCATGGCGGCTGCCGGCAGCCGCGAGGATCGTGACACTGGCGATGGTCAGGTCCTCGGGCTCAGATCCAGCCGCTGACGCGACTTTCTTCGATGATCCGTCGGCCGCGGCCCCTTCGCTGTCGAGTCCAGCCGTAGAACGACGTGCATTGCCGGGCGCGGCGTGTGTCCGGCATGGCGCCGGCCGGTTTCCGCTCCGGCCCGTCGGCGCTCGGCAGCGGCATCAGCCTTGCATTTCGCTGGTTCGGCTCACATCGGCCGACTGCTCGCATCGTCCTTCTACGCCAGCCCGTCGGGCGTCGTCCTTGCCGGCGCCCTCGACGATTGCCCCGCCTTGCGCCAGATCAAAGCCGCCACCGCTTCATCCTTCGTAGGTAAGGTCAGGTTTGCGTCGCCAGAGGCTTCGGTTGCTGTCTCTGGAGGAGGGGGCGCGACCCTTGCCATGTTCTTCTGCGTGCTCCGCCACGACGCGTCGCGATCGACCGGTCCATCATCGTTAGCCATAACGCCGACGCATCACTTCTTGCTGACCCACCGCTGTTTCGATTGACCTTCTCCGCCCGCTCGCCGAATTTCCGACGCAGAGCTTCACTTTCGGAAGTATTGCGCTTGGACCATTGCTTTGCTGCGGCGGGCGCCGACCGTACCATTCGAGATAGCCGTTGGCCGCCGACCCGCCCTCGCACGCAACTTGCAAGCTTCGTGAAGGGAACCCCTCATCCGACCGCGCTTCGCGCGGCCACCTTCTCCCACAAGGGGAGAAGGGAACGCTGCGGCAATGCTTCCGCCAGTCGCCGACGTTGGCGATCTGCAGTGGCGGCAATGCAAAGCTCCGGCCTTCTCCCCTTGTGGGAGAAGGTGGCCGCGCGAAGCGCGGTCGGATGAGGGGTAACTTGGGCGCAGCGTTGCCCAAGCGGCCACGCGCGTCCATCCTGTAAAAATCCAGTATTTTACAGGACGCGCTCCCTCGGATCCGTCCTTCCACCCCCCGTCGGAGCCGACTGCAGCACGTTGCTCGGCGGCACGTCGGGGCTGTTCTCGGCCCGGTCCCTGTAGAGCGCTGCGCGGCCGAGCAGCATCAGCGTCACCGGCGTGGTGACGGTGACGAAGATGCCGATCAGGATCTCGTGCAGGACCGGGCGGCTCTCCAGCACGGTGAAGAAGATCATCGAGGCCATGACGATCGCGGCCGTGCCCCAGCTTGCGCCGAGCGTCGGCGCATGGATGCGGTCGTAGAACGAGCGCAGGCGCAGGAGACCGATGCAGCCGAGCAGCGTCAGGCCGGAGCCCAGTGCGAGAAAGGCGGCGACCAGGATCGCCGCCCAGGCGGGAAGCTGGGCGGCGTGGCTCATTCGATCACCTCGCCGCGCATCAGGAACTTGGCGAGCGCCACGGTCGCGACGAAGCCCAGGATGCCGATGACGAGCGACGCCTCGAAATAGGCCGTGTTGCCGGTGCGGATGCCGAAGACGAGCAGCAGCAGCATCGAGTTGAGATAAAGGGCATCGAGGCCCAGGACGCGGTCCTGCGCCCTCGGCCCGCGCAGCATGCGCAGGAGGGCCAGCGCCATGGCGAGCGCCAGCGCGACCTGCGCGAAGGTGACGGCCCACAGGAGGATGGTGGCGCTCATTCGAAGATCTCCAGCAGCAGGCGCTCGTAGCGGTCCCGGATCAGCGTGCGCCAGGCGTCTTCGTCGACCAGGTCGAAGACATGGAGCAGCAGCGTGCCGCGGGCCACGTTGTAGTCCAGCCAGGCCGTGCCGGGCGTGCTCGTGACGATGATGCCGAGGACCGCGAGCCCCATCGGGCTGCGCAGCTCCAGCGGAATGGTCAGGAAGCCGGACACGCGGCGCTGGTTGCCCTCGCGGAGGATCAGCCGGGCAACGGCGATGTTCGAGCGGATGATGTCGTAGAGCACGATCGCGACGAGCCCGGGCAGCAGGCTCCAGCGCCTGATGCGCGGCTTGGCGGGGTGGAGCGCGGCCATGCCCTGCGCGGCCAGGAGCGCCACCACGGTCCCGGCGATGAGCTGGCCGGGCGAGAAGCTCGTCAAGAGCAGCCACATCACGATCAGGGAGAGGATCAGCAGCGGGTAGGGGAACAACTTCGTCATGGCGTCCTTTCCCGCGGCGCCGCGCGCGGCGCTTCCATCACGCCTTCCACGTAAGCGGGCGCGCGCAGGCCCGCGGCGGTCGCCTCCATGAAGCGCATGGTCGGCCCTGCCTGCAAGGTCAGCGCCAGCGTCAGGGCGAGCAGCGCCGCGACCGGCGCCAGCTCGATCACCTGCACGCGTGGCGTCTGCGCTTCGACCGGCGCCCAGAAGGCGCGGATGCCGGCGCGGCTCATGGCGATCAGCGCCGACAGGCCCGACAGGATGATCAGCGCCACGAGCCACCACGAGGCCGCGGGGATGGCCGCATCCTGCCCGAGCCCGCCGGGGTTGAGCATGGCCGAAAGCATCGCGAACTTGGCGATGAAGCCCGACAGCGGAGGCAGGCCGGCAAGCAGGACGCCGCAGGCGGCGAAGCTGATGCCGAGTGCGGCGATCGTGCCGGGGAAGGCGACGCCGACCTCCTCATCCTCTTCTTCGGGTTCGTCGCCGTCGCCATAGGCTTCCATCGTCACCGCCAGCACGTTGGCGGCGGCGTCCTGGCCTCGCTCGACGAGCTCGATCAGCAGGAAGAAGGCGCCGATCGTCAGCGTCGAGCTGACCAGATAGAACAGCGCGCCGGCCGTCACGCCGGCCTGCGACAGGCCGATCGCGGCGAGCAGGGTCCCCGACGAGACCAGGATCGAGAAGCCGGCGAGCCGGCCCAGCGCCTGCGAGGCCAGGACCCCGAGCATGCCGAAGGTGATCGTGGCCATGCCGCCGAAGAGCAGCACGTCGGCGCCGAAACCGGCCGACGCCCCAGCCCCTTCGCCGAAGAACAGCCGTGACAGGCGCAGCAGCGTGTAGATGCCGACCTTGCTCAATATGGCGAAGACGGCGGCCACCGGCGCGGCCGCAGCCGTATAGGCGGTGGGCAGCCAGAAGCTCAGCGGCCAGATGCCGGCCTTCATCAGGAAGGCGACGCCGAGCACGGCCGCGCCCGCTTCCAGCATCATCCGGTTCCCGGCCGCGACTTCGGGGATCCTGAGCGCCAGGTCCGCCATGTTGAGCGTTCCGGTCACGCCGTAGATCAGCGCCACGCCGATCAGGAAGAGCAGCGAGGCGGCGAGATTCATCGCGATATAGTGCAGCCCCGCCCTCACGCGGAACGGTCCCGAGCCGTGCAGGACCAGCCCGTAGGAGGCGGCCAGCATCACTTCGAAAAAGACGAAGAGATTGAAGAGGTCGCCTGTCAGGAAGGCGCCGTTCAAGCCCATCAGCAGGAACAGGAAGAGTGTGTGGAAATGCGGGCCCGCCTTGTGCCAGCGGGCAAGCGAGAAGATCAGCGCCGGAATGGCCAGCACCGCCGTCAGCGCCAGCATCATCGCCGACAGACGGTCGAGCACCAGGGCGATGGCGAAGGGCGGCGGCCAGTTGCCGAGCAGATAGACCGCGATGCGCCCGTCGCCTGCATGGGCGATGCGCAGGAGGGCAATCGCGACTGCGAGCAAAGCGAGCGTCGCCGCCACGGAAATCGTCGCCTTCAGGCGCCGTTCGCGGTCGTCGAAGAACAGCAGCAGCGCGCCTGCGATCAGAGGGATGAGGATCGGCGCGATGACGAGATGCTGGGGAGCCACGCTCATCTTTCAGGCTCCTTGCCGTCGACATGGTCGGTCCCGGTCAGGCCGCGCGAGGCGAGCAGCACGACCAGGAACAGGGCCGTCGTCGCGAAGGAGATCACGATCGCGGTCAGCACCAGGGCCTGCGGCACGGGATCGGCAAATGCGGACGGATCGACCGGCTTGCCCCCCTCGACCAGTGGCGGCGCGTTCGACCAGAGCCTGCCCATGCCGAGGATGAACAGATTGACGGCATAGGAGAGCAAGGCGAGCCCGATGATCACCTGATAGGTGCGCGGGCGCAGAAGCAGCCACACGCCGGATCCGACCAGAACCCCGATGCCCAGCGAAAGAACAAGCTCCATCAGACGGGCTCCTCTTCCTTCGCCGCCTCGACGCGCACGCGGTGGCTGCGCAGCGACTGGTGGGCGATCGCGATCAGCATCAGCACGACCGCGCCGACCACGAGCGAGAAGACGCCGAGGTCGAAGAGCAAGGCGCTCGCCATCGGCATCTTGCCGATGCCGGGCAGTTCCAGGTAGCGGAAATAGGAGGTCAGGAAGGGATAGCCGAACAGCCACGCGCCGAGTCCGGTGAGGGCCGACAGCATCAGGCCGACGCCGATCCAGCGCACGGGCAGGATGCGCAGCCGGTCCTCGACCCAGAGCGTGCCGCCGGCCAGATATTGCAGCAGGAAGCCGATGGACATGATGACGCCGGCCGCGAAGCCGCCGCCCGGCAGATCGTGCCCGCGCAGGAAGACGTAAGCGGCGAGCGTGATGATGACGGGGAACATCCACTGCATGATCACCGACGGCACCATCAGATATTCGCGAAGCGTTTCGCCCATCTCGCGATCCGGCTCGGCGTCGTCATACTGGTTCTGCACGCGCTGCTGCTCGGGCATGTCGACGCTGTCGGCGGCGGGGCGGAAGCGGCGCAGCAGCGCGAAGACGGTGAGCGCGACGATGGCGAGCACGGTGATTTCGCCCATCGTGTCGAAGCCGCGGAAATCGACGAGGATGACGTTGACCACATTGGTGCCGCCGCCCTCGGGATAGGCCCGCTCGAGGAAGTAGTCGCCGATCGTCTCGACGACGGGCGTCGTCATCATCACGTAGGAGACCAGCGCCATGCCGGCGCCGCTGACGATGGCGAGGATGGCGTCGCGGTAGCGGCGCAGCCTTCCCCATATGCTCACCACCGTGTCCACTTCCTCCAGCCGCTTCGGCAGCCAGCGCAGTCCGAGCAGGATGAGGATCGTGGTGACGATCTCGACGACCAGCTGGGTGACGGCAAGGTCGGGCGCCGACAGCCAGACGAAGGTGATGCAGGTGACGAGCCCGGCGCCGCCGATCAGGATCAGCGCCGCCAGCCTGTGGTATTTGGCCAGCACCGCCGCGCCGACGGCGCAGACGATGCCCACGGCCCAAACCAGGGCGAAGACGGGATCGAAGCCGTCGAGATCAGGCATCCTGATCGTCAGGCCGCCGCGAAGGATCGGCAGCAGCGCGGCCACGAAGGCGATCGCCACCAGCACGCGCAGCTGCGGTTGCAGCCGGCGGGTGCCGAGATGCGTCTCCACCCAGCGCGCCCAGCGCCAGGACACAGTCACCAGGATGCGGTCGAAGATTCGCTGACCCTTGAGGCCGCGCAGTCCGGGCGGATCCGGCTCGCATTGCGCGAGATAGCGCCTGAGCACGATGTAAAGCGCCAGCCCGCCCACCGTGGCGATCAGGCTCATGATCAGGGGCGTATTGAAGCCGTGCCATACTGCCAGGCTGTAGTACGGCGTGCGGTCGCCCAGCACCGAAACGACGGCGATGTGCAGATAGGGGCCGATCGCCAGACCCGGAATCATACCGACGACCAGGCAGGCGAGCACCAGGAGCTCGATCGGCAAACGCATCCAGCGCGGCGGCTCGTGCGGCTCGCGCGGCAGGTCGACGGACTTGGGCCCGAAGAAGACGGCATGGATGAAACGTATGGAATAGGTCACGGCGAAGGCGCCGGCGAGGGTCGCCACATAAGGCTGCAAGGTGTCGAGCAGGGAGGCGCGGTGCGTCTCGATCGTCTCGGCGAAGAACATCTCCTTGGACAGGAACCCGTTCAGGAGGGGCACGCCGGCCATGGCCGCGGCGGCCACCATGGCAAGCGTGGCGGTGATCGGCATGGAGCTGAACAGGCCGTTCAGCTTGCGCATGTCGCGCGTTCCCGCCTCGTGGTCGATGATGCCGGCAGCCATGAACAGAGAGGCCTTGAAGGTCGCGTGGTTCATCATGTGGAAGATGGCGGCCACGGCGCCGAGCGGGCTGCCGAGACTGAGCAGCATGGTGATCAGGCCGAGATGGCTGATCGTGGAATAGGCCAGCAATCCCTTGAGGTCCTGCTGGAAGATCGCGAAATAGGCGCCGACCAGCAGCGTGCTCATGCCGGCGAAGCCGAGCACGAAGAACCATTCGTCGGTTCCCGACATCACCGGCCAGAACCTGGCGAGCAGGAAGACGCCGGCCTTCACCATGGTCGCCGAATGCAGATAGGCCGAGGCGGGCGTCGGCGCGGTCATGGCATTGGGCAGCCAGAAGTGGAACGGGAACTGCGCGCTCTTGGTCAACGCGCCGAGGAAGATCAGCAACAGCGCCGGCGTGTAGAGCGCATGCCCGCGGATGCGCTCTCCGGCAGCCAGCACCGCATCGAGATCGTAGCTCCCCACGATATGGCCGACGAGAATGAGGCCGATCAGCAGGCAGAAGCCGCCGACGCCGGTGATCGTCAGCGCCATGCGCGCGCCGTCGCGGGCCGACGCGTTGTGGTACCAATAACCGACCAGCAGGAAGGAAAAGATGCTGGTCAGTTCCCAGAAGATGGAGAGCAGGATCAGATTGCCCGAGATCATCACGCCCAGCATCGAGCCCATGAAGGCGAGCAGGAACGAGAAGAAGCGCGGCACCGGGTCCTTCGGCGACATGTAATAGCGCGCATAGACCATGACCAGGAAGCCGATGCCGGTGACGAGCAGCGAGAACAGCCAGGCGAAGCCGTCCATCCGCAGCGTGGCGCTCAGCCCGAGCTCGGGCAGCCAGGCGATCTCCCTGCGCACCACGGTTCCGGTCGCGATGGTCGGATAAAGCAGAATCGCCGATGCGAAAGCGAGCGCCGAGACCGCTGCCGAAAGCCAGGCCTCGGCGTTGCGCGCATTGGCCGGCAGCATCGCGGCGAAGGCGCTTCCCAGGAAAGGCAGGAAGATCAGCAGCAGGAGGAGGTTCGCATCGGTCATGCTTCGCTTGGGCGATCCGTTCTATGTATGGGTGTGATGCGGCAGCGGGAAGAATATCCTCGGCGCAACGTGCGTCATGTGCTGCCGTGGTTGCCCCCGCGCAAGCCATTGACCAATAATGGCAATTGACGCCGATGTCAGCGCGGCATTCGAGTCGCGCCCATCACATCGGCATCAAAGCTTGGTGGGCGACGCTCGTCAACCGAAAGCGAGTTAACCGGTTCGCATGCGCGCGTTTGCCCCACCAGCCGCCAGCGCGATCGGTGGTTCGAAAATGGATCAAGAAGCCTTGGCTTCACAGACGAGCCGCTGCCTCAGAGAATGAGAAAGCCGGCGAGAACGACCGTCAACAGAAGCGTCGCCGGAACGGCGACTACGCAAGCGGCCTCGAGCAATATGTCTCCCGGGCTGAAATACTGCTTCATGGTCCAGACTCCCCATCTGGCGTGTCCGGCGCATCGGCCGGCCCCCAAGGTCGCAAGCGATCTTCGGAAGCACGATGTGCGCATCCAACATATCCCCGTGCGCCTGCGGGCGCGCGGCGTATCTTCGAGGAGAAGGAACGTTTGAGCCGCGCCGGGGTTCCCTTTCCCGGCCTAACGCCTAAGGATGATGGACGCAGGGTTGCATGCGCTGCCGGCGCAACGGACGCGCGACTGCGGACCCGCTCATTGCGCCGTCACGCCGCCGTCGACCGGCACAGCGCAGCCGACCATGAAGGGCGAGTCCGGCGAGGCCAGGAAGAGGACGTCCTCCCTGCCTGGTGTGTGATGACGCCGGGAGGGAATTCATGGCTCTATGAGAATCTGCAAGCGGGGCCAAACCTGTTCGGCCCTCCCTTCGTTCATCCTCGGGCCCGCGGGCGAGCGCAGCGAGCCGGAACGCCACGGTGTGGAATACGGGAAAAGCACGGGGCCCGGCGGCTGCGGTCAATGCGAGCCGCCGGGAGAATGCGGCCGTTACTTCGCCATCACCGCGGCCATGGCCTCGGCGAGGGTGGCGGCGTTCTTCTCGTTGATGCCGGCCACGCACATGCGGCCGGAGCGGACCAGATAGACCGCGAACTCGTCGCGCAGACGATCCACCTGTTCGGGCGTCAGTCCGGTATAACTGAACATGCCGCGCTGGCTGAGCAGATAGCCGAAATCCCGGTCCTGGATGCGCGCGGTCAGCACGTCGTGAAGCGTCTTGCGCATCGCCTTGATGCGTTCGCGCATCGCCTTTACCTCGCCTTCCCATTCGGCGCGCAGATCAGGGTCGAGCATCACCGTTGCCGCGACCTGGCCGCCGAAGGTCGGCGGGCTGGAATAGTTGGCGCGCACGGTGAGCTTGAGCTGGCCGAGCACCCGCCCGGCCTCGTCGGCGTCGGCGCAGACCACCGAGAGCCCGCCGCAACGCTCGCCGTAATAGGAGAGGTTCTTCGAGAAGGAATTGCTGACGAGGAAGCTGACGCCGGCATCGGCCATGGCGCGCACCGCGAAGGCGTCTTCCTCGATCCCATCGCCGAAACCCTGATAGGCTATGTCCATGTAGGGAATGAACTGCTTCTCGGCGATGAGGGGGATCAGTTCCTCCCACTGCGCGCGGGTCAGGTCCACACCGGTCGGATTGTGGCAGCAGGGATGGAGCAGCACGATGCTCTTGGCAGGCAATTTCCTCAGGGCGTCCAGCATCGCCTCGAAGCGCACGCCGCCGGTGGCGGGGTCGTAGTAGGGATAGGTGTTCACGGTGAAGCCCGAGCCCTGGAAGACGACGCGATGGTTGTCCCAGGTCGGATCGCTGACCCAGACCTGGCTGTCCGGGAAATATCGCTTCAGGAAGTCGGAACCGACCTTGAGCGCGCCGGAGCCGCCGATGGTCTGGATGGTGGCGATACGGTTGGAGACGACCGCCTCGTGGCTGGCGCCGAACACCAGTTGCTGCACGGCCCTGCGGTAGTTCGTCGCCCCTTCGATAGGCTGATAGGCGCGGGGGCTGGTGTCGAGTGCCCGCATTGCCTCGGCTTTTTTCACCGAAGACAGCACCGGGATGTTACCGTCGCCATCGTAGTAGAGCCCGATGCTGACATTCACCTTATGCGGGCGAGGGTCCTTCTGATACGCGTCGACGATCGCGAAGATCGGGTCGCCTGGATAGGCTTCGACATGCTGGAACATTTGCTTGGCTCTCTGAACGATCCTGCTGTGACGGGAATGCGCTTCCCGGTGGCTCCCCGGCTGCATCCGCATACACCGGAGTGGAATGCAAAACCACCCGTGATTCAAGCCTTTGCCGAAGCGAGGGCTGAGCACGACGGCCGAGGTCCGGCCCGCCGGCCAGGGCCGTGGCGACACCGTCGCGGCATCTGCGGCAGGCGGCCCCCTACGCGCGGCTGGTCAGCGGGGCGGCGGGCGATGGGAGGGCTGGAATCCTTTGCACGCAATGCTTGCCGGACCCTCGGCCATATTCAAGCTGCAATCACACAACCGTCTGTACCCTTGTATTAATCTGCGATAAAACGTTACCGGGGTAAGATGATTGTCGGGCGGTTGTCATTGCGCTATTGGCCCGGCCTTCCGGCATACTCGTCGAAGTCATAAAGAAGCCCAGAACAAGCTTTCAACCGTATCGCCCGCGACGTGCTGGCGTCGTGGTCGGACAACCGGTGAAGAAGATGCAACAGAGCTCGAACGATACCACGCGCATGACGCTGGCAAAGGCGTTGATGTCTTTCCGCAAAGCCTTTGGCGGCGTTGGCTTGATGACGGGCGTCATCAACATATTGGCGCTCACGGGCTCGTTTTTCATGCTCCAGGTCTATGACCGCGTCATTCCCTCCAAGAGCCTGCCGACCCTGGTCGGCCTGATGCTCGTCGCCGGCACCATGTTCGCTTTCCAGGGCGTGCTCGAGCTGATCCGGTCCCGTCTGATGGTACGCCTCGGCGCCGCGCTCGACGGCCAGATGAGCGGTCAGGTCTATTCGGCCCTGATGCGCCTGCCGCTGCGCACCAAGATGAACGGCGACGGCCTGCAGCCGCTGCGCGACCTGGACCAGATCCGTTCCTTCCTGTCGAGCGCCGGGCCGACCGCGCTGTTCGACCTGCCCTGGATGCCGCTCTATATCGGCATCTGCTTCCTTTTCCATTTCTGGATCGGCGTTACCGCGCTCGCCGGCGCCATCATCCTCTTTGCCCTCACCCTGCTCGCCGAAATGCTGACCAGGGAACCCACCAAGGCAGCCGGGCAGCTCGCGCAGGGACGCCAGTCGCTGGCCGAGGCGACGCGCCGCAACAACGAGGCGCTGCAGGCCATGGGCTTCGGCGCTCGCATGGGAGAACGCTGGGCAACCATCAACTCGGACTATCTCGCCTCGCACGCCAAGGCCAGCGACGTTGCCGGCACGCTCGGCACCGTCTCCCGCATCCTGCGGCTCGTGCTGCAGTCGGGCATCCTCGCCATCGGCGCCTATCTGGTGGTGCTCGGTCAGGCCACCGGAGGCATCATGATCGCCGCCTCGATCATGATGAGCCGCGCCCTGGCGCCGATCGAGCTGGCGATCGCCCACTGGAAGGGTTTCGTATCCGCACGACAGAGCTGGAGCCGGCTGAAGCAGCTTCTCGCCTTGCTGCCGGAGACCCCGGTCAGCGTCGAACTCAAGGCGCCGCAGCGTCTGCTCTCCGTGGAGAACGTCACCATCGTGCCGCCCGGCGACAGGAAGCTGGTGGTCCAGGACGTCAACTTCAGTCTCGAAAAGGGCGCCGGGCTCGGCGTCATCGGCCCCAGCGCCTCGGGCAAGTCTTCGCTCGCCCGCGCCATTGCCGGCGTCTGGCTGCCGGCGCGCGGCACCGTGCGCCTCGACGGGGCGACGCTGGAGCAGTGGACGCCGGAGGAGCTCGGTCCTCATATCGGCTACCTGCCGCAGGACGTGCAGCTCTTCGATGGCACCATCGCCGAGAACATCTCCCGCTTCGAGCCCGACGCGCCGTCGGACAAGATCCTGAAGGCGGCGGCCGCGGCGGGCGTGCACGATCTCATCGTCAGGTTGCCGGAAGGCTACGACACCAGGATCGGCGAGGGTGGGGCCGGCCTGTCGGCGGGGCAGCGGCAGCGCGTCGCACTGGCCCGCGCCCTCTACGGCGATCCGTTCGTGGTCATCCTTGACGAGCCCAACTCCAATCTCGACGCCGAAGGCGAGGAGGCTCTGATGGGGGCCATCCAGAGCGTGCGCAGCCGTGGCGGCATCGCCGTGGTGGTGGCGCATCGGCCGAGCGCCTTGGCCAGTCTCGACCAGGTGCTGGTCATGGCCGGCGGCCGCGCCCAGGCCTTCGGTCCCAAGAACGAGGTCCTCGGCAAGGTGATGCGGCCGGGATCGGTGCAGGTGCCACTCAAGGTGGTGGCGACCGCAGAGGAAGGTAACGGCTGATGTCCGCGAACGACAAATCGATCGAGCAGTCGATCCGGCGCTATCTCATTGCCGGTGTCGCGACGGCGGTATTCTTCATCGGCGGGATCGGCGGTCTGGCCGCGACCACCAAGCTGTCCGGGGCGGTCATCACGGGCGGCCGCATGGTGGTCGATTCCAGCGTCAAGAAGATCCAGCATCCGTCCGGCGGCGTCGTCGGCCAGATCAATGTGCGCGAAGGCACCTCCGTCAAGGAGGGCGACGTTCTCGTCAAGCTCGACGAGACACTGACCCGCGCCAATCTGGGCGTCGTCTCCAAGAGCATCGACGAGCTCCAGGCGCGTGTCGCCCGCCTCGAGGCGGAGCGTGACGGCGCCGAGACCGTCGAATTCCCGGCCGCGCTGCTGGAGCGCGAGGACGATCCGGTCGTCAAGCGCATGATCGCCGGCGAGAGGTCCCTGTTCGAGTTCCGCCGGTCGGCGCGGGAAGGACAGAAATCGCAGCTGCGCGAGCGCATCGCGCAGCTCGGCGAGGAGGTCTCCGGTCTCGAGCTGCAGAAATCGGCCAAGAGCAAGGAAATCGAGATCATGAAGGAAGAGCTGGCGAGCGTCCGTCAGCTCTGGCAGAAGAAGCTGGTGTCGCTCGAGCGCATGACGGCGCTGGAGCGCGACGCCGTGCGGCTCGACGGGGAGCTCGGGCAGCTCACCGCCGCGATCGCCCAGTCCAAGGGACGCGCCAGCGAGATCGAGCTTCAGATCATCTACATCGGCCAGGAGATGCGAAGCGAGGTCGCCGGCCAGCTGCGCGAAGCCCAGGGCAAGCTCTCCGAGCTCGCGGAGCGCCGCGTCGCCGCCGAGGACCAGCTCAAGCGCATCGAGATCCGGAGCCCGCAGGACGGCGTGGTGCATCAGCTTGCCGTCCATACGGTCGGCGGGGTGATCTCACCAGGCGAAGTGCTTATGCAGATCGTGCCGGTCTCGGACGATCTCACCATCGAGGTGCAGGTCGCGCCTCAGGACATCGACCAACTGCGGCCCGGGCAGGAGGCGGCCGTCAGGCTGTCGGCCTTCAACATGACCACCACGCCCGAGCTCGACGGCGTGCTGCGCAACGTCTCGGCCGATCTCACCATCGAGCAGCGCACCGGGGCGGCCTACTACACCGCCTTCGTGATCTTGCCGAAGGAACAGGTCGCGCGTCTGAAGGGGCTCACGCTGACGCCGGGCATGCCGGCGGAGGTCTTCTTCCGCACGACCGACCGCACCATCCTGTCCTATCTGGTCAAGCCTTTGAGCGATCAGATCGAGCGGGCGTTCCGCGAGGAGTAGCGCCGAGAGCGGGAGGCTCCGTCGGAGCCTGCTCGCTGCCTGCCATCTTCGCTACTTCAGCCTCGCGCCGGGATGTTGAGGCCGCGCTGCGAGGCCGGACGTTCGAGAGCGCGGTCGAGCCATGCCATGGTCCTGGGGAAATCCTTGAACCCGATAAGCGCGTCCGCCTCGTAATAGACCTTCAGCGTGCGCACCCAGGGGAAGGTTGCGATATCGGCGATCGAATAGTCGTTGCCCATGATCCATTTGCGATCGGCGAGCCGTGTCTCGAGCACGCCGACAAGGCGCCGGGATTCGTCGGCGTAGCGCTGCAGCGGGCGTTTGTCCTCGATCTCCCGGCCGGCGAACCTGTAGAAGAAGCCGACCTGTCCGAAGATCGGACCGACCGACGCCATCTGGAAGAACACCCATTGCAGGGTCTCGTAACGGCGCGCCGGATCCTTCGGCATCAAAAGCCCGGTCTTCTCGGCGAGATAGACGAGGATCGCGCCTGACTCGAACAAGCCGATCGGTTCGCCGCCGGGCCCGTTGGGGTCGACGATCGCCGGAATCTTGCCGTTCGGATTGAGCGACAGGAACTCCGGCGTCCAGCTCTCGTTCTTGCCGATGTCGATGAGATGTGGCTCGTAGGGAAGGCCGATCTCCTCCAGCATGGTCGATACCTTGACGCCGTTCGGCGTCGGCAGCGAATAGAGCTGCAGCACGTCCGGATCTTTCGCCGGCCAGCGCGTGTTGATCGGGAAGGCGGAGAGATCGGCCATGGGGATTCCTCGGATGGCGGGGGATGAGGCTGGAAAGTGCAAAACCCAGATAGTCGCTTGCCGGCCGCCGATCAATGCCTGCAGCTTCGACGATACCGCCGCGCGGCCGGGTCTGCGGTCGGGGATCCGAACCGACTACTGCGCAGGTTTCGCAGCCGCGTAGATGACGGCAGTGTTGGGGCTGTCGAAGTCTATTGCCAGCACATCCCGGGTCAGGATCTGCCTGGAGTCGATCGCATGGAACAGCATGGCGTTGCCCTCGATCTCCTTCCGCAGGTCGGCGATCTCTTTTTCGTGCTCTTTCACCTTCGCCTCGATCTGCGGCGGCGGGCCGCCTTCAGTGACGGCCGCATCGGCCAGGAAGACGATGTCGATCTTGTCTAGCCTGGAGATCTTGCGGACCGTCCCGATATTTTCGCTGGTCCTGTCGATCGCGGCGATGACTCTTTCGGCGTCGGCGGCGGCGCGTGCTTCTTCTTCCTTGACCTCCGAGCCGACGATCTTCTCAACCGTTTCCTTGCTTTCGAGCCCTTGCGCCCGGCCCTCGGGTGCAACGCCGACCAGCAGGGCGGCGATTGCGATGGCGGTTGTGCTTCTGAGGTCGAGAAACGGCATCACGCGCTCCCTGTGGCCTGCTATTCGACGGTTCGAAGAACCAAAACGAATCCCGGCGGCCTGTGGTTCCAGTTGTGATGCGACGGACGGGCCGCAGATCGGCCCGTCCGTCCGGGTCCTCAACCCGGCTTCTTGGTTATCAGCGTCAGTACGCCGTCGTTGCCCATGCTGAAAGCGACGACCTGCGCGGACGAAAGCCCCTTGGCTTCGAGTGCGGACTTGACTTGGGGTGTCGCGTCGACGGTGCTGCGCAGCTTCTGAAGATCGGCATCGCTGGTCTTGTCGACAACCTCATTGACCTGCGTCTGGGTGGCCTCGGGCAGTTCCTTGATGTCGACGATGTTCACACTCTGAATGCTCGGCCGGGCCGGTTGTGCGCTCGGCGCCGTCGGAGCGGAACCCGCCGGCGGCGCGGCCGGCTGTTCCTGGGCGCTCGCGGCCGAAACGAAAATGAGGGCAGCACCGGCCGCAAGGATCGTCATTGTTCGCATGGATCTTCCTTTCCATCGGTTGGCAGACGAACAGTTCGGGTGGCGGGAGCACCTCATACGCGAAATGGGGACAGAAGCCGGTGACGAGCGGGTCATTGCGTGACCATTGCTTGGCGGCAATGAGGCACCGCAGTTCTTTGCCGTCGCACCGTATGCCAACGTAGGCAAAATCCGGCCATGTCTCTGGTGTAGCGCTTATTCCTGGCCTGACGGGCCGGGAGGTGGTTCAACCCGACCGGCGATTGGTCTAGACAGACAGCATGAAATCCTTGCTTGCATCCTGGCAGTTCTGGGCATTGCTGTCGGCCTGTTTCGCCGCGCTGACGGCCATCTTCGCCAAGGTCGGCGTGGAGCACGTCAATTCCGACTTCGCCACTTTCGTGCGCACAATCGTCATCCTGGGTGCGCTGGGCGGCATCCTGCTCGCGTCCGGGCAATGGCAGGCTCCCGGCTCCGTTTCCGGCTGGACCTATCTTTTCCTGCTGTTGTCCGGCCTTGCCACCGGCGCCTCGTGGCTGTGCTACTTCCGAGCGCTGAAACTTGGCGATGCCGCCCGCGTCGCGCCGCTCGACAAGCTGAGCGTCGTACTTGTCGCCGCGTTCGGCGTTCTTTTTCTCGGGGAGAAGCTGTCGGCAGCCAACTGGCTTGGCGTCGTCATGATCGCCGGCGGCGTCATCCTCTTGACGGTCCGGCTCTGATGGCAGCGGGAGAGCATCTGGCGGCCGGGGCGGAAGCCTTTCCGCATATCCGCATCGTCATGGGCATGGTGATCGGCCTCGGCGTTACGCGGCTGCTCTCCGGTGTCGCCCGCATCATCCAGCACCCGGCCCAGTACCGGCTCTATCCCGTGCATCTGGCGTGGGTGGCTTCGGTGCTTTTGATGCTTGTCCACTTCTGGTGGTGGGAGTTCGGCCTGTTCGGCATCACGCAATGGACCTTCGGCGCCTATCTGTTCATCATCGCCTATGCGGTGCTGCTGTTCCTGCTGGCGGCTCTGCTTTTCCCCGATAGCATGTACGACTATGCCGGCTACGAGGACTTCTTCATCTCGCGGCGGACCTGGTTCTTCGGCGTGCTGGCCGCAACCTACGTGTTCGACATCGTCGACACGCTGATCAAGGGCCAGGCGCATTTCGCGCGTTTCGGTACGGAATATCTTGTCCGCACGCCGGTCCTCGTCGCCCTCTGCATCGCTGCCGCATGGACGAAGAACCGCGCATTTCAGGCCGTTTTCGTCGCCGGAACGCTGCTCTACCAGATCTCCTGGATCCTGCGGCTCTTCGACACGATCGTCTGAGTGGCCCTCGCTTTGCCTACACGTATCATTGTGAAATAGTCTTCCCCTCTGTGGTCAGGAAAGGCAGAGTTCGAATGTACAAAGCCGTTGGTTCGCCCGGTTCCCGTGTCGGCCGCGTCCTGTGGATGCTGGAGGAACTCGGGGTACCTTACGAGTTCGTGAAGGCCGACATCCGGTCGCCGCAGATGTATGCGCTGAACCCGTCGGGAAAATCGCCGGCCCTGGTCGACGGCGATGTCGTCGTGACCGATTCCGCGGCGATCTGCGTCTATCTGGCGGACCGGCATCCCGACAAGGGAATGGGGTCGGAGCCCGGCTGCGCCGGCCGCGCCGCCATGGATTCCTGGATGCATTATGCGCAGTCGGAGTTCGAAGCGCCGCTCTGGAACAAGCTGCGCCATCGCTTCATCCTGCCGGCCGAGCTGCGGGTCGACGTCGGGCCCGCGACGGCCCACGATTTCCGTGAAGAGGTCCAGACCCTGGAACGGCGCCTCGGCGACAGGCAATATGCGCTGGGGGATCGTTTCAGCGCTGTCGACGTGCTGTTGGGCGATATGGGCGCCTGGGCGCGGGGCGGCAAGTTCGCGATCGAGTCCGACAACGTCAACGCCTATTTCGATCGCGTCCTGTCGCGCCCGGCGCGGGCGCGGGCCCAGACCGTTGGGGCAAAGTGATGGTGCATGCGGTAGCTGTCAGGCGCGGGAGCGGAACCCCTCTGGCCGAACCCTTCGACGTCGCCGTGCCCGCTCGCGGCGAAAGGCGGCGACGCGCGGGCATGTTTGGCAGCGGCGGAAAGTGTTCGCCATCACCCCGGAGCGGATCGGATCTGTTTCGAATATGAGCCTGCTGGCCGTCATCATCGCGATCCCGCTCACGGCAATCGCCGCACTGCACGCCTATTGGGGTATTGGCGGCGTCTGGCCGGGCGCCGACCAAAGGTCCTGCGCCCGCGCCGTTGCCGGCTTCAAGGGCATAGACACCATGCCGTCCCCGGCCGCCTGCTTCGCGGTTGCGGGCCTGGTCGTCGCCGTGACACTGGTCGTGCTGGCGTTGGGCGACCTCTTCGCCTCTCCGTTCGCACGGCAATCCCTTGCCGGTGCGGCCTTTTTCGTGGCGCTCGTCTTCCTCTTCCGCGGCCTCCTCGGCTTTACCTCCTACTGGCGGCGGCTCACGCCGGAAATGCCGTTCGCCCGGCTCGACGCGCGCTACTATTCGCCGCTCTGCCTCGTGGTCGGGGCGGCCCTTGCGGTTCTGGCCTTCGAGGGACTCGCAACATCGTGATCGGAACCCCCCGCTTTGCCCGACATCGCCGATCTCGCGCTCAACGTGTTCTCGGGAGCATCACCTGTCGGACCTCCCTCGTCATCGAGAAGAGCAATCAGGCACTTCGGCTTCACCCGCATGTGGCGCGGCAAGGGTCTGGCTGAGGTCGTCGCCTCCATCGTCGAGGATGGCGGCCTGAGGCTGGACAAGCGGCGCGGTGCAGCCGGACGATCGCTTGGTCCAGGCCCCGACGCTGTCGGATTTGGGATTGCGAGACGGCCGAGCGCACTGCAGTGTCGAGGGAAAATCCGAAGCCGCTGCCAGGGAGGTCCCGTGAGCATCGCCCGTCTGCCCGTCCATTCGAACCTTCCTTATTACGAGGAAAGGGTCGATCTCGCCTGCGCCTTCCGCTGGACGGCACGGCTCAACATGCATGAGGCTGTGGCCAATCATTTTTCGCTTGCCGTGGACGACGAGGGCAGGCGGTTCCTGATGAACCCGAACCAGGTCCACTTCTCGCGCGTCAAGGCGAGCGACCTGCTGCTGATCGACGCCGACGATCCGGAGACGATGAACCGGCCCGACGCGCCCGACCCAACCGCATGGGGGCTGCACGGCGCCATTCACCGCAACTGCGCCCATGCGCGCTGCGTCATGCATGTCCACTCGATCCATGCGACCGTGCTTGCCTCGCTCGCGGATTCGAGGCTGCCGCCGATCGACCAGAATTCGGCGATGTTCTTCAACCGCCATGTCGTCGACGGGCTCTATGGCGGACTGGCCTTCGAGGAAGAGGGCGAGCGTTGCTCGAAACTGCTTGCCGATCCGAAGGTCAAGGTCATGGTGATGGGCAATCACGGCGTGCTCGTGATCGGGGATTCGGTCGCCGACACCTTCAACCGCATGTATTATTTCGAGCGTGCGGCCGAGACCTACATCAAGGCGCTGTGGACGGGACGTCCGCTGCGCATGCTTTCCGACGAGATAGCGGAAAAGACCGCGCGCGAACTGGACGATTATCCCGGCCAGGCAATACGGCACCTGGCGGAACTGAAGGCGATCCTGGATGAGCAGGAGCCGGAATACAGGAGTTAGCGAATAGCGAGTAGCCAATAGCGAATAGGGGACGAAAGAGGTTGCGCTGCCAAGCAGCCCCGCGATCCGCTTCGCTACTCGCTACTCGCTACTCGCTATTTTCCCCAACAGCCTCAACAACGTTCCTGCCTCCTTCGGCGACAGCGGCGCCATCGTTTCCGCGGTTATCTTCTGAGCAAGCGGGATCAGCCGCTCGACCGCCTGCCGCCCTTCGTCGGTTAGGCTCACCAGGAGCCGGCGCTTGTCGCCGTCATGCTTGGCGATCTCTACGAAACCGCGCGCCTTGAGCCGGTCGATGACGCCCTTGACCGTCGCGGCGTCCATGGCGATCAGCGCGCCGAGCTGGTTCTGCGAGGTCTCGCCGATGTCCTGAAGCTTGGCGAGTGCGGCGAATTGCGGCGGTGTGAGGTCGCCGATATGTGAGGCGAAGATCGCCACATGGCGCTGATGCGCCTTGCGCAGGATGAAGCCCACCTGATCCTGAAGATGATAGCCGTCGTCG
Source organism: Mesorhizobium sp. L-8-10 (assembly GCF_016756635.1). NCBI lineage: Bacteria > Pseudomonadati > Pseudomonadota > Alphaproteobacteria > Hyphomicrobiales > Phyllobacteriaceae > Mesorhizobium > Mesorhizobium sp. L-8-10. The sequence goes on along the minus strand of NZ_AP023263.1, from coordinate 563,269 downwards.
GCCCTGTCGCTTTCGATCCGGCGCAGCATGTTCTCGCCGCTCGTCACCGTAGGCCGTCCCATGCCTTTATATCCTTGGCTTCCAGGCCGCCCATGCGATTGTGGATGCGCGGGCCGCAGCTCATGGCCAGTACGAACAGGATCTCGTCGGGGCGGGGGCCGTCGCTGATGCCGACCTCCATGGCGTCGAAGTGGCTGCGCACATAGGCCGCGTTGATGTGACCGATCGGCACGTCGAGCCGCGCACCGAAGGCGCCGACCTTCTTGGCCGACGGAACGATGGCCTTGGCCTCGCCCAGCCTTTCGCGCATCGCATCGCCGCCCGGCACGTGCCAGAGCGCACCATGCTCGAGTTCGCCCGCCGTTCCCACTATGGCGCCCTTGCCGTAGCCGTCGATGACAGAGGGATCGCCGCCGAGCGCGTCGATCAGCCTGTCCGACAACATGAGGCCGAGTGGCTTGAGGTCTTCCATGGCGCCTTGCACTTCCGCGACATAGCGACCTGCGAACGGGTTGCCGACGAGCGCCATGGCCGCCGCGCGCCGGCGCGGTTGATCTGCTGCCGGCCCACCCTCGTGGAATATCTCTTCCACGAGCATCGCGATCTTGCGGATCGGAAACTCAACCATGGGAAAGCTCCTCCTGCCGGATCCTAGCATTGCCGCGGTCCGACGCATCCAGCATCATCGGGCCGCTGATACGGTTGTCGCCGCACAGGAACAAGGCGGTAGCGACGACAACGTCCTTGTCGCGCATTTCTTCGGCGACGGTCCAACCCCTGTCGAGGGCCTCGGCGATATCTTCCGGCTGAAGCTTGCCGACGCCTCGGGTGACCAGCCGGTCGCCGAGATCGTTGTCCGGGGAAAGGCTGCGCGCAGGCAGGCGGACAATCGCCGGATGGCCGGGCAGATCGACCGCATTGGCGATCACCGTCGCCGCCGCATCGGCTTCTGCCGCACTCCCGGCCAATACTGTCACTGCATCGGCGATGCCCAGCGAGAAACTGCGGCCGCGCCAGCCGCTGGTGGCTATGCCGCGCACCGGATCGGCGTGGCGGATCAACAAGCGGTCGGCGAAGCCATGACCGGTACCGGCGATTGCTGCGCGAACTTCCGATTCCGGGGAAAGATGGAGGGCGATGTCGCCGCCATTGTTGACATAGGCCTTATCGAGCCTTCGTCCGGCGAGCATCGCAGCCATCATCTCGTCGGCCACCGAGCCGGCAACCGCCGCCATCGGCGTTATGAACGAGCATGAATGAGGCGACACGGCCGCCTCCATGCGCCTGGCGGTCGGCCCTCGGAACGCTCGCGGCAGAGGCCCGGCGGGCCGCCGCAACCCGTCGAGTTCCTCGACCAACTCGCCGAGGATGGTCTGGAAGCGCTCTTTGGCCTGCACATAGGCCGCGTCGCGCTCCTCTACTGCCCCAAATGCCTCGATAATGAGGTCGATCGGCCCATGATTGAGATGCAGCCGGCGGCCATCCGGCAGCAGACTTGCCTGGGGGCCTGTCATGGCCGTCGGTCCATGCGGCGAGCTCGGCTCTTCTGCGAGCACCCCTCATCCGTCCGCGCTTCGCGCGGCCACCTTCTCCCACAAGGGGAGAAGAGAAGGCGCTGCCGCAGCGTTTCCGCCAGTCGTCGACGTTGGTGACTTGCACAACCGGCCAAGCCAGGCACCTGTCTTCTCCCCTTGTGGGAGAAGGTGGCCTCGCGAAGCGAGGTCGGATGAGGGGTAATCTTCTCGTCCGTTCTGGAAGCGAAATAACGCTTGCTGCTCATGGCTTCCGCCCATCCACTGCAAAGCGCTGAAGCTGCGCCAGCGGCGGCCATGGGTTCCGTCCGGAAGCAACAGCGCCATGTCTGGGATTGGCGTATTCCCCGCCATGCGCCACGATACCGTCGATGCTTCGGATCTCCGCCGCGTAGCCGCCGAGCCTGACATAGTCGTCGCGGCGCATGGTGAATTCGATCGGCGCGACGAGCGCGGGGGTCGGTACATAGCCAAAGGCATTTTCCGGGACGCGGGTGACGTCGACCATCAGCGTGATGCCGCCGCCCGGCCAGACATAGACCGGCGCTCCCCCGACGGTGACATAGGTCTGCAGCCGCTGCACGGAGCGGGTGAGATTGACGGGATTTTCGGTGACGCCCGCGCGCAGCGACCCGCCCGCGCCGCCGATGAAGAGAACCGTGCAAAGGGCCGGCTCGCAATTGTCCTCGATCAGGCCGACAGACTTGCGCAGCCGTTCGGGAAACGCTTTCTCGACAGGCTTCAGCTGCTCGTCGAGCTCGTAATAGGCGAACTGCTCGCCTGTCGTCGAAACCATCAGCAGGGATAGGCCTGGTCGCGCGCCCTTCTTCGGGTTCCACTCGCCCAGTATCGCAAGCGGGTCGGAGATCGTCGTGCCGCCCCAGCCGAGGCCGGGTTCGGACACCTTGAAATAGCGGCCGGGCGTCGACCGCCGGCCGATGATCCTGATGCCGGTGTCCTCCCAGCCCAGCACCTTGCCGGCCTGGTGCTCGGAGACGACGCCGGTGATGTGGTCGTCGACGACCACCACCTCGTCCACCAGCCCGCGCCATTGCGTTGCGAACATGCCGATGGTGGCGGAGCCGCAGCCGACCCGCATCCGGTGCTCGGCCTTGCCGTCGATGACGGGTGCCTTGCCCGCCTCGACGATCACGGTCGCACCGCCGTCGATCGCAAGCTCGACGGGCTTGCGGTTGCAGAGGTTGAGCAGCGTGTCACAGGTGACGCGCCCCTCGGATTTCGAACCGCCGGTCAGATGGGTGACGCCGCCCAGCGACAGCATCTGCGAGCCGTATTCGCCCGTCGTCACATGGCCGACGGCTTCCCCCTCGGCACGTACTGTGGCGGTCTCGGGGCCGATATGGCGGTCCGTATCGATCTTCACCTTGACGCCGCAATAGCTGAAGATGCCCTCGGTCACCACGGTGACGAGTTCGACACCCTCGACTTCCTGCGAGACGATGAAGGGCGCCGGCTTGTAGTCCGGATAGGTTGTCCCCGCGCCGATGGCCGTGACGAAGCGGGGGCCCGTGTTCAGCAGCGCTCCGTCCCATTCGTCCTCGCCGAGGAAGGGCACGATAGCGCCGCCGGCTTCCTCGGCGTGGTTGAGGATGACGAGCGGATCCGAGCGGACGATCCTGCCGCCCACATTGCCGTAGCGGTCGCAGGCTCCGGTCCGTCCCTCTGCGATGTAGCACATGACCGGGCAGGCGTCGCAGCGGATCTTCTCGCCCGCCTGCTTGGCGCCGGGCTCATGGGTTTCGAAGCGTTCGGCGAGCTCGCTCATGGAGCACTCTCCGCGGTCGCCCGGATCGCCGCCAACACGCGGCTCGGGGTCGCCGGCACCTTGGTCACCAGCACCCCGGTCGCATGGCGGATCGCGTTCAGGATCGCCGGCGCTGTCGGGATCAGCACATGCTCGCCCAAGCCCTTGGCCCCGAAGGGTCCTTCCGGATCCGGAACTTCGACCAGAATGGTTTCGATCGGCGGGATGTCGCCGAAGGTCGGGATCAGATAGTCATGCAGGTTCTCGGTGCGGCCGGGCACATATTCCTCCATGAGCGCCATGCCGATACCCTGCGCGATACCGCCCTCGATCTGCCCTTCGGCAAGCAGGGGGTTGATCGCCTTGCCGACGTCATGGGCGGCGGTGATCTTCACCAACCGGACCGTGCCGAGCGCGATATCCACCTCCAGCTCGGCGATCTGGGCGCCGTAGCCGTAGACCGCGTAGGGGCGGCCCTGTCCCTTCTCGTCGAGCGCCTGCGTGGGCGCGTCATAGGTCTCCTCCGCGACGAAGACGTAGCCCTCACCGTTCCAGGGAAGGGAGGAGAGCGCGATCCGGCGCATCGCCTCGCCTTCGCGGATGATGAGCGCGTCGTTCTCGAACGCAAGCGTCGCCTGCGCCGAGACATTGGCAAAGCGCAATATGTCATCCCGCAGGGCTCGCGCAGCCGTCTCGGCCGCCTTGCCCGAAATGAAGGTCTGCCGCGAGGCCGAGGTCTTGCCGGCATCAGGCGTGACCGCCGTATCGGCGTCCTTCAGCCGGAAGGCCGAGAGCGGCAGGCCGAGCGCGTCGGCGGCGATCTGGGTGATCACGGTGTTCGCGCCCTGGCCGATGTCGACCGCTCCCTGGTGGAGCACGACAGCGCCGTCGGCCGAGATGCCGATCTTGATGGTCGACGGGTTCGGCAGGGCGGTGTTGCCGCAGCCGTACCAGCAGGACGCGACGCCGACGCCGCGCTTGACGCCGTCATGCGAAGTATTGAACGCTTGGGCTTCCGCCATTGCACGACGCCAGTGCGGCGCCAGCGCACCGAGGCACTCGGCTATGCCGACGCCCTGCTCGAGACGATGGCCCGTGACCGTTTCGCATCCGTTGCGAAGTGCGTTGCGCAGGCGAAACTCCAGCCGGTCGATGCCGAGCTGGCCGGCGAGCTCGTCATAGAGCGTCTCCTGCATGATCGTCGCCTGGGGCACGCCGAAGCCGCGGAAGGCGCCGGAGATCGGCCCGTTTGTGTGCACCGCCCGGCCCCGCGCGCGATAGTTCGGCGTCAGATAAGGCCCCGAAGCGTGAACCGGCACCCGGTTTGCTACCGTCGGCCCCCAGCTCGCATAGGCCCCGGTGTTGAAGTCGCCCTCGAAAACCATGCCGGTCACCATGCCGTCGGCATCGGCGCCGATCGTCGCACTCATCGAGGCCGGGTGCCGCTTGGTGGTCGACATCATCGATTCGGCGCGCGTATAGGCAAGCGCGGCGGGGCGGCCGGTCTTCAGCGCGACGAGACCGATGAAAGGCTGAACCGAAAGGTCGAGCTTGGACCCGAAGCCGCCGCCCGTCGCCATGGGCACGATGCGGACCTTGGACGGATCGAGGCCGAGCACTTTGGCGGTGTCGTCGCGGTCCAGATAGGGCGCCTGCGTGCAAGCCCGCACCACGAGCGTGTCGCCCTCCATCTCGGCCCATCCCGCCTCGGGCTCGACATAAGCGTGCTCGACATAGGACGTCTCGATGCTGCCGGTGACGGTTGCCGCCGCGCCGGCCAGCGCCTGTTCGGGATTCCCCTTCTCAACGATGCCTTCGGCCAGCACATTGTGCGGTCGGTGCGGATGAAGCAGAAAGCCGTCCGCAGACCGGGCCTCCGCGGGATCGAGAAGCGGCGGCAGTTCGGTCCATTCGACCGGAAACTCCGAAAGGTCGAGGTCGCGGATCGTGTCGCGCTCGCCGGCGACCACGGCTACGGCCTCGCCGCGGAAACGGACGATGCCCTCTGCCAGTGCCGGCTGGTCGGCGAAGGTCGGTATCGCACCGAAACGGTTTTCCCCCGGCAGGTCGGACGCGGTGTAGACCGCCGTCAGCCCGGGATGTGTCGCGACGAAGGCCTGGAGATCGCCGAAGCGGAAACGCGCATGCCAGTGTGGCGAACGCACGACCAGCACAGCAAGCGCATCCCGGGGAAAGCCGTCGGCGCCGAACCGGTCCGTCCCGGTGACTTTGGCGACGCCGTCGAGCCGGACCGGCGACGCACCGATCGCACGGCCGGCGCCGGGCGTGCGGAGGTCGAGATCGGCAGTGCGGGAGGATGCCAGCATCACCGCGCGCACGATCTTCTGATAGCCGGTGCAGCGGCAGAGAATGCCGCCCAGCGCGTCCCGCACTTCGGTTTCGCTGGGATGTGGCCTGCGCTCGAGCAGCGCCGTGGCGGCCACCAGCAGCCCCGGCGTGCAGATTCCGCACTGGGCCGCTCCGTGCTCCAGAAAGGAAGCCTGCAGGGCCGACAGCCTGCCATTGGCCAGGCCCTCCACGGTGCGCACCTTCCGGCCGGCGGCCGAGGCGGCGGGCATCAGGCAGGCACAGACCGGGTCGCCGTCGACCAGCACCGTGCAGGCGCCGCAATCGCCGGCATCGCAGCCGACTTTGGTTCCGGTCAGCCCCAGCTCGTCGCGCAGAACCTGTGAAAACCGGGCGAGCGGCGGAACATTGAGGCTGACTGGCGAGCCGTTTATCTCGCAACCGATCGAACTGGTTTCGGCGCTCATGCCGCGACGCCTTCGAGAGGTTCGGCGGCGGCGGTCGCAAGCGCGCGTTTCACGATCGCGCGCGCCGCCTGTCGCCGATAGTCGGCACTGCCGCGCACATCGTCGATGGGCGCGAGGGGTGCCAGATGTCCGTCTTCAACGATACCGGGCGCGGCGGCCGCGGTGCGGCCAAGCAGCGCCAGCTCCAGCTGGCCGAGCCGCTGGGCGACCGCCGAGCAGGCTCCGACCGCGACGGCCGCACCTGTGATGGTTCCGTCCGGGGCCGACACGATCCGGGCGGCCGCCATGGCGATCGAGATGACCAGATAGCGTCTGGCGCCGAGCTTCACGAAGGCCGAGCTGCCGGTGGCGGACCCCTTGCCGATGCGGATGGAAGTCATCAGTTCGCCGTCCTTCAGAACCGTGCGCCGGTTGCCAAGGATGAAGTCGGGGAGGCCGACATGCCTGATGCCGTCGCGCGAGCGGAGCTCGACCTCGGCGTCGAGAATCAGCAGCGCCGGCACGCCGTCGGCGGCAGGCGAGGCGTTGCAGAGATTGCCGGCCACGGTTCCGACATTCTGGATCTGCACGGAGCCGACCTCCCGCGCTGCCAGCTTCAGGGCATCGAAGGCCGGCGGAAGCGGCTGGCGCAAGAGCTCCGTCCATGTCGTGCGCGCGCCGATGACGAAATGTTCCGCGGTTTCGGAGATGCCGCGCAAACCATCGAGGCCGTTTATGTCGAGCACATTCTCGCGCAACGGGCGGTTGCCGAGCGCAGGGTAGAAATCCGTGCCGCCCGCCAGGATCCGCCACCGATCCTCGCCGAGGAGCCGCAGCGCTTCATCGATTGCCCTGGGTTTCGCGTAACGGATCACGCAATGCCTCCGGCACCGGAGAATTGTTTGCACGCAAATGATATCAAGGTGGCCGCGCTTGTCAAAGAGGACGTCGTGTTTCCCGGCCGGCAGGGTTCTTGCCGAAAGCGGTTGACGCGGCCCGGCTTTTTCGTTCCCGTGGTTTCGGTCGGTCGAAGCAGGTTTCGGTAAAATGTTCCGCGGTTTTCCGATGAAAACCTGCGGCAAAGGAATAAGCTAGGCAGGTGATGCGTGGGCGAAGCCACGCAGGCCGTTAGCGACTGGAGGCGTCCATGGCCGGTTCTGCTCTCATCATCATCGACGTTCAGAACGATTTCTGCCCCGGCGGCTCGCTGGCCGTGGCAGGCGGCGACGAGGTCGTTCCCGTCATCAACGGGCTCTCGCAACATTTCGAGCATGTCCTGCTGACGCAGGACTGGCACCCGCATCACCATTCGAGCTTCGCTTCCAGCCATCCCGGGCGCCAGCCCTTCGAAACGGTACGGATGGCCTATGGCGAGCAGACCCTGTGGCCCGACCATTGCATCCAGGGGTCAGGCGGCGCCGCGTTCCATCCGGGCCTCAACCGAACCAAGGCCGAACTTATCATCCGAAAGGGTTTTCGTCCCGCCATCGACAGCTATTCGGCCTTCTTCGAGAACGATCACTCGACGCCGACCGGGCTCGCCGGCTATCTGCGCGAACGCGGTATCCGCGACATCACGCTGGTCGGGCTGGCGACGGATTTCTGCGTCGCCTATTCGGCGCTCGATGCCGTCGCGCAGGGTTTCGCCACGATGGTGCGCCTCGACGCCTGCCGGGCTATCGACCTCGGCGGCTCGCTGGACGCGATGCTGGGCCGCATGCGGCAAGCCGGCGTCACGCTCGCCTCGAATTGATGTCGCCGCCGGCCGGATAAGGGTGGACCGGGCGGACCGCATGGGCTAAGCGCCCTCAACCAAACCGCTCAGCCGGCATCTCGCCGGCGCTCGATCCGGGGGATGGACTGCTGATGCTGAAGTCGAGAAGCATCGTGGCAGGTGCCGCGATGATCATGCTGCTGTCGGGCGCTCCGGCGGCTTTCGCCGCCGAGGAACACGCGCTGCCGGGAGCGGCCATGTCGCTCCTGTGGGCGCTGCCTTTCCTCGGGCTGCTCCTGTCGATCGCAACCGGTCCGCTGCTCTATCCTCATTTCTGGGAGCACCACTACGGCAAGATCACCGCGGCCTGGGCGGCGCTGATCGTGCTGCCGCTCGCGGCGTCCTTCGGCTGGGCGGCCGCGTCGGGCGCGGTGCTGCATACGCTGCTGCTCGAATACATGTCGTTCATCATCCTGCTGTTCGGGCTGTTCACGATCTCGGGCGGCCTCCTGGTCGCCGGAAACATCCACGGCACGCCTCTGGTCAATGCGGCACTCCTGGTCATCGGAGCGGTGCTGGCCTCCTTTGTGGGCACTACGGGCGCGTCGATGATCATGATCCGGCCGATCATCCGCGCCAACGACAACCGCCCGTTCAACGCGCATGTCATCGTCTTCTTCATCTTCCTGGTGTCCAACATCGGCGGCTCGCTGACGCCGCTCGGCGACCCGCCGCTCTTCGTCGGCTTTCTGCGCGGCGTCGGCTTCTTCTGGACATTCGAGCACCTCTTCTACGAGATGCTGCTGGTTGGCGGCATCGTGCTCGCGGCTTTCCTCGCGCTCGATACCTTCCTCCACTACCGCGAGGCAGGCCTGCCGAAGGTCAAGGATCCGACCCCGGACTCCAAGGTCCGCATTCGCGGTCTCGTCAACGTGCCGCTTCTCGCCGGCGTGATTGCCATGGTCCTGCTTTCCGCGGTGTGGAAGCCCGGCGTTGCCTTCACCATCCAGGGCGTGCCGGTCGAACTGCAGAACCTGGTGCGCGACGGCGTGATCGTCGTGCTTGCCCTGGTTTCGCTGGTAGCCACGCGCAAGGAGTATCGCCGGGCGAACGGCTTCTCCTGGGGGCCGATCGTGGAGGTCGCCAAGCTCTTTGCCGGCATCTTCATCTGCATCGTGCCCGTTATCGCCATATTGCGGGCGGGGCCGGAAGGCGTGCTCGCGCCGCTGGTCGCGCTGGTCACCACGCCGACGGGTGAGCCGAACAACCTCGCCTATTTCTGGCTGACGGGCATATTGTCCTCCTTCCTCGACAATGCGCCGACCTATCTCGTCTTCTTCGAACTGGCGGGCGGCGATCCTCAGCGCCTGATGACGGAATATGCCAGGACGCTCGCGGCCATCTCGGCCGGCGCCGTCTTCATGGGAGCCAACACCTATATCGGCAATGCGCCGAACTTCATGGTCTATGCGATTGCCCGGGAACGCGGCATCCGCATGCCGAGCTTCTTCGGCTACATGCTGTGGTCGGGAGCGATATTGATCCCGAGCTTCCTCATAGCGAGCTTCATCTTCTTCGGTGGGTGAGGCCGCCGATCAGCCCACGCCGACATAGCGCCGGACCATGCCGGGGTCGGCGCGCAGGGCTGCGACCTCGACGGTCTCGCGGTTGCGGCCGTTCTCGATGAAGGCGACGCGGTCGGCGACGGGCAGGACCGCGTCGACGCGCTGCTCGACGAGAATGGTCGAGACGCCGCGCCTGCGCAGTTCCGCCACCGCCTCGCGGATCCGGTCGATCATCGAGGGCATCAATCCTTCGGTCGGCTCGTCGAGAAGCAGCACCTGCGGTTCGATAGAGAGCGCGCGCGCCATGGCGAGCATCTGCTGCTCGCCGCCCGACAGCGTGCCGGAGCGCTGGCCGAGCCTTTCGCGCAGCACCGGGAAGAGGTCGAGCACCGCGTCGCGCGTCGCCTTGCCGGTGCCCCGCGCCATCAGGCCGATCTCGATGTTCTCGGCGACGGTCAGTTCCGCGAAGAGCCGGCGGCCCTGCGGGACATAGGCGACGCCTGATTTCGGCACCTGATGCGCCGGCAATGCCGTCAACTCGCGATCGCCGAGGCGGATCGAACCCGCGTCGGCCGGCACCAGGCCCATGATCGCCTTGAGCAAGGTGGTCTTGCCGGCACCGTTGCGGCCGAGCAGGCAAAGCACTTCGCCTTTGCGCAGGACGAGATCCACGCCATGCAAGACGCGCACGGCGCCGTAGCTGCAGATCAGGCCGGAGATGGCGAGCGCCTCAGCCATGCGCTCCCGTCCCGAGATAGGCCTCTTGGACCGCGACATCCGCGCGGATCGCCTCCGGCGTGCCTTCCGCCAGCACCCTGCCGGCATTCAGCACGGTGATGCACCCGGCGAGCGCCATCACCACCGGCATGTTGTGCTCGATCAGCAGCACCGTCGCATCCCGGGCGATTTCGCGCACCAGTCCGATGAAATTGTCGATCTCCCCGTCGGAGAGCCCCTGCGTCGGCTCGTCGAGGATCAGCAGCCGTGGCCGCAGGGCGAGGCCCATCGCCACTTCGAGCAGGCGCTGGTGGCCGTAGGACAGATTGCCCGCGACGTGCCCGGCGCGTCCGGCAAGGCCGGTCCGCTCGAGCGCCTCCATCACGCCGGCGCGCAGCGCCTTTGCCCCGGGGCGCTCGCCCCGCCGGTCGAGCAGCCGTCGTTCGACGGCAAGCGCCACATTGTCGAAGGCGGTCAGATGGGAGAAGATACTGGTGACTTGGAACGTGTAGGCGATGCCGCGCCGCACCCGCCGATGCGCGGGAAGCGTGGTGATGTCCTCGCCGTCGAAGACGACCGAGCCCGAACTCGGCTCGATGCGCCCGCAGATCAGGCTGACGAAGGTGGTCTTGCCGGCGCCGTTCGGCCCGATGATGGCGCGGATCTCGCCGGCGGCGAGGCTGAAGTCGACGCCGTCGACGGCACGCAGCCCGCCGAAGCTGCGCCTCAGTTCCCGCGTCGCGAGCAGGGGCGTCACGGCAGCCATGGCAGCCATTTCTCGCGCATCGTGCCCAACAGGCCCTTCGGGAAGAACAGTACAAGCAGGATAAGCGCGACGCCGACGACCAGCAGCCATGCGGTCGTGAAACCGCTGGTGATGTCGACGACGTAATACATGAACAGCGTGCCGACGAGCGGGCCGAGGGTCGTGGCGACCCCGCCGAGCAATACCCACAGCAGCGGCAGGATCGAATATTGCACCGAGGCGAAGGTCGCGCCGACATAGCCGAAGAGCAGCGCATAGATCGCACCAGCTGCCGCGCAGACGGTCCCCGACAAGACCACGGCGATCAGCTTGTTGGCGAAGGTGTCGTAGCCGAGCATCCGCGTCCGCTCCTCGTTCTCGCGGATCGCCACCAGCACGCGCCCGACAGGGGCGCGAACCACAGCGAGCAGGGCGACAAGCACGACCGAGAACAAAAGAAGCGCCGTGAAATACCGGACCGTCGGGTCGGTCAAGTCGAAATGCGTGGCGCCCAGGCTGAACACCCGTTGCTGCTGCGGCAGCACCAGCCCCTCGTCGCCGCGGGTCCATGAGCCGAAATAGAAGGTCGTCAGATAAAGTACCTGGGCGAACATCATGGTCACGATCATGAAGGCGACGCCGGTTGTCCTCAAGGCGAGCAAGCCGATCAGCAGCGCCAGCGCCGCCCCCGCGGCGACGCCCGAGGCGAAGGCCGTCGCGGTGCCCCAACCCAAATGATAGAGCGGCAGGCCGGCCCCGTAGAGGCCGGCGGAGAAGAACATCGCGTGGCCGAGGCTGAGCAGCCCCGCATAGCCGAAAAGAAGATTGTAGCCCATCGCGAAGACCGCCAGCACCATGACGCGGGCGAGCACGCCATGGTGATAGTCGGGCAGGACGAACTGCAGCAGAAAAAGCAGGAGAATGACGCCTGCATGCAGCGCGACGATGCGTCTGTCGCTCATCGCACCGCCGTTCCGAACAGGCCGGTCGGCCGGAAGACGAGCACCAGCGCGACGAGCAGCGTGGCGATCATCTTGGCCAGTGTCGGCTGGAAGAAGGCCGAGATGATGCCATCGCTCAAACCGATCAGGACGGCGGCGACGACGGTGCCGCGCAGCGAACCCAGCCCGCCGATGATCACGACGATGAAGGACAGGAGAAGCGGATCCAGTCCCATCAGATAGTGGGCCTGGCTGATCGGCACGATCAGCACGGCGGCGACCGCCGCGAGCATTGCGCCCAGCGCGAAGACGCCGGCATAGACCTTGTCCACCGGGATGCCGAAGGCCTGCGCCGTCTCGCGGTCATACTGGGTGGCGCGCATCACGAGCCCCAGGCGGGTGCGCGTCAGCACGAACCAGGTTGCCGTGAGCAGCAGCGCCGAAACGGCGATGATCGACAGCTTGTAGCCGGAATAGCCGAACCACGGGAACAGCACCCGATAGCTGAACGGTGCCTGGACCGGCCGCGCATCCGGGCCGTAGAAGGTCAGGGCGAGCTGCTGGATGATGTAGAGCAGGCCAATGGTGGCCACGATGGTGGCCTCGGGATTGTAGTCGAGACGCCTCAGCACCAGCCGTTCGGCAAAAAGCGCGATCGCGCCCACGACCAGGGGGCTTATGACGAGCGCCAGCAGGAAGCCCAACGCCGGATGGCCCGTGGCGAGGGAGGACGCCCACCAGGCGAGCACGGCGCCCAGCATGAAGAACTCTCCATGGGCGACGTTGACGACCCGCATGACGCCGAAGACCAGCGACAGGCCGAGCGCCATCAGCGCCAGCACCGCCGAGGTGACGAGCCCTTCCAGTGCGGCGAGCAGGAGGTGGGGACCAAAGGCCATCCGTCGTCGTTCGGTCCCTTACAGGCCCGCCGGGTCCAGCCGGCTCACAGCGGCTGCGTCGTGTAGTCGCCTTCCGGCTCGTACATGCCGTCCTGGATCGACGTTCGATGGACGACTACCAGCTTGCCGCCTTCGACCTTGGAGATGTTCTGGTGGCCGAAACACTGATGGATCTTGCCGTTGAAGATCTTGTCGCCCTGCGGATGCTCCGGTCCCGAGGCGAAGGCGGTGAGCGCCTCGGTCGCCTCGACGAGCTTCGCGCGGTCCTCCGGTCCCCTGTAGCCGGCATCCTCCATCGCCTTCTTGATGACGTAGAGCGTCTCCCAGCAGCCGAACATGTGAGCCGCGGTCGAGACGTCCTTGGGGTCGCCGATCGCGGCGCCGTTGTCGTCGATGCCGACCGCGGCGCGATAGGCTTTTTGCGCTTCGGTGTCGTCGGGCTGGGAATAGCGCGGCGAACCTTCCCAGAAATGGCTGCCGTCGAGGAATTCGAGGCCCGGGCTGTTGATGTCGACGGCCTCGAGGGAATCGATGAAGCCGAAGAGTTGCGGCCGGTTCGATCCGTAGAATTCGCCGAGCTCCTTCACGAAGGTCAGCACCGCGGGTCCAACCATCACGTGATAGAGCACCTCGGTTTCGGCCGGGATCTGCGGAAAATAGCGCGTGAAGGAGGTTTCCGTCGGCGGGATGGCGATCTGGCCGATCACGTCGGCGCCCTGGGCCTTCAGCGCCGGCGGCAGGTAGTCGCGGTGGTCGTGGCCGAAGGCGAAGTCGGGGAAGATCATCGTGACCTTCTTGCCGACATTGGCGGCGATCCACGGTGCCATCGAGATCACCTGGCTCTTCACGTCGGTGATGCCGGGCTGGAAGCAGTAGCGGTTCAGCTTGGTGGAGGCCACATGATGGCCCTCGCTGACGACATAGTAGGGCAGCTTGAATTCGCCGGCGACCGGCGCGGAACCGATCACGACATGCGAGAAGAGGGTGCCGTAGGCGACGTCGGTCTTGTGCTGGGTGGCGAACTTGCCGACCACCTCCGCGCCGCGCTTGGGGTCGGTGCCATCGTCCTCGACGATGATCTCGACTGGCCGGCCGTTGATGCCGCCGGCCTCGTTGATCAGCTTGACGGCGGCGTTGGTGGTCTTTTCGTACCAGCGTCCATAAGAGGCGCCGATGCCTGTGCGATGAGCCTGGAAACCGATCTTGATGGGTGCCGAGCTCTGCGCCTGGGAATAGCGCACGAAGCCGGGCGCCAGCGCGAGGCCGGCTGACGCGCCGAGGCCCTTGAGCGCGGTGCGTCGCGACAGTTTTCTTGTGAGCAGGCTTTTCCTGGATGGGCTCTGATCGTTCATCCCTGTACCCCTTATCGAACATGGTCCCGGTCCAGCCGCATGCCGCCTGTCCGGGCTGGAGTTTCGTTCCGTGCAAGCTAGACCATCAAACTTTTGCATGGCAATAGGAACTGAAGTCAGGGCTGCCTTGCAACCGAACAGGGGCTCTCGTCATGCTCCGGTCGGCGTCGATAGAAGCCATAGTCCGAACACCGTGTAGCCCATCATCAGCAGCGTCAGAGGCAGTTGGCTTATCGTCGCGATCCGCCCTTCCGGGTGCAGGCGGTACGCCATCATATGCGCCGCCAGGACGGCCAGCATATGCCCCAGCACGATCGCGCCGGCCTGCAGGTTCCAGATCAGCCTCGCCGCCTCGGGTCCCATGGTGACGCCGGTGAATATCTGCATCTGAGCGGTGCCGAACAGGTTCCAGCCTCGGGCGAAAGGGTCCGACAGGGCGACCATCGCATATTGGCCGTTGATCAGGAGCACGGTCAGATAGTGCGCGAAATGGTATGCGAGCGCGATAGGCACGATCGACCAGACGAGCAGGCCGGCCGCCACGACCAGCCGGTGCTTGCCGCGCGCCAGCCATTCGCCCAGCGCCACTGTCGCCAGGAAGACGGCGGACAGTGTTGCGAAACTGAGCAGCAGGCCGGCCGTATTGATGCCGGTCATCGCTGTGCGGCCGGGGAATTCGAGCGGATTGATGCCGTTGGCACCGAGCCACAGGAAGGTGCGCGACAGGCCGTCGAAGGACACCGACGCCAAGGTGAGGAGCAGGAACAGGATGCCACTGAGCGTCAGGGGCGCAGCGTAATTGAGCTTGGCGCCGGGCAGGCAGAGCGCGAACCACGACCGCCCGTCCTTGTCGGACCATTCCGTCACCGAGAAGCGGGCGATCAGGCTGAAGAAGGCGGAAAGGCATTCGCCATGACGGCTCCAGTTCGCATGGCCGAATGCGAGCATCGCGAGCAGGTTCGCCGTGAAATAGACGGTGGCGACGTCAGCCAGGCGAGCCGGGTCGTCAGGGGCCGGATCGATCAGCTCGAACCAGGCGAAGGCGAGGAACAGCAGGACGGCCGGCCAGTACCCGATCGCCGCGGGCAGGGGCAGAAAAGGCGCACCGTCGCGGCGGCCAAGAAGCCGCAGGACGATGCGATATGGTCCGTACCACGGGTTGAGCCATGACCAGGCATTGCCGAGCACGCCCTGGACGATGGTGAGCCCGACCCAGAGCAGGGTCCAGACGGTGAGCGGCAGGGGATTGGAGAGCGGATCGCGGCTTCCCCACCAACCCGCCAGGATGAGCGTCACGAAGACGGCGAAGGAAAACAGGCTGACGGCCGTTCGTCCCCGCGGCGCCAGGCCGGTGAAGAGCGTGAGCCGCCTTTCGGCCTGCCGCTCGACCGCGTCCGGCGGCAGCAGCACCAGCGCCAGGAAACTCGCCGCGACGGCGAGCGCGCCGCCGGCGAAATAGTGCCCGGTCGGCAGGAGCATGACGAAACCACGGTCCGACACATGCGCCGAGGCTTTGCCGCCGAGGCCGCCCAGCATGGCGGCCGCCGGGAACAGCAGCCGGCCCACCGTACTCCGGCGACGCCGTCCGTCGTCAGACATAGACCGCGTGCTCGACCCGATCCTCCTCGCCGAACAGCTTCAGATAGCGCTTGATCTCGCGTTTGTCCCCTGTGGCCTTGGCCGGGTTGTCGGAGAGCTTCACGGCCGGCCGGCCATTGGCGCTGGTCACCTTGCAGACCAGCGAGATGGCTTTGAGCCCGTCAGTATCGACCGGCGCGCAATCCTCGAAATCATTGGTCAGGTTGGTGCCCCAGCCGAAGCCCATGCGTACCTTGCCGCGGAAATGGCGGTAGGTGTCGATGATGGTTTCGACGTCGAGCCCGTCGGAGAAGATCAGCAGCTTCTGCTTGGGGTCGTAGCCGCGCTTGCGCCACCAGTCGATGATGCGCTCGCCGCCCTCGATCGGCGGCGCGCTGTCCGGGCGGAAGCCGGTCCACTGCGCCACCCAGTCGGGTGCGTTGCGCAGGAAGGCTGCCGTGCCGAAAGCATCAGGCAGCACGATCAGCAGGTTTCCGCCGTAATAGCGCTGCCAGTCCTGCAGCACCTTGTAGGGCGACTGGATCAGTTCCTCGTCGGTCCTCGCCAGCGCCGCGAGCACCATTGGCAGCTCATGCGCATTGGTGCCGAGCGCTTCGAGGTCGGTGTCCATGGCGAGCAGCACGTTGCTGGTGCCGGTGAAGGCGTCGCCGATGCCTTCCTTGAGCGCTTCGACGCACCATCGCTGCCACAGGAAGCTGTGGCGGCGGCGCGTGCCGAAATCCGAGATCTTGATGCCCGGCAGTGCCTTGAGCCGCTCGGTCTTGGCCCACATCCTGGCCTTGGCGCGCGCGTAAAGCACATCGAGCGCGAACGGACCGAAGGCCTTCATCGCGGAGCGCGAGCGCAGTTCGTTGATGATGGCGAGCGCCGGGATCTCCCAGAGCGTCGTGTACATCCAGGGCCCGCTGAATTCGAGCTCGTACTGGCCGTCCCGTTTCCTCAGCTCGTATTCGGGAAGCTGGAAATTTGCGAGCCAGGTCAGGAACTCCGGCTCGAAGATCTGCTTGCGCCCGTAGAAGGTGTTGCCGGCAAGCCAGATCATCTCCTTCTTGGAGAAACGCAGCGTTTGGGCATGGTCGAGCTGGGCGCGCAACTCGCCTTCGTCGATCTCGTCCGCCAGTCGCACCGAGGTGGTGCGGTTGATCAGCGAAAAGGTGGCGTCGACCTTGGGGTAGAGGCCCCAGATCATCTGCAGCATCAACAGCTTGTAGAAATCGGTGTCGAGCAGGCTGCGCACGATCGGATCGAGCTTCCAGGTGTGGTTGTAGACCCGCCGCGCAATGTCGGTTTTCGCCATGATATGCCTTTCACCGTCGCGGCCCGTCCGTCCGCCGCCCGCCTATAGCACCGAATCCGGGCGCAAGGCGCAACGGCGATTTATGCTGGCGCGATGAAATGTCCGGCTTGGCGTGATGGGGCATCACGGAAAATCGGTGTCGTCGGCAATCTCGTCCGGCCAGATCTGTGCTCCGTGGAGGACACGCAAGATGCGAATCCTGTCGGACGTCACGACATAGGCAGCGATGTAGGGCGTGCGAGGTACAACCATCTCGCGTGTTCCTGCGACCCGGCCGGGACGTCCGCTTTCGGGAAAATCGAGCAGGCGCCTCACCGCACGAGCGATTTGCTCGTCTACTCGAACCGCTGCCCTCGGATTGTCGGCTTCGATGTGGCCGAAGATTCTGACGCGATCCGTAACGGCAAATTGTGCCCAGACAAGCTTCACTGTTTGCCGGTCTTGCCCAAAGCGGCCAGCCGTCGGGCCACAAACTGCGTCTCCGCTTCGTCGTCGTCCACGTCCGGCCGCGCATCCTCAAGCGCCTGCAGGACCTTTGCGCGGAACCAGGCATCATGGGCCTCGCTGTTGGTGACGAGTTCGAGCGGCAAGGCGCCTTCGTTCGCGGTACGTGTCAGCAGAATGCGGACCGCATCGGAGACCGTGAGGCCCATGTTCTCGAGCACAGCCGTCGCGCGGTCCTTTATATCGGCGTCGATGCGTGTCTGGATCAGTGCGTTTGAAACCATCGTCATGTCTTTCTCGACACCGAATGTAATGCAATTGAATGACCGTTTCCAGCGACCTTCTCATCAGGCTGCGGGGAGGGTTGTGTCGGGTCTCACCCTCCGAAGGGAAGCGCGTCCGGTATCTCGAAACGTTCGGCCTTGCCGATGCGGATCATGTTGAGATCGGCCTCGCGGGTCCAGCTCAACGGCTCCTCTGCATCGGAGGTGTCGGCGCGGCCGTTCCGGAAGCTTATGACGCGCTCGCCGCCGTCGGGCCAGGTCACCGTCACGGTCGCCTCGCCATCGCTGCCGCGTTGCACGATAGCCGCGCACATGCTCATCGGCTTGCCGTAGTAGCGTGAGCAGGGGATCTCGGTCGTCGCGCCATCCGGGGCGAGCGGTGGAACTTCGGCGGGCATAGATGTCACTGCCGCCTGCTGCTCGGGTGTTTCGGTCGGACCCACCTCCGTGCCGGTGTCGGCCGCGCCGACGTCTGCCATGGGCACGTCAACCAGGTAGCGGGCGGGAGCCCAACCGGCCACCGAGGCATCCTCGGCCGATTCCACCTTGCACCACTTCACGCCGTTGGTTTCACTGCAGCCGTGATTGTGCAGCGCCGCGCCGTTCGGCAGGCGGCCGACGAGCTTGCCCGTGGCCGAGGCGGCCTCCCGGATGTTGAGCAGGTCGCCTTCGGCAATGCCCTGCACGACGAAGAAACCGCCTCCGGCGTCGGCCGGAGCAGCCGGGGACTCCGATACGGTCGGGGCGGCAGTGTCCTGAGCCAATGACGGACCGGCCGGAATCGAAAGAATGAGGGTCGCGAATGCCCCCAAAAATAGGTGGCGCATGGCAGTCCCCTTGCGAAACGGCAGCGAAGCTGCCGCCACTTTAAGTCAGCTTTTGGGCACTTCCGAGGGAAAAGGCGCGGCCGGATCCGGGATATTGACAGCGATAGAGCGTCCTTTGCGCGTCCAGGCTGACAGGCGGTGCTCTATGCTATCTCCTCCAGTACCTGTCTCAGCCGGGGGGCGAGCGGCTTTGGCCGGCGGCTCTGCCGGTCGACATAGACATGGATGAAGAACCCTTCGGCGGCGGCCTGCTCCTCGGCGTTGCGGAACAGCCCGACCTCGTATCGCACCGAGGAACTGCCGAGCTTCGCCACACGCAGTCCGGCGGTCACCACATCGGGGAAGGCGAGCTCGGAAAAATAGCGGCAGCCGGTCTCGACCACGAGGCCGATCTGGTCGCCGGCATGGATATCGAGCGCGTTCCGTTCGATGAGCCAGCCATTAACCGCCGTATCGAACAGCGAATAATGCACCACATTGTTCATGTGGCCGTAGATATCGTTGTCCATCCAGCGCGTGGTGATCGTGCGGAAGGTTCGATAGGCGCTTCTGGGCGACGGTTCGGGCCTGCTCATCAAAGCGCGGCCTTGTAGATGGCGAGCGCGTCTGTCTCCGTCACCGGACGCGGATTGTTGACGAGGAGCCGCGTCTGCTTCATCGCGTCGGCCGCCATGCCGGCGAGATCGTCGGCGCCGATGCCGACCTCGGCAAGGCGCGTCTGCATGCCGAGCCGCTTCGAAAGGCCAGCGAGTTCCTCGATGAAGGCGGCGCAGCGCCCCTGGTCGCCGTCTTCCCGCGACAGATGCGGGAAGGCGTCGGCCGCGATCTCGGCATAGAGATGCGCCGCGTCGGGCGCGTTGAAGCGCAGCACATGCGGCAGCACAAGCGCGTTGGAAAGCCCGTGGGGGACGTGGAACGTGCCGCCGATCGGATAGGCGAGCGCATGCACCGCGGCCACCGGCGAATTGGCGAAGGCCTGGCCGGCGAGCATCGAGCCCAGCAGCATGGCGCCGCGCGCCTCGATGTCGCCGCCTTCGAAGACGGCCTTCTCGATGTTGGCGCCAAGCAGCCGCAGGGCCTGGTGGGCGAGCATTTTCGACAACGGGTTGTTGTTGGGGCTCCGCGAGGCATAGGCCTCGATCGCGTGGACCATGGCGTCGACGCCGGTCGCGGCAGTGATCGCAGGCGGCAGGCCGAGCGTGAGGGCTGCATCGAGCACGGCGATGTCGGGCAGGATGACCGGGCTGGAGACGCCGCGCTTCTCGTCATCGCCGACGGTGATGATGGAGACCGGCGTCACCTCCGAGCCTGTCCCCGCCGTGGTCGGCACCAGCACCAACGGCAGCCGGGGGCCCTTGGCCTGGGCGACGCCCCAGGCCTGGTCGAGATCCTCGCCGGAACCGAGGAGCAGGGCTGCGAGCTTCGCCACGTCGAGCGACGAGCCGCCGCCGAAGCCGACGACGCCGGTTGCGCCCGCCGCACGACCGGCCTCCACCGCCTTCATCAGCGTTGCCCGCGAGGGATCCGCTTCGACGGCGTCGAACACCGCCGGCTTCCCGCCTTCCGCCTCCAGCGAGGCGAGTGCGGGTTCGCACAGGCCCAGCCGCCGAAGCCCGGGGTCGGTGACGAACAGGATCGAGGGTCCGAGGCGCCTCCCGGCCAGAGCGCCGAGCCGCGCGGAAGCTTCGGGTTCGAAGACGATCGATGGAGTCGTATTGAAGGTAAAGGGCGTCACCGGCTGTCTCCTCTTGCAGCTTCCTGCCAGTTAGCGCATCGGCCGGAAAATCGGAACGGCTTTTGGAACGCACGTCATGTGAAACAGATGTGTGAATTGCGGATGGTGGAGCGTTTCATCGGTTTCCAGGGCAACGTCTTGCGCGGCGGAAGTCCGACCGTACCAGCCCGCCTATTCCAGGCGTGGCGTCTGCTTGCGCGGCGTGGGCGCGCGCTTCTTGCGGATGGCGATCTGGCCCGCCAGCGGTGCTTCGATCGTGCCGGCCGCCACCTCTTTTTCGGCGAAGATCCAGTCGATGAAGGCCTTTACCACCGGCACGGAGCGCAGGTCGCTGCGGCACACCACATAGAAATCGTCTACGGCAGGCACGGAGAGGTTGAACGGGGACACAAGCTGGCCGCGCGCCAGCAAGGTGCTGGCCGTCACGGTGTCGCCCAGCGCCACCCCGTTGCCGTGCACGGCGGCCTCGACCGACAGGCGCGCATCGGCGAAATGATGTTCCTGGAACCGGCCGAGATCGAGCGCGTCGGCTGCAGCCAGCCAGGTGTGCCATTCGCGCCCGTCGTCGCCATGCAGGATCGTCTGGCCGGCGAGGTCGCGCACGGTTCGGATCGGCCGGTTGTTGATCAGTGTCGGACTGACGACCGGGAAGAGCTCCAGCTCGGACCATTTCTTCAGCCAGCAATCGGTCCAGCTCCCGTTGCCATAGAGCACGCAGACATCGACGTCGGCGGATCTGATGTCGCCGGGATCGTTGGACGCGTTGAGCGTCAGCTGGATGCCCGGATAGAGGGCCGTGAAGGAGCCGAGCCGCGGGATCAGCCAGAAGGAGAGCAGCGCCGGCACGCAAGTGATGGTCAAGGCGCCGGAACTCACAGGCCGGCGCAGGCGCGCGGTGGCGGCCGCGATCCCGTCGAAGGCACTCGACACGGCCGGCAGCAGTTCGGCGCCGTGCGGGCTGAGCTTCACCCTCTGCCCGTGGCGCTCGAACAGCTGGACGTCGAGCGAGGCCTCCAGCGCCTTGATCTGGTGGCTCACCGCGCCATGTGTGACGTTCAGCTCGGCCGCCGCCTTGGACAGCGATCCATGACGGGCAGTGGCCTCGAAGGCGCGCAGTGGATTGAGCGGCGGCAGGCGTCTCGCCATTGTTACTATTTGTGAGATTTCCTCACAGATAACCCTATAACAATATCAATTGTCTTTTCAATATCGCTGCGGCATGAATCTGCGATCGCTGCTCGGCATCGGGAGGGTTCGAAGCATGACATGGGATCCCCGCAAGCTCGACGATCTGCGCCGCAAATTCGGCGAAGCCCATGGCGGAGAGGTTTTCGACCCCAGGTTCCGTCGTGTCGCGGACAAGATCTTCTCCAAGAGCGGAACCCGCCTGGCGCCCTATTCCGGTGTCCCCACCTTCCTGTCGGCGCCGTATCTGGCCGTCGATGCCGACAAGCCCGATTTCGGCGATCTCCAGGTCGCTATCGTCGGCGTGCCGATGGATCTCGGCGTGACCAACCGCAACGGCTCGCGCTTCGGCCCGCGCGCCCTGCGCGCCATCGAGCGTATCGGCCCCTACAATCACGTTCTCGACTGCGCGCCGACCCACGATCTGCGGGTCGCCGACATAGGCGACGTGCCGTTCGCCAGCCGTTTCCGCCTCGAACAGAGCCATGACGACATCGAGCGGCGCATCGCCCAGATCGTCGAGGCCGACGTCGTGCCGCTTTCGGTCGGCGGAGACCACTCGATCACCCATCCGATCCTCAAGGCCGTCGGCAGGCAGCGGCCGGTCGGCATGATCCATATCGACGCCCATTGCGACACCGCCGGGTCGTTCGATCAGACGAAGTTCCACCACGGTGGACCGTTCCGCAACGCCGTGCTGGACGGCGTCCTCGACCCCAGCCGCACCATCCAGATCGGTATCAGGGGCTCGTCGGAATATCTGTGGGAATTCAGCTACGAGTCCGGCATGACCGTGATCCATGCCGAGGAGATTTCCGGCCTCGGCATAGCGGCCGTCGTCGAGAAGGCCAGGCGCGTCGTCGGAGACGGGCCGACCTACCTGTCCTTCGACATCGACAGCCTCGATCCGGCCTTCGCGCCTGGAACCGGCACGCCCGAAGTCGGCGGGCTCACCACCCGCGAGGCCCTGGAGATCCTGCGCGGCCTGAAGGGCGTCAACCTCGTCGGAGGGGATGTCGTCGAGGTCGCTCCGCAGTATGATGCCACGACGAATACGGCCCATGCCGGCGCCCAGGTGCTTTTCGAGATTTTGAGCCTGATGGTCTTCAGCCCCTTCGTGAACGGCGAGCGCGGCTGACGACACGTCCAAGAAAAAGAAAAACGCGAAGCACGGGAACTGCCGGGCGTCCGGCGTCAGTTAGAGGAGAAATAGATGAACAGGATCATCGATAGCAAGTTCAGCCGCCGGGCGGTGCTCGGCGCCGGTCTGGCGACCGCCGGCGTGCTCGCCATGCCGTCGGTGCTGCGTGCGCAGGACAAGTCGCTGAAGGTGGGCGTCTATGGCGGCTACTTCAAGGACTCCTTCGACAAGCACATCTTCCCGGAATTCACCAAGGCTACCGGCATCGCCGTGGAATCGGTGGCCGAACCGACCGGCGAGGCCTGGCTGGTCCAACTGGAGCAGGCCGCCAAGGCCGGGCAGGCGCCGGCCGACCTGTCGATGATGTCGCAGACCTCGACGCTCAAGGGGCAGGCGACCGAATTGTGGACGCCGCTCGACACGTCGAAATTCAAGCATTTCGACAGCCTGCTGCCCCAGTTCGTCAACAAATACCCCGACGGCCGCGTGGCCGGCATCGGAGCGGTGGCATGGTACATCACGCTCGTGACCAACACCGACGTCTTTCCGACCGCACCGGACTCCTGGGCCGCACTCTGGGATCCGGCCAATGCCGACAGGCTCGGCCTGCTCGCGCTCGCCTCGAATTCATTCCTGCTCGAAGTGACCGCGACGACCTTCATGGGCGGCACCAACGCGCTCGACACCGAGGAGGGCCTCCTGAAGGCCTTCGAGAAGCTGGCAGAAGTCAAGCCGAACGTCCGCCTCTGGTATCGTGACGAGGCGCAGTTCGAGCAGGCGCTGAAGTCGGGCGAGATCCCGATGGGCCAGTATTACCACGACGTCACCGGCCTCGCCGCCAAGGACGGCCAGCCGGTCCGCTCGACCTTCCCCAAGGAAGGCGGCATACAGGATTCCGGCAACTGGGTCCTTTCGCGGGCGTCGAAAAAAATCGACGAGGCGCATGTCTTCATCGACTATATGAGCCAGCCTGCGGTGCAGGCCCTGATGTCGCGCAATGTCGGCACCGCTCCGACCCTGAAACGCGACGTGCTCGACCTGAGCGCCGAGGAATTCGCGTCCGTTTCTTCCGAGATCCCGCCGATCATTCCCCGCTATGACCTCTATACGAGCAAGGCGGACTGGATCAATCAGAAGTGGACGGAGCTTATCGTCGGCTGACGGGATCGACAGACGCGCATCCTTGAACGCCGCCGGGCACGGCCCGGCGGCCGTGTGCAACGCTTTTGATCAGGCGGATGAGACATGTCGGGACTGACGCTAAGCGCCGTTACCAAGCAGTTCGGAACCTTCAATGCGGTCGATCATGTCGACCTTGCGGTACCTCACGGCACCTTCGTATGCCTGCTCGGCCCCTCGGGCTGCGGCAAGACCACCCTTCTGAGAATGATCGCCGGGCTCGAGGAGCCGACGGCGGGCACGGTCGTTCTCGACGGCCGGGACATCACGCCGGTTCCCACCCACAAGCGCGATCTCGGCATGGTGTTCCAGTCACTGGCGCTGTTTCCCCATCTCTCGGTCGGCGACAACATCTCCTATCCGCTGCGCATCCGCCGCGCGTCGCGTGACGAGCAGGCGAAGCGCGTGGAGGAACTCCTCAGGATGATCCATCTGCCCGGTTTCGCCGACCGGCCCGTGGCTAAGCTCTCGGGCGGGCAGCGCCAGCGCGTCGCGATTGCCCGGGCATTGGCGATCTCGCCGAAGCTTTTCCTTCTCGACGAACCGCTCTCGGCGCTGGACGCCAAGCTGCGCGAGTCCATGCAGGTCGAACTGCGCCAACTGCAGCAGAAGCTGGGGATCACCACGATCGTGGTCACCCACGACCAGCGCGAGGCCATGACCATGGCCGACCTCGTCGTCGTCATGGGCCAGGGCAGGATACGTCAGGCGGCCGCGCCGATCGAGATCTACCGCAAGCCCGCCGACACCTTCGTCGCCGACTTCATCGGCTCGACCAACCTGCTCGACGTCGAGGCGGATGGCGCCGGCCGCGCCTCCGTGCTCGGCCGCGTCGTTCCCGGCCTGGCGATGCCGGCTGGACTTGCCAGGGCGTCCGTCTCGATCCGGCCGGAAGACATCCGCATCACCGCCCCCGGCCAGGGCACCGTCGACGGGACCGTCACCTTCGTGCGCGACCTCGGCGGTACCATCGAGACCTTCGTCGATGCCGCGGGCACG
Source organism: Mesorhizobium sp. L-8-10 (assembly GCF_016756635.1). Lineage (NCBI taxonomy): Bacteria > Pseudomonadati > Pseudomonadota > Alphaproteobacteria > Hyphomicrobiales > Phyllobacteriaceae > Mesorhizobium > Mesorhizobium sp. L-8-10. The sequence continues at coordinate 538,596 of NZ_AP023263.1, read as the reverse complement.
ACGATCATTGCTGTTTCGACCCCGCGCGAGCGCCCCGAGGTGGTCGCCGGGCAGACGGTCGGCGTGCAGCTTCCGACCGAAAGCTGCGTGGTGCTGAAGCAATGAGACGCGAGGTCCCCAAGGCGCTTGCCGACTACACGCCGCTGGTCTTCCCGGGGCTGATGCTGACCGTCTTCTTCGTGGTCCCGTTCTCGATCATGATCGCGGTGAGTTTTTTCAAGCGCAATCCGTCGGGTTTCTACACGCCCGATTTCGTTTTCGACAACTACGCCCGCTTCCTCTCCGCCTTCTTCGGCGGCGTGCTGGCCTTCTCGCTGATGCTGGCGATCGCTGTCGCGGTCGCCTGCGTGGTCATCGCCTTTCCCTTTACCTACCTCCTGACGAAGCAGTCGCGCCGCGTGCAGACCGTGTGGTTGGTCGGGCTCTTGTCGATCCTGTCGCTGTCCGAGGTCATCATCGGCTTCGCCTGGTCGACGCTGTTCTCGCGCACGGCAGGGATCACCAATCTGTTCGTCGCGCTCGGGCTGATGTCGGAGCCGAAGGCGCTGCTGCCGGGCTTCGGCGCGGTTCTGACCGGCATGGTCTACCAGGCATTGCCCTATACGATCCTCGTCCTCTATCCCGCCCTGGTGCGCCTCGACCCGACCTTGCTGGAGGCGGCCCGCACGCTCGGATCCTCGCCCCCGCGGGCCTTCGTCAACGTCGTCGTGCCGGCGCTGCGCAACACCATCGTCGCCACGCTCATCATGGTGTTCGTCTTCGCGCTGGGCTCCTATCTGTTGCCGCAGATCCTGGGCAGGCCGCAGCACTGGACCTTGTCCGTGCTCATCACCGATCAGGCGATCTACCAGTCCAACATGCCCTTCGCGGCGGCGATGGCGGTGTTCCTGGTGCTGATCTCGCTGGGTCTGGTCGGCCTCACCCTCCTCATCGGACGCAGGGAGCACGCCGCATGAGCCCGAGCTTCTTCCGCCGCCTCTATTTCACCGCCGTCGGGCTGTTCCTGGCCGCACCCATCATCGTCGTGCTCGGCGTCTCGGTGAACGAGAAGCAGGATCTGGCCTTCCCGCCGAAAGGCTTCTCCCTCGCCTGGTACGGTCAGATCTTCCAGAATCCCGAATGGCGGAGCGCCTTGATCGCGTCGCTGCTCCTGGCGCTGACGGCCGCCGCGATCGCCGTCGCCATCGCCCTGCCGCTGGCCTGGTTCATGTGGCGGCGCATCGCGCCCTGGGCCAATGTCTTCCAGGTCCTGGGGCTCGCTCCCTTCATCCTTCCGCCCGTCATCACCGCCCTTGGCTTCCTGAGCTTCTGGGCTACGACCGGTTTCTACGGCCAGCCCTGGACGGCGGCGATCAGCCATTCGATCTTTTTCGTGACGCTGCCGCTGGTCACCTTGTCGCTCGGCTTTGCCTCCATCGACCGGTCGCTGGTCGAGGCGGCGTCGACCATGGGCGCCGACGACCGCACCGTGATGCGCACGGTGGTCCTGCCGTTGATCCTGCCCTACCTGGTTTCCGGCTACGCCTTCGCTTTCGTGCTGTCGCTCAACGAATATATCATCGCCTATATGACGGTCGGCTTCACCATGGAGACGCTGCCGATCAAGATCTTCAACGCGCTGCGCTACGGCTATACGCCGACCATGGCGTCGGTATCGGTGTTCTTCGTCGCAATCGCCGCGCTCGTCTTCGGCCTCATCGCCAGATTCGGCGACATCAGGCGGCTGTTGGGTGCGATGTCGTCGGACGGCAACTGATGCGCATCGCGGCCCTCCAGATGCAGGCGGCGGCCGGCGATCCGGCCGCCAATCTCGCGCGCATCGAAAAAGCCGCTGCCGAGGCGGCGGAAAAAGGCGCTTCGATCCTCGTCGCTCCGGAACTCGCCGTGACGGGCTACGGTGCGGGCGAGGCCATCCTCGACCTGGCCGAACCGGCTGACGGGCCGATGGCGGGGCGCCTGGGGGCGATCGCCCGCGCCGCCGGCGTCGCGATCGTGACCGGTTTTGCCGAGCGCGGCGGAAATGCGGTCTACAACAGCGCGCTTTTCGTCGATGGCGCCAGCCTGGCGGTCGTCTACCGCAAGTCGCATCTCTATGGCGACTACGAGCGCGCACTGTTCCGGCCGGAGAAGCCGAGCGCCGGCATCATAGAGCATGGCGGCCTGAAACTCGGCCTGCTGATCTGCTACGACGTCGAATTCCCGGAGAATGTAAGGCGTCTTGCGCAGGCCGGGGCCCAGGCTGTGCTCGTGCCGACGGCACTGCCGGCCAGCGACCATGCCGCCCTGATCGCCCAGAAGATGATCCCGGTCAGGGCCTTCGAGAACCAGATATTCGTCGCCTATGTGAACCATTGCGGCACAGACGAGCGTTTCGCCTATGCCGGCCTTTCGGGCATTGCGGCGCCCGACGGCAACCTGCTCGCCAAGGCCGGTGCCCGAAACGAGGCGCTCCTCCTCGCCAGGATCGAGCCGGAAGCCTATCGAGCCTCGGCTGCCGAGAACACCTATCTGGCCGATCTGAAGGTGTGATCGCGCCGGGCTTTCGGCAGCCTTGGGACATATCGGCGCTCACCGAGCGCTGAAGCCTCGCTTCTGCTGCCCATGTCAGACATCGTTTGAAGCGGCGCTACCGAAGACGGCGAAGACCGGTTGTGGGCTTCGAACATTATCTCCTGCGTCTCGCGCGGACAGGTCCGCAAGAACATCATGCGGCTCTGGCGGTGCCGGACAAGGGCCACCGTCACTGTACCGTCGCGCCGATGATCAGGGCGACCTCGTGTCACCAGCCGAACATTGCCGGGAAAGCGGTCGTCTGGCTACAGCCCGATAAACGCAGTAGCAGATCAAGCATTTGATATCCAATCGCTATCTTAGAAAATGACACCATATCAATTTATATTGACATGGTGTCAAATATGTGGATTCATAGAGATGCGAACAGGATCAGTGATATGCCCGAACAAGCTTTCAAACCCCTGGCCGGCCTGCGGGGCGCGCAATGGAACGAGGATCGTCTTCCCGCAGACCTCGTTGCCACCGTGCACACGCTGACGACCGTCGATGGGGCCAACGCCACGGGCTATCTCTACCGCCGCGGCGGAGAGAGGGCAGTTTGCTGTCTGATGCATCCGCGGGAGATTCTGGCGACCCACTACCTCGTGCCGGAGCTTCTGGAAGCCGGAGCCGCCGTCTGGGTCCAGGGTTCCAGAAGCGCGGGCAACGACCTGCGTCTGGAGCACGAACTGGCGGTGCTCGACGTGGATGCGGGAACGGCGTTCCTCAGGGACGCTGGCTACGACCAGATCGCGCTGGTCGGAAATTCCGGCGGCGGCGGACTCTACGCCTACTATGCCGAACAAGCGAACCTGGCCTCTGCCGACCGTGAAACAAAGACGCCTGCTGGGCGGCCGGTGAAACTTGCCGACGCTCCAATGGCGCGCCCTGATCTCATGATTTTCGTGGCGCCGCATCCGGGGCAGGGATTGCTTCTGATGAATTCTCTCGACCCCTCTGTCACGGATGAAAACGACCCCCTGTCGCTCGATTCTTCACTCTTTCCGTTCGCGGCAGCCAACGGTTATGCGCCGGAAGGCGCGCGCTACGCGCCGGAATTCGTCGCCCGCTACCGCGCGGCACAGCGGGCGCGAGTCGAGCGGATCGACGCGAAAGCCCGCGAAATGGTCCGAGTACGCATGGCGGCGCGCAAGGCCGAAAGGGCTGGCTACTCGGACGAGATCACCCGGCTGGCCGCCGGCTGGCAGCAGGTTTTCGAGGTGCCGCGAACCGACGCCGATCTCAGGAACTGGGATCTCGCGATCGACCCGACAGACAGGAGTTTCGGTTCGCTCTGGGGCCGCGACCCGTTCAAGACGAACATGAACGGCGTCGGCTTCGGCAAGGTCTGCACGCCCGAAAGCTGGCTTTCTACATGGTCCGGTCTCACTTCGAAGGCGGGCGTTCTGCGCTGCGCCCCGACCATCGAGCAGCCGACTTTCGTGATCCGCTATACCGCCGACGCCTGTGTATTCCCCGAGGAGTTGGAGGAAATCTTCGGCGCCTTCGCCGCAACCGACAAAGACCTCGCGGTGGTGCGCGGCACCCATCACGGCCAGCCCATCGCCGCGGGCGAACCGAGCGGTCAGGAGCTGGCGGGAAAGGCGATCCGTAGCTGGCTCAAAGACAGGCTGTTGACCTGACGAGGTCAGAGGGAGGAGAGCATGACATTCGCGCCCAAACATCCCATCGAAGGCGTGGTCTATCCCGATCCGGCGGATCTGGAACGCTGGTACGACGCAGGGGCGCTGAGCTTGGAATCGCTTGGCGACGGTTTCCGTACCGCCGCCCAGGCCCACCCGGACCGCGACGCGATCATCTGGCTCGAGGGCCATATCAGCTATCGCGAGCTGGATGAGACCACCGACAAGGTTGCGGCTGGTCTCCTGGGTCTGGGGCTTGCGCCCCTCGACCGCGTGGTGTTCCAACTGACCAACACACCGGAAACGCTGATCTCGTTTCTTGCCTGCTGGAAGGCCGGGATCATTCCCATCTGCACGCTCGCGGCTCACCGCGAAGCCGAAATCGGCTACCTCGGCTCTTTCGGTGGCGCGAAAGCGCACTTCATCGAAAGCGACGCTGCCAAGTTCGACTTCCACGCCTTCGCAAAGAAGATGCAGGGCGAGGTGCGGGGGCTGGAGTTGATCGTCTCGACCCGGGGGGAAGCGGGCAGGGGTGCCCTGTCTCTTGCCGATCTGATGGCAAGCGATCTGGAAGACGCCCGGCGCAGGCTCTCCAAGGTTCCCCAAGATCCCTGGCAAGTCGCGACCTTCCAGTTGTCAGGCGGCACGACGGGGGTGCCCAAGATCATTCCCCGGATCCACGCAGAGTACCTCTACAACATGCGTCAGGTCATGGCCTTCAAAGGCTGGACGGCCGAGGATCGTCTCTTCGTGCCGATGCCGTTTGCACACAACCTCAACATGGGCTGCGGGTGGGGCCCGTTCATCATGTCGGGCGGCACTGTGATCGCCACGCCGCGCGTCGATCAGGACGCGATGCGCGATGTGCACAACGCGCTGTCGCCCACGGTCATGGGCGCGGCAAAGCCCATCGTCATGCGGATGAAAGCCGAGATCGCCGAAGGCCGGATCCCGACGGGCAATCTGCGCGAGATTTTCTCCACCGACGCCGCCGAGATCGTCAGCAAGGACATGGGCGTGCCTGGTCATCACATCTTCGGAATGACTGAAGGGACGATCATGTTCACCCGCGAGGGCGACAGCGACTTCGTGCGGTTCGAGACATGCGGGACGCCGATCTCGGAGCACGACCAGGTACGGCTGCTCAAGCCTGGCGCCGAGGACGAGGTTCCGGTGGGCGAGATCGGCGAGCTGGCCGTCTTCGGCCCCTACACGATCCGCGGGTACTACAACGCTCCCGAGCGCAACGGCGAGACCTTTACCTCGGACGGCTTCTACCGTTCGGGGGATCTGATGATGTGCCATCTGATCGACGGCGTAAGATTCTACTCGTTCGAAGGTCGCCTCAAGGACGTGATCGACCGCGCGGGCGAAAAGGTGAATTGCGAGGAGGTCGAACGCGCCGTGATGGCACATCCGGCCTTCAGCGACGTCGCCGTCGTCGGTATGCCGTCGCCCACCCATGGCGAGCGCATCTGCCTCTACGCCGTAGCGCGGCCGGGCGCGACGCTGCCGGATGTCAAGGAACTGGGCGCGTTCCTCAAGGACGCGGGCCTCGCGATCTTCAAGTGGCCCGAGCGGATAGAGCGCATCGACGCGCTGCCGCTTACCAAGGTCGGCAAGCTCGACAAGGGCGCGCTCAGACAGCGGATCGCGGACACTCTCATGGCCGAGGAAGCTGCGGCAAACGGCTGAACCGCACCCATCGGCAAGGAGCACTGGCATGAAGATCAATATTCTAGGCGGCGGGCCGTCGGGACTCTATTTCGCCTATCTGGCGCGCAAGCAACTGGGCGACATCGAGATAAACGTCCACGAACGCAACGCGCCCGACGCGACCTTCGGTTTCGGCGTGGTCTTGGCGGGCGCTGGTCTCGCGCGGCTTCAGGCGGCGGATGGTGAGAGCTTCGACCGGCTTCAGGCAATCACCAAGGTTCTGGGCAACCAGGAGATCATCCTGAACGGCAAGCGTGTCTTGATCGAGGGGCCGGCGTACGGCGGCGCGGTCGAGCGGCTGACGCTCCTGAATATGCTGCAAGACATCTGCGCCGAAGCGGGCGTGAACGTCACACATCACGACGAGATCAACGATCCCCGCGTGCTGGAAGACGCGGACCTCGTAATCGGGGCGGACGGGGCGAATTCCACGCTGAGGCGCGCCCACGAGGCCGAGTTCGGCACATATGGCAGCCAGCTCTCCAACGCTTTCGCCTGGTATGGCGCCGAGCGGCTGCATGACCGGCCGACGCTCAGCTTCCGCAACGCCGGCGGCGGTGCCTTCTGTGCCCATTACTATCCCTACACCGACCGGATGTGCACCTTCGTGATGGAATGCGACCGGGCCGCCTGGGACGGCTGCGGATTTGCAGATATGGCCGACGATGAGCGCCAGGCATTCGTCGAGGACCTCTACGCCGAGGATCTTCAAGGCCAGTCGTTGATCTCGAACAAGTCCGAATGGCGGAACTTCCAGCCGGTCTGGAACGACAACTGGACCTTCGGCCATCGCGTGCTGATCGGTGACGCCGTCCGGCGCGCGCATTTCTCGATCGGCTCCGGCACCCGCATCGCGATGGAGGATTCGATCGCGCTGGTGAAGGCGCTCAAGCAGGAAGATGACACCGAGGCAGCGCTCGCCGCCTATGTTGCCGCCCGAAAACCAGCGGCCGACATCCTGATCGGCGCCGCGCGCGAAAGCTACACCTGGTACGAGGAGATGGGGCGGCACATGGCCGAAGCCAGATCGCCGCATGGCTTCGCCTTCACCTATCTCACGCGCACCAGCCGTGTCGATGCCACCCGTGTCGCGGCCGACCACCCGGATTTCATGGCAGCCTGCGAGGCCGAACGAGAAGGGATAGAGCAATGACCATCCCCTACGCGTTCTTTCCGCCGACCGAGGAAGTCATATCGGACGAGCCGCTCGTGCTCAGGCGCGTGGTTCGCTGGGGCGACTGCGACCCGGCCGGCGTCGTCTACACGCCGCGCTTTCTCGACTATGTCGTCTCGGCGCACGAAGCCTTCGTCAGCCTGATGCTTGGCGGGCCGATCCACGTGTTCAAGGACGAACTCGCGGTCGATTTCCCGGTGCGGGGCGTCGAGATCGATTTCCGCGAGCGTCTGCCGCTCGACACCCAATTCGACATGGAGGTGCGCGTGGGCGAGATCCGCACCCATACGTTCGACCTGCAGATTCGCGCCCACAAGCTGGAGGCCGGAGTCAAGCGCCCGGGCCCTCTGGCGTTCCTTGCACGAATCTCGCCCGTGACTGTCAGCCATGAGACACGCGCTGCAGTAGCGCTTCCGCAGGGTCTCAGGAAGCGGGTGGCCGAATACGCCGCGGCATATCCTGCGCAGAAGGAGGAAAGCTGATGCGCGCCCATCGCGTGGGCCAGATCGTGCCCTCATCGAACATCACGATGGAAACCGAGATCCCTGCAATGCTGCGAGCACGCGAGACGATCCGACCGGAGAGGTTCACCTTCCATTCGAGCCGCATGCGTATGAAGAGAGTGACGCAAGAGGAGCTCACGGCGATGGACCGGGATTCGCTGCGCTGTGCGCGGGAGCTCGCCGACGCCGACGTGGACGTGATGGGGTATGCATGTCTCGTCGCAATCATGAGCCAGGGCCTTGGCTATCACCGCGTGTCGAAATCCAATCTGGAGGGCGCTATCGCGAAAGAGGGCAAGGAGATTCCAGTCGTGTCCTCGGCCGGTGCGTTGGTGGAGGGGCTGAAGAAACTTCGCGCCAGGCGGGTCAGCCTGCTGATGCCCTACATGAAGCCGCTGGCCAACCGCGTCACTGACTACATCGCAAGCGAGGGCTTCGAGATCCATGACAGCCTGGCGCTGGAGATCGAGGACAATCTCGAGGTCGCCGCCCGCGACCCGATGGCCCTTGTCGAGGACGTCAAGCGCCTCGATACGAACGGCGTCGACGCGGTGGTGCTGTCCTGCTGTGTGCAGATGCCGTCGCTGCCGGCGCTGGCACCCGTCGAGGCGCGCCTCGGCATCCCGGTCACCTCGGCCGCCGCATGCACAGTGCGGGCTATGCTGACCGAATTGAACCTCGAACCGGTAGCCCCAGCCGCCGGGGCAATCCTTGCGCCCGCACTACAGCCGGCCGTCTGAATTCAAAGCAAATCAAAGGCGCCGACGATCGGCGCAAACAACGGGAGGAGCCCAAATGAAGAACCTTGCAAAGCTGCTTGCCTGCACCGCACTCATCTCCATCGCCAACATGGCATCGGCTGAAACCATGGTGCGCATGCTGAAGACCTGGGATGAGCGCTATCCGGGTTCAGTCGTGATTTGTGACCGCTATGCGCAGCTCCTGACCGAAGCCTCCGGGGGCCAGATCGTCGTTCAGATGTCAGGTCCCGAGACTATTCCGCCGCTCGAACAACTGGAACCCACGCAGAATGGTTTGTTTCAGGTGCTTTGTACGTATCCCGGCTTCCATACCGGCGCGGTAACCTTGCTGACAGGTTTGGAAAGCATCCGGCCCGATCCCGAGCGTTTCCGTTCCAGCGGCGCTATGGAGATAGTCCGTGAGACTTATGGCAAACTTGGCCTCTATGCCATTTCGGTACCGCTTGCCCATGGATACTGGATGTTTCTCAAGCACGGGCTGTCCGAGGCGGGTGACCTTGGCGGCATGCAGATCCGCGCCCTGCCGCCGCAGCACCCCTACATCACGGCAATCGGTGGTACACCAGTAGTGTTGCCCCCGCCGGAAATGTTCAGCGCCCTCGAACGGGGCGTCGTCGACGGAGCTATTTTCCCTGCCGCGGGCGCGACCGGCTATGGTTTTCCGGAGGTCACGAATCGATATTTCGACGCCGGGGTAACCTCTCCGCATGTGATCCTCGCCAATCAGGCTTTCTGGGATGGTCTATCCGAGGACATCCGTCAGACCTTTCTCGAGCAAGCGAAAATTCTCGAGGATGAGACCCCGCGGATCTACGACAAGCTTATCGCCGAAGAGCAGGAAAAGGTGGCCGGCGCAGGCATGGAACAACTCGCGCTGGACGACGAAGCTGCTTCCAAGCTTTCCAAGGCGATCGTCGAAGGTTCGTGGAGCTTCGCTGCAAGCCGGGACGCGGCGGCCGCGGAGCAACTTCGCGCCGCCATTGAGCAAGCGGACCTGCTGACCAAGTAGATCTGCGCGGCCGCCGGGCGGTGTCGTGCTGTCCGGCGGTGCAAGGGGAGGAAAGCAATGCTCTCATTGATCGGGAAAGCTCACGATCGCTCCAGCGAGATTGGCCTCTGGTTGGGCGTTGCGGCGCTCGCCGCCGTTGCCTTTCTTTCTTTCGTCGCCACCATGTCGCGCTACTTTCTGTCTGCGCCGATTGGTTGGGTGCCGGATTGGGCCGGCTATTTGCTCGCCGCTTCGGTCTTTGTCACCGCACCCGCCGTGACCCGACGCGGCCAACACGTCGCCATGGACATCCTGGCGACTTACCTTACGGCGCCCGCCGCTCAGCGGCTTCTCGCCAGTGTGGCCCTTGTTCTGACGCTGGCAATCCTCGCCACCATGAGCTGGGTCGTCTGGCAATCGCTCATCGCTGCCTATCGAGCCGGCACGTGGACGGCAGCTGGATACCCAATTCCGCGTTGGTGGCTTCTCGCTTTCGTTTTCTACGGATTTGCATCGTCCAGCGTGCACGTTCTGCGAATACTTTGCGAAGTTCTGGGCGGTAGGCCCGCCGACCTCGCCGTCCCTCACCCCGACCCGGAAGGATTCTGAACATGCCAATCTCGGCTGCTGGCGTTCTCCTTCTCACCCTTTTCTTTCTCGGGGTACCCATCTTTGCGGCCTTCTTCGGCTTCAACATCCTTGCGGCGCTGATGCTCATGGGGCCGCAGATGCTGTCGATCTTCTCGGCCTCGATCCTTGATACCGTCACCACTTCCGAACTCGTTACCGTGCCGCTTTTCATCCTGCTCAGCGAGCTCTTGTTTCGCTCCGGCTGTATTACCATCCTGTTCGACTCGGTTGATGACATTGTCGGCCGCATCCGTGGGAGACAATATGTCATCATAGTCCTCATCTCGGTCCTGCTTGGGGCGCTCTCAGGTTCCGCCATTGCTGTCGCGGCAATGCTTGGCCGAACCGTTATGGCCGAGGGGATCGAACGCGGCGGCGACAAGAAGCTCTTGTCGGGCCTCGTACTTGGAGGTGCCTGCCTGGCTCCGATCATTCCACCAAGCTTCCTCGTGGTCTTGATCGGGATGCTATCCGGGACTTCGATCTCGGCCCTGCTCGCCGCCGGCGTGTTGCCCGGAATAGTCGCGGGTGGGCTGTTCTTCCTCTACGTTCAGGTGCTTCTCTGGCGCGATCCGTCGCGCGACATCACGCGTACAAGTGACAAGCCGCGTGGTCCGATGTGGAAGGCGATCCTGTCGCTTCTACCGTTCTCAATCGTGATTTTCGCGGTCCTCGGATTGATCCTGCTCGGCGTTGCCACGCCAAACGAGTCGGCAGCTTGTGGTGTCTTTGGTGCTCTCGCCGTTGCTGCGGTCTACCGCAGGCTCTCCACTTCAATGTTGATCGAGGCGCTCAAGGGCTCGATTCTGATGTCCTCGATGATCCTTCTGATCATGGCGGCATCGAAGATTCTGACGCAGCTCATGGCGTTCTCCGGCCTGACGAATGATCTCGTCGCTGTCTTCACCGCGCTCGACTTCCCGGCGGTGGCAGTGCTTGCAGTGCTGATGCTTATCCCCTTTGTTCTTTGCATGTTCCTTGATCAGATCGCGCTCATGCTGATCCTGATTCCGATCTACAAACCACTCTTGGACACCTTCGGCTTCGATCCCCTGGTGTTCTGGACACTGTTCCTGTTGAACCTTACGCTCGGAGCGATCACCCCGCCATTCGGCTATGCACTCTTCGCGCTTAGCGCCTCCAGTCCGCGCGAAATAGGTCTCAGAGATATATATGCCGCGTCCTGGCCATTCATCGGGCTGATCGTTCTGACGCTCGTCCTGGTATGGGCGTTTCCGCTGCTGGCCACTTGGCTACCGTCGCGGCTATGATCGGCGCAGTGGTTCGAAATGATCGAGGAGCGCCTTGAGCCCAAGCTCGAAGGCATCGTCAGCGCGCACCCGGGCAAAGGCGCGCAGCCCGAACTCCAGCCCGGGCATCTCGCCCGGGCGATAGGCGTTGGCCCTTTCCGTGAGAAAACTCTCATGGGCTGCGGGCTCGAGTCGCGTATTCGCCGACGTGGCAGCTGATAAGCAATGAAGTGCCAGCGTGTGATAGAACACTGCGGCAGTTTCTGCATCGAAGCCTGCGTCGCGGAGCATCGAGAAGATCCGGTCGAGATACCGCGCCCCATAATCCGTCTCACCATCGCGTACTTTCTGGAACACTCGGAACCTCGCATGCCGCTGAATGTGCTCTGCCGCGCCGACATGGCCACGTTGGCAATTCATAAGCGTGCGGGCAAATAGTGTCAGATGCTCCCGCCATCCGAGGTTGCTTGGTAACTCATCGAGTCGGGCAAGAAGGCCCTTGTAGAAGCGATTTAGGATGGCAGAGGCGAGATCGTCCTTGGTGCCGATGTGGTAATGCAGTGCGCCAGGCTTCACGCCCAGTTCCCGGGCCATCTGAACGAACGAAACATTGTCGATCGATTGGGTTCGCGCCTGGTCGTATGCCAGGTCAACGATCATCTGGCGGTTTACCAGCCCTTCGACTGCGTCACCGTTGGACCTGGGGCGGCCGCGGCCGCGCCTTTTTTCACGAACTGCGTTCATCTGCATTTTATTGCCATACTCACAATTTCCTTGGCAATCGGATTAAATTGAGATACTATCAATAAAGACCGGTAAGATCCACTCGCAAAGGGAGACACGGAATGTCAGAAAAACTGGGAACCCGTGACGACGCGTCGTCCGCAAGGAGTTTCAATGATGCGATGGGTGTCGGCACCGGTGACATGACGGGAACCCGACATGCTTCCGAGGACGGTGTGCAGCTTGTGCTTCACGGCGTCGACCACACCGCGCGGCCGACATGGAAGCTGAACGAGACGGTGGAGTTCTATCGCGACATCCTCGGCCTGCCGCTCGTTCACGCGATCAGCGCGCGCGGTTGGGGACCGCCGGGCCATCATGACTTCCTGCATTTCTTCTTCGATGCCGGAAAGGGCGCAACGATCGCGTTCTTCTATTACATCGGCAGCGAGCGGCCCGAGAGATACGTGCCCGAAGAGCATCACTTCTACTTCGCGACCCATACGGCCTGGGCGGTGGAAACCGAGGACCAGCTCATCCAGTGGAAGGAGACGCTCGAAAACCGTGGCATCAAGGTTTCGCCCTATACGAAACACGAGATCCTCGAGTCGATCTACTTCACCGATCCCAACGGCTACCCGGTCGAGATCACGCGGCGGCTGAGGGAAACCGAGCTGATCGACGAGGTCGATGCGAGGTTGACGATTCAGGCCGCGCTGGAAATCGAGACAGAATGCCGCGAGGCCGGCCGCCTGATGCCGGACATCGACACCGTCTGGCGTCGCAAGGCCAAGCTGGTCGATGCCTACAGGGAGAGCGCCTGATGATCGAGGTTCATGTTATCGACGTACCTGAGTTTCGGCCGATGGTCGAAACTCAGCGCGACAATCCCGAGGTGACGATTTCGGGCCCGTTGAAGGGTTACTGGACGATCCGGGCACCCACCCAGCTCACCTTCTCCCGGAAGGCGATGACGATGAAGCCGGCTGTCTGGTACGGCATTTTCACAGGCGGGCTCAACGGCGAGATCGCCGAATGGGGGCGGGACGAGGTTCGCGTGATCGGAACGAACAGGCCGCTCTGAGACAAGGATCGTGCGATGCTCCGGATAACGCCGGAAGGCCAAGGCGGCCATCAGGCCTTGGCGCCGGTCCCCTCGCACGGGAGACACTGCGCAGGAAGCGTATCTTAAGGGGAGGAAGTCGTGAAACAGCACTTCGAGGTGCCGACGCAGGAAGGTCCCGTCTCAGGGATCGTCGGCCGCGCATCCGCCGGCTCCGCTCGGCAGCGGAATCTGTTGATCGCCATCCACGGCGGAACATACAATAGTGCGTATTTCGATATTCCCGGGTCGTCCCTGATCGACCGGGCGATGGCCGCCGGGTTCGACATCGTCGCTCTGGATCGGCCCGGCTACGGGACGACCCGGACCCTGGACGACGGGCCCGCGATGCTCGACCGCAATGCGACCCGGATCTCGGCGGTCTTGCCCGAATTGCTGCTCGCCCTCGGTCTGCCGGCTGCGGGCATCGTGTTGATAGGGCATTCGATGGGTGGAGTGATTGCCTCGACCATCGCCGCAAGCCAGCCGAGCTGGACGCTGAAGGGTATCGCCGGGACCGGGTTCGCGCAGCATCTGCCTCGGCACCTTGCCGAGGGGTTCGCCGCTCTGCCTCAGCAGTATTCCGTCGAACTGCCGACGGAGATGAAGGATCAGCTTATGTTCGGCCCGCCGGATACGCTGGACGCGACCATGCCTGGCGCGAGCCATGCCGCGAACACGAGCATGCCTCGGGCTGAAGCAATCGACATTGCCTTCGAATGGGGCGGCCGCGCGCCGGGGATTCTGAAGGGGGTCACCGTGCCGGTCTATTACAAGCTTGCCGAGTTCGAGAAGCTTTGGGACATTGCCGATCGTGAAGCGTTCGCGGGGCTCTATTCGCACGCCCCCGGGGTCGAGACCGGCGTCTTCATCGGGGCCGGCCATTGTATCGACTTCCACAAACGGGGCGCGTCGTTCCACGACGAACTCCTGCGTTTCGCGGCCACGGTTTGACGAAGCCGGCCGCGGATCGCTGACGCCGAGGAAAGCCGATCGACCCGGTTGCGCGTCCCCGCATATCTTCTGCTGTTGTGCGGCCGGGGGGCCGTCGCAGGAATTCCCGAATGCATCGGTCCGGCGGCACGCTCATCCCTGCGCGTCTTCGTCGAGCCTGACAGCGGGTCGCTACACCAGCGCCGCAGCCGACATTAGCTCCTGCGCTCCCGGAGCCTGGAACATCCGGCGGCCGCCGCCGGGAACCTCGGTGAAGCACCAGCGCACGACGCCGTCGCGGTCGAGAAGGAATTCGCCGACGAGCTGGCCCAGGCCGGTCGCTATCATCTTTTCGTCGGCTTCCATGACCTCGTAGCCGTCCTTCTTGTCGAGCGCTGCCGCGGCGTCGAAAGAACCCATGGTCTCGGGCAGTTCGCCAGGCATGCTGACCGGCAGCGCAGCGGCTCGCGCCATGCTGACCTTGTACGGCCAGTCGTCCTCGTTCTCCGTGAATTCGAGATTGGGCAGGCCGAAGGCGCGATGCGAGAGGCGCTCGGGATCGGCGGCAGCCACGAGATTCGGGTGCGGATGGAAGCGGAAATAGAGACGGGCCCGCTCGATCGGCGTGTTGACGACCGTAAGCGTCTCCACGCCCTTCTCGCGCAGGCTCGACCCGAGCTGCGCCATGGCCGCGATGTGGCGCCGGCAGAACGGACAATGCAGTCCGCGAAACAGTCCGACGAGCACGGGTTTCTGCCCGCGATAGTCGGCCAGCGCGATCTTGCCGTCGCGCGTGATGGCGTCGAGCACGATGTCGGGCGCGCGGTCTCCCGGCTGCAGCGGCTTGTCGGCAGGAGATTCGGACATGGCCAGTTCCTCCGTGGCTGGAGCATCGGCCCCGAAAGTGGATGCCGTTTTCGGGAAGATCCGATGCTCGATCAAACAAACAGACAGGGTGGCAGCGCCGACTTGTCGGCGTGTCGGCCGCCCTGAAGCGCGTCGCGATCTTTCAGATTCGCTTTACGCGCTTTAGGTCCTTGTTCTTGCGCATGTCTTTGTCCCGAAAACCGGTTCCCACTTTCGGGAGACATGCTTTAGTCGAGAAACGGCAGCACGACGAACGATCCGGGATCGATACCGTGCTTGGCGCAAACATCCTGCGCCAGGCCGAAATAGCGTTCCGCCTCGTCCAGCTCATCCAGATCGAGGTTGAGCGTCGCAAGGCCATCATAGCATGGAACCAGGAGCTGAGGCTCGCCGGTTTCCCGGGCCAGTTCGAGAGCCTCGGTGTAGCAACGCGACGCCAGATCCGGCTGGCCGTGGCATTGGTGGATCTGTCCGAGCGCGATCAGCGGCACGGCCAGGTGCTCGCGCTGATCAAGCGCGCGGTCGATCTCGATCGCCTCTTGCGCGGCCGGAGCGCCTTCGTCGGCGCATCGATCGGTGAAGGTGCAGGAGGCGACCGCCAGATTGGCGAGCAGCCGCGCCTGGATGCCGAGATCGCCGATACGGCGGGCGACGTCGAGGCCGCGACGGCAGACGTCGATCGCCTTTGCCGGGTCGATTGCGCTGTAGAGAACGCCGAGATTGGTGTAGCCGCGGCAGGCGGCGCGCAGCAGGCCGGCCGTCTCGGCCACCGCCACGCTGTCTTCGACATCCCTCAGGGCTTCGTCCGTACGCCCGAGCCGTGCAAGCGCGGCCCCCCTCGTGTTGAGGGCCTCGGCTCTCGCGCGCTCGGCCTCGAGCCGGATCCCCGCCGGCGTGTCTTCCGGCAGGGACTGGACGACATCGAGCGCCTGCTTCGCATAGCGAGCGGCGGCGCGATGGTCGCCGAGCCGGAACGCCAGTCGCCCGCGCTCCTGGAGGAGATGCGCCTGTTCGATCGGCGCATTCATGCCGTCGAGCAGCGCCGCGGCCTCGGCATAGCGCGCCGCCGCCTGGTCGCGTTTGCCGGCGTCCCACAACAGGCTGCCGATCTTGCGGATCACCCGGGCCGCTCCGACCCGGTCGCCATCGGCGGTCAATGCCTCGAGCACCGACCGGTAGTGGTCATGGGCGGCATCCCGCTTGCCCGCGGGCCCGCATAGGTCGGCGATCCGCTCGCACAGGGCAAGCCGCTGCGACCGATGGGCGCCCCCTTCCGGCAGTACGCGGAGCGCCTGATTGAAGAGGCGCAGCGCGTCGTCATTGGCGTGGATGGCCCGGGCCCGGTCACCCGCCGCGGCCAGATAGGACGCCCCCTTCGCCTTGGCGACGCCGTGGCTGAAATGATGGCCGAGCCGGGTAAGATCGTCGAGCCGGGCCGGGTCGTCGCCGCAGATGCGCTCCAGGGCAGCCCCTATGCGTTCGTGCAGTTCGGTGCGGCGCTGCCGCAGAAGGTTCTGATAGATCACGTCCTGCAGCATGGCCTGGGTGAACCGGTAGGATCGGGCCTCGAGCGGCCCGGCACCCTCGCTCTCCTGGATGACCTCCGCATCGCACAGAAGGTCCAGGCCGAACTCGACATCGGCCGTGCCGGGCGAGATGGCGGCGAGCAGGCCGGCGTCGAAGCGCGGACCGATGACGGCCGCCTGCTGCGCGAGCCTGCGCACCGCCTGCGGCAGCCGGTCGATGCGGGCGAGCAACATCGTCTCGATGCTGGCCGGGATGGCTGCCGTCGCTTCGTCGGCCGTGACGCGCCAGGCCGGGCCGTCGCGCACGATCAAGCCGTCCTCCACCAGGCTGCGAACGATCTCCTCGATGAACAGGGGGTTGCCGCCGGCGCGCTCGAGAATGCGTCGGCGCAGCCCCGCAGAAGAGCTGTTCCGACTCCCGCCGAGCAGCGCGTCCACGAGTGCCTGGGAGGCGTCGGTCCCGAGCGGCGCCAGGCGCAGGGTCGAGTGGCTGATCCGTCCCGAATCGAGCTGCTCCATGTCGAGCGTCGGGCGGTGCGTGACAAGGAGCATCAACCGTCGGCGTTCGAGGCGATCCATCACGAAACGGAGTGCCTCGATCGAAACGGTATCCGCCCAGTGCAGGTCCTCGACAATGATCAGCAGCGGCGACAGTTCCAGGCGCCGCTCGAAGATGGTGCGGATCGCATGCAGGATCTGGCGCCGGAGCTGATCCGGCTCGACATGGCGCAGCGCCCCGGTGGGATCGCCGAGGCCGCAAACATGCAGGAAGAGCGGTGTCATGCGGGCCGCCTCGTCCTGAGCAATCCCGAGATCGGTGAGCGCGGCGACCAGCTTCGTACGCGTCTCTTCGGCGGAATCCTGATCTCCGATGCCATAGGCGCTGCGCAGGATCGCGGCCAGGGCGCCATAGGACTGCTCTCCAAGGGGCGAACAGGTGGCCTGGCGAACCGCCACTGCCGCGAAGCGATCATCGTCGTTGATGCGCGCGACGAACTCCTCGACGAGGCGCGACTTGCCGACGCCGGCTTCGCCGACGAGCTGAACGAGCTGCGCCGCGCCGTCGCAGGCCATGCCGAGCGTGTCGAGCAGGCGCGACAGCTCGGCGTTGCGCCCGACCAGCGTCGCGGTGAGCCCCAGCGCCTCGAGCCCACGGGCCGCGCGCGGCGCCGCGAGCGGTGCCAGCAGCCGATGCACCGGCACGCGGCCGGACTTGCCGCGCAAGGCGACATCGCCGAGCGCCGCATAGGAGAAGGCGTGCCGGGTGAGGCGGTGGGTGAGGGGACCGACCAGGATCTCACCCGCCGCGGCCAGCGCCTGAAGCCGCTGCGCCACGTTCACGGTGTCGCCGGTGACCGAATAGGATTTTGCCCCGCCCGCACCGAATGCGCCGGTCACGACCTGTCCGGTGTTGACGCCGACATGCAGCCGCAGGGGACCATCGGCGGCAAGGTCGAGCCGCTCGCCGACCCGCGCGGACCGGCGCATCATGTCGAGTGCTGCCCGCAGCGCCCGCTCGGGATCGTCCTCATGTGCGGCGGGCGCGCCGAACAAAGCGAGCAGGGCGTCGCCGAGGAACTTGTCGACGAAGCCTCCGAAGGCCTGCACGGCATCGGTCAGTTCCTCGAAAAGCTGGTTCTGCAGGGTCTGCATGATTTCGGGGTCGAGGCGCTCGCTCATGGCAGTGAAGCCGGTGAGATCGGCGAACAGGACGGTGACCGTGCGACGGTCGGCTTCGCCGTCGGACCCCTCGGTTTCGCGGCGCAGGAGAGCTGCGCCCGCCATCTTCGCGGACGGTTCCGGTGCCCGCACGGGCGACTGTTCGGTCGCGGCTTCGCCGCCGATCCGCGATCCGCATTTCGGGCAGAAGGAGAAATCGGGTGCGCAGACGAAGCCGCAGGCGGCGCAGGACTGCGATTGCCGTCTCCCGCAACGGGGGCAGAAGGCAAAGCCGTTCTGAAGCTCGTAGCCGCAGCCTGCGCAGTTCATCGACGCCGCTCGCACCGATGACGATCGCTCGGCAATATAGACGGGTTGAGGGCCTGTTGGCCAGCAACCGGACGTTTCGCTGCCGTCAATGTGCGGTCAGGAGCCTCGATCCCTGAGGCGCCCTGGCCAAAATGCGGTCGCGGCGCAGCCAGCGGAGCAGCAGGAGCATCGCCACCACGATCAGCCCGACCGACAGGCCGATCCAGATGCCGACGCCGCGCATGCCGTAGTGGAAGGCGAGCATCGCCCCGAGCGGCATGCCGACGCCCCAGAAGCCGGCCGCCGCATAAAGCATCGGCACGGTGGTGTCGTGCAGGCCGCGCAGCATGCCTGCCGCCACCGCCTGCGCGCCGTCGGCCACCTGGAACAGGGCGGCGAAGACGAGGAAGCTGACAGCGAGGGCGACGACCGTTGCGTTGGCCGGATCGTGGGTGTCGATGAAGGCGCCGACCAGCGACTGCGGCCATGCGAGCATGACCAGCGCGGTCAGCATCATGAAGCCGACGCCCATGCCGTAGGCGGTCCAGCCGGCGCGGTTGACGCCGGCGCGGTCCTGTGCGCCGTAGGCGAGCCCGACGCGGACCGTCACCGCCTGGTTGAGCCCCAGAGGCACCATGAAGCTGATCGAGGCGATCTGGATGGCGATGGCATGGGCGGCCAGCGACGCGGCGTCAATCAGGCCCATCAGCAGCGCCGCGGCGTTGAACACCATCACTTCGAAGGCCAGTATGCCCGCGATCGGCAGGCCGAGCCGGAACAGGCCCCGGAAACGCGGCCAATCGGTGCGCCAGAAACGGCCGAACAGCCGGTAGCGCCGGAAACGCCGGTCGCAAAGAACGACCGTGGTCAGGCCTGCGAACATCAGCAGATTGGCCAGCGCGGTCGCCAGGCCCGAGCCTGCGATGCCCATGGCCGGCGCGCCGAGATTGCCGAACACCAGCACCCAGTTGCCAAGGGCATTGAAGACGACCGCGCCGAAGGCCACCACCAGCGCCCAGCCGGGCCGCTGCAGGGCGGAGATGAAGGAGCGCAGGACGATATAGCCGTAATAGGGCAGCAGTCCCCATTGCAGCCAGTGGACATAGGTGCCGGCCATGGCCGCCAGCGCCGGCTCCTGGCCCATGGCCGTCAGGATCGTTTCGGTCTGCCACAGCAGAAGCCAGATCGGGACGGTGACGCAGACGGCGATCCAAAGACCCTGGCGCACGGTGCGGCGCACGTCGCGTACGGAATGGCGCCGGCGGCCCAGCTCGGTCGCGATCATCGGCGAGGTTGCCAGCATCAGCCCGAGGCCGAAGATCATCGGCCCGAAATAGAGGTTCGACCCGAGCGCACCGGCGGCGAGCGCCTCCGCCCCGAGCCGTCCCATAACGAGCACGTCGGTCGCGGTCATGGCCGTCTGGGCGAGGTTGGTGAGGACCATCGGCCAGGCCAGCACGAGCGTTGCGCGGACCTCGTCGCGCCAAGAGGTCGCCGACGCTTTCGCGGCGGTGTCGAGCGAAGACATTTTGATCTATCCAGGGGCGAAACGGCCAGGGGCGGCCCGCATTTCGCGCAGTTCCTTCGTGCCGACATATCCCGTTCCGGCACGACAGGACGCTCATTTGGAGCAAGCCAGGGGCAATTACAAGCCCTGGTCGATTGTGCCAGAACGTCGCGCGGGAGCTGAAGAGCGTGGCCTTGGCAGGGGCGCCTGGCGCCACCACCAGTCGTTCCGGAGCGTTGCTGTGGGCCAGTCGGGTTCCGCCAGCATCGTGGGCCATCGAGACCTATCGCCCGAACCCCGCGCTGGTCGGCAGCCACAGCGAAAGCTGCGGGAACGCCCAGAACAGGATGAGCCCGCCTATCAGAAGCGCGACGTAGGGAGCCGACCCGCGAATGATATCGGCCAGCGGCGCGTTGGCTATGCCCTTGATGACGAACAGGTTCATGCCGACAGGCGGCGTGATCAGCGCCAGCTCGAGATTGATCATGAGCAGGACGCCGTACCAGATAGGATTGATATCGAGTGCCAGCATCGCCGGCAGGATGATCGGTGTCGTGATGAGGATGATCGCGATCGTCTCCAGGAACATGCCGAGCACGAATATGGCGATCATGACGACGAGGATAAAGCCCGTCTGGGAGAGGCCGAGGGCGGTGACCGTCTCCATGATCTCCGCCGGCAGGCGGATGATCGTCACCGCATGGCCGAAGAGCCCTGCGCCCGCAATGATCATGAACAGCATGGCGCTGGTGCGCATCGTCTGCCAGGTGCAGTCCCACAGATCGGCAATCGATACGTTGCGATAGACGATCAGGGCGACCGCCAGCGCATAGACGGCCCCGACCGCGGCGGCTTCGGCCGCCGTGAAGATGCCGAGATAGATGCCGCCCAGAATGATCGGGGGCATCGCTACCGCCCAGAACGAATTGAGCAGCGCCCGTGCCACCGCGCGCGTTCCGGGCCACGCCTGCGTCTGCGTTTCGCCGTGCCTGTTGGCCTGCATCCAGGAGAAGACTGCGAAGACGAAGGCCATTATCAGGCCGGGGATCATGCCGGCGAGAAAGAGAGCGCCGATGGATGCGTCCGTAACGATCGCATAGAGGATCATCGGGCCGGAAGGCGGGATGAGAATGCCAAGGGTACCGCCGGCTGCGATGATCCCGTAGGTCTCTCGCGGTCGATACCCGAAGCGTCGCATCTGGGGGATCGCCGTTGAACCGATCGTCAGCGCCGTGGCAACCGAGGAGCCGGAGATCGTCGAGAAGATCGTGCAGGACAGGATGGTGGCGAAGCCCAGGCCTCCCTTCACGTGGCCCACCAGCTTGTTGGCCATGTCATAGAGGTCGTCGACGACCTCCGCCTTGACCATCACATGCGCCATGAAGGCGAACATGGGGATCGTCGCGAGCAGCGGATTGTTCAGGCTGGCAAAGACAGTGTCCGCGATCGAATCGATCTTGCCCTCGAAGATGAGCAGGACAGCGACCGACGAAAGGCCGAGCGCGGCGAAGATCGGCATGCCTGTCAGAAGCAGGATGACGAGGGAAAGGAGGATGAGCAGGATCGTCAAGTCCGCCGCCCCGTAATGTGCTCGAGCAAGGCGGCGAGCGCGGCCACAATGAGCAGCAGCGCACCGACGACCATTGTCGATTGTGGAATCCACATCGGCACCGACAGGTACCCCGTCGAATAGGCGCCGAAAGCCCGCGAGAACAGGACCGTATGCCACGCCGCAACCAGGAGGAGGGCGGAAAAGAGGATCACGCTGGCCAGCGACCACAACTCCAGATGCCAGCGCAAGCGCGGTCCGGCATGGTCGAAGAGCAGGTCGATGCGGATGTGGTCGCCTCGCCGCAAAGCCTCGGCCGCGCCAAACATGACTATGGCCACGACCAGGAAGCCGGTGCCCTCGTCAACCCCCATGATCGGCTTGCCGAGAACGTAGCGGTTGAACACGCTGACAAAGGTGACCGCCAGAACAATGAGGATCAAGGCGGCGCTCAGGGCCCCGCCGATGCGGGAGAGAACCTTCGCGCCTCCTTGCAGAAGCGAGGAGACGCGCCGCGCCTCCTCGTGCGTTGCCGGTTCGCCGGACATCGCGGCCTACTGGATCTTCTCGATGAGACCGAGCAGAGTCTTGCCGTCGTCGCCGGTCTCTTCCGCGAAGCCCTCGGCAAAGGCCGGCTGCATCGCCGCCTTGAATGCCGCGTTTTCCGCGTCGGTGGCGGTATGCACCTTTACGCCTTTCTCCTCCAACTGCTTCGGAGCGTCGGCGGACGCCTGGATCGAGGCATCCAGCGCCCACTGGGCGGCCGACTTGCCGGCCTGATCGAGCGCCGCCTTGGACTTGTCGCTCAGACCGGCGTACCAGGACGGGTTGACGTAGCCATGCAGATAGGCGGCAAGCACCGGGACCACGGTCATGTGGTCCTGCACCTCGTAGTATTTGCGCGAATAGGCGGCCGCGACATCGGTGATCGCCGCATCGACGACGCCTGTCGCCAATGCCTGATACACTTCGCTGCCCGGCATCGAGACCGTCGTCGCGCCCATTGCGGTCAGGCCGCGATCGAAGGCCGGCCCGATGCCACGCATCTTGATGCCACGGAAGTCTTCGGGAGTGACCAGCGCCTTGCCCTTCGAGGTGAACACGCTGACATTGGTCTGGAACATCCAGGCGACGTTCTTCACGCCCTTCTCGAGAAGCTTCTCCTCCAGGAAGGCGGCCGCTTCCGATGTCGGCCATTTCTTCCAGGCCTCGATCGAGGACATGGTGTACGGCCCCACGGTAACGTTCATCAGCGGCAGGGTCTTGCCCCACTGGAAGTTCAACGAGAACGCACATTCGATGTCGCCCTTGGCGACGGCAAGAATGTTGTCATTGGCCTTGACGAGGCTGTCGGCACCAAACACCTGTACGTCGAGCTCGCCCTCGGAGAGTTTTTCGACCTCCGCCGCCCACTGGTCGACGACCTTGGCGATGTGGTGGGCCGGCGGCAGTTGGTGGCTGCAGCGCATCGCGGTTTGCGCGTTGGCCATGCCGACCGCGGAAGCGGAGAGCAGCAGGGCCGCAGCCAGCAATCGTGTCGTTTGTTTCATTTGTACTCCTCCCTAAAGATGATGTTCGGATGTCGGAACGGGGTCTCCGGCCCTCGCTCAGGCCCGCCAGTCAAGCGTCGCAGGCGGGCCGGCGCGCGCAATTCCTCCAAAGAAGCTTTCCCTGGGCATCGCCTTCTCCGCCACGCTTCGAACCGCTGCCAGCGCGGGAAGATCGATACCGGTGGCGAAGCCCTTCGTCTCGCACAGATAGACCAGATCCTCGAACACGACGTTGCCTGTCGCGCCCGGCGCGAACGGGCAGCCGCCCAGCCCGCCCAGCGATCCGTCGAGGATGCGGCAGCCCGCGTCGAGCGCGGCGGAAGCGTTGGCGATACCCATGCCGCGCGTATCGTGGAGATGGATGATGAACCCGCCGTCGCCCACGAGAACGCGCATCCCGCTCGCCAGCCGTGTGACCTGCCGGGGGCCGGCAAACCCGACCGTGTCGGCGATCCCGATCACATCGGCTCCGGCAGACATGCACGCTTCAGCAAGGCGGAGGACTTCATCGGGCTCCACCCTTCCGGCGATCGAGCATCCGAAGGCCATGGCAATGCCGGCATTGATGAGGGCGCCGTGGCCGCGCTCGTCACGCATTCTCGCAACCGAGCGGACGAGACCGATCGCATCATCGCGCGAGCGGCGCATGTTTGCCTGACTGTGCTCCTCGGTCGCCGAAATGACGCAGACGATCTCGTCGACCTGCGTTTCCAGCGCATCGGCTGCGCCACGCTCGTTCAGCGCGAGGGCGGCCGAACGCGCGCCGTCAAGCGTGCCGACCGCCTCGATCATCGCCCGAACGTCTGCGAATTGCGGCATCCGGCTCGCCGGCAGGAACGAACCCACTTCGAAATGCCTTGCACCGGCCGCATGTTCGCGAACGAGCCAGTCCCGCTTTTCTTCCGTGGTCGGCCAGGACTTGACGAGTTGCAACCCGTCGCGCAGGCCAACTTCGCGCAGGCTCACCCGGTCCGGCGGATATGCGGTCCCGAGGCGGCTCATGCTGCGTTCCTCACCGTTCCCCGCGCCTTGCCGATCGCTTCCGCGTCAAGCCCGAGCGCCGACAGCACCGAGGTCGTGTCCGCCCCGAGCGCGGGGACATCGCCTGCCGCATTCATCATCATGCCGTCGACATCGACGGGGAGCGACGGCGCGCGAAAGGTCTGTCCGTCGGGCATTCGCGACGCCGCCAGTCCACCCGGTCGCATGACATGGGGATCGGAGTACATGTCCGAGGGCTTCGCGATTGGCGAATAGGGGATGCCAAGCGCCTCGAAGTTCTCCGAGAGCTCGGCGGAGAGGCGCATGGAGATTGCTGCGGCCACGACCGGTATGGTGCGATCGCGGGCATTGATCTGGTCCATCCGCGTCTGCAGCGCTGGGTCGGCGAGAAGGTCGTCCAGTTCCAGCAATCGGCACAGCGCTGCCCACTGGCTCTCGGTCACTGCCCCGACGAACATCTGCTTTCCGTCGGCGGTGTCGAAGATGTCGTAGACCGGCCACGAAAATGTCCGTTCGGGCATCGGGGGCGGGTTCACGCCCTCCAGTTCGAACTGCACCATATGCTGGGCCACGAGCAGCAGGCAGTTTTCGAACAGGCCGATCCGAAGGCTGCGGCCCTTGCCGGTTTCCTTGCGCTCCATCAGGGCGGCCACGACCGAGAGCGCGCCGAACAGCCCACCCATGATGTCGTTGGCCGAGGAGCCGACGCGCAGCGGACGTCCCGTCGGCCCTGTCATGTAGGCCAGGCCCGTCATCATCTGCACGACTTCGTCGAGCGCCGTGCGGTCCTGATAGGGTCCCGACAGGAACCCCTTGTGCGAGGCCAGCACGAGCCTGGGATATCGGCGACGCAGTTCGTTAGGATCGGCACCCATTCTCGCCAGGGAGGCATCGCGGAAGTTGTCGATGAACACATCGGCGGTCGCCAGCAGCGCGTCGAGCGCCTTGCGGCCACTGTCCGACTTCAGATCGAGCTGGACGGATTTCTTGCCGCGATTGAAGAGCGGGAAGAACGGGCGTCCCATTCCGGTCAGATTGCGGGTCTTGTCGCCCTCCGGTGGCTCGACTTTGATCACTTCGGCGCCGAGCATGCCGAGGAACATGCCGCAGGATGGACCCATGATCATGTGGGTCATCTCGACCACTCTGACACCCTCCAGGGGCTGGAAGTCCCGTTCCATTCACGCCTCCACGATGGCCCCTAGCCTAGCGTTGCCCGAGAGGTCGGAAAATTATAAAGTTTCTAAGCAAACATTCGAAAATCCAGAAAGGTCGCGTGACATGGATTCGCGGCAGCTGCGCTATTTCGCGGCCATCTACGAGCAGGGTACCTTATCGAACGCGGCGGAGACCTGCCGCGTCGCGGTATCGGCGCTGAGCCATCATCTCGCCAATCTGGAATCAGAGTTCGGCACCGATCTCTTCGTGCGCAAATCGCGGGGGCTTCGTCCCACCGCAGCCGGCGAGCGGCTCTACGGGCATGCCAAGGCCATCCTCAAGGCGATGTCCGCGGCACAGAAGGACATCCGCGAAGCCGGGGACGAACTGTCGGGCGACGTGTCGGTGGGTATGGCCTACTCGGCCGTGAAGGCGATCGGCGTCGACCTGTGCCGCCGTATCGTCGACGACTATCCCAAGGTGCGCCTGTCTCTGTCGGAGAGCCTTTCGGGATCGACGCTGCTGCACCTGATGGCTTCGGAAGTCGACCTCGCGCTCGTCTACAATCCGCCGGCCGACCCTCGGCTGAAGACGCAGGCGGTGCTGGAAGAACAGATGGTGCTGGTCGGCACCCGGGAGATCATCGGCGACAGCGATGCTCCGGTTCGTTTCGCCGACATTCTCGACCTGCCGATGATCCTGCTCCGCCAGGGAATTTCCGCACGTGCGCTTATGGACGACACGAACCTGCTCAAGAAGCTCGAGGGGCGCGCCAAGCTGCAGATGAACTCCGTGCATGCGATAGGCGCCTCCCTGGCCGCCGGGCTGGGCTGCGCGATCGGCACGAAGCTGTTCATGTACGAGCATATCGAAAGCGGGCTGCTGCACTATCGGCCAATCGTCGAGCCGGAGCTTTCGCGCACCCTCTACATCTGCGAGATGGCCGACCGCCCGGCTACCTACGCCCTCGAAATGGTGGGAAAGCTGATGGTGGAGCTTGTTCGCGCTGCCGTCACCGATGGCCGGTGGGAGGCACGAATTGTCGACTAGGCGAGGTCGTGCTTATCGCTTGGGGCCCGACGCTGCGCCTTCACAATCGGCAGACCTGGACTACCCGATGTCGCAACATCGGCCCGAACCTCACGACCGGCAACGGACAATCTGAATTGAAAGCGGTCCGCCCTCGCCGAGCCGCCCAAGCCGACGGACGCGGCAGCCTCTGCTTACGGCAGCGGGTCGACGAGATAACGCTGAATGGTCCCGCCGACCATGTCCACCATGGTCGAATGCGGTACGTCTGCGTCCGAGATGCCGAGTACGTAGCGCGCATAGGCCAGCCCCAGGATCTGGGTCGCGATCAGACATGCGCGCTCTCGTGCGCGAGCCGGCCCGGCGACCCGCTCGACCATGGCGCTCACCTGCTCGGCAAGGATCGCCCTCACCCGCGACGCCGCTTCCTGATTGGTTGCGGCGGTCCGGATCAGGACACGTAGAAGGTCATCGTCATGGCCGCCCTCCCAGCGGCGGAAGAAATGGGCGATCAGAGTTCTGCCGAACTCGTCCCGCTTGGTCCTGGAAAGGTCCGGAAACGCCAGATCGATCGATACCGCCTCCGCGAAAAGCTGTTCCTTGCCTCCGAAATAGCGGTTGATGAGGGCAGGATTCACCTTCGCGTCGGCTGCTATCTCGCGAACCGTCGTCCCCTCGTAGCCGTGCTCCGAAAACGCCTTGCGCGCCGCGCCGACCAGCCGTTTCCGCGTCGCCTGCGCATCTCTGATCATTGTCGTCGCTCCGATGTAAACAACTGTTGACTTGCGGCTGGGCCTGGCTTAAGTAAACATCTGTTTACATGCTTGAAGGAGTGTTCGCAATGGCTGTCATCACCGACGTCCTCGTGGTCGGTGCGGGCCCGGCAGGGCTCGCCACCGCCATAGGCCTGGCGCAGAGAGGCATCGATTTCCGTATCGTCGATGCACTGCCTGAGGCGCAGAACACCTCGCGCGCGGCGGTTATCCATGCGGCGACCCTGGAAAGCCTGCGCGGACTGCAGGTCGAAGGCCGCCTCATCGCGCAGGGGATCAAGGTTCCCAATTTCAGAATGCGCGACCGCGACTCCGTCTTGCTGCATGTCGACTTCACCGGTCTCCCCTCGCCGACGCCTTATGCGCTCATGATTCCGCAAGACGAAAGCGAGCGGATCCTCATCGATCGTCTCGCCGCGCTGGGGCACGTTGTAGAGCGTCCGGTTCGCCTTCAAGGCATCGAGATCACCGGCGGGCGGATCCGGGCCGGATGCGTGGGCCCGCACGGTGAATTGGTGATCGAGGCGCGCTATATCGTCGGTGCCGACGGCGAGAAGAGCACCGTTCGTACCCAGGCCGGGATAGGCTTCCCGGGCGAGACATACGGATCGTTCCTGCTCGCTGACGTCAGAATGGACTGGCCAATTGCCAAGGACGAGGTCACGCTGTTCTTCTCCGAGGCCGGAACGTTGGTCGTTGCACCCATGTCGGGTGATCGCCACCGCGTCGTCGCGCAACTGCCGGACGCGCCGTCGGTTCCAACGGTCTCGGACGTCCAGAAGGTGATCGATACCCGCGGTCCGCGGTCGGGAGCGGGGGTGCGTGAAATCCTGTGGGGTTCCCGCTTTCAGGTTCACCACAAGCTTGCCGACCGTTTCCGGGACGGCTCCGTCCTCCTCGTCGGTGACGCTGCGCACGTTCACAGTCCGGCGGGCGGACAGGGTATGAATCTCGGCCTGCGCGATGCAGCCGCGCTGAGCCAGGCGCTGGCCGAAGCCATTCGCAATGGTTCGGATGCCGCACTGGACGGTTATGCCGCTACACGCCGGTCGGCCGCGGCCGAGGTGCTCGCGACGACGGACCGGCTCACTCGCGTCGCGACGCTGTCCGATCCGGCGTCACGCTGGCTCCGCAACCGGGCGATCGGTGCTCTCGGCTTCCTGCCTGTGGTGAGAAGCTACGCCGCGCGGAAACTGGCCGGATTCAGCTGAGCAACGATATCTTCAAGGGAGACTGGCATGGTCGAGCGCTGACAAGTCGCGTTCATGTCGAGGGAACCGTTTGTTGCCTGCAACGTCACCGCCTGAACCTGTCGCGTCGGATCGATGGGTCCAGGCTTAGCCCCGGTCGGCTTTCTCTCCACCACGGGCGCAGATGAAGCCGGGCGCGGGGCGCGAGAAGGATGGACCGCGCCAGATGCCAGGCGAAGCCGGCATAATGGCCGGCGGCGAGCCGGGCGGAGGCCTGCTCGAGCTGCAGATAGGCCGCGAGCTTGCGCCCCGCACCGGCCGGCAGCCGCTCTCCCCGGCCCGGGGCCAGCCATTTGCGGCGCAGGGCGGCGGCCGCGATGTCCAGTTTCGCCGGATCGGGCTTGTGGCCGACCTCGATGTCGGCGCCGATGAAGGGGGCGACCTTCAGCCGGCCGCCGATCAGGCCGAAGCGCAGGAACCAGTCGAGGTCTTCCAGGCGCGGCAGCGTCGTGTCGATCGGGCCGATGGCACGCGCTGTGTCGCGATGCATCAGCATGGTCGAGCCGGGACAGAACCAGCAGGCCGCCGCGAAATCGCTCGCCGATCCGCTTTCAATCGGGATCAATCTCCGCCGCTTGCCGGTGGCGGGATTGCCGAGCACGAAGCCGGTTGCATAGCAGGCAGGCGGCCTGGCCCCGTTGCCGGCCGCATCCGCCTCGGCGAAGTCGAGCTGGCGCGCGAGCTTGCCCGGCAGCCAGACATCGTCGGAGTCGAGAAAGGCGAGCCACTCACCCGCGGCCTCGCGGATCGCCGTGTTGCGGGCCGCGGCGGCACCGCGGTTCTCGGGGTGCCGGATGATACGCACCCGATCGTCCACCTCCGCCAGTGTGAAGGGTGTTTCCGAGCCGTCGTCGACGACGACGACCTCGAGTTCGGCGACATCCTGCGCCAGCACCGACGCCACGGCTCGCGCCGTCTTCTCCTGGCGATTGAAGACCGGAATGACGACGGAGACCTTTGTCATGGCCGTGCGTTCATTCTCACTGCGGCAAGGGGGCGTCGCCGGAGCCGCTCATTCGGCATACCCGTTCGGATTCTTCGCTTGCCAGTGCCACATGTCCTGGCACATCTCGCGCAGGTTCTTCTCCGCCGACCAGCCCAGCAGGGCGTTGGCGTGCGAGGGATCGGCATAGCAGGCGGCGACGTCGCCCGGCCGGCGCCCGGCCACAACATAATCGACCTTGCGGTTCGAGGCGTGCTCGAAGGCCTTGATCACTTCGAGCACGCTGTAGCCCTGGCCGGTGCCGAGATTGACGGCGAAGCAGCCCTGCTCGCCCAGCCGGTCGAGCGCCTTCAGGTGGCCCCTGGCGAGGTCGACGACATGGATGTAGTCGCGCACGCCGGTCCCATCAGGCGTCGGATAGTCGTTGCCCCAGACGCTGAGTTTCTCGCGCCGGCCGGAAGCGACCTGCGCGATGAGCGGCATCAGATTGTTCGGGATGCCCTTCGGGTCCTCGCCGATCAGGCCGCTCTCATGGGCGCCGACGGGGTTGAAATAGCGCAGGATCGCGATGCTCCAGCTCGGATCCGAGGCATGAAGGTCGCGCAGCATCTCCTCGACCACCAGTTTCGTCCGGCCATAGGGGTTGGTCGCCGAGAGCGGGTGGTCCTCCTGGAGCGGCAGCCGCTGCGGATCGCCATAGACCGTGGCCGAGGAGGAGAAGACCAGCCGCTTGACGCCGGTCGCGTTCATCGCCTCGAGCAGCCGCAGCGTGCCGTTCACGTTACAGTCGTAATAGGTCAGCGGCTTCTGGCCGGATTCGCCGACCGCCTTGAGGCCCGCGAAATGGACGACGGCCGTGCAGCCGTGCTGCTTGAGGACGCGTTCCAGGAACGCCCGGTCGCGAATGTCGCCCGCCTCGCTCGCCGGCTTGCGGCCGGTGATCGCCGCGATGCGGTTGAGTGCCTCTGGATGGCTGTTGTCGAAATTGTCGACGACGACGATGTCGTGGCCGGCGCCGATGAGCTCGACGGCCGTATGGGAACCGATGTAGCCGGCCCCGCCGGTGACGAGAATTGACATGCTGATCCGATCCGCTTCCGATGTGAATGTCATGAACTGGCTATATCAGGCGCCGGTGTCTTTCAATGCGCCGCCAGGCAGGCTTGGGTGGCTTCGCCTGCTTGGACTCTTCCGCCGCGGGTTTTCCCATAGGAGATACCTGCCCGGGCCACGCCACCGCCGGGCGGCTTTTCGGGAGCGGGCAACCTGTTCAATTCGTGATGCAAGGCGGCAACCGAAATTGACCGGACGATCCGCAGCGCGTCCGGCATGTGGCGATCCGTAAGGCTGGATTAACCACTGCCGGGCGAGATTACGGAGTGGTTTTTCGGGAATGTCGCATGGGCACGATCACACGGTTCCGCGAACGCAAGGTCTCGGACGAGGGCAGAGCCGAACGGGCCGGCGAGCTGGTTGCCCTGCGCGATATCGATATCGACTGCGTCATCGAAACCGTACGGGCGCTGCGCTCGCTCGACGATCCTTCGTTGCTGGACTGCTTCAATCGAAAGGATCGGGCCCGCCGGGCGCTCGCGGACGACTGACCCTCCTTAAGGCTGAGCCGCAATATGCGATGAACCCTCTTGAGACACGGGAGTCGGGCATTGTATGGTTAGCAAATCAGCAACCAACGCGCCGCCTCGATGTCCGCCCGAATCCTGCGTTTTCCGGGTGCAATCCCGAATCACCCCCCAGCAAGGCTTCGGCTCATCGAAGACGAATATGCCGCCAAGGTGACCGCCGATGCGGACCGTCGCTTCTGGGTCCGGGTCGAACGCGAAGGCGGTGACACGATCGTCGTCAGCGACTTCGCCGTCGGCGAGCTTTCCGAGAGCGACTTGATCGAAGGCCTGCGCCTTGCGTTGCGGGCGCTCGACCATAGGGGACGCGCCGCGATACGCTTCATGGACATCGTCCCGGGCGGCATGGA
Source organism: Mesorhizobium sp. L-8-10 (assembly GCF_016756635.1). Classification (NCBI taxonomy): domain Bacteria; kingdom Pseudomonadati; phylum Pseudomonadota; class Alphaproteobacteria; order Hyphomicrobiales; family Phyllobacteriaceae; genus Mesorhizobium; species Mesorhizobium sp. L-8-10. The sequence continues at coordinate 507,508 of NZ_AP023263.1, read as the reverse complement.
CAAGCCGCTTTTCGGAATGCGCCTGGAGCGGGCGGCGGAACTGGTGAAGCGGCTCTCCTGGGCCATCGCATCGGACAGCGGCCGCAGGATCACGGCCTTCAACATCTGCCAGCGTGGCGACAAGATGGACGCGGTCGCCCGGTTCAGCTAGCCGATGCGTCGGTTCAGAAAGCGGGTGCCTGTCTCGGGAACGACCTGACATGGGCAGTGGGATCGACGGCGTCGCTGGTTTCTGTCGCCGGAACTCCGACCCATGATTGCAGCGACGACCACCCGCAAACGTGTTCTGGAGCCGATCGACCGGATATCGGAAGTGCTGTTCGGTCTGATCATGGTCCTGACCTTCACCGGATCGCTGAGCGCGGCGGAGGCGGGGCGATCCGAAGTACGGACGATGCTGATCGGCGCGCTGGGCTGCAATCTGGCCTGGGGGCTTATCGATGCCATCATGTATCTCATGGGATGCCTGTCCGAGCGTGCGGCCGGCTTGCGCACCCTGGTGGCCGTGCAACGAGCGACAACGACGGAAGAGGCGCAGGGCGTCATCCTCCAGGCCGTGCCGCCGGTCATCGGCCGGGTCCTCACGCCTGCCGACGTCGAACGAATCCGCGACGAACTCACCCGGACAAGACTGCCCGCAAACCGGGCTCGGCTCGTCGGGGAGGATTGGCTGGGCGCCGCCGGGGTGTTCCTGCTTGTGTTCGCATCCACCATCCCCGTGGTGGTGCCGTTCATGCTACTCGACGAGGCGACGGTGGCGCTGCGCCTGTCGAATGCGATCGCGATGGCCATGATGTTCGCCTGTGGCTACGCATTCGGCCACCTTGCCGGTTATCGGGGCTGGCTGACCGGTGGTTCCATGGTGCTGCTCGGCGGCTTGCTGGTCACCCTGACCCTGACCATTGCGCTGGGCGGCTGACAAGAATGCCTGATATCGCCCTACAGCGCGTCGCGTAGATCCTTTTTCACGCGACGCGCTGTAGCCGAATTCAGCCGGGCGCCATGCGTTCGAATTTCTGCAACGAGGGATCGATCGGGTCCCATGCATGGCCGCGGATGCTGTAGGTGAGCGCTTGCGGGTTGAATTGGCCTGGGTCGTCGAGGCTGGCCGCGTGGACCGCTATCAGTTCCGGCATTGCAGCGAATGTCAGGTAGACCGGTGTTCCGCATGTCGGGCAGAAGGCATGGATCTTGTCATTCCCGCTGTCCCCGGCCACCCTCCACAGTGACGCTTTGCCGGCAATTCTTACGTCGGCTTGCTGCGGGAAGGTCAGATAGGACCCGTGCCCGGTACCGCTTCGTTTCTGGCAATCCCTGCATTGGCAGTGGTTCTCGAAGATGGATTCGCTGCTCGTTTCATAACGGATCGCGCCACACGCGCATCCGCCTGAATAGGACTTGGCCATGATCATGCTCCCTTGGGTGTTCTGACGCCGCACTGATCAGGCCGCCTTTGGCTTGGCGAAGACGTCGAGCCCACGGCCGGTTTCCAGGAAGGATTTCAGGCTGGAGAGAACCACCGGCCAACCTTTCCTGATGCCGTTCGCCATCCCGCTGCCGGCTTCGAGCTCGTCATGGGCGACGGTCAGCCGGACCATGTTCTCGTATTCTTCGATCTCGAATGTCACGCGGCTGTAGCTTGCCGGGTCAGACGCCTGCGAAGCATTCGCCCAGGTGATGACCAGGCGGGTCGGCGGCGAGACCTCGACGACCTTGCCGACGAGCTCGACCGTCCGTTTGTCATCGGCACGGATATGTTCCCATTTCGATCCGGGTCTCCAGTCGGAGACGTTCTCATGCCCCCAGTAGCGTCTTGCGAGGTCCGGTTTCGTTATGGCCTCGAACACCTTTTCCGGCGTCGAGAGGATATAGGTCACATAAAGAAAGCTGGTCGTCTCTTTGGTCATGATCACTCTCCTTCGAGTTCCTTCTTCAGATCGTGCAGCAGGCTGAGCCGCTCACGTTCGAACTTCCGCACCCACCGCTCGTAGACCTCGTGGAGCGGCACGGGATTGATGAAGTGCAGCTTCTCCCGGCCCCGCCTGACGGTGCTCACCAGATTGGCCTCCTCCAATATCCCGAGATGCTGCGTGGCGGATTGCCGGGCCATTTGCAGGTTCTCGCAAAGCTGGCCGAGAGGCTGCCCGTTGCTCTCGTAAAGAAGGTCAAGCAGCTTTCTGCGTGTCGGGTCAGCCAGCGCCTTGAAAACCTTGTCAGCGTCCATCGATCTCACTCACATGCCATGACTATATGCAGGTAATCACCTGCATGTCAAGCGCAGGCATTTACCTGCATGTAGACGGCAGCCAAGCCGGCATCATCCCTCTGGAGTGAGGGTGCTGGAATTCTGACGACGTTGGGACGAGCCTACCGGACGCGGCGGGCGAGCGGCAACGGCGGGGCGAGGGCCTCGACCATCTTCGGTCGCCCGGCGCGCTTGCGGGTGATGTCGCGGGTCACGGCGCCCAGCATGTGCGCAGGCGCCCGAGCTGGCTTGAACTGCCTGACGTAGGCATGGCGCCGCAGGTTGATCAGCGCGATCTGCCGGACCGGCATAGGGCTGGCGCGGCACGACTCCGTGCTCCCTGGTCGGCTTGACCGGCCGCTCGCGGGCGCGGTTCATCAGCTTGGCGTCGGTCGGGAGGGTAACTCTGACGGACCGTGGAGGAGAAGACAAGCGGCCGCGACCGCTTTATCCAACCTGCAAGAATGCGCGCGCACCTTTGGGGGACATGCTTCAGATGCCGTTGGCATCAGTGCGAGTCGCGTTTCACTTCAGAGCCGCGGGACCCGACGAGGAAGTCGAAGTCCGCGCCCTTGTCGGCCTGCGTGACGCGCTCGACATACAGCCCGGCATAGCCTGTCGAAGGCATCTGGGGCGGCGTCCAGGCGGCAAGCCGAGCGTCGATCTCGGCCATCGGCAGGTCGAGATGCAGCCGCCGGTTGGGCACGTCGACCTCGATGATGTCGCCGTCGCGCACGATCGCCAGCGGGCCGCCCGCCGCGGCCTCGGGCGCGGCATGCAGGATCACGGTTCCGTAAGCCGTGCCTGACATTCTGGCGTCGGAGATGCGGATCATGTCGCGCACGCCCCGCTTCAGCAGCTTGGGCGGCAGCCCCATATTGCCGACCTCGGCCATCCCCGGATAACCCTTGGGCCCGCAGTATTTGAGCACCAGGATCGACGACTCGTCGACGTCGAGCGCTTCGTCCTTGATGCGGGTATGATAGTCCTCGATGCTGTCGAACACGACCGCGCGGCCGCGATGCCTGAGCAGGTGCTCCGATGCCGCTGATGGTTTCAGCACGGCGCCGGCGGGCGCCAGATTGCCGGTCAGCACGGCGATACCGCCGGAGCGCGTCAGTGCCTTTTCCGGCGGCAGGATCACCGCCGCATCGTGGTTGGGTGCGTTCTTCACGCCGTCCCAGATCGTCTCGCCCGACACGGCAAGCGCATCGCGGTTGAGCAGGCCGAGCTCGCCCACCGCGCGCATCACCGCCGGCAGTCCGCCGGCATAATAGAATTCCTCCATCAGATATCTACCTGAAGGCTGCAGGTTGACGATGGTCGGCACGTCGCGGCCGAGCCGGTCCCAGTCGTCGAGCTCGAGCTTCACGCCGACGCGCCCGGCGAGCGCCAGTAGGTGAAGCACCGCATTGGTCGATCCGCCGATGGCGCCGTTGACGCGGATAGCATTCTCGAAGGCCTCGCGGGTCAGCACGTCTGACGGCTTCAGGTCGTCCTTGACCATGTCGACGATCCGCCGGCCGGACAGCTGGGCAAGCACGCGGCGGCGCGCATCCACCGCCGGGATCGCCGCATTGCCCGGCAGCGTCATGCCGAGCGCCTCGGCCATGGAGGCCATGGTCGAGGCGGTGCCCATAGTCATGCAGCTGCCGGCCGAGCGGGCCATGCCCTGCTCGGCATCCATGAACTCCTCCAGCGTCATCTCGCCGGCCTTGACCATTTCGGAGAACTGCCAGATCGCCGTGCCCGATCCGACATCCCGGCCGCGCCATTTGCCGTTGAGCATCGGCCCGCCCGAGACCACGATCGCCGGGATGTCGACGCTCGCTGCCCCCATCATCAGCGATGGCGTCGTCTTGTCGCAACCTGTCAGCAGCACCACGCCGTCGATAGGGTTGGCGCGGATCGCCTCCTCGGCATCCATGGCCGCGAGGTTACGGAACATCATCGCCGTCGGGCGAAGCGTGCTCTCGCCGCAGGAGAACACCGGGAACTCGACGGGGAAGCCGCCGGCCTCGTAGACGCCGCGTTTCACCCGCTCGGCGATATCACGCAGATGTGCATTGCAGGGCGTCAGCTCCGACCAGGTGTTGCAGATGCCGATGATCGGCCGCCCGTCGAACGTATCGGCCGGCAGGCCCTGGTTCTTCATCCAGGAGCGATGCATGATCGCGTTCTTGCCGGTTCCGCCGAACCAATCCTGCGAGCGCAGCTTGCGCGGCCAGGGCGCCTTCTTCCAGGACGTCATCGCATCGCTCCTCAAAGTGCCGTGACCGGCGCCGCGGCTGCCGGCGCGACATCAAGCACGTTCCGCAACGGAAGGCCGAAATCCGGCGCGGAGATCTCGAACACGTCGCCCGGTTCCGCCCTGATGCCGTCGGCGAAGGACAGCGTGGCCGTGCCGAACATATGGACGTGGACGTCGCCGGGCTGGCGGAAAAGCGGATATTTGAAGTGGTGGTGCTCGAGGTTGGCGATCGTATGCGACATGTTCGCCTCACCGGAGAGGAACGGCTTCTCCCACAGCGTCTTGCCTCCGCGCAGGATGCGCGACGTGCCGCGTATGTCGGCCGGCAGGTCGCCGACCAGGATCTCCGGCCCGAAGGAGGCGTTGCGCAGCTTCGAATGCGCCAGATAGAGATAGTTCATCCGCTCGGTCACGTGGTCGGAGAACTCGTTGGCGAGCGCGAAACCGACGCGGAGGGGCGTGCCGTCGTCGCCGATGACATAGATGCCGGCGATCTCGGGTTCCTCGCCGCCGTCCCTGGCGAAATCGGGCGAGACCAGCGGCGCGCCGGGCGCCACCGCGGTGACGCCGTTGCCCTTGTAGAACCATTCCGGCTGGACGCCGATCTCGCCTGTTGGCGGCTTGCCGCCTTCGAGCCCCATGCGGAACATCTTCATGGAATCGGTGAGCTGTTCCTCGCCGGCGAGCTTCTTGTGCATGGCGTCGCGCGTCGCGGCCGAGCCGAGATGGGTGAGGCCGGTGCCGGTGAGATGGAGATGCGCAGGGTCGGCATGGCTGATCGGTGAAACGAGCCGACCCTCGGCATAGGCCGCTTCGAGATCGACCTTGTCGCCGAGCCCCTTGCGCTCGACCAGCGCGGCGAGCTTCCCGCCGCTGCGTCCCGTCTCGAGCGCCAGCGCATGGACGCTGGCCGTATCGCGGACGATCCTCGCTACGCCGTCGCGCCGCACGACCACGCGGAGCGTGCCGCCGGCGTCCAGAATCTGTGAAACTAGCATGGTGTCTCCTGGCATTTGGCAGCCTGAGTCGGCCGGCCGCCGGGCTCCTCAGGCCTTGTTCTTGTTGTAGACGTCGAAGACCACGGCACCGAGCAGCACCAGCCCCTTGATCACCTGCTGCCAGTCGATGTTGACGCCCATGATCGACATGCCGTTGTTCATGACGCCCATGATGAAGGCGCCGATCACGGCCCCGGCGACCTGCCCGACGCCGCCCATGGCCGACGCGCCGCCGATGAAGACGGCCGCGATCACATCGAGCTCGAAGCCGAGGCCGGCCTTGGGTGTGGCCGTGTTGAGCCGGGCCGCGAAGATGAGGCCGGCCAGCGCCGCCAGCATACCCATGATGACGAAGATGGAGAAGGTCAGCCGCTCGGTCTTGATGCCGGAAAGGGCGGCCGCCTTGACGTTGCCGCCCATCGCATAGATGCGGCGGCCGAAGGTCATCCGCTTGGTGATGAAGACGAAGAGCGAGATCAGCACGCCCATCACGATCAGCACGTTTGGCAGGCCCTTGTAGGAAGCCATCATGTAGACCAGGAACAGGACGATCGCGGAGATGAACACGTTCTTGATCACGAAAAGCGCGAAGGGTTCGGCTTCGTAGCCGTGTCTCTCCCGGTTGCGGCGGCTCTTCAGGCTGAAATAGAGCATGGCCGCGACGATCGCGATGCCGATGACGAGCGTGGTCGAACGTAAGGTGGTGGCGCCGATCGTGACCGGTCCGATGACGTCGGGGATGAAGCCGGCGCTGAGCAGCTGGAATTCGCGCGGGAAGGGGCCGACCGACCTGCCGCCGAGCAAAGCGAGCGACAGGCCCTTGAAGACGAGCATGCCGGCCAGCGTGACGATGAAGGACGGGATCTTCATATAGGCGATCCAGTAGCCTTGCGAGGCGCCGATGATGCCGCCGACGATCAGGCAGATCAGCCCCGCCAGGATCGGATTGACGCCGTATTCCACCATCAGCACCGCAGCCACCGCGCCGATGAAGCCCGCAACGGAACCGACCGAGAGATCGATATGACCGGCTACGATCACCAGCAGCATGCCGAGCGCCATGATGATGATGTAGGAGTTCTGCAGCACCAGGTTGGTGAGGTTCACCGGCTTGAACAGCGTGCCGTTGGTGGTGAACTGGAAGAACACCATGATGGCGATGAGGGCCAGCACCAGGCCGTAGTCGCGGAGGTTGTCCTTGAGTGCGGCCTGGGCCGTCGCCCTGGCCGGATTGGCCGTGGTTCCTGCCGTTTCGGTGCTCATGATGCTGCTCTTCCCTCAGCGCGGACGATGGCGCGCATGATCTTCTCCTGCGAGGCGTCGCCGGCGGCCATTTCGCCCACGATGCGCCCCTCGTTCATGACATAGATGCGGTCGCAAATGCCGAGCAGTTCCGGCATCTCCGACGAGATCACCAGGATGCCTTTGCCTTCCTCGGCCAGCCGGTTGATGATCCCGTAGATTTCGTATTTCGCGCCGACATCAATGCCGCGCGTCGGCTCGTCGAGAATCAGCACCTCGGGATTGGCGAACAGCCACTTCGACAGCACGACCTTCTGCTGGTTGCCGCCCGACAGATTGCCGGTCACCTGATAGACGCTGGAGGAACGGATATTGGTCTTCCGGCGGTAGTCGTTGGCGGCGTTCAGCTCGCGTATGTCGTCGATCACGCCGGCATTCGAGACGCCCTTCAGATTGGCGATCGTGACGTTGTGCTTGATGTGGTCGATGAGGTTGAGGCCATAGGTCTTGCGGTCCTCGGTGGCATAGGCGATGCCGTGTGCGACGGCCTTGCCGACGCTGGAAACGTCGACCCTCCGGCCGTGCAGCAGGACGTCCCCGCTGATATCGGTGCCGTAGCTCCTGCCGAAGATGCTCATGGCGAATTCGGTGCGCCCGGCACCCATCAGCCCGGCGATGCCGACCACCTCGCCCTTGCCGACGCTGATATCCACGCCCTTGATCACCCGCCGCTCCGGATGGAGCGGGTGATGCACGACCCAGTTCCTTACCTCGAAGATGGTCTCGCCGATCTTCGGCACACGCCTGGGGTAGCGGTCCTCCAGCGGCCGGCCGACCATGGAGGTGATGATGCGATCCTCGTCGATCTGCCCCCCGTCCAGCGTCTCGATCGTGCGTCCGTCGCGCAGGATGGTGATCCGGTCGGCGACCTTGCCCACCTCGTTGAGCTTGTGGGAGATCAGGATCGAAGCGATGCCATGGTCCTTGAACTCGATCAGCAGCTTGAGCAGCGCCTCGCTGTCCTTCTCGCTCAGGCTCGCCGTCGGCTCGTCGAGGATGAGCAGCTTCACCTCCTTCGACAGCGCCTTGGCGATCTCGACGAGCTGCTGCTTGCCGACGCCGATATTCGTGACCAGCGTATCGGGGTCTTCGCCGAGGCCGACCTTGCGCAGCAGCGCCGCGGCCCTGGTGCGCACCGCGTGCCAGTCGACGATGCCGAAGCGCGCCTGCTCGTTGCCGAGGAAGATGTTCTCGGCGATCGAAAGCAGCGGCACCAGCGCCAGTTCCTGATGGATGATGACGATGCCGCGCCGCTCGCTGTCGTGGATGCCGTGGAACCGGCATTGCTCGCCCATGAACGTGATCTCGCCGGCATAGGAGCCGGAGGGATAGACCCCGCTCAGCACCTTCATCAGCGTCGACTTGCCGGCGCCGTTCTCGCCGACAATGGCGTGGATCTCGGCGGCGCGCACGGTGAGGTTCACGTCCTGGAGCGCCTTCACGCCGGGGAAGGTCTTGGTGATGCCCCGCATTTCCAGGATGGTCTGGCTCATTCGCAGTACTTGTCCAATTCGGACAGGCGGCATCGAGGCCGCCGATTTCCAGGGAAGCGGGCCGAAGGGCAGGCACCCTCCGGCCCAGACAGATGTCACTTCAGCTCGTCGGCCTTGATGTAGCCGGAGCCGACGACGATCGGCTCGTAGTTCGCCTTGTCGACCGAGACGGGAACGAGCAGGTAGGAAGGAACCACCTTGACCCCGTTTTCGTAGGTCTTGGTGTCGTTGATCTCAGGCTCCTTGCCCGAGAGCACGGCGTCGACGAGATTTGCGGTCACCTTGGCCAGTTCGCGGGTGTCCTTGAACACGGTCGAATACTGCTCGCCGGCGATGATCGCCTTGACCGACGGAACCTCCGCGTCCTGGCCGGTCACGATCGGCCAGGGCTGGTCGGCGGTGCCGTAGCCGACGCCGCGCAGCGAGGAGATGATGCCGCGGGAGAGACCGTCATAAGGGGCGAGCACGCCGTCGACGCGGCTGCCGTCGGAGTAGTTTGCCGACAGGATGTTGTCCATGCGGGCCTGTGCGACCGCGCCGTCCCAGCGCAGCGTGCCGACCTTCTCCATGCCCATCTGGCCCGACTTCACGACCAGCACGCCCTTGTCGATGAGCGGCTGCAGCACCGACATGGCGCCGTCGTAGAAGAAGAAGGCGTTGTTGTCGTCGGGCGAACCGCCGAACAGCTCGATGTTGAACGGCCCCTGCTTCTCCGGGTAGCCGAGGCCCTTCAGCAGCGAGTCCGCCTGCAGCACGCCGACCTTGAAATTGTCGAAGGTGGTGTAGAAATCGACATTCGGGCTGTCGCGGATCAGGCGGTCATAGGCCACGACCTTGACGCCCTTGTCGGCGGCCTGCTGCAGCACGGCCGAGAGCGTTGTGCCGTCGATCGAGGCGATGACCAGCACCTTGACGTCCTTGGTCACCATGTTCTCGATCTGGGCGAGCTGGTTGGGGATGTCGTCCTCGGCATATTGCAAGTCGGCAGCGTAACCCTTCGCCTCCAGTGCCTTGACCAGTTCGTTGCCGTCGCTGATCCAGCGCAGCGAGGATTTGGTCGGCATGGCGATGCCGACGGTGCCCTTGTCCTGCGCGCTCGCCGGCAGGGCGATCGCCGCGAAGCCGACCGCCAGCGCGGCGATGAATGATGTGAGTGATTTCAATGTCTCTCTCCCTGGTTGATCGTGCGCGGCGGCCCTGGCGCGAAACGCTTCCGACAAAATTCCCGGCCCGTCCGAATAGTCCTCCCGTGTCATGGACGGCCCCGGCACGCGACCAATCCCGCCGATGACCGCCGAGGTCCATGACGGTGAGACGTTGGATGCGATTGATATAACTGTCAAATGCAATCTATGATGCTTCGCATACCGGATCTGATATGTCATGCGTCTCGCCGCCGCCGGGCGGGCGCATGGGGAGGCCTCCATTCCGAAAAGACAACCGAGCCCCGCGTCCAGCTCCCAGGAAGACGGCGAAAGCCTGCTGCGCAGCGGATTGAAGTTCAGCCACATGCGCATGATCGTGGCGCTCGACGACCACGGAAGGGTCAGTGCGGCGGCGCATGTGCTCAACATCTCGCAGCCGGCGGCTTCACGCATGATCGCCGAGATGGAGGCGATCCTCGACGTCAAGCTCTGCGATCGCCTGCCGCGCGGCGTCGCGTTGACCTCCTATGGCAAGGCGTTGGCGCGGCGGGCCCGGGCAATCCTGCTCGAGATGCGCGAGGCCGACCGCGAGATCGCCGATCTCAAGAGCGGCAGGGGCGGTGCGGTGTTCGTCGGCGCCGTCACTGCTCCGGCGATCGATCTGGCGGTTCCGGCGATCCGTGACGTGCGCAGTCTCTACCCGCGCATCGAGATCAACATTCAGGTCGAGACCAGCAATGTCCTGGCGCGGGAACTGCTTGCGTCGCGGCACGATTTCATCATCGGGCGCATCCCCGACGACCTCAATCCGCGGCTGTTCGAGAGCCGGGTGATCGGCATCGAGAAAGCCTGCCTGATCGTGCGTCGCGGCCACCCGTTGCTCGGCGGGGGTGCGCCGGTACCCCTCGAACGGCTGACTGCCTATGACTGGGTCTTCCAGCCGGGCGGCTCGCTGCTGCGGCGCACGATCGAGGCGCTGCTCATCGCCGCCAATGTGCCGTTGCCCGATCAAGTCCTCAATACGAGTTCGCTGCTGCTCACGCTCGTCATGGTCGCGCAATCCGACGCGATCGCGCCCGTGGCCACGGAAGTGGCCGACTTCATCCGCGCCGAGCAGGGCCTGGCCGGCGCGATCGAGATCCTGCCCGTCGACGTCGATATCGAGGTGCAGCCCTACAGCCTGATCATGCTTCGCAACCGGGCGCTCTCGCCGGCCGCCCAGATATTGCACGATTTCATCGTCAGGCGCGCGAACATGCCCGGATAGGGCGCGCGCCAGTTGCCGCGGACAACGCTACCAGTTGCTCTTCAGCTTCTCCCAGCCGTCCGACGAGGTCATGATCGCCACGGCCGTGGCCATGGTCTCGGCGTCGCGGGGACCGGTCAGGCTCCAGGAGCCCGAAAGCAGGAAGACGACGCCCATGGCTGCCGTGCAGCCGCCGCGCGCCGAATCCACGAGGTCGCGGCTGACCTGCTCCTTGGGGCGGGTCTCACCCTTGGCTGCGGAATAGACCTTCTTCCCGAGCGAATGGAACCCCTTGAGGATGGCCGAGACTCCGAGCGTGCCGACGCCGACGGCCACAAGCGCGACGTTCCGTTCCTTCTTGTCGATGATGTATTGGATGTTCTTGGCGCATTTGCCGCAATGGCAGCCGTAAAGGACAGGACTCTTGGCGCTTTTCAACGCATCGTCGCGCAGATCGTAGAGATCGAAGATCTTTCCCGCCTGGGTCGCCACCATCGCCGCACCGATCCAGGGTGAGAGTGCGGCGCCGATCGGCGCCAGGGTCAGCCCCACCCCGCCGACGCTCGCGATCTGCAGCCCGCTCGTCACGCCGACCGCCGAAACCGCCTTCGTCACGCCGGTCTGGGCGGCCATCGGCCCGAGCTTCAGCATCAGCGACTTCATCACGCTGGAGAACTTGCCCCAGACGCCGTGACACAGTCGGCCCTGCTCCTCGATCTTGCCGCTTAGTTCCGCAAGCTGTTCCGGCGACGGCAAACCCATCGGACCCCACCCTCCAATGACTCGCCGCACCCTACCACGCTTTTCGTTAAGCCATGATGAACCCGCCGGAACACGAAAAGGTCCCGTGCGGCGCTGTCATCTTGACGGTCGCACGGATCTCAGATGGCCGAGAGCCCTACGTCGATCGCCGAGACGATCGTCCCGACGTCGGCGGCCGTGACGATCAGCGGCGGCGACAGGATGATGGTGTTGCCGGAAACCCGGACCATCACGCCCTGCCGATAAGTCGTCTCGAAGACCTTGCCGATCAGCTTCTTGTCGATCGGCTTCTTGGTCTTGCGGTCACCGACGAGTTCGATGGCGACCATCAGCCCCTTGCCGCGCACGTCGCCGACGCTCTCATGCCGCTCCATCAGCGCCGCGCAGCCCGCGATCAGCTCCGCGCCGCGCGCCGCGGCATTCGCGGCAAGCCCCGCCTTCTCCATCTCGGGCAGGCAGGCGAGCGCGGCCGCCGCGCCGACCGGATGGGCCGAATAGGTGTAGCCATGGCCGATGGCGCCGAAGGAGTCATTGTTAGTCTCGAAGGCTTCCGTGACCTTCTCGCCGATCATCACGGCGCCGAAGGGAAAATAGCCGTTGGTGATCGCCTTGGCGGTGCACATCAGATCGGGCTTGACGCCCCAGAGCCGCGAGCCCGTCCAGGCGCCGGTGCGTCCGAAAGCGGTGATCACCTCGTCGGCGATCAGCAATATGCCGTGGCGGTCGCAGATTTCGCGCACCAGCGGCATGAAGCTCTCATGCGGCGGGATGACGCCGCCGGCGCCGAGCACCGGTTCCATGATGAAGGCTGCGATCGTGTCGGCGCCCTGGAAGGCGATTTCATCCTCGAGCGCGGCTGCGCAGAGCTGGGCGAGCCGCGCCGGATCGGTTTCGCCGAAGGGGTTGCGGTAGAGATAGGGCGCCGTTGCCTGGAAGCAGCCGGGCAGAAGCGGCTCGTAGTTGCGCCGGAAATTGCTGTTGCCGTTCACCGAGGCGCCGCCGAAATGCGTGCCGTGATAGCCCTTCTTCAGGCTGAGGAATTTCGTGCGGTCCCGCTCGCCGCGGATCTTGTGGTACTGGCGGGCCAGCCGGAGCGCCGTCTCGACGCTGTCGGAGCCGCCCGAGGTGAAGAAGGAGCGCACCAGCCCGTCCGGCCGGAACCACTCGGCGAGCGCATAGGACAGTTCGACCGCCGGCCCGGTCGCGGTGCCGCGGAAGGCCGAATAATAGGCGAGCTGGTCGAGCTGGCGGGAAATCGCCTGTTTGATCGGATCGCAGGAATAGCCGAGATTGACGTTCCACAATCCGCCGACAGCGTCGAGCGACTTGTGGCCGTCGACATCGGTCAGCGTCACGCCCTCGGCCGCGGTGATGACCTTCGGCGGATTGGCGCGCATCTCCGCCGGATGCGCCATCGGATGCCACATGTGGCGCGCGTTGTTTTCCTTGAGGAAATTGTTGTCATGCAACATCATGGCGTCCCTCCGCTGGGGGTTCGATGCCGAGCAGCGCGAGCGCTTGCCGATAGCCGTCGGCGGGTTGGCGTACGTCGAAATGCACCGTGCGCATGCCGGCCCGGACGGCCCCCTCGATATTGCGCTTCTGGTCGTCGACGAAGACGCAGGCGCCGGCCGGCACGCCGAGCGCGGCGGTCACGGCCCCATAGGAGCGTGGATCGGGCTTCAGTATGCCGGTGTAGGTGGCGTCGACGATGGTTTCGAAAAGGTCGAGCAGCGGCAGCCGGCCACGGAAGTCCGCGCCGTAGAAGAGATCCAACTCGTTGGAGAGGATCGCCAGCCGCACGCCGTTGTGATGCGCCAGCCGGATCGCCATGTCGGCCTCGGGTCTGACCACCGCTTCGGGATCGGCGCCGCGCGCCCGGCGAACGAAGGTCTCCATCGCATCCCAATCCTCGCCGACCAGACGGCCCGCCTGCCGGGTCCGCTGGAGCCAGTAGTCGCGCTCGGTGATCGCGCCGGCCTGCATGGCTTGCCACAGCGGGTCGCCCGACGGGTCGAACGGCCCGCGCCAGGCGAGCGTGCCTCGCGCCAGGCCCAGCGCCTGTTCCGTCAGCGCATGCGTCTCGAAGAGCGTGCGGGTCACCACGCCGCCGAAGTCGAGCACCAGGACCTGCGCAGGAGGAGGCGTCATGCCCCGGCGCCTTCCATGGCGACGCCCGGCTCGACGATGCCCTCAATCACCCAGCGGTCGAAGATCTCCAACGCCTTCGCCGCGAAGGCGTCGCTGTTGATATGGGCGGCGATCTCGTGAAGCTCGACACCGGCCGGCACGCTCGCCCGCATCTCGTCGACGAAGGCCGCCAGCGCTTCGGGCTCGTGCAGCGGCTCGCCTTGCTGGTCCCACTGCTGAATGCCGTCGGCCGGCAGGATGAAGGCGACCGGCCCCTTGGCCGCGCCAAGCTTGCGGGCAATGGCGCGGGCCGTCGCGCGCCGACCCTCCACACCAGTCGTCGCCGAGGCGATGAGCCGGTTATGCGCGTGGTAAGGACGATCGGCGAAGGCGGCCGGCGCGTCCTGCCACGCGGCGAAGTCGATCATGTCGATCGCACCCGGGGCGACGATCTGTGGGATGCCGCGCCGTCCGGCATTCTCGAGCCGGTCGGCTCCCGATGTGGTGACGACACCGTTGATATGGTTGGTGACCTCCTGCAGGCTGAGGTCGAACACGGCCGCGAAGCCGCCCTGCGCCGCGACCTGCTCGAAGGCCCGGCCGCCCATGCCGGTCGTATGAAAGACGGCGACGTCATAGCCACGTCGTTCCAGCGCCGGCCGCAGCCGACCCATATAGCTGAGGCAGCTCGAACCGAGCGAGGTCATGCCGATGGCCGGTCGCGGCCCTGACGGCTTCTGCACTGCCCTCGCGGCACCGACCGCCGCGCCGCAGGCCTGCGACAGCACGGATTTGCAGATGCCGCTCAGGCCGTGAAGCCCGCCGGCCCACAGGATCATCATCAGGTCGGGGGCAATGCGTTCGGGTGGCACCAGATGTGAATAGGCGATGGTCGATACGACCAGCTTCGGCACGCCGAGCGGCAGGGCCAGCGCGACGTCGAGCGCGAGATCGGTGCCCATCGAACCGCCGAGCGCGATGAAGCCGTCGATGTCGCCGCGGTCGTGGAGCGCCCTGGCGAGGCGCGAGGCTCCAAGCGCCATCAACGCCATGGCGGAGTTCTCGTCGCCGCTCGTCGCCACAGCTTCGATCGTCGTGTCCGCCGCCGCCGCGACCGCGTGCTTGTCGTGGTCCGGCCGGAAACGCGGGTTGCCGAGCACGCTGACGTCCATCAGCACGGCTTCGCCGCCGGATGCCTCGATCGTGGCGCGCATGAACAGCAGTTCGGCGGCCTTCGTGTCTCCCGTGCCGATGACCAGGATCCGCGGCCTTGTGGTTGCACCGGCCGTCATGCCTGCCGCCTCAATGTGTTCAGGTTCTCGCCGTTGAGGCGCGCCGAGATCGCGCGGGCCGCCTCGGCCGCGGCCAGACCCCGCTCCTTCACGGCATCGGCCGGCGTGCGCGCCAGCGGGGCGGCGATCGCGATGGTGCCGATGGCGAAGCCGTCGGTGCCGAGGATGGCGGCCGCGACGCTGATCACGCCCTCCTCGAAACCCTGGTCGCCGATCGAATAGCCGCGTTCCCTGGCGGCATCGATCGCTCGGGCGACCGCTGCGGGATCGGTCAGCGTGTGTGGGGTGAAGGCCGTCAGCGGCCTGGTCAGCCGGGCCTTCACGACGTCGGGGCGCGCCGCCGCCAGAAAAGCGATGCCGGAGGCGGTCGAATGCAGCGGCAGCGGTTGGCCGATGTCGACGAAGACGCGGTTCGCCCGCGCCGGGTGCTCGACATGCACCGTCACCAGCCCGTCCAGCCCGGGCTCGGAAAGATGTACGGTTTCGGCGGTCGCTGCCGCAAGCTCGCGGATGAAGGGCGTTGCGGTCTGCAGCAGCGGAAAGCGTGCCTCGCGGATTCGCGCCAGCCGCGAGAGACCGGCCCCGAGCCGGTAGAGGCGGGATTCGATGTCCTGCTCGACGAAGCCGTGCGCGGCGAGCGAGACCAGCAAACGGCGTGTCGTCGCCTTGTCGAAGCCGGCGCGCCGGGCGAGGTCGGAGAGCCCGAGTTCGGGCGTCTCCGTCGTGAACAATTCCAGCAGCGTGATCGCTTTGCCGACCGTGCCCAATAACGCCTCCCACGCTGAGCCATTCAGTTAACGCGTGAATTAACTTGACAGGAACCGGAGTCGTTTGCAAGTCTATATTCAAAATAGCGGTTCAAATAAAGAACCGGTACTTCACATGAGATGCGGGACCCGAGAGGGCCCTGGGATTGGAACGGCTGGAGCGCTGCGTGGCCATTCGGCATGCACGTGACACTCCGGCTCTGTGAATCGACGCATCGTGCCCTGCTGAAATCGCGATGCGGACTCTGGAGGAGGATTTCATGGCAGCCATCACCGAACAAGCGCCGGCGAACCGCTTGCGCAGCAACAGCCTCGGCGTCGGCGCGATCACCTTCATGGTGATCTCGGCCGCAGCGCCGCTCACGGCCGTCGCCGGGGGCACGCCGCTCGGCATGCTGATGGGCAACGGCGCCGGTTTCGCCGGCACCTACCTGATCGTCACGCTGCTGCTTCTGCTCTTCGCGGTCGGCTACGTAACCATGGCTCGCTATGTGGGCAATGCCGGAGCATTCTATTCCTATGCCGCGCGCGGTCTGGGCGGCCTGGCTGGCGGCGCCGCCGCGCTCGTCGCCATCCTCTCCTACAATGCCATGCAGATCGGCGTGATGGGGCTTCTCGGCGCCGCCACGTCAGGGCTCTTCGCCGGCTGGGGCATCGATCTGCCCTGGTGGGTCTGGTCCTTCGCGGCGATCGCCGCGGTGGCCGTGCTGGGCTATCGGCAGGTCGATCTGTCGGCGAAGATCCTCACGGTGCTGGTGCTCGCCGAATACGCCGTGGTCATCATCCTCGACCTCGCCATACTTGGCACCGGCGGCGACGGAGGGCTGAGCATGGCGCCGTTCTCCTGGAGCCAGATCACCGGCGGCGCGCCTGCCATCGCCATCCTGTTCTGCTTTGCCGCTTTCATCGGCTTCGAGGCGACGACCATCTATGCGGAAGAGGCGCGCGACCCGAAGGTCACGGTGCCCCGGGCAACCTATCTCTCCGTTCTGCTTATCGGCGTCTTCTACACTGCCACCGCCTGGCTGATGGCGGTCGGCGCCGGTGTCGACAAGCTGCTGCCCACCCTGCAGGGGCTGCAGGACCCGACCACCTTCCTGTTCGGCCTGTCCGACCGTTACGCCGGAACGCTGTTGTCGCAGGCCATGGGAATATTGTTCGTTTCCAGCCTGTACGCCGGCGTGCTGGCCTTCCACAACGCGGTCGCCCGCTACATCTACGTCGCCGGCCGCGAGAAGCTGCTTCCGGAGACGCTCGGCGTCACCCATGCCGTGCATCAGAGTCCGCATATGGGATCGGTCGTCCAGACCGTTCTCGCCGCGCTCGTCGTCGGCCTCTTCGCGGTGCTCGGGCTCGATCCGGTGCTGGCGCTGTTCTCCTGGCTCACCAATGTCGGCACGCTCGGCGTCATCACGCTGATGGCGGCGGCTTCGCTCGCAGTGGTGATGTTCTTCCGCGCCAATCCGGACACGGGCGAAAGCGCGTTCAAGACTACGCTCCTGCCGGGTCTGGCCTTCGTCGCCTTTGCCATCGTCATCTGCCTGATCGTGGTGAACTTCGGCAATCTGTCCGGCGCCTCCGGCTTCCTCGGCGTCTTCCTGCCGAGCCTGGTCCTGATCGCGGCCGTCGTCGGCTTCCTGCTCGCCGGCTCGCTCCGCGGCAGGAATCCGGCCGCCTTCGCCAGGCTGGGTCAGCCGATGAAGGGCTGAGAGCGCCGACGTCCTTCGTCTTCGTTTTGGAGCGCGCAAATGATCAGCCAGGAAGCCATCGCCCGCCTGCGTGCCGCCGAGATCGGGCCGCGCAAATTGTTCATCGACGGGGCGCATGCCGATGCCGAGAGCGGCGCGGTCCTGCCTGTCGTCTCGCCGATCGACGGACGCGAATTCGCGGCCATTCCCGATGGTGGTGCGGCCGATATCGACCATGCGGTCCGGGCGGCCCGGAGCGCCTACGACAAGGGCTCGTGGTCGCGCGCGGCTCCTGCCCAGCGCAAGAAGGTGCTGCTCAGGCTCGGCGAACTGATCGAGGGCCATGCCGACGAACTCGCCGTGCTCGGCGTGCGCGACAATGGCACCGAAATCGCCATGGCCTACAGGGCCGAACCGCTCTCCGCCGCCGGCACATTCCGCTATTACGCCGAGGCGGTCGACAAGGTGTTCGGCGAGGTCGCGCCGACCGCCGAGGGGGTGCTCGGCCTCGTCCACAAGGAGCCGCTGGGCGTCGTCGGGGTCATCGTGCCCTGGAACTTCCCGATGATGATCGGTGCCTGGAAGATCGCCCCGGCACTGGCGGCCGGCAATTCGGTCGTGGTCAAGCCGCCCGAAATCGCCTCCCTCACTTTGCTGCGCCTGGCCGAACTCGCCGCCGAGGCCGGGCTTCCGGCGGGCGTGCTCAACGTCGTCACCGGTCGCGGCGCGACCGCGGGTGAAGCGCTCGGCCTGCATATGGATGTCGACGCCATCGCCTTCACCGGATCGGGACCGGTCGGCCGGCGGCTGCTCGAATACGCCGCCCGCTCCAATCTGAAGCGGGTCCATCTGGAACTCGGCGGCAAGTCGCCCAACATCGTCTTCGCCGATGCGCCCGATCTGAAGCAGGCGGCGAAGGTTTCCGCGAATGCCATTTTCCGCAATTCGGGGCAGGTTTGCGTCGCCGGATCCCGGCTGCTCGTGCAGGCCAGCGCCTATGATTGTTTCATGGACGAACTGCTGCGTGCCACCGAGGCGCTCAAGGTCGGCGATCCGCTCGATCTGGGGAGCGATGTCGGCGCCGTGGCGAGCGAGGGGCAACTGGAGAAGAATCTCGATCATGTCGCGAGCGCCGAAGCCGAGGGCGCACGCCGGCTCACCGGCGGCACGCGCATTCTCGCCGAGACCGGCGGCAGCTACATGGCGCCGACGATCTTCGAGGACGTCGCGCCGACCATGCGGCTGGCGCGTGAGGAAGTGTTCGGACCGGTTCTCGCCGTCATGCGCTTCGACACCGAGGAAGAAGCCATCCGCCTCGCCAATTCGACCGACTACGGGCTCGCGGCGGCCGTCTGGACCGCGAACCTCTCAACCGCGCATCGCATGGTGCGGGCAATCAAGGCCGGCGTGGTCCACGTTAACACCTATGGCGGGGCCGACATCACCGTGCCGCTGGGCGGGGTCAAGCAGTCCGGCTTCGGCCGTGACAAGTCGCTGCATGCCCTGGAGAAGTTTACGGAGTTGAAGACCGCCTGGATAGCGTTGTAGCGGTGGCCTCAGGCGCTGAACGAGCGGAGCTCGCGGGTCTTTTCGGCGGCATCCGCGGCGAGTTCGGCGAAAAGGTCCTCGAGCCGTTCCGCGGCGAGGATCACATCCGGGTCGAAGCTGTTGTCTTCGAGCTGGCGCACGAAGCGCTCCATGAAGGCGGCCTGTTTCTCCAGCGCCTGATAGAGCTTCGTCGCCTGGTCCAGCGTCAGCTCGGGAGCCGTCAGCGTGCGCGGAATCTCATTCGCCATCTGGTCGCCGAGCGCGCGCTGCTCCTTCAGCATCGTCATCCAGTCGGTCATGCGAACTCCCTTCAGTGGCGAAACTTGGCAACCCTGGGGGCGAAGTCAACCCGCCCTGCCGCCTGGCCAAAGCGCGTATCTTGCGCGTTCGAATGAACGCCGGCGCGTTGGCCGCGCGAGGCGGGCTCCGGGCCTGCTTCCAAACCATGCCTGCATGGAGCCTCTTCCATTACCTCTCGGGTAATCGACCCCCGGTGCGAAAACGACGAAAAAATCCGCGTTCACTCGCACTCAAGGAGCTTCAAGATGAACGCCGAAACCCTCGCTGCTGCCTATATCTCCGCCTGGAACGAGACCGATCCGGCGCGTCGGCGCACTTTGGTGGAAAAGACCTTCAGCGGCGCGATCAGCTACGTCGACCCCGTGATGGCAGGCGACGGCCGTGACGGCATGGATGCCCTCATCTCGGGTGTCCACCAGAAGTTCCCGGGTTTTCGCTTCAATTTGCTGCCGGGGGCCAATGGCTATGGCAAGCATATCCGCTTTTCATGGGAACTCGGGCCGGCGGGCGGCGAGGCGCCGATCCAGGGCTCCGACGTCGGCGTGATCGAAGACGGCCGCTTTGCCCGCATCATCGGCTTCCTGGACCGGGTGCCGGCGTAAGGACGCGACAAAAGGCGGCGCCTGAGAGGCGCCGCCTCACCCATAGGGCGAAGTTTACTGGACCGAGCAAGAGCAAATAGTATGATAATATAACATGCGGCGGTCAAGCCGGTATCGGTGGGAGCGCATCATGGAGATGCACGAGATCCGGTATTTTCTGGCGGCATGCCAGACGCTCAACTTCCACAGGGCGGCCGAACTCGTCCATGTGACACAGCCTGCGATGACGCGGGCGATCCAGAAGCTGGAGGCCGATCTCGGCGGCGATCTGTTCCACCGCGATGCCGGCCACGTGAGGCTCACCGACTTCGGATGCCTGATGCGAACGGAGCTCGACGAGATCCTGCGCCGCTCCGAGGACGCCAAACGCGCGGCGCGGAGTTTCCTGAGGCTCGAAGCGCGGCCACTGACACTGGGCGTCATGTGCACCATCGGCCCCCAGCGCTTCGTCGCCTTCCTCGATGCCTTCCGGCGCCGTCATCCCGGCATCCGCATCAGCATGGTGGAAGGCGTGGCGAACCGGATCACCGATCTCGTCATGGCCGGTCGTGTGGACGCCGCCCTGCTTGCCAGGCCGCAGCCTTTCGACACCAGGCTGCGCGTCGAGCCGATTTATTCGGAACGCTTCGGGCTCGCCTTTGCCGAGGGGCATCGGTTCGGGATGCGCAACACGCTGCACCTTTCCGATATAAGGGGCGAGACCTATCTCGACCGCGCCAATTGCGAATATGCCGGCCATATCGAATGGCTTTGCCGCAGCCGCGGCATCGAGATCGAAAGCGCCTATCGGAGCGACCGCGAGGACTGGATCCTGGCGATGGTCGCGGCCGGCATGGGGATCTGCTTCATGGCCGAGTTCCCGGCGCGCCGGCCGGGTGTCTGCCACCGGCCCGTCGCCGATCCCGAGATCGTGCGCCAGGTGTCGCTCGTGTCGGTCGCCGGCCGTGCGCATTCGCCCGTCGTGCCGCTTCTGGGGGAGGCGTTGCGCGAGCATGATTGGGGCTGATGGTACATGCGGATGGTCCCTGGCGGGAGAATCCGGCCCGGTCCGAAGCGGAGGTACTGGACTCCAATAGGGCTCAGGGCGATGGCCCGATCCTACCGGACGTTCGGTGTCGACCACAGAGGGCGGCTTCCTGTTGGCCGTCATTAGCAGGGGCCGGCCGCCGTTCGGCGTCACGCACCTGCACACAGGGGCCTCCTTCGACGGCGGCGCCTTCGGCGCGCGGCTGACACCGCGAGACGCATACCGCTTCGCGCGGCGAGGAGATCACGGCCTCAGCGGCCAGCCGGTCAAGTTGTCGAGCGTTGTTCGGCAGGGCTAGGCGCGCTGACCCTTGATGACCGCTCCCCCCTTCATGATGATCGGAATATGCTCGCCTTGACCCGCAAGTAGCGACAAGTCGGCGAGTGGATTACCGTGAACGACGATCAGATCGCCGAATGCGCCGGGCTGGACGCAACCGATCTTGCCTTCCATGCGCAACAGACGCGCTGCGATCCGGGTGGTCGAGTCGATGACGGCCTGGGCTGGCAGAACCGAACCGCGCAGCGCGAATTCCCCCGATTGATGGCGGTGCATCGCGCCGAGTAGGTCCGAGCCATAGGCCATCGGCAGACCGGCCTCATACATGATCCTCAGCGATTCAAGCCCCTTGAGACGGACATCATCCACCTTGGCGACCGAGGCCGGCGGCAGGCCGACCGAAGCGCCCTCGCTCGACAGCTTGTCGTAGGTGATCAGCGTTGGGACCGCGATGCAGCCCCTTTCGGCGGCAAAGCGCGCAGTCTCGGCTTCGATCAGGTTGCAGTGCTCGAGCGAGTGCACACCGAGTTCTACCGCGCGGCGGATCCCCTTGTCGGTGTAGAGGTGCGCCGCAACATATGTGCCCGCATTGTCGGCTTCCTCGACTGCGGCGAGAATTTCTTCCCGAGCGAAGCCGAGGAAGTGGATCGGATCGGTCGGCGAGGAGACGCCGCCATTGGCCATGATCTTGATGAAGTCGGCGCCGCCCTTGATTTCCTCGCGGCAAGCGCGGCGAACGTCCGCCACGCCGTCGACCACGCGACCAAGCGAGCCAAGCGGAATGTAGGTCGAGGGCATGGGGGTGACATCGAACGGCCCACGCTGGTCGGTATGACCACCGCTTTGCGAGATGGCGTTGCCGGGAAGATTCAGGCGTGGGACCGGGATGGGCGAGTAGCGCACGGCCTCGCGAACAACGCCGGTTGCGCCACCAAGATCGCGCACGGTGGTGAAGCCGCGCAGCAGCATCTCGTTCATCAGGTTGATCGAGCGGACGATGACGACGGCGTCGGGCAGTCGTGCATTGAGCTTCAGATCCGCTTCTACGGCGACGACGTGGACGTGGGCGTCGATCAGGCCAGGCATCAGGGTCTTGCCCGAAACTTCGATGACGCGCGCATCGGACGGCGTCTTGACGTTCGTCCCAACCGACTGGATCAGCCCATCGGCAACCAGCACATCGACCGGATCAAGCGGGCGGTCCGCCGTGCCGTCGACAATGGCTGCATTCTTGAAGAGTGTGACGGTCATGGCTGCTCCTTATCGTGCATTGTTCTCGAAGCGCGCGGCGAGGAATGCTGGCACGAGCACCGGTCCGAGCTGATTGGCGATTTCGAGATCTTCGTTGGTCAATACGCCTTCCGGCGCCAGCAGATTGATCGTGCCGATCACCTTGCCGTTGTAGATCGATGGGATGTTGATGCAGGAGCCGAGGCCGAGCGAATAGATCAGTTCGTGATCGAAGAACGCCCACTTGATGCCGGCGCGATCCGGCAGCAGCAGGGGCTTCTTGTCGCGCAGAACGTGATCACCCCAGGGCGTCGGTCCCATCTTCTTGCGGCCCGAGACCGGGTAGGCCTCCGGATCGGACGAATATATGCGCGCCACTTCGTCGCCATCGACAAACAGCAGCGTGAACAACTGTTGTCCGATTGCCTTGCGGCTGGCCTCTTCGGCCGCATGGAAGGTAGTTTCTGGCTGGCCGGGTGCAGCCAGAATTGGGAGAAGTTGCTCGATCATGTCTTCACCTCGGCAGTCTTGATGTGCGGTGCGGTCATGCGCTTTTCGGGGAGGATGCCCTGCGGGCGGAACTGGAGCACCAGGACCAGTGCCAGGCCGACCATCATTTCGCGCACCGACGCCGCCTGCGCGAGCGAGATGCCCGGAATGAGTTCGGCGAGGAAGCGCGTTCCCTCGAGGAAAGCGATCACGACAAACGCGCCCGCAACGCCGCCAAACGGCCGGCCTACGCCGCCTGCGGTCACAGCGAGGAAGATGTAGATGGTCAAGAGCGGCTGGAAGTGGTCAGGCGAAATGTAGCTCTGGAAATGGCCATAAAGGCCGCCTGCAAGTCCCGCCAAGGCGGCGGAGATAGCAAAGGCGATCATCTTGAAGCGCACGACCCGCTTGCCGGCAAAGCCGGCCAGTTCCTCGTCCTCGCGAATGGCCTTCAGCACGCGGCCGAACGGCGCAGTGTCGAGCCGGCGCATCCCCAAGAATGTGACGGCGAGGATCGCCAGCACGAGCAACAAGTAGAAGATCGGGAAATTCTGCGACCCGAGTTCGGCAAAGAACGGGCGCGGAATGCCCGGAACGCCGTCTGAACCGTTCGTCAGCCACCGTTCGTTCAGCGCCACGAGGCGCACGACCTCGGCGAAGCCAAGCGTTGTGATTGCAAGATAGTCGCCCCTGAGCCTTAGCGTCGCCGACGTCGCCAGAACGCCGACTGCGGCGCCGATGACGATCGAGCCAAGCAGGCCTGCCCAGATCGGCAGGCCGCCCATGGTCGTCAAAAGGGCCGAGGCATACGCGCCTACTGCAAAGAAGCCGACAAGGCCCAGGTTGACCATACCGGCGGAACCCCAGATCAGGTTGAGGCTCAGCGTCAGCAAGCCGTAAATGCCCGCGGTGGTGACTATGAAGATCAGATAGCTGGTCATCTCAGCGGCGCTCCCCAAACAAGCCTTGCGGGCGGATGGAAAGCACCAGCAGGATGACCACGAAGCCGATGGCCGAGCGATAGGTGGGCGGGATGGCCAGGAGAGACAGCTCTTCTCCCAGTCCGATCAGCAGCGCACCAAACAACGCGCCGGGAATCGATCCCAGACCGCCGAGGACGGCGGCGGCGAAAATCGGCAGCAGCAGGCGCGAACCGGTCATTGGTTCGATCGCGGAATCGAGGCCAAGCAGCACGCCGCCGATACCGGCAAGTCCGGAGCCAAGCGCGACTACCGCAATGGCTATCCTTGTCGGGTCGATCCGGTAGATGCGGGACAGGTCAGGATTGTCCGCCACGGCGCGCATCGCTTTGCCATAGCGGCTGAAGAGAAAAAAGGCGAACAGGGCCGACATGATGACGACAGCGATCACGGCGGTCTGCAACTGTTGAGGACCGACGCGCAGCCCCCAGAAGAACCAGTCGCGCACCAACGGCGTATCGAACGACCGCAGGTCGTTGCCGAAGAAGAAGCGCACAAGGTTTTCGAGCACGATCATCGCCGCGATCGAGCCGATCGCGACGGTGAGCGCGCCGGACGGCCGCAACCGCGCCAGCGCCAATTGCTCGATGGCGACGCCAGTCACCGCCGAGACCGCAAATGCGACGACGACCGCCGGCAAGACGCCAACGCCATAGTGAACGTTGAGGACCCAGGCCGTGAACGCTCCGACCGTCGCCAGCGGCCCAACGCAGAAATTGGGATAGCGAAGGACGGAAAACATGGCGGTGAGCCCGACGGCGGGGATCGCCAGCAGCGCCCCCGCCATGATGCCGTTCAGGATCGCCTGAAGCAAAGCGGTCATTCGTCAGCCTCAGGCCGTCTTGATCAGCTTCAATGCGCCACCGGCCACCTGCTCGTAACGGAACTGGCAGTCGAAGATGTCGCCGATGTCGTTGAAGTCACACGGGCCGGAAGCGCCGACATAGTCGATCGTCTTGCCGTCCTTGAGCGCTGCAAGACCCTCGGCAAGGCTCGACACCTTCACGCCGTCCTTGCCCTGGCTGACGGTGCGCAGCGCGGTCTTCACGTCCGTGCCGGTGGCCTGGCCGGAGGCGGCGATCGCGAGCAGGATCAGATTGATCTGGTCGTAGACCTGGCAGGTGTAGGTGTCAGGCTGGGCGATACCAATCAGCTTGGTCAGGTTGGTGTAGCCGTTCGAGCCCTCGGCCGGGGCGGGGGCGATCGTGTAGATGCCTTCGACGACTTCCTTTGGCAGCCCCTCGATCAGCTTGGCGTTGACCGAATACGCGAAGGCCACCTTCTTGCCTTCGTAGCCGGAGCGGAAGATGTCCTTCAGAAGGATCGTGGTGTCTGGCATGTAGCCGCCCAGAACGACCATATCCGGCTTGAACGCCAGCATGTCGTCGACCTCCGAACGGTAGGACGATTTCTTGTCGTCGTAGACCAGCAGCTTGGTCTCTCCGCCCACGCCTTCGACCTTCGCCTTGATGCCGGCATACTGGGTGTCGACGAATGGAGTCTGCGGGCAAAGGAAGAAGACGCGCTTTGCGCCTTCGTCGACACAGAACTGGCCAAACTTCTCACCTTGCAGCACGGTGTTCGGCTGCGTACGGAAGAGATAGCCCTGGTGCGGCAGGCGGGTGATCGGGTCAGCGCCCGAGACGGTCGCCAGCACGACCTTTGATTCCCAGCAGAGCGGCGCTACGGCGGTTGTGACCGCTGATGCCCAGGTGCCGACGATCGCTTGCACCTTGTCGACATCGATCAGCTTGCGGGCGGCGCGCACTGCTGCTTCGGGGTTCGTCTGATCATCTTCGGAGACGAGCTGGATCTGCCGCCCGAGAATGCCTCCTGAGGCATTGGCCTGGTCAACGACCGCCTTCACCGCCTGGGCCATGACCGGCCCGTAGGGCCCGCCAGCGCCTGTCAGCGGGGTGAGGGTCGCGATGTGGATCGAACCGCTGTCCTGGGCGAGGGCGCGGATCGGGGCAGTACCGGAAAGCGCGAGAATCGCGGATGATGCAACGAATTGGCGGCGACTAATGTTCACTGCAGTTCTCCATCTGGTTGTCAGCCGCCCAGGAACAGGCGACGTATTTCCGGGTCTTCGGCCAATTGCGGCCCCGCACCCGTTGCGGCGTCCCTGCCCGAGACCAGCACATAGCCGCGGGTGGAGATCCTGAGCGCTTCCAGCGCATGTTGTTCGACCATCAGGATTGGCATGCCGGTGGCCTGAAGGGCGAGAATCGCGTCGAAGAGTTCGTTTGTGGCCTTCGGCGCAAGTCCTGCTGTCGGCTCGTCGAGCAACATGATTTTCGGCTTGGTAAGCAACGCCATCGCCATTGCGAGGATTTGCCTTTGACCGCCTGAAAGCGTTCGCGCGAGTTGGCCGCGGCGTTCGCCGAGCACGGGATAGCGGGCGATGATCTCGTCCTTGACCCCGGCAAAGCCGCTGCGCGGCCCGGCATAGGCGAGTTCGAGATTGTCCTTGACCGAGAGTGCGCCGAAGACGTTTCGTTCCTGCATGACGAAGGCGAAGCCTGACTTGGCCCGGTCCAGCGCCGACATCCTTGTCACATCCCTTCCTTCCAGAAGGATTGTGCCCCCTTTGGGGGGAACAAGACCGGCAATGGTCTTGAGGAAAGTCGACTTGCCGGCACCATTCGGACCGATAATGGTGACAAGTTCGCCCGCCTCGACATGCAGCGATGCGCCCTTGAGGATTTGCTCGGCCGCCCCGTAGCCAGCGATGATGTCCCGGGCCTCAAGCATCGACTTTGCGCGCTCCAAGATAAGCCTCTTGCACTTCGAGGTTGTTGACGACTTCCTCGAACGTGCCTTTCATCAAATGGCTCCCTTCGGCCAGCACCGTGACGGGATTGCAGAGCTCGCCGATCAGCGGCATGTCGTGCTCGATCAGGCATACCGTGATGCCGTCCCGGTTCAGCGCGAAGAGATGTTCGGCGATCTGGCGGGTGAGGGTCGGATTGACCCCGGCCATGGGCTCGTCGAACAGGATCATCTTCGGCCGGCTCATGAGTGCGCGCCCGATTTCGACCAGCTTCTTCTGGCCGCCCGAGAGCGCAGAGACAGGGATGTCGATCACGCCATGAATGTTCAGGCGGCGCGCGATCGACAGGGCCTCCTCCGATGCCGCTTCCTCCGACTCGCGCCCGGCGCGGGTGCCAAACAGCGAACTCAGGAAACCCTCGCCGAGATTGTCCTGCGCATAAAGCATCAGGTTCTGAAACACGGTCAGCTTCGGGAAGCCGCGCGCAAGCTGGAAGGTGCGCACAAGACCGAGCGCAACGCGCTCATGCGCCGGCATGCGGGTAATGTCGCGGCCGGCGAATTCGACAGTTCCGGAATCGGGGATGAACAGCCCTGAAATCGCGTTGTAGAGCGTCGACTTGCCGGCGCCATTCGGGCCGACCAAGCCGGCGAACTGGCCCTGCTCGACGCTGAAGTCGACGCCGTTCAGGACCCGGGATCCATAGAAGGCGTGTCGAAGATCGCTGACCTTGAGAAGGCTCATCCGGCGGCGCCCCTGTTCTGCGCGACATTGCGGATGTGCGTCTTGAGCAGCAACTTCCACTCGATCAACATCCGGTCGAAATAGGGTTGGTCTTTGCGGACGATCGATTGGGCGACCATGCCTCTGATCAGGCACATCGTCAGGTTGATCAGAACAGGCGCTTCATCCGAAGGCAGGTGGTAGCGCTGCGCCACGATCGCCCAGATGCGCTCAAGCTCGGCATGGAAGCGCTTGACAACCGGAGTGATCTCCTCACGAAAATCTTCATTGACGCGGGCTTCGGGCAGGTATTCCATTGTCAGTTGAAAAAGGCCATTCGACATCATCTGCCAAAGATATTCGACTATCGTGTCCGTATCTGCGGTTTCCGGATCGATGGTCTCAGCGAAAGCTGACAAACCTTCGATGACGGCCCGCAGATGGCTGTCGATCGCAGTTGTGATCAGGTGTTCCTTTGAACGGAAATGGTGGGTCAGCGCGCCGCGAGAAACGCCTGCGCGTTCCGCAACCGCCGCCGTTGTCAACCTTGCGTAGCCAATCTCAAGCAGAAGATCTTGCGTGGCAAGAAGAAGTGCGGCGACGGTCGCTTCCGACTTCTGCGCCTGACGTGAAACCCGCTCGCCTGGACGAGCGACATTCGGATTGTCTGCTTGCTTCGTCAATTCAAGAGCCTTGCGGTCCACCGTGCTAGTCTATCGGAGCAACTTCCAGCCACGGCTCGCAGTCTCGAGACCGGCCACGCCAGCTCCACGATAGGCAGGGCCGATCCGCAACGCAACAAAAAAACAAACTAGTCGGTATTTTATCTGGAGGGCGAATCTGACACAGAGGAAGGGATTGAGCAGCCCGACCCAGGTTAGGCGCCGGCACGCGATCCTGGCTCTGACGCCAGATGGGCATCGACAAACTCGCTGTTGTGATTGCGAAATGCCGCTTCCGCCTCCCACAACTGGATGCAGGCCCGCCACGGCGCCTCAGGTGTCCAGTCGCGCAGATTGGCGCGCGGCACGCAGCAGCCTTCGCTCTGGCGCGACCGCTCGTCCCATTTCGCGCCCGCCGATCGCTCCAGCCGTAGCCGGCGGGCGTCGGGGATCATCCGCCAGACGGATGGCGTAGCGGGCGAACCGCGGCCAAGCAACCGGCCGGGCATAGGATCACCGCGCCTCTGAGTGTCCATTCAGGACATGCCGGCCGCCGATGCACGCCCTGCATCGATGCGATGAATTTTCGGCATTTCCCGCCTTTTCCGGCCCGGCCTAGACTGCCCGAGGCGTCCGGGGCTGGCCCGCCGGGGCGGTTTGCGGCTTGCGGGCAGGAGCGAAGGAGCATCCCGATGAACGATCTCAGCCTCTCCACATTGGATGGAGGGCAGACGAAGGTCGCGGCGCCTGCCGTCGAAGCCTTTGCCGCGCAACTGCGCGGAACCGTGCTGCTTCCGACCGATCCCTCCTATGATGCGACGCGTGCCGTCTGGAACGGGATGATCGATCGCAGGCCCGGCCTCATCGTTTGCTGCCGCGGCGCGGCCGACGTGGTCGGTGCGGTGCGTTTCGCCCGTGACCACGGATTGCTCGTCGCCGTCCGTGGCGGGGGTCACCACATCGCCGGCAACTCCGTCTGCGACGGCGGGATGATGATCGACCTCTCGCTCATGAAGTCGGTGCGGATCGATACCTCGGCAAAGCGTGCCTGGGTGGAGCCGGGCGCGCTGCTGGCCGATGTCGACCAGGAAACCCAGGCCTTCGGGCTGGTCGTTCCCAGCGGCATCAACTCCACGACGGGCATAGCCGGGCTGACCCTCGGCGGCGGTTTCGGCTGGACGACACGCAAGTTCGGGCTGACGCTCGACAATCTCGTCGCGGCCGATGTCGTCACCGCAGCGGGGCAGGTGGTGCGCGCGAGCCTCGGCAAGCATCCGGACCTCTTCTGGGCGATCCGCGGCGGCGGCGGCAATTTCGGCATCGTCACCGCTTTCGAGTTCCAGCTCCATGCCATGGGGCCGCAGATTCTGTCGGGCCTTGTCTTCCATCCCTTCGCGGCGGGCGAGAGCGTTCTCAAGGCCTATCGGCGAGCCCTGGAAACCGCCCCCGACGAGCTCACCTGCTGGGTGGTGATGCGGCAGGCGCCGCCGCTTCCCTTCGTGCCGGCCGAATGGCACGGCAAGGAAGTGCTGGTGCTGGCCATGTGCTGGTGCGGCGATCCCGCCATGGGCGAGAAGGCTGCCGCGCCGCTGCGCTCGATCGGTCAGCCGATTGCTGACACCTTCGGTCCCATGCCCTTCACGGCCTGGCAGGCGGCCTTCGATCCGCTGCTGGCGCCCGGCGCCCGCAACTATTGGAAGAGCCACGACTTCTCGTCGCTTTCCGACGGCGCGATCGCCATCCTGCTCGACGGGATCGCCAAGCTTCCTGGTCCCGAATGCGAGGTTTTCATCGGCCATGTCGGCGGCGCTGCCGGACGTGTCGCAGCCGACGCCACGGCCTTCCCGCAACGCAACTCGCATTTCGTCATGAATGTCCATGCGCGCTGGCGCGAGCCGGCCATGGACGAGGCCTGCATCGGCTGGGCGCGCGGCCTGTTCGACGCGACAAGGCCATACGCCGCCGGGACGGCCTACGTGAACTTCATGCCCGAGGACGAGCTCGACCGCGTCGAGACGGCCTATGGCGGCAACTATCAGCGGCTGGTCGAGATAAAGCGCAAATACGACCCGTCGAACCTGTTCCGAATGAACCAGAATATCCGGCCCGTCGCGGGCTTGCGCGCTGCGTGAAGCGGGAAGGGCCGGACGGGGCGGCAGCGGCATGCCCGGAAACGCGGCATGCCGCTGCCGGCAACGTCTTCCTCGTCGATTCCAGCGTTCGAAGGTATCCCCGGGCACTCGTTGCGGCCACATCGGGCGCAAGCCTGAAGCGCGTTGCGTGAAAACGGACAACACGCCGAAGGTCTTCGATTTGACGCATGTCTTTGTCCCGAAACCGGTACCCACTTTCGGGAGACATGCTTAACATGATGTTATTCAACCCAGCCGTCTTGGTATTTGCAGTTATCCGGCTTCCGGCTCCATAGTCGCCCGCATCCGATGCAGGGCTCGGCCGTGCGCGGACCCTTGGGCCGGAGCGTGTCCGGTGTCGGGACATCCGAGGCGCAACGGACGGGCAGGCCGGTTGTGCCGCGGTACGGCCGTCCGCGGGAGGCTTCAGCCATGAAGACGTCAATCGCCACCGTGTCGATCAGCGGCGAGTTTTCCGAGAAGCTCGCGGCCATCGCGGCAGCCGGCTATGACGGCCTGGAGATTTTCGAGAACGACTTCCTCGCCTTCGACGGCTCGCCGCGCGATGTCGGTCGCATGGTGCGTGATGCCGGCCTGGAAATAAGCCTGTTCCAGCCGTTCCGCGATTTCGAGGGCCTGCCCGAGCCGCAGCGCGGCCGTGCCTTCGACCGCGCCGAGCGCAAGTTCGACGTGATGCAGGAACTCGGCACCGACCTCATGCTGGTCTGCTCCAGCGTCTCGCCGGTGTCGCTGGGCGGCATCGACCGGGCGGCGGCGGATTTCCGTGAGCTTGGCGAGCGTGCGGCCAGGCGAGGCCTGCGCGTCGGCTATGAGGCGCTTGCCTGGGGTCGCCATGTCAGCGACCATCGTGACGCCTGGGAAGTGGTGCGCCGCGCCGACCATCCCAATGTCGGGCTGATCCTCGATTCCTTCCATACGCTGGCGCGGAAGATAGACGTCGGTTCGATCCGCGCCATTCCCGGTGACAGGATCTTCATCGTCCAGCTCGCCGACGCACCGCTGATCGACATGGACCTGCTTTACTGGAGCCGACACTTCCGCAACATGCCCGGCGAAGGCGACCTGCCCGTCAAGGACTTCGCCCGCGCCGTGGCCGCCACCGGCTATGACGGCTATTTCTCGCTGGAAATCTTCAACGACCAGTTCCGCGCCGGCTCGCCGCGCTCCATCGCCGTCGACGGCCGCCGTTCGCTTGTCCATCTCATGGACCAGGTCAGGCGCGAGGAGCCCGGTATCGCGGTGGCCGTGCCCGACATGCCCGATCGCATCGCGGTCGAAGGTGTCGAGTTCGTCGAGTTCGCGGCCGACCAGGATGGCGCCGAGACGCTCGCCGCACTGTTCCACGCCATGGGCTTCCGCAAGGTCGGACGCCATGTCTCGAAGGATGTGACCCTGTTCCGACAGGGCGACATCAATCTCGTCGTCAACACCGAAGGCGAGGGCTTCGCGCATTCCTCCTATCTCGTCCACGGCACCTCCGTCTATGCGATCGGGCTGAGGGTCGAAGATGCGGCCGCGACCGTTCAACGCGCCCGGGCGCTCGGCGCCGAGCCGTTCGAACAGGCTGCGGGGCCTGGTGAACTCACCATCCCGGCCATCCGTGGCGTCGGCGGCGGGGTCGTCTATTTCGTCGACGGCAAGTCGGAACTGGCGAAGGTCTGGGACGTGGAATTCACGCCGACTGCCGATCCGCAGTCATCGCACGAGGTCGGGCTCAGCCGTATCGACCACGTCGGCCAGACCATGAACTACGAGGAGATGCTCACCTGGCTGCTCTTCTACACCGCGATCTTCCGCACCCGGAAGACCCCGATGGTCGACGTGATCGACCCGGGCGGCGTGGTGCGAAGCCAGGCGATTGAGAGTGAAGATGGTAAGCTGAGGCTTACATTGAACGGTGCCGAAAACCGCAGGACCCTGGCCGGACATTTCATCGCCGAGAGCTTCGGATCGAGCGTCCAGCACCTGGCCTTCGCCACCGGCGATATTTTCGCGACCGCCGAAGCGCTGAGCGCGAACGGTTTCGAGGCGCTGCCGATCTCTCCCAACTATTATGACGATGTCGAGGCCCGCTTCGGCCTGGAGCCCGATCTGGCCGATCGGCTGAGGGCCGGGAACATCCTCTACGACCGCGACGGCGACGGCGAATATTTCCAGCTCTACGCTCCGACCTGGGGCGAGGGCTTCATTTTCGAGATCGTCGAGCGGCGCGGCGGCTACAAAGGTTATGGCGCACCCAATGCGCCGTTCCGCATCGCCGCGCAGCGCAGATATCTGCGGCCGAAAGGAATGCCGAGAGGGTAGCGCATGCAGGATGAAGCTCAGGGCCTTGCCCAATCCGCCACATGGCGGATCATGTCGGGGCGGCGGGCCGGATCGTCCGCGAACGCGGCCAGTTCGGAGAGCCGGTGCATACCGGTCAGCACGTCGATGCGCCTGTGGTCGAGCTGGCGTCCGGACAGAGCCTCGTAGTTGTCGGCGA
Organism: Mesorhizobium sp. L-8-10; assembly: GCF_016756635.1. NCBI lineage: Bacteria > Pseudomonadati > Pseudomonadota > Alphaproteobacteria > Hyphomicrobiales > Phyllobacteriaceae > Mesorhizobium > Mesorhizobium sp. L-8-10. The sequence goes on along the minus strand of NZ_AP023263.1, from coordinate 474,941 downwards.
TGCGCCTCGTCAGATCGGGCGAGATGAAGTTCGAGTAGATGAATTCCTGGTGCAGCGGGCCGAAGCCGGAATCGGCGAAATCGTAGATGCCACAGAGCGTGCCGCCACCATGGTCGAAAGCCATGTTCCAGCCATGGCCGTCGAAGAAGCCGTAAGTCGTGCCATAGGGGTCGGGCGGCATATCCCGCCATTCCGCTACGGTTTCCTCGGCGAAGCCGCGCAGTTCGACCGGAAGCGCCGGTACGGCCCTGGCGAGGATCTCCTCGGCGCTGAGCCAGGCCTCGACCGGACCGGCTCCGGCCGCCCTCACGGCGTCATGGTCCAGCCTGTGGAGTTGGGCATAGAATTCGCCCAACCGCCGGCCCAGCGCATCCCGTGCCGGCTCGGGGAGCCGGTCATACTGCGCGGCGACGAGATGGTCGCCCCTGAGCTTGCGGTGCCGCGAATACATCGGCGGCCCCTCATGGAGAGTGAGGTCGGGCACGGACATCGTCACGGCGGGACGCACCAGCGCGAGCAGGCTCGCCTCCTTGATGAGCGCGCGCTGCGCCGTTTCGTGGCGCGGGAACTTGAAGATCAGCCTGTCGCCGACATCCACGGCGACCGAATGCCAGCCTGCGGTCAGTGGTTTGAATTCGGCTTTCGCCAGTTCGGGGAAGTCGCGAAGGATTGTCGTCCGCAACTCGGGCAGGTCGATTTCCCGGGTCATGCAATCGCTAGCGTCCGAGGCGCCTGGTCAGCTCCAGCGCCGGAAGACGACACTGGCGTTGACGCCGCCGAAGCCGAAGCCGTTGGAGATGGCGTGCTCCATCGCCATGCGCCGCGCTTCGCCGCGCACCAGGTCGACGCCGTCGCAAGCCGGATCGGGGTCGTCGAGGTTGAGTGTGGCCGGAGCGATCTGATCGCGCAGCGCCAGCACGGTGAAGATCGCCTCCAGCCCGCCGGCCGCGCCGAGCAGATGCCCGGTGGCGGATTTCGTGGCGCTGACGGCGATGCCGCCCCGGCGGCCGAACACCGTCTTGATCGCTTCGATCTCGCCTTTGTCGCCCACCGGCGTCGACGTGGAGTGGGCGTTGAGATGCTGGATATCGGTCGGCGCAAGGGCGGCACGCTTCAGCGCCAATGCCATGGCGCGGGCCGCGCCCCGGCCGTCTTCCGGCCCCGCCGTCATGTGATAGGCGTCGGCCGTCGTGCCGTAGCCGACGAGTTCGGCGATCGGCGTGGCGCCGCGCGCCAGCGCATGGTCCAGCGCCTCGATCACGAGCACGCCTGCCCCTTCGCCCATGACGAAGCCGTCGCGGGCCGCATCGAAGGGCCGCGACGCCTTTTCCGGGGTCTCGTTGAAGCCGGTCGAAAGGGCGCGGGCCGCGGCGAAGGCCCCGAGGCTCACCTTGTCGATACAGGCTTCCGCGCCGCCGCACACCGCAATGTCGGCCTCATCGGTCGCGATCAGCCGCGCCGCGTCGCCGAGCGCCTGGACGCTCGCCGCGCAGGCCGTCACCGGGGTGCCGATCGGCCCCGTGAAACCGTGCCTGATGGTCACATGGCCGGCCGCGAGATTGGCCAGGAAGGAAGGCACGGTGAAAGGCGAAAGCCGCCGCGCGCCACGCGTCTCGGTCGTCCGGACCGCGTCGGCGATCGCCGGGAAGCCGCCGATGCCCGATGCGATCACGGTCGCCGTGCGCTCGCACTCGACGGTGCCTGCCGGTCGCCACTGCGCCATCGCCAGGGCCTCGTCGGCCGCCATCAGGGCGAACAGGATGAAACGGTCCATCTTGCGCTGGTCCTTGGGCGGCGCGGCCTGGTCCGGATCGAAGCCCGCTTCGGGATCGACGGCGCGGTCGGGGACGAGGCCGGCGATCTTCGCCGGCAGGTCGCCGGCCACTTCGGCGGGCAAGGCGCGAACGCCGCTCTTGCCCGCGGTCAGCCTGGCCCAGGCAGTCTCGACGCCGCAGCCCAGCGGCGATACCAGTCCCATGCCCGTGACGACGATCCGACGCATGTCAGCACCCTTTCCGTTGGTCTCAACCATGTTGTTTCAGTCGCGCCGCGCGCCGACGAGGCGGATGCGCTCCAACGTTTTCCCGGTCGCGGCCGGGCCCGGGAGCAGCATGGTGTTGTCTGATGTGATCGGTTCGCCCGTCTCCGCGTCCACCACGATCGCACGCCTTTCCCGACCGGTCGTCCGGTCGCCGAGGCGCATGGCGATCTGGTCCGGCGCCAGGTGCCGATTGCCCCAGGCAAAGAGCGCGACCGCCACCGGATAGAAATCCCGGCCCTTGTCGGTCAGCACATAGTCGTAGCGCGGTGGACGGCTCGCATAGAGGCGGCGCTCGAACAGGCCCTCATGGGCGAGGTGCTTCAGCCGGCGGGACAGGATGTTCGGGGCGACACCCAGGCTCTGCTGGAATTCGTCGAAGCGGGTCAGCCCCTGAAGCGCATCCCGCAGGATCAGGATGCTCCACCAGTCGCCGACGCTTTCGAGAGCGCGGGCCGCGGGGCATTCGAAGGCGAGAAAGCTCGTCCGTTGCATGGCCGCCAGTCCTATCGCAGTGACTTTCATCATGCAAGTCTTGTTCATGACGGTCTCGGCGAGGCAGACCGGCCGGGAACGGCTTCGTGATGGATCGGCCATATGGCTTCGACGTTGATGGGGAAGCAGCAATTCCGGTCATGCTTGAAGGAAGCCGCGATCTCCCGCATAAGGGTGCCGTATGCCGCCCCTTGCGGGAGCGGACGCGGCGGGGATCTCGGAGCAGCGCGATGGATATCCAGCACGATGCCGGCCACGGCGACGGAACTGAGGCGAGGCTGCTCGCCCGGGTCGGCTTGGGCGCGGTCACGCGGATGGCTGCGCTCGCCGGTATGTGCCTGCTGCTCGCCCAAAACGCGGCCGCCGCGCCGGATTGCCAGACCGCGCCCGCTCCGGGTCTGGATTGGCGCGGCTGCGACAAGAGCAACATCGTGCTCCAGGACGGCAATCTCGAAGGCGCCGACCTCGTGGGGACCGATTTCAGCGCCTCCGATCTGAGAGGCGCCAGGCTGGCTTCGGCCAACCTCGAGCGCGCGACGCTGGTGCGGACGGCGCTTGCCGGAGCGAATGCCACGAAGGCGAATTTCGCCAAGGTCCAGGCCTACCGGAGTAGCTTCGCGCATCTCTCTGCCGAGGGGGCTTCATTCGCCGGGGCCGAACTGCAGCGTTCCGATTTCAGCGGCGCGCGCCTGACCGGCGCGGATTTCGAGAAGGCCGAACTCGGGCGAGCCAATTTCGACAAGGCCGTGATCACCGGCACCCGGTTCTCGCTGGCAAATCTCGCGCGGGCTGATCTCAGCGGCGCCGTCTTCGAGGGGTCGATCGAATTCGGCAAGGCCTTCATGTACCTGACCAGGATCGAGGGGCTCGATCTTTCGGCCGCCATCGGCCTGCGGCAGGAGCAGATCGATTTAGCCTGCGGCAACGCCGATACGAAGCTACCCGCCGGCCTGTCGAAGCCGGCGAACTGGCCCTGCACCTTCGACTAGCCTGATCAGTCGAAGATCGGAATCGCTTTCCGACCGGGGCCGCTTCTAGATTGAGGTTCCAGCCGCGAGGGCTGGCCCGGTGATCGCGGGAACAAGACGGCCGGAGGCTGAAACGAGGCTGGGAGGATGACATCAGGCGTCATTCCGCTTCCTTCGGCGCTGGGGCGCCGCGTGGATGATTTTGCCCGAACGCTGATGCGCCAGCCGCCCGGATACCACGTCGATTTCCTGCGTCCCGTCGGGGAGCCGGCCCTGCTTCCACCGGCTTCGCTCTCCTGGCGCATTTTCAAGAACCCGGTGACGGTCTTCATCGGCGGGGTCGCAGCCGTGCTGCTCGAACTGGCCGAGCCGCGGGTCCGCGACGCCGTATGGCAGCACAGCGGTTTCCGCACCGACGCGCTGTCGCGCCTCCGGCGCACCGGGGCGGCAGCCATGGTCACCGTTTACGGCCCGCGCAGCAAGGCCGAGGCCATGATCGCCGGCGTGGTGAGGATGCATGGCCGCATCCGCGGCCGCACCAGCGAGGGCGAGGCCTATGACGCCAATGATCCCGAACTCCTGGACTGGGTACAGGCCACGGCGGGTTTCGGCTTCATGCAGGCCTATCATTGCTATGCACGCCCGCTTCGAGCGGAGGAGCGCGACACTTCGCTGGCCGAATGCCGCCCGATCGCGCTTCTCTACGGCGCTGCGGGCGCGCCCGGATCGCAGGCAGATCTCTACACCCTGTTCGAGGCGCGCCGGCACCGGCTCGCCGCGTCGCCGATCGTGCTCGAGTTTCTCGACATCATGGCGAAGGTCCCCGCCTTGCCAGCCTCGGTCCGGTCGTTGCAACTGCCGCTCCTGAAGGCCGCCATCGACATCCTTCCCCTATGGGTGCGTGAACGGCTGGGGCTCGGCGACCGCTGGAACCTGAGGCCGCAGGCGCGCGCCGTGGTCGCCTCGATGGCTGGCATCTGCGAACGCATCGTGCTGCCGTCGTCTCCGGCGGTCCAATCCTGCCGGCGGCTCGGGCTCGCCGACGACTTTCTCTATCGTCGGCATTGAGTTCGCGGCCGTCGATAGAAATTCACCACCTGGCTGTCGAGCGGCATCGGCCGTCTTCTTGTAGCGTTGACGTGACGAAACCTGCACCAGCGAATGGTCGTCAGCCTGGCGTCCCGCCTTCGTCGCCATCCTTCGCGGCAACGGCGTCCCAATGTGCGTCGCACCAGCGGTCGATCTCATCGAAGATCGGCTGAAGCGCATAGCCGGCCGGGGTGAGGCAGTATTCGACCCGCGGCCGAGTTTCGGCATGGACTGTGCGTTCGACGAGCCCGTTTGCTTCGAGGGCCCGCAACTGGGTGGCCAGCATTTGCTGAGTGACGCCCGGCAGGTTGCGGCGCAACTCTCCGAAGCGGCGCGTTCTCTCAGCCAGCAGAAGCATGATCTCGCATTTCCAGCGCCCCGCCAGGAGCCTCAGCAGCGTCGGGTTCCGTTTCTTGGCCTGTGCCGGAACACCGTCTTCGACCGTTGCCGCCGGTCGGCCCGCTCCGCTTTCGTCTGCGACGGTCGCGGGCTTTCTGGTTTCGCTTTGCATTCTATCTCACGGGGTTTGTTCCGTTTCGTACATCGGAGGCTCCTTCGGAGAAAGTCAGCAACTTGTAGGAGTGTGCCGTTCCGTATCGCCCGATCGGGGGCTTGCCATGTTGCGGCCCCCTCCACTTGGCGGCGTGCGCGAGGCCCTTTGAAGAAGGAGGCAGGGGCGGGGGCTCCTGGCGCTTCGCAATTTCGGCCTTGCCTCAGCCAGCTTTCATGCGCAACAGGCGCAGAGCGAAGACCGCGGCGAGGACGCAGAGCGGAAACTGGGCGATTCCAGTAAGCTCGAAGACAAGATCGTTGGGCATTTCATAGGTGGGCGGCGGGAACAGCTCTTTGGCGCTTTCCGCGCCGAAGCCGAAATAGACGAGGTTCTTCAGGACGTGATTGTAGCCGCCCTCGAAGACGCCGATCGCGGCGACAGGGAAAGCCATGATGATGGCGATCGCGGCCCAGGTGGCGAGGCGCCCGCCGGGTTTGCCGCCGCGGGTGAAGCCGATGAACAGCAAAAGCGCGATCGCGACAGCCGCCGGCACGGCGACGTGAAGGATGTGCAAGCGCCATGGGGTCTCGTAGATCATCGCGCCATAGGCGTGATGGACGGATGTCAGGACCAGCGTGAGGATCGCGGCAGTGCCGGCCCTGAAATAGGCATTGGTGGGCCGAAGGCTCATTGTCAGGCCGTTCATTGTGCTTTCTCCGGACTTGATCGGACTGGTCCGGCCTAGCAAGATATCGAACATGATGTTCGGAAATTTCCGGACAACAGCGCCGCGAAAGTGCGGAAACGGACTTCGGCTCGTTCCGTGTCCGGAAATGCCGTGGAGACCGGAGGCAAGACAACATGGCGATCGATCGCCGCGTGGCCCGTACGCGGAGGGCCCTTTACGACGCGCTCGTCGCGCTCATTCGCCGCAAACCGTATGAGGAGATCACGGTCGAGGACATCCTGCGCGAGGCCGATGTCGGCCGCGCAACCTTCTATGCCCATTTCACCACCAAGGACGACCTGCTCGAGCGCAGCCTCGACAGGCTTCGCGATCTTCTCCTGGCCGCACAGGGCTACGGCGAAACCGCGCCGTTTCCCTGGGACCGCTCGTGGAGCCCGAGCCGGGTTCTCTTCGAGCATATCGCCGAATTCGCCGATGTGCGCTTCGCGCTGTCGGGGGGCCGGGGCGGCCCGATCCTGCGCGACGCGGTCGACCGCGTGCTGGCGGGCGTCTTCCGTGCGGCGATGCCGAGAGAGATGGCCGGCTCCCTGCCGCGCGAGCTCGTCGTTCTCCACATCGTGTCGACCGTCAATGCGACCTTGCGTTGGTGGCTGGAGCATCATCCGGACATGAGCGCGGCCGAGATCGATGCGCTCTTCGCCCGGTTGCTCACGGGAGGCTTGCCCGAGGCGTCCTGCGCCTTCTTCCTGAGACCGGCCGCCCTTGCAGCCGGGCGTCGGACCGGTGCGGGCAGCATCCCCGGCATCACAGGTTCGCCGCCAAGCGGGCCGGCGCCGGAGCGGTAGAACCGTTCCGTTCCTGCCCCTTCGAGCCGGGTATGTCGCGTTTCACCCATTGCCCCCGGGCGCCGCCGCGGCCTAAACCATCACGCGACGCGCTGCTCGGCGCCAGCCCCCCGCACGTGCCTGCAGGAAAGAGATCCAAGTCATGACGATGTGTCCCGCCGATGCCTTGCCCGACGATCTCGAGATCGCCGCCGATGCCGAGATCCGCATCCGCCAGGATCTGGCGCTGGTGGCGCTGGGGCGGCGGCCCGCCGACCGGGCCCTGCGGGTGGGCAGGCTGCTCGACGTCCACACCCGCACCTGGCGCGACGACCAGGAGATCGTCATCAAGGGCAGGCGCATCGCCTGGGTCGGTCCGGCAGGCGCATATCAGGGCAGTGTGGCCGAACGCGCGCACGAGCCCGATCTGATGGCAGTCCCCGGATTGGGCGAAGTCCACAAGCACATAGAGAGCTCCCATATCACGCCCGAATGGGAAGCAGCCCTCGTTGTGCCGCGCGGCAACACCTGGACCTGCGAGGCAAGCCACGAATTCTCGAATGTCGACGGCGCAAACAACCTTGCCTTCTGGCTCGAGGCGCGCCGGCGCGGGTCGCCGATGAAGATCTTTCCCCTGCCGGGTTCGGCAGTACCGCCGACCGCCTATGAGCATGGCGGCGGCTGGTTCGGCTACGGCGAGCAGAAGGCGTTCCTGTCGCAGAGCCTGATGGTCGCGGGCCTCGACGAGGTCATGGACTGGCCGGCCGTGTGGAACCCCGACAATCCTTCCTATGACCGCTTGTGGGGCATGATCCGCGCCACTTTCGAGCAGCGCGGTGTCGTCGAAGGGCACGCGGCGGGGCTGCGCGATATCCCTTCGATCAATGCCTTCGCCGCGGCCGGCCTGGCTTCGGATCACGAGGCCTGGACCGTCGAGGAGTTCTGGGAAAAGCTGTCGCGCGGCCTGTTCATGGAACTGCGCGTGCACAGCCTTCCCGAGGTGATCCGCGGGCTGCTGGACAAGGGACTGGCCGACTGGTCGCAGGTGGCCTTCGCCACCGACGACCGCAGCGCTTCCGACACGCTGCGCCTCGGCGCGACGGACTACAATGTGCGCCTCGCCATCGAGGCCGGGCTGCCGCCCGAGATCGCGATCCAGGCCGTCACGATCAACCCGGCCCGGCATATGCGGCTGACGCCCTGGGTCGGCAGCATCGCGCCCGGCCGCTATGCCGATATCGTACTCCTGTCCGACCTCGCGCGCTTCGAGATCGCCAAGGTCTGGGCGGACGGCCGGCAGGTGTCGCACGGCACGGACTATCTCGCACCCGTTCCCGATATCGCCTGGCCCGGCTGGGCGACGGATACGATCCGCATCGGGCGGGATCTCACGGCGGAGGATTTCGTGATCCCCGCGCAGCCCGGGCGCACCACCATGAACGCCGCCCTGCTGCGGCCTTTCCACTGGACCGACGATTTCATCACCCGCGAGCTTCCGGTCGTCGACGGCCAGGTCGCGCGCGATGCCGACGCCAATGTCACGAAATTCGCCGTGGTCGATCGTTTCTCCGGCGAGGCGGGCGTGTCGCGCATGTTCTGGCTCGGCTGCGGCCCGCGCACCCCTGATACGGCGCTCGCCTGCTCCGTCGCCCATGACAAGCACAATGTCTGGGTGGTCGGCTCGTCCGACGAGGCCATGGCCGCCGCGGTCAATGCGCTCGCCCGCAACAAGGGCGGCTGGGCGCTGGTGCGCGAGGGCGAATTGGTCGCCACGGTGCGATATGAGGTGGGCGGCCTGATGTCATGCCGTTCGGCACAAGAACTGCATGAGGAGATGGAGAAGCTCTATGCCGAGGGAGCCAGGATCGACTGGCTCTACGAGCCGAGCTTCCACCCGCGCTGGGGCCCCGGTTTTCCCGAGCGGCTCTCCTTTGCGACGCTGACCTGCGCGCCTTGGCGCTGGGTGCTGGTCGCGCCCGGGCCGGAGGCGCCGGAAGGCTTCGTCAATGTGCAGACCGGAGCAACCCACCCGGTGGTGTGGTAGCCGGTCACCGCGCCAGATGCCGCTTGATGAAGGCGCCAGCTGAAGCGGTCGCCTGGCGGCCCGCTCTCAGGCGGGCCGACCATAGATGCCAGGCATGGATCATATGCGGCCAGACCTCCAGGCTGGCCGCCACGTCGGCCGCACCCAGCCGTCCGACGATGCGGACGGCATCGTCGAGCAGCGTCTCCGCCGATCCGACCTGCACAAGGGTGGGGGGCAGCCGCGAGAGATCAGCATAAAGCGGCGAGGCGAGCGGGCTGAGCGGATTTGCCCGGCCAAGATAGGACGAGGCCAGTTCCTGCAGATACTCGCGGTGGATCAGCGGATCGACCGCCTCCTTGGTGTCCATGCTGGCCCCGCTCATCTCCAGGTCGACCCAGGGAGAGACGAGCCAGGCGCATCCGGGCAAGGGCTTGCCAAGGTCGCGAAGGCGGGTCATGGCCGCCAGGGAGACGCCCCCGCCGGCGCTGTCGCCCGAGATGGCGATGTGGCCTGCGCCGATGCCGCGTCCGAGCAGGTACTCGAAGGCAGCCACCGCATCCTCGAGCGCGGCCGGGAACGGGTTTTCCGGCGCCAGCCGATAGGCCACCGCCAAAGTGCGGATGCCTGCCGCCCGCCCCGCCTCGGAGACCATGCGGCGGTGGCTGCGGATGGAGCCGGAACAATAGCCGCCTCCATGGAAGAAGAGCAGCACGCGGGAGGCGTCGCTGCCGGGCGCCAGCGACCATTCCGCCTCGCAGTGGCCGACGGTCTCCGGCTCGAAACTGATGTCGGCGGCGACGCCGTCCACCGATGCGACCGTATCGAGCCGTTCGCGCCGCTCGGTGAGGCTCGTCGGTCGTGGAAGCGACGCCAGCAGCGTCCTGACGCCTTCGATTTCCCTGCCGCTCATCGAACCCACCCCTGATGTGATGTTCGTCGGTCGATCGTCCGTAATCTATCATGGAAAACGGTGCTGCCACATCCGATCCTTCGAGGCTCGCTGCGCTCGCACCTCAGGATGAGGAACGCAGTGCCAAGCCTCCTTTGTCCTGAAGTGCGTAGTTCCGACGTCCTCCAACTCGCCTGGCGCCGGCCTCCCTCATCCTGAGGTGCTCGCGAAGCGAGCCTCGAAGGACGCACCGTATGTCAGCTTCCTCCGCCGACCCGCATTGGTGCCGGGTTTACGCGCATGGTGAAAATTGATAGAGCGTTCGGATAATTTTATCGAGCTGCCGTGTGGGAGAACGGCTCGGCTCGGCCTTGAAGGCGAAAAAGGACCGGGAAGGCGAAAAGGACCGACATGGCACGCACGCGCGCCCAGGATTATGACGCGAAGCGCCTCGCCATCTTGCAGCGCACCGCCCAGCTCTTCGCCCAGTTCGGCTACTCCGGCACCTCGATCACCATGATCGCCGAGGCCTGCGGCGTCTCCAAGGCCCTGCTTTACCACTATTATCCCGACAAGGAGGCGTTGCTCTTCGACATATTGTCGGCGCATCTGGAGGAACTTGTCGAGGTCGTGGAGAGGGCTGCCGCCACGACGTCCGAGCCGCGAGCCCGTGTCCATGCCATCGCCCAGGCGCTGCTCGAAGCCTATCGCGACGCCGATGCCGAGCATCAGATCCAGATCGCCAATCTCAAGCTGCTTCCGGAGCCCCGCCAGGAACAGTTGCGGGCTTTGGAACGGGTGCTCGTCAAGCTCCTGTCGGATGCGCTCGCGGAGGCGTTGCCCGGCATCGGACGGAGCGCATCCCTCAAGCCGCTCACAATGTCGATGTTCGGCATGCTCAACTGGCACTATCTCTGGTTCCGCAAGGGGGGCGGAATGTCGCGTGACGACTATGCGCGTTTCGCTTCGGAACTGATCCTGAAGGGCGCCGACGAAGCGGCCGCCGCAGTATCCGCTGTCGAGAGCGAGCCGGCCCGGCGCCGCGGGGCATGACCATGACCGACGCTCCGGCGCCTGCTGTTCGCGCAGGCGATCCGCGCCGCTTCAACGAGGTTCTCGACGCGACGCTTGCCGGCCTGCGCGAACAGCCCTCGCGCACATGGTCGATCATCATCACCATCTATGGCGACGCGATCGTGCCGCGCGGCGGTTCGGTATGGCTCGGCACGCTGCTCTCCTTCTTCAGAGCGATGGATGTCGGCGAGGGCGTGGTTCGCACGGCAATGTCGCGGCTCGCCAGCGACGGGTGGCTCGAACGCAGAAAGTCCGGGCGAAACAGTTTCTATCGGCTGGCGGAAAAAGGCAGCGCGACCTTCGCCCACGCTACGCAGCACATCTATTTCCCACGCCCCTCGTTGTGGGACGGCCGGCTCGACCTCATCGTCACCGCGGGAAGCGCCGATCGTGAGGCAGTGCGCGGCGCGCTGCAGTCGGCGGGCTTCGGCAGCCCGGCGCCCGGCCTCTGGGTCGGACCGCCCGGCGAGGAGATCCCGGCTGCGGCAACCAACGAGCTCAAGCTGAAGGCCAGCGGCGATACTGCCGAGTTGAGCGCTCTGGCGGCGCGAAGCTGGCCGCTCCAGGCGATCGGCGAGGCCTATCGGCGTTTTATCGCAGCCTTCGCGCCGATGCGCGCGGCGCTCGCCGGCGGCACCGTGCCGACTGATCTCGACGCCCTGGTCGCCCGCGTGCTGCTCATCCACGAATATCGGCGCGTTGTCTTGCGCGATCCGCTCCTGCCGGCGGCGATCCTGCCGGAGCATTGGCCAGCCGAGGAGGCCCGCCTGCTGTGTGGCGAGCTCTACCGCGCGCTGCTGAGGCCCTCTGAACGCTGGCTCGACGCCCATGCGTTGGGCGAGGATGGCGAGCCGCTCAAACCGGCGTCCGACATCAACAAGCGCTTCGCGGTCTGATGCGGCCCGCATCAGTGGCCGTCCACCCTGCCATATCGCAATATGTTACAGAAAATTGTTGCATTCAGAATTCTTGTAACATAGAATCTTTCTAATCTGAGGAGGATGCCATGTACACGCAGGCTCTCAACGCAAATCCAGATGCTGGCGGTCAGGTAGAGGACGCCGCATTGCTCGAACGTTTCCAGGAGCGCGTCGATGCCGAGGAGCGTATCGAGCCGAACGACTGGATGCCGGCCGCCTATCGCAAGACGCTGACCAGGCAGATCTCCCAGCATGCCCATTCCGAGATCGTCGGCATGCTGCCGGAGGGCAACTGGATCACGCGCGCGCCGTCGCTCCGCCGCAAGGCCGCCCTGCTCGCCAAGGTGCAGGACGAATGCGGTCACGGCCTCTATCTCTATGCCGCCGCCGAGACGCTCGGGACCTCGCGCGAGGGGCTCGTCGACCAGATGCTGTCGGGCAAGGCGAAATATTCCTCCATCTTCAACTATCCGACACTGACCTGGGCCGACATCGGCGCGATCGGCTGGCTGGTCGACGGCGCGGCGATCATGAACCAGATTCCGCTCTGCCGGTGCTCCTACGGCCCCTATGCGCGCGCCATGATCCGCGTCTGCAAGGAGGAGTCCTTCCACCAGCGCCAGGGTTACGAGATCATGCTGACGCTTTCGCGGGGCAACGAGGCCCAGCGCGCCATGGCGCAGGACGCCTTGAACCGCTGGTGGTGGCCCTGCCTGATGATGTTCGGTCCGCCCGATGCGCAGAGCCAGCATTCGGATGCCTCGACCCGCTGGAAGATCAAGCGCTTCTCCAATGACGAACTCCGGCAGAAATTCGTCGACGCCACGGTGCCCCAGGCTGAATATCTCGGTCTGTCGATTCCCGATTCCGCGCTGAAATTCAACGAGAAGACCGGCCATTGGGAATATGGCGAGATCGACTGGGAAGAATTCCGTCAGGTGATTTTGGGCAATGGTCCCTGCAACCGCGACCGGCTCGCGGCCCGCCGCAAGGCGCATGAGGACGGCGCCTGGGTGCGCGACGCAGCCCTGGCCTATGCCGCGAAGAAGCGCCGTCAGGCCGCCCAAGCGGCATAGAACTTGAAAGGACGCTGAGATGGCAACCACTTCTTTTCCGCTCTGGGAAGTCTTCATCCGTTCCCGCAACGGCCTGAGCCACAAGCATGTCGGCTCGCTGCATGCCAGCGACGCGACGCTGGCGCTGCAGGCGGCGCGCGACATCTATACAAGGCGCGGCGAGGGTCTTTCGATCTGGGTCGTGCCGTCGGCGGCGATCGTCGCTTCCGACCCCGCCGACAAGGGCATGATGTTCGAGCCGACCGCCTCGAAGATCTACCGCCATCCGACCTTCTACGAAGTGCCGGAAGACGTCGGTCACATGTGACATCCCCGCCCCCGTAGTGGGGCAGGGCAGCAAGATCGATCGATCAGGAGGAAGTCATGGCTTCGGGGTCCATAACGGTGGAAGAGACGCCGCACGTCCTCTACGTGCTGCGCCGCGCCGACGATGCGCTGGTGCTCGGCCATCGCCTGTCCGAATGGTGCGGCCATGCACCGATGATGGAAGAGGACATGGCCCTCGCCAACATGGCCCTCGACCTGATTGGCCAGGCGCGCTCGCTCTATGCCCATGCGGGCGAGATCGAGGCCGCCGGCCATGACGAGGACGCCTTCGCCTATCGCCGCGACGAGCGCGACTACCGCAACCTGCTCCTGGTCGAACAGCCCAATGGCGATTTCGCCCGGACCATCCTCAGGCAGTTCCTCTACGCGGCCTTCGCCGACCTCTATTGGCGCGCGATGATGGCGTCGAAGGATGCCACGCTCGCCGCGGTTGCCGCCAAGGCCGAGAAGGAAATGGCCTATCATGTGCGCCATACGGCCGAATGGGTGATCCGGCTGGGCGACGGCACGGACGAAAGCCGTCGGCGGATTCTTGATGCGCTCGAACTGCTCTGGCCCTTCACCGGCGAGCTGTTCGAAGTCGACGAGGCGGATCGCGCCGTCATCGAGGCCGGCATCGGCGTCGACCCGGAAGAACTGCGGGTTGCCTGGCGGGAGGCGATCCGGCCGGTCTTCGAGGAAGCGGGCCTCGCCGTGCCCGCCGACGGCTGGATGCAGAAGGGTGGCCGTTCAGGTCGCCACAGCGAGCATCTCGGCCATCTGCTCACCGAACTGCAATATGTGCAGCGCGCCGTCCCGGGAGCGGTCTGGTGATGTCCGCCAGTCCGCATCCGGAGCCTTCGGCGCTGGCTGCGGCCCGCGGCCTGCCTGATCTCGCCGAAGTGAGGCGCATCGCGGGCGCGGTCTGCGACCCCGAGATTCCGGTGCTGTCGATCGAGGATCTCGGCGTCCTGCGTGACGTGCGGTATCGCGACGGCAACATCGAGATCGTCATCACCCCGACCTATTCCGGTTGTCCGGCCATGAACATGATCGCGCTCGAAATCGAGTTGGCTCTGGCCAAGGCCGGTTTCGATCACGTCAAGGTGGTCACTGTACTATCGCCGGCCTGGACCACGGACTGGATGAGCGAGGAAGGCAGGACAAAACTGCGCGACTACGGCATCGCGCCGCCCGCGCGGGCTGCCGGCCGGCGCGCCTTGTTCGGCAAGGACGAGGTCGCCTGCCCGCGCTGCGGCTCGACCTCGACCTCGCTGCTCGCCGAATTCGGCTCGACCTCCTGCAAGGCGCTCTGGCGCTGCGAGGCCTGCCGCGAGCCCTTCGACTACTTCAAGTGCCACTAGGTTTCCGATATGTCCGCCGCCATTGAACAGAACCTCGATCCGTCCTCGTCCCGATCCGTCGGTCCGTCGCCCCATTTCCACCGGCTTGTGGTCGCCGATGTGAGGCGCGAGACCGAGGATGCCGTCTCGATCGCCTTCGCCGTTCCGCGCGAGCTGGCCGAGGCCTACCGCTTCCACTCCGGCCAGTATCTGACACTGCGCGCCATGGTCGACGGCGAGGATCTGCGCCGCTCCTATTCGATCTGCTCGGGACCCGGCGAAGGCGAACTGCGTGTCGCCGTCAAGCGGGTCGAGGACGGCGTGTTCTCCGGTTGGATCAACGACAATCTCAAGGCCGGCGACGAGATCGACGTGATGACGCCGACCGGACGCTTCGGCCTCGGCGAGGCAGTCGGCGACGGCCGCATCCATGTTGGCTTCGCCGCGGGCTCCGGCATCACGCCGATCCTGTCCATCCTGCGCGGGGTGCTGGCGTCGGAGCCGAACAGCCGTTTCTTCCTCTATTACGGCAACCGCTCGACCCGGGACATGCTGTTCCGGACCGAGCTCGAGGAACTGAAGGATGGTTTCCTCGGCCGCCTCTCGGTCTTCCATGTGCTCAGCCAGGAAGAGCAGGATCTGCCAATCCTCAACGGCCGGCTGGACGGCGAGAAGGTCCGCATCCTGCTTAGCGCCCAACTGCCCGCCGCGGCGGTCGACCATGCCTTCGTCTGCGGGCCCGCCACGATGATCGAAGATATCGAGGCGGCGCTGAAGGATGTCGGCCTCGCGCCGGAGAAGATCCATGTCGAGCGTTTCGTGTCCGTCCATGGCGGCCGCCCCCAGATCAGGCCGAAGGTCGCGGCCGAAGCGCCGGCGGCTCATGTCGCCGCGCTAACCGTCGACGGCAAGCGCCGCGAGGTGCCGGTGGCCGAGGGCGAGACGATCCTCGACGCGGCGCTGCGCGCGGGCATGGACCTGCCCTTCGCCTGCAAGGGCGGCATGTGCTCGACCTGCCGGGCCAAGGTTCTGGACGGCGCGGTGGAGATGGACGTGAACTATTCGCTGGAGCCCTGGGAGATCGAAGCCGGCTTCGTGCTCACCTGCCAGTCGCATCCGAAGACGCCGCGCGTGGCGGTGGATTTTGATCAGATGTGAGAAGGGAGCGAATAGCGAGTAGCGAATAGCGAATAGGGAAAAGAGAAATGGCTTGCTACTCGCCTACTCGCGTGGCAAGTCATTGGTTTATTTCGCTATTCGCTATTCGCTATTCTTTCGGCCTCTTGTCCACCACGCGCCGCGCCTTGCCGGCCGAGCGTTCCACCCCTTCGGGCTCGCGGATGACCACGGCGGTGCTGATGCCGATCGTGTTCTTGATCGTCTCGACGAAGCGCTGTGCGTGTTCGGTCAAGCCTTCGCCGTCCCAATGTTCGGCGCGTGCTTCGGCGAGCACAGTCATGTGATCCATGCGGCCTTCGCGGGTGAGCTCGATCTGGAAGTGGCCCGAACACCATTCGGTCGCCAGCAGCGCCTCCTCGATCTGGCTCGGGAAGACGTTGACGCCGCGAAGGATGATCATGTCGTCGGAGCGGCCGGTGATCTTCTCCATCCGTCGCATGCCGGGGCGCGCAGTACCGGGCAAGAGCCGCGTGAGATCGCGGGTGCGGTAGCGGATGATCGGGAAAGCTTCCTTGGTGAGCGAGGTGAATACCAGTTCGCCCGACTCTCCGTCGGCGGCGGGCTCGCCCGTCTCGGGGTTGATGATTTCGGGCAGGAAGTGGTCTTCCCAGACGTGCAGCCCGTCCTTGGTCTCCACGCATTCCTGCGCGACGCCGGGGCCGATCACCTCCGACAGGCCGTAGATGTCGGTCGCCTGCATGTCGAAGGACCGTTCGATCTCTTGGCGCATGGCATTCGTCCAGGGTTCCGCACCGAAGATGCCGAATTTGAGCGACGTGGAGCGCGGATCGATGCCGGCCTTGCGGAATCCGTCCAGGATGGCGAGCATGTAGCTCGGCGTGACCATGATCACGTCGGGGCGGAAGTCGGCGATCAGCTGGACCTGCCTTTCCGTCATGCCGCCCGACATCGGCACCACGGTGCAGCCCAGCCGTTCGGCGCCGTAATGGGCGCCGAGACCGCCCGTGAACAGGCCGTAGCCGTAGGCGACATGGACCATCATGCCCGGCCGTCCGCCGGCGGCGCGGATCGAGCGCGCCATCACGTTCGCCCACATGTCGATGTCGGCCTTGGTGTAGCCGACCACGATGGGCTTTCCGGTCGTGCCGGACGAGCCGTGGATCCGGACAAGCTTCTCGCGCGGCACGGCGAATAGCCCGTAGGGATAGTTGTCGCGCAGGTCCTGCTTCACCGTGAAGGGGAACTTGGCGATGTCGGACAGGTCGCGGAAATCGGAGGGGTGGACACCCGCGGCGTCGAATTTCTGCCGGTAGAAGGGCACATTCTCATAGGCGTGGCGCAGCGACCAGGCGAGCCTTTCGCGCTGCAGGGACTGCACCTCGTCGCGCGAGGCGCGCTCGACCGGATCGAGGCTTCCGAGGTTCATGTCTTCGGGATTGAATGCCGGCAGCGCCATTGGTCTTCTCCTCCGTAGTCCGTCGTGCCGGGCCTGGTCAGGCCCCGGCCTTGTCGATGCCAGTCTTGTCGATGACAGTCTTGTCGATGCCAGTCTTATCGATGAAAGAGCCGCCGACCGTCCGGGAATGTCCGCGGAACTCGGCGACGATCTCGGCGCCCGCCCGTATGGTGACGTCGTAGATGCCCGAGCGCCCGAAGCGCGTGACCTCGCGCGCTTCGGCCACCAGCGTCTCGCCGAGCCGGCCGGGCCTGATATAGGTGATGCTGCAGTGAGCGGCGACCGTCGTCAGGCCATGAGAATTGCAGGCGAAGGCGAAAGCACTGTCGGCCAGGGTGAAGATGTAGCCGCCATGCGCTGTCGCATGGCCGTTGGTCATCGCCTCGCCGACGCGCATCGACAGCGTCGCGCAGCCGGGTCCGACCTCGACGATTTCCATGCCGAGGTCCTGGCTGGCGCGGTCCGCCGCCCACATTGTGTCGGCGGCGCGCCGTGCCGTGGCTTCGGGCGAGGGGTCTTCGCGGTTCACTCGGGTTTCCCCGTGAATGCGGCCGGCCTCTTCTCCATGAAAGCGCGTACGCCTTCGGCATAATCCGGCGTGCGGCCGGCACGCCGCTGCAGATCGCGTTCGAGGTCGAGCTGGGTGTCGAGATCGTTGGCCGCCGAGGCGTTGAGCGCCTCCTTGGCGAGAGCGAGGCCCTGCGTCGGCTGGGTCGCCAGATGGGCGGCAAGCGCCTCGGCTTCGGCCATGAGCGCCTCGTCGTCCACGACCTTCCAGATCAGCCCCCAGGCTGCCGCCTGTTCGGCCGACAGCGGCTCGGCCAGCATGACCAGCGCGCGTGCCCGGGCGTCGCCGATGAGGCGCGGCAGGAAGAAGGTGCCGCCGGAATCGGGCACCAGCCCGATCTTGGAGAAGGCCTGGATGAACCTGGCCGAGCGCGCCGCCAGCACGATGTCGCAGGCGAGCGCGATATTGGCGCCGGCGCCGGCCGCGACGCCGTTGACAGCGCAGATCACCGGCTTGCGCAGCGCGCGAATGCGGCGGACGAGTGGATTGTAGAAGGTTTCGAGCGTATGGCCGAGATCGGGCGGGCCGTCGGATTTGACGCGGTCGGACAGGTCCTGGCCGGCGCAGAAGCCGCGTCCGGCCCCCGTCAGCAGCACGGCCCGACATGTTTCGTCCGCTGCGGCCTCGTCAAGTGCGGCGGCGAGCGCCCGGTGCAGGTCCTCGTTGAAGGAATTCAACCGATCGGGTCGATTCAGCGTTATGATCGTCCAGCCGGGGCGGCGGTCCACCAATAGAGTTTCCGTCACCTTGTCCTCCCATTGCACGCATTTTCGCGTAAGGTACTTGAATTAACCGATCGTTCGGTCAATAATTGATCAATGCATCGCTTTTGTCAACCGGCAAAGGCGTCGGAGGAGCCCCGCAGCGGTGGAGATGGACACATGCCCGAGATCCTGAAGAGTTATGTCGAGGACCGCTGGTTCGCGCCGGAGACCGGCCTCGTGGACATCGCGAGCGCGATCGACGGCCACGTCGTCGCGCGCGCTTCCACCGCCGGCATCGACTTCGCGGCCGTGGTGGCCCACGCCCGCACTATCGGAGGACCGGCGTTGCGCGCGCTGACCTTCCATCAGCGGGCCGCGATGCTGAAAGCGATCGCCGAGCATCTCACCGCCCACAAGGAAGAACTCTACAGGATCGCCGCCGACACGGGCGCCACCCGGCGCGACAATTGGATCGACATCGATGGCGGCATCGGGACGCTTTTCGCTTATGCGTCGCGCGGTCGGCGCGAACTGCCGAGCGAGCGCTTTGTCATCGACGGAGACACCGAGGGCCTGTCGAAGGGCGGCAGCTTCGTCGGCCTGCATGTGCTGACGCCGCTCGCCGGCGTGGCCGTCCACATCAACGCCTTCAACTTCCCCACCTGGGGCATGCTGGAGAAACTCGCGCCGGCGATCCTGGCCGGCGTGCCCGTCATCACCAAGCCCGCGACCCAGACCGCTTACGTCGCCGGGGCGGTGGTGCGCCTCATCGTCGAGGCCGCCATCCTGCCGGCAGGAGCACTGCAGTTCCTGGCGGGGTCGACGGGCGACCTGCTCGACCACCTGACCGGCCAGGACATCGTCTCCTTCACGGGCTCGGCCGAGACGTCCGACCGGCTGCGCAGCCACAAGGCGATCTCCGAGAAGGCCGTCAGGTTCGTCGCGGAGCGCGATTCGCTCAATGCAGCCGTGCTCGGGCCGGATGCCGTGCCGGGAACGCCCGAGTTCGACCTTTTCCTCAAGGAAGTGATCCGCGAGATGACGGTCAAGGCCGGGCAGAAATGCACTGCCATTCGGCGCGTCATCGTTCCCCGGCAGCAGCAGCACGCTGTCGTCGACGGTCTGAAGGCGGCCCTTGCTGCGATCGCCCCCGGTGACCCGCGTGACGAGGCCACCCGGCTGGGGGCCCTGGCATCGGCCACGCAGCGCGCCGCGGTCTGCGACGCGGTGCGTGAGCTCGGCACGGAGGCCGAGATCGTCTTGGGCGGCGCCGATGCGCCCGGCGGCGCGGGAGCGTTCATGGCGCCGGTGCTGCTTCTCGCGGCCGATCCGCTTCATGGCGACAAGATCCATCGTGTGGAGGCCTTCGGTCCGGTGGCGACCGTCATGCCCTACGATACGCTCGAGGATGCGGTTGCACTGGTCGCCAAGGGCGAGGGAAGCCTCGTCGCCTCGGTCTTCACCTATGATCCGGCCGTCGCCGAACAACTGATCTTCGGCATCGCGCCCTGGCATGGGCGCCTGCTCATCGTGGACCGCGATTGCGCCAAGGAATCGACGGGACACGGGTCGCCGCTTCCGGCGCTGGTCCATGGCGGGCCGGGCCGGGCCGGCGGCGGCGAGGAATTGGGCGGACTGCGCTCCGTCTTCCACTACATGCAGCGCACCGCGTTGCAGGGTTCGCCGCAGCGGCTGGCCACACTCACCGGCCGCTGGACAAAGGGCGCGGCTGCGCCCGTCGCGGCGGAGCACCCCTTCCGGCGCAATTTCGAAGGGCTCGCGATCGGCGACTCGGTCGAGACGCCGGCGCGGGAAATCTCGCTGGCCGACATCGAGCATTTCGCCGATTTCACCGGCGACAAGTTCTACGCTCATATGGACGAGGCGGCGGCCCGCGCCAATCCGTTCTTCCCCGGCCGCGTGGCCCATGGCTATCTCATCCTCTCCTTCGCCGCCGGCCTTTTCGTCGACCCGGCGCCCGGACCGCTGCTCGCCAATTACGGGCTCGACAATCTGCGCTTCCTGAAGCCCGTATCCCCCGGCGATACGATCCGTGTGCGGCTCACCGTCAAGGAGAAGCGCGCCGCCCGCGCACCCGAGTATGGCGAGGTACGCTGGGACGTCGAGGTGTTCAACCAGAACGACGAGACGGTTGCCCGTTACGACCTGCTCACAATGAGCGCGCGTCAGGCGGCTTAGCGCATCGCCCTCCTATTGACGTGACCTGGTACCCAAGCTGAAAGATACTGTGCTGCCAAGGTAAAGCACAGTTCGGCAGCTTCGGGAGATAGGCGATGAAGCGTCGAACGAGAGACGGGCTGCGAATCGTACTTGGTTTGGCGATCGCATATCTGCTTGTCGCCTATTTCATTGTGCCTGAGATCTGGATCTTTCGGGATGCGTCGCGCGTCTCGGACTTCGGCGACATGGTCACGCATACGGAGCAGGACATCCCTGGCGATCCCATCAATGTCGGACTGGTCGGGACAAAGGAACAGGTCATTCGCGCATTCGCCGCAGCCGACTGGGATCCAGCCGACAAGATCACGCTGCGCTCTTCCATCGACATCGGTCTCAGCGTCGTGCTCGATCGACCCGACCTGGACGCGCCTGTCAGCCCTCTGCTCTACGAGGGGAGGAAGCAGGATCTTGCTTTCGAAAAGCCTGTCGGACACAGCGCCGACCAGCGCAATCATGTCCGCTTCTGGCTAACCAAGAACCTCGGTAGCGACGGTCGTCCGATTTGGCTCGGTTCGGCCAGCTTCGACCGTGGCGTCGGGCTCAGCCATGACACCGGCCAAATCACCCATCACATCGGCCCCGATGTGGACGCTGAACGAGACCTCGTCATCGGCGACCTCATGAAGGCAGGACAGCTTTCCTCCAGCTACGAGATCCCCGGAATAGGCGCCACCAAAGACGGCCGCAACGGTGGTGGCGATCCGTATTATACGGACGGCAAGGCTCTCATCGGGGTGTTGAAATAACATCATCAGCCCTTTTTGCTCGACGAGCGCTGCGTGGGTTCCGGTTCGTTCAGCCCTATCCACCCGAACATCTCGCGCAAAGATCGAAATCGGACTGTTCTCCAGATATGCCGGGGTTCACCGCATGGCCTGGCGGCAACGAAAAACCGCCGCCGTTTCCCAAAAGGACAGTATCGCCTAAGAACGGCGCGAAGTAATATCGGCATCGGGCGATGCAGTATCGCTGCATCGCCCGATGTCGACAGGCGCCAATATTGCCACGAAACTTATGAGTGATGCGCCCCGCGGAATGAAACGACGCGGGCGCCCGCCACGCGGCACCTGCCGCCGGCTCACGGGGGGTCACTCGCAGCGGGCATCGACCGGACGCTTGGGCGCGCATGCAGGGCTACGTCCGCTATGTAGGGAGATGAAGCATGACACACAGAACTCTTATCCTTCTTGCCGTGCTTGCCGGAAGCCAGTGGTTTAGCTTGAGTGGTGGCCTCGCGCAGGAGGCCGATGCCAAACCGCATGTTCCCCTTCAGAAAACGATAGGCCAGGTCACGCCGACCGGCCCGGTTCCCTCGCTTTTTGTGCTCAACTCGGCCGGCGCAAAGCTCGAGGGCAACAAGCTGACCATGACCGGCGTTGCGCCGAACTCGATCGTTTTCGCCGATCGCCCGGTGCGGGCAGCAGGGCATGTCACCACCGAGCAGTTCATCATGCAGTGGGACGAAGGCAAGGACAACTTCATCAAGGATCCGCCCAATGCGACCATTTCGGTCCTCGGCGGCGACGGCTCCAAGGTCGAGGATGCCGTGGTAACCTTGATGAAGCCGTTGCTCGAAGCCGGCAACCTGACCTTCGAGGTTGCGGTCCTCGAGGGAAGCCTGAGCGGAGGCAGTGGACCCGCCGCGCTGTTCATTGATCGTGGCGGCGGCTTCGGCGGAGGCGGCTTTGGCGGTGGTGGCCATGGTTTCGGCGGCGGCGGTTTTGGCGGTGGCGACCGCAGCTTCGGCGGCTTCCATGACGACTTCGCCGGCGATCGATTGGCTGGCGACTATCGACGCTTCCCTGACGATCGATACGCGGTCGACCGATACGGCGTCGATCACTACTGGCACGCGCCCGTCTATCATGGCGCGTGGTACGCCGGCGGGCTGGCAACAGGTGCCGCGATCGGCGCTGCCGCGGCTGCTCCTTACTATCGCGCGTACCCTTACGCTTACGGGCAATGCGGATATTATCCGTATCCGCCTTGCTACTAAGGCGAGAACCGGAGGATAAGAGTGCTCGTGCTAGCCAACAAACGGCGTTCGTCAAACAGGGAGATGATAATGGCTTTCGTCCGCACAGCATGTCTTGGGTTGATCGTGGCACTGGCCTCACTCGACGCAAGTGCCCAGAACTCGGCGCAGATCGGCACGCTGTCATGCGATGTGTCTCGCGGAATCGGTTTCTTCGTGGTCGAAAAGCAGACGCTTTCGTGCGTTTTCGAAGACGGCAAAGGCAATGTCGAAAACTACACCGGTTCGATTGATCAGTTCGGCGTCGCGATCGGCGAGGTTGCAGCAGGGCATCTGGTCTGGGGCGTCGTGGCGGCGACACGCGGCCTTCCGCAGGGCGCGCTTGCCGGCACCTATGCTGGAGTGGGCGCTAACGCATCGCTCGGCGCCGGCGGTGGCGCCAATGTTCTCGTCGGTGGCAGCAACCGCGCATTCTCCTTGCAGCCGATCTCTGTGGAGGCTCAGAAAGGCATCAACATCGCGGGCGGGGTTACCGCTGTCACCTTGAAGCCTGCCCCTTGAGAACCGAACGGGATCAAAACCACGAGGCTGACAAACAGCAGCTTGGAGGCCATTCCGCGCGCCTATCGAAGTGATGCTCGGAGTGGCCCAAATGGACTGAGGCATTTGCGCCCGCGTCAGTGGAGGCGCCTCCACTGACGCACGCAGAGGTCCGGCCGAGTCGCGAACTGGCGGAAGGTATTCTATCTCCTCAGAGCTCCGCGACCCGGTGCAAAGGCAAAGATCCAGCAGGAGGTGGCTCGACCAATGGCGACCTATGTCCGGCACGAGCAATGTGGATATTATCCCTATCCACCCTGCTATTCAGGTAAGGCCATGGGCCTGGAACGCTCCACACGTCGCCACCGGCTCAACCATCCCGCAGCACTGCAGGGTGCTCGGGTGAGTTGGCTGATGTCAGCACTCCTCTTCAGCGCGGTGCCCGCGTTCGCGGGAAACAACTCGATCGGCCTCGAGATAGCCAACGACCGGGAAGCGGACGACTTCAGCGAGTCGAAGGACGTCAAATATCAAATCGACGGTGCGCATACCTTCGATAACGGCGTCATTCTCGGCGGATCCTTTCAGTACACAGACCCGGCCAGGGGAGGGAAGGACAGTCAGAACGTGGAAGCGACCATCGGCTATCGCCTGTTGCTTGGGCAAGTCTTCTCGGTGGTGGGCAGTTCCGGTATCGGCGCGAGGTTCAGCGGATCGGACGATGTCTTCGCCTACTATGTTCTGAAAGTAGGCGCCGACCTGCGCATGACTGATCGTGTCACCTGGAACGCCATCGGCTATCGATACCGCAACGCCTTTGACACCGACAACGACTATGATACGCCGCAGCTGTCGACCGGTCTTTCTTTCAAGGTCGATCACGCAAACTCGGTCTCGACCAAGTTCTATCGCAGTTGGAAAGACGGCAACCCGGACGAAACGGGCCTTGCACTCGGCTTCAAGCACGAGTTCTGAGCCCGGCGGGAAATCAGGACGTGGCGCGCCTCGGGGCAGTGGTGTTCGTGAAAGGTCCGCAACGCGCTTGAAAGGTGCAGGCGCGAGAGTATCGGACATCTGCAAGAAATATCCGGGCCGAGTTGAGCTACCGGCTGGAGGCGGCGGGATCAGTCACGGCGATTGACCATGATGCGGTCAGGATGGCGGCGGTCCAGTTGGGCTGTGTGGCCTTCCTGCGCAAGCCGTTTCCAGCCGATTTGCTGTGCTGACCGACGCTGCAATGAACGCCCTGTCGCCCCTCCCCAACGCTGAACGCAGCCTTGCCTGAAATCCGGGCATACGATGTTGTTCCTGGCGGCTGCCACCTCCTCAGAAAGGACTATAACGCTTCGACGAACCGCTCGATATAATTGATGCCGGGTAATCCCGGACGCGTTGTCATCGCTTCATTATTCGTGACGAAGGTTCGGATCTGCTGGCACAAGCAATTCGTGTGCAAGAGCGAAGAGAAAGGGAAGGCGGCCACGAGTACGTCCTACCCGATTTCGGTGCCAGTGAGACCTGGCAGTATCTTACCCATCTGAATCAGCCTTCGCCGCAATGGCAACGTCCGCCTTATTGAAGAAAGGCGAGTAACATGAAAGCAGCAGCAACTTTCATTGCAGCGGGTATGGCAGTCGGTGCGACCCTTCTTTGCAGCACATCGATGATCCACGCCCAGGAACAGGCCAAGCCCAACATCCTGGTGATCATGGGCGACGATGTCGGCTGGTTCAATATCGGCGCCTATCACCGGGGCATCATGTCCGGGAAGACGCCGAACCTCGATAAACTTGCCTCCGATGGCATGATGTTCACCGACTATTATGCGGAAGCCAGTTGCACTGCGGGCCGGGCCAGCTTCATCACCGGTGAAATCCCGTTGCGCACGGGGCTGACGACCGTCGGCCAGGCCGGCGCCGACGTAGGCATGCCCGACAAGGCTGCGACCATCGCTGCCGCCCTCAAGACCGAGGGTTATGCGACCGGCCAGTTCGGCAAGAACCATCTCGGCGATCTGAACAAGTATTTGCCGACCCTGCATGGCTTTGATGAGTTCTTTGGATATCTCTATCACCTCGACGCAATGTCGGACCCCTACTGGTATTCGTTCCCGAATGACCAGTCGTACCGTGACAAGGTCGGCCCGCGCAATTTGGTCCACAGCTTTGCAGCCGATACGGACGATACGACAGAGCAGCCGCGATGGGGCAAGATCGGCAAGCAGAGGATCGTGGATGAAGGTCCCCTGGCACCGTACCCCGATATGTCCAACGTACCGAACATGCACGACATCACGCCCAAGGCCAAGTACGACATGGGAACGTTCGATGAAGTGCTGGTCAAGGCTTCGTGCGACTTCATGGACAAAGCCAAAACCGACGGCAACCCGTTTTTTGTCTGGCACAACACGACGCGGATGCACGTCTGGACATTTCTGTCGGCCAAGTACCAGGCGCTCATGAACAGCGATACCAATTACGGCCTCGAGGAGGCCGGCATGGCGCAACTGGACGACAGCGTCGGTGCGCTGATGAAATGTGTGGAGGATGCGGGCGAAACCGACAACACCATAATCATCTTCACGACCGACAATGGCGCCGAAGTCTTCACGTGGCCCGACGGTGGCATGACCCCGTTCAAGGGCACCAAGGGTACGGTGATGGAGGGCGGTTTTCGCGCGCCCGCGATCATTCGCTGGCCGGGAAAGGTCAAGCCGGGCACAGTTGAGAACGGTATCTTCTCGGCTTTGGACTGGTTCCCCACGCTCTTAGCGGCTGCCGGCAACCCCAACATAACCGAGCAACTTCTCAAAGGCGTGCAATTGGGTGATCGGACCTACAAGAACCACCTTGACGGCTACAACCAGCTGGACCTGCTGCAAGGCAATGGGCCGTCCGCCCGTCGCGAGTTCTTCTACTTCGGCGGCCCTCAGTTGGGTGCGGTTCGTATCGATAACTTCAAGTTCCAGTTCTTTCAGCAGCCGCAAGGTTGGCCAGGTGCGAAAGTAACCACGGATATGCCCACAATGGTCAACATCCGTCAGGACCCATTTGAACGGACACCGTCGATCGGCGAGCAAAGCCTCAATGATCTCGGCGGCGGCTACATGAATGACTTTTTCGCACGCGAGTTCTGGCGGTTCGTAAGTGTTCAGCAGGAAGTCGCGAAATTGGCCCTCACGGCGGTTGACTACCCCCCGATGCAGGATCCGGCCTCATTCAACCTCGATGCGGTAAAAAAACAGATTGACGCGGCAATCAGGAACAAGCCGGGCAACTAGGAAACAAGATCGACGCGACGGGCGGCTCTCTTCGGGGCGCCCGTTGCTCAACCCGCGCCATACGGAGTACAACCCGCCGAGACTCTGATTGCGGCTGGATGAGAATCCGGTGGCAGGTCAGGGCAGTCAAGAAGGAGACGCCTTCATGTTTGCAACGCGGGACATTGCAAGAGTGGCTGTCGCCCGGGCGCCTCGGCCGACGGCCGCTCTTGCTCGTGCTTGTCGAGGACTCTCCTTGAAAGGCCTCAAGCTGATTGTTTGTTGTTCGGCTGCGATAACTTTGATACCGCTGCCAATTCATGCGGAACCTCTCACGACGATGGATGAGGTCGGGGCGGCCATCATGTCATGCTGGAATCCACCGACGGGGGTTGAAAAGTCCGCGGTTACGCTGAGTTTCAGCTTGAAGAGCGATGGATCGCTTGTTGGTCCACCCCAACCCACATCCATCGATGTCGCCGGCGACGAGAAAGTTCGTCAACAGTTTGTCGCTGCTGCCATGGACGCGGTGGATCGATGCACACCCGTTGAACTGTCTCCTGGCTTGGCCCAGGGAATTGGGGGGAACCCGTTCACAATGGAATTTGCATCCTCCGATAAGGCGCAAACCCTCTCGCCTTCGAACTAGGCGCGGAGCCTCAAAGGGCTCTCGTCGGTGAGGCCGGGTCTGTCGGTGCTTTGGGTCTTAGGCTGCGGTGCCAATCCACCGGCGGAGCCAGGCCGGGAAGCTTCGCGAAGCGGACTGTTCGCTTCGCCGTCTTGCCACCGCCGCACCTGCGCAAACCATTCCCTGGCAAGCCAACGAATGGTCTGCCCAGGCCTTTTGTTTTGTCGCGGATTCTTGTCGGAAAACCGCGGGACACTTTTCCGGCTTAGACGGGCAGAGCGGTCGTGTATTTCACGCTTTTCAGGGCAAAATGCGACGACGATGTCGCCACGGCCTCATGCGTAAGGATGCCCTGCATCAGGAGCCGTTCGTAGTCGTGCACGTCGCCGACGGCGACCCGCAGCAGATAGTCCCAATCGCCGGACATCGAATAGCATTCCAGCACCTCGTCATGGCTTTCGACGAACCGCTCGAAGTCCTTCCGCGCGATCGGATCATGCGACCGCATCCGCACCTGGCAGAACACGTTGAGGCCGCGCCCCACGGTATCGGGATCGACCAGCCTGACCGTCGGACCCAGCACGCCCGCCGCCTCCATCGCCTTGATCCGCCGCCAGCAGGAGGCGCTCGATGCGCTGACCTCCTCTGCCAGTGCCGCATGGCTGATGTCGGCCCGTTCCTGCAGCACACGCAGGATGCGCCGGTCAGTGGCATCGAGCTTGAATTGATTCTCCACGAATTGCTCCAATTATGAAATGAGTATTTCATACTGGATGCTATGTGCCTCGAATATGAAACGCAATCGCATTGCGCGCGTATTATTCTTGACGAACAGCATGTCAGGAGGATCCGCCATGGGACGAGCAGCGCTGAAGCAGGTCGGACGCAACGCCCCTGACGAGAATGTCGACTGGAGGCGGATCGCCTATCTCGTCCAGCTCTCCCGAGCCCTTGATCACATGGAGGAGACCAGGCTCGTTCCCGAGAAGAAGGTCCTCTACCAGTTCTCCGCGCGAGGCCACGACATGGCGCAGATCATGCTGGGCTGCCGGCTCACCGAGACCCACGACGCGACCTGCGGCTACTATCGGTCGCGTCCGCTCCTGCTGTCGCTCGGCGTCGATCCCGCCGACGCGCTCGGCTCGGCTATGGGGCGCGCGGGCGGCTATTCCGACGGGCGCGACATCGGCGTGGTGTTCAACTATCCCAACAGCGATGGCGCGTCGGCGCTTCCCATGTGCGGCGGCGTCGGTGCCCAGTACACGCCGACCGCCGGCTGGGCGCAGGCCCTCGACTATTATGGCAATGTGCTGAAGGACGATCGCTACCGGCGCGATATAGCCGTCGTGCTCGGCGGCGACGGTTCGGTCGCCTCGAACGGCTTCTGGTCGGCGCTGACCATCGCCACTACCCAGCGATTGCCGATGCTGTTCTACATCGAGGACAACGGCTTCGGTATCTCGGTTCCCTCCACCGTACAGACGCCCGGCGGCAACATCGCCGCAAACCTCGCCGGGTGGAAGGATCTCATGATCTTCGAGGGCGACGGCTGCGATCCGGCCGAGGCGAGCCGGCTCATCGAGGAGGCGGTCGAGTTCGTGCGCGAGAACAGGGCGCCGGCGCTGCTGAGGCTCACCGTGCCGCGTCTCGAGGGTCACAGCTTCCAGGATACCCAGGCCTATAAGAGCAAGGCGGTCCTCGATGCCGAATGGGCGCGCGATCCCTTGCCGCGCCTGCGCGATTATCTGGTGCCGGCCGCGATGACCCCGGAAGAATGGAACGATGCCGCCGCGCGTGCCGCCGCCGCGGCCGAGGCGGCCCGCATCGAGGCCGAAGCGCGGCCGGTGGCCATCCCCGAGACAGTGACCCGCCATGTCTTCTTCGAGGGCGAGATGCAGGCGATGGGCGGCCAGCACCGCCACGGCTATGTCGCGCCCGCCACGTCGGATATGCCCGTCCCCGACGGCCAGCGCATCAACATGGTCACCGCGATCCGCCGCACGCTCGACCATGAAATGTCGATCAACGACCGGGTCGTGCTGTTCGGCGAGGACATCGGCCCGAAGGGCGGCGTCCATGCCGTGACGCTGGGCCTGCAGGAGAAGTTCGGCTCCGAGCGCGTCTTCGACACGTCGCTCTCCGAGGAGGGCATCGTCGGGCGTGCGGTCGGCATGGCGCTTGCCGGACTCGTCCCCGTGCCGGAGATCCAGTTTCGCAAATATGCCGAGCCGGCGACCGAACAGATCAACGACTGCGGCACCATCCGCTGGCGCACCAACAATCGCTTCGCGGCGCCGATCGTGTTGCGCATGCCAGGCGGCTTCTTCAAATGCGGCGACCCCTGGCACAGCCAGACCAATGAGGTCGCCTTTGTCCATCAGCCGGGATGGAAGGTGGCGGTGCCGTCCAACGCAGAGGACGCCGTCGGCCTGCTGCGCACCGCGCTGCGCGGCAACGACCCCGTGATCTTCTTCGAGCATCGCGCCATGCTCGATCATGCCTGGGCGCGTCGCGCCTATCCCGGTGACGATTTCGCGCTGCCCTACGGCAAGGCGCGCTTCACCAGGACGGGCGACGCACTGACCATCGTCACCTGGGGCGCCATGGTGCATCGCTGCGAGGAAGCGGCGGCGGACCTGTCGGCCGACATCATCGACCTCAGGACCCTGATGCCGTGGGACCGCGAGGCCGTGCTGACCTCGGTCAGACGCACGCGGCGCTGCCTGATCGTGCATGAGGATCTCGGCACGGCCGGCTTCGGCGCCGAGATTTCCGCGGTCGTTGCCGACCAGGCCTTCATGGATCTCGATGCGCCGGTCTCCCGGCTGACCATGCCCGATATTCCGAGCCCCCACAATCCGGCGCTGCTCGACTGGGCGGTACCCTCGGTCGAGAGCATACGGCGCAAGATCGCCGATGTCGTCGCGTTCTGAGTTGCAGGCCATGGACGATCTTGTCGAGGTGAAGGCGCCGCTCGAGCAGGAGGGCACCAAGGCGGTGGTGCGCAACTGGCTGAAGCAGCCGGGAGAGGCGGTGCTTCTCGACGATCCGCTGGTGGAACTGGAGACGGACAAGGTCACGCAGGAAGTGCCTGCTCCCGTCGCCGGCGTGCTGGAGGAGATCTTTCTCAGGAGCGGCGAGGATGCCGTGCCGGGTGTCGTGCTCGGCCGGATCCGTGTGGGAGCGGCCAAGGCGGCACGGGATACGCTCGTCGAGCGGCCGCCAGCGGCGGCCGAGGTTGCGGACGGCACGTTTCACCCGTCGCGTTTCTCCCCGGCCGTACGACGAGCCGCCGAGCAATACGGCATCGATCCTGCCGAGGTGACCGGAACCGGCAAGGGCGGACGGGTCACGCGCAAGGACATGGACGCGGCCTTCGCGGCGCGTGGTCCCGATACCGCGCCGCCGCCAGCCGTCCCCGAGAGGCCGGCTCCGCAGTTCTTTCCCGAAGCCGGGACCCCTCCCGCTCCGCCGCTCAGCGAGCCGTCCGCCGGCTCGCATGTGGTTGCCCATTCGCCCATGCGTCTGGCGATCGCCGGCCACATGGCGGAATCGCTTGCCGCCGCGCCGCATGTGACGGCCGTCTTCGAGGCCGATTTCTCGGCGATCATGCGGCACCGGGGTGCCAACAGGGAGCGCATGGCAGCCGAGGGCGTCAGCCTGTCCTATACCGCCTATCTCGTTGCCGCGTCGGTTGCCGCGATGAGGGCGGTCCCTGAGATCAACAGCCGCTGGCATGCGGACCGCCTGGAAATCTTCGACGACGTCAATATCGGCATCGGCACCGCCCTCGGCGACAAGGGCCTTGTCGTCCCGGTCATCCGCAAGGCCCAGCATCTGTCGCTCTCCGGCATCGCGGCGCAGCTCCAGGACCTGACCAACCGCGCCAGGATCGGTCGGCTCAGCCCCGCCGATGTCAAAGGCGGCACCTTCACCATCTCCAATCACGGCGTCTCCGGTTCGCTGCTCGCGGCGCCTATCATCATCAACCAGCCGCAAGCGGCGATCCTGGGCGTGGGCAAGCTGGAGAAGAGGGTGGTCGTGCGCGAAGTCGACGGCGTCGACACGATCCAGATCCGGCCGATGGCCTATGTCTCCCTCACCATCGATCACCGGGCCGTCGACGGGCACCAGACCAATGCCTGGCTCTCCCATTTCGTCAGGACGCTGGAAGGCTGGCCGTCGTGAGCGAAAAGGATGATTTTGACGTGCTCGTTATCGGCGCCGGGCCCGGCGGCTATGCTTGCGCGATCCGTGCCGCGCAGCTTGGCTTGCGGACGGCCTGCGCCGATGCCCGGGAGACGCTCGGCGGAACCTGCCTGAATGTCGGCTGCATTCCGTCGAAAGCCCTGCTCCATGCCTCCCATCTCTACGACCAGGCGTCGGGCTCGGGCTGGGAACGCTTCGGCGTGAAGGTCGGGGACCTCTCCTTCGACCTCGCTGCGATGATGCGCGGCAAGGACGAGACGGTTGAGACCCTCACCAAGGGCATTGACGGCCTCTTCCGCAGGAATTCCGTGACGCGGCTGAAGGGGCTTGCGCGCTTCGCGGGCCGCGACCGCGTCGATGTCGCGGGTCGCCAGCTTGCGGCGCGCGCCATCGTGATCGCCACGGGATCGGTGCCGGGGCCCTTGCCGGGCGCCGAGATCGAAGGCGGCGACGGTATCGTGGTCGATTCCACCGGTGCCCTCTCCCTGGACCGGGTGCCCGGCCGGCTCGCCGTGATCGGCGGCGGCGCCATCGGGCTCGAGCTCGGGTCGGTATGGCGCCGACTGGGCGCGAGCGTCACCGTCGTCGAATATATGGACCGGATCCTGCCGGGCATGGACGGCGATATCGGCGCGGCCATGGCGAAGATCTTGCGGCGGCAGGGGATCGACATCAGGACGTCCAGCCGTGTGAAGAGAATTCGCGGCGAAGACGGTAAGGCAAGGCTGGCGATCGAGCAGGCCGGGAAGGTTGAAGAACTCGTCGCAGACGCCGTGCTCGTCGCGACCGGCCGCAAACCCAACACTGCCGGGCTCGGTCTCGCCCAGGCCGGGCTCGCCGTCGACGAGGCGGGCTTCATCCCGGTCGATCGCAACATGGCGACAGCGATTCCGGGGATCTTCGCCATCGGCGACGTGACGCGCGGCCCGATGCTCGCCCATCGCGCGGAAGACGAGGGAATTGCCGTGGCCGAACGTATCGCCGGCCGGCGGGGAATGGTGAACCACGCAGTCATCCCGGCCATCGTCTACACCGATCCCGAGGCTGCGGGCGTCGGACGGACCGAAGAGGAACTGAAGCGCGACGGCATCTCCTATGAGAAGTCGTCGTTCCCGATGTCGGCCAACAGCCGGGCGAGGACCAATCGCGAGCTCGACGGTTTCGTGAAGATCCTTGCCGACGCCGGGACCGGCGAGGTGCTCGGGGCCCATATCGTCTCCAGCCTCGCGGGCACGATGATCGGACAGGTGGCGCAGGCCATGGAGTTCGGCGCGACGGCTGAAGACATCGCCTATAGCTGCCACGCCCATCCCACGCACAACGAAGCGATCAAGGAAGCGGCGCTCGGGATCTCGGGAAGGCCGATCCACATCTGAGGAGCCACTGGCGGTTGCCTGCGGACTCGCCTGGCTGCGCGTCGCCCGCCTTTCATGGGCGACATCCGTTGCACAGATGGTGAGCGGAGCGGCATGCTCGTCCCGTCCACCGGCCGGGCGCGGCCGGACTTGCCGGGCGGCCAGCGTCGCCTCGTGGCAAGCGCGGTGATCATGCTGTGCGCGGCAATGATCCTTCCCTAGCGTCAAGGCTGGTCGATAAAAAAACTTTATACGGACAATTCCGAATGGCGATTGGACAAATGCGCGATGCCCCGTGGAAACTCATGGAACATAAGCAATCGTCAGCCTAGGGAATGAAAATGGACGAGCGCAGGCTTTATCTGAGATTTGTCGACGCCAATGTCGAGGGCATCATTGATCTTTATTGGGATGTCGCTCCTGAAACATGTAAGGCGCTGTGGGGCGCGCTGGAGAAGCCGATCCGCTGGCCGGCGGCCCATGCCATGTTCTCGGGACCGGAAATCATGATGGGGCTGCCGGAGGAAAACCGCAATTTCGACCCGACGGCGCTGCCGCCCGAGAACCAGACGATCATCCCCGAGGTCGGCGAGCTGCTCTGGTTTTATCAGCCGAAGAACTTCTTCAAGATCGATCCGAGCGAGTTCTGGGAGATCGGCATGTTCTACGGCGTCGGCGGCCGCACATTCGGCCCGACGGGTTGGATCCCGTGCACCTATTTCGGCAAGATGACGCAGAACCTCGAGGGCGTCGCCGAGCAGTGCCGGCTGATCCGCAAGGAAGGCCAGAAAGTCGTCGAGATCGGCCGGCTGAGCTGAGCCGTCGTATCACCAGCAACCGGACATCAAAGGGGAACAGCCATGAGAAGCAGTTTCGGTATCGCAGTTCTGGGCGCGTCGTTCGTCGCACTGACGGCGGGCACCGCCAATGCCCAGGACAAGACGCTCATCATCAATTCCTTCGGCGGCGCCTACGAAGCGGCGCACAAGAAATGCGTGATCGAGCCCTTCGAGAAGGAGAACGGCGCGACGGTCCGCATCGTCACCGCCTATTCGGCGGATGCCTTCGCCCAGCTCCGCGCCCAGAAGGATGCGCCGCAATTCGACGTCATCCATTTCTCCGGCGGCCAGGAGATCGTCGGCGCGGCCGAAGGCCTGCTCGCGCCGATCGACCCGGCCAGGCTGACCAACGCGGCCGATCTCTACGATTTCGCCAAGGCCAAGCTGGCGAGCGGTGAAGGCCCGGCCTATTCCATCGCGGCGATCGGGCTGGTCTACAACAGCGAGAAGTCGCCGAAGACGCCGTCGAGCTGGAAGGACCTGATGGATCCTGCGCTTGGCGAGCACCTGGTGCTCACCGACATCTCGAATGGCTACGGCATGCTGGGCTTCCTGATGCTCAACCAGGTCGAGGGCGGCAGCCTCGACAACATCCAGCCGGGCCTCGATGCCGTCGCCAAGCTCCTGGAGGGCGGTGCGGTCGTGGTCTCGAAGTCGCCGGAGATCCAGCAGGAATTCGCGCAGAACGAAGCCTGGATCGCGCCATACGCCTCCGACTACGCCTATACGCTGCGCGCCGCCGGCCTGCCGGCCAAGTTCGTGCAGGGCGCGGAAGGCACGCCGGCGAGCTACATCACGACCAATCTGGTGGCCAACAGGCCGAACCAGGACCTGGCGCTGAAGTTCATCGACATGTCGATCTCGCCGGCAGCCCAGACCTGCTTCGCCGAGGCATTGCGCTATACGCCGACCAACAGCAAGGCGACGCTCTCGTCCGAAGTCGCGGCCGACGTCGCCTACGGTGTCGACGGCGTGAAGAGCCTGATCCGGTTCGATCCCGCCAAGATCGAGGCGAACCGCGCCGCCTGGGTGGAAGCCTGGAACAAGACCATAGCCAAGTGATCAACGCATCGCCCGGCCTCGTTCCTCATGGGGCGAGGCCGCAGGAGATGGGCCGGTGAACGATCGTACCGAAAATCTGCTGCTGGTGTCGCCGGGCCTGCTGCTCCTCGCGCTGGCATTCTTCCTCCCCATCTTCCAGATGCTGGCGCTCAGCGTGTCGGCCCCCGAGGGCCCCACGCTCGAACATTTCACCCGTTTCCTGGGCGATTCCTTCTATCTCGGCGTGCTGTGGCGAACGGTGAAGCTGTCGCTGATCATCACGGCGATCTGCGCGGTCATCGGCTTCCCGCTCGCCTATATCATGGCGCGTGTCGGGCCGCGGGTCAGGCTTTGGCTCGTCATCATGGTGATCCTGCCGCTGATGACGAGCGTCGTGGTGCGCACATTCGGCTGGATGGTCCTGCTCAGCAAGTCGGGCCTTATCCCCGAGTTGTTGCGCGACCTGGGCCTCGTTCGCCGCAACTTCACGCTGATGCACACCGAAACCGCCATCGTGGTGGGCATGGTGCAGGTGTTGCTGCCTTTCATGACCCTGTCCATCCTCGGCGTCATCACCCGCATCGACCCTCGCCTCGAAGAGGCGGCACGCACCATGGGCTGCTCCTTCCTGCAGACCATACGCACCGTCGTCCTGCCGCTTTCCCTGCCCGGCATCGTGGCGGGCTCGCTGCTGGCCTTCACGCTTTCGGCGAGTTCCTTCGTGACGCCGAACCTGCTCGGCGGGACGCGGATCCAGGTGCTGGCGGCCTCGATCTACAATTCGGTGACGCAGACGCTCGACTGGCCCTTCGCGGCGGCGCAGGCGGTCATCCTGTTCGTCGGCATCGTCCTGGTGCTCATCCCCTATATCCGGTTGACCGGGCGCGGCCATGGTTGAGGCGGTTCCGCGACTGGTCCGCATCGCGGGGATCGTCTTCGTCGCGCTGACGGCCCTTCTTCTGCTGGGTCCGCTGATCGTGGTGGTCGGGGCGTCCTTCAGCGCCAGCCAGTTCGTGGTCTTCCCGCCGCAGGGCGTCTCGCTCGCCTGGTACCAGAAGGTGCTGTCGTCGCCTGATTATCTGCATGCCGGCCTGATCAGCGTGATCGTGGCGCTTTTCGTCACCGTGACCGCCACGCTCGTCGGCGGCGCCGCAGCGATCGCCATCCACCGCAGACAGTTGCCGGGCTCGCAGGCCATGGCGGCGTTCTTCCTCTCGCCGCTGGTCCTGCCCACGATCATCTATGCGATCGGCATGCTGATGTTCTGGAGCGCGACCTTCGGCCCGGTTTCCCTGCCTGCCTTGTGGATCAGCCACACCGTCATCGCCATGCCCTATGTCATCCGCACCACGCTGGCGGTGCTGTCGGAGGCCGACCCCTTCCTGGAGGAGGCAGCCCGCACGATGGGCGCCAACCGGATGCAGCGGCTATTTCTGGTCGTCGTGCCGCAGTGCTTTCCCGGCCTCGCCGCGGGGGCATTCTTCGCCTTCAACATCTCCTTCGACGAGGCCGTGCTGTCGCTCTTCCTGCGCAAGCCCGGCTTCACCACGCTGCCGGTTCAGATCTACGGCCAGCTCGAGTTCAGCCCGGATCCGTCGGTGGCAGCCGTCTCGTCCATCATGATCGCGCTGACCGTGGTGCTCATCCTGGTCATCGATCGTTTCCTGGGCATCAAGAAGTTCGCGAGTGCTTGACCATGGCCAATGTCCGACTTGACGACGTCAGGAAGTCGTTCGGTTCCGTCCAGGTGCTCCACGGCATCACTCTCGACATCGCCTCGGGCGAGTTCGTGAGCCTTCTCGGTGCCTCGGGCTGCGGCAAGACCACCCTGCTGCGCACGGTGGCCGGGCTCGAGACGGTCACATCGGGGTCGATCTCCATCGACGGCCAGGTGGTGACGGGCCTGCCTCCGGAGAAGCGCGACATCGCCATGATGTTCCAGTCCTATGCGCTGCTGCCGCATCTGACCGTCGCGGAGAACGTGCGCTTTCCGCTGCGCATGCGTGGGATCGGCAATCGCGAGGAACAGGCGGAGCGTGTTAAGGCGGCTCTGGAGACCGTGCAACTCGGTCACCTCGCCGAACGACGACCCCGGCAACTGTCGGGCGGCCAGCAGCAGCGTGTGGCGCTGGCGCGCGCCATCGTTTCCAAGCCCAAGGTCCTGCTGCTGGACGAGCCGCTGTCCAACCTCGATGCGCGCCTGCGCGAGGACATGCAGGTCGAGCTTATCGAGATCCACAAGCGTCTCGGCCTGACAACCTTGTTCGTCACCCACGACCAGGAGGAGGCGCTGAGCCTCTCCGACCGTGTCGTGCTGCTCAACCAGGGCAAGGTGGAGCAGGAGGGCGAACCTGCGGTCATTTATTCGCACCCGGCGACCGAATTTGCTTCCAATTTCATAGGCTCCGCGAACATCCTGCCGGCCAGGATCGACGACAGCGCCGCCGGCCCCGTCGCCATCCTGCCGGACGGACAGACCTTGCCGCTGGTGCGCGAGGAGAGGATTCGCGGGCCCGTGCTCTTGGTCCTGCGCCAGGAGGACCTCGCCATCGCCGGGGCGGGCAGGCTGGAGGGGACCGTGCGCACGCGCGTCTATCTCGGAGCGCGCAACCGCTACGTGGTTTCGCTGGCCGGGCAGGCCGTCAGGGTTCTTGCCGGAAGCGACAAGGTGTTCTCGGCCGGAGAGCCCGTCGCGCTCGATATCGATCCGTCCCGCATCCGCGTGATCGTCGCCTGAAGCAGGTGACGAAGAAGACCAGCCATTTCAACCACAGGGCAGATCCGGAGCAGTACCATGAACGGGTTTGAGACACGTCTCTTCATCAACGGGGAATTCGTGCCTGGCGAGGGGGCCGTCGAGCACGCCTACGAGCCGGCCACCGCGGGCGTGCTGGCGGACGTTCGGTCGGCTTCCGAGGAACAGATCGACGAGGCCGTCCGTGCCGCCCAACTCGCCTATCGCAACTGGTCCCGCACCACCCCCAAGCAGCGAAGCCTCGCTTTGCTGGCGATTGCCGACGCGATAGAAGAGCGGACCGCCGCGCTCGCCTCGGCCGAGTCCCGCAACGCCGGCAAGCCATTGCGTTTCGTCGCCGGCGGCGAACTGGCCAATGTGGTCGATGTCTTTCGTTTCTATGCTTCCGCCGTGCGCAACATGCCGGCGGTGGCGAGCGGCAATTACCGGTCGCCGACATTGAGCAGCGTGACGCGTCGCGATCCGATCGGCGTCGTCGCCCAGATCGCGCCGTGGAACTATCCGCTGCTGATGGCCGCATGGAAGATCGCCCCGGCGATCGCCGCCGGCAACACCGTCGTCATCAAGCCCTCGGAACACACGCCGCTCAGTATCCTGGTGCTGGCGGGGGTCTTCGCCGACTGTCTTCCCTCCGGCGTCGTCAACATCGTCTGCGGCAACGGCCTCGATGTCGGCCAGAAACTCATCTCCCACGACCTAGTCCGTATGATCTCGCTCACCGGCGACGTGCGGACCGGCCGGGCCGTCCTCCATGCTACGGGCGGCAACATGATCAAGCGCACCCATCTGGAGCTCGGCGGCAAGGCGCCTGTTATCGTCGCTGCCGATGCCGATCTCGATCGGCTGGTGGAGACGCTGCGTGAGGCAAGTTTCTACAATGCCGGCCAGGACTGCACCGCGGCCTGCCGCATCTTCGCCGACAAGGCGATCGCCGACGATCTCACCGAGAGACTGTCGGCGATGATCCGCACGCTCACTTATGGCGCGCCGGAGCGCGACGATGTCGAGTTCGGGCCCGTGGTCACGGCGCGCCAGCGCGAGCGTATCGCCGGCTTCGTCGCTCGCGCCCATGAGGATGGCTGCGACATCATCGTCGGCGGCAGGATCCCCGAAGAGGCCGGCTTCTATTACGAGCCGACGCTGATCGCGGCGCCGTTCGAGGCCGAGGCCGTCCAGAAGGAGATCTTCGGGCCGGTGCTCACCATCACTCCGGTCGACTCGATGGAAACCGCCCTGGACTGGGCCAACGCGTCCGAATACGGCCTCGCCTCCTCGGTCTGGTCGCGCAATGCCTCGACCGCCGCGCGGATCGCCGATGCGCTCGAATACGGTGTGACCTGGGTGAACACGCATGGCTCCATGGCGACCGAGATGCCGCATGGCGGCATGAAGAACTCGGGTTACGGCTCGGATCTCTCCATGCAGTCGCTTCTGGAATACACGCAGATCCGCCATTTGATGACGGCGGCCTGAGACGCGCGGTTCCGATGTTGCCGTCGGACTTTTCTGTTAGAGGGTACGGTATGCGTATCCTCGACCTGAACACCTTCCTGGTGCTGGCGCGGAACCGCCATTTCGGCCGGACCGCCCAGGAACTCAATACGACGCAGCCGGCGATCTCGACCAGGCTGGCGGCGCTCGAAGCCGAGTTCGGCTGTCGCCTCGTGCATCGCGGCGACCGCGAGTTCCGGCTGACGCCCGAGGGGGAGCGGGCGCTGCAGGTCTTCCAGGACGTCATCGGGACGCTGCAGGGCCTGCGTGCCGAGCTGCGCCAGGGCACCCCCAGCTCTACGATAACGGTCAGGATCGGCGCGATCGATTCGGTGGCCTCCACCTGGATGCCGCATCTCATCGAATCGCTGCATGCCCGGGCGCCCAACCTGCGGGTGGAACTGACCGTGGAATCGACGAAGGATCTCGTCCAGCACATGACCAAGGGCGAGCTGGACATGATCTTCTGTCTCGATCCGGCGATCGGCGACGGTTTCCGCAGCTTCGTCGCCTGCGTCTGGCAGATGATCTGGGCCGGCTCGCCGAAGCTCGTGCAGAAGGACATGGCCTACAGCGTCGACGAACTGGCGCGAATGCCGATCGTCACCTTTCCGAAGGACACGCCGCCTTATCGCCAGATCGCTCCCTATTTCCAGGACGAGCGCGTGCTGGCCTCGAAGATGACGAGCTCGAACTCGCTCTTCGCCATCATCAACCTGATCATCGACGGCTTCGGCGTGGCGGCGTTGCCGGCCGTCACGATCGAGCGCGAACTGAAGGCGGGACTGCTGCACCAGATCGAGGTCGAGAAGTGGTTTCCGCCCATGCCGATCATCGCGACCTATCAGTCGTCGACGCACCAGAACGTCATCCATCTCGTCGCCGACCAGGTGCACGAGGTGGCCGGCGAATTCTGCGCCCGCGTCAGGCCCGGCACCGCCTGGACGACGGAGGCCATGGTTGCAGCCGAGAAAGCCGGCTAACCGGTTGTCCCGGATTTGCGGAGGCGGGGTGTCAGCCTACGGCATGCGAGTTGTCTATCGGCGCAAATGCGCCTCAGCGTCGAGGTCGTTCCATACCCTCTGATCCACGAGCCGGCCGCCGTCGACCGTAAAGCGGTCAATGAAGCGTATGCCTTTGAACGGGCGCCCGTCCGGCCATTCGCCCGAAAGCGTGCCGAAACAGTAGACCACCATGCCTTGCTCGCCAAAGCTCTCGTCGAAGCCTTCATAGGTCTTGCTGACGAAGCGGTAGCGCTTGCTGCCCCATGCTACCAACTCCTCGAGTGCCGTGAACCGGGCGTTGCCCGGAAAGGTCATAACGAAATCGTCCGCAAGAAACCCGCGGGCACGATCCAGATCGCGTGCTTCCATTGCAGCAAGAAATGCGCGCACGGTTTCGGCAGCCGCGGCCACCGGTCTGCCGGGCATGCGTGATACACGTCCGCGCATGTAGCTGGAGGGTTTGACCTCCTCGATCACCACGGTGACGCCTTCGAGCGGCGCCGCGATCGTCGAGCGGACGGCATCAGTCAGACGTGCCGCCAGCCGGCTGCGGGTCTCGTCGTCATATCCCTCGATAAGCGTCGTCCTGACGACAGGCATTCCCTTTCTCCAAATCACGATTTCGATCAGTTGACATATTGGTATAGCTATATACCATATTGAGCAAGTCCAGGGAGGCAGATGGATGGTTCGCGACGGAGCGAGAGACGGGGAGAACCAGGGAAGCGAGCTGCATGGCCGGCTCAATCCCGATGCCCGTGTGCCGCTCTATCATCAGATCTTCGTCCTGCTGCGTAACCGGATCTATGGCGGCGTACTGACACCAGGCGATCTCGTCCCCGGCGAACTGGACCTTACCCGTGAATTCGGGGTGTCCCGCATTACCGCCAAGCGGGCGCTCAACGAACTGGCGGATGTCGGGCTTGTCGTTCGCGAACGCGGCAAGGGCACGCGGGTGGTTGCCCGTCCGCCGACGCCGGCGGTCACCTCCTCCATCGAAGGCTGGCTGGAGAACATCTCCCTCATGGGCATCGCCACCGAGGCGCGCGTGCTCGAATTCGACTATGTGCCGGCAAGCGAGGACATAGCCGCTGCCCTCGAACTCACATCCGGGATGGAAGTTCAACGTGCGGTGCGCGTTCGCCGCCTCGACGGCAAGCCGATGTCGTTCCTCGTCACCTATGTGCCAAGCGATATCGGCCGCCAGTACGACCGTGACGACCTCAACACCAAGCCGCTGCTTCACCTTCTGGAGCGGGCAGGTGTCGAAGTCGCGTCGGCCCGGCAGACCATATCGGCGACCATCGCCGACGGCGAGGTTGCCGCCGCTCTTTCCATACATGCGGGAGCGCCGCTGATCGAGGTCCGGCGTGTCGTGCGCGACGTCTCGGAGAGACCCGTCGAATATATCCGCGTGCTCTACAGGCCCGACGTCTATCGCTTCGAGATGGATATGCGCCGGGTGCGCGGGAAGGAAGGCATGCACTGGTCGGCCCTTACGCAGACACCGGCCCCGGCCGGTACTGGCGAGACGGTGATGAATGCCGGGGAACAGTGAAGACAACCAATACAGGAGGTGAACATGACCGACAGGACAGGTAGGAGCGCGATGCGCCGTCGTGAATTTCTTGCCGCGGGCGCAGCCACTTTGGGAACTGCGGTGGTGGGCTTTCCCGCGGTGCTCAGGGCGCAGCCGGCTTCGATCAAGATCGGCCTTATCCATCCCGTTACCGGGTTCATCGCCTTCTCGGGTACGCAGTCGCGGGCCGGCGCGCAAATGGCGATCGAGGAGATCAATGCGGCCGGCGGCATCAAGTCGCTCGGCGGGGCGAAGCTCGAGGCGGTGCTCGGCGACAGCCAGGGCAAGCCTGAAGTGGGCGCGGCCGAAGTCACCAAGATGGTCGAGGCAGGCGTCCACGGCATCGTCGCAGGCTATTCCTCCGCGATCTCGCTTGCGACCTCGCAGGAAGCGGCCAAGACCGATACGCCGCACGTGGTCGATGTCGGCGTCGCCGACGACATCATGAAGCGCGGCCTCAAGAACACGTTCCGCTTCTCGCCGGGCTATAGCAAGATCGCGTCAACCGCGGTCGCCAATCTCGATACCATCAACAAGGCCGCGGGTTCGCCGGCCAGGACCGCGCTTATCGTGCACGAGGAATCGCTGTTCGGCACGGGTTCGGCCAAGCTGCTTTCGACGGAGCTGCCGAAGATCGGCATCGAGGTCGTCGATGTGATCAAACATGCGAATCCGACGCGGGACTTCACCAACATCGTGCTGCAGATCAAGTCCAAGAAGCCGGACATCATCATCCCGGCCAACTACTACAACGAATATATTCTGTTCGCCCGCACCCTGCGGCAGCAGAAGGTCGAGGCCAAGGCCATCTATTCGGTGCTCGGCGGTGCCGCTTCCAACTACCAGTTCGTCAAGGAATTTCCCGACGCTGCCGATCAGATCATGGACTGCAATCACTGGTTCAACCCGAAATCCGACCTTGCGCTGGCGCGCAAGAAGGCGGCGGAAGCAAAGGGTCTGGTCTATACCTACGAGGTGTTCCTCACCTACAACGCCGTCGCCTATCTGGCCGATGCCATCGACAGGGCGGCGTCCACGGACAAGGAGAAGGTGATCGCCGCGCTTGCGGATTCCACATGGGATCAGCATGGAATGCCCTATGGCCCGACCAAGATGGAGAACGGTCAGAACATGGGTGCGCAGCCGGTCAATACGCAGATCCTCAACAACCAGATCGAGGTCATCTATCCGGCGGAATTCGCCTCGGCCGGAGCTGTCTTCCCGATGAAGTCCAACGCCTGACTCCGGATGCGCCTGCCGGGCGGCTCTGCGGTCGCCCGGTCCATCGAGGAAATGTCGTCGCTTATGCCCGATTTCACGATTGTCCTGCCCTCGCTGCTCAACGGCATCACCACCGGCGCGCTCTACGCGCTGGTGGCGCTCGGGCTGACGCTTATCTACGGCGTGCTGCACATCATCAATTTCGCGCATGGCGCGCTGCTGATGATCGGCCTCTATGCGGTCTATTTCCTCAATGTTCAGTTCGGCGTCGATCCGTATGTCGCCCTGCTCATCGTGCCGCCGCTGATGTTCGCGCTAGGCTACGCCCTGCAACGCGGCATCATCACGCGCGCCAGCCACGGCCGTGACGAGAACATCCTGCTCGCCACGCTGGGGCTCTCGATCATCATCGAGAACCTGGCGCTCTATTTCTTCAAGTCGGATACCCGCATCATCGATACATCC
Organism: Mesorhizobium sp. L-8-10; assembly: GCF_016756635.1. Taxonomy (NCBI): domain Bacteria; kingdom Pseudomonadati; phylum Pseudomonadota; class Alphaproteobacteria; order Hyphomicrobiales; family Phyllobacteriaceae; genus Mesorhizobium; species Mesorhizobium sp. L-8-10. The sequence continues at coordinate 432,242 of NZ_AP023263.1, read as the reverse complement.
TATTCGTTCGAGACGGTGGAGGTGCTGGGCGCATTCCTGCCCCTGCCCAAAGTCATCGCCTTTTTCGGAGCGCTGGTGACGGCAGGACTTTTCTGGCTCGTGATGGCGCGCACCGATCTCGGCAAGGCGATCCGCGCACTTGCCAAGGAACGCAAGGGCGCCGCACTCGTCGGCATCGACACGGAACATGTCTATGCCATGAGCTTCGGTCTGGGGATCGCCTGCCTTGGCGTCGCCGCCTGCCTGCTTCTGCCCAGTTACTACGTCACGCCGCAGGTCGGCCACGGCTTCGTCCTCATCGCCTTCACCATCGTCGTGCTCGGCGGCATGGGGTCGTTCGTGGGCGCGCTGCTCGGCGGCTTCATCATCGGCATCGTGGAGGCGATGGGCGGACTGTTCCTCGGTGAGAGCCTCGGCCAGATCGGCATCTTCCTGATCTTCATCCTGGTGCTCATCTTCCGCCCGACGGGTCTGCTGGGGCACAAGGCATGACCGCGATGCGCAGCCTCTCGACCCTTCTCCTGGTCTTCCTGCTGATCGGCATTGCGCCGCTCGTCGTGACGTCCGACTTCTGGCTCAACGTGGTCATCATGACGCTCTATGCGGCATTGCTCGGGCAGGCCTGGAACATCCTCGGCGGCTATGGCGGGCAGTTCTCCTTCGGTCATGCCGCCTTCTTCGGCACGGGAGCCTATGCGGTGGCCGTCCTGCAGGTGCAACTCGGCATCAATCCGTGGATCGGCATGGCATTGGGCGGTGTGCTGGCTGCGGCGGTCGCTGCTTTCATCGGCTTCTGCACCTTCCGCTATGGCCTGCGCGGTTCTTATTTCGCCCTGGTCACGCTGGCTTTCGCCGAGGTCCTTCGAATCCTGTCCAACTCCGTCGACTTCACCGGCGCCGGCGTAGGATTGCTCATCCCGCTCGCTCGCGGGGTCGAGAATTTCCAGTTTGCGTCGCGCGCCGGCTATTTCTGGGTCGTGTGGGCGCTGGCGCTGGCCGCTTTTGTCACCGTCTGGTGGATCGGCAATTCGCGCTTCGGCGCACAGTTGACGGCGGTGCGCGACAACGAGGAGGCTGCCGCGCGCTTGGCGTCAACGCCTTCCGCGTCAAGATGGGCGCGATTGTCCTTTCCGGATTCTTCTCCGGCCTCGCCGGCGTCTTCTACGCGCAGTATTTCCTCTATCTCGACCCTTCGATCGCTTATGGGCCGGAGATCTCCATCACCAGCCTGCTCGTGCCGATCATCGGTGGCATGGGGACGCTTTTCGGGCCGCTTCTCGGTGCCGTCGGCGTGCATGCCATCTCCGAAGGCACGCGCAGCTTCGTAGGCGAGGCGCCGGGCATCAGCCTTGCCCTGTACGGGGCGGTCCTGGTGGTGATGGTGCTCTTCATGCCGCGCGGGCTTGCCGGGTTGCTCGCCCGGAGGGCCCGCAAGAGGCATGAGGACAGGGTTGCTGCCGGAGACGCGGAGGTTGCCGGCCATGCTTGAGGTCCGCGCCCTTTGCAAGAGCTTCGGCGGTGTTCAAGCGGCGCGCGACGTCAGCTTCACCGTCCCGGAAGGCGGCATCGTCTCGCTGATCGGTCCCAACGGTGCCGGCAAGACGACGTTGTTCTCGCTGATCACCGGCTTCCACAGACCGGATTCCGGTTCGGTCGCCTTCCGTGGCGAGGTCATCACGGGACACGCACCCGAAACGATTGCCCGCCGCGGCCTGGTGCGCACCTTCCAGATCGTGCAGCCCTTTGCCGGCCAATCGGTTCGCGAGAACATTGCGGTGGGCGCGCATCTGCATATTTCGTCGCGGCGGGAAGCGCTGGCGAGGGCCGGCGAAGTGGCGCGCATGGTCGGCCTCGGGGACAGGCTCGACATGCCGGCCGGCGCGCTGACGGTCGCCGGCCGCAAGCGTCTCGAAGTCGCCCGCGCGCTGGCGACCGGGCCGAAGCTCGTGCTCTTCGACGAGGTTCTGGCCGGCCTCAATCCATCCGAGATACGCGACGTCATCCCCATCATCCGGGCGATCCGCGAAACCGGCGTGACCATCCTTCTCATCGAGCATGTCATGCAGGCCGTGATGAGCCTGTCCGAATACACCTGGGTCCTGAACCAGGGACAACTGATCGCCGAAGGCAAGCCGCGCGACGTGGTCTCGAACCGGCAGGTAATCGAGGCCTATCTCGGCAAGGGCATGGCCGAGCGCATCGCCAGGCGGGAGGTGGCCGATGCTTGAGGTCGAAGGTCTCAAAGGCGGCTATGGTGCGGTGGAGGTGCTGCGCGGCATCGACCTCGACATCGCCTCGGGCGAGATCGTGGCGCTGCTCGGCTCCAACGGCGTCGGCAAGACCACATTCGCGGCCGCGTTGTCGGGCCTGATCCCTTGCCGGCAGGGGTCGGTGCGCTTCGACGGGCGTCAGATAAACGGGCTCGGCGCCCGTGCGATCGTCGATCTCGGACTGATCCAGGTGCCGGAAGGGCGCCACATCTTCCCCAACCTGACCGTTCTCGAGAATCTCGAGCTTGGCGCCTACTGCCGAGGCAGGGCGAACCGGCCGGACAACATCGACAAGGTGGCCGACATTTTTCCGCGGCTGAGGGAACGTTTCGGGCAAAAGGCAGGCACGCTGTCGGGCGGCGAACAGCAGATGCTGGCGATCGGACGCGGCATGATGGCGGAGCCGAAACTGCTCATCCTCGACGAACCGTCGATCGGGCTGTCGCCGCTTCTGGTGGAAGAGATGTTCGCGCTGATCTCCCGCCTCAACGCGACCGGGCTTACGATCCTGCTGGTCGAGCAGAACGTGCTGCAATCGCTGGAGATCGCCAGCCGCGCCTTCGTCATGGAGAACGGCGAGATCCGCCTGTCCGGCAGGCCGGCCGAGATGATGAACGATCCCGAATTGCAGCGCTCCTATCTGGGGCTGGCGTGATGAAGGCGACGCTAGCGCAGAAGATCGTCGCCCGCGCGGCGGGACGGCAGAGCGTGCGGCCGGGCGAGGTCGTCACGGCCAGGGTCGATCTGGCGATGATCCACGATTCGGGTGGGCCGCGCCGCGTCGAACCCATCCTGAAAGAATTCGGCGTCGGCCTGTTCGATGCCTCGAAGGTGGTCCTGATCTCCGATCATTTCGTGCCTGGAGACACCGACGAGGGCGCGCGCATCCTGGAACTGACCCGCCAGTGGGCCAGGGACCGCCGCGTCGCCTTCCACGACGGCGAGGGCATCTGCCATGTCGTGCTGCCGGAACGCGGGCACCTGAAACCCGGCATGTTCGTTGTCGGCGGCGACAGCCATTCGCCCACCGGCGGCGCCTTCGGCTGCTACATGTTCGGGGTCGGCGCGACCGAAATGGCGGGCGTGCTGGCGACCGGCGAGATCTGGCTCAAGGTGCCGGGCACCATCCTGATCGAATGGAATAACCGGCTGGGACCGGGTCTGACCGCCAAGGACATCATGCTTGCGCTTTGCGGCCGGCTCGGCATGGACGGCGGGAAGTATCAGGCGGTCGAATATGCCGGCGAGGCGATCACGGCCCTTTCCATGCAGGAGCGCATGACGCTCTCCAACATGGCCGCAGAACTCGGTGCGCAGGCCGGATTGATCGCCCCCGACGAGACGACCGCCGCTTTCCTGAGGGCCGCCGGCGGCGAGCCGGGCGACTACGGCCATCTGTTCACCGATCCCGGGGCCGAATTGCTGGAGCATCACGTCTTCGACGCGGCAGCCCTCGAACCTCAGGTGGCGGCGCCGCATTCTCCCGCCAATTCCGCCCCGGTGGGCGAGACCGCCGGCACGCCGGTCGAAGTCGCCTATATCGGCGCCTGCACCGGCGCCAAATATGTGGATCTCAAGGGCGCGGCGGACCTGCTGCGTGGCCGCAAGCTCGCCAGAGGGGTCGAACTTCTGGTGGCGCCGGCCTCGCGCCGCGATCAGCAGCGCGCCGCGGACGACGGCATCATGAAGGTGTTCGAGGATGCCGGCGCGCGCATCCTGGCCAATGCTTGCGGCATCTGTGCCGGTTATGGCGCCGACCGTCTCGGGGAGGACGTCTCCTGCATCTCGTCCACGGCGCGCAACTTCAAGGGCCGTATGGGAGCGGCGTCCTCGAAGGTATGGCTCGGCTCTCCGTTGACGGTAGCGGCCTCTGCCGTTGCCGGGCACATCGCTGATCCGCGCGACTTCCTGCCGGAGGCGAACCGATGAGCGGTCGTATCTTTCTTTTCGGCGACGACATCGACACCGACCAGCTGGCGCCCGGACAATATATGAAAGGGGGGCTCGAAGAGCTTGCGAAACATTGCCTCGAAGGCGTGCGGCCGGAATTCGCCCACGAGGTCGGGCGCGGCGATATCGTCGTGGCCGGCAGGAATTTCGGCATGGGCTCGTCGCGGGAGCAGGCTGCCGAGGCCCTGCTGCATCTGGGCGTTGCCGGCGTGGTGGCACGTTCCTTTGCCGGCATCTTCTATCGCAATGCCATCAATCTCGGATTGCCGGTCCTGGTGGCGCCAGACCTTGCCGGTGTCACGGACGGCGAAAAAGCCGACCTCGATCTCGAGGCGGGGGCGTTGCGCCTCGCGGCGAGCGGACGGGCGGTGGTACTCGAGCCCCTGCCAGACAATCTCAAGCGCATGCTCGCCGACGGCGGCCTGGTTCCGCATCTGAAGAAGCGCTTCGCGGCGGCGCGCAGCAATGGAAGGCCCCTATGAAAGTCAATCTGAAGCAACGCCTCGGAGAAGAGCGCATCCTGCTTGCTCCCGGCGTTTACGACGCCCTGAGCGGCCTGATCGCGTCCCAGGCCGGGGCGGAGGCCGTTTATCTCTCCGGGGCTTCGATCGCTTATACGCGTTTCGGCCGCCCGGACATCGGTCTTGTCTCCATGAGCGAGGTGGCTGATACCATCGCGGTCCTGCGCGACCGTATCGCCCTGCCGATCGTCGTCGACGCCGACAACGGCTTCGGCAATGCGCTCAACGTTCAGCGCACGGTGCGCGTCTTCGAACGCATGGGCGCCAATGCCTTGCAGCTTGAAGACCAGACAATGCCGAAGCGTTGCGGTCACCTCGATGGCAAGTCGCTGATCTCGCCGGGAGAGATGGCGGGAAAGATCCGGGCGGCCTGCGATGCGCGCGCTTCCGACGACACGCTTATCATAGGCCGCACCGACGCCATCGCCGTCGAGGGTTTCGAGGCGGCGCTGGATCGGGCGGAAGCCTATGTGGAAGCCGGCGCCGATATGCTTTTCATCGAGGCCCCGCGATCCATGGAGGAGATCGGCCGCGTCGTCGAACGTTTTGCCGGCCGCGTGCCGCTGATGGCCAACATGGTGGAAGGCGGCAAGACTCCGATCGTCGATGCGGCCGGGCTGGAGAAGCTCGGCTTCAGCTTCGTGATCTTCCCCGGCGGCATCGTTCGTGCCGTTGCGGCGACGCAGCGCGACTACTACCGCAACCTGACGCGAACGGGGTCGAACGAGGCGTTCCGCGACCGCATGTTCGACTTTGCCGGCTTGAATGCCGTCATCGGCACGCCCGACTTGCTGGCCATGGGCCGTCGCTATGACGGAGGTGACGCGTGATGGCGCTTGATCCGGTCACGCTCGCCATTCTCAAGGGCCGCCTCGAGCAGATCGCCGACGAGATGGATGCGACATTGTTCCGCTCCGCTTTCAACCCCATCATCGCCGAGGCGCACGATGCCTCGCACGGCATCTATGATGCGATCACCGGCGAAACGCTGGTGCAGGGCAAGTCCGGTCTGCCGATCTTCGTCGGCGTCATGGCCTTCGCGGTCAAGGCCGTGATCGGCAAGGCCGCCCGCCAGGGCGGCGTCCATGAAGGCGACGTCTGGATATTCAACGATCCTTATGAGGGCGGCACCCATCTTTCGGACTTCCGGCTCGTGAAACCCGTCTTCCGGGACGGTAACCTGTTCTGTTTTCTCGCTTCCGTCGGCCACTGGCACGACGTCGGCGGCAATGTGCCCGGAAACTACAATCCGGCCGCCACCGAATGTTTCCAGGAAGGAATGCTCATCCCGCCGGTCAAGCTCTATGACCGGGGCGAGTTCCGGCAGGACGTCGTGGACATATTGTCCGCCAATTCCCGGCTGCCGCTGTCGCTCTATGGCGACCTCAATGGCCAGATCAACGCACTGGAACTCGGCGAGCGTCGCATGCACGCGCTGATCGACGACTATGGCGACGGGACGGTCGCGTCGGCGCTTGTCGAACTGAAGGCACGCGCGGCCGAGATGATGCGTGCGCAGATCGCCGGCCTGCCGGCGGGCACGGTTTCCGCCGAGGATTTCCTCGACAATGACGGCATCGTCGACCAGCCGCTGAAGATCGCGCTGGATCTTACCATCGAGGGCGACCGGATGGTGATGGATTTCACCCGCTCCTCGCCCGCCTGCGCCGGCCCGGTCAATATCTCGCGCTCGACCACCATTGCGGCCTGCTATGTGGCGCTCAAGCACATTTTCGGCGAAGTGCCGGCGAATGCGGGGGTTCTGGAGCCGGTCGAGTTCCGCATCGCGGAAAGCTCGCTTCTGTCGGTCGTGGCGCCCAAGCCCGTCGGTGGGTACACCGAGACGATCCTGCGGCTGATCGACGTCGTCTTCCAGGCGGTTGCGAAGATCGCGCCTGGGCCGGCCATGGCGTGCGCCTACGGCACGATCAACGCCCTCTCGCTTGCGGGCCACAGGACTAACGGCCAGCGTTGGGTCATGTTCTCCTTCTTCGGTGGCGGTCATGGCGCGCATGGCGCCGGCGACGGCCTCAACCACGGCAATGCGCCGATCTCGACGGCGACCATTCCGCCGCTCGAAATCCTCGAAGCCGCCTATCCGGTGCGCTTCACCCAATGGGCCCTGCGGCCCGATTCCGGCGGAGCGGGCCGTTACAGGGGCGGCCTCGGCGCGGTGTATGAGATCGAGCTTCTGGAGAGGGAAGCCGATGTGTTCCTGTTCGGCGAGCGTGGAAAGTTCGCGCCTCCCGGTGTCGCGGGCGGAGCCGCCGCCGCGCCCAACCGATTCCGCTACGAGCAGGCCGAGGGCGAATGCGAGCCGCCGATGGTTTCGAAGATGGTCGGCATCCATCTGCGGCGGGGGCAGAAGGTTCGCCTGGAGACGCCGGGAGGAGGGGGCTACGGCGATCCTCTGGAACGTGACCCGGATCTGGTGGTGCGTGATGTCAGGCGGGGCTTCGTGAGCCCGGAACGAGCCGCCTCCGACTATGGCGTCTCAATCTCTGACGGCCGGATCGATGCCGGCGAAACGGCAAGACTTCGCAACCGGGAGGCCGCCGAATGAACCGCCCTGCCTACGTGATCGGCGTCGATGTCGGCGGCACCTTCACCGACGTCTTCATCCTTGACGAAAGCGCCGGCACGGTGATGACCGCCAAGGTGCCGTCCACGCGCGGCGACCAGTCGAAGGGCATGGTCGAAGGCATCGGCAACCGGATTGGCGACTTCGCCGATATCAGCACTGTCGTGCATGGCACCACGGTTGGCACGAACGCGCTGCTCGAACGCAAGGGCGCCCGCACCGGCATCATCACCACGCAGGGTTTTCGCGACGTGCTCGAGATGCGACGGCGTGACCGGCCGACGACCTGGGGCCTGAAAGGCTCCTTCGCGCCGGTGGTGGATCGTTCGGATCGGGTCGAGGTCGCGGAGCGTGTGCTCGCGGACGGCTCCGTTCTGCGCGTGGTCGAGGAGGAGGAAGTGCGCGCGCGGGCGAAGGCACTTGCGGCAAGCGGTTGCGAGGCCGTCTGCGTCTTCTTCATCAACGGCTATGCCAACAATGACAACGAGAAGCGCGCCGTAGAGGCGGTGCGTTCGGTCTGGCCCAACGCCTATGTGACGGCGGCGACGGAGATACTGCCGGAGATCCGCGAATTCGAGCGCGTCTCGACCGCGACGCTGAACGCCTATCTGCAACCCGTCGTCTCGTCCTATCTGGAGCGGCTGGAGAATGCGCTGGGCAGCCGCGGCTTCGCCGGCGACATCATGATCGTGCAGTCGAACGGCGGCGTCATGGCGGTCGATACCGCCAAGCGCTATCCGGTCCGCACCGCGCTTTCCGGTCCAGCGGCCGGGGTCATCGCGGCGACGGCGATCGCGCGGGCGGCGGGTTTCGACAACATCATCACCTGCGACATGGGCGGCACGTCTTTCGACGTCTCGCTCGTCACCGGCGGCAAGGCGGCGCTGGCCGCCCAGACGGCGATCGACTTCGGGATGGTTGTCCGCACGCCGATGATCGAGATCACCACGATCGGAGCCGGCGGCGGCTCGATCGCTTCGGTCGACAAGAGCGGCCTCCTTCAGGTTGGGCCGGAATCGGCCGGCTCCGATCCGGGGCCGGTGTGTTACGGCTTGGGCAACGACCGGCCTACGGTGACCGACGCCAACCTCGTGCTCGGCCGCATCAATCCCGACCGTCCCATCGGCGGCAAGCTCGCGCGTCTCGACGTCGAGGCGGCGCGCAGGGCAATCGATGCCCATATCGCCCTCCCGCTCGGTCTGGGCGTGGAGCAGGCGGCCGATGCGATCCTGAAGCTGGCCAACGCCAAGATGGCGGGAGCGATCCGGCTCGTTTCGATCGAGAAGGGGCATGATCCGGCGAAGTATGCCGCCATGCCCTTTGGCGGCGGCGGCGCGCTGCATGCCGGTGCTCTGATCAAGGAGGTTGGCCTTGGCGCGGCTCTCGTGCCGCGCTTTCCCGGCGTCACCTCGGCGCTTGGCTGCGTGGTGGCGGACATGCGCCACGACCGGGTGCAGACCGTCAACCGTCTGCTCGACCAGATCGACGCGGTGGCCCTCGGCGAGGAAATGAAAAGGGTTGCCGACGAAACCGAAGCGCTGCTCGCGCGCGCGGGCGTGACCTTCGAACGCGTCGAACGCATATTCGAACTGGACATGCTCTATCTCGGCCAGACGCATACGGTGAGCGTGCCGATTGCGGTAGTCGATGCCGGATTGACGCGCGCGGCGATCCAGGCGGCATTCGATGAGGCTTATCGCGACGCCTATGGCAGACTACTCGAGAACATTCCGACGCGGGTGATGAACTACCGCGCGGCCGTTGTTGGCTGCCGACCGGCCCTCGACATGGCGGTGTTCGCGCCGGTGGACGGGAAGACGGCCGAGGCCTGCCGGATCGGCACGCGCCGCATCTATGCCGACGGTGCGTTTCATGAGGCCGCGATCTATGACCGGCTGGCGCTGGAGGTTGGCGCGACAATCGTCGGGCCGGCATTGCTGGAACAGCCGGACACGACGATCTTCGTCGATCCGGGACTTGTCGCCAGCGTCGACCGTTTCGGCAACCTGCTGATCGAGCGGGTACGATGATGCAGCCGGCAGTCTCCAACCCGCGAACGACCGGGCTTCTCATCATCGATCTCACCAATGATTTCCTCCATCCCGACGGTGCCTATGCGCGCGGCGGACAGACCAGCCCGGAAATCGCCGCTCTGCCCGAACGCGTGCTTCCGGTGGCCGAGACCCTGCGGGCGAAAGGCGGCTGGATCGTCTCGGCGGAGTTCACCCTGGTGCCGGGCAAGGGGGGCGAGCCGTTCATCTCGCCCCACCTCAAGGCCATTCGCCCTTTCCTCGGCAAGGGTGATTTCGCCCCTGGGAGCTGGGGGCAGGAGTTGGTGGAAATGCTGAAGCCGGCCGATATCCGGATCGAGAAGGTTGCCTATTCCGCCTTCTACATGACCCGGCTCGAATGGGTGCTGCGCAAGGCCGGCATCGATACGCTGCTCGTCTGCGGCATCGTCACCAATGGCGGGGTCGCCTCGACCGTGCGCGACGCGCATATGCGCGATTTCACCACCACCGTGCTCAGCGATGGCTGCGCCGCGTTCAGGCGCGATACGCATGAAACCACGCTCTTGGATCTGCGCACCGTCGCGGGGCAGATGACCTGCGCCGAAGCGGCAAGCCTGATCGCGGGGCCGTGACGTGCAGGCCGGCGCGGTCAGCCGCGAGCCGCCGCCGCGCATCGACGCCTCGGCCGACGTGGTCGTCATTGGCGCTGGCGCCTGCGGCCTGGCGGCGGCGCTGAAGGCCGGCGACGCCGGCGCGGATGTTCTGGTGCTCGAACGCGATGGCTCCGCCTCGGGCTCCACCTCCATGTCCTCGGGCTTTGTTCCCGCGCCGGCAACGCGCTTCCAGTGGACGGCGGGCATCGAGGATGACACGCCCGACCGTTTCCTGGCTGACATCATGGCCAAATCCCATGGCAGTTCGCATGCGCGGCTTGCGGCACTTGCCGCTCGCACGATCGGTCCCGCGCTCGAATGGCTTGCCGACCGACATGGGCTCGAATGGATCGTGCTCGACGACTTTCTCTATCCCGGCCACTCCCGCCATCGCATGCACGCAGTCCCGGAAAAGACCGGCGCGGCACTTCTGGCCCGGATGCAGGCGGCAACCGAGCGGGCAGGCATTCCGGTCGTCTGCGATGCGCGGGCAGTGCGGCTGTTCGTTGACGATCTCGACCGCGTGCGCGGCGTCGAGCTCCTTCGTCCGGACGGCGCCGCCGAGATCGTCGGCTGCGGGGCACTTGTGCTGGCCTGCAATGGCTATGGCGGGAGCCGCGAGCTCGTCGCCCGTCACATTCCCGAGATCGCCGGCGGCCTCTATTACGGCCATGCCGGCAATACGGGCGATGCGCTGACATGGGGTGAGGCGCTGGGTGCCGACGTGGCGCATCTTTCCGCTTATCAGGGGCACGGCTCGCTTGCGCATCCGCATGGCATCCTGATCTCCTGGGCGCTGATGACGAAGGGCGCAATCCAGGTCAACACGGAGGGCAGGCGGTTTTCCGACGAGAGCGGCGGCTATTCCGAACAGGCGGTCTGCGTCGTTTCCCAGCCCGGCGGCGTCGCCTGGAACGTTTATGACCAACGCATCCACGATTTCGCGCTGGCCTTCCCCGACTACCGCGATGCCGTGGCGGCGGGCGCGGTGATCCGTGCCGCCGATCTTTCGGAATTGGCGCGCGCGACGCATCTGCCTGAAGCCGTCCTCCAGGAAACGTTCATCGAATTGGAAGCCTCCCGGTCAGGACGGCGAAAGGATGCTTTCGGCCGCGATTTCAGCTCCCTTCCCCCGTTCGAAGCACCGTTTTGCGGGGTGAGGGTCACAGGCGCGCTGTTCCACACACAAGGCGGCCTTGTCATCGACGACAATGCACGTGTAGTGCGGCCGGACGGTGCGCCGTTCCCGAATCTCTTCGCCGGAGGCGGGGCCGCCTGCGGCGTCTCGGGCCCCAACGTCTCCGGCTATCTTTCCGGAAACGGCTTGCTGACGGCGCTGGCCTTCGGTTTCCTGGCCGGAGAAGGCGCGTTAGATCGAAGTTTGAATTGAGAATGTCGGGATAGTGGCGGATTTGCAGGGCGTCCGGGCTAAGTTCTTTGCGAATTGTGTCCGTGTAGGAGGTTCTCAACGGACTCGAATTCTGATTCGATGGCGGCATGCGCACTGGTTCGGCTTGGCGGGATTTGCCGGAGGTGTTCGGCGAAACTCCCTCGCCGTCGTCACCATCGCGGCCATGGATGATTGCGTCGTGGGTTTGGTTGGTCCGCATGGAATGACGCTACAGCCATCTGCAGAACCTGGAATTCTCGCGTCAATCGCCGCTCGCCAGTGTCGGAACGGACAATCTCGCATTTGATCCGTTTAGAGTCCCCGATAGGGGATCAGGAAACCCCACGCCTTTAGGCGGCTGGGATCGCGACGCTTCCCGTGTAGATTGGTTTTATGGAAGCGTACAAGCGTGGCAGCCACACAGCCTGGGACTGCAAATATCATGTGGTTTGGGTGACGAAGTACCGCTACGCGGTGCTTGGCGGCGACGTGGGTAACCGCTGCCGAGAATTGCTACGAGAGACAGCACGGGCCCACGAGATGGTCGTTCACGCCGGGTCGATCAACCGCGACCATGTGCATATGCTGCTGTCGATCCCGCCGAGCCTGTCGGTGTCGCGCGCCGTGCAGCACCTGAAAGGGCGCAGTTCGCACAAGCTGCTGAGCGAATTCGGGATATTGCGCAAGCGCTACTGGGGCCAGCATCTGTGGGCGAGAGGCTATTGGGTTACCACGAGTGGCAACGTAACGGACGAGATGTGGATGGAGTATATCAAGAACCAAGCGCCACCCGAGCCTGATGACAACTTCAACGTGACGTGAGTGAGCGCCTCGTCCGCCGCCGGCGGACCGATCCGGCTTTAAGCCGTAACCCGAAGCCACCGCCTTTCAGGCGGTGGAGCATTCACGACCGAAAAGCTGTAGCGCCCGCGCGTATCGCGTGTGACCGAATAGGACAGGATCTCGCGTATCCGGTTGTCCCGGTCAAAGGTAAGCACGCGAGGCTGGATCTCCGTGATCGCGCTCTCATCGAGATAGACAGAGTTGCAGATGATGACCTGGTCGCCGGGCTGGCACGTGCGCGCGGCCGCGCCGTTGAGGATGCAGCACCGCGAGCCGCGCTCGCCGAGGATGACGTAGGTCGAGATCCTGGCGCCCGAATTCTTGTTCCAGATCTCCACGAACTCCATCGGCAGGATGCCCGCCTCTTCGCAATGATCCGGGTCGAGCGTTATCGAGCCGTGGTAATTGATGTTGGCGTCGGTCACGTGGATGCCATGCAGCTTGCCGGCGACGATCTTGCGCATTCCGTCCCTTTCCTTGTCGGTTGACCCTGCTCCGTCACACGCTGACCAGCAGCGCGCCGCCGGTGAGCCCTGCGCCGGCTGCTGCGAGCAGGAGCTTTTCGCCGGACTGTAATGGTTCAGCTTGGTGGGACAGCGACAGCGAAAGCGGGATGGTGGCGGCTGACGAATTGCCGTATTCGCTGATGGTTTTTATCACCCTGCCGTCCTCGATGCCGAGGTTCTTGCCCACCGCCTTGAAGATGCGCGCATTGGCCTGATGCGGGATGAAGCGGCGGACCTCTTGCGAAGAGACGTCTGCAGCGGCCAATGCTTCCACGGAACAGCGGGACATCATCTCCACCGCCTTGACGAACACCTCGCGACCGTCGGTGATCGTCATGCGGGTTTCGGCGATATCCAGGTCCTCTGCGAAGGGCTTGCTGCTGCCGCCGGCTGGGATCCGGATCAGACCATAGCCCGATCCGTCGGCGCCGAGCGAGGCGCCGAGGATGCCGTGGCCGGGCTCCGCGGAAGGTATCAGCACAACGGCGCCGGCGGCGTCGGCGAAAAGCACAGCGCTCGCGCGCTCGGCCGGGTTGATGCGGCGGCTCAGGATGTTGGCGGCGACCACGAGTGCGGGCTTGTTGTGCAGCCGGACAAAGGCGTCGGCGAATGTCATGGCGTAGATGAAGCCGGCGCAGGCTCCGGCCAGGTCGACGGCGCCGGCGCGGAGAAGCCCGAGCCGGTGCGCGACCAGCGGGGCGCTTGGCGGAAGCAGATGATCGGGCGTCGACGTCGCGAGCACCATCAGGCCGACCGTGTCGCGCTCGATGCCCGCCATCGCCATCGCCATCTCCGCGGCCTGTTCAGCCATGCCCGACAGCGTGTCGCCGGGCAGAACCCAGTGACGCGAGCGGATGCCGGTCCTCCCCTCGATCCAGCCGGGCTCCAGACCAAGGCGGGCTTCGATCTCGGCGTTCGGCACCTTTCGCGCCGGTGCGTGATGGCCGAGGCCCACGATCCTCGATGTCCGGTTCATGCGGCCGCCTCCACCAGGCTGGCCGCCTCGTCGATCGCATCGTAGAGCTGGTCGAGTTCGTCGGCCGTCACGCAATAGGGCGGCAGAACGTAGACCACATTGCCCAGCGGCCGCACCAGAAGGTGGCGCCCGAGGAAGAAGGCGCGCAACTTCGGCCCGATTTCGGCGAGGTATCCGGAACTTTCGACGTGGAGGTCAAACGCGGCGATCGTCCCCGTGCAGCGCACATCGGCGAAGCGCCTGTCGCCGCGGAAGCTGGCGGCGCGCTCCGCCTGCATGCGAGACAGCGCCGCTATCCGCTTCATCACCGGCTCGCTTCGCCAGACCTCGATATTGGCAAGTGCGGCGGCGCAGGCGATGGGGTTGGCGGTGTAGGAACTCGAATGGAAGAAGGTCCGGCTGCGGTCACGGGAATAATGCGCGCGGAAGACGGCTTCCGTGGCGAGCGTCGCGGCGAGCGGGATGGAGCCGCCGGTCAGCCCCTTGGACGTGCACAATATGTCCGGCGAGATCCCGGCCTGTTCGCAGGCAAACAGCGTGCCCGTCCTGCCCCAGCCAGTCATCACCTCGTCGGCGATGAACAGGGTCCCGGACGCCTCTGTGATCCGCTTCAGTTCGGCGAGCACCCATGCCGGATACATCAGCATGCCGCCGGCGCCGAGCACCAGCGGTTCAACGATCAGCGCCGCCGCCTTGCGATCGCGGATCAGACCCTCGAGGCGGTCGAGCGTTTCCTGTTCGCGCCCGGCGACTGGAAACGGGATGGTGTCGACCTCGAACAGCAGCGGCTCGTAGGCAGCGTTGAAGACGCCACGTGCGCCGACGCTCATCGTCCCGATCGTGTCGCCGTGGTAGCTGTGCTCCATGACGACGATGCGCGAGCGCGCCGCGCGGCTGTTGTGGAAATATCCGAGCGCCATCTTGAGCGCGACCTCGACGCTCGTCGAGCCGCTGTCGGAATAGAAGACCCAATCAAGTTCCTCGGGTGCCAGCGTGGTGAGCGCGGTGGCGAGGCGTTCGGCCGGCTCGTGTGTGAAACCGGCAAAGATGATCTGGTCGAGCGTCGCCGCCGTTGAACGGATCGCCTCGACGATCGCCGGATGCCGGTGGCCGTGGGTCACCACCCACCAGGACGAGATGGCGTCGAGGATGCGTCGGCCGTCGGCCGTCTCCAGATAGGCGCCGCCGGTTCGCGCGACGCAGGGCATGTCCGGCTCGACAGCGTGCTGAGTGAAAGGGTGCCAGACGGCCGATCGGTTCACGACAGGACCTCGTCGAATGCCGCCTTGTCGAAGCCGAACGTCATGGCGGAGCGCAGCGTCTGAGGCGTCAGCGGGTCGAGATGCGGCAGGCGGCCGAGCACGCGGACCTTGCCGAGGTCGGCGATCGTGCGCTCGGTGTCGGGCATCGCCTCGCCGATGAAGGCAATGCCGAGGAGCGGGATGTCGCGCCGTCGCAGCGCTTCGATCGACAGCAGCGTGTGGTTGATCGTGCCGAGCGCGGTGCGCGCGCAGAGTACGACGGACGCGCGCCAGCGGGCGAAGACATCGATGAAGAGGCGCTCCCGAGTCAGCGGGACCAAAAGGCCGCCGGCGCCTTCCACGATCAAGGGCCGCGCGACGCTGGGCAAGGCGAGGCGGTCAGGGTCGATCGACACGCTATCGAGTTCGGCGGCGCGGTGGGGCGAAAGCGGCTGCGACAGGCGGTAGGCCTCCGGCAAGATCCGTTCGGGTGACAGCCCGGCGAGACGGGAGACCACGCGACTGTCGGTCTCTCCGTCGAGCCCCGACTGCACAGGTTTCCAGTAGACGCCGTCCACCAGGCCGGTGAGACCGGCCGCAAAGACCGTCTTGCCGATGCCGGTGTCTGTGCCGGTGACGACGATCGGGCTCATGCCGCGACGCTCTCCCATTCCTCGGCAAGCGCCGCGACCATGGCCGACACGTCGGCCTGACCGACATTGAGGGTGAGCGAAATCCTGAGACGGGCGGTGCCCTCCGGTACAGTCGGCGGGCGGATGCCGCGTACATCGAAGCCGCGCATCTGCAACGCTGTGGCCAACGACATGGCGCGGCGGTTGTCGCCGACGATGACGGGCAGGATCTGCGAGCCGCTCGGCCCGATCCCGCAACGTGTCTCTATCTCCCGTCCAGCGAAGGCGACAAGCTGCGCCAGCCTCTCGCGACGTTCCGGTTCGTCGCGCAGAATGGCCAACGCTTCGGTCGCCGCGACCGCCATCAAGGGCGACGGGGCGGTCGCGTAGATGAAAGGCCGGCAGCGATTGACCAGGAAATCGCACAGCACGGCGGGGGCTGTGACGAGCGCGCCGGAGCAGCCGAGCGCCTTGCCGCAGGTGTGCAGTGCCACAACGTTGTCGCGGCCCTCGAGATTATGGGCGACACCGCGTCCGTCCGGGCCGTAGACGCCTGTCGCATGCGCCTCGTCGATGAACAGGAAGGCATCATGGCGGTCAGCGAGAGCGGCGAGATCGGCAAGCGGCGCGCGGTCCCCGTCCATACTGTAGAGACTCTCGACCGCGATCCAGGCGTGGCCGGTGCCGCCGCCGTCGCGCCAGCGCGATATGACATCATCGATGGCGCCAATGTCGTTATGCGGGATTTCGACGACCTGCGCCCGGCCGGCGCGTGCGCCCTCATGGGCGCTGGCGTGGACGAGCGCATCGAGGATCAGAAGGTCCCCCTTTTGCGGCAGTGTGGTCAGTACGGCGAAATTGGCGACATAACCCCCGCCGAAGAACAGCGCGCACTCGGCGCCGAAGAATCGTGCTGCAACGGCCTCCAATTCCTCATGCTCGGGTGCGTTGCCGCGCAACAGGCGAGACCCCGCCGCTCCGACCGGTGTGCCGTTGGCCAGGGCGGTGGCGACGGCGTCGGCAAGCCGCCGGCAGGAGGCGAGGCCGAGATAGTCGTTGGAGGCGAAATCGAGGCCGGCGCGCGGCGACAATGCGCGCAGGCGACTTTTCCGGGAAAGCCCGCGCAGCGTCGCCTCAAAGCGGTCGAGCACCGTCACTAAGCGGCGATCTCCATGGGTGCGATGCCGAGCCGGCGGAACAGTGCACTATCCTTATCCTCGCCCGGATTGCCGGCCGTCAGGAGGGTGTCGCCGACGAAAATCGAGTTGGCGCCGGCGAAGAAGCACAGCGCCTGCATCTCGTCACTCATGGCCGTGCGGCCGGCCGACAGCCTGACATGAGACTTCGGCATCAGGATGCGCGCAAGCGCGATGGTCCGGACAAACTCGATCGGCTCGATCGGTGCCGACCCGGCGAGCGGCGTGCCGTCGATGGGGATAAGCATGTTGATCGGCACGCTTTCGGGGTGCTCGGGCAGGTTGGCAAGCGCCACCAGCATGTCGACGCGGTCGACTGCCTCTTCGCCCATGCCGACAATGCCGCCGCAACAGACCTTGATGCCGCTGTCGCGGATATTGGCGAGCGTATCGAGCCGGTCGGCGAAGCTACGGGTCGTGATGATCTCGCCATAGTAGCGCTCGGAGGTGTCGATGTTGTGGTTGTAGTAGTCGAGCCCCGCCTGCTTGAGCCGGCGCGCCTGGTCGATATCGAGCATGCCGAGCGTCATGCAGGTTTCCATGCCGAGCGCCTTCACGCCCTCGACCATGGCGACGACGGCATCCATGTCGCGCGCCTTGGGGCTCCGCCACGCCGCGCCCATGCAGTAGCGTGTGGCGCCCGCATTGCGCGCCTTCCTGGCTTCGTCGATGACACGCTGGACCTCCATCAGCTTGGAGGCCTTCAGACCGGACTCATGGTGCGCCGACTGACTGCAATAGCCGCAATCCTCCGGACAGCCGCCGGTCTTGATGCTCAGGAGCCGGCTGAGCTGAACCCGATTGGGGTCGAAATTCTCGCGATGGACGCAGTGGGCCTGAAAGAGGAGATCGTTGAAAGGCGCGTCATAGAGCGCTCGGGCCTCCTCCACCGTCCAATGCCGGCGGGACGCCGCATGGGTCGGCTCGGCGTCGTTACGCTGCAATTTCAGGGTCATGTCCTCTCCACTGCTCCAGGTCTTGCCGCCCGTCCCGGCGTCCAAATACCGGACAGCTTTGCTCTTCGTAGCCAGCCTAGAAATCCGACGCTGCTATGGCGGCATAACGCGGGATCATATGCTTATTGTGAGCATAAGGCTTGTCAAGCGCGCATAGGTGGCAATTGTTGCTTGGCTGCTCGGCGTCGGCAGACACAGGCCCAAGCTGGCCAGGACGAGTAGCTGTTGCCGAAATGGGAGCTTGAGGCGGCAACTCTGTCTGTTGTGAACCGCCCCAGGTTTGCCGGAGGCCATTTGGTTTGAGTCACGCGGCCATGGCCGGATCTTCCAGCATGGCGTAGTAGCGTTCCTCGGCTTCGGCCGGCGGGATGTTGCCGATGGGCTCCAGGAGCCGGCGATCGTTGAAGCAGTCGACCCGGGTCAACGTGGCGAACTCGATGGCTTCGAACGAGCGCCACGGTCCACGTCGATGGATGACCTCTGCTTTTTAGGGCCGTTGATCGTCTCAGCGAGAGCGTTGTCGTAGGAGTCTCCGACGCTGCCCCGAAAGGTTGCCACGGAGCCCTTTCGCGACCCATCGTTTCTGAAGATCAGGAGCACTACGGGCGCTCAAATGCTGCGAAATCTGCTGCTCTTGACGTGAGCAGAGCAGGCGATTGACCGTGCACCACACAAATGAGGAAGACCCTGTGCCATGCGACAATCGCCGCCGGGTTTTGGGCGCGTCCAACCCGGCGGGACAGCCCCGGCGACCCCTTCACAGACGTTCGGCGCGGACCCTGATGAGATCAAAGAGCAGTCGACGCAACCTCATCAGCCGCCGGCGCCATAGTCCGCTCATGGCCTCTCCTTCCTGAACATGTCTCCCATCTTCCGGGTTCAGATACCCCAGTCAGACCGCCTGCGTGGCAGCGATAGCAAGGCCGAACAGGGCCGTGCCGGCGCCGAAGCCGCGCATGAGGAGGCCCCGGGCGCCGACAAGGGCGCCGGTTCCGTGCAGCGCCAGCGTGGCGGCGACGAAACCTGCCACATAGGCAAGGCCGCTCGCGCTCGCAGGCACTTCGAGCCCGTGGGCATGGCCGTGGAATAGGCCGAAGAGGCCGACGAGCGCGCAACTGCGGGCAAGAGGCTGGCGGCGGCCGAAGGCCATGATAGCGCCGAGGACCACGAGCGACAGCGCGATCGAGGGCTCGACAGCCGGCAGCGCCACACCACTCATGCCGAGCGCGGCGCCGGCCAGCATGGCCGCGACGAAGGAGAGCGGCAAGGCGGCGATACCGCGCCCACCTGTTCGCGCCGCGATCATGCCAACCGCCAGCATGGCAAGGAGATGGTCGAGGCCGAAGATGGGATGCGCGAGCCCGGCGACGAGCCCGTGCAGAGGGTCGCCGCCGGTGTGGGCGTTGGCGATCGATGGCGTGAGCGCCATGATCGCGGTAGCGGCTCCGGTGAGGCGGGTGGCACGAATGTTCATGGTCTTCTCCGGTACAAGCTGTTCGATGAGGTGAGGGCGGCGATCATTGGCCGGCCATCGTGATTTGGGAGGCCTGGGTTCGGTCGCTCAAGGACCGGGCTTCCGCGAAGCCTAGCCGGTGCGCCGCCTGGCCGTCGTGATAGACGAAGGCGAGCTTTCGCCGTCGCGAGGCGAGCCGCTGCGGCAGCGGGTCGTAGCGCACGCCGTTGCCGCCGATGAGCGGCATGACGGCGCCGACATCGGCCAGGTCCTCGGTTTCCACGCGCAGGAGATGCAGTTGCGTTCCATCGGCCGTTTCGCCGACGAAGGGGATGCCCGAAAGGCGCAGCAGGCTCGGGATATCAGACGCGCCCGAGAAGGCCTCGACAAAGGCCTTTTCCACGAGGTCGAGATCGGCCTCGCGCGGCTGCGGCGCGCTGTGATCGTGCGGCAGGTGCGGCGTCTGCCATTGCACGGCCTTGCCCGCGGGGCCGTTGTGGCCGGGGGGATGCGGGTGGTGATGATCGTAGCCGCTATGGCCGTCATCGTGATGGTGATGATGATCATCGTGCATGGCTAGAGACTCACCGGCTTGTCGATGATCGACTTGTGCTTGCCAAGCGTGCCGTGGGCGACCATCGAGCCAAGCGCCTCGACGACGACGCGCGTGCCGAATAGGGCGGTGATGTCGGAGGTGTCGTAGGGGGGCGAGACCTCCACGACCTCCAGCCCGCAGACGCCGGGAGCGGTGACGAGCCCGAGCAGCTTCAGGGCCTCGCGCGGCAGGAAACCGCCTGGTTCCGGCCAGCCGGTGCCCGGCACGAAGCCGCAATCGACCGAATCGACGTCGAAGGAAACGTAGACGGCATCGGCGTCCTTCCAGGCGATCTCAAGCGCGATCTCGGCCGTCTTTTCGAGCCCCAGCTTTTCGATGTCGTCGATGGTAAGCACATTGGTGCCGCGCTTCCTCGCCTCGGCAACGCCGTAGCGCGGCACCTGCCAGCCGCCGATGCCGAGCTGGACCAGGTTGGTGGCGGGAACATTCGGCAGGTTGGTCGCCCAGTACCAGGGCGTTGTGTGCATACGCTCGTCGAGATCCTTTTCCTGAATGTCGATATGGCGGTCGAAATGGATGATGCCGATGCGCTTGGACGTCACCTCGGCGATGCCGCGCACGCAGGGAAAGCCGATCGAGTGGTCGCCGCCCAGCATTACCGGCAGCGCACCTGACGAGGCGACGTGGCTGACGCCGCGCGTGATCTGGTCGAAGCTCTTTTCCAGATTGGCCGGGATGGTGAAGACGTCACCGGCGTCGCACAGCGTCATCTGCTCGCGCAGGTCGACGCCGAGTTCGTAATTGTAGGGCGTGTAAAGCGCGGAGATGCGGCGGATGCCCTGCGGCCCGAAGCGAGTGCCAGGGCGATAGGTCGTGCCGGAATCGAAGGGAATGCCGATGATGGCGGCGTCATATTTCCCGACGTCCCGCACATTCTCGACATAGGGCGCCTTGAGGAAGGTGTTGATGCCGGCAAAATGAGGCAGCTCGCCGCGCGCGAATGTCGGGATGCTCCTGTCGGTCAGGCATTCGGCGCCCGGCAGGCCCATGTCCAGCGCCCATTGCTGCTCCTTGCGCCAGCCTCTCTCGGGCAGCTTTTCCTCCGCCTCGATCGACCGCCAGCCCTGCATGGCGCGCACGTCGAAATCCGGGTGATGGCGGTGCTCGGTCGGCACGCGTTGGATCAGTCCGGCGCGCGTTTGCTTCCGCTCGGGCAGGTCTCTCATTGTTGGGTCTCCTGCGGCGCCGTCGCCGCGCTGACATGTCCCGGCCGGGTCGTCCCGGCCAGCGCGGCCACCTTGGCCATCTCGGGGAAGGAAGCCCGTTCCTTGCGGTCGAGCTTCAGATCGTAGGTGATTGTCGCGCCGTAGGCGGACGGGAACTGCGGGTCATGGCGCACCTTGTCGAAAACAAGCACGCGTGTGCCGAGCTTGAAGGCTTCATGGATATCGTGCGTGACCATCAGCACCGTCATGCCGTGCTCGGTCCAGATTTCGGTCAAGAGCTCGTGCATTTCGGCCCGGATGCCGGGATCGAGCGCGCCGAAGGGCTCGTCAAGAAGCAGCACTTTCGGCCGCCCGAGCAAGGTCTGCGCGATTGCCAGGCGCTGCTGCATGCCGCCCGACAGCGACGCGGGATAGAGGTCGCGGGCATGGCCGAGGCCGACGCGCTCCAGCATTGCTTCCGCCTCGGCTCTGGCCTTGGCGCGCCGCGCGCCGAGCGTGCGGCCGATCATCCCGCCGGAGCGGAAGTCCTCCACCAGCAAGAGATTTTGCATGACGGTCAGATGCGGAAAAACCGAATAACGCTGGAAGACGATGCCGCGGTCTGGCGTCGGCTCCGGCGCGATCGGACCGTCACCGACGACCACCACGCCGGCGGACGCCTCGTCCTGGCCGAGGATGATGCGCAGGAAGGTGGATTTCCCGCAACCGCTGGCGCCGACGAGCGACAGGAACTCCCCGTGCTCGGCCGCGAGGTTGACGCGCTCGAGCACACGTACGTCGCCAAAGCTCTTTTCCAGCCCGTGGACGAGGATTCGGCTCATTTTGCGTCACCGGCATGCGCCCAGCCGAACAGCGCGCGCGAAAGGCGCACGAGCAGCCAGTCGGTCACGACCGCGAGCAGCGTGATCCAGGCGACATAGGGAAGAATGATGTCCATCGACAGATACCGCCGCACCAGGAAGATGCGGTAGCCGAGCCCCTCAGTCGAGGCGATGGCTTCGGCCGCGATCAGGAACAGCCAGGCCGGCCCGAGCGCAAGCCGCACGCAGACGATCAGGCGCGGCATGACCTGCGGTAGCACAACGCGCAGGATCATCGTCCAGGTATTGGCGCCGAGCGTCTGCGCCTTGACGATCAGCTCGGTCGGCAGCTCCGCCACGCGGTTGGCGACGTCCCGCACCATGACCGGGGCGACGCCGATTGCGATCAGAGTGATCTTGGCCGCCTCGCCGAGGCCGAGCGCGATGAACAGGATCGGCAAGAGCGCCAGCGGCGGGATGACGCAGATGACCGTGACAAAGGGCAGGAACAGGGCACGGATGCGGGGGACAAAGCCGATCGCGGTGCCAAGGCAGAGCGCGAACAGCGTCGCGATCCCCACGCCTGCGAGGAGCCGTTCGAGGCTCGCAAAGGTGTCGACCCACAGGACGATGTCGCCGCTACGCTTGTCGGGGACGGAAGCGAGCTCGAAGAAGGCCCGCCACATCTGCGCAGGCGAAGGCAGGAGCTTATCTGCGGGATTGGCGGCCAGCCTGTCGGCCGATGCGACGACATAGGTGATCGCAGCGGCCAGGAATGGTAAGAGGGCGAGGAGGAACGCCGAGGTGCGAGACAGCCTGGCGTTGACGAGCCGCAGGCGCGGTTTGCGCCTGCCGGCGGCTGCCCGCGCAGCCGCCTCCGGGATTGCGATCGCAACGCGCTCTAGCATCGTCATCGCCCTCCGCCTGGTCAGAGCGATCCGGCGGCCGCCTCCGCCATGAAGGCCGGGTCGAAGCGCAGCTTGACATTCTCCTTGTCGCCAAGCGCCGAGCCGTCGGCGAAGCTCATCCCGATAACGTCGACGTTCGGCGCGTTGGTGCCCAAAATGCCGTGGTCGAAGAGGAAGTTGCGCACGAGGTCCATGGTTTTCGGCAATTCCGCGCTTTTGGCGAAGGCGACAGCTTTGGCCGGTTCGTAGAACATCTGTGTCGAGGCGAGCTGCGCCTCGAAACCGTCGAGGTCCGTCCCCGAAGCCTTGGCCATTTCCTCCCTGGCCGCCTTGCCTTCGGGCGTGCCGGACGCCATCAGCGCCATCGCTTCATACCAGGCGCCGACGAGCGCCTTGCCAAGCGCAGGGTTGTCGGCGAGCATTTCGGTGTTGACCACCATCAAGTCGATGATCTCGCCCGGGATGTCGGAGGAATCGAACACCTTGGCCGCGCCGGGCATGGCCAAGATTTCGGAGGCGAGCGGGTTCCAGGTCACGACCGCGGTCACGTCCGACGTTCCGTAAGCTGCCACAATGTCGGCGTCGGAGGTGTTGACGACGCTGAGGTCCTTTTCCGTCAGGCCGACCGTGTCGAGCGCGCGCGCCATCAGATAGTGCGAGACCGACAGTTCGACGAGGTTGACGCTCTGGCCGGCGATGTCGGCGAGCTCCTTCTTGTCCTTCAGGATCACCGCGTCGTTACCGTTGGAGAAGTCGCCGATGATCAGCGCCGTGGTGTCGACGCCGCCGCCGGCGGGGATCGACAGCGCATCCATGTTGGTCATCGAGCAGCCGTCGAAGCCGCCGGCGGTATATTGGTTGATGCTCTCGACATAGTCGTTGATGCGCGTGATCTCGACATTGATGCCGTATTTGTCGGCCCATTTCTTCATGATGCCGCTGTCGGCGATATAGCCCCACGGCATCCAGCCGACATAGATCGACCAGCAGATCTTGAAGTCGGTCTTGGGCGCGGCGAAGGCCGCTGTGGAGGGAATGGCCAGGAGGGCGGCTAGGACGATTCCGGTCAGTCTGCGCAGCATATCTTACCCCTCGTCTGGATCCGGAACCATGTCCGGATATCCTGTTGGGGTCTGCGTGCGCGCTACCGGGAGAAGGTTCGCGCCAGCAAACCCGTGCAGTGTTCTCCCGGGATTTTGGCCCGCCGTGTCCCGCCGGATGCCTCAGCGCACCCGTACGGTCGCGTCTCTCGGACCAGCACCGCCGATGTGCCGGTGCATGATGCGGAAAGCCTGCGACTTTGCCAGATCATGCCGCGGCGGCCGGAACCCTAGACGCTCTGCACAGGAAATAACCAAGCAAGGAATGTGCAAAGCAGGCAGCATCGGCAGGGCACGGGTATTTCGGCGGCTTGCATCGGTCCGGCACGGCGAGAATGCCGGAAATTTCGTCATTCCGCCGAGGGATTGAGCAGAAGCGGGTGAAGCAGAAGCGGTGAAATGGCGGCCCGCAGCGATCAGGGGTCGGGATGGATAAGCAGCCGGTCCAGCCCGATCCGCTTGAGCGTCCCGAGAACCGCCACAACATGGCCGTGCGGCATCGCCCGGACGATCTCCAGCCCCTCTCCCGCCAGCCCCAGCTTGTCACCGTGCAAGACCGCGCGCAGGGCCTCGACCTTCTCCGCCGGCCAATGGCTGAGATTGGCAAGCGTGCGGTTCTTCACCTTATCGCCGTCGCGATAGCTCTCGCGCAACAGCACGGCGGGGGGGCGAATTGCGGTTGGGGACGGTGGGACGTACATGAGAATCTTGGTTCACCGACCCCGTCCCCTGTCAAACGCAATATCAGCCAATACCTCACTACACTACAACGCCAGGGATCGCCCGAAATCCAGCAATCCCGCGGCCTTCAAGCGGGTAAAGTTCGGGCTAGAGATCAGCCCGCCACCGCTCTAAGGCCGTGTCCCCGACGGCGAAGGGATGGAGGTGGTTCCGCCGAAGCCCTGAAGTGTCCATTCATAGACGGTCGTTGCGGTCCGAAGTTGGCCAATACGTGAGGCTGCAAGATCGAGAATGTCGACGATGACAGCCGTCCACATGAGGGTAAGCAGCGCGACCAGCACGCGCGAGGGCTTCTCCTTGAGGCCGAACTGATAGCCCAGGCAAGTCACACTCAATAGAGTCATGCCGATAAGCAGCCAGAACAGCTGCGGGGGAAGCCGTGTCTCGAATGCAAGGCGTTCCTTCGTGCTTGCGTCGAACAGGTCGTTCAGGGCGAGCATCAGCGAATTCGAGATAGCGCTGGGCTGTTCGCGCACGATCGGCGCCAACTGTCCCCACATCTCGGACTGGAGCGCGTTCGTGCGCTGGTTCAATTCGGCGATGGAGGCCCGGCTCCCGCCATGTCGAACGAAGTCCGCGCGCACCTGCGTATATTGCTCGAGCAAGGCGGCGATCTGGTCCGCTTGCGGGCCGCCGATGGCCTTGGCTCTGAGCCAGGCGGTTCCGATCGCATTGGCCTCCATGAGGCTTCCCTCACGACGCTCGTTGAAGCGCGTGTTGGCGAAGGACAGCGTCAGTGCCAGGACGAAAGCCAGCAACCCCAGCATGCCTCCGACGACGATGCCGACCGTCTCCGGCTGGCCGCGGTCCTTGGCCCGGTCCCGGCGTCCGAACCGCAGCCCGATTTCATGGGCGATCAGCTGGGCAAGAAACAGAAGCAGCCCAAATGCCAGAAGGCTGCGCTCCGCGATGAATATGAAAAACGCCATCCCTTGTCCCCGGTCCAGCAGATCGCCGTCAGCCGTCGCGACCAGTTTGGAATATGCCGCGCAGGCACTTGTCAAGCGGGCGACCCTTGGGGAGGCGCGCTACGCGGCGGGGTGCCGGCTTTCGGGGACGCTCGATCCATGCTTTCGCCTCGGCCAATCACCCTGCCGCCATCGCGCCACCGGCAGGAGGACCCCCGTCCGTGGTGCCGGCAAGCGGCCGGATGGCAACGCCGGCGGGGAGGCTTTCCGCGGCACTTGCCGCGGTGCAGCCGGGCAACGCAGCGATCCCTGCCAAGGCTGGAACCAGCGCGCCGCGAATTCATGAAGCAATGCTTTGTTCGACGGGCCTCTTCTGGAGAGCGATCTGGCGCTCCTGCGTGGCCGCCGCCTCTCGACGTCCGTATATCAAACCGGCATGTCGGCGTGATTGACCTTGGGGCCAATCCCGGGCCACGCCATCAGGGGTCCGGAACTGCCAATGGAGGCAACGACCCGCACGAGGTCCGCAACCGTGCGCACCCCCATCTTCCTCATCATACGGGCCCGATGCACCTTGACGGTCTTCTCGACTGTCCCGAGCTCGGCAGCGATCTGCTTGTTGAGGCGCCCTGCCGTGACATGCGCGAGAACCTCGCCCTCTCGCGGCGTGAGGCTCGCCAGCCGCGCCTCGACGGAATGTCTCAGCTCTCCTTCGCGCCGGCTACGGAGGTCGCGATCCAGCGCCTGCGCCACCGCGGCCAGAAGGGCGGAAGCGTCCACGGGTTTGGTCAGGAAGTCCACGGCACCCGCCTTCATCGCCCTGACGCTCG
This sequence comes from Mesorhizobium sp. L-8-10, assembly GCF_016756635.1. Classification (NCBI taxonomy): domain Bacteria; kingdom Pseudomonadati; phylum Pseudomonadota; class Alphaproteobacteria; order Hyphomicrobiales; family Phyllobacteriaceae; genus Mesorhizobium; species Mesorhizobium sp. L-8-10. The sequence continues at coordinate 405,993 of NZ_AP023263.1, read as the reverse complement.
TGGGAATGTCCCCGAACCCGGTGACAAAGATGACGGGCCGGTTGATCCGCCCGGAGAGGAGGGATTGCTGGACGTCCAACCCGTCCATGTCAGGCAAGCTGAGGTCGATGACGGCGCAGCCGTGAACGGCAGGGTCGTGATGGCCCAGGAAATCGCCGGCACTCGCATAGGACCTGACCACATGTCCGGCTGTCGAGAGCAACCTCGTCAGCGACGTACGAACACCCTTGTCGTCATCTACCAGGTAGACGGTAGAAACGCTTCCATCCATGGGCCGGTCCTCACACCGACGGCCAAACCACGGTAGCCCTCCGTCCCCCGCTGTGGCCGTCGTCCAACGTCAGCATGCCCCATGCAACACGGTGCACCGACAGCCCGCCATGTCAGGTGGTATTCCAGGGGCCGCAGTTCAACGCTTCGCAGCGTCCATCATCTCTCCTCATGGGCTTTATTTCAACCTTTCTTTCCGCAAGCTTCATCTGTCAAAGATTCAGTTATTTTAGTCGTTACTGATGGAAATCTTCGGCCACTCTCTTGCTGGATTGGTGGCAGCCGTCGGCTGCGATCCTGGATTCCGTCAACCGTTGGCGACCTCCGGATTGAGAGGCGGAAGTCTGTCGCGGGCGCTGCGGCGAGGTCCCGCCGATGCGCCCTTCACCGCTTCGCTGACGGTACGCCACGCGTCAGACGGAGGCGTCCCTTCGGTTTGGCCGTAGATCGATCGGCCAATTCCGGTCAGGGCCTGATGAATGGGGGCGACCAGGGCCGCGTCGGTGACGGGAGGGCGTGAGGCCCATTCGTCGACGGCGCGCAAAGTCGCCGGATAGTCCCGCTTCCGAATGGCCTTCAACATGGCGTGTTCCGCCCATGCCTTGCTGGCTGCACGTCGGGCCCGGCGGCGGCGATAGGTGTCTGTCGCCCGCCGCCAATACCGGCGGATCAGGAACGCCGACACGGCAAGCACGACGATGCCCGCAAGCCCCGCAGCCGCCAGCGTGATTGTCCGGCGATCGGAGCCGGGTCGGGATGCGGGCGGGCCGTCGACGGATATGTCGAATCCATCCAGCGTCGCCGTCTCGATCTTGCCCGACGTCAGGTTGAACCAGCGCAGTTCGACCCCCGGCACGTGGCCGTTCGCGCCGCCCTCGGCCATGAGTGTCACCTGTTCGATACGGGTTCCCGACAGCAGGCCACGCTCGTCCTTCTCTGAGATCGACGGTTGCCCTGGATAGGCTTCTATCCCCTCGATCCGGATTTCGGGCATCAGTTCGGGCAGCACGATTGGAGATGCGCCCTCCATCTCGGCTGTAACGGTCCGCTTGATGCTCTGGCCGGGCTGCAGTCCCGTCGTCGGTTGCGTGAACTCCTGCGTCAGTTTCAGGCTGGTTGCGGCGATGAACGGATCGAGCCCCTCGGCGCCTTGCGGCAGGACGCCGGCGATCGTGACGGCTTTCGTCTTCAACTCGGCCCGGGCCGCCTCGGAACTTCCCGGAACGGCATAGGTGACGGAGATGCTCTGTGCCGGGATAGCGAAGGTTCCAGCCACCATGGGCGAGATCAGATAGTTCCGCGTCACCCCCGACCATTGTTCGCCGTTGATCCTGCGGCTCGTCGGTCCCGTCGATCGCTCCGGCAGACGCACCCGCAGGTTCGGACCCTCCATCGACGGAAACTCCACCGGCTTCGGCAGCCAGGTCGGCACCAGGACCGTGACGCGGAGGGTCACGTACTGCCCCGGCACCACCTGTGACTTGTCAAGCTCGGTTTCCACAACGGGTTGCTGGTCGGGTTGCTGTGCGTGGACGACCTCCGCCGACATTCCAACGAGAACGAGTAGCAAGATGAGCAGTCTCATTGTCGTGTCGTCGCTTGTCTTGTCGCCGCCTCGATGGCGAAGCGCTGGCGCAGAAAGTCCGCGGGATCGGTATCGACCGTGTTCATCCACTGCTCGGTCGTCAGCAGTGCGTCACCTTTGCCCTGGATACGGGTCTCGGCTCCGCGCGCATCCTTGTTGTCCATGACGATTTCGTCGGCGCCTTCGCCGGCTTCCTCGCCGGTGTCGGATTGCTCGCGGGTCGTTTCGATGTAGTCGAGGATCTCCTTGGCCGTCTTGAGGTTCTCGGCCGCACCCGGATAGTCCGGATCGCGCTTCAGGGTGGTTTCAAAGGCGGCGATCCCGTCCCGGTATTCCCGGCCTTTGATATGCGCCATCCCTTCGGCAAAAGCCGCCGCCGCCGTGTCGAGCCGGGAAAAGACATCCGCTGCCTCGCTGTACTGGCCGTCCCGGTACAGCGACTGGCCCTTCCACATCGGGTCGGCGAACAGTTCCGCGGCGCGATCGTATTCCTTGCGCTGATAGGCGAGGCGGCCTTGCTGGTCCGGCGTCAGGAGCCAGTCGATGACGCCTTCAGCATGGGCGGGAGGGGATGGCATCGCGCCGATCCCGAGCGCAAGAAGGAGCGACCAGCGCATCGTCCAGCCGCGGCGGAACCACAACAGCGCAAGCAGCGCCGCCGGCCAGCCGAGCAGCCATCCGCGATCGTTCCAGGGCTGCGTTCCCTCTTCCGTCATGACGCGCTCATAGGCGGCGTTCAGCCGGCGTTCGAGCGTGCGTACGTCGCCGCCGTCGGGTGTGGCGCGCACGACCGGAACGCTCAGGCGGTCGATACCCGGATCGTTTGCGCCCTCGGGAAGCATCGCGAGGACGGCGAGACTTGCGACATCGGCATTGCCGAGCGCGTCGACATCCGCCGTGTCGACGGCATCGGTCACGAACAATATGCCGCCGGGCACATCCTCCCTGGCAAGGATGTCACGGGCGAGCGCGAGCGCTGCTCCCGCGTCGGCCCCGTCTTCCGGCATGATCTCGGGCGACAAGCCCTGCAGATAGGGTTCGACGACGCCTGGGTCGTCGGTCATCGGCACGACGGAATGCGCCGAGCCCGCATAGGCGACGAGAGCGGTCCGCCCGCCGGCCCGCAGTTTCAGAAGATCCCGGATTTTCTGCTTCGCACGCTCCAGCCTCGTCGGAGCGAGGTCATCGGCGGTCATGGACGATGTGACCTTCAGCGCCACGACAAGGGGTACGGTCTGCGCAACGAAAGGGTCCGGCACGCGCGACCAGGTCGGCCCGGCAGCCCCCAATGCCGTGAGCAACAGGCCCAGGGCCACGCCGTCGATCGCCAGCAGATGCCGCGTCTGGACGCCGCCGACCGTCATGGCCTTGCGCAGATGCGGTGCAATTCTTTCGGTCGCCTGCGCGGGACGCATCGCGCGGCGCCGGACATGGAACCAGATCGCCGCGATCGCGGGAACAAGCAGGAGCCAGGCCGGCCTGAGGAAGTGGAAGGCTTCGAGGAAGAACGAAATCTCCGTCATGCCCGCCCCTTGCGTGCGCTGCCAAGGGCCAGCCAGGCGATGGCCAGTGTTCCGATCAGGGTCGCCGCAGCCAGTGGCAGGTAGGCCAGAGCCTGCCGCGGCCGGTACGACAGGGTCTCGACCTTGCGCGGGGCGAGCTGGTCGATTCTGTCGTACACCTGCCGCAGGCCCTTCTCATCCTCCGCAAAAAAATACTGGCCGCCCGTTCGGCGTGCAATGTCCTGAAGCGTCGCGAGATCGACACGGTTCTCGCCTGCTGCATTCGGATCGCCGACACCGATCGTATAGATCTCGATATTCCGGTCACGCGCGATTTCGGCGGCATTCACCGGGCTCATGCGGCTGGCCGTATCCGTTCCATCCGAAAGCAGGATCAGGAGACGCTGGTCGATGTTGCTGGCTTCGAAAGTGCGGATCGCCAGGCCGATCGCATCGCCAAGCGCCGTGTGCGGGCCGGCTATGCCGACATCCGTCTGGTTCAGCAACTCGCTGATGGTCTGCAGGTCTTCCGTCAGCGGAGCCTGCACATAGGCCTTTGAACCGAACACGACCAGGGCCATGCGATCGCCGTCGCGTCCGGCAATGAAATCGTCGACGACGCCGCGCACGCCCTCCAGCCGTTGCTTCTTGGTGCCGTCCGGGGCAACGAAGTCCTTGGCGTCCATCGATCCCGATATGTCGATCGCGAGGATGACGTCCCTGGCGGACTTGTCGAGTTCGACGGCTTCGCCCAGGCGCTCGGGACGGGCCAGGGCGAGAACCAGCAGCGGCCAGATGATGATGGCCGTCCCCATCTGCAGGCGGCTGCGCGACAACACGACGGCCCCTTCGCCCGGCCAGGAGCCGGCGGTCTCGACGATCCGCCTGAAGAAGGGAAAGCGCAGTGCCGGCACGCGCTCGCGATGCGGCGGCAACAGGAGCCAGAGGAACGGCAGCGGCAACAGGAGCAGCGCCCAGGGGAAAGCCAGCGTGATCATGGCGTTCCTTCCGGACGGTGCCGAAGGATCCAGTTTCTGGCGACCGCGTAGAGCGCCGGCTCCTTCGGCATCGTTCTGTAGGGAGCCGATGCCACCACTCGGCCGGGCCCCTCCAAAAAGTCCCGTCCGGACACCTGAGCGTCGAGGAAGCTCAGCCAGCCGTCGCCGGCAAGCCCGGCCACGTTGCGCCGCGGATAGGCGGCGAGCGCGGTGCGCCGGAGGATCTCCGCGATTGCCGCCGGGTCGTCCCCTGCCGCCTCGAGTTCCCTGACTGCATCCCGACGATAGGCATTGGCCAGGTAGCGTCGCCGCAGGTAAGCCGCGACGATTATGCCGATCGCCAGCAGGATCAGTGCCAGCGCGACCCAGCCCCAGGTCTGGGGCATCATCGAGACCGGCGGCGGCTCCGGCGCCTCGATCAGCCGGCCGAGCAGATCGAGCAGCGTAACGGGTTCGGCCTCGTCGTTCATCGCCGTCGCCCCGGCAGGCCCATGAGCCGCCGCATCTGCTCGACGCTGTCGCCTGACGTCGTCAGCGGCAGGACCGGCACCCCGAGCTGCCTCTGCCAGTCGAGGATTTCGGCCAGCCGGCCCTTCGCCATATCCTTCAGCCGGCGGTGCACCGTCTTGTCGGCGGTGTCGATTTCCGCTTGCAGCGTTCCGTCCGAGACGACCACTTTCACCCCGGCCGGCATCTCCTCGACATAGGGATCCGACACGAGCACCAGCACCAGGTCGTTGCGGCGGGACAGGCCGGCGACCAGCCGGTGCGTCGACGCGTCCACTTCGTCGAAATCGCTGAACACGAGCACCAGATGGTTGCGCGGCGCAATCCGCGCCACGGATTGCAGGACGCGATTCATGGACATCGGCGCCACCGGCGGCCGGTCGGCGTCGAGCTGCCCGTTGGCATCGCTCAGCGCGGTCAGGAAGGCGGTCAGCGACTTTCTGCTGCGCCCGGGCCGGATCTCGGCGATCGCGCTATCGCCGAATACGATCCCTCCCACCCGGTCTCCCTGATCGAAGATGCGAAAGGCGGCAAGCGCGGCGCATTCGGCGGCGGTCACGGACTTCATGTTGAGGACCGACCCGAAGAACATCGACATGCGCTGATCGACCACGATCAGGGTCGGACGGTCGCGCTCCTCCGTATAGACCCGCACGTGCGGCTCACCGGTGCGGGCCGTCACCTTCCAGTCGATGGCGCGGATGTCGTCGCCGGGAAGGTAGCCGCGCAATTCCTCGAAGTTCAGCCCGCGTCCGCGCAGCCGCGAGGCATGCCTGCCGTTGAGCACGCTGCGGGCGGGCTGGCGCGGAAGAAAACTGATCTGGCGGGCACGTGCCTCCAGCTTCCTGAGATGGGCGAGATCGACGTGGATGCGGGTGTCCTCGACCTCGGTCGCGCTCGCCGGGCGCCCGATGCCTGCGCGTGTTCGTGCCGGCCTGTCCCGCATGGTCTCGCTCAGGTCAATGCGACTTGCTTCAGCAATTCACCAACCACCTTGTCCGGCGTCACGCCTTCGCCCTGCGCCTCGAACGTCAGGCCCAGCCGGTGCCGGAGCACGTCGGGCGCGATGGCGCGCACGTCCTCGGGATCGACATAGTCGCGGCCCGCCAGCCAGGCATGGGTACGACCGCATCTGTCGAGCGCCAGCGAAGCGCGGGGGCTGGCGCCGATCTCGATCCATCGCGGCAGGTCCTTGCCGTATTCGGTGGGGATGCGCGTGGCATTCACCAGATCGGCCATGTAGCGCTCGATCGCGTCGGAGACATGGATCGCGCCGATCTCGCGCCTTGCGGCGAAGATGGCGTCCTGCGGAACGGCGGAAGGTTTGGTGGAGGATGCCTTGACATGCTGCGCCTCCAGCGCGGCAATCTCTTCGCCGCGCACCAGCCGGATCACCTCCACTTCGTCTTCCACCGGCGGATAGGTGATGAGCACATGCATCAGGAATCGGTCCATCTGCGCCTCGGGCAGCGGATAGGTGCCCTCCTGTTCGATCGGGTTCTGCGTCGCCATCACCATGAACAGCGGCTCCATCACATGGGTCTTGCCCGATACCGTGACCTGGCGTTCCTCCATGGCTTCCAGAAGCGCGGCCTGCACCTTGGCTGGGGCGCGGTTGATCTCGTCCGCCAGCACGATATTGGCAAAGATGGGGCCCTGCTCGAAGCGGAATTCGCCCTTTTCACCCGACTGGTAATAAACCTCCGTTCCCGTCACATCAGACGGCAGGAGATCGGGCGTGAACTGTATGCGGCTGAACCTTGCCTCCAGATTGTGCGCGAGCGCCTTGATCGCCCGCGTCTTGGCAAGGCCGGGCAACCCCTCGACGAGCAGGTTGCCATTGGCAAGAAGCCCGATCAGCAGCCGTTCGATCACAGCGCGCTGGCCGACGATGGCTGCACCCATGCGGGTGCGCAGTTCCTCGATCTGCTCGCGTGGTGTCATTGCTTGCCCGACCAGATCCGGTTCCAGTCCTTTGCCATGTCGACGACCAACCAGCCGCGCTTCTCGGCCTCGTCCAGGCCCTTGTTCAGCACGCCAACGTGACCTTCGCGGTCATACGCGAATTCGCGCTCGGCGTCGGTGTGATGCACGAGCAGACCGAAGCGCGGGCCTTCCCCTGACGTCGTCCATTCGAGCATCTCGAAGTCTCCGTCCGAATTGCCGGCAGCAAAGATCGGGCGCTTGCCGATATGGCGGTCGATACCGACGGGCTTGCCGGCCTTGTCGTCGATGAATGAGATGCCGCCGAACTTCATGAGGGTCGGCTTGTCGCCCTTCGCCTCGTAGCGGGTGTCGCCCTCGGTGCCGACCACCTGTCCGGGCGGCACTCCGTAGGCTTCTTCGGAAACGGCGCGGATGAAATGCACGCCGCCGCCCGAGACGATGTAAGTGGCGAAATCCTGGTCCCTGAGATAGGTGAGAAGTTCCAGCATCGGCTGATAAGTCATGTCTGCATATACAAGCCCGGATTGCGGACGCTTGGCGGTTGTCAGCCACTCACGCGCGTCGGCCTCGAAATCGCCCACCGACATGCCGGAGTGGGAAACGTCGAGAATCTCGATCAGCCCTTCCTGACCTCCGGCCATCGCGCCCTTCAGATCACCCTTGGCCGCCGCCTTGAGCGTGTCCGAAGTCAGTATGGACGGGTCTTTCTCGGCTTTCTGCTTGAGGCGGTCGAGTGCGTAGAGGGCCTGGAAATAGGCCGGCTGTTCGCTCCACAGCGTGCCGTCATTGTCGAATACCGCGATGCGGTCGGCGGCAGGCACGAAATCATCCGAGACCGGATCGGTGACGCGCTCGACGAATTCGATGATCGCGGCTTCGGCCCGGGTGTCGTTCCAGGAGGGCAACGGGTCGGCAAGGGCGGGTAGCGCGATCAGCAGAACTTGCAATGTTGCGAATGCCGCGGTGACGGATATCTTGGCCATCTTCAGGTTCCCATCGACATGGCTGCAAGGCAGGCAGTGATCGGGACGCCGGTCCCGGCGTCCCGATCGTTGTCCTTGTCGGTTCAGTTGCCGGTTCCGGCCTTGATCTTCGCCTCGATGGCGCTGAGGTTGAACGATCCCGGCGCCTGGCTCGGCGGGTAGTCCTGCATGGTCTGCAGGAAGCGCGCGGCCAGCGCCTGGATCGGCACGAGCACGAAAGCCCGGTCGAGGAACCAGTCGTTGTAGGTATTCGCGTTGTGCTGCGCCTTCTCGAACGGGTCGCGCCGCAGGTTGAAGAGCAGGGGAACACGCAGTTCCGTGAAGGGCTCGCGCCAGACCCCGAAGGCCTCGCCGCGGTTCTCCAGGAACACCACCTTCCAGTCGTCATAACGCGCGGCGACGATCTGGCCATCGTCATTGACGTACCAGAACTCGTGACGCGGAGACTCCTCAGCCTCGCCCGAGAGATAGGCCGTCATGTCGTAGCCGTCGATATAGTTCTTGTAGGTCCGGCCGTTGAGTTCCACGCCGTCGGCCAATTGCTGCTTGATGTTCGGATTGCCGGCGATGGCTGCGACGGTCGGCAGCCAGTCCTCATGGGCGACGATCCCGTTCACGGTTTCACCCTTGCGGAAATGACCGGGCCAGCGGACGAAGGCAGGTACGCGATAGGCGCCTTCCCAGTTCGAGTTCTTCTCGCTGCGGAAGGGCGTCGTGCCGGCATCCGGCCAGGTGTTGTAGTGCGGGCCGTTGTCGGTCGAGTAGAAGACGATGGTGTTGTCGGCGACGCCAAGTTCGTCGAGCTTGTCGAGGAGCTGGCCGACCATCCGGTCATGCTCGACCATGCCGTCGTGATAGTTGTTGCCGCTCGGCCCCGAGATGCCGACATTGTCCTCCTTCACATGCGTGCGGAAGTGCATGCGGGTAGCATTCCACCATGTGAACCAGGGCTTGCCTTCCTTGGTCTTTCGATCCATGAAGTCGACGGCCGCGGCTAGCGTCTCCTCGTCCACGGTCTCCATTCGTTTGCGGGTCAGCGGCCCGGTATCCTCGATCTTGCCGTCGGCAGACGCGCGCAGCACGCCGCGCGGGCCGAAGGCTTCGCGGAAGGTACGGCCGTCGGCCAGCTTCATGTCGCCGGGATAGTCGCGGTTCTCCGGCTCTTCCTCGGCGTTGAGATGGTAGAGATTGCCGAAGAACTCGTCGAAGCCGTTGTTCGTCGGAAGATGCTCGTCGCGGTCGCCCTGGTGGTTCTTGCCGAACTGGCCGGTGTCGTAGCCGAGCGATTTCAACACCGTGGCGATGGTGACGTCGGTTGTCTGCCAGCCCTGCGGGGCGCCGGGCAGGCCGACCTTGGTCATGCCGGTCCGGACCGGCACGTTGCCGCCGAGAAAGGCCGCGCGTCCGGCGGTGCAGCTCTGCTGTCCGTAATAGTCGGTGAAAGACACGCCCTCCGCGGCAATCCGGTCGATATTGGGCGTTCGATATCCCATCACGCCACGGTTGTTGTGGCTGATGTTCCAGGTCCCGATATCGTCCCCCCAGATCACCAGAATGTTCGGTTTCTGAGCCTGTTCTTGCGCCGCGACAGGGTCGGACGGGGCAAGGTAAGCTGCGCCGAGTGTAAACACCGCGGCGCTGAGCCTGGTTGTCAAGGCTGCAAGTTTCATCGATGCCTCCTGATCTACCCCTGCCGGCGCCGCGTCCTCGCACGCCCGCGAAGGGTCCGATGCGGATTATTCAGGTAAGATGACGTCAAGTAAGTTGGACCTTGGGGCAATGCGGCGGGCTGTGAGTGGCAATGGGTCACTCCGAAGCCGCTGTCGCCTCCTCGATCGCCGACGCCACGGCCGCCCGCCCGAGCGGCTTGACCAGATAGGCGGCCGCGCCCGCTTCAAGGCATCTCTCCCGCATCCCGTGCTGGTCGAAGCCGGTCATGATGATGGCGGGGACTTGCCGCCCCTCGTTCCGGAGGCGATGCAGGACGTCCAGCCCTTTCAATCCGGGCATGTTCAGGTCCAGCAAGACGCAATCGGGCGTGGCTTCATACAAGGCGTCGAGGAATTCTTCGCCCGATGCGAATGTGCGCGACTGGTGGGAAAGCGACGTGACGAGCCGGCGCAGTGCACGACGAACCGAGTCGTCATCGTCGACGATGGCCACCACTGATGCAACACGTTCCATTCCCATCCTGTACCACATGCGAGCGGGTCGTCGTAGTTGGCCTTGGGTCCCATGCGGCCGTCGGATCGATGCGCATCCCAGCTTCCTGCCTTGTTCGCCATATGCGCGGTGGCTTGCCGGTTGGTTCTGCTAGACCGGCGGCAGGGTGAGGATCACCCGAGTGCCGGCGTCCTCATGGTCGTCGAAAGCGAGAGTGCCTCCGTGCGCCGATGCGATCGAACGGCAGATGGGCAGTCCGAGGCCCATGCCTGTCGCTCCACCGCTCACGAAAGGCTTGAAGGCCTTATCCTTCATCTCGGGCGAAATTCCCGGCCCACGATCGGAAACCGACAACTGACGTGCACCGCCTGGCAATGTCCGCGTCTCGATCGTGATTTCACGTCCCCCCGGCGGAAGATGACGCATGGCTTCGGTGGCGTTCAGGATCAGGTTCAGCACGATCTGCTGCAGCTGCGCAAGATTGCCGCGGACGGGCAGTTCTTTCTCCTCCCGTCGGAAGTCGACCTGCGTCTGGCGTGCAACCAGTTCGCTCCTCGCCAGTTCCATCGTCGCGGCAACCGCTTTGTTGAGATCCACCCGCTCGAGCGCCGCCTCTCCTTTCACCATGAGCTGCCGCAACTGCGTGATGATGCCGGCTGCGCGCCTGTCCTCGTCGGCGATGTCCTCGAGGATATCCTTCACTTCGTTCAGGTCGGGCGGCTTCATGGCCAGCAGCCGGGCTCCTGCTTCGGCATTCGCGAGGATCGAGGTGAGCGGCTGGTTCAGTTCGTGGGCGAAGGCTCCCGAGAGCTGGCCGAGCTGCGTGATACGCGAAAGATGGGCCAGCTCCAGCCGTTCCAGGGCGAGTTCCTCCTGCGCGATGCGACGGCGCCGGTCAAGGATGACGAGGCCGGCGATCGTGGCCGCCTGGAGCCCGATGACTGCAAGAGCCGCTATGATCTCGAAGCGATATCGTTCCCAAACCGGCGGCTCATGGAATTCGAGTTGCGTGTCCGCGGGAAGAAGGTCGCTACCGATACCCCAGCGTTCCAATTGCCGCCAGTCGACGACCGGCCGGCTGGTCGATGCTTCGGTCCGTCGCTCCGGCGGTGCGCCCGAAATGATCTGGCTGGCAAGGTCAGCCATGTCGATGCCGATACCTTCGAACGTTTCCACGAAGCCACCCACCACGCCGGTGCCGATGAAGGAACTGTAGACGGCATAGGCCGGCGCAACCGATGCCGGAGCGATCTCGGCCGCCGCGTCGCGGGGGATGAAGGAGCGGCCCGCCGCATCCTGGAGTATGGTGAGGATCAGCAGAATCGTATCGGCGGGCAGTCGGTTCGCGACGTCCTTGAAGCCGTCCAGCGTCAGCCCCGAAACATACTCGACGCTCAGTCCGCGATAGTTCCCTGTCAGTTCGTTTCGGGCTCGCGCTTCCCACTGGCGGTCGAAATCGGACGAGCCGGTCATGACGACGATGCGCTTCGCCGTCGGCTGGAGACGCCTCGCCAGATCGATCGTTCCGACCGGGTCGAACCGGCTGACCACGCCCCAGATGTCGGCCGGCAGCGAGAGCGATTTCAGCGTCGCGTCGGTGATCCCGCCAAACACAAGGGGCGCGCCCGGCGCGATCGCGTCGCGGTGCTCGAGCATGAACAGGAGCGCGCCGGGCCCGGCGGCCAATGCGATGTCGAGCGGAATCCCCTTGTACTTGGCCGCCAGGAACTGCGCCTGCCGATCCAGATGGCCCGGACCGGGGAAGCGGACGGAATCGAGATGTTCGCTGTAGAGCTCGATCCGTGTGGGCGCATCGCCGACGAGGCCCTCTCGCAGGCCGCGGGAGACTTCGGTCACGGCGAAAAGGGTGCTCTCGTTCTCGTAGACGATGAGGATCCGCTTGGCAGTTCCTTCGGTGGCTCTGGCTGCGGAGAATTTGCCCGGCGTCGGAGCCAGACAAAGCAACAGGATCAAGATCTGAAAGAAAAGCGGTCGGCGCGACAAGACGATTCCATCGATGCAACGGCTGGCTGAACTTAGCCGACAGGGAGAACGGAAGCCATAAGGGTCTCTCGTGTCCCCTGTTTGACACGGTCATGACCGTTTCCGGGACACACGAAAGAAGCCTGGGGAGGCTATCGGGCCCTCTCGGCGTTCGAACCATTGCTTAATGCCGAAGCTGCGTTGCACCAAGGTCCAACTATCACACCATCCTGCCTGCGCTATCAATTCGGCAAGCAGGGTCGGCATCGCCCGGGCAATTGCTCGGCGCTTCGATCCATGGCACCGTTGCCCGCAAAGAAACAGAGAAGCGCGATGAAGTCGGGTAGAGTTATCCTTGGTCTCTTGGCGTCGCTGACGGTCATAGCTGCCGGCACATCCGCCAGGGCCCAGGAAGCGGACCTCGCCAAGCAGTTGTCGAACCCTGTCGCCTCGCTGATCAGCGTGCCGTTTCAGTTCAACTACGATTCCGGCTTCGGGCCGAATGACGGCGACAAGGTGACGCTGAACATCCAGCCGGTCATCCCGATCTCGCTCAACGAGGATTGGAACATCATCTCGCGCACGATCCTGCCGGTCATCTGGCAGGACGACATCGCCGGCCCGTCCGGCACCCAGTCGGGGCTCGGCGACACGGTGCAGAGCCTGTTCTTCTCGCCCAAGGCACCGGGGCCCGGCGGCATCATCTGGGGTGCCGGACCGGCGTTCCTGATTCCGACAGGCACCGACCCGCTGCTGGGCGGCGACAAATGGGGCGCTGGACCGACCGGCGTGGTCCTGAAGCAAACGGGACCATGGACCTACGGTATGCTGGCCAACCACATCTGGTCATTCGCCGGACCGGAAGCGCGACCGGACGTGAATTCCACATTCCTGCAGCCTTTCGTCAGCTATACCACGGCGGATGCCTGGACCTTCGCGCTCAACACGGAATCCACCTACGACTGGACCAACGAGGCCTGGTCAGTGCCGGTCAACTTCATGATCAGCAAGCTGGTGAAGTTCGGACACCAGCCGGTCAGCCTGCAGGCCGGCGTCCGATACTGGGCCGAAACTCCCGAGGGCGGGCCGGATGGCTTCGGAGCGCGCGCCGCGGTTACGTTCCTGTTTCCGAAGAAATAGGAGCAAACCCACGACAGCCCGATGGGGAAGACCCGACCTCGGGCGCAATCGGCGCATGACTTCACATGATGGGGCCGTCGCAGACGGCACTCGGTGACGAGGCGCCACCGTCACCGGACAGACCGTGTCAGTCCATGATGTGGTATCCTCCGTCGACATAGAGCACCTGGCCGGTGATGAGGCGCGCGGCGTCGTGGGCGAGGAAGGCGGTTGCGGCGCCGACATCGTCTATGTCGACGAGCTCGCGCGAAGGGGCCTTGGACTTTGCCTTGGCGAGGAGCTCGTCGAAGTCGGGGATTCCCGAGGCGGCGCGCGTGGCGAGCGGACCGGGAGAGATCGCGTGTACCCTGATTCCCTTGGGTCCAAGCTCGGCGGCCATGTAGCGGACGGCGGCCTCGAGCGCAGCCTTGGCGACACCCATAATGTTGTAGTTCTCCACCACCATCTGCGAGCCGTAGTAGGTCATGGCGAAGAGCGTGCCGCCATTCTTCATCAGCGGTTCGGCGAGGTGACCCATGCGGATGAAGGACCAGCAGGAGACGTCCATGGTCGTCAGGAAGCCGTCGCGCGGGACGTCGGTGACCCGGCCCTGAAGCGTGTCCCTGGGCGAGAAAGCGATCGAGTGCACCAAGAAGTCAAGCTCGCCCCAGGTCTCGGAAATGCGGTCGAAGACCGCCTCGATCTGGCCGGGCACGCTCACATCCAGCGGCATGAAGATCGGGGCATCGAGGGCCTCGGCAAGCGGCGCGACGTGCGGCTTCGCCTTGTCGTTGAGATAGGTGACGGCGATCTCTGCACCGAATGCGCGGAAGGCACGGGCGCAGCCCCAGGCAATCGAGCGGTCGTTGGCAATGCCGACGATCAGGCCCTTGCGGCCCTCGAGGATCTTGCCGGCCTTGGCGGTGGGGATGGATATGGCGGTCTCATGCGACATGACGATCTCCGGCGATTCAGGTCGGGGCGGCAATGAAGGCGAGCGTGTGCCGGGCGATCATCAGTTCCTCGTCGGTTGGGATGACATATAGCCCGACGCGGCTCGCTGGCGTTGAGATGCAAGTGGCACCGGTATCGTTGGCGGCTGCGTCGACCTTGGCGCCGAGCCAGGCCAGGCGTTCGGCGATGCGGGCGCGGATGGCGGCCGAGTTCTCTCCGACGCCGGCGGTGAAGACGAAAGCGTCGAGGCCACCGAGCGCGGCGGCGAGCATGCCGGCGCTCAGCCCGCAGCGGTGGACGAAGTGGTCGAGCGCCAGGCCGGCATGCGGGTCGTCGCTCGCCAGCAGGTCGCGCATGTCGTTGGAGATGCCCGAGAGGCCCTTGAGGCCGGACTCCTTGTAGAGCAAGTCGGTGACTTCCTTCACGCTCATGCCGCGCTGGTCGATCAGATAGAGCACGATGCCGGGGTCGAGCTGGCCTGGCCGCGTGCCCATCGGCAGGCCGTCGAGGGCGGTGAAGCCCATGGTGCTCTCGATGCTGCGGCCATCTTGGAGCGCGCACATCGAGGCACCGCTGCCGAGATGGGCGACGATGACCCGGCCGGCGGCAGGCGCTATCTCGCGCATCCGTTCGGAGATGTATTCGTAGGAGAGGCCGTGGAAGCCGTAGCGGCGCACGCCTTCTTCGTAGAGGGCTCGCGGCAGTGCGTAGCAGTCGGAATGCATGGCGTGGCCGCGGTGAAAAGCCGTGTCGAAGCAGGCGACCTGCGGCACGTCCGGGTTGATCTCCATGGCGAGCCGGATCGGTGCGAGATTGTTCGGCTGGTGCAGCGGCGCGAGATCCTGGAGATAGGCGAGCCGGTCGAGCACGGCCGCGTCGATCAGGACAGGACCGGAGAAGTCCGGGCCGCCGTGGACGACGCGGTGCCCGATGGCACGCAGTTCGAAGCCGTCCAGGGTGCCGAGCCAGTGCCTGGTCGTGGCGAGCGCGGCGGGCAGGTCGCGGATCTCCTCAGGCGCGTAGCCCTGTTCGACAAGCGCGGTGCCGTCGGCGGCAGCGGCGCCCAGGCGGGGTCGGGTGCCGATGCCCTCGACCTGGCCGCGCACCTGGCGGACCGGTGCGCCATCGACAAGGCCGAAGATCTGAAACTTCAGGCTCGAGGAGCCGGCGTTGATGACGAGGATCGCGTCCATCGGTTCATGCCGCCACTTGGGTGACGCGACGCCGGGCGGCGGCGTAGAGGGAGGCAACGGCGCAGGAGGCGAGGCGCGTGCGCACCGAGTCCGCCCGCGAGGTCAGCACGATCGGCACCCTGGCGCCGAGCACGAGACCGGCGGCGTCGGCATGGGCGAGAAAGGTGAGGTTCTTCGCCAGCATGTTACCCGCCTCGAGGTCGGGAACGACGAGGATCTGGGCGTGGCCAGCCACCGGCGAGGCGATCTCCTTGATGCGCGCTGCCTCGGGGTCGATGGCATTGTCGAAGGCGAGCGGGCCCTCGAGGAATCCGCCTGTGATCTGGCCGCGCTCGGCCATCTTGCACAGCGCAGCAGCCTCGATGGTCGAAGGTATCTTGGTCGTGACCGTTTCCACTGCCGACAGGATCGCCACCCGCGGCTGGCCCAGGCCGACCGCGGTGAAGAGGTCGATGGCGTTCTGGATGATGTCGCGCTTTGCGTCGAGATCGGGGAAGATGTTGATCGCGGCGTCGGTGATGAAGAGCGTGTCGGCGTGGCCGGGCACGTCCATGATGAAGACATGGCTGATCCGGCGCTCGGTCCTGAGCCCGGTGGCCGAGGCGGTCACCTCCCGCATCAGTTCGTCGGTGTGCAGGCTGCCCTTCATCAGAAGTTCGCCCCTGCCCTCGCGGACAAGAGCGACGGCCTGGGCTGCGGCAGCGTGGCTGTGCGGTGCGTCGACGATCTCGCAGTCGGCAAGGTCAAGGTGGTGCGCCTGCGCAACGGCCCGGATCTTTGCCTCGGGACCGACCAGGACCGGCAGGATCAGCCGGGCGGCGGCGGCCTGAAGCGCCCCTTGCAGCGAAGTCTCGTCGCAGGGATGGGCTACGATCGTTCGGGCTGGCTCCTCCACCTGTGCGGCGGCGATCAGCCGGTCGTACTTGGAAGAGACCCTTGACGGTTCCTGCGGGACTTCCGACATGACTGTTCCTCACTCCTGCGAAGGCCGTCCTTCGCAACGCTTCGACGAGACAGACGGGACTGAGCTTGGCATCGGGCCATCCCGAGGGTGCCGGTCCATCTCTTTGTTTCCGATCGGGGCCATCGCCGGCATGGCGCTTCATCCCCGAATTCCTTGTTCAATGCGAAACGTTCGGCTGCGAACCCTGCGCCGCGGATTCACTGGTCGAAGCACCGCTCGTCTCGGATTCGACACGTTCGATCTTCGAGCTCCGCCCCTTGCTTGTTCCGATGGCGAAAAGCTCGGTGATCCGCTTCATCCGCTCCGCTGCAGCGTCGGTCAGCGGCCCGGATGCCGTCAGCACATTGGTAAGCAGATCGAGCGCGTCGCGGCGCTCGTCGCGGCCTTCAGGCAAAAGACCTGGAAGCGCTGCGAGTGCGGCATCCTCGTCGATCAGCACCATGAAGAACTGCTCGCGCAGCAGCGCCTTGAATTCGGCGAGGGTCACTTCAGCGGCGCGGGGGGCCTTTTCGCGGATCCGGCGGATCGCCTCGAAGCTGCGCTCGTCGACCCTGCCGCGGGCCATGCCGACATAGACCATTGAGCGCAGCAGTGCTTCCCGCAGCCCGCCCTGGGTTATGGCCGCCCTGAGTTCCGCGATCCGCCGTTCGACCAGGGCATTGTGGAGCAGGCTCTTCGCTGCCTTGCGCGGCGGGGGCTGCGACCCGGTGTCGATCCCGAGCGCGGCTTGCAGGGCCGGCGCTCCGTAGAGGGCACGAAAAGTCTCCTCCGACAGCCGCTCGGCAGTCTTGCGCCAGGCATCGAGGCCTTCGACGATTTGCTCAGAAGCCTGCTGCTGGAGCTTGAGGAACGGATTGTCGCCAGCGACCGGGCTCCGCTCCTCGCGGACCCGGCCAGCCGCGGTTTCCACCCATGCCATGAAAGGATTGCGCGGGCCGTAAAGCTCGTATTGGAGGCGCAGCGGGTGCATTCGACGCATTGCTTCGGCCACTGGCGGCGTCATCGTCGCTTTGACCCATGGCTGCACGAGGGCGCGATAGAGTGCGAGGTTGATCTCGGAAAGCCGGGCAGCGGCAGCAAAGCGGCGCTCGTCCTCGAGATCGTTGCCACCAAGGGCGCGGATGTCGTCCAGCGTTCGCGGCTCGCAGCGCATCACCCATTCGCCGGTAACGAGCTCGGCGTTTTCGACCGTGGCATCCTTCGGTTCGAGAATGGCTTCGTAGAGCCCGGGCGGCAGCACGTCGACGAAGTCGATGTTGGAGGCGAACTCGTCGTGCTCCTTCTTTGCAACGCCGGCCGAGACGAAGATGCCGAGGTGCCCGATCGTGTCATGGATGGTGTAGACGATCGTCTGGCCGTGGGCGCGGATCTCATCGACGCTGTCATAGAGATCGAGGATCCAATCGAGCGCTTGCTGCGGTGGCGTGATGTTATCGCCCTTCGAGCAGAAGACCACGATCGGCGCGCGGATGTTGCGCAGGTCGATGGCGACACCGTCGGAAGTGCGGACCTCGCCGGCGGCGAGCTTGTTGCCGACGAATAGCTCGTCGACGATCCACTGCATTTCCTCGGCGTTCAGCAGGACGTGGCCGCCCCACCACTTCTCGAAGCCGAGATAGCGTTCGGCCTCCGTGTCGATCTTCGAGTAGAGATTGTACTGTTTGGTCCACAAAGTGTTCGCCGGGTTCTGGTTCTCGAAGTTCTGCACCAGCCAGGCGCCGTCGAAGACACCCTGCCCGAGGTCCCCGGTGAGTGCCGTGAGCCATGAGCCGCCGAGCAGGCCGCCGGAATAGCGCATCGGGTACTGACCCTTCACGCCCGCCCAGTAGGAGAGCGGCGAGCCCGCGACAATGATCGGGCCGAAAAGCTCCGGGCGCAGGGCGTTCACCATCATCATCGCCCAGCCGGCCTGACAGTTGCCGATCACACAGGGCTTGCCTTCGGCCCCGGGGTGGCGATCGATCACGATCTCGAGAAACCGCGCCTCCGCCTGGGCGATGTCCTCGATGGTCTGGCCCGGGACGGGATCGGGCAGGAAGCCCACGAAGTAACACGGGTGGCCGGCCTTCGTCGCCACGCCGATCTCGCTGTCGGCCTTGAAGCCGCCGATTCCGGGTCCGTGCCCAGCCCTTGGATCGACGACCACGAATGGCCGCTTGCGGCTGTCGATCTCGACGCCCTGCGGGGGGACGATGCGCACAAGGAGATAGTTGACGGGGCGCGCGAGCTCGCGGCCGTCACAGACGAGTTCGGCATCGAAGTCGAGCACATGGGGCACGGCTTCCGACGCATGCTCGTCATACTGGACGGCCCTGCGCCGCATCACATCGAGGAAGAGGATGGAACGCTGCCAGGCGTCGAGTCCATAGGAAGCAGCTTCAGCAAGCATTTGCATCTCCGCGACAAGGCACCGGCGGACTGACAAGGCGCCAAGGGACTGTAAACTCCCTACGGTTGATCGCAGGGCATTGATCTTCATCAAATATACTTGGCGAATGTAACGATATTTTTTCTTCGCGTGCATGCAACAGTCAAGATTCGCGAGGGTAGCGGCCTCCGGGTCGCACCTGGGAACACGCGGCCGCGTTGCCCCAAGGTCCAACTATCGCCTGATCGCAAGCGCCACGGATCGCGATATCCTGAATGCGGCGCCGGATCCGATCGAGATCAGGCGGGTGCTCGGCAAGGACGAAGACGAAGAGGACGAGGACGAGGAAGTCGAGGAACTGCTCTATCTCTCGCCGATCTTCACCGGAAGGTCGCCGACCAGCTCGACAGTGACGGTCACGCTCATAGGTGCCGACGGCGCGCCGATCGACATGGGCTCGGTCGTGGCCGGCCCCGACGGGAATTGGACGCTCATCATGAGAGACGTCGAGGGACCGGCGCCCGTTTCCGCCATCGTCATGACTCGCATCCGAAACTGACACCGCCGGGCGTGCTCGGCTACACCAATGTCTATTTCAATCCGGGCGGCAACTCGCCGCCCGACTGGATGCTGGACACGTCCAGTCGGGTTGATATCAAAGCCCGGCACAACGAGGAGCTTCCGGGCTGAGACGGACTGCAAAAAGACTGTTCTGCGCGGCCCCGTCGCTATCGCAGCAGCATGGTCGAAAGCTCGGGTACGAAGGCAACAAGCATCAGAACCGCGAGTATCACAGCGGCGAATGGCAGGACCGAGACGCAGATCAGCTGGAATTTCTCGCGAAACGCCGTCATCGCAACAAACAGGTTCAGCCCGATGGGCGGCGTCAGGAAGCCGATCTCGAGGTTGATCACCATCATGACTCCGAACTGGATCGGGTTGATGCCAAACGCAACTGCCGGGGGCAGCAGCAGTGGCCCCAGGATGAGGATCGCCGAGATCACGTCGAAGAAGCAGCCGACGACCAGAAGCAGCAGGTTCACCGCGATCAGGAAAGCCACCTTGCTCGTGGTGACATCGGTCATCCAGAGCGCGAGCTCATGGGGTACGCGCATGATCGTCAGGATCGACTTGAGGCTGAGCGCCACGGCGATGATCGGGAACAGCATGCCCAGCATCCTCGCCGTGTCGAGGGTCGTCGCCCGGAAATCCGCGAAGGTCAGCTCCCGGTGAATGAAGAACTCGACCAACAGCCCGTATGCCAGCGCCACCGCGGCGGCCTCGGTTGGCGAGAAGTAACCGGAATAGATGCCGCCAAGCAGCACCACCGGCAGCATCAGCGACCAGATGCCCTCCCTCAGCGCCGAAAGGAACGCGGCCCCGTCGAAGGATTTCGAGGGGCGGGCCCTGTTCACCCAGTAGGAATAGATCGCGAGCATCGCCGTCAACACGAGGCCGGGGACGATGCCGGCGATGAAGAGGTCGGCGATGGATTGCTCGGTCACGAGCCCGTAGATGATCAGCGGGATCGATGGCGGGATGATGATCCCGAGCGTTCCGGCCGAGGTGATGGCGCCGAGCGCGAATTTCTTGTCGTAGCCCTGAGCGAGCAGGGCCGGATAGAGGACCGACCCGACCGCAAGCAGCGTCACCGGCGAGGAGCCGCTGATCGCCGCGAAGAGCGCGCAGGACAGGATCGTCGCGATGCCGAGCCCGCCGGGGAGCGGATCGGTCAGCAGCGTCGTGATCCGGATCAGCCGCTTCGCGATCGATCCGCGGGTCATGATGTTTCCCGCGATCAGGAACATCGGGATCGACAACAGAACCTCGCTGCCGAGGCTGATCCACATATCCTCGACGAGATATTCGAGGCGACCGTCGCCCCACACCAGATGCACATAGCCGGCGATGGCGAGCAGCAGCACCACGATGTTCTGGCGCAGCACGAGCAGCAGGAGAGCGAGCAGCAGGAGTCCGATCGCGGCCATCCGTCAGCCCTCCGCGAATTGCTGCCCAGGCTGTGACCGGCTCTTGAGCTTCGGATCGATCGCGAAGAAGAAGTGCCGGATGGCGCAGGACAAAAAGGCGATGGGCATGACCAGCTGCACCGGCCAGAGCGGAAAGAACAGCACGGCGATGCGGTCTCCCGCCGCTCTCGATTCGGTGACGAATAGGATCGCGAAGCAGGCGATGGCGACGTAGAAGGCGGCCGCGACCAGGTCGGAGGCGCGCTCCAGATAGCTGTCGAACCGTCTGGGCAACACCTTGTCGAAGGCCTCCGGGCGCAGATGCGAACCGGCCGCCGTCGCCAGCGACAGCCCCACGAACCCCGCGACGATGGCCGCAAGGACTGCAATCGCCTGCGTGCCGAGCAAGGGAATTCCGAGGATCTCGCGCGCGACGATGTCGCCGATCAGGAGGACCGCCACGATGACATATGCCACCGTGGCCACGAGGCCCTCGATCCTTTCCAGAAGCGAAAGAAAGATACGCATCGGCTTACTTGGCGCATGCCTGTTTGGCCGAGAGCAGGTCGGCCCAGACCTGCGGGGCGTTGTCGCCGAGGTCGGAGAGGATCTGCTCCTGGGCTTGTGCGGCGAAGCTCTTCCAGGCGGCTTTCTCGTCCGAGGTCGGCGTGTGGACGATGGCGCCCGCCGTCTTGGCTTTCTCCAGCAGCGCCTGTTCCGCAGCGCGGACGGCGGGCCGCAGTTCGTCCATCGTCAGGGCAGCTTCGGTGATCGCGGCGCGTTCCTTGTCGCCAAGCGCATCCCACGTCTTTTTCGAGACCAGCAGCGCACCGAGCTGGTGGCCATGTCCGGTCAGCGTGATCTGCGGCGCCTCAGCCGCATAGCCTGCTGCCACGCCCATCACGATCGGCGTGGTGACGGCCACGACCGCGCCGGTCTTCAGAGCGGGCATGGAATCGACGGTGCCGAGCGGCACGGCCGCAGCGCCGGTGGCGTCGATGTAGTCCGTATCGGTCGGCGTCGGCGAGGTGCGGACCTTTTCGCCTACCATGTCGGCCGGCGTGCGAAACGGCTTTTGCGACATGATCACCATCTGCCCGACCTCGATGCTCGAAAGCAGGACAGCGCCCGCCGACTGGAACGCAGCGTCGAACGTGCTGGACAGGTGGGCGTCGGTCACGCAGTCGACCTCCGCGAGGCTGTCGAAGGCATAGGGCGACAGCAGCAGCCCGTATTCCGGGACCAGCAGCGAGGCGGCGACGTTGGACAGAAGCGCCATGTCGAGACGACCGCGCGGCAGCTGTCGCGCCATCGTCTGTTCGTCGCCGAGCTCGTTGTTGTAGTAGATGCTTATGGTGACCTCGCCGCCGGAGAGTTCGGCAACCGTTGCCGCGAATTTCTCGGTGACCTTTCCCCAAGGTGTTGCGGCAGGCGCCGCCATGCCAAGGCGCAATTCGACCGCATCGGCCGCCTGTGCCACGCAAAGTGCAGCGGCAAGGCTGGCCGCCAGGCTCAGTTTCTTCATCGGATTCCTCCTGTAGGATAGCTGGGCGTTTCGCCCCAGCGGTGCAAACATCAGATCATGTCGCGCTAGCTTGCTTCCTTGCGGACAGCGTACGGGTCAGGCTGCGAGCCTGAGCCGAGGTCGGTAATGCCTCTGGCGCGCAAACAGGGGCAAAGTGGTGTTTTCGTGCTGCCCTCCGCGCAGATGAGAGCGCCGGCGGAACAGGCCAGAGGGCACCCGCTGGGCCGTTCCTCGCGTATCGCGGCAATCCGGGCGATGCGCGCGCAGAGCGGCATCGACCTGCCGCCGAGTCCGCAAAGGATCCTTTCCATGGGGCCTCCTCCTCTTGTTGGCCGGTTGGGACCGGACGGGTGCGGACTTGTCCGACAGGCGAAATCTACGCTTCCGTCCGGCTTGCGTCCCCCCACTCGACAGGGGGGCATCCCCCTCCTCAGCCAGCCTTGTGCGAAATCAGGTGATTTCCGAAGGCCTCGCGCAATTTGTTCTTCTGCACCTTGCCGGTGGCGCCCAGCGGAATCTTGTCCACGAAGATGACGCCGTCCGGCGTCCACCAGCGGGCGACCTTGCCGCGGAAATGGTCGAGCAGTTCGGCCTCGGTTAGCTCGGCCCCGGTTTTCTTGACGACGATCAGCAGGGGCCGCTCATCCCATTTCGGATGACGGGCGGCAACGCAGGCGGCCAGTTCGATGTCCGGATGGCTCATGGCGATGTTCTCGAGTTCGATGGAGCCGATCCACTCGCCGCCCGACTTGATCACGTCCTTGTTGCGATCGGTGATCTGCATGAAGCCGTCGGCATCGATGGTCGAGATGTCCCCGGTGGGGAACCACCCGTCGACCAATACGTCGCCGCCCTCGCCCTTGAAATAGCCCGAGGTGATCCACGGGCCCCGCACCATCAGTTCACCCGAGGATTTGCCGTCATGCGGAAGAGCCTGCCCGTCTTCGTCCACGATTTTCATGTCGATGCCGAAGACCACGCGCCCTTGCTTGGCCTGAAGCGCCAGTCGCGCCGTGTCATGGAGTTCCTTGTGCACGGGTTTCAGGGCGCAGACGGTGCCGAGCGGGCTCATCTCCGTCATGCCCCAGGCATGCAGCACGCTGACCCCGTAGCGGTCCTGGAACGCCTTGATCATCGCAGGCGCACAGGCCGAGCCGCCGATGACCGTGCGCGACATGGACGAGAACCGGCTGCCGGTGGCCTCGACATGCGCCAACAGGCCCTGCCATACGGTCGGCACCCCGGCCGAAAGCGTGACGCGCTCGGCTTCCAGCAGCTCGTGCAGCGACTTCCCGTCGAGCCAGGGACCCGGGAACACCAGCTTTGCGCCGACCATGCAGGCCACATAGGGCAGACCCCAGGCATTCACATGGAACATCGGCACCACCGGCAGGATGGTGTCGCACGCCGAGCAGTTCATCGCATCGGGCAGCGCCGCGGCATAGGAATGCAGGATCGACGAGCGGTGGCTGTAGAGGACGCCCTTGGGATTGCCCGTGGTGCCCGAGGTGTAGCAGAGGGCGGCGGCGGTATTCTCGTCGAACTCCGGCCAGTCGAAGGCGTCACTGCCTTCCGCGATCAGGTCCTCGTAGCAAAGAAGCTTCGGGATGTGCGGCGCGTTGGGCATGTTCTCGCGGTCGGTCATGGCGACGAAGGCGCGGACCGTGAGTGCCTGCCGGGCGATCTGCTCGATGATCGGCAGAAACGTCAGGTCGAAGAACAGGATCTGATCCTCGGCATGATTGGCGATCCAGGCCACCTGGTCGGGATGCAGGCGCGGGTTGATCGTGTGCAGGACCGCGCCCGAGCCGGACACCGCGTAATAGAGCTCCATATGCCGGTAGCCGTTCCAGGCCAGTGTCGCCACCCGGTCCCCGAAGCCGAGCCCGCGGGCGGCAAGCGCGTCGGCCATTTGCCGGGCGCGGGCTGCCATGTCGCGGTAGGTGTAGCGGTGCGTGTCGCCTTCGACCCGGCGCGACACGACTTCCTGCTCCCCGTGGTGGCGTTCGGCATGGGTTAGCAGGGACGAAATCAGTAGCGGTCGGTGCATCATCTGGCCGAGCATGGGAGGTCCTTCTGTGGGTCGGGACAGTGATCGATCAGGGCACGATCACGGTCGCGCCCGTGGTCTTGCGGCCCTCGAGCGCGACATGCGCCTCGGCAGCGTCTTCGAGCGCGTAGGTCTGGCTGGGGGCGCTGACGATCTTTCCCGCAAGCACCATGTCGAACAGCTCCTTGGCCATGTCGAGCATATGCGCGCGCGGCGTCGCGTAGTGGACCATCGCCGGCCGGGTCATCCAGATCGAACCCTTTACGGCGAGCAGGGTCGAATCCACCACGACGGGACCCGAGGAGGTGCCGTTGCTGACCAGCGTCCCGCGCGGCCGCAGGCTGTCGAGCGAGGCCATCAGCGTGTCCTTCCCGACCGAGTCGTATACGACAGGCACGCCCTTGCCGCCGGTGATCTCGCGCACCCGTGCGGCAATGTCTTCGCGCGAGGTGACGATGACATGCGCACAGCCGTTCTTGCGGGCAATCTCGGCCTTCTCGTCGGTCGAGACAGTGCCGATCATCTCGACACCCAGGGCCCGCGCCCACTGGCAGGCGAGCACGCCCACGCCGCCGGCCGCGGCGTGGTAGAGGATCGTCTCGCCTCCATGCAGCGGGTAGACCTGCCGGAACAGGTACTGCACCGTCATGCCCTTCATGACGAGGGTGGCGGCGGTGCTGTCGGAAATTCCGTCGGGCAGCGGGATGAGTACGTCGGCCGGCATCACCCGGACTTCCGAATAGGCACCCTGCGGCCCGAGGAGATAGCCGACCCGGTCGCCGGGGCGGATGTCTTCGACACCGGGGCCAACCGCCTCCACCACGCCCACCGCATCCGAACCAAGCCCGTTCGGCAGTTCAAGGGGATAGCGTCCGGTTCGGAAATAGATGTCGATGAAGTTGACCGCGATGTACGAGTGCCGGACCCGGGCTTCTCCCGGACCGGGCTCGCCGACCTCGACGTTTTCGAGCTTCAGGACTTCCGGTCCCCCGGTTTCGTAGAAGCGGATTGCTCGAGCCATCAGCGGTTCCTCGCCGTTGTAATGGATGTATCCGTGGCCAGCTCTGTGTCCAGGAGGCCGATCAACCGCTCGGCCTCCGGCCAGTCGCCGAAGCCTGATGCGGGGTTGAGATGTCCGACCGCGCCGAGATCGGCGAATTCGCTGCCCCAGCGGAGCGCCATTGCCTCGATGCGCGTGAATTTCCCCAGCGGGTCGTTCCGGCTTGCCGCGACGACGCTCGGGAAGGGCAAGGGATCGCGCGGTACCGGCAGCCAGCCGCTTGCGTCGAGTTCCGCCATTGTTGGATAACCCTCGGGCATCGGCGTCTCGAAATCGGGCGGGGTCGCCAGCAGGGCGCCGCGCACCTGGCGACGCGTGTGTCGAGCCCAATGCGCGACCATGATCACGCCGCCGCTGTGGGCGACGACGATCACCGGACCGTCGATGGACTGCGCCTCCCGCTCGATTGCGGCGCAACGCGCGCCGCAATCGAGGTCGGTCCGGCCCATCGGCTCGACGGCCCTGACGCGAGGCAACCGCTGCGCCAGCAGTGTCTGCCAGTGTTCGGGGACATGGCCACGCAGCCCCGGCACGATCAACACGGTCGCCTCGGCCATCTTAGACTACTCGGCAGCCTGCATCAGGAAACCGCGCTGCCCGGACTTCCGGTTCGGCGAAAAGCCATTCCTGGCCAGCGTCTCGTCGGTGGAGGAGTAGAACTCGCCGATCCGGTAGATGCGGCGCGCCTGTTTGGCGTCGGCGATGGGACGGCCGAAATCGCGGGAGATCCGCACCAGCTGCTCAATCTGCTCGACCGAGCCCATCTTGCGCGAACGGTCCTGGGTCCAGATATTGTCCTCGATACCGCAGCGGACATGCAGGCCCATGGCGATTGCCATCATGTTGAGCGGCAGCACGTTCAGCATCGAGGATTCGAGCGTCAGCACGGCCCCATCCGGCACGGCACGGACGAAATTCGCGAGGTTGTAGATGTTCGGCGCATCGAAACCGCCGCCCAGCGCAACCCAGGTCAAGATCAGCGGGACGTTGCAGGTGCCGCGGCGCATCATCCGCTCGACGGTCTCGAGCTGACAGATGTTGGCGAGCTGGAAGTGGGTCTGGATGCCCTTTTCCGACAGCCGGCGGATGTGTTCCTCGACCCATTCCGGACCCGCGGGGATCGTCATCTCGCGATATGCACGGTAGAGGTCCGGCTCGGCGATCGAGGTGCCGGCGATGTCGGCATCCGTCATTTGCTCGACGATGTTCATCTGATTGGTGTTGATCGCGATCGTCACCTGGTCGGGGGTCGGCGTCAGCTCGGCCAGCATGTGCCGGGTGTCGTCCGAGAGCCACTTGGCTTCGGCGCCTTCTCCCTCGGGTGAGAAGGAGATCGACCCGCCGACCTGCAGGATCATGTCCGGCACCGCTTCACGCAGCCGCTCGAGCAGTTCGTTGAACTTCGACAGGCGCTTGGAGCCCTTGCCGTTTTCCTCGCGCACATGCAGGTGCAGCACGGTGGCGCCCGCGTTGTAGCAGTCGACTGCCTTCTGGACGTGCTCGTCCATCGAGATCGGGATGTCTTGCGGGAAATCCTCCGGTTCCCATTCGGGCCCGTAAGGCGCGGCCGTGATCACGAGCGGTTCCTGGTTTTCGGGGAACAGCGAGCCATCGAGGAAATTCATGGCGAATCCTTTCCAGTTTCGATTGACGATGTTTGGGTCGGGCCCTGTACCAATTCAGAACAGCGGAATGGCCCGGCAGGAATTCAGAACGGCAAGTCGCCGATGATGCCGGCACGCTCCATCTTCCGGTGGCACGGCGGATAGTCCATCACCGCGTAATGCTGCGTCGACCGGTTGTCCCAGAAGGCGAAGCTGTTCGGCTTCCACCGCCAGCGCACCTGGAACTCGGGCACGAAGGCCTGGCTGATCAAATAATGCAGCAGTTGCGCGGCCCCCGGAGCATAGTCCAGCCCGAAACGAACGTTCTCAGGCGTGTGGTAGTTGGTGAAATGCGTGGTGAAGGCGTTGACGAACAGCACCTTCTCGCCGGTTTCCGGATGGATGCGCACCACCGGATGCTCGGCATCGGGATACTGCGCCTTCAACGCTAGACGCTTCTTGATCGGCATGGTGGCGCCGAAGGTCGCCTCGATGCTATGGCGGGCCCGCAGGCCCTCGATCTGCGCCTTCACCGTCTCGGGCAGGCGCGCATAGGCCTCGACCATGTTCACCCACATCGTATCGCCGCCCACTTCGGGGCATTCGACGCAGCGCAGGACGCAACCCATCGGCGGCTTCTCGCGCCAGGTGGCATCCGTGTGCCAGGCGTTCTCGTAGCGGTCGTTTGGCTTGTCGGGCGTCTTGTAGATACGCACCAGACCCGGATGGTCGGGATCGTTTCCGGCAACCGGATGATCCTCCAGCTCGCCGAAATGGCGGGCAAACGCCACATGCTCGGCGCGGCTTACGTCCTGATCGCGGAAGAACAGCACCCGATACTTGAGCAGCAGCGTGCGGATCGCCTGCATCATCCCGGCATCACGCGAGGCGACGCCGAGATTCACGTTGAGCACTTCCGCCCCGATCGTGCAGGTCAGCGGCTCGACCTTGATTTCGGATATCAGAGCCGTTGGCGATACCTTCGCGGGGGCAGCGGGCTGCCTGGTTTCGGATTCAAGGCTCATCGGTCCTCCTGACACCGATCGGACGGCCGATTTCTCCCGGCTGGTCCTATCTGATCCCAATATAGCCCGGGGCATCGGCGCATGCCCCCCACTTGAAGGGGGGGAAGGGGGTGGTCAGGCGAGAAAGCCCATCAGGCGGGCCCTCGACACGACATGCTTGCGCGACCCGGCGTCGAGCTTCACGAACAGGTTCTTCACGTGCCACTTCACGGTTTCCTCGTGGATGTCGAGGGCTCGTCCGATCTCCTTGTTCGAGAGTGAGCGGGCGAGAAGTTCGAGCACTTCCCACTCCTTGGGGGTCAGCACCGAGGCTCGGTGCGTGGTCATCGCGGTCTTCCGCTCTGCCGGTGGTTCCGGCGCGGTCCGGGGAATGCCGGCCGCCGGCTCGGACCCGCCGGTACCGGCCAGCAGCCGCCGGGCCAGATCGCCCAGCATTGGGTGGGCATCGGCAAAGACGCGCTGCAACCCGTAGGTTCTGGCGAGTTCCTGCGCTTCGCGCATGAGCGCCTGCGCGTTCTCGCCGAGCCGTTCCAAAATCAGCGCCCGCATGCCCAGCGTTTCGATCACGAGGCGTTCCTGCTTGTAGGATCGGGCAAGTTCGTTGGCCCGTTCGAAAGGAGCGGTCGCGGCGCGCCAGTCGCGGGCCGCAACCGCCGCATAGCCATGGGCAAGCTCCACTTGGATGGCGATGCTGCGCCGCCACATCGGGCCGTGCTGGGCTGTGTTGGTGTCCAGAAAAGCGTCCAGCCGGGCAGCCAGATTCCGGCAGGTCTCGCCGCGAAAGCCCCGTGCGTGCAGGCGCACCTGCTCGACCAGGCTAATCACCCTCAGGCGTGGCAGGTGGCGATGCAGGCCCACCGCCTCGAGCGCGCCTAGCAGCTCCAGCGCCCGGTCCTCGTCCCCTTGCGACCAGGCGATGCGGATGAGCGTGCGGTAGGCGAGCATGAGCGCTTCCGGGAGGCCGCTCTTTTCCAGCACGTCCATGCGGTCGGCAAGGAGCACCCGCGCTTCCTCCGGCTGATCGCGCTCCCACATGGCAGCGGCAAGCAGCGCCGCCATCATCGAGGTGAAGGCATTACGCCGCCCCAGATCGGCCTCGCATTGCAGCAGGGCCGGGCGGATGATCTTCTCGGCCAGGCGCACCTGCCCTTCCCAGAGGTAGCTGAGGCCGATGATGAAGTCGTTCCAGCGCGACAGATAGCTCATTTCCGGCAGGCTGCCCGGCCGGGGTGCGCGCTGCTGACGCAGGCGGGCCAGCGCCGGTTCGCCATCGAGCAGCGCGCGGAATGCGAAGCGGTTGGCGTGGATCTTGAGCAGCAGCGGATCGGAGAGTGGCGGATCGAGCGCCCAGGGGTCGTGCAGGCGCGCAAACAGGTCGGGATCGTCGGCATAGGCGGCCGCACCGCCGAGGATGAGCGCGCATTCGCAGCGCAATGATGCGTCATCGCCGGCGCCGGCCATGATCCGGTCGACCAGGCGGCTTGCTTCGTCGTGGCGCTCGCTCAGGGCCAGCGCCCAGGCCGCCGCGAGCAGGAGGCGCGGGCGCCGGTCCAGTCCCTCGTCCGGCACCACCGCCAGCCAGTTTCGCACCTGGCCGAGTTGTCCGCGCGTCATTAGAGAATCGTAGAGACTGCGCTCCGCCAGATCGAGCGCCGGGTCGGTTTCGCCGATTGCCAGGAGATGCTCTGCCGCCTTGGCAGGCATGCCGTTCGTCGCCAGCCATTCCGCCGCCCGCCGGTGCAGATCATGGCGCTCGGCAGCCGGCAGATCGGCGAATTTCAGAAGCAGCGCTTCCCGCGCAACGGCATGGAGCCGCATCCAGTCGCTGCGCTCGGCCAGTTGCACGACCGGGGTGGTGCGGGCGATCCGATCGAGCCGGGGGCGCGCATCCGCCGTGCCGGTCACGACGTTGCAGAAATCGTGGGTGAAGTCGTCGAGGATGGAGATGCGCGTCAGGAAGTCGACGTCCTCGCTGTCGAGATTGGCGAGAAGCAAGGCAACGAAACGCTCCTGGAAATCGCCGGCGCTGCCGGCTAATTCGCTGGCCAGCGACGCCGCGGAGCGCGCATTGAGACCCGCGGAGATTGCAAGCTGCAGACCGAGCGGCCAGCCGGCGGTCAGTTCATGGATCTGCGCCGCGATGTCCGGATCGAAGCCGTCGCCGAACCGCTGTCGGAAGAGTTCGATCGACTCGTCGAGCTGGAAGCTTAGAGCCGACGTCGTCACCGTGGCGCATTGCCCGTAGGCGATCAGGTCGTCGATCTCGTATCCGCTCATGGAGCGCATGCCGAGAAAGATCCGCAGGTTGCCGGGCAGGTTGCGCAGGATATAGCTCAGCGCCTCGCGCGAGTCGGCGGGCAGCCGGTCGGCCTCGTCCACGATAAAGGCTGCATCCACCGCCGATTGCGTGATTTCGGCTAGCAATTCCGAATACTGCTCGATGCCTTTGCTGTCCGTCGCCCCCATCAGCGTATGGCCGAAGGTTGGCCGCAGCGCGGCGGCGCGAAAGGACAGGATCAAACCATGGAGCAGTTCCGTCGGGTTGTCAGTCTCGCTTGCCCAGAGCCAGGCAACCGACGCGCCGATACCGAGCAGTTCGCGGCGCCACTGTGCCAGCAGTGAGGTCTTGCCAAAACCGGCCGGCGCATGCACGACCACGGATGGCTCGGCCAAGAGCCCGTCCCTGCCGAGCGAAAGCCGCGGCCGGACCAGTGCGTCGCGCCGAACCCGTGGCGGCAGGATCTTCAAGGTGACGCTTGCCGCTATGCCGGGGTTTTCCTCCAATCTTCCTCCGTCTTCTGCAGCTGTCCGGCGCCCGGCGCCCTGGCCGGCTGCGCCAGCAGGGCGTCCAGACGTTGCGACCCGAGCATGTCCAACTCCCCTGGCCGGTAAAGACTAGTCGCCGGCGCGCAAATGGCAATCGTGGGCGTTGTTTGAGATCTCGGCGGATTTCGACTATATGAAGCGCGTTATGGCAATGCAGACCGTCGAGATCATCCCTGCTGAGTTCCCCGAGCTGACCAAGCTCGCGTGGAACCGTGATCCCCGTCGTCCTATGGCTGACGACGAGGTTTTCGCGCTGTACGAACGGAACTGGCGCTTCGTCGATCATGAACACCTGACCGAAGAAGAGACCCGGCTGCTAAGGGAACTCTGCGACAAATACGGCCACGGCCTTAGGTTGGTCTAGTTACTTGTACCCGGCATTCCGTCGTGCATCCTGCTATGGACTTGGCCATGCAGGTATGGACCTGGCCATGCAGGAATAGACGGATGACGTTCAACAGGCCTGAACATGAAATCATAGGCGATGCCCTCCGGCGCATGAACCATCAGATGCTGATGGACAGCAAGTGCTGGTTCGGAGGCGGGACGGCGATTGTCCTGAGGCTGGGCGAGTACCGTTGCTCCTTGGACGTGGACTTCATCTGCTCCGATACCAACGGCTATCGGGACTTGAGGAACGCTCTTATCGGCAAAGGTCCGAGCACCCTGTTTCCCAATGAAGTAAAGAGCGTTCGCGACATCCGGGCCGATCAGTACGGCATCAGAATGTTCCTCGAATATCGCGCGCAGCTCATAAAGTTCGAAATCGTTCGGGAGTCTCGGATCGATGTCGATGGCGATATCGATCCCGTGCTCCAGGTTCCAACGCTGCTCGTCCGCGACATGTTTTCGGAAAAGCTGCTTTCAAATTCGGATAGGTGCATGGATCGCTCTACAGCCTATCGGGACGCCATCGACCTCGGCAGACTGGTCGAGGCATACGGCCCCATTCCCGAAGATGCCTTGGCCAAAGCGGTCACGGCATACGGGGAGGATATCGAAAGAAAAGCAGTCTGGGTCGTCAATAGGCTACATAGTCGCGACGAACTGCGAAACGCAGCCGAAGCCCTCCAGATGGACCATGACGTGGCTGCCCGGGCCATTGCCTCCCTGAGAGATGATTTTCAAAGGATCTGGCCGGCGGCGAAAATAGATCTCAATCCCTCCGAGGGAAATGACCACGTGAGGTAACTTTCCGCGTTCCAATGCCGGACAATACGCGATCGTCGAAAGTCAGGCAGCTATACGTCGAGATTGGCCACGCTCAGCGCGTTCTCCTGGATGAAATCGCGACGCGGCTCCACCTCGTCGCCCATGAGGCGGGCGAAGAGCGAGTCCGCATCGGTCGCGTCGGTCACCTTCACCTGCAGCAGGGAGCGGACATTCGGGTCGAGCGTCGTCTCCCAGAGCTGCTCGGCGTTCATCTCCCCGAGACCCTTGTAGCGCTGCATGGTGAGGCCCTTGCGGCCGCTGCTGAAGACGGCGTCGAGCAGGGCCAGCGGGCCGGAAAGCCGTTCCGACACATCCTTGCGGCGCAGCACGGGCGGTGCCGCATAGACCTCGCCGAGACGGGCCGCATAGCGGTCGAGAGCGCGCGCATCGGCCGAATTGAGCAGCGCCATGTCGAGCACGGCGGCTTCCTTCACGCCGCGCACCGTGCGCTCGAAGATGTAGCCGCCGGGTCCCTCGTTGGAAGGGTTGGTGCGGCCCTGCCAGCCACGCTCGGTGTCTTCGGCGATCTCGTCGAGGCGGCGCGCGATCGTCTCGGCCATGACCGCGGCGTGCGCCGGGTCTCCGGCGATGTCGGGGTTGAGCCCGCCGGCGATTGCCGCCTGCTCGACCACCGCGCGATTGTAGCGCGAATGGATGCCGTTGATCAGGCTTCGCACGCCGAGAGCGTCCTGGACGGCGGCGCGCAGGTCCTGGCCGGCACGGATCTCGCCTGATGACAGCGACAATGTCGCCTCGTCGAGGCCGGTTTCGATCAGGAAGTCCTCGAAGGCGGTCTCGTCCTTCAGATACTGCGCGCTTTTGCCCTTGGTCACCTTGTAGAGCGGGGGCTGGGCGATGAAGAGATGGCCGCGTTCGATCAGTTCCGGCATCTGCCGGAAGAAGAAGGTCAAGAGCAGCGTGCGGATATGGGCGCCGTCGACGTCGGCGTCGGTCATGATGATGATCTTGTGATAGCGCAGCTTGTCGGCGTTGAAGCCGCCTTCATCCTTGCCGATGCCGGTGCCGAGCGCGGTGATCATCGTGCCGATCATGTCCGACGACAACATGCGGTCGAAGCGCACCCGCTCCACATTCAGGATCTTGCCGCGCAGCGGCAGGATCGCCTGGTTCTGGCGCGAGCGTCCGCTCTTGGCCGAGCCGCCGGCCGAGTCGCCCTCGACGATGAAGAGCTCCGACTTGGCCGGATCGCGCTCCTGGCAGTCGGCGAGCTTGCCGGGCAGCGAACTGACATTGAGCACGCTCTTGCGCGAGATGTCGCGCGCCTTGCGCGCGGCTTCGCGGGCGGCCGCTGCCTGGATCACCTTCTCCACCACCACCTTGCCCTCGGAGGGATGCTCCTCGAGCCAGGTGCCGAGCGCCTCGTTGACGAGGCTCTCCACGACCGGACGAACTTCCGACGAGACCAGCTTGTCCTTGGTCTGCGACGAGAACTTCGGATCGGGGACCTTCACCGAAAGCACGGCCGTCAGGCCTTCGCGGCAGTCGTCGCCGATGAGGGCGACCTTTTCCTTCTTGGTCATCCCCGAGGTTTCGGCATAACCCGTCACCTGGCGCGTGAGCGCGCCACGGAACCCCGCGAGGTGGGTGCCGCCGTCGCGCTGCGGGATGTTGTTGGTGAAGCAGAGCACGTTCTCGTGGTAGGAATCGTTCCACCACATCGCCACCTCGACGGTGACGCCGTCGCGCTCGGCGCGGATCGCGATCGGCTCGATCAAATGCTTCCTAGCCCTGTCGAGATATTTGACGAACTCCACCAGCCCGCCGTCATAGAGCAGTTCCTGCGTCTTCACGTCGGCGTGGCGCTTGTCTGTCAGCACGATCCGCACGCCGGAATTGAGGAAGGCAAGCTCGCGCAGCCTGTGCTCCAGCGTGCTGTAGTCGAACTCGACCATGGTGAAGGTATCTGAAGAGGGCAGGAAGGAGACTTCCGTGCCGGTCTCGTCGCCGGCGTCGCCGGTTTCCCTCAGCGGTGCGTCGGCATCGCCATGGGTGAAGCTCATCTCATGGATGCGGCCCTTGCGGCGGATCTTGAGCTTCAGCCAGACCGACAGCGCGTTGACCACCGAGACGCCGACGCCGTGCAGGCCGCCGGACACCTTGTAGGAGTTCTGGTCGAACTTCCCGCCGGCATGCAACTGGGTCATGATCACTTCGGCCGCCGACACGCCTTCCGTGGGGTGCAGGTCGGTCGGAATGCCGCGGCCGTTGTCGGTCACCGTGCAGGAGCCGTCGGGGTTGAGCGTCACCGTGACAAGCGTCGCATGGCCGGCCAGCGCCTCGTCGATGGCGTTGTCGACCACCTCATAGACCATGTGGTGCAGGCCCGAGCCGTCGTCGGTGTCGCCGATATACATGCCCGGCCGCTTGCGGACGGCATCCAAACCCTTCAAAACCTTGATGGAATCTGCGCCGTACTCGGCATTCGCGCCGGGAAGATTCTCGGACTGATCGCTCATGAAGTGCTTTCGATTTGATCCCGTGAAAAGGACGCGTCGAATCCCGTCCGAATCGCGCGTCCCATGACCTTCAGAATATAGGCGTTCGGACCCGTTTTTCCAAGTTTTTCCGGTATTTCCGGCGGGAAAGACGGGCTTTCCCGCTGCGTTCGGGGTGACGCGGAAAAGACCGGATCCGTCACCCGCCCGGCAGGCGTTTGCGACCCTCGCCAAGGCCTTCGCGCGCCTTCATGTAATCCGCCAATGCACGACGCATATGCGCGACGAAAGCCCGTAGCTTGGGCAGTGCGTGCGACCGGTTCGGATAATAGAGGAAGATGCCCGGCGTCTGCGGCATATAGCCCTGCAGAACCAGCTCGAGCCTGCCTTCTTCCACCATTTGCTCGACCAGGGGCTCTGCCACATAGGAAAGCCCGATGCCGTCGAGAGAGGCGGCGATGCTCACCGCTGTGTCGTTGACGATCAACGGGCCGTCGACCGCGACTTCGAAGGCATGGCCATCCCGTTCCAACTCCCAGCGGTAGATGCCTTGCGAGCTCATCTGGCGGAAGCGGATGCAGTCGTGCTGCTTCAGCTCTTCCGGCGACGTCGGCCGCCCGCGCCGCGCGAAATAGTCCGGCGCACCGACGACCACGAAGCGGAAGGGCGGGCTGACGCGCACCGCCACCATGTCTGCCTGAAGCGACTCGCCGAGCCGGAAACCGGCGTCGAAGCCGCCGTCCACGATGTCTGTGAAGCCGTCATCGGCGAATACCTCGACCTCCACCTCGGGATGGGCGGCGAAGAAGGAGGGCAGGACCGGCCCGATCAGGCTGGCGATCACGCCGCGCGAGGCATTGATGCGCAACAGGCCGGACGGGCGTCCGGAGAGCGATCGGGCTGCATCGAGCGCTTCGCGCAGCCCGGCCATCGCCGGGCGGGCATGTTCGAGGAGGCGTTCGCCCGCCTCGGTCAGGCCGACGCTGCGGGTGGTGCGGTGGAAGAGCGCGATGCCCAGCCGCGCCTCCAGGGCCTTGATCGTCTGGCTGAGCGCCGAAGGTGAAACGCCGAGCTCGGCCGCGGCCGCGCGAAAGCTGCGCCGCTGCGCGACCAAGAGGAAGGCCGGTATGCCGTCAAGGTCGCGTTCAGCGATTGTGAAGTCATGCTTCATGGTTCGTGCAAACTATGACGGATTATCGCCGCGGGGAAGAGGTGGGAGTCTGACCATCCGAGCAAGATGCCGCGGAAGCGGAGAAGGAGTTGCCGATGTCGATCCGCCTCACCATCAACGGTCAGCCTTTCGACTTCGCGGGCGAGCCGGAGAAGCCGCTGCTCTGGGTGCTGCGCGAAGACGTCGGGCTCAGCGGCACCAAATATGGTTGCGGGGTTGCCGCCTGCGGCGCCTGCACCGTGCATGTCGATGGTGTTGCCACACGATCCTGCTCGCTGCCTGTCGGGGCCGCAGCCGGTGCCGAGATCATTACAATCGAAGGGCTCGCGGCGTCGAACGATGCTGGGCGACATCCGGTCCAGCAAGCCTGGGAAAGGCTGCAGGTGCCGCAATGCGGCTATTGCCAGTCCGGCATGATCATGGCCGCGGCCGCCCTGCTCGTCAAAAACCCGCGGCCCGAGGATGACGAGATCAACGCGGCGATCACCAATCTCTGCCGATGCGGCACCTATCCGCGCATCCGCGCAGCGATCCGTTCGCTTGCATCCGAGGCCTGACGGAGGGGACACAGATGCGCCGCAGGACCTTCCTTTTCGGCTCGGCTGCCGCGGCCGGTGGTCTCGTGCTCGGATACCGGGCCTGGGCGGCGAGCTACGAGCGCGCCGCCATCGGCCAGGTGCAGGGCGAGGGCGAACATCTTCTCGCCGGCTGGCTGAAGATATCGACGGACGACACGGTGACCGTCTATGTGCCGCATATCGACATGGGGCAGGGCACGCATACCGCGCTCGCCATGCTTGCCGCCGAGGAACTCGACGCCGACTGGTCCAAGGTCAGGACGGAGCGGGCGCCGGGGGAGAGGACTTTCGCCAACCAGTTCCTGGCCCGTGGCTGGATCATCGAGGACCGGAAGTTTCCTTTGGTCGACGGCGCGGTCGACATGGCCTTCGAGGAGATCGCACGCGTCATCGACCTGCAGATCACCGGTGGCTCGACCGCCGTGCGCATGACCGGCCGCTTCGGCATGCGGCGCGTGGGGGCGGCGGCCCGCGCCATGTTGGTGACGGCAGCGGCGACGCGCTGGAGCGTGCCTGCCGCACAGATCTCGGTGCGCGACGGCATTGTCTCCGATCAGGCCTCCGGCCGCAGCGCGCGTTTCGGCGAGCTCGCGGAGGCGGCGGCGCGGCTTCCGGTGCCGCACGGCGCGCCGCTCAAGCAGCCGGGCGAATGGCGCATCGCCGGCACGTCGCCGGGACGTCTCGACATTCCGGCCAAGACCGACGGCAGTTTCGGCTATGGCATCGACCTGAAGCTCCCCGACATGTTGTATGCCGCGCTTCGGTCGGCGCCTGTCCATGGCGGGCGGCTCATCGATGCCGACCTTGCTCCCGCCAAGGCCATATCAGGCGTCGTCGACGTCCTGCGGCTCGACAATGCGGCGGCTGTCGTCGCGCCGAGCTGGTGCCAGGCGCGCCGGGCGGTGGACGCTCTGGAGCTGCGTTTCTCTAACGGAGATGCAAAGGTCCTGGATGGGATCGCCTTGCATGCCGCGCAGGACCGGGCCCTTTCCGAGATCGACGGAACCGACATGGTCGACATCGGCGATGCCGTCGAGGCGTTCGAGGCGGCCGCCGAGACGCGCCGGATCACGGCAACATACCGGGTCCCCTACCTCCATCACGCAGCGATGGAGCCGATCAACATCACCGCCCAATTCGCCGAGGGCCGGCTGACGGTCTGGGGCGGCGAGCAGGATGCGCTCGGCACCAAGGCGAAACTTGTCGAGCTCTCGGGTCTTTCCGGTGACGCGGTGACCTTCCATGGCCTGGCGGCGGGCGGGTCCTTTGGCCGGCGGATTCCGGTCTCAGCCGACTATCTCGATCACATTGTGCCGCTGGCGCGGGCCGCTTCGCCGCGTCCGGTGAAGCTGATCCTTTCGCGGGAGGAGGAATTCACCCACGGTGCCTACAGGCCCGCGCTGGCGACCGTCATGAAGGCATCGTTGGGGCGGGACGGGCGACCGACTGCCTGGCTGCAGACCTTCCTCGCCGGTCCCACGCGCAACGAGGGTTTTGCGCTGCCCTACACGATCGCGAACCAGTCGATCCGTGCGATCGACTTCGCCACCCATGTCCGTACCGGAACATGGCGCGCCGTCGCTCACACGCAGCACGCCTACTGGATGGAGAGTTTTGTCGACGAACTCGCCCATGCCGTGGGGCAGGATTCCTTCGAATATCGCCGGTCCCTGCTGCCTGAGGGTTCGCGCGAGCGCAAGGTGTTGGAGACGGCCGCAAAAAAGGCCGGCTGGGGAGAGCCGTTGCCCGCCGGCCACGGCCGCGGCATTGCGATCGCCGAAAGCTATGGCACCGTCGTCGCCGAAGTGATCGAGGTCTCGCTCCGCGCCGACGGTATGCCGCACGTCCATCGCGTGGTCGCGGCGGTCGACTGCGGCACTGTGATCCACCCCGATACGGCGCGCGCGCAGGTGGAGGGCGCGATATTGATGGGGCTGGGCGCGGCTCTGTTCGAGGAGATCACGCTGGATGGCGGCGCGGTCGTTGAAACAAACTTCCCGAACTATCCGATCATGACGATGGGCGAAACACCCGCCATCGAGGTGCACTTCGTCTCGAGCGACGGGGCCTGGGGAGGGCTCGGCGAGCCGGGCCTGCCGCCGGCCGCACCCGCGCTCTGCAACGCGCTCTTCGCCGCGGGCGGCAGAAGGATCCGGTCGCTGCCGATCCGCCGGGCCCTCGAGGAGACGTCGTAACCGCTGCGCTGTTCACGCAAACGGGTGATCGCTACAGTCGTTGCGGCGTCAGAGATGCTTGAACGGCGGGGGAGGAGATGAAGAAACGGATCGGCATCGTGGGCCTCGGTATGGCGGTGTCGCCCCACGCCCGGGGCGTCATGGATTTGTCGGATCGCGTCGAAGTTGCCCATGCCTTCAGTCCGAGCGTGGCACGGCGGCAGGCATTCGGCGAGCGCTTTCCGTTCCCGCTCTGCGACAAGCTGGAGACGATCCTCGACGACCCGGGCGTCGATGCGGTTCTGGTGCTCACGCCGCCCAACACCCATCTCGACATCGTCCGCCGATGCGCCGTGGCGGGCAAGCATGTGCTGCTCGAAAAGCCGGTCGAGATCTCG
This sequence comes from Mesorhizobium sp. L-8-10, assembly GCF_016756635.1. NCBI lineage: Bacteria > Pseudomonadati > Pseudomonadota > Alphaproteobacteria > Hyphomicrobiales > Phyllobacteriaceae > Mesorhizobium > Mesorhizobium sp. L-8-10. The sequence goes on along the minus strand of NZ_AP023263.1, from coordinate 367,411 downwards.
ACCGCCCGCGCCGAGGAACTGGTCGGATTGTGCCGCGATGCCGGCGTCACACTCGGCATCGTGCTGCAGCACAGGTTCCGCCCGTCCGCCATGGAACTCGCGGGAATACTGAGCTCGGGAGAGCTCGGTGCGATCGTCGGCTGCTCGGCGATCATCCGCCTGTGGCGGCCGCAGAGCTACTATGACGAACCCGGGCGCGGCAGCTTCTCGCGCGACGGCGGTGGGGTGCTCCTCACGCAGGGGATCCATACGCTCGACCTGATGCTGCGCCTCGCCGGCCCGGTCGCCGAAGTGACCGGCTTCGTGGGGACGACGCCGGTTCACAATATGGAGGCCGAGGACATGGTCTGCGCAGCGATTCGTTTCGCCAACGGCGCCTTCGGCACGATCGATGCGACGACGTCAGCCTATCCGGGTTTCCCGGAACGCATTGATCTCACATGTTCGAAAGGCAGCGCCTCGCTCGCGGGCACGGCATTGACCGTAGCATTCCAGGACGGGCGCAAGGTCGAGATCGCGCCCGACGGCACTATGGGGGGCTCCGGCACCGACCCGATGGCCTTCCCGCACGACTATCATCGAGCGGTCATGTCCGATTTCATCGAAGTGATCGCGTCGGGTCGCGAGCCCCAGGTAACCGGCAAAGAGGCGCTGCGCGTGCACCGGCTGATCGATGCGCTCGTTGCAGCGGGCCGCGAACGGATGCCCGTGGCCCTGATGCCGTGATTGCGAAGCGCGTTGGCTGATGTGAACGCTCAGGCGGAACGCAAAGGCTTCAGCGCCTCACTCCAGCGATAGAGCTCGTCGAGCATCGTCGCCGCACCGGTCGCGACGATATCGGTCGGCGCGAAGGCGCCGTCCGCATCGAGGAATTGCGGGAAGTTCGGCAGCGGCACGCCTTCCGGGATCGGCACGACCTTCAGGGTCGACAGCAGCTGCTTCTCGGCCTGCACGGCGCGCAGGCCGCCCGATATGCCGCCGTAGCTCAGGAAGCTCGCGGGCTTGTACTGCCATTCGCGCGTCAGGTAGCTGATCGCGTTCACCAGCGCCGGCGGCGCGAAATAGTTGTATTCGGGCGTAACGAAGACGAAGGCGTCGGCCGCATTCACCGAGCGCGACCAGGCCTTGGTGTGGTCGTTCTCATACTCACCCAGCCGCGGATGCCTCGGCTCGTCGAAGATCGGCAGGTTGAACTCGGCGAGGTCCACCAGCACCGGCTCGAACTTGCCATGTTCCCTGGCGAATTCGGTCAGCCAGCGGGCGAAGACCGGGCCGACGCGTCCGGGCCGCGTGCTGGCGATGACGATGTTGAGCTGGTGTGCCAAGTCGGTTTCCTTTTGGTCAAGAGTATCCAATGGTGACCGGCACATAGGCGATGCTTCACATGCGAAGCAAGAAGGCACTTCGAGGTGACCGACTAAACTTCGGGTAACTCTTGATCCCCAATCGATTGCGGCTGCCCGGATGTTCGTCCCCAGGCGCGTTCGGTCGATGCACGGCCGGCTGCCTTGTCGCGGCATGGACGCGCGCTGCGGCGGCTCCTACATTGATGTTGAGCCATGGATACCGTGCCCGCCCCTTTCGTGCCGCCTGCGCCAAAACCGCGCACCAGCCCGCCGTCGACGCTGCAGATGATCCGCATCGTCTACCGCAACCCGCTCGAATTGTGGGGCGAGCCTTCCTACAACGAACCGTGGATTTCCGTCTCGGGTATCGGCGGGCCGCTCGTCATCGCCAACGATCCCGGCCTCATCCGCCACGTGCTGGTGGACAATGCCAGGAACTACAAGATGGCGACCGTGCGCCAGAAGATCCTGCGCCCGATCCTGCGCGACGGGCTGCTGACCGCCGAGGGTGAGGTCTGGAAGCGCTCGCGCAAGGCCATGGCGCCGGTTTTCACGCCGCGCCATATCCACGGTTTCGCGGGCTCGATGTTGCGGTGCTCGGAAGCATTCGCCACACGCTACGACGATCTCGTCGGCACGACCGACGTCGCCCGCGACATGACCATGCTCACCTACGAGATCCTGGCCGAGACGCTGTTCTCGGGCGAGATCGCCGGCGAGCCCGGCAGCTTCTCCCACCAGATCGACCGGCTGTTCGAGACGATGGGGCGCGTCGATCCGCTGGACCTGCTGCGCGCGCCCGACTGGTTGCCGCGCGTCACAAGGCTGCGCGGGCGCAAGACCATGGCCTATTTCCGCAAGATCGTGTCCGACACGGTCGCCATGCGGGAAGAACGCATGCGGCGCGATCCGGACGGCGTGGCCGAGGATTTCCTGACGCTTCTGCTGCGTGCCGAAGGCCCCGAGGGGCTGAACCGCGCGGAGATCGAGGACAATATCATCACTTTCATCGGCGCCGGCCACGAGACCACGGCGCGCGCACTCGGCTGGACGATCTACTGCCTGGCGGAGGCGCCCTGGGAGCGCAAGCGGATCGAGGCAGAGATCGACGCGGTCACGGCGCGCGAGCCTGACCCGGTCAAGTGGCTGGAGGCCATGCCGCTGACGCGGGCCGCCTTCGAGGAGGCGCTGCGGCTTTACCCGCCGGCGCCGTCGATCAATCGCGAGCCGGTGGAGACGGACCATTACAGGGACCTGGTGCTGCCCAGGGGTGCCCAGGTGCTTGTGATGCCCTGGACGGTGCATCGCCATCGGAAGAACTGGGAAAATCCCGAGGCCTTCCTGCCGGAGCGTTTCCATCCCGGCAATCGCGAGAAGATCGACCGCTTCCAGTATCTTCCCTTCGGTGCGGGCCCGCGCGTCTGTATCGGCGCGAGCTTCGCCATGCAGGAGGCGGTGATCGCGCTCGCCGTCCTGCTCAAACTCTATCGTTTCGATACCGTCGGCGAAACCAGGCCTTGGCCCGTGCAGAAGCTCACCACGCAACCGGAAGGCGGCCTGCCGATGGCGGTGACCAGGCGATAGAGCGCCGCCACCAAGCGCACTCTCGCGACTGGCAGCGGTGTTCCCCGAGTCTCCTGCGCGGGGCGCTGGCGGCGGTCCTGCTTCAGACCAGCGCGAACACCCGTGCCGGGCCGCCGGTGCCGCCCCTCACCTTCGGCGCGCCGACGATGATGGTCGCGCCCTTGGCCGGAAGCCGGTCGAGATTGGCGACACCCTCGATGCCGTAGCGGCCGGCCGGCAGCCAGGTATTGTGCACGATGAAATCGGGCGAGGGGCCGTGGTCGAGCGACAGCGTGTCGACGGCGATGGCCTTGGTCGACGTTTCGAGCAACTGCTGCACCGCCTCTACATTGAACCCCGGGAAGTGCATCGTCTTGCCGTCGTCTCCGACATTGCGGAACTTGTCGTTGGCGACATTCGCGCCCCAGCCCGACAGCATGGCCACCACGGCGCCATCAGGCAGTTCGCCATTGGCAGATGTCCAGGCCTCGAGGTCGTCGGGGGTAACCTGCGCATCCGGGTTCTCCGCCGCCTTGGCGCGGATGTCGACGACTACGAGCGGTGCGATCAGGTCCTCCACCGGCAGTTCCGCGACCGACTTGCCATCCGCGGAAAAATGCAGCGGCGCGTCGATATGAGTGCCTGTATGCTCGTTGATGCGCCATTCATTGAGATTGAAAGTGTGCTCCTTGAAGTTGAATTTCTGTTCGATGAAGAGCTGCTGGCCGCCAAAATAAGTAGGGAATTTGTCGAACAGCTCATGCGTCAGGTCCTCGGCCCTGGCCGGCGCGGATTGCGCCAGAAGCGGCGTCGGCGCGGCCGTCGCCGCGATCGCCGCCGCTCCGGCCGCGGCGAGCCCGCCGGCAAAGAAGCTGCGGCGGCTCAGCATGTCGGATTTCACTTTCTCGATGACGCAGTGATGGCACATTTTGTTCGCTCCCAGGTTTGGTTTCGAAGGAAGAGTAGCCCGAAACCGGAGCGCGGCAAGCTCGACTGTTGCCGCCTCAGTTCCGGCCCTGGAAAATATTCTCGACATGCACCGGCCAGCGGCGTGGCAGCACCGCGACCATATCGAAACGCATCGACAGCCTTCCATGATCGGGCTGGCGGGCCAGCCAGAGGTCGGCCGCGGCCTCGATGCGGCGCTGCGAAGCCCAGCCGATCGCGTCCATGGCTTCGGCGAGCGTCGGCCGCGCCTTGACCTCCACGATGATCACCAAATCGCCGCGACGTGCGACGAGGTCGATCTCGCCGAGCTTGGTGCGGAAGCGCCGCGCCACGATGCGGTAGCCTTTGACGAGGAGCGCAAGCGCCGCGATCCACTCGCTGCGATGGCCGCGGCGATAGGCCCTGAGGCGGTCAGCCGGCATTCTTGAGTTCCAGCAGGCGCCGGTAGAGGTCGGGTTTCCTGCCGCCGGTCATGCGGGCGGCTTCGGCCGCCGCCTTGGACGCCGGCATCTCCTCGGCCAGCGACAGAAGCAACCGGTCGACCGTTTCGGGCGCGGTTTCGGCCGCGGCAGTCGGCGGCCCGACGCAGATGACGATCTCGCCTTTCGGCGTTTCGGCCTCGGCATAATGTGCGGCGAGCGCGCCGAGCGTGCCGGTACGCATCTCTTCGAAAGTCTTCGTCAACTCGCGGCCGATCGCCGCCTGCCTGGTTTCGCCGAGCACGCCGGCCATGGCGGCCAGCGTGTCGGCCAGCCGTCGCGGCGATTCGAAGAAGATTAGGGTTGCCGGCACCGGCTTCAACTCATCGAGCCGCGAGCGCCGCTGTCCGTCCTTGACCGGCAGGAAGCCGGCGAAGAGGAACGCGTCCGAAGGCAGGCCCGAGGCGGTGAGTGCCGCGAGCACGGCCGACGCGCCCGGCACCGGGACGACGCGGATCCCGGCTTCGAGCGCCTGGCCGACGAGACGGAAGCCGGGATCCGAGACCAGCGGCGTGCCGGCATCGGAGACGAGCGCGACGCTCCTGCCGCCATTGAGCGCCTCGATCAATCGCGGCCCGGCCTCGGCGGCATTGTGCTCGTGATAGGCCACCGGCCTCTGCCGGATGCCGTAGCGGTCGAGAAGCACCCGGGTGATACGCGTGTCCTCGCAGGCGACGACATCGGCGCCTGCGAGCGCCTCCAGCGCGCGCAACGTGATGTCGGCGAGGTTGCCGATCGGCGTCGCCACGAGATAGAGCGCCGGCTCGAGCGGCCGCGCGGCGATCTCGGTCTGGGCGATCACATAGGAGCGCTTGGCTTCGGTCTGCTGCACCCGTGGCCTCTCGTGGGTTCTTATCGGCCATTCTTTGACATGGCCGGGGGCATGTTGCAAAGCACTCGTCAGCTCTGCAAGCTTGCTTGGCAAGTTCCGACCCAGGCAGCGGCTACAGCTCCCATGGGTTGAGAAGAGGAACCCCAAAGGACGCGAAGTCCTTGGTGTTTCGCGTCACCAGAGTGAGTTGCCTGCCCAGTGCGGTCGCGGCCAGGAACCCGTCCATCGTTGAAAGCGCCCTTCCGATCTTCTGGCTTTCGGCCATGAGATCTCCCCATCGCTCGGCGGTCTCAGGGTCGATTGGTAGGATCCGGCCGGCGAAACGGTCGGGGAGATCATGCACCAGCCAGGCAGCGAGCGCCTCCCTTCGTCGCCCATCGTCCATCAGGAGAACGCCACGACGAAGCTCAGCGAGTGAAATGACGCTTATGAACGACCTGTCCTCATCGACTTCATCGAGCCAGGCGAGAACCTTTGGGCTTGGCGCCGGACGTCGGACTTCAGACAGGACGTTGGTATCCAGCAGGTAGCTCACAGAGCTATGTCACGCGGTGCGTCGTGATGCCGATCTATCTCAATATCGGTGCCACGCAATGGTGAATTGAGCAGGAAGTCGGCAAGGCTTCCCTTGCGCGTTGTCTTGCGCGCCCATTCTTCGGCTGAGACGATCACCGCACTCGGCTTGCCGTTGCGTGTGATCAACTGGGGCTCAGCCTGGGCGCGGTCAACGACCTCGGAGAGCTTTGCCTTTGCCCGCGCCAGAGTCCACGTTGCAGCTTCGGCCGGGCCTGTCTCAGGCGTAGTCATCTCGAGCCTCCATAGCCAACGTGACCAACATGACTATATGGCTTCGCAGGGCCGATATTCAATAGCCCGACAATAGGGTCTTCTGGCCACCATCACCGCGCCAGGTCGGCGACCACTGCGTCGAGCACGATCATGCCGGCAGCGGTTGCGCGCAGGCGTGAATTGCCGATCGCCGCGACCAGCCCCTCCTCCTGCAGGATCGACAGCCGGGCCGTGGCAAGTGCCCTACCCGACAAGGCTTCGTAGCGGGCAAGGTCGATGCCTTCGGCCAGCCGCAGGCCCATCAGCAGGAACTCGTCCGCCTCCTCGGAGCGCGACAGCACCTCGCCTCCCGTCACGCCGTGGCCCTTGGCCTCGACCAGGTTCAGCCAGGTTTCCGGCATGCGTTCGGCGATGGTCACCACCCGGCGGCCGTTCTCGACGAAGCGGCCATGCGCGCCGGGGCCTACGCCGACATATTCGCCGTAGCGCCAATAGGTCAGGTTGTGCCGGCTTTCCGCACCTGGCCGGGCATGGTTGGAGATCTCATAGGCTGGCAGGCCGTGCTCGGCCGTCACCTCCTGCGTCACGGCATAGAGTTCGGCCGCGTGCTCGCCGTCGGGGATGGAGAATTTGCGCGCCGCATGCAGCGCATGGAAGGGCGTGCCTTCCTCTATGGTCAGCTGGTAGAGCGAGAGATGGTCGGCGGCGTGGCCGATGGCCTGTTCGAGCTCGGCGCGCCAAGCCTCGGGTGTCTGGCCCGGACGCGCATAGATGAGGTCGAAGGAAAGGCGCGGAAAGATCTCGCGGGCAAGGCCGATTGCGTGCAGCGCCTCGGCGACATTGTGCAGCCGGCCGAGGAACTTCAGGTCGCGATCGTCGAGCGCCTGCACGCCGAGGGAGACACGGTTGACGCCGGCCGCGTGGTAGCCGCGAAAGCGGTCCGCCTCGACCGAGGACGGATTGGCCTCGAGCGTGATCTCGGCACCGTCGGCGATCGTCCAGTTGGCCGCGACCGCATCGAGCACCGCCGCCACTGTTTCGGGTTTCATCAACGACGGCGTGCCGCCGCCGAGGAAGATGCTGGTCACGCATTGCTGCCCTGTGCGGGCGCGCATCGTGGCGAGTTCGGCGGCGAAGGCGCGGGCGAAGCGTTGCTGGTCGACCGGCTGGTGCCGTACATGCGAGTTGAAGTCGCAATAGGGGCACTTGGCCGCGCAGAACGGCCAGTGGACGTAGACGCCGAAGCCGGGCGCCCGGGCGTCGCGTTCGGTCATGGCGAGCCGAGGCGGGCGCGGGCGAACTTCTGGAAGGCGCGCGCGCGGTGGGAAAGCGCATCGGGCTGGCCAGGCGCCCAGCCGTGTTTTTCGGCGGCAGGCATCTCGCCGAAGGTGCGCAGGTGCCCATCCGGCAGGAACACCGGATCGTAGCCGAAGCCGAGTTGGCCGCGCGGCGGCCACACCAGCTTGCCTTCCGCCTCGCCGCGGAAATATTCGGCATGGCCGTCCGGCCAAGCCAGGCAGATGACGGCGACAAAGCGTCCGGTGCGATCGGCGGGCTGGACCGCGCCCGCCGCCCGGAGCGCGTCCTCGGTCTTCTGCATTGCCATGGCGAAGTCGCGTGTGCCGTCGGGCTTCTCCGCCCAGTTCGCGGTGTAGACGCCGGGCTGGCCGTTCAGCGCATCGACGACGAGGCCGGAATCGTCCGAAAGGGCGGGCAGGCCTGTCGCCTGGGCGGCGGCGAGCGCTTTGATATAGGCGTTCTGCTCGAAAGTCGTACCGGTCTCGTCGGGCTCGGGCAGGCCGTATTCCCTGGCCGACTTCGCCTCGAAGCCGAACGGCCCCATCAACTCGGAAAATTCCCGCAGCTTGCCTTCATTGTGGCTGGCCACGACGATCTTCTTGTCGTTCAGATGATGCATCACAAACCCCAGATACGCGGCTCGGCAAACTCGATCGAATTGCCTGACGGGTCACGGAAATAGATAGAGCGCCCGCCTTGGGGCCATTGGAAATCGGCCTCGATGACGATGCCCTCGGCCTGAAGACGGGCCTTCCAGCGATCGATCTCCTCGGCTGTCGCCGAAAAGCAGAGATGGCCCTGGCCGGCCGTGCCATGCGGCGGCACGGGCAGCCTTGCGTCCGATGGTGGAGGGACACGGGTGGCCGCGGCGTTGAAGAGCAGCAGGACGCCCTGGCCGCAACGAAAGAAGACATGCCGCCCCGCGACCTTGCCGACCGGCGCCAGCCCCAGTGCTTCGCCGTAGAAACGCTCCGCCGCGTCGAGATCGGTCACGTAGAGTGCTGATTCGAGGATGGCGGACGGGGTCATCTCGGCTCCGGCGCTACGCCACGGCCATCTGCTGCAGGCTCACCAGCCGAGTGATGCCCTTGCGGGCCAGCGCCATCAGCGCGGCGAACTGTTCCTCGCTGAAGGGCTCGCCCTCGGCGGTGCCCTGGATCTCGACGATGCCGCCCTTGCCGGTCATGACGAAATTGGCGTCGGTTCCAGCCGAGGAATCTTCGATATAGTCGAGGTCGATGACAGCCTGGCCGTCATGGATGCCGCAGGAGATCGCCGCCACATGGTCTTTCAGTACCTTGGAGACGTTCACAATGCTGCGCGCCTCCATCCAGCGCAGGCAGTCGTGGAGCGCCACCCAGCCGCCTGTTATCGCCGCCGTGCGGGTGCCCCCGTCGGCCTGGATCACGTCGCAGTCTATGGTGATCTGCTGCTCGCCGAGCGCCTGCATGTCGACGACGGCACGCAGGGAACGGCCGATCAGCCGCTGGATCTCCAGCGTCCGGCCGCCCTGCTTGCCGGTCGAGGCTTCGCGGCGCATGCGCTCGCCGGTGGCGCGCGGCAGCATGCCGTATTCGGCTGTCACCCAGCCCTTGCCGGAATTGCGCATCCAGCCCGGCACCTTCTCTTCGAGGCTGGCCGTGCACAGCACATGGGTGTCGCCGAACCTGACCAGGCACGACCCTTCCGCGTGCTTCGACACTCCGCGTTCGAAGGAGATCGCGCGCATTTCGTCGAACTGGCGTTTTGAGGGGCGCATCAAGGGGTCTTTCTTCACCTGGAAATCCGGAATCGTGCGCGCTTTTAGCCCCATGCCCGGTCGAGCGCAAAGGAAAACGGGCTTTTTGGCGCGACAGGAGGGAGTCGAGCCCCCGCCGAAACGATGTGTCCCGGGCGAAATCAGCCCTGTGCCTCGGCATCTGCATGCGAGCTTGGGAATCGCATTCGCAAAGCCGATATTAACAACTCAGATCAACAATGACCCTACCGGGATCGACCGTCACCGAATAGCGTTGAACCGCAATGGCTGCTGTCGCGAAGAAAGAGAGACCATCCTATAACCCGGCGATGCTTCGCTGGGCACGGGAGCGTCGCGGCCAATCGATCGAGGAGGTCGCACATCGCCTCAAACAGAAGCCCGAGCGGATCGTCGCCTGGGAAGAGGCACGCGAGGTTCCTACCGTTAACCAGGCGCGTGCGCTTGCTGATCTCTACCATCGGTCGTTCATCGAGTTCTTTCTGAAGGAGCCGCTTGAGCTTCCCGAGGCAGCGATGGTTCCTGATTTTCGCACCCACCGGGGCGTCGACATCGACGAGAACCAGCGAGCCCTGAAAGACATTCAGTCCTGGGCTGAAGCTCAGAGGGCAAATGCCCTCGACCTGTTTCAGGAGCTCGGCGAGGAACCTCCGGTGTTCCCCGAGCACCTTTTTGCCACGGTCGAGACACGGGTTGAAAGTGCCGCGGTTGAAGCACGCAAGGCAATGGATTTCACCATCGACGCGCAGCTCGCACTTAGCTCACAGGAGCGCGCTCAACTGCCCAACATTCTTCGCCGGAAGCTTGAGCAAGTCGGAATCCTTACGCTAAAGGACACGTCGCTCGGCGAGCTAGGCGCCCGAGGCATGTGCCTCGTCGAGTTTCCTCTTCCAACCGTGGTTTTCGGGAACGAGGCGCCTAGCGCGCAGGCGTTTACCCTGGCGCACGAACTGGCGCACGTCGTTCTGCGGCAGAGCGGCATCATCGCGCCGCTTGCGCATCCGAATCAAGGAGGCAAGACACACACCGAGGCTTGGTGCGATCAGTTTGCCGCGTCGTTCCTGATGCCCAAAGAGGCGGTGATTCAGCTTCTCGGCGAGGTGCCCGCGCGTCGTCTTGATTCCATATCGGATGATCGCCTGTCGTCAGCGGCAAGCGCTTTCCGGGTTAGCCCCCATGCGATGCTCATTCGCCTAGTGCATCTCGGCTATGTGGATCGCCTCTACTACTGGGAGATAAAAAAGCCTCATTTCGACCAAGAGGAGGCTAACTATCGAGCCTTTGGACGAGCATCGTATTATGGTACGAGGTACAAGAACGCGCTGGGTGATCTTTATACCGGCCTTGTTATGGAGGCCTGGGCGAACGGCCGCATAACAAATCACAACGCGGCTCAGTATATGGGCATAAAGAACCTGCAGCATCTTTACGACATACGCGATCATTTCGGTGTGCCGTGAGGAGGTATTGCTTCGATACATCTGGAATCTCGAATCCGCTGGAAACGATGCCAGAAGACATTCACAAGACGATGTGGGCGGGGTTCTGCGAACGAGTCGAGGACGGACTGATCGGCGCCACAACCGAAATTCACGATGAAATGTGCCACATCCCCGGCGACGTGGGCGCGTGCCTGATCGCAAACAAATCGACGATCGTACTGGAAGTCGGCGAGGATTGGGATTGGCGAACCTACATCGAGCACGCCCAGCGGATGCAGGTTGATCACAAGGACTTCATCTCCGAGTTCACCGGCGGATCGGCCAAGACGATCTGCCTGAATGATCTTACCATCATTGCTCTTGCGAAGACTCTTGGCTTGCCGGTCGTCAGCATGGAAAGGCTGGTGTCGGAAGACCCTAGCACGAAGAAAAGGCGTATTCCCAATATCTGCAAGGCTGAAGGCGTGGAGCACCTAAGCTTCAATGATTTCCTTCGTAGAGAGCAGCTGACCTTCTAGCCACGCCGCTTTGCCGCGGGCCGTTGAGTTCCCCGCCAGCCTGTCTATATCATCGGTCATCAGGAGCTTTCCTCGTCGATGACGAAACCGGTCGTGGATCAGACACTGCAATCACTCGATGCGCGTTCGCGCGACATCTTCCGCCAGATCGTCGATACCTATCTCAAGGACGGCGAGCCGCTGGGCTCACGCAACCTGTCGCGCATGCTGCCGCAGTCGCTGTCGCCCGCCACCGTGCGCAACGTGATGAGCGACCTGGAGCATCTCGGCCTCATCTATGCCCCGCATATTTCGGCGGGCCGGCTGCCCACCCAACGTGGCCTGCGTTTCTTCGTCGATGCCTTCATGGAACTGGGCGACCTCTCCGACGAGGAGCGCCGGGTGATCGAGGCCCAGGTCAAGGCATCGGGCAGCGGCGCGACGCTGGAGCATGTGCTGACCGAGGCCACGCTGATGCTATCGGGCATGTCGCGTGGCGCGGGTCTGGTCGTGGCCGCCAAGAACGAGGTGGCGCTGAAGCATATCGAATTCATCCAGCTCGAGCCGACGCGGGCGCTCGCCGTTCTGGTCTCGCAGGCCGGCGACGTGGAGAACCGCGTGCTCGACCTGCCGGCCGGCGTCACCGCCTCGCAACTCCACGAGGCCTCGAATTTCCTCAATGCCCATATACGCGGCCGTACCTTGGCCGAGGCGCGTGGCGAGATCTCACGACTCAAGGACGAGACAAAGGCCGCGCTCGACACGCTTTCGCAGGATCTGGTCGAGCGCGGGCTCGCCGTCTGGGCCGGCGCCGAAAGCGGGTTGCCGGCCCGGCTCATCGTGCGCGGCCGCGCCAATCTGCTCGAAAACGTCACGGCCCAGGCCGATATCGAACTGTTGAAGCATCTGTTCGAGGATCTGGAGACTCAGGACGGGCTCATGCAACTGCTCGACCTTGCCGAACAGGGATCGGGCGTTCGCATCTTCATCGGGTCGGAGAACAAGCTCTTCTCGCTGTCGGGTTCGTCGTTGGTGGTGGCGCCCTATCGCGACAAGGATGCGCGCGTCATCGGCGCGCTGGGCGTCATCGGCCCCACCAGGCTCAATTATGCGCGCATCGTGCCGATGGTGGACTACACGGCGCAACTGATCAGCCGAATGATGCGCTGAACCACGGGGGAGAATATGTTCGGTCTTATCGGCAAGATGCGAGCCCGGCCCGGCGAACGTGATGCGCTGATCGCAATCCTGCTCGAGGGCACCGAGGCGATGCCGGGATGCCTGAGTTACGTCGTGGCGAAGGATCCCGCCGATGCCGATGCGATCTGGATCACGGAGGTCTGGGATGGTGCGGCGAGCCATAAGGCCTCGCTGTCCCTGCCTGCCGTGCAGGCGGCCATCGCCCAGGCGCGGCCGATGATCGCCGGGTTCGATTCCCATGTGGAGACGGAACCGGTCGGCGGCGTCGGCATTTCCGGCTAAGCAGGTTTCGGAAAAGTGTCCACGGTTTCCAAGAGCCTGCGGCAAGAGAAGAGTTTAGTCAGGTGAAGCGTGGGCGAAGCCGCGCAAGCCCCCTTGGCAGCTTTCGCTTCGGGTGGGTTCGGCTAGGAATGGGGTCCCCCTCCGCCCCTTGATTTTTGCGACCCGAACATCGATATCGGGCGCGACTTCAGGAACTATTCGAGAGACGGCGATGAGCGACCAGGCAAAAGACGAACGCGCGCCCGATGAGACCGCGCTGAACGAGGCCGCGAACGGCAACGAAGCTGCGGGCGCTGAGACCGGCGGCGACTATGAGGTCGTCGTCAAGCTGATGAAGGAGAACGAGGAGTTGAAGGACCGCGCGCTGCGTGCCGCGGCCGATATGGAGAATCTGCGCCGGCGCACCGCGCGTGAACTCCATGACGCGCGCTCCTATGCCATGGCCAATTTCGCCCGCGACATGCTGTCGGTCTCGGACAATCTGCGTCGTGCCATCGATGCGATCCCGGCTGAGGCCAAGGCCGCTGGGGATGCCGGCTTCAAGACCCTGATCGAGGGCGTCGAGATCACCGAGCGCGCGATGCTCGCGGCGCTCGAACGCCATGGTGTCAAGAAGCTGTCGCCGGAAGGCGAGAAGTTCGACCCCAACTTCCACCAGGCGATGTTCGAGGTTCCCAATCCCGACGTTCCGGCCAATACGGTCGTGCAGGTGGTGCAGCCGGGCTATTCGATCGGCGAGCGCGTGCTCAGGCCCGCGATGGTCGGCGTCGCCAAGGGCGGCCCGAAACATGCCTCGGCCGACGCGCCGGCCGAGCCCGGCCCGGTCAACGAGCAGGCCGAGAAGGATGCGTGAGGGAGCCAATAGCGAATAGGGAGTAGCGAATAGGGAAGAACTCGGGGAAGATTGACCGCGAGGAATTCGCATTCTCTATCTACTCGCTGCTCGCTTTCTATGGTCGATCTTCTGGTCACTTACATGGAGATGATCTCTCCGCCGTCGCTGCCGCCAGTCGAGGCGCCCGGCGCGGGCGTCCGCGTGGCCCGCGAGCGCCTGTCGCGCCCTGCCTATCTCGATATCTACAGGGCTGTTGGCGAAGCGGTTCAGTGGGACCAGAGGCTGCGCATGGATGCGGCGACGCTCGACGGTCTGCTCGCCGAGCCCTCGAACCCCGTCTATGTGCTGCGGGCCGAGGGGCGTCCTGTCGGGCTTTGCGAATTCGCTGACTTCGGCGGCGACACTGTCGAACTCGTGCATTTCGGCCTGGTGCCAGAGGCGCAGGGCAGGGGGCTCGGCCGCTACTTGCTGGACGGTGCACTTCGCGCCTGCTGGGCCTTGTCGCCGCAGCGGGTCTGGTTGCACACCGATACCAACGATCATCCGCGCGCCGTCGCCACCTACGAGAGGGCAGGCTTCAGACCTTATCTGCGGCGCCGGGAGAGTTTTCCCGACTGATCGGCGGCTCCTGCGTGGCGATCGTCGGCAGTTCACGCAGCCCCCTATCACCCCTTCCGCCCTTCGGCTAACAGTAGGGAGGGAGGCGGCGCCGGCATGAACCTGACGCTTTTTTTCGACTATGCCGGCGTGGCGGTGTTCGCCGCAACCGGCGCGCTGGCTGCCTCGCGCAAGCAACTCGACATCATCGGCTTTCTTTTTCTGGCGGGCGTCACCGGCATCGGCGGCGGCACGCTGCGCGACGTCATGCTCGACGTGCCGGTGTTCTGGGTCAGGAATTCCGGCTATCTGCTGGTCTGTGCCGCCGTAGGGATCCTGGTCTTCTTCACGGCACATCTCGTGGAGTCCCGCTACAAGCTGCTGTTGTGGCTCGATGCGCTCGGGCTTTCCGCCTTTGCCGTGCTGGGCGCCCATAAAGGGTTGGCTGCGACCGGTTCCTCCGTCGTCGCCATCGTCATGGGCATGCTGACGGCCACCTTCGGCGGCATCATGCGCGACCTGCTTGCCGGCGAGCCCTCCGTGCTGCTGCGGCCGGAAATCTATGTCACCGCGGCCATGACGGGCGCTGCCGCCTACACGGTGCTGGCTCATTTTGCGGGCGTTCCCGCCATTCCCGCCGCGGCGATCGCCTTTGCCGCCGCCTTTGCCGTGCGCGGCGGCGCGCTGCACTTCGGCTGGACTTTTCCGCCCTACAAAGGCCGTCCCGGCCGAAGGCCGGAGGACATAAGTTAGAGCAAACCGGTCTGCTGGGCTTCCACTTTGAGATTCTTGTGCGGGCGCGGGCCGATATGCTGGATCACCAGGCCGGCGGCGAGCGAGCCCAGGTCGCCGCACTCCTTCAGGCTGCGGCCCGTCGTGTAGCCATGGAGGAAACCGGCGGCATAGAGGTCGCCTGCCCCCGTGGTGTCGACGAGTTCGCGAATCGTCGTCGCCTGGATCGGCACGGTCTCGTCGCCGCGCACGATGATCGAGCCCTTTTCCGAGCGCGTGACGGCGGCGATCTTGCAGTCCCTGCGGATTGCGGCCAGCGCCTCTTCGAAGGAAGAGGTCTGGTAGAGCGACTTGATCTCGTGGCTGTTGGCGAAGACGATGTCGACCGTGCCCGAGCGCATCAGATCCAGGAACTCGTCGCGGTAACGATCGACGCAGAAACTGTCGGACAGCGTCATCGACACTTCGCGGCCGGCGGCGTGGGCGTGCCGCGCCGTCAGCCGGATCGCTTCCTTGGCCCGCGGCGGATCCCAGAGATAGCCTTCGAAATAGGTGACCTTGGCCCCCTTCGCCTTGTCGGCCTCGACATCCTCCGGTCCGAGCTCCACGCAGGCGCCGAGATAGGTGTTCATCGAACGCTCGCCGTCGGGCGTGACGAAGATCATCGAGCGCGCGGTCGGCGGGTTGCCTGATAGCGGCATGGTATCGAAGGCGACGCCCTGGGCACGGATGTCGTGGGTGAAGATCTCGCCGAGCGGATCCTGCGAGACCTTGCCGAAATAGGCCGCGCGCCCGCCGAAGCTCGCGACGCCGGCTGCCGTATTGCCGGCGCTGCCGCCCGACGCCTCGATCGCCGGGCCCATGCGGCTGTAGAGCAACTGGGCGCGATCGGCGTCGATCAGGTTCATCGCACCCTTGATGATGCCGTTCTCGGTGAGGAACGATTCCTCGCATTGGGCAATGATGTCGACAATGGCATTGCCGATGCAAAGGACGTCGTAATCGGCCATCGACCTCTCCAGGAACCTAGAGCAATTCCAGCAAAATGCGCAGCGGTTTCGCATTCGGAATTGCGTAAAAACAATAAGATAGAGCATTTCCGCCACTCGGAGAAAGGTGGAAACGCTCTAGGCGGCAAAGCTATCTGCCATGCCGGCCACGCGCGGGTCCAGCCCTGCATCTTCCGCACCCGGCCGGCGGGCCGCATGCGGTGTGGAAAACGCGGGCTATCAGGCTTCCTGCATTTTGCAAGCGCAGAACTTCCACCCTTCTTGCAGCATGATGACGCGGCCCCTATCTGGCGGCTGACCAAAGCGGGATGTGGATATGATCTTCGAGGCCGCGCGCGCCGCTCTTCTGCGCCTGTTCACGCCGGAGTTCCGGGGCGTTTTCTTCAAGTCGCTCGGCCTGACGCTGCTTGCGCTGGCCGGCCTCTGGTTCGGGCTGAAGGAGGTCTTCGACTGGCTGGCTTTGCCATGGATCGACCAGCTCCTGCCGGGCTTTCCGTCCTGGGCCGGCTGGCTGACCTTCATCGCGGCGATCCTGGCCGGCATTGGCCTGGCGCTCGGGCTCGCTTTGCTCGTGGCGCCGGTCACCGCGATCGTCGCCGGATTGTTCCTCGACGACGTGGCCGAGGTGGTCGAGCGAACCGATTATCCGAACGACATGCCCGGCAAGCCGGTGCCCTTGCTGCGGTCGATCTTGCTGTCGCTCAAATTCTTCGGCGTCGTCATTCTCGGCAACATCGTGGCGTTGCTGCTCCTGCTGATGCCGGGCATCAACATAGCGGCCTTCTTCCTCGTCAACGGTTATCTGCTCGGTCGCGAGTTCTTCGAATTCGCCGCCATGCGGTTCCGGCCCGAGGCCGAGGCCAAGGCGCTCAGGCGCAAGCATGCGGGCACGGTCTTCCTGGCTGGGCTGCTGATCTCTGTTTTCCTCGCAATCCCGCTCGTCAACCTGCTGACGCCGCTCTTCGCCGCTGCCATGATGGTGCATCTGCACAAGATGGTATCGGCCGAGGAAACCGCGCTGCGGCCAGGCCGGGCTTGATCAGCGGCCGGCGCGCCAGGCCATGTTCATGTAGACGTCGCCGCGCTTCAGCTCGTCGATCATCTGGGCGAGGCGCTTCCGGCGGGCCGCTTCCCGCTTGGGGCTGGCGATCCACCAGAGATGGTCGTTCTTCTGGTAGTCCGGCCTCGCTTCGCAAGCTTCCATCAACGCGTCCTCCAAAAGGGCGCCGCGGACGAAGTCGGGCATCGGATTGCGGTCGCGTTTCAGGGCCATGCGGAGAACATCGGCAATCGGCTGATATCCGTCAACCGAGGGTCCTTCGCTCCCGACAGACGGCTGTCGGCTGCCGGCCGGTGACCGTGTAAGGATATGAATCGCGATTCCCGCCGATCCCATCAGCTCAGGACCCAGCCATGGAAACCGACCTCGTTCTGGCGATTGCGCACCATTTCGCCGTCTTCCTGCTCGCCGCCGTCCTCGCGGTGGAATTCGTGCTCATCCGCCCAGGTCTGGCAAAGGGCGACCTCGCTTTGCTCGCCAATGTCGACCGTGCCTATGGCGGTCTCGCGGTCCTGATCATCCTGATCGGAATCGGCCGTGTGCTCTTCGGTCTCAAGGGGTGGGAATATTACGTCTACTACTGGGCCTTCTGGGCCAAGATGGCGGCCTTCGCGGCGGTCGGCCTGCTTACTGTCCCGCCGACGATGCGCATCCTGCGCTGGCGTAGCCAGGCTGCGGCGACATCAGGCTATGTCGTGCCGGAATCCGAGATCGCCGGTCTGCGCGGCTATCTCAAAGGTCAGGTTGTGTGCTTCGCCTTGATCCTGGTCTTCGCCGCGACCATGGCCCGCGGCGTCGGTTACTGACCGGCCTGGTGTACCGCTTCGGCCGTCACTTCGACCGGCGGGAGCGGTACCAGCGGCGCGGCGACCGAACTCGTCTTGTCAGGCCATTTGCAGAGATCGGCGATCACGCAGAGCTCGCAGTCGGGTTTGCGCGCCTTGCACACGTAACGCCCATGCAGGATCAGCCAATGATGCGCATGGCGCATATAGTCGTCGGGGATGATCCTGATCAGCTCCTGCTCGACCTCCTCCGGCGTTCTGCCCGGGGCGAGCCCGATGCGATTGCCGATGCGGAAGATATGCGTGTCGACGGCCATGGTCTTCTCGCCGAAAGCCATGTTGAGCACGACATTGGCGGTCTTGCGCCCGACGCCGGGCAGCCTGGTGAGCTGGTCGCGGTCGGCGGGAACCTCGCCGCCATGGTCCCGGATCAGGGCTTCCGACAGCGCGATCACGTTCTTGGCCTTGTTGCGCCAGAGCCCGATGGTCCGGATATATTGGCCGACTTTCTCCTCGCCGAGCGCGAGCATCTTCTGCGGCGTGTCGGCGATCGCGAAGAGCGGCCGCGTCGCCTTGTTCACGCCCGCGTCGGTGGCCTGGGCCGACAACACCACGGCGACCAGCAAGGTGAAGGCGTTGACATGTTCCAGTTCGCCCTTCGGCTCAGGCCGCTGGATGGCGAAGCGCCGGAAGATTTCGCGCACTTCATCTGATGTGTAGAGCGAGCGCGGCCGGGCCGGACGCCGTTTGTCGTTGGCACCTTTCGGGCGTGACGCAGCGTCGCTGGATCGCTTTGGGGTATTGGGCTTTTGCATGATCCCTCTATAGTCGGTGCCATGAGCGAGACAAACGCCTCATTCGCCGCCGACGAACCGTTTTTCCGGGCGCTTCTGACGCCGCACCGGTCGCTCGGGCGCACCGGTTTCATGATCTTGATGGGTGCGCTGCTCTTCGGCTGGATGGTGACCGGGGCAATCTTCTTCGCGCACGGCGCATGGCCCGTGTTCGGCTTCTTCGGCTTCGACGTGCTCCTGGTCTATGTCGCCTTCCGCCTCAACTATCGTTCCGGCCGCGCTCGCGAGGAGGTGTCGGTGTCGCGTACCAGCCTCGACATCCGCAAGATCGCTCCCTCCGGGCGCACCGAAGCCTTCCAGTTCAATCCCTTCTGGGCGCGATTCTCAGTCTCCCGCCATCAGGAGATCGGTATCACCGGCATGGCGGTGGAAGGTCAGGGCAGGAACGTGCCGATCGGCAGTTTCCTCAACCCCGACGATCGCGAGAGTTTCGCCACCGCCTTCTCCGTCGCGCTGGCCAAGGCGAAGCGTGGGTAGCGTCGCGAAAAAATAATTCTGGGTTGCAGGAAACGGGTGGAGAGCGGCCCGACGAAGGACGATATTCGCGTTCCAAAGCAATTCCAGCAAAAGTGCATAGCGGTTTTGCGTCCGGAATTGCGTAAAAACAAAGAGTTAGAGCAATTCCGCGACCCGGAGAAAGCGGAATTGCTCTAGGAGATTTGCCATGAACGCACAGACAGCAATCCTCAAGAACGATATCACGCCGGCCGGCGGCGACTACGAGACCGTGCGCCGCGTCATCGAGAAGATCAGCCTCGATTTTCGGGATCAGCCCTCGCTGGAGACCTTGGCCGCCGAGGTGGGAGAGACCCCGACCGGGCTGCAGAAGCTCTTCACCCGCTGGGCCGGCCTCTCGCCGAAGGGCTTCCTCCAGGCTGTCACGCTCGACCACGCGCGCCGGCTGCTCGATGCGGGCATGCCCTTGCTCGAAGCCTCTTTCGAGGTCGGCATGTCGGGCCCGGGACGGCTGCACGACCTCTTCGTCACCCATGAGGCGATGTCGCCAGGCGACTACAAGACCCGCGGCGCCGGCCTCACCATACGCTACGGCTTTCATATCTCGCCCTTCGGCGTGGCGCTCGTCATGGTCACCGAGAGAGGGCTCGCAGGCCTCTCCTTCAACGACGCGGGCGAGGAACGCGCGGCCTTCGCCGATATGAGCGGCCGCTGGCCGAATGCGACCTATGTCGAGGACATGTCGGCCACCGCGCCCTATGCGGCGCGCATCTTCGACCCGGCGCGGTGGCGCTCCGACCAGCCGCTGCGTGTCGTGATGATCGGCACGGACTTCCAGGTCCGCGTATGGGAAGCGCTGTTGAAGATCCCGATGGGCAAGGCGCGCACCTATTCCTCCATCGCGGCGGAGATCGGCGCTCCTACGGCCAGCCGCGCGGTCGGCGCGGCGGTCGGCGCCAACCCGATCTCCTTCGTGGTGCCCTGCCATCGCGCGCTGGGCAAGTCAGGCGCGCTCACCGGCTATCATTGGGGGCTCACCCGCAAGCGGGCGATCCTCGGCTGGGAGGCCGGTCAGGTCGGTGCCTGACGCCTCGGGATGCAGGCCGGAGCCGGGCCTTCGTCCCCGCGCATCGTGCGTTCCTAAAATCGATTTCGATTTTCGGGCCGATGCGATAGCTTCCGGGCAAATCACCGGGAGGCTCTAGTTGATCACCATTATCGGCTCCATCAATCTCGACCTGATCGCGACCGTGGACCGGTTGCCGGCTCCCGGCGAGACGGTGCCGGGCAACGGCTTCGGCACGGCGCCGGGCGGCAAGGGCGCCAACCAGGCGCTGGCCGTGGCGAGAGCCGGCGGCAAGGTCCGCATGGTCGGTGCGACGGGCCGAGACGCCTTTGCCGGTGAAGCATTGGCGCTGTTGAAGGCGGGCGGCGTCGATCTATCGCAGGTCAGGGAAACCTCGCAGCCGACGGGCACGGCCTTGATCCTTGTCGGGGGCGACGGCGAGAACATGATCGCCGTGGTGCCGGGCGCAAATGCCCAGGTCGGCGCCGCAGCTGTCGCCGGCATCGTCTCGGGCGACCATATCCTGCTGCAGCACGAGATCCCGCTCTCCACCGTCGAGGCGGCGCTCGACGCCGCGCGCTCGGCCGGAGCCGTCACCTTGCTCAACACGGCGCCGTTCCGGGCCGAGGCCGCCGCCTTCGTGGGCAAGGCCGACTATGTGGTCGCCAACGAAACGGAATTCGATCATTATGCCGAGGCGCTGAATCTCGCCGGCGACAGCCGCGAGCAGCGCATGCGCAGCTTTGCGGCATCCACCGGCCGGACGGTTGTCGTGACCCTTGGCGGCGAGGGCGTTCTGGCGGCGACGCCGGACGAATTCTTGCGGCTCGACGCGATGAAGATCACGCCGGTCGACACCGTCGGCGCCGGCGACACCTTCTGCGGCTATCTCGCGGCCGGCCTGTCGGAAGGGCTTTCCTTGCGCGAGGCACTGCGCCGAGCCGGGACTGCAGGCTCGCTCGCCTGCCTGAAGCCGGGAGCGCAACCGTCGATCCCGTCGCGCTCCGAGGTCGACGCGGCCCTTGCTTCCCAGGCCAGTTGAGGAGGGCATAATGGATCGGCCGGCAACGAAGCACGATATTCCGCAAGCGGGCGAGATCTGCCGTCTCCCGGCGGTCGATCTCGCGGAGCGGATCAGGCGGCGGCATCTGTCGGTCCGCGAGGTGGCGAACGCCTTCCTCGACCGCATCGACGCGGTCAATCCCCACGTCAACGCCATCGTGTCGCTGCGCGACCGTGATCCCATCCTGCGGGAGGCCGACGCTGCCGATGCGGCACTGGCTGCGGGCGCGCCCGCCGGCGCGCTGTTCGGGCTGCCGATCGCGGTCAAGGACCTTGCGCTCACCCAAGGCCTCAGGACGACCTTCGGTTCGCCGATCCTTGCAGAATTCGTGCCCGACGAGGACGACTTCTTCGTCGAGCGCATGCGTGCGGCCGGCGCCATCATCATCGGCAAGACCAATGTCCCGGAGTTCGGCCTCGGCTCCAACACCTATAACAATGTGTTCGGGCCGACGCTCAACGCTTTCGATCCGGCCTGGACGGCCGGCGGCTCGAGCGGCGGCGCTGCCGTGGCGCTGGCGCTCGACATGGTGCCCGTTGCCGACGGCAGCGATTTCGGCGGCTCGCTGCGCAACCCGGCTGCCTACAACAATGTCTACGGCTTCCGGCCCACACAGGGCCTCGTGCCGGCAGGGCCCATGAACGAGATCTTCCTGTCGCAGATCGGTATCGAAGGACCGATGGGCCGCAACGTCCGTGATGTCGCGCTGCTGCTCGGCGTGCAGGCGGGCCACCATCCACGTGCGCCGCTGTCGCATGACGGCCCCGGCTCCTATCTTAACCGTCTCGATGGGGCGCAGCCCGGCGGCCGCATCGCCTGGCTCGGCGATCTCGGCGGTCATCTTGCCGTCGAGGACGGCATCCTGGCGCTCTGTGAGGCGGCCTTGGCGCGCTTCGACGGCTTTGCGACCGAGCCGGTGGTTCCGCCGTTCGATTTCGAAGCGCTGTGGAGCGCGTTCAAGACCTTGCGCCATGCCACCAGCGGCTGCAGCCTCAAGCTCCACTATGATGATCCGGCCAGGCGCGGACTGCTGAAGCCCGAGGCGGTGTGGGAGGCGGAAGGCGCCGCGCGGCTCACCGCGCCGGAGGTCTATGCCGCCTCGACCGTACGCTCGTCCTGGCACGAGACCGTGCTCAGGCTGCTCCAACGCTACGACCTTCTCGCTCTGCCGACCGCCCAGGTGTTCCCCTTCGCCGTCGGGACGCATTGGCCGCGCGACGTCGCCGGCCGTACGATGGACAGCTACCATCGCTGGATGGAGGTCTCCGCCCCGGCCTCGATGGCGGGCGCGCCGACGGTCAATGTGCCGGTCGGCTTCGATGGACTCGGCCGCCCGATGGGCATGCAACTGATCGGCCGTCCGCGCGGCGACCTCGCGGTGCTGCAGGCGGCGGCCGCCTATGAGCGGACGGTATCCTCGCCGGCCGGAGCCTGAGCCGATCCGGGCTACGCTCCCCGGCGTGGCGACGCACGGCCGAGCGCCGGCAGGCACTCAGCCGAAGGCCCGACGTGCCCGGGCTCTGGACGAAAGTCGGAGGTCGTGCATTGTTCTCGCCATGGCTCGCGGCGTCGAGCCCACGGAGGAAAGACATGTCGCTCGAACTCTTCGCCGCTTATCTGGCCGCCTGCCTGGTCATCATGCTGGTGCCCGGACCAAACGTCACCCTGATCATCGCCTCCAGCATGCGTCACGGCACGCGCGCCGGGCTGCTCAACATTGCCGGCGGTCAGCTCGGCCTGGCCGCGAGCATCGCCGTGGTCGGCGTCGGCCTCGCCTCGGCGATCGAGGCCGCAGGGCACTGGTTCGAATGGATCCGGCTCATTGGCGCGGCCTATCTGGTTTGGCTGGGCTTCCAGATGTACCGCTCGGGGGCAGGCACCGATCCCGACGGTGCGCCCGCACGGTCGCGCAGCGGCTTCTTCGTGCAGGGTTTCCTGGTTGCCGTCAGCAATCCGAAGACCCTGATCTTCTTTGGCGCCTTCTTCCCGCAATTCATCGATCCGGCCGGCAACTATGCCCTGCAGATCACGGCAATGGGCATCGCGACCCTCGTCTTCGCCGCGGTCACCGACAGCTGCTATGCGCTGGCGGCCGGTCGTGCGGGCAGAGCCCTCACCGCCGGCCGCATGAAGCTCCTGTCCCGCATCGGCGGCGGCTTCCTCATCGGCGGCGGGCTCTGGCTGGCATTTTCCAGGGCAAGATAGCCGGAAGGCCGGCGGGATCACGCCTGCCTGGAGAAGTCACCGATCTCGGCTGCTGCAACCGACAGCCAAGCCTCGGCCGGGATCACCAGGGTCGCCGTGTTGCGGCCGCTGCCGCATATGATCTCGTCCAGGACCAGAACCTGGCGGTCGACGAGCACGCGCGCGCCGTTGATCGGCAGGGGCACCATGCCGCCCGCCTCCATGTCGAGGCTTGCCAGCACTTCGTCCGGCGCGGCGAGCTTCAGGTCGGCGCGCCGCATGCGCAGCCCATCGGCGATGCGCTTGTAGTCGGCACGGTCGCCGGCGCGAAGCGCCACGATCGCCAGCCCGTCCGGCAGACCGAAGGTCAGCCCCTTCACCATCCGCGCGGGGTCGAGGGTCAGTATCTCCCTGGCTTCCTCGAAAGAGATGAACGGCCGGTGTTCGACGACGGAAAAGGCGACACCATGCGTTTCCAGGAACTGTCTCACCAGCGGGCTCATGCGTCGGCCATCTCCATGCTCGCGGGCGCGGCCGCGGCCCACTGGAACGTGGCGGTGAAATGGCGCAGCACCGGCGGCTCGTAAGTGAAATCGACCCCTCTGATCCGATCGGCGCGTGCCGCGACCGCGATCAGCGCGTCGGCAACATAGTCCATATGGTCGTTCGTATATACACGGCGCGGAATGGTGAGCCGCATGAGTTCGAGAGGCGATTCCTCCTGCAGCCCGCTGAGCGGGTCGCGGCCGAGCATGAGCGAGCCGATCTCGACAGCCCTGACACCGGCTTCCAGGTAGAGCTCGCAGGCGAGCGCGTGGGCCGGGAACCGCTCGGCCGGGATATGCGGCAACAGCGCCGCGGCGTCGACGAAGACGGCATGGCCGCCGGTCGGATACTGGATGGGAACGCCGCCGGCGCGCAGTCTGTCACCCAGATAGGCGACCTGGCCGATCCGATAGGAGAGGTAGTCGGTGTCGACCGCTTCGTTGAGGCCGATGGCGAGCGCCTCCATGTCGCGCCCGGCCAACCCCCCATAGGTGATGAAGCCTTCCATCGGCACGCAGCGCACCTGGACAGCGCGAAACAAGTCGGCGTCGCTGCGGAAGGCGCAGACGCCGCCGATATTGACCAGCCCGTCTTTCTTGGCAGACAGCGTGATCACGTCGCCGTAGCATGCCATTTCGCGCACGATGTCGCGGATCGAGCGCTCGGCGTAACCCTCCTCGCGCCGTTTGACGAACCAGGCGTTCTCGGCGAAGCGGGTGGCGTCGATGATGACGGGTATGCCGAAATCGCGCGCATAGCCCGCCACGGTCCTCAGATTGGCCATGGATACTGGCTGCCCGCCCGCACTGTTGCAGGTCAAGGTCGCGACGATCCCGGCGATGTTGCGCGGACCATGGAATTCGATCGCCTGCACGAGCGCTTCCAGATCGAAATTGCCCTTCCAGTCATGCGGCCTTGTCGTGTCGAGGGCCGCCGGCGTCAGCACGTTGACCGCCTTTGCGCCGGCCAGTTCGACATGCGCCTTCGTGGTGTCGAAATGATAGTTGGAGATGAAAACCGGGTGAGGCGACCCACGTCGCTTCACCAGTTCCGGGAACAGGATCTGCTCGGCGCCCCGACCCTGATGCGTCGGGATGGTGTGGGGGTAGCCGAACAGTTCGGCCACCGTTTCGGCAAGCCGATGGAAATTGCGGCTTCCGGCATAGGCCTCGTCGCCCAGCATCAGCCCGGCCCACTGCCGGTCGCTCATCGCCCCCGTGCCGCTGTCGGTCAGGAGGTCGATGGTGACGTCCTCGCTCCTGAGCAGGAAAGGATTGAGCCCGGCCGCGTCGAGCGCGGCCTCGCGATAGGGCCGGTCGGTCATCCGGATCGGCTCGATCATCTTGATGCGGAACGGTTCGGCAATGCGCCTGGTCATCGGACATGCTCCATGGTTGCGGCGCAGCGGCCGCCTGGTTTGATACAGAGGTGAAGATCTTGCGGCCGGCCGCGGCCTAGTGCCTGACGTCCCGTCCGGCGAAGGCCGCCCGGAAGGCGCCCGGCGTCACGCCGACACGCGCCTTGAAGATCCGGTTGAGATGCGCCTGGTCGCTGAAGCCCGTGGTCATGGCGACGGACAGGGGATCGGCCCCGCGCCGCAGCATATCTTTCGCGGCATCGACGCGGCGGTTCACGAGAAAGGCGTGCGGCGTGAAACCGGTTGCCCGCCGGAAGGCCCGGATCAGGCGCTGACGGGGCAGGCCGGCAGCCCGCGCGAGATCGTCGAGCGTCCGCCTCTCGGCGAAACCGTCCGACAGGAGAGCCACGGCCTTCCCTACGGGTCCGGCTTCGCTGCCGGCGACCGGAAAGCGGATCCCGGCATGCCGCGAGAGGCAATAGGCATAGGCGTGAACGAGGGCTTCTTCCGCCTCGAGCGCGCTGCAGCCGGCTTCCCAGCGGCGATGTGCGTCAAGGAAGAGGGCTGCGCCGGCGGGATCGTGCACGATCGGAGCAGCGAAACTCGGCGTGCTGGCGCGGTCGAAACCCAGTCCTTCGGAAGCGATTTCGCGTATCAGCGACACCGAGGGGTAGCTGACGCGATAGCTGAAACCGTCGCGCCGCGGGCTGCCGTCATGGACGTCGTGCGGATTGTAGAGTGTCAGGTCGTCGGCACGGGCCTCGTGCTGGCGGCCCCGGATGAAGATCCCGCCGGTCCCGTGCGCCAGCGCGCCGATGACGAACGTGTCATGTGCGTGCGGCGCGTAGTGGTAGCTGTGGAAGGTCGCAGACAGACATTCGACCGCCCCGACGGGAGCGGTGAAATATCTGGCTTCTTCGCACCGGTTCGGCTGCATCGATGGCTCCCAGTCTGATTTCGGGAGAGACTATCATGCGCGCCGGGCAGGGTATTGAACAAAGGTATCGGCCACCAGAGTGCTGCGTGTCCGAATGGACGCGCAAGGGTCTGCCGCTATTAGGTGCCGCATCACGCTTTCCGAAAATCGAGACGATTTTCGGGCCGATGCAGCAGCGCGAAAGCCACGCGGCCCGGAGGGGCCGCGCCGGCGATTGAGGTCGCGTGATACTACAGCTTTCCCAGCCGCTCCACCAGCAGCGCGAAGAACCCGTCGTGATCTATGTCGCGCATGACGAGGGCGTTCTTCGGCCGCTTGGTGACGCCCCACCAGTCGACGACGGTCATGCCCATGGTCAGTTCGGACGCGGTCTCCACCATGACGTTGCATTCGCGGCCCTTGAACAGTTCCGGCTTCAGCAGATAGGCGATGACGCAAGGGTCGTGCAGGGGGCCGCCGTCCGTGCCGTATTTACCCTCGTCGAAGCGCTCGAAGAACTCCAGCATTTCGGCCGTGGCGGTGCCGACGCGGGTGCCGAGCGCGCGGAAGGCGGCGATGCGCTTGGCGGTCGTCAGGGCCTTGTGGGTGACGTCGAGCGGCATCACAACTGTCGGCACCCCCGACGTGAAGACCACATCGGCCGCGTGCGGGTCGACATAGATGTTGAACTCGGCGGCGGGCGTCACGTTGCCGCCCTCGAAGAAGCCGCCGCCCATCAGCACGATCCGCTTGATGCGCGGCGCGATCCTCGGCTCCCGGATCATCGCCAGCGCGATGTTGGTGAGCGGGCCGAGCGGGCAGAGCGTTACCGTACCGGGCGCTTCGGCCATCAGCGTCCGCACGATGAAGTCGACGGCATGTTCGTCCACGAGCTGCATCGTCGGTTCAGGCAGTTCGGGGCCGTTGAGGCCGGTCTTGCCGTGAACTTCCTCGGCGGTCACGAGTGGGCGCACCAGAGGCCGGATGGCCCCGGCGAAGACCCTGGTTTGCGGCTTGCCGGCCAGTTCGCAGATCTTTCGGGCGTTCTTCTCGGTCAGCGCCAGCGGCACGTTTCCGGCGACCGCCGTGATGCCGAGAACCTCGATCTCGGGGCTTGCCAGCGCCAGCAGGATCGCCACGGCGTCGTCCTGGCCGGGGTCCGTATCGATGATGATCTTATGGCTGGTCGGCATGCTTGTCCTCTCTGTGGGGTGGCGCGGTTCCGTCTTGAACTTCGCGGCGCGGCGGACCATATCAGCAGTAACGGGAAGAATGCCATCCGGGTTTTTCCCTTCTGTCGCTCTTCTGGAGGACTGTAATGTCGCGTATGACGCCGTTTTCGAGCCCGCTTCTTCTGGGCTTCGACGCCATGGAAAAGACGCTGGAGCGCCTGGCGAAAACCGGCGATACCTATCCGCCCTACAATATCGAGCGGCTTCGGGCCGGCGAAGGCAAGGGCGAAAGGCTGCGCATCACGCTGGCGGTCGCCGGCTTCTGCGATGACGATCTTGAGGTCGTCACCGAGGAAAACCAGTTGGTCGTGCGTGGTCGCCAGAGCGATGACACCGAGCGCGAATATCTGCATCGCGGCATTGCCGCGCGGCAGTTCCAGCGGACCTTCGTGCTCGCCGACGGCATGCGTGTGCTTGCCGCCGAGCTGAAGAACGGCCTCCTGTCGATTGACCTCGACCGGCCGGAGCCGGAAAGACTGGTACGGAAAATAAACATATCGGTGAAAGACTGATCCGGTCCTGGACCGGAACCGATTGGCTCTATTGCGGGTTGGTTTAGGACGCCCCGCGTGAAGGAGGCTGAAATGACTGGCAGCGAAACAAGATTGACGGTGACCGAGGCGCAACTCGCCCATCTGGGCGAGGGTCAGGTCGCTTATCTCCGCAAGGTTTCCAGCGACGACCTGCGCGGGCGTTTCCCGGGGCTGACCAACATTGCGCCGGGGCTCGAAGTCTGGGCGCTGTTCGCGGCGAATGGGCAGCCGATCCTGCTCTCCGATGAGCGCGACCGCGCTCTGGCAGGTGCTTTCGAGAACGAACTGGTCCCGGTCAGCATCCACTGATACCAACTGCCGGCAGTTGGTATCAAACGACGAAGGGCGGCATCGCTGCCGCCCCCGAACGGTTTATCCTACACGATCCGTTTCAGGCCGCGTGTGAAGCCGGCGTTTCCGACAGGAGCGCATGGATCGCCGCGGCGTCGCGCGTGCCGCGGATCTTCGCCACCGTATCGCCGTCGCGAAGGACGCGCGCAATGCGCGACAGCGCCTTGAGGTGATCGGCGCCGGCACCCTCCGGCGCCAGCAGCAGGAACACGAGATCGACCGGCTGGTCGTCCAGAGCTTCGAAATCGACCGGCTGGTCGAGCCGCGCGAAGACCCCGGTGATGCGTTTCACGCCAGGCAGCTTCCCGTGCGGTATGGCGATGCCGTTTCCGACGCCGGTCGAGCCCAGCCTTTCGCGCTGCAGGATCGTGTCGAACACCTCCCGCTCCGGAATGCCGGTGATGCCGGCGGCCTTTTCGGCGAGGAGTTGCAGGAGCTGCTTCTTGGAATTGGCTTTCAAGGCCGGCATGATCGCCGAAACCTCGATCAGGTCGCTGAGATCCATTTTTGTGGCATCCTTTGACTTCCCGGCGGGCCGGATGGCCCCACGCCCGCGGCCCGCCCGGGATTGTTCTCGCTATCCGTTGGCGGTCTTGGCCGATGAAGGATCGATCCAGCCGATATTGCCGTCGGAACGACGGTAGACGATGTTGACCTCGTCACTGCCGGCATTGCGAAACACCAGGACGGGGCTGTCCTTGGCGTCGAGTTCGATCACCGCGTTGGCGACCGACATGGTTTTGAGCGTCAGCGTCGATTCGGCGACGACGGCCGGCGCATAGTCCTCCGGCACTTCCTCGTCTTCCTCTGCGACCGGCGCCATGACCGTATAGGCTATGGGCGTGTTGTTCTGGCCGTTGGGATGGGAGCGCAGCCGGCGCTTGTAGCGCCGCAGCCGCTTTTCGAAGCGGTCGGCGGCAGTATCGAAGGCAAGGGTCGGCTCTTGCGCTTCGCCGGTCGCCTGTAGCTCCATGCCGGAATCGAGGTGGATCATGCAGTCGGCAGAAAACCTGAAGCCGGACTTCTCCACGGTGACGCGGCCGGAGTAGCCGCCATCGAAATATTTGCTCACGAGTTCGGCGATTCGTCCTTCGATGCGGCCGCGGAAGGCGTCGCCGATCTCCATCTGTTTTCCGGAAACACGCAGGCTCATCTGAAAACCGACCTTCCCTGTCCAGACTTCGAACTGTTGCGAGTTTATACCTGTGGCCGGGGCGCACAAGGTTTGCGGCGACGACAGCGCCGATTTCAAGCCCGAACGTTCTGGTTGATGACAACCCTTCTCGAGGGGATGTTGTTTCGCATGGGCTCGTCTCGCCCGTCTCTTGCGGGCGGGCTTCTAGTCACTTCACGCGAAATTGTCAACGAAGCCGGTTTTCTGCGGGTTCCGGCCATATCCGACGGCCGGGCCGCCCTTGAGTTGTCCCCTTGCAGGCGTGCTGGCGTCCACCGGAGATCGTACTGGGCGCGGCGTTCTCGCGCGATCTCGATCTTCGCTGGAAACGTGTCCGACGTTTTCCGACAAGAACCTGCGTCAATGGAAGCTGACGGGCAGGTCAAGCGTGGGCGAAGCCACGCGAGCCTGCTCGGGGAAATCCGATGCGCGATCAAGGAGATGGGGCGGCGGCTGTGATCGCATTTCAGCGGCCGGCGGCGGCCGTCGCGCGCTTTTCACGTCGCCGCTGCACGGAGGACGGGATGTTCATGGCTTCGCGGTACTTGGCCACGGTGCGACGGGCGATGTCGACGCCGCTTTTCCTCAGGATATCCACAATCGTGTCGTCGGACAGGACATCGGCCGGCTTCTCATCCTCTATCAGCCGGCGGATCC
Source organism: Mesorhizobium sp. L-8-10 (assembly GCF_016756635.1). NCBI lineage: Bacteria > Pseudomonadati > Pseudomonadota > Alphaproteobacteria > Hyphomicrobiales > Phyllobacteriaceae > Mesorhizobium > Mesorhizobium sp. L-8-10. The sequence goes on along the minus strand of NZ_AP023263.1, from coordinate 337,570 downwards.
TGTCCCGCACCGCTTCCGAGGAATGCGCCTCGCCGCCTTCGGCCGACGCGATTGCGGCGGTGAAGAAATAGCGCAGTTCGAAGACACCGCGCGGGGTGAGCATGTATTTGTTGGCCGTGACCCGGCTCACGGTCGATTCGTGCATGCCGATCGCATCCGCGACGGTGCGCAGGTTGAGAGGCCTGAGATGGCGCACGCCGTGCACCAGGAAGGCATCCTGCTGCTTCACGATCTCGGAGGCGACCTTCAGGATGGTCTTGGCGCGCTGGTCGAGGCTGCGGGTCAGCCAGTTGGCGCTCTGCAGGCACTCGCCCAGGAAGTCCTTCTCGGCCTGGTCCCTGGCCCTTGCGCTGACCTTGGCGAAATAGGCCTGGTCGACCAGAACGCGCGGCAGGGTGTCGGGATTGAGCTCGATCGCCCAGCTTCCGTCGCTGGCCGGGCGGACAAGCACATCGGGCACGATCGTGTCCGCCGCGCCGCTCGTAAAAGCCTGACCGGGACGCGGGTCGAGGGACCGGATCTCGGCGAGCATGTCGACGAGGTCCTCCTCGTCGACGCCGCAGATCCGTTTCAGCGACTGGAAGTCGCGCCGGGCGAGCAGGTCGAGATTGCCGATGAGCGCCTCCATGGCCGGGTCGAAACGGTCGCGTGCGGCGAGCTGTATCGCCAGGCATTCGGCGAGGTCGCGCGCGAAGATCCCGGGGGGATCGAAGGTCCGGCACGTCGCCAGCACGGCTGCGACGGCGGTGCCGTCCGCCCCGAGCCGTTCGGCCACCTCATCCAGATCGGCCCGCAAATAGCCTGCCTCGTCCAGTTCGTCGGCGAGTTCCGCCGCGATCAGCCGCGATGCCAGGTCGGCGAAGGCGAAGGAGATCTGCTCGCAGACATGATCCCTGAGCGTGACGGCGGCCGCTGCCATGTCCTCCGGATCGAAGCCGTTCTCGGCCGATCCCGTGCCGCTTGCCGATTTCCACTGAGCCGACAGATCGGGGCCGAGCCGGTCGGTGGTGCCGGGATCGTCCGGAAAAATGTTCTCCAAAGAAGCGTCGAACTTGTCGGCCATGGCCTCGGCGCTCAGTCCCGTCTCGGTCCCGGCGAACCAGTCGGCCTCGGGCGAAGGGGCTTCGTCGCCGCCGAGGGGCTCGGCAGGAGCATCGTCGCGCTCCGCGCGCTCCAGAAGGGGGTTACGTTCGATCTCTTCGTCGACGAAACGCTCGAGCTCGATATGGGTGAGCTGCAGCAGCCGGATCGACTGCATCAGCTGCGGGGTCATCACCAGCGACTGCGACTGGCGAAGCTGCAACCTGCCCGCAAGCGAGATCATCTCGGCTCGTTTCTCCCCGAATAGCCTCCGTGACCGCAAAGGCGACCGCGGTCACGGTATTTTTTGCCCCGAGGGATGAAACTGGCCCAGCTCTTGCTTGTCAAGCAGATTGCCTTGCCCGTTCGGATATACGCGCCTTGCTCGCGGGCAAGACGGTCATTGAGTCGTGGCCAACTGTCCGACGACGCACCCAAAGGTCAGCGCCGGCCCGGGCGTGATGCCTGGACCCGGATAGGCGCCGGCCATGGAAGCCACGCTGCCACAGGGGTGACACGCGATCCTTCGGCAGACGAATCCCCGTCAAGCCGCACTAAAGCGTGAAAGCCTCGCCGAGATAGAGCCGGCGCACGTCGGCATTGGCGACGATGTCGGACGGATGGCCGTGCGTGAGAACCTCGCCGGCGTGGATGATATAGGCCCGGTCGATAAGGCCAAGCGTCTCGCGCACATTGTGGTCGGTGATCAGGACGCCGATGCCGCGCGCGGTCAGATGCCTGACCAGTTGCTGGATGTCGGCCACAGCGATCGGATCGATGCCAGCGAAGGGCTCGTCGAGCAGCATGTAATGCGGCTTGCTGGCAAGGGCCCGGGCGATCTCCAGGCGTCGTCTTTCGCCACCCGACAGCGCGATGGCCGGTGACTTTCTGAGATGCGAGATGTGGAACTCGTCGAGTAGCGCGTCGAGCTCCTTTTCGCGCTCCTTGCGGCTCTTCTGAACCACCTCCAGCACCGCGCGGATGTTGTTCTCCACGGTCAGCCCGCGGAAGATGGACGCTTCCTGGGGCAGATAGCCGATGCCGAGCCGCGCCCGTCGATACATCGGCATCGAGGTGACATCGAAGCCGTCGATCTCGATCGTGCCCTGATCGACCGGCACCAGGCCCGTGACCATGTAGAAGCAGGTGGTCTTGCCGGCGCCGTTGGGACCGAGCAGCCCGACGGCCTCGCCGGCACGCACGCCGAGCGACACGCCGCTCACCACCTGGCGGCCCTTATAGGCCTTGGTCAGGCCGCGCGCGATCAGTGTGCCCTTCAACTGCTCGGCGTTCTTCGCCAGGGCGGGGCCGGAACGCGTCTTTGCGGACCGGCCTCTCAGCCGGGCGAGAAACGAGTGTGTTGTCGCCATTTACTGGCCTTGGGCCGCGGGCTGCTTCTGCGGGGTGAGCGACATGATCACCCGGCCGGTGCCGCCGCCTGGCTTGTCGCAGCCGTCGAAATTGGCCTCGCCGGACTTCATGTGCACCGTCAGCTTGCAGCCGACCAGAACATTGGGGCCATCGGTCAGAACCACCTTGTCGCCGGTGAGAGTAAGGATTTCCTTCTTCATGTCGAAGGTGCCGTGGTCGCCGGTGGCTTCCTGCGTCTCCGACTTCACATAGACCTTGTCGTCGACCTCCAGCTTGTCGATGTTGGCCGAGCCGGTCGCCGCCGAACCGGTGCCTTTTGCATAGAACACGGTCATCTTGCCGGCCTTCAGGAGGGTCTTGCCCTGCACGACGGTGACGTCGCCGCTGAACACCGCCATGTTCTCGTTCTGGCGCACCTCCAGCTTGTTGCTCTCGATCTGGATCGGCTGGTTGCCTGAGAGCTGCAGCCCCGGCACCTGTGTCTGCGTCGTCTGGGCGTACGCAGCGCCCGCCGCTGCCGTCGTCAATGCCAGCCCGGCCGCCCCGCCGACCCACAAAGATGTCCTACCCGCCATTGGTCTCTCCGGTGGTTCCCTGGCTGGTCTGCAGCCGCCCCGGCGCAATCTCCATGCGCACTCTTTTCTCGAATATCAAAACCTTGCCGTTTTCAAGCACGGTCATCGAATCGGCCGCAATTTGTGTGCCGTTGGTTTCGATGTCCACGGGGGCGTTGGTCTTCAGGTTGCCTTTTCCGATATCGAACAAGGCCTTGCTGAATTTGGCGGTCATGCCGTCCGTGGTCTTTATCAGCACGTCGGTCGTGAAGTGGATCGTGTTCTTGTCGCGGTTGTAGACACCGCGCGGCGCCTCGATCGTGGCCCAGCTGTCGGCGTCGAGCGGCAGCTTCGCCTTGATCGTGTCGAGTTCGAAGACGCCCGACGACTTCGCATTCTGCACGGCGCGCGCCGCCGTCATCAGATAAGGCAGCTCGCCCTTGGTGAAGCCTTCCAGCTTGGGGTTGGCCATCACCAGCTTGCCGTCGGCGAAGGAGCTCTTCGTCACGTCGAAGCTCACCTGGGCGGGCGTGGACCACCATGAATAGGCGACGAATCCTCCGGCGAGGGCCAGCGCCAGCACCGGCAGGACGAATTTCAGGAATCGGACCCGGCGCGAATGGTGCTGCGCCTTGCGGAACACGTCGGGCCGATGGCCCGTGCCGCCTTTCGTTCGTTCCGCTGCCGGATCGCTCGGTCGCCCCGTCATGGCCGAAGCCCTTCCGGCCGGGGTGTTCATCGTCGCCGCTGCCATGCGTTCAGATCCGTATTGTGCGCGAGGCCCCTCACCTGGAAATTTTCGGGCCCGATAGTCCGTGCAATTTCGCTCGATGGTTGCCGGCGTGTTCGCCGTGCCCGCCGAGGCTGCCTGCCGCAACTGGAACTCCAATATGGTTATTTTGCGAAGGATTGTAAGCCCTGGGCGGCAGCAAGTCCGAAAATAGCCGATTGCGCGAGCGAATGCGAGCAGCCGAGCAGGATCTCATCGGCGAATTGCCGAAGAATACCTTTCCTGCCGGCCTCGGATCTGAAGGTTCCAACCACCGATAAAGGCCGAAAGACAGGCACTCCGGCATGGACGGCCTGTCTATTCATCATCAATTCTGCCGGTCGGAGGGACTGCGAAAAGGCGTCGCGGCCCCGAACGCGACGGAACAGCTTCCATCCCGGCGGGAACCGCTCTAAAACGCCAGCTTCCGCCGGCGTCCGGCGCGCCATTTCCTGGCGCGCCGGACGCTTCGGTACCCTACCGGCGCACGCGCCTGTCCTGTCGGCAGGCCCGTATGCCAGGCTCGCAAGCGAGGCATCGATGGCCATACGCGCCGACGACATGATCGACCGCCGCCGGCTGCGGCGCAAGCTGACCTTCTGGCGGGTCCTGGCGATCCTGGTCGCCGCGCTCGCCATCGGCATCGGATCGTTGTGGCTTGCGGGCGACGACCTCGCAGGCGTCGCCGGGGATCATATCGCCAGGGTCAGGATCGAGGGCACGATCACCGAGGACGATGAGCTGATCGAGCGGCTGGACAAGGTTCGTACATCGTCCGCGGTCAAGGGCGTCATTCTGTCGATCGATTCGCCCGGCGGCACCACCGCCGGCGGCGAGGCCATATTCGACGCGGTGCGCCGGCTCGCCGCCGACAAGCCGGTCGTGGCCCAGGTCGGTACGCTCGCCGCCTCGGCCGGCTACATGATCGCCAGCGCGACCGACCACATCGTGGCCCGCAAGTCTTCGATTATCGGCTCCATCGGCGTCCTGGTGCAGTTCCCCAATCTTACGGGGCTGATGGACAAGCTGGGCATCACGCTCGAGGAGGTGAAGTCCTCGCCGCTCAAGGCCGAGCCCTCGCCCTTCAATCCCACCACCGAGCCTGAGCGCGCCATGATCCGTTCCATGATCATGGACAGCTACGACTGGTTCGTGGGCCTGGTCGTCGAGCGCCGCCCCCTGACGCATGCCGAGGTCATGGTGCTGGCGGATGGCTCCGTGTTCACCGGCCGCCAGGCCCTCACGAAGAAGCTGGTGGATGCGCTCGGCGGCGAGGAGCAGGCCATCAAGTGGCTTGCCACCAAGGGGGTCGATGCGAAGCTGAAAGTGATCGAATGGAAGCCGAAGAGCAAGAGCGCTTCGAGTTTCCTGTTCGCCGATGCTGCGGCGCGACAGCTCGCGCGCCTGCTCGGACTGCCCGACTATAGCGCCGACATCGTCCGGGAACTCGGCGGCGACCGTATCTTCCTTGACGGGCTATTGTCGGTCTGGCACCCTGAAAACGCCGTGTCAGGTCACTGAAAATTCAGCAAAATCATACCGGTAACAAGACCATAACAATCGGAGGGGACTGCGCGCATGATCAAGTCGGAACTCGTGCAAATCATTGCCAATCGCAATCCGCATCTCTTTCTGCGTGACGTCGAGAACATCGTGAATGCGATCTTCGAGGAGATCACCGATGCGCTGGCGGAGGGAAATCGCGTCGAATTGCGCGGCTTCGGCGCGTTCTCGGTCAAGAACCGGCCGGCGCGCACCGGCCGCAATCCGCGCACGGGCGAATCGGTCGAGGTCGAGGAGAAATGGGTGCCGTTCTTCAAGACCGGCAAGGAATTGCGCGAAAGGCTCAATGCCGACGGATGACCGCCCCCTGCGGGCCGCAGGACTGGCCCGGCGAAAGGCGCACGATCCGTCGAACTGGATCACGATATGCTCAATCGTTTCATACTCATCGTCGTTTTCGTGCCGCTGGCGATCATCCTGATCGCGCTGGCCGTCGCCAACCGCGGTCTCGTCGCCTTCACGCTCGATCCGTTCAATCCCGGCAATCCGGCGTTGACGGTGCAACTGCCTCTGTTCGTGCTGCTCTTTGCAGCCGTTCTTGCGGGTCTGCTCATCGGAAGCTCAGTCACCTGGTGGCGGCAGGGCCGGTACCGCAAGCTGGCGCGCCGGCGCGACCAGGAACTGCAGAGCCTGCGAGCCGTCGCGCCCGCCGGCCAGCAGTCGACGGCCGTGTCCAGGACTGCTGCCTGAAGCATGTCTTCCTGATGCGGGAACCGGTTTCGGGACAAAGACAGTGCGCAAAGCACAGACACCTGAAGCGCGCAAAGCGGATCTGAAAGGTTGCGACGTGTCTTAAGCGGAAAGGCCCGCGCCGTTTGAAGGGAGAAGCTTATCCATGCTGATGATTTCGGCCGACGGCGTCGACCGGGCGCTGAGTTTCGCCGGCCTGGTCGAGGCGCTGCGCGTCATGTTTCGCGAGGGCGCGATCCAGCCGGTGCGCCACCACCACACGATCGAACGACCCGACGGGGCGGCCTCCACCCTGCTGCTCATGCCTGCCTGGGGCGACTTCGGTGCTGCCGGCACCTCGGCGGGAGGCCATGTCGGCGTCAAGATCGTCACCGTGTCGCCAGACAACAATACTGTCGGGAAGTCGGCCGTCATGGGCGTCTATCTCCTGCTCGACGGCAAGACGGGCGAACCGCAGGCGCTGATCGACGGTCAGCGGCTGACATTGTGGCGCACGGCTTGCGCCTCCGCGCTGGCGGCGACCTATCTGGCCCGCGAGGACGCCTCCAGGCTGCTCGTCGTCGGCGCCGGCGCGCTCTGCCCCTTTCTCGTCAAGGCGCATTCGTCCGTGCGCCCGATCAAGCAGATCCGCATCTGGAACCGGACGCCCGCAAATGGCGAAAAGGCGGCCGAAGCCCTGCGCCGCGACGGATTCGAGGCGTCGACCGTTACCGACCTCGACGATGCGCTCGGCTGGGCCGACATCGTCTCCTGCGCCACCATTTCGAGCGAGCCGCTTGTCAAAGGGGCCCGGCTGAAGGCCGGCACGCATGTCGACCTCGTCGGCGGCTTCACGCCGCAGATGCGCGAGGCCGACGACGAAGCGATCCGCAGGGCCCGGGTGTTCGTCGACACGCGCGCGGGCGCCGGCAAGGAAGCGGGCGACATCGTCCAGCCGCTCGCGTCAGGGGTGCTCGCGGCCGATCGCGTGCTGGCCGACCTTTTCGAACTGACGCGCGGCGACAAGACCGGCCGGGCTTCGGCCGAGGAGATCACGCTCTTCAAGTCGGTGGGTGCCGCGCTCGAGGATCTCGCCGCGGGGATTGCCGTCTACACGGCGTCGCGGACATAATCGACCGAATCGAGAAAGCCGTCTCGTCGCCCGAGATTCGATGGCGTGTCGGCCGGGCCGCGCCGGCCAGCCGATTGGCGTGCCGCTCGGCGTCGCGGTCGGTGCAGACCAACAACGGCCGTGCGGTACGTTTCACCCGCGCCCGCGCCAAGCCGATTCCGGATCGGGGCTGATGTCGCAAACGATTGAGGGCGTCGTCAGGCTGGGCAATTGGCCCGCGGAACGATCGCGTGGAGAAAGCGTTGGACCCGCTCATGAAGACGAGCGGATCAATGGCCGCCTTGGTCATCCTCACCGCGACCGTGGCAGCTCTCAGTCTCGGTCCTTCATTCGCGCATGTCCTTGAGGCGATGCCGCGCCTTGCTGTCTGGTCGCCGGAACTCTGGCGCGAGGCCACGGTCTTCAACGGCCAGTTCCAGTTGTTCGCACCGGTTGGCGCAGTGCTGGACATTGCGGCCATACTCTGCCCGGCAGTTCTCGCCTTCCTCATCTGGGGCGACAGACCTGCATCCACCTTCGCGCTCGCCGCTGCAGTGCTTTATGCAGCGGCACTCGCGACCTGGTTTGCATGGGTACGGCCGGCCAACAACCTGTTGGCGACATGGCAACCCGGCCCCATACCGGCGGACTTCGAAGAAATCCGCCTGCGCTGGGAGACTGGTCACATGGCGGTGGCCGCTTTGAAGCTCGGCGGTTTCGTATCGATCGCCCTCTCCATGGCGTCGGCCACGCGTCGTGCCGCAGGCTGAAGGAACGCCGTCCTCGCGCCCATCGCCTTGCGATACGCGAACAGCCGATTCCGGGCCGTCATCGGTGTAGAACCGGCCGTGATCCGCCATTGGTTGCGCGGCGCATGGCGCTATGCCAAAAGCGGCCGATGCTTTCCGGAGGCTCCCCGATTTGAAACCGTCGCGTGACAAGCGACAACACCGCTCGCGGCCCGGCGCCAGGCCCGGCGAGGTCGCGCGCGACCGTCAGGCGCCGGAGCGGCAGCGGCCGGTTGCCGAAGCGCAGCGTGAGCCGCGCGCCGACAGGACCGTGTCTTCGCAGACGCCGTCCCGCGTGCTTGGCAGGCGCGAGGGGATGTTGCCGGCCGAAAGGCTGCCGCTGATCCTTGAGGTCGCGCCCAATGCCGACTACGCGCTGCTCGACAGCGGCGGCGGGGAGAAGCTGGAGCAGTACGGCCCCTATCGCATCGTGCGGCCGGAAGGCCAGGCGATCTGGCAGCGCGCGCTGCCGGCGCGCGAGTGGGAACGCGTCGACGCCGTCTTCACCGGTGACACCGACGAGGAAGGCATGGGCCGGTGGCGCTTCCCGGGCGCTCCGCTCGGCGAGACCTGGCCGATGCGTCATGACGGGATCGACTATCTCGGCCGCTTCACCTCTTTCCGCCATGTCGGCGTCTTTCCCGAGCAGGCGTCGCATTGGGACCACATGGCCGGGCTGATCGCCGGGGCAGGCCGCCCGGTGAAGGTGCTCAACCTGTTCGGCTATACCGGCCTCGCCTCGCTGGTCGCGGCCAGGGCCGGCGCCGAGGTCACCCATGTCGATGCCTCGAAGAAGGCGATCGGCTGGGCCCGGGAGAACCAGGAAGTCGCGCGGCTGACCGACAGGCCGATCCGCTGGATCGTCGAGGACGCCATGAAATTCGCAGAGCGCGAGGAGCGCCGCGGCAACAGCTACGACATCATCCTCTTCGATCCGCCGGCCTATGGGCGCGGACCCAAGGGCGAGGTGTGGCAATTGTTCGAGCACCTGCCGGCGCTGGCGGATATCTGCCGCTCGATTCTCTCTCCGAAGCCGTTGGCGGTCGTGCTCACCGCCTATTCGATCCGTGCTTCGTTTTTCGCCATCCATGCGCTGATGCGCGATACCTTCGCCGGCATGGGCGGCACGGTCGAGTCGGGCGAACTGGTGATCCGCGAGAAGTCGGCCGGCCGCGCGCTGTCGACCTCGCTCTTCTCGCGATGGGTGGCGCAATGAGTGAAGGACATCGTGCCGTAGGCCAGGTGAAGGAGGTCACCAGCCTCTCCAACCCGCTGGTCAAGGATATCAGGGCGCTGGCGCTGAAGAAGTTCCGCGACCAGCAGAACGCCTTCCTCGCGGAAGGGCTGAAGCTCGTCATCGACGCGCTCGACCTCGGCTGGACGATCAGGACGCTGGTTTTTGCCAAGTCGGGGCGCGGCAACGCCGCGGTGGAGAAGGTGGCGGCGCGCACTGTCGCGGCCGGCGGCCTCGTCCTGGAGGTCAGCGAGAAAGTGCTGTCGGCGATCACCCGGCGCGATAATCCGCAGATGGTGGTCGGTGTCTTCTCCCAGCGCTACGTGCCACTGAAAGATATCCGCCCCTCCGGCCAGGATGTCTGGGTCGCGCTCGACCGGGTGCGCGACCCAGGCAATCTGGGCACCGTCATCCGTACAGCCGACGCGGTCGGGGCCAAGGGCGTCATCCTGGTTGGCGAGACCACGGACCCGTTCTCGATCGAGACGGTCCGGGCCACGATGGGCTCGATCTTCGCCGTTCCGGTCGCCCGGGCCAATGCCGAGGCGTTTCTGCAGTGGCGCAAGGGATTTGCCGGCCTTGTCGCGGGCACCCATCTTAAGGGAGCGGTGGACTACCGCGCGATCGACTATGCCGGCCGGCCGGTGCTGCTCCTGATGGGCAACGAGCAGCAGGGCCTGCCCGACACGCTGGCGGAGGCCTGCGACCGGCTGGTACGCATTCCGCAGGCCGGTCGCGCCGATTCGCTCAATCTTGCCGTGGCCACTGGCGTGATGTTGTTCGAGGTCAGGCGCAAGGCGCTGGAACTCGGTCCGGAGAATACCGCGTGAAGCTCAAAGCGCTTTCGACCTATGCTGTCATCCTTGCCGTGGCGGTCGCGCTGGACCAGTGGATCAAGCATCTCGTCGAGACGCGGCTGGTGCTGCACGAGGCAGTCGAGATGCTTCCCTTTCTCGCTCTCTACCGCACCTATAACACCGGTATCGCCTTTTCGATGTTCTCGTCCTTCGGCGACACCGGGCTGATCCTGCTGTCGCTGGCCGTCATCGCCTTCGTGCTGTTCCTCGCTTTTCGCACCGACGGCAACCAGGTCGTTGCCAGGCTGGGCTTTACGCTGATCATCGGCGGCGCGCTCGGCAATCTCGTCGACCGTGCCGTCTACGGCCACGTCATCGACTACATACTTTTCCATACGCCGGTGTGGTCTTTTGCCGTCTTCAATCTGGCCGACACCTTCATCACCGTCGGCGCGGCTCTGGTGATCCTGGAAGAACTGCTGAATTGGCGGCGCGACAGGGCGGCGCAACGGTGAGCCGCGACGAGACCGTCTCATCGAGGTCTCGCGCTCAGCAGCTAAAATTGTAGCGATCGACCCAAAGCTTCCCTAATCCACCTCGGCTATACTCCGGCTCATGATTGCCGAGCGTGTGCGGGATGAAGCAGGGACCCAGGTCGAAGCCCATGGTGCGGCCATCGGCGGCGGTTCGCCGTCGCCTGTCCAGCCGCCTGCCGTGCCGAAGCCTTCAGGTCGCCTTTCCCATGGGTTGCAGGCGGCCCTCTGGTTCTGCGCTCTGCTATTGGCCGGTGCAGCCCATGTCGGCGGCGCGCCGCCATTCCTGTCGACAATGCTTCTGGTCTTGTCGTTCTGTGGGCTATCGTTGCTGGGCTGGAGTATTGCGCGTGAGCGGCGGCTGGTCGCGACCTTGGGCAAGAGCTCGGCCGCCGGCCGCGCAGAGATCGAGAAGCTTGCCGACCGCCTTTGGGAACTGCAGGAAAGCGAGGAGCGTTTCCGCGGCCTCATCGACGCGCTTGGCGACCTCGTCGTGCACCGCGACCGCGACGGCCGCATCGTCTACGCCAACCAGGTCTTCGCCGATCTCGTCGGCCGGGCGCCGCAAGAGCTGGCGGGGCTGACCCTCGTCGATCTCGGCATCGATGTCGGTGTCGTGCCCGACGCGGCCTTCGCCGAGGGCGAATGCCTGAGCTCGACCGATGTCGCCATCCGCGCCGGCGGAGACGTCCGCTGGTTCTCCTGGATCGAGCTGTCGGTCCGCGACGAAGCCGACAACTCCGTTTCGCACCGGGCGATCGCCCGCGACATCACCGACCGGAAACGCGCCGAGGCGGCGCTGATCAACGCACGCGAACGCGCCGAGTTCGCCAACCAGGCGAAGTCGCGCTTCCTGGCGACGGTCAGCCATGAGATCCGCACGCCGATGAACGGCATCATGGGCATGGCCAAGCTGCTGGCCGACACGCGGCTCACACCGGAGCAGCGCACCTATGTCGGCGCCGTGTCGACATCGGCCGGCGCTCTCATCGCCCTCATCGAGGACCTGCTGGATTATTCCAAGATCGAGGCGGGACGGTTCGAACTCGAGCCCCAGCCGATGTCGCCACGCGAACTGGCCGAGAATGTGGTCGAGCTGCTGGCGTCGCGGGCGCACGGCAAGGGCATCGGCATCGGATGCCACGTCGCGCCCGACGTGCCGACCACGATCCTGGCCGATCCCGGCCGGTTGCGGCAGGTTCTGCTCAATCTGATCGGCAACGCGGTGAAGTTCACCGACGCCGGAGGCGTGATGGTCGCCGTCGAGATGGCGGCGGACCGCATCAGCTTCACGGTGGCCGATACCGGTCCGGGCCTCGCGGAAGAAGATCTCGGCCGGATATTCGAGGAGTTCGAGCAGGCTGACGGCACTTCGACGCGCCGTCACGGCGGCGCAGGGCTCGGTCTGGCCATCTCCCGCCGGATCATCGCGTCCATGGGTGGCACCATCGAGCTTTCGAGCAAGCTTGGTCGCGGCTCGATCTTCACTGTCGACATTCCGGCGGCGGAGGCCAGGGACGCTCCCTTGGTGCGAGGGCCGGTGCTCGGCGATCGCCGCGTGGTGGTTCTCGCCAGGAGCGCTATCGAGGCCGAGGCCATCGCCAGGACCATCCGGACGCATGGCGGCACTGTCGGCATTGCGGGCAGCTTCGCCGAGGCGACCGCGCTCGCCGAAGGCTGCAACACCATCCTGATCGATGCCGGCCTGGAGCGTGGCGACGGCAGCACGCTGAAGCGCCTCAGGCAGTCCGGTTTCCCCGCCGCCGAGGCGATCACCATGATCGCGCCGACCGATCGCGGCATGCTGGCCGAGTTTCGCGCTGCTGGATATTCCACGTTCCTCGCGCGCCCGGTCCGCGGGGAGACGCTGATGCGGCTGCTCCTCAAGGAGCGGCCGTTCGCGGCACCTGCCGACCTGATTCCCGCCAGGGAAAAGCCGGCAAAGCGCCCGGGCGCCAAGGAGCGGCCGCTGTCCGTCCTGCTTGCCGAGGACAACGACATCAACGCCATGCTGGCCCGGGCTGCCCTCACCAAGGCCGGTCACCGCGTCGATGTCGTTGGCAACGGCAGGGCGGCTGTCGAGGCACTGACGGGGCCGGCGCGCAAACATCGCTACGACATCGTGCTTATGGATCTGCACATGCCCGTCATGGACGGGCTGGACGCAATCGCCGCCATCCGGCGCGACGAGGAGGACAAAGGCACGATCCCCGTGCCGATCATGGTGCTTTCGGCCGATAGCCAGGAAAAGACCCGCCACAATGTGCTTGCCCATGGCGCAAGCGGTTTCGTCGTCAAGCCGCTCGATCCCGCCGCACTGATCAGCGCCATCGAAGAGCAGGCTTCGGCCTGAGATACGTCCGCGAACGTCATGTCCCCGCAATGCCGCACCGGCAAAAGGGCAGGCCGCCGCAGCCGATCGTTGGCCGGCTTGGCGGGCACGCCGAGCCGGTTGAAGCCGCATAGGTCGACTGCCGGTCATGGTTTCGCCATCCTGGGACGAGCCGCCGAACTATTGCCCACCCCGGCGGTTCACGTTAGTGTCATAGTCCTGTTGCACTGCCTGCTTATCCCCGCGCCACGAGGGATGGCTCGAAGGAGAATCACCCGTGCAGACTGCGATGCCCGAGCGCGACAGTCTTACAAGCGCCACGGACACGGCACTGTTCGGCCGCAGGTTCGATGGAATCGACACCGGGGCGACCCTGGGACGCATCGGTTCGCTGGAGGTGCGACTCGCGCGCGATCCGTCCGAGATCGCCGCTGCCCAGGAAGTGCGCTATCGCGTCTTCTACGACGAACTTGGCGCCAGGCGCGACGTCGCACATGCGCTCGACCAGCGTGACGCGGATCGCTTCGATGCGATCTGCGACCATCTCCTGGTCTTCGACACTGCACTTCCCGGCCCCGAGCACAGGCGAATCGTCGGCACCTACCGGCTGCTGCGTCAGGAAAAGGCGACCGCCGCCGGCGGCTTCTACTCCAACGACGAATTCGAACTGGAGAAGCTCGTCGCGCGTCATCCCGGCCTGAACTTTCTTGAGCTCGGCCGCTCCTGCGTGTTGCCGGCCTATCGCTCGAAGCGCACGATCGAGGTGCTGTGGCAGGGCATATGGGCCTATATCAACCACTACACGATCGGGGTGATGACCGGCTGCGCCTCCTTCCACGGCACATCCCCGTCGGATCACGCCGAGGCGCTCTCCTATCTCGCCCATCATTGCCGGGCCGAGGGCGCTTGGCATGTCCGGGCCGTAGCCGAGCGCTACCATGCGATGGATCTTCTGCCCCCTGAGGCGGTCAGCCCTCGTGCGGCGATCGCCGCCATGCCGCCTTTGATCAAAGGGTATCTCCGCCTCGGCGCCAAGATCGGCGACGGCTGCGTGATCGACCACGATTTCTGCACGACCGACGTCTTCATCGTGCTGCCGGTCTCGGCGCTCAGCACGCGCTATATCAATTACTATGCCTCGGAAGCCGAGCGCTTCGCAGCCTGACACCTCGGGCAAAGCGGAAACTACCGGCGATCTTTCGCCGGCTTTCGACAGGCTGCGCAAGGCTGCCGAAGGCCTTCCCGGCATCGAGGAAGGCATCTCCTACGGCACGCCGGCGTTACGCGTCGGCAAGAAGCTCTTGTGCCGGGTCAAGAATGCCGACACCGCCGTGGTCATGGTCGACCTCAAGGAGAAGGAGATACTGATGGCGGCGGCGCCCGACATCTACTTCGAGACCGGTCACTACAAGGGCTGGCCCTGTTTCCTCGTGCATGTTCATGACATCGAGCCGCGGGAACTGGCGCACAGGCTCGAACGTGCCTGGCAGCGTTTGGCGCCGAAGAAGTTGCTCAAGATGCGCGGAAAACCAGCGGCGCGCTGACGCCACGCCGCCGTCCCCGAGCTGTCACGCGGCCGGCTTCGTCGCCTCGAACAGGCCGACATCGATCGAATAGCTACCGTCGGCTTCGGTGTCGAAATGCCGCGTGGCACGAGGCGACACGCTCGTCTGCAGGGCGCGGATCGCTTCGACCTGAAGCCTTGGCGTGTTCATTCGTTCGACCCAGGCCGTGAAATCGAGGTGCAGGCGGAACTGGCGCGTGCTGCCGGGAAGCAGCCCGGAGCGGCCGATCGCGGCCTCCCATTCGGCGCGCGAATAGTCGCGCACATGCGAGCAGTCGCGCAGCAGTTCGATCGCCTGGAGGAAGGTGTCGACGACGGCCATGCCCGATGTAACGGTGTCGGCGAAGGCGGCCATGCCGCCAGGCTTGAGCACCCGCGCCGCCTCACGCAGGCCTGCGTCGAGGTCGCTCCAGTGATGCGCGCTGAAGCGGCTGAGCACGACGTCGAAGCTGCCGTCCTCGAAGGGCAGCTTTTCCACCATGCCGCGCTCGGTGGCCACATTGGCGAGCCCGCGCTCCGCGGCTGAGCGGGCCACGACCTCCAGCATCTCCGGCGACAGGTCGTAAGCGACAACCTCGCGCACCAGCGGCGCCACGTTGAAGGTCACATGGCCGCCGCCGCAACCAAGGTCGAGCACGCGCGCGTCGGGCTTGTCCTCCAGCAATGCGGCGAGCGCCGAGAGATCGGCGCTTTGTGCATGCACGGAACTCCTCAGATAGGCTTCCGCGCGTGCTCCGAACTGACCGCCCACCAGGGCTTCGTGACTTTTCTCATTGGACATCGGTCCGTCTCCGCATGGCTGTCTGGCTGTCGCATCGGGCTTCGCAAAGCACGATGCCGGAGCGTCACCTGCGTTCCGAAAGGAAAACGCCCCGCTCCCCTCGTCTATGTCATCTTTCTGATACCGGTTTCAGGCCTGAATTTATACTGGTATGTTTTGCACCATGGTCAAGGAAAGATCCCCCGACCGCCGGCGCGAGCTCGGCGACTTCGTGCGAGCGCTGCGCGAAAAGCTGAAGCCGTCCGAGCTCGGCCTGCCGGCAGGCAGCAGGCGCAGGACGCCCGGCCTGCGACGGGAGGAGATGGCCCAGCTCTGCGGCCTGAGCGTTACTTGGTACACCTGGCTGGAGCAGGGACGGGACATGTCGCTGTCGGCTGCCGCGCTCGCGCGCCTCGCCACGGCGCTGCGTCTCGGCCGCGCCGAAAGGGCCTATCTCTTCGAACTGGCCGATCGCCGTGATCCCGGTCACGGTGGCGTGGACACCGACGCCGTTCCGCCTGCGGTGCTCGCCTCGGTCGAGCTGATCGCGGCGCCGGCCTATGTTCTCGACCGCAGCTGGACGGCCAGGAGCTGGAACGTCCATGCCGAACAACTCTTCTCCGGCTGGCTGGACGCGCCTGATGACCGCAACCTCCTGCGCTTCATCTTCCTTGCGCCGCCGGCCCGGTCTCTGATCTGCGACTATGAGGAGCGAGCGCGCCGTGTCGTCGCGGAGTTCCGCGCCGATGTCAGCGCCCATCTCGACGATCCCGCGATACGGCTGCTGGTCGAGGATCTCGGCCGGCAGAGCGCTTTGTTCCGGCGGTTCTGGCACGAGCACTGGGTGATGGGGCGGGAAGGCGGCGAGCGGACCTTTCGCCACCCCGAGCGCGGCTTCCTGCGTTATGAGCAGGTGACTTTCGCGCTCGCCGGCCGCCAGGATCTGAAGCTGACCATGCTGACGCCGGCGGCTGGCTAGCCGTGATCGCCTGCTACGCAGGTCTCGAGGTAATCATCCACGGCCTCATGAAAGGCGGCTATGAGATCGGCCACATTGTCGGCATGGAAGCCGACGACATCGAGAATGCCGGCGATGCGGCCGGTGAAGATCTCATCCTCCGCATCGAACTCGGTCCGGGCGGCGTAGCCCTTGTAAACCATCGATTTCATGGCTTCATTCCTGGCGCGGCATGAAATGCTTTCGCAACATTGTAGCACCTCTTGTTGCCGTGACGGGCTTACCGGATGGTATCGCTGCTCTGGCAGACCAATCGTCGCGGCCGGCTAATCCTCGACCTCGCCGGCCTGTCCCCGACGCCAATAGGCGGCGACAAGGTATTGTTTTCTAGGCAGCTGGCGTTCGGACTTGAGGAAGGAGCGGATGCTCCGCGCCGCCGTCTGCTCGCAACCGGCCCAGACATAGGTACCGTCTTGCCAATGCCCGGGATCAAGCGCGCGCAGGTGGTCGGCGAGCAGCGTCGTGGTGCCCGCCGGGCGGCCTTCGCGCGACAGCCATTCCAGTTCTATTCCCGGCCGCAGCGCAAGCTCCTGCCGTTCGGATGGATCGGCGATCTCGATGAAGGCACTGGCCCGCGCCTCTTCCGGCAATTCCTCCAGCATGCGCGAGATGGCCGGCAGCGCCGTCTCGTCGCCGAAGAAGAGATGATGCGGAGCCGGCGGGAGCGTGCCGCCGCCGGGACCCGTCATGCCGACGACGTCGCCCGCGCAAGCATCGCGGCCGAAAACCGCGCCCGGCATCTCGTCGCCTTCATGCAGCACAAAGTCGATGTCGACCTCGCCCGCCTCGACGTCGATCCTGCGGATCGTATAGACGCGCGCCACCGGCCGCTCGCCATCAGGCCAGGCTTGACGGCCATCGGCTGCCATCACCGGCCAAACCGGTGTTATGCCGGGCTTCGGCGCGAGCAGCAGCCTGACATGCAGCCCGTCGTGAACGAACCGGTCGAGCTTCTCGCCGCCCAGCGTCAGCCGGCGCATTGCGGGTGTGACCCGGGTCGCGCGCAGAACCCGCATCTCGCGAAAATAGGGCAGCGGCGCGCCGGGCTGTGTGCCGCCGTCCCACGCAATCTCGGGGGTCTCGCCGGGCGTGAATTCGCAGACATGCTCGGCGACGCTCCATTGCAGATAGGCAAGCGAGGTGTCGTCGCGCGCTTCCACGCTGAAGGCGATGCCACCGCCCTGACGGCTGGCGGTGGCCGTGCCGATGTCGAAGACGACGGACCAGCTTCCGTCGTCGCCGCTGATGACGCCATGCTCGCCGAAATGTTCGCGGAGTTGCGCCATCACCGTATCGGGCGAGCGCAGCGGCACGAGGGTGCGTGCGCTTAGTGGGCTTGTGGCGTTCATCCGCGTTCTCCGATCGGCAGCCTCTCGTCGCGCCGCCTTTGCTGTTCTATTGCCTGCGGCGCGGTCGTCCGGCCGACCACAAACGCGATCGCCGGCACGGCCGCCAGGGCGATCACACCCGCCCCGCCGAAGAATATGCCGTAGCCGAGATATTCGGCGGCATAGCCCGCCAGCACGCCGCCGATCATGCTGATCAAGGCGTCCATCGACTGGAAGAGCGTGAAGTCGACGCCACCCTGGCGAGGATCCGACCAATGCATGAACTGGGCGTAGAGCGCGACGAAGCCGAGCGCCATGATGCCGGAGGAACTGGCGATCGCGACGGCGACCAGTATCGGGCTGGGAATCTTCACGATCGAACCGTGGGCTGCGAACAGGAACAGCGCCGCAGCCTGCAGCAGAAGCGCGCCTACAAGCATGGCGCGCGCGCCGAAAACCCTAACCAGCGCGCCGCCGGCCAGCGCCGCGGCAAAGCCGACGATCAGGCTGCCGGCGCCGTTGACCAATCCGAGTTCCGCGAGACCAAGTCCGGCATCGATCAGGAAGGGCCCGAGCATCATCAGCGCTGCCTTCTGGGCCAGGACGTAGATTGCCGCCGCCGCAAGGCCCCGGCGTATTTCGGGACGACGCAGGGCGGCTGCGAGCGAGGGAACGTGCGGCCGCTTTTCGGCGGTTGTCCGGGAACGGACATGCAGGATGAAGGGCAGGCCGAGCAAGGCGATCAGCGCGGCCATGCTCCAGGTGGCCGGCGGCCACCCATAGGCGGCGACCAGGAGGAGGAACAGGCCGCCGCCGATGGCCGAGCCGAGATAGGCGCCGCCGACCTGGGCGGCGTTGCCCCAGCCGTGCTGCGCCCGGTTGAGGCTCTCGACGGCATAGCCGTCGCACGCGATGTCGACCGTCGCGGCGGCGAAGGCGACGACGGTCAGGCAGGCCAGCACTGTTCCCAGTGCCGCGGGGCCGATCGCGCCGACCAGGCTGAGGCCGGCCACGCAGATCGCGCCGCCGATGGCGACGATGAGGCCCGAGCGGTTCCGCCCGACAGGCGGCAGCCTGAACCTTTCCACCAAGGGTGCCCACAGGAACTTCAGCGCCCAGGGCAAGGCGATCAGCGAGAGCAGCCCGACGCTGTCGAGCGGCAGGCCCTGGTCGCGCATGACCGCCGGAAGCCCCGTCCACGTGATGCCGCCGATGACGCTCTGCGCGACATAGAGGCCGCCGACCGCCGCGACCACGGCGGCGGGAGACCGGGCGCCTTCGGAGAACGTAGCCATAGTCAGAACCGGTAGCGCAGGCTGCCGAAGACCGAGCGTCCCTCATCCCAGTAGCAGTTGCCGACGGTGCAGACCGGCTTTCTCTCGTCGAACAGGTTCTTCGCATTGACCTGCAGCGACACGCCCTCCCAGTCCGGGTTCTGGACGCCGAAGTCGTAGGACAGCGCCGCGTCGACGAAGGTGCGGGCCTCGTTCTTGAAGGTGTTGAAATCGTCGCCGTAGCTCTCGCCGACGTAGCGCACGCCGGCGCCCAGCCCGAGGCCGGCCGCCACGCCGTCGCGGAATTCGTAGTGGCCCCAGAGAGAAGCGATGTGGTTGGGCGTGGACGACAATTCCTTGCCGACAGTCCCGGCGGCGCCCTGGTCGATCGTCATGCGCATGTAGGTGTAGGAGGCGATGAGGCCGAAACCGTTGTCGAAGGTGGCGTTGGCTTCCAGTTCGAGGCCGCGGGAGTGCAGGTCGAGCTGGCGCTGCCGCTGGTTGCCGGCATCGTCGAATGTGCCGTCGAGAACGACGCCGTCCCTCTGCCGGATGTCGAAATAGGCCATGCTCAGGATCGCGTTCTGATCGGGGATCTCGTATTTGACGCCGAACTCCACCTGTTCGGCCTTTGTCGGCTTCGCGACGTTTCGCTCATTGGTCACGCTGTCATAGACGAAACCCAGATTGGGCGAGAAGGACGTCGAGTAGTTCGCATAGGGGATGATGCCCCACGGCGTCCGGTAGGAAAGGGCGAGGCGGCCCGAGAAGGCGCTGTCCCGCTGGTCGGTCTCGGTCAGCCGGTAGTCGGTGCTGTCGCTGTCGACCCAGTCCTGGCGGCCGCCCGCGAAGAGCGTCCAGTCGTTCCATTGGATCTGGTCGTGAAGATAGAGGCCGTACTGATTCATCTTCTGGCTGCCGGCGAAGTAGAACGGCGCCGTCTCGATATCGCCGATCGAAACGAGGGACGAGGCCGAGCGGGCGTCGTAGTCGGACCAGGCATAGTCGAAGCCGGCCAGGGCGACATGCGAGAGCGGACCGGTGTCGAACTCGAACTGCGCCATGTTGTCCACGACGAAGTTCTTCACGTTCTCCTTGTAGTGGCCCCAGCTCCGCGACGGCGGCGCGGGGTAGAAGCCGCTATATTTCAGGTCGGCGTCGACCGCGTTGAAGCGCAGGTTCTGGCGCACCGTCACGACGTCGTTGAAGCGGTGCTCGAATTCGTAACCGATACGACCCTGCTTCTGCTTGAAATCGTTCCAGTCCGGGTCGCCCTCATAGAGGTCCGATACCTTGCCGTAGGACGGATTGTTGAACCACGCCGTGCTGCCGGTGAGCGCCTGCGAATATTCGCCGAGGATGGTGAGACTGGTTCCCTCGTCAGGCTGGAAGGTGACGGCGGGCGCCAGATAGAGCGTGTCGTCGGAATAGCCCGGAAGGTCGGTGTCGGCGAGGCGGCCAAGGCCGGTGAAGCGGTAGAGGATGGTTTCCGCCTCGTTGGCCGGGCCGGAAAAATCGAAGGCGGCCTGGTAGCGGTTGTTATCGCCGAAGAGCAGCTCGACCTCGCGGAAGCGGTCCTCCTTCGGACGCTTGGTCACCACGTTGACGATACCGCCGGGGCCGCTGACGCCGTAGAGCGACGAGGACGGGCCCTTGAGGATGGTAATGCCCTCGATGCCGTAGGGCTCGGTGCGGAACCAGGCCGAGGGGCCGTTGTACTGGCGCAGGCCGTCGCGGAACATGCCGTTGTAATAGGCGGGAAAACCGCGCAGGTAGAAAGCATCGTAACGGGTGTCGAAGCCAAAGGCGTTGGGGTTGACGCCCGCCGTATAGCCGAGGGATTCGTTGAGCGTGCGC
This sequence comes from Mesorhizobium sp. L-8-10, assembly GCF_016756635.1. Classification (NCBI taxonomy): domain Bacteria; kingdom Pseudomonadati; phylum Pseudomonadota; class Alphaproteobacteria; order Hyphomicrobiales; family Phyllobacteriaceae; genus Mesorhizobium; species Mesorhizobium sp. L-8-10. The sequence goes on along the minus strand of NZ_AP023263.1, from coordinate 316,968 downwards.
GGCTTCTGGTCTTCGATCTGGTCCTGGGTCACCACCGAGATCGACTGCGGGATCTCCACGATCGGCGTGTCGACCTTGGTGCCGATACGGTCCCGCGTGGCCACGTAGCCGTCCTGGACCAGGATGTCGTCGCTCTCGGCCTCGACGGTGATGCCTTCAAGCATGGTGGGCTCCTGGGCGATTGCGATCGACGCCTGGAGTGAGAGCATCGCCGTTGCGAGAACGGTGGTGCGGTTGACCTTGGTTTTGAGGGGATGAAGCACTGCGAGGGCCTTCGGACTTGCGCTGCGGATGCGGTGGCGGCTCGCCGAGGGCAGGCCTCCATAGAAGGTGCTGGTAATTAACATGATCGCATTAGTCAACTTAACGGCGCTGCTGGCTCCGGCTGCGCAAGTGTCCTCCCCAGAAAATGCACACCGACCTGCCGCCCTGCGTTGGACCCATAACCACATGGAATGGCTTCGCAGAACCATGTTATGATGTCCGGCCGCGCCGTGCGGACTATCCTGCCGATATCAGTTCGTTGCGCTTGTCCGACCGGAGGATAATGATGATCAGCCGACGTTCATTCCTGGCCGCCGCCGCGACCCTGGCCGTCACTGCCGGCGCTCTCGGTTTCGCCGGGCCTGCATCTGCCCAGGAAAAGCAGGTCAAGCTGCAGCTCGCCTGGCTCTACAATGCGGCCTCGGCCGGCGAGATCGTCGCCCTGAAGAAGGGTTATTTCGCCGAGAAGGGGCTCGACGTGGAGATCCTGCCGGGCGGACCGAATTCCAATACGGTTCAGGAAACGCTTTCCGGCGTGGCGCAGATCGCTACGACCTATGCGCCCGAGATCATGTATGCGGCGAACCAGGGCCTGCCGATCAGGACCTTTGGTGCTGCCTTCCAGAAGGCGCCGCTGACATTCTATTCGCTGGCGGAGTCCAACATCAAATCGGTTGCCGACTGGAAGGGCAAACGCGTCGGCGCTGGCCAGAACGCAATGGCGCAGGTGAAGGCCGTGCTGGACCACAGCGGCCTCAAATTCGAGGACATCACCTTCATCCAGGCGCAGGTGCCCGGCCTCCTGCAGGACCAGGTGGATGTCGTGGCCTCATGGCCAACCAATGTCGCCCAGAACGCGCCGATTATCCAGCACCCCGGCGGCTACAACACGCAGAGCATCTGGGACAACGGGCTGCAGTTCCAGTCCAATTACTATATTGCGCGGGCGGACCTGATCGCTGCCGACAGCGACATGCTGGTCAAGTTCCTGGAAGCCTGCGACAAAGGCTGGGCCTACGCGGCCGACCATCCCGAGGAGGCCGTCGACATGGTCGCCTCCATGTCGAGCGCCATCGAGAAGGACAAGGAACTGGCCTCCCTCAAGGTCATCGTCAAGGACTTCATCTACAGCGACGACACGCGTGAGCATGGCTTCGGCAACATCAGCAAGGATCGTTGGGATACCACGCTGCAGACCTATGCGAAGATTGGCGAAGTGAAACCGGACCTGACTGCGGATAGCGTCTTCGACGACCGCATTCTGAAGGCCGCGCAACGGACGAAACGGTGACCCGCATGGCGCGTCCGGCAACCGCGGCGATATCGCCGTCGGCCGGCCAAGCGCCGGTCCGCACGGCGATCGAGATCGACAATGTGGCGGTGACGTTCGGCGGCAGTGCGAAGGCCGTGCGCGCCATCGACAACGTCTCGCTCAGCATTCGCGAAGGCGAGTTCGTCTCCCTGATCGGCCATTCGGGCTGCGGCAAGTCCACGCTGTTGCGCACCATCGCCGACATCATCCAACCATCGGAGGGCATGGTTCGTATTTTCGACGGCGCGCCGTCGGCGGCGCGTGCGTCCCGCACCTTTTCGATGGTGTTCCAGCAATCGGTGCTGATGCCCTGGGCCAAGGTGATCGACAATGTCCGCCTGCCGCTCGAAGTCGGCGGCGCCGATCCCAGGGGAGGGAACTTCATGGACCCGCGCGAGGCGCTGAAACTCGTCGAGCTCGAAGGCTTCGAGGACGCCTTGCCCTCCGAACTTTCGGGCGGCATGCGCCAGCGTGTGTCGATCGCCCGCGCGCTGGTTACCCGACCGAAAGTGCTCCTGATGGACGAGCCTTTCGGAGCGCTCGACGAACTGGTGCGCGACACGCTCAATGTCGAGCTGCTGCGCATCTGGAAGCAGAGCGGCATGACGATCGTCTTCGTCACGCATTCCCTGCAGGAGGCCGTCTTCCTGTCGCAGAGGGTCGTGGTCATGAGCCGCCGCCCATCGCGGATCGGCGCAATCCTGGAAATCGAGCTGCCCGACGAGCGCGACCTCGCCTTGAAGGACGCCCCCGAACTGGGCAGCCACGTCGCCAAGCTGCGCGACATGCTGGGAGCAGGATGACAGCCATGAGCATGGAACGTTCCGTCGGCACCACCGGCCCATCGATGCCCTGGCTCTGGCACATTCTGCCCGGCCCGGAAGTGACACGCACGCTCGGCATGGCGGTGCTCGGCCTGCTGCTGGCCCTGACGGTCTGGCAACTCGTGGTGACGCTGTTCGGCGTGCCGTCCTATCTGGTTCCAGCGCCCACCGACGTCGCCGGGGCTCTGGTCCAGGACCGCGCCCTCCTGCTGGCTGCGGCCGGGCCGACGATCCTGGAAGCCTTCCTGGGCTTCCTCCTCGGCAACACCGTCGCGCTGCTCGTGGCGGTGTCCTTCGTCTACAACAAGGTCGTCGAGGAGATGTTCTACCCTGTCGCGATCCTGGTGAAGACCATCCCGGTCGTGGCGATAGCGCCGGTGTTGAAGATCATCCTCGGCAACGGCATCGAGCCGAAGATCGTCATCGCCGCACTGATCTGCTTCTTCCCGACATTGGTCAATTCGGTGCGTGGCTTCCGCGCCGTCAATCCGCAACTGCTCGAGCTGATGCATGTGCTCTCCGCGTCAAGGACCGAGGTGTTCCTGCGCATACGCATCTACAGCGCTCTGCCCTATGTCTTTTCGGCGCTGAAGATCTCGGTGACCATGTGCGTGCTCGGCGCGATCGTCGGAGAATGGATCGGCGCCAACCAGGGCATCGGCTACCTGCTTCTGCAGAGCATGTTCGATTTCAACGCGCCCCGGCTCTTTGCCACGATCCTGACTGCTTCGATCATCGCGATCGCGGGCTTCGCCATCGTTTCGATGCTTGAGAAATGGATCATCCGCTGGGATCCCGGCGTGGCCATGTGATGATCGGAGCGGCGTCCCGCCGGTGCGGGGCGCTCGTCGTCCGCGCGGCCTATCCCGGCTCGGCCGATGAACTGCGCAGCCCCCTGTCCTCGAACACCTCCATCATCGCCTTCATCAGCCCGTTATGCGGGGCGAGCCTCTCCAGCCCCTGGCGGAAGACGAAACCGAGGTCGAACTGGAAGATCGGCTTTTCGGTCTGGAGCGCGACGAGGCCGCGTCCGATCGGACTGCCGGCGACCATGGTCGATTCATAAAAGAGATAGTCACCGGAACGGGCGAGTTCGGCACAGGTGTAGATCGAACTCGTCTCGAGCAGGTAGCGCGGCGGCGGCGCACCCCGCTCCTTGAGCCAGTCCGAGAGCGATTTCAACACGTCCCGGTTCTGATTGAAAGACACGAAGGGATAGGCGACCAACTGCATGGGATCGAGCGGTCCATCGGCCTTGGCCAGTGGATGATGTGCGGCGCACATGATGCCGAGTTGCGCCTTGGCAACGCGGCGCGAGGTGAAGCCGGGTAGCCGGCTCTTGGCGATGACGGCGCCGGCAAAGATGTCGACGCGCCCGAGCCGCAGGTCGTCTATGAGTTGGTCGACGGGCCCGGTCTGCACGGAGAGGCGGTGGCGCGGAAAACGCCTGTGGAAGCGGGACGCGGCCGCCGGCACGATGGTCGACGACCAGATCGGCCCGGCCGCGATCCGAATCGTGGCGTCCTGCTCGGACAGCAGGTTTCGGATCTCCTGGATAGCATGCTCATATTCGAGCCCGATCACGCGGGCCCGGTTGAAGAAGGCGAGGCCCGTCTGTGTCAGGTCCGCGCCGCCTGAATGCCGTTCGAACAGCCGGGTGCCGAGCAGCTCCTCCAGCCGCTTAATGTTCTTGGACAGCGCCGGCTGGGAAATGCGCAGCCGCTTCGCCGCTTTGGAGATCGCCCTGTCCTCCGCGACGGTCACGAAGTGCTTGAGCAAAGTGAGATTGGGCACTTCGAACGACATCGGCGACCGTCCGGACCATAACCATTTGGAATTGCCATCGATCGGAAATGTATTGGCTGGCCCGGCACGCCTTGTCAAATAATCGCGTCCGATCTTCCCGGCGAAGCACCGCCGCAGGCTAGATCGATTCCAGCAGAAGCGCGCAGCGGTTTTGCGCCCGGAATTACGTGAAAACAAACAGATAGAGCATTTCCGCGATTCGAGGAGAGCCGAATTGCTCTAGGGGACCACAATGAAGCATGACAAGTTTCCGGGCAGCATCGGCCGGACGGTGGCCGAGTCGACGCCATGGTGGCCGGCAGGCCGAAACCACAAGCGGCTGAAACCCAACATCCTGGTCGTCGTTTTCGACGACACCGGCTGGGCCGACTTCGGCTGCTTCGGCTCCGAAATCCGCACCCCTGTTATCGACAGGCTGGCGCAACGAGGACTGCGCTACACCAACTTCCATGTCACGCCGCTGTGCTCGCCGACCCGCACCTGCCTGCTGACAGGCCGCAACCATCACGCTGTCGGCATGCGCTTCCTCTCCGACACGGATACCGGCTTTCCGAATTCGCGCGGCGGCATCGATCAGGATGTGGTCCTGCTGCCGGCCATGCTGCGCGAGCATGGCTATGGCAGCTATCTCGTCGGCAAATGGCACCTGACGCCGTCTCACGAAATCTCGCCGGCAGGACCCTATCACAACTGGCCGCTCGGTCGGGGCTTCGACCGTTTCTACGGCTTCCTGCCGGGCTGCACCGATCAGATGACCCCCGAACTGTGCGAGGACAATCATCAGGTGGCACGTGACTTCCCCGAGGGCTACCATCTCACCGAGGATCTGGTGGATCGGGCCATCGCCTATATCCGCGACCACACCGTCTTCCGCGACGAGGAACCGTTCTTCCTGCAGCTCGCCTTCGGCGCCACCCATGCTCCCTTCCAGGCTCCGCGCTCCTTCATCGAGCCCTATGTCGATGACTTCGCCAAGGGCTGGGATGCGACCCGCGAGGATCGCCTGAGGCGGCAGAAGGAACTGGGAATCGCCCCGCCCGAGACCGAGCTTGCGCCCCGCAACGAGGAGGTTGCGGCCTGGGCCTCTCTGTCCGACGACCAGAAGCGCCTCTACACACATCTTCAGGCGGCCTTTGCCGGCTTCCTGGAACATGCCGACACGCATCTCGGGCGCCTGGTGGACGAGCTCGAACGCCTTGGCGAGCTCGACAATACGCTTGTCATCGTGCTGTCGGACAACGGCGCCAGCCGCGAGGGCGGCAAGGATGGCGCCGTCGACACCAACGCTCCTTACAGCGGCCTCCCGCAACTCGTCGAGGAGCAGCTGAAGCACCTCGATCGGATCGGCACGCGCCATGGCGGCGCCCACTATCCGCAGGGCTGGGCCATGGCCGGCAACACGCCCTTCCGCCGCTACAAGCAACATGTCGATCTCGGCGGCGTGCGGTCTCCGATGGTCGTCTCCTGGCCGAACGGTATCGCCGCGGCGGGCGAGGTGCGGACACAGTTCTCCCATGTCATCGACCTCGCCCCGACCATCATGTCGCTGGCGGGGCTGGAACATCCGCTGCCTTGCGACGGCCGCAGCCTGGCGTCGACCTTCGACGATGCCGAGGCGCCGGCGCCGCGCGCCACCCAATACTGGGAGAATCTCGGCCATCGGGCCGTCTGGCACGAAGGCTGGCGCGCCGTGACCGAACATCGCCAGGGCGTCGACTATGACGACGACGACTGGCGGCTCTACGACACCGTGGCCGATTTTTCCGAGGCGCATGACCGCTCCGCCGAAGAGCCGGAACTGCTCAAGGAGATGGTCGGCCGCTGGTGGCAGGAGGCGGAGGCCAACAACGTGCTTCCGCTCGACGATCGCACCCTGGTGCAGCTGCTGCGTGCTCGTCCGCCCATCGGGCTCATGTCGCGCGACAGGCTGGTCTTCCGCCCCGGACAGAGTCATATCCCGATCAGCAGCATGATTACCGGCTCGGAGCGGTCGATGCGCGTCGCCGCCGCCTTCCGTGACCGCAGGGCGGATGAGGAGGGCGTGCTGGTCTCCAGCGGCGACAGCCGCGGCGGCTATGTGCTCTATGTCAGGCACGGACGTCTCGTCTTCGAGCATGTCCAGCTCGGTCAGCGTACGATCTGCATCGCCGACTCAGAACTGCCGGCCGGCACGCTCGAGGCAGGTTTCGTGCTCCATGCGCGCGTCGGACATTCGGCCGAAGCAGTTCTGGTGCAAGAAGGGCGCAAGGTCGGAGCCGCGCGCATCCCCTCCACCGCGACGCACCTTTCGTTCTGGGGGCTCGATGTCGGCGCCGACAAAGCCGACAGGGTGTCGAGCGCCTATCCCGCGGACTTCTCCTACCACGCGCGCTCTTTCGAGACGCTCACCTTCGACTTCCTCGAGAAACCGCTGCTCGAGGATGTCGCCGAGGCCATGGAAAGCACCGAATAATCGTTGGATTTCGGGTAGCTCTGATTCCGCCCGTCCAGCCGCCGCCCTAGAGTCGATGTTCGCAGCGCCGGCTGCCACGGGTAGGCGCTGGCCGGCGCCGGGGCCATCGAACAGGAATGGGTGAAGCATGAGGGTCTATCTTGCTGGTCCGGAGGTTTTCCTCCCCAACGCACGTGCGGTGCTGGACGAGAAGATCGAGCTCACGCGGCGATACGGCTTCACGCCGGTCTCTCCCGGCGATCTCGAGATACCGCAGACCGAGACGCGCAAGTCGCGGGGCCTGGCGATCAGCGCCATCGACGAGCGACTGATGTCGAGCGCCGATTTCATCATCGCCAACCTGACCCCGTTTCGCGGCATCGCCGCCGATGTCGGCACGGCCTATGAGCTTGGCTTCATGTGTGCGCGAGGCTGTCCGGCCTATGCCTTCACCAACAACTCGCGCGATCACTTCGCTCGTGTGCGGGATTATTACGACGGCGTGATCGTCAAAGACGACCAGGGCCACGCGCGCGGCCCCGACGGGCTGGCCGTCGAGGATTTCGGCATGGTCGACAACCTCATGCTGCATGGCGGTGTGGAGGCGCGCGGCGGCGTGGTCGTCGTCAGGGAGGTCACGCCAGACAGGCTGTTCCTCGACCTCGGCGCATTCGAGGAATGCCTGGCGATCGCCGCGGCCAGGCTTCTTGGCAGATAGGTCGGGTCGTCTATGCGACCGGCGCTGGCAACGCCTCAGTCGCCGCTTGCCGTCGCCCGAGCCGAGAAGCGTTCGCCGGTCGAGGCTGTTCGCTTCGCGTCGGCGGTAGCCGCGCTGTGCGTTCAGAAGCCGGGCACGGCTCCTTCCATGCCGATGCAGGTCGACATTGATTCATTTCTGCGGGCCAGATGTTTGGAACGATCCGCGAAACGCGGTGCACTGCTGTCTAACCCTGCTCGGTTGCCTCGGCGACGATATGAGCGGGGGCAACATCGGACAATTCCTTCCGCCGCGTCGCCGGCCCCGGGCCGCGCATGCAATGCTTCTCGGGATGGTATTTCTGGCTGCGAGCGCGCGAAGGGACGCCCTCAACGTCCTTCTCGAAGGGAGCAGGCCATGAAACCTCAGCATTGCGCATTTCTCCTCGACAGTCGCGGCAGGTTGTTTTCCGGAAAGCTAGCACCGGCGTAGGATCGCGTGCGCATAACGCTTCTTGCCAGGCGCATTCCAAAATGAGAATGGTGTCCGCTGACGCGCGGTCAGCTTCGCCTGTCCCGTATTTCCGGAGCAATTCCAGCAGAATTTTGCAGCGGTTTTGCGCCCGGAACTGTGCAAAACAAGAAAGTTGAGCATTTCCGCAATCCGGAGAAAGACCAAAATGCTCTGAGGCCGGGTGCATCAGAGGGATTGAATACCTATTATTAACTCCGGTTAAACAACATGGACCGGAACGCCGCGTGATACCAACCCCGGGGCGTTCCGGATGGATTTATGCGGGCCAAGTCCCCGAACCCGCCGACGCGTATCCGCACGAAAGTCGACCGCGATTGCGACCGGCAGGAAGAGGCTTTGCGTCAGGGCGGGAACGAGTTGCGGGCGCAGAACGAACGCTTCGTCGCCGCCGTCGAGACGATGTCGCACGGCCTTGCGATGTTCGACGCCGATGAGCGGATGATCATCTGCAACCGCTATTACCTTCAGATCTTCCGTCTCGACCCCGATGTCATCAAGCCCGGCGTGTTTTTCCTCGACATATTGCGCCACAGCGTCGACATCGGCGTCGCCTCGCAAAGCGCCGAGGAACTCTATGCCTATCGCCAGGAGTTCATCGGCTCGTGTCGCCCCGCGACCTATGAGGAGGTGCTTGCCGACGGCCGCGTCATCACCATCACCCATCGGCCGACCGCCGAAGGCGGCTGGGTCTCAGTCTATGAGGACGTCACGGAAAAGCGCCGGGTCGAACAGGCGCTGATCGAGCAGATCAGGCGCTTCGACGCCGCCCTCGGCAACATGTCCCAGGGGCTGCTCATGTTCGATGCCGACGCCCGGCTGATCGTGCGCAACGACCGTTTCCTCGACATCTACCGCTTCGGGCCCGAACTGGTGACGATCGGCCAGACCTATGCGGAGATTTTGGGCCGGCTGTCGGCGCTGGGCATCTATCCCGGCCTCGATGCCGAGCGCGAAGCCAGGATCATAGGGGCCGCCATGGAGGCCGGCCGCACCTATTCGGTCCAGCGCGAACTGTCCGACGGGCGTACCATCGCCGTCTCGCATCGGCCGGTGGCGAGCGGCGGCTGGGTCAGTACCTTCGAGGACGTCACCGAGCGGCGGCAGGCGGAAACGCGTATCCTCCACATGGCGCATCACGACGGGCTGACCGACCTCTCCAACCGTGTCGTTTTCCGCGAAAGGCTGGAGCAGGCGGCAGCGGCCGTACAGCGCGACAATTATCCCTTCGCCGTGCTCTCGGTCGATCTCGATCGTTTCAAGAGCGTGAACGACACGCTCGGACACCCCGCCGGCGACGCGCTGCTGAAGAGCGTCGCGGAACGCCTGCGCGGCTGCCTGCGTGCCTCGACCGACGCCGCGGCGCGGTTAGGCGGCGACGAATTCGCCATCCTGCAGCCCGGTATCTCCACTCCCCAGGACGCGGGCACGCTGGCGGCCAGATTGATCGAGACCATCGGCCGTCCGCATGAACTGGACGGCCGCCAGGTCACGGTCGGCGTCAGCATCGGGATCGCAGTCGCGCCGATGGACGGAGACAATCCCGACCAGTTGCTCAAGAATGCCGATCTCGCTCTCTACAGGGCGAAACGCGAAGGCCGTAACACCTATCGCTTCTTCGAAGCCGAGATGGACGCTACGGTGCGCAGCAGGCGTGAACTGGAGATCGATCTGCGTGGTGCGCTGTTGCGAGGCGAGTTCGAGCTCCATTACCAGCCGATCCAGGATCTCGGCAGCGGACGCATCAACGGCTGCGAGGCGCTGCTGCGCTGGTGTTGCCCCAAGCGCGGCCTGGTGTCGCCCGCCGACTTCATCCCCGTCGCCGAAGAGGCCAATCTCATAGGCCCGATCGGACAATGGGTGCTCGACCATGCCTGCACGGTCGCCGCCGGCTGGCCCGACCGGAAACGGATCGCCGTTAACGTGTCGGCCGTGCAGTTCCAGAACGGGTTGCTCTCGCAGAACGTGCTGTCGGCGATCGCGTCCTCCGGACTGAGCCCCGACCGGCTCATCCTCGAGATCACCGAGACCTCGCTGCTCGGTGAGAGCGAACTGGTGGCGCATACGCTGATGCAGCTCCGCTCAATGGGCGTCCGGATCGCGCTCGACGATTTCGGCACCGGCTATTCGTCGCTCAGCTATCTCAAGCGTTTTCCCTTCGACACGTTGAAGATCGACCGTTCCTTCGTGCGCGACCTCGACGATGTCGATACCGCTGCCATCGTGCGCGCCATCGTCGGCCTGGCCGGTCGGCTCGGCATCTCGGTCACCGCAGAGGGCGTAGAAACCGCGGCCCAGCGCAGCAAGCTGAAGAGGCTCGGCTGCAACGAGGCTCAAGGCTTCCTCATAGGCGCGCCCATGCCCGAGGCGGAGCTGTTTCAGGACCGCCGCAGGCGGCGGTCCTGGCTCAAGGCCCTACCCAAATAGGTCGGACATGCCTGGGCGGTTGCGGAGCACGCGGCAGTTCTGTTCGGCTAGGCCCCGGCGTTGTAGGCCGCGATTGCCGCCATGTTGACGATGTCGGAATCCTTGGCGTTGAGCGGCACGATCTGCACCGCCTTGTTGAGGCCGACCAGCAGCGGGCCGATCACGGTCGAGCCGCCGAGTTCCTGCAGCATCTTGGTCGAAATCGACGCGGAGTGGAACGCCGGCATGATCAGCACATTGGCCGGGCCCGACAGGCGGCAGAACGGATATTGCTGCATCACGCGGGGGTTGAGCGCGACGTCGGCCGCCATCTCGCCGTCGTACTCGAAGTCGACGCGGCGCTTGTCGAGGATCTTCACGGCCTCCTGCACGCGTTCGGAGCGCTCGCCGGCCGGATGGCCGAAGGTCGAATAGGCGAGCATGGCGACGCGGGGTTCGTAGCCCATGCGCCGCGCGAATCCGGCCGCCTCCTCGGCGATGTCGGCGATCTGCTCCGAATTCGGCATGTCGTGCACGGCCGTGTCGGCGACGATCACCGTGCGGCCGCGGCAGAGCGCGATCGAAACGCCGATCACCCGATGCCCCGGCTTGGCATCAATGACGCGGCGCACATCGTCGAGCGCCGTCGAATAGTTGCGGGTGACGCCGGTCACCACGCCGTCGGCATCGCCCAGCGCCACCATGCAGGCCGCGAAATGGTTGCGGTCGTTGTTGATCAACCGCTGGCAGTCGCGGAACAGGTAGCCCTTCCGCTGCATGCGCTCGTAGAGGTAGTCGGCATAGATGGCGTTGCGGCGCGACAGCCGCGCATTGATGATCTCGATGCCCGGCTTGTTCAGGTCGACGCCGGCATTCTTCGCCGTTTCCTTGATCTGCTCTTCGCGGCCGAGCAGGATCGCGGTGCCGAGGCGCTGGTTCACATAGGAGACGGCGGCGCGCATCATCTGCTCTTCCTCGCCCTCGGCGAAGACGATGCGCTTGGGCTTGCGCCGCACGCGGTCGTAGATGCGCTGCAGGGTCGAGGCGATCGGATCGCGCCGGGCCGAGAGTTCGTTGGCATATTTGTCGAGGTCGAGGATCGGCCGCCGCGCGACGCCGGTGTCCATTGCAGCCTTCGCCACCGCCACCGGTATCGCCGAGATCAGGCGCGGATCGAACGGCACGGGGATGATGTAGTTCGGGCCGAATTTGGGACGGTTGCCCTGGTACGCAGCCGCAACGTCGTCCGGCACGTCCTCGCGGGCGAGTGCCGCGAGCGCCCGGGCCGCCGCGATCTTCATCTCGTCGTTGATCGTCGTGGCGCGCACGTCGAGCGCGCCGCGGAAGATGTAGGGGAAGCCGAGCACATTGTTGACCTGGTTCGGATAGTCCGAGCGGCCGGTCGCCATGATCGCGTCGGTGCGGATCTCCGCCACCTCTTCCGGCGTGATCTCGGGATCGGGATTGGCCATCGCGAAGATGATCGGGTTCTTGGCCATGGCCTGCACCATGGCTGTCGTCAGCGCGCCCTTGGCCGACAGGCCGAAGACGACGTCGGCGCCTTCGAGCGCCTGGGCGAGGTCGCGCGCGTCGGTCTTGACCGCATGCGCCGACTTCCACTGGTTCATGCCCTCGGTGCGGCCCTGATAGACGACGCCCTTGGTGTCGCACAGGATGACGTTCTCAGGCGGGAAGCCCATCGACTTGATCAATTCGATGCAGGCGATGCCGGCCGAACCGGCGCCGTTGCAGACCAGCTTCGTCGTCTTGATGTCGCGGCCGGTGATCTCCAGCGCGTTGATGAGGCCCGCCGCGGCGATGATGGCCGTGCCGTGCTGGTCGTCATGGAAGACGGGAATGTCCATCAGTTCGCGCAGCCGCTGCTCGATGATGAAGCAGTCGGGCGCCTTGATGTCTTCCAGATTGATGCCGCCGAAGGAGGGGCCGAGATAGCGCACGCAGTTGACGAAAGCGTCGACATCCTGGGTATCGACCTCGAGGTCGATGGAATCGACGTCGGCGAAACGCTTGAACAGCACCGCCTTGCCTTCCATGACCGGCTTGGAGGCGAGCGCGCCGAGATTGCCGAGGCCGAGAATGGCCGTGCCGTTGGAGATGACGGCGACGAGATTGCCGCGCGTGGTGTAGTCGAAGGCACGGCTCGGATCCTCCGCGATCGCCTTGACGGGCACCGCGACGCCGGGCGAATAGGCCAGCGACAGGTCGCGCTGCGTCGCCATCGGCTTGGTCGGATTGATCTCGAGCTTGCCCGGCCGTCCCATGGCGTGGAATTCCAGCGCTTCCTGCGCCGTGACGGACGGACCTGTGGGCTCGGGCTTCTTGTTGTGGACGTTCATGACCTCTGGTCTTCCTCACCCGGATGCGGCTTCTTTTTGTGGAGCGTTTGGGATTAAGGCTACACTTTCGGCAGGTAAAGCGCCAAGCAGGAAACAACCTCACTTTTTTGGATTCTCCGCGTCCGTGAACGACGAGACCCCCATGCGCAGCGAAAGCTCCACCGTGCTGGTGCCCGGCACCGGCGCGACGCCGATGATGGAGCAGTTCATCGAAATCAAGGCGGCGAACCCCGACGCGCTGCTCTTCTACCGCATGGGCGATTTCTATGAGCTGTTCTTCGACGATGCGGAAAAGGCCTCGCGGGCGCTGGGCATCGTGCTCACCAAGCGCGGCAAGCATCTCGGCGAGGACATTCCGATGTGCGGCGTGCCGGTCCACGCCGCCGACGACTATCTGCAGAAGCTGATCGCTCAGGGCTTCCGTGTCGCGGTCTGCGAACAGATCGAGGATCCGGCCGAGGCCAAGAAGCGCGGCTCCAAGTCGGTCGTGCGCCGCGACGTGATCCGGCTGGTGACGCCTGGCACCATCACCGAGGACAAGCTCTTGGCGCCGCAGGAGGCGAACTTCCTCATGGCGCTCGGCCGGGTCAAGGGCGGCACCGAAAACCTCTATGCGCTGGCCTGGATCGACATCTCGACCGGCGCCTTCCGGGTCGCCGAGACGATGGCCGACCGGCTGCTCTCCGACATATTCCGGATCGATCCCAAGGAACTCATCCTCGCCGAGCCGGTGTTCCACGATCCCGAGTTGCGACCGGTCTTCGACACGATCGGTCGGATCGCCAATCCGCAGCCCGCGACACTGTTCGATTCCGCTTCCGCCCCCGGCCGCATCGCCCGTTTCTTCGATGTGGCGACCCCGGACAGCTTCGGCACCTTCTCGCGCGCCGAGCTTTCGGCGATCTCCGCGGCGATCGCCTATGTCGAGAAGACCCAGAAGGCCGAGCGGCCGCCTTTGTCGCGGCCCGAGCGCGAGCAGAGCGGTTCGGCCCTGTTCATCGATCCCGCGACCCGCGCCAATCTCGAACTGCTGCGCACCCTGTCGGGCGGACGCGAGGGCTCGCTGTTCAAGGCGATCGACCGCACCGTTACCGGTGCCGGCGCGCGGCTGCTCGCCGAGCGCATGATGTCGCCGCTCACCGACCCGCAGGCGATCAACGACCGGCTGGATTCGGTATCGCTCTTCCATGGCGAGCCGCGGCTCTCATCCGCGCTCGGCGAGAGCCTGAAGCGCGTCCCCGACATGCTGCGCGCCTTGTCGCGCCTGGCGCTCAACCGTGGCGGACCACGTGATCTCGCCGCCCTTTCGGCCGGCTTTGGCGCCGCCGGCGAGATCGTCCGGCTCCTGGAGGATGTGGTCCTGCCGGCCGAACTCCGCAAGGCGGTGGCCGCATTGGAAGCGCTGCCTGCGGCGTTCCGGGCCCATCTCGACCAGGCGCTCGCCGACGAGCAGCCGCTGCTCAAGCGCGACGGCGGTTTCGTGCGCGCCGGCTACGATGCCGAACTGGACGAGATGCGGGCGCTGCGCGACCAGTCTCGGCGGGTGATCGCCGAGATGGAGCGGGACCTGATCGAGGAGACGGGTATCCGCTCGCTGAAGATCCGGCACAACAATGTGCTCGGCTACTATATCGAGGTCACCGCCAACAATCAGGCCGCCATGAACGGCACGGACGAGGCCAAGGCGCGCTTTATCCACCGCCAGACCATGGCTAATGCCATGCGTTTCACCACGACCGAACTCGCCGGCCTCGAGACCAGGATCGCCAATGCCGCCGACCGGGCGCTCACCATCGAGCTCGGCGTGTTCGACCGGCTGGTCGCCGAGGCGGTCTCGCATGCCGAGGCGATCCGCGAGGGGGCCGCCGCACTCGCCGTCTTCGACGTCTCGTCCGCCCTTGCGCGGCTCGCGGCGGCGGAGAACCATCGCCGGCCCGCCGTCGACGACAGCCTCACCTTCCGCGTCGCGGGTGGCCGCCATCCCGTCGTCGAGCAGTCTCTGAGGCGCGCCGCCGCCGACCCCTTCGTCGCCAACGACTGCGATCTCTCGCCGGAGGAGAACGGCCGCTACGGCGCCATCTGGCTGCTCACCGGCCCGAACATGGGCGGCAAGTCGACCTTCCTGCGCCAGAACGCGGTCATCGCCATCCTCGCCCAGATGGGCGCCTTCGTGCCGGCCGAGAGCGCCCATATCGGCGTGGTCGACCGGCTCTTCTCCCGCGTCGGGGCTTCCGACGACCTGGCCCGGGGCCGCTCGACCTTCATGGTCGAGATGGTCGAGACCGCGGCGATCCTCAACCAGGCGGGTGAGCGGGCGCTCGTCATCCTCGACGAGATCGGCCGCGGCACCGCCACCTTCGACGGCCTGTCCATCGCCTGGGCGGCGGTCGAATATCTGCACGAGAAGAACCGCTGCCGGGCGATATTCGCCACCCACTTCCATGAGATGACGGCGCTGGCCGGCAAGCTGCCGCGGCTCCACAACGTCACCATGCGGGTCAAGGAATGGGAAGGCGACGTGGTCTTCCTGCACGAGGTCGGCAAGGGCGCGGCCGACCGTTCCTACGGCGTCCAGGTGGCCCGTCTCGCCGGTCTGCCGGAGGCGGTGGTGCATCGCGCCCGCGAGGTGCTGCATCAGCTCGAGGAAGGCGAGACCTCGGGCAAGGCCGAGCGCCTGGTCGACGACTTGCCGCTGTTCAGCGCGGCGATCCGCAAGGAAGCGGCCGCCGCCAGGCCGGTAAAGCCCGACGTCGTCGGCGACGCGCTCCGCGATCTCAATCCCGACGAGATGACGCCGAGGGAGGCGCTCGACGCGCTCTACCGGCTGAAGGGCCTGGCTTCATCGATTTGACGGGCGCATGCCAGCCGGCCCGGTTGCGCCGAAGCCGTCTGGGGATGGTCCAATCCGGCCGTTGATCGGATCGATCGCCGGTGGTGCGCCTGGCGGTGCGACTGGGATCGTCGGGATGGATCGGTATCCGGCCGCCTTGTCTTCAGAACCTGCCGAACTTGCGCTGGGCGTCGAGGGCGAGGCCCAGCCCGACGCTGCCGAACAGGTCGCCTTCCACGGCTGTCGCCTCGGGGAACAGCGCCAGCATGCGCCGCTTGAGCAGCGGGATCGCGGTCGAGCCGCCGGTCAGGAACAGTGTGGTGATGCTTCCTGCCTCGACGCCGGCGTCTTGGAGCGTCTGCAAGGCCGTGTCGCCGACGCGGCCAACGGCGGCCTCGATCGCTCCCTCAAGCCCGGCCCGGGTCATCGGTATCCGCAGCGTCTCGTCTGTCAGCGCGATCTCCATCATGGTCTCGGCCTGATCGGTGAGATCGATCTTCGCTGCCTCGATTCGGCCTGCCAACGCATGGCCCTGCCGGTGGCGCACGATGTCGATCATGCGCTCGACCAGTTCAGGACGCTCCGCCTCGTAGCGGATCTGGCGCAGGTCGGTCATAGCCTTGGCGGTGTAGAGCAGGTTGATGCGCTGCCAGGTCGCGAGATCGTGGAAATAGCCGGCCGGCAGGTAGCGCTTGCCGTCCCTGGTCTCGGTCTTGTAGCCGAGTTCCGGCATCAGATGGGTCATCGACAGCAGGCGGTCGAAATCGGTTCCGCCGATATGGACGCCGGTGCTCGCCAATATGTCGTCCTTGCGGTCGGCGGCGCGCGCCCGTTCCGGAGAGACGCGCACGATCGAGAAGTCCGACGTGCCGCCGCCGATATCGATGATCAAAGCGAGTTCCTCGCGGAGGACGGTCTGCTCATAGTCGAGCGCGGCCGCGATCGGCTCGAACTGGAAGGCGATGTGCCTGAAGCCGCGTTTGGTGGCGGCCTTCTCCAATTCGTCCTGGGCCCGCTGGTCGGCCTCGGCGTCGTCGTCGACGAAATGCACGGGTCGCCCGAGCACGACGTGATCGATCGGCTGGCCTACCTGGTTGTCGAGAGCCTCCTTCAGCGTATGGAGGAAAGAGCCGATGATGTCGGAAAAGGCGATCTGATGCGCCTTGATCCGCGTCTTCTCGTTGATCAGCGACGTGCCCAGCACGCTCTTGAGCGCCCGCAGCAGGCGCCCTTCGACATTGTCGGTGTAGTGGCCGATGGCCTGCCGGCCGAAATAGGTGCGGTTGTCCTCGAAATTGAAGAAGACCGCGCTCGGCATCGTCGCATTGCCGTTCTCGAGCGGCACGAGGCGCGGGCGCCCGGCTTCCATGTAGCCGACCGTGGAGTTGGACGTGCCGAAGTCGATGCCGCCGCTGATCGGCTTCATGATGATGTTCCTGTGCGTGATTGCGAACGTGGGAGGCGCGGGAAGGCAGGCGGTTACACAAGCGGGATGCGAATGTCGAGACTGGTCCCGAACTTTTGCGGCGCGCTCCGCTGCGGCCCAAAACGGCCGCGCCAGGCCACCCCATACCCATGGCGCGCAATTCGCGCTATAGACCGCGCGAAAAAGCGAGACCGGCCTGCATATATGGCGAAGATCCCCCTGAAGCTCGAGGAACTGATCGACGGCGAAGCCCTCCGCCGGGACCTGAGCGCTCTGACCGCGGCAACCGGCGGCGACGGCTCCGGCATGGCCGTGCGGAACCAGACATTGCAGCTCTTCAAGCAGCGGCTGGCCGACGGCCGGCGCATTGCCGAGGCCATGCTGATGCAGGATGGCGGCGGCACGGCTTGCGCGGCCCGCCTGTCCCATCTGATGGACGAGATCATCCGCGCGCTTTACGACTTCGCCGCGACACACGTCTATCGCTCCAAAAACCCTTCCTCCGCCGAGCGCATGGCGATCGTCGCGGTCGGTGGCTATGGGCGAGGCACGCTGGCTCCCGGCTCCGACATCGACCTCCTGTTCCTGCTGCCCTACAAGCAGACGCCCTGGGGCGAGCAGATCGTCGAATACATGCTCTACATGCTGTGGGACATGGGCTTGAAGGTCGGCCATGCGACCCGCAATGTCGACGAATGCATCCGCCTGTCGCGCGGCGACATCACCATCCGCACGGCGCTGCTCGAAGCGCGTTTCATCTGGGGCGAGACCAAGCTCTTCGGTAACCTGCTGTCGCGCTTCGATAAGGAAGTCGTCCGCAACACCGGGCCCGAATATGTCCAGGCCAAGCTCGCCGAACGCGACGAACGCCACTGCAAGGTCGGCGAGAGCCGCTATCTGGTCGAGCCCAACGTCAAGGACGGCAAGGGCGGGTTGCGCGACCTGCACACGCTGTTCTGGATCGGCAAATATTACTACCAGGTCCGCACCGGCGAGGAACTGGTGGAGAAGGGCGTCTTCACCCAGGCCGAATACAAGCTGTTCCTGAAAGCCGAGGATTTCCTGTGGGCGGTGCGCTGCCACATGCATTTCCTTGCCGGCAAGGCGGAGGAACGGCTGCATTTCGACATCCAGCGCGATATCGCCGAAAGGCTCGGCTACACCAGCCATCCCGGCCTGTCGGCGGTCGAGCGTTTCATGAAGCACTACTTCCTCATCGCCAAGGACGTCGGTGATCTGACGCGCATCTTCTGCGCGGCGCTGGAGGAAGAGCAGGCCAAGCATGTGCCCGGCTTCAACCGCCTCTTCCTGTCCTTCTCGCGTCGGCGCCGCAAGCTGGCCGGAACCGGCGACTTCATCGTCGACAACGAGCGCATCAACATCGCCGACGATCACGTCTTCGAACGAGACCCGGCGAACCTGCTGCGGCTCTTCTGGTTCGGCGACAAGCACGGGCTGGAATACCACCCCGATGCCATCAAGCTCGTCACGCGGTCGCTGAAGCTCGTCGACCGCAACCTTCGACGTGATCCGGAGGCCAACCGGCTTTTTCTCGACATATTGACGTCGGACCGGGATCCGGAGCTCAATCTGCGCCGCATGAACGAGGCTGGCCTGCTCGGCAAGCTGATCCCCGAATTCGGCCGGATCGTCGCCATGATGCAGTTCAACATGTACCACCACTATACGGTGGACGAGCATCTGCTGCGCTGCATCGGCGTCCTGTCGGAGCTGGAACGGGGCGACGGCGAGAAGCTGCACCCTTTGTCGCACCAGTTGATGCCGAGCCTCAAGAACCAGCGTGAGGTGCTCTATATCGCCGTGCTTCTTCACGACATCGCCAAAGGCCGGCCGGAGGACCATTCCGAGGCCGGCGCCCGCATCGCCCGGCGCATCTGTCCGTATATGGGCCTGTCGACAGCCGATACCGAAACCGTCGCCTGGCTGGTGGAGCAGCATCTCCTGATGTCGCTGACGGCCCAGACGCGCGATCTCAACGACCGCAAGACCATCGACGATTTCGCCGCCGTCGTGCAGTCGGTCGAACGGCTGAAGCTTCTCCTGGTGCTGACCGTCTGCGACATACGCGGCGTCGGCCCCGGCGTGTGGAACGGCTGGAAGGGCCAGCTCCTGCGCACCCTTTACTACGAGACCGAGCTGCTCTTGACCGGCGGTTTCTCGGAAGTGTCGCGGGCGCAGCGTGCCGAGGAGGCTCGCGACACCCTGCGCGCGGCATTGGCGGATTGGCCGGAGGCGGAGCGCGCGCGTCATGTCGGGCTCCACTACGACAACTATCTGCTCGCCGTCGATCCGGCCGACCAGCTTCGCCATGCCGCCTTCATCCGCGAGGCCGACGCTGCCGACCGGCGGCTGGCCACAATGGTGAAGACCCACGAATTCGAGGCGGTCACCGAGATCACCGTGCTCGCACCCGACCATCCGCGCCTGCTCTCCGTCATTGCCGGCGCCTGCGCGGCGGCCGGCGGCAACATCGTCGACGCCCAGATATTCACGACGTCGGACGGCCGCGCGCTGGACACCATCCTGATCTCGCGCGAGTTCGACCGCGACGAGGATGAAAGGCGGCGGGCCGAGCGGGTCGGCCGGCTGATCGAGGATGTGCTGTCCGGCAGGAGCTGGCTGCCCGAGATGATCGAGAAGCGCACCAAGCCCAAGCGCGGCTCCAAGGCGTTCCGCATCGTGCCGCGCGCCGATATCCGCAACACGCTGTCCAATCGCTTCTCGGTCGTCGAGGTTTCCGGCCTCGATCGTCCCGGCCTTCTTTCGGAGATCACCGGCACGCTGTCCGACCTGTCGCTTGATATCGCCTCGGCCCACATCACCACTTTCGGCGAGAAGGTGATCGACACTTTCTACGTCACCGATCTGACCGGTCAGAAGATCGAGAACGGCACCCGCCTCGCCACCATCCGCGACCGTCTCCTGGCGACGCTGGAGGGCGTAGCGCCGCAACGCGGCAAGCAGCGCGTCTCGGCTGCGGCCGAGTGACGGTTCAGAACCCGGAAGGCACGATTCCGATCCGATGAGTCTCGTAAAGAAATTCGCCACCGTCGCCTCGGGCACGCTGATGAGCCGCGTGCTCGGCTTCACGCGCGAGATGTTCATGGCCGCCGCCCTCGGCACCGGGCCGGTGGCCGATGCCTTCAACGCCGCGTTCCTGTTCCCGAACACCTTCCGCCGGCTGTTCGCCGAGGGCGCCTTCAATACGGCCTTCGTTCCGCTTTTCGCCAAGGAGATCGAGGCCAATGGCATGGACGGGGCCAGGCGCTTCTCCGAGGAAGTTTTCGGCGTGCTGTTCACCGTGCTGCTCGGCCTGACGATCCTGATGGAGCTGTCGATGCCGTTTCTGGTGTCGACCATCGTCGCTCCCGGCTTCGCCGACAATCCCGAGAAGTTCGACCTGGCGACGGCGCTCGCCACCATCATGTTCCCCTATCTCATATGCATGTCGCTGGGGGCGATGATGAGCGGCATGCTGAACTCGTTGCGGCGCTACTTCGCGGCCGCGGTCGCGCCGGTGTTCCTCAACATCATCCTGATCGGCGTGCTGGCCTACGCCTGGTATGAAGGCCATGACGGCCTGCGGGTCGGCTACGCGCTCGCCTGGGGCGTGCTCGCGGCAGGCCTCGTCCAACTCGGCATCGTCTGGATGGCGGTGCGGCACGCCGGCATTTCGATCGGCTTTCGCCGCCCCCGCCTGACCCCGAACGTCAGGCGCCTGCTGGTCCTCGCCTTTCCGGCCGCGATCACCGGCGGCATCACCCAGATCAACCAGCTAATCGGCACGGCGATCGCGTCGGGCAAGGACAGCGCCGTGTCCTCGCTCGCCTATGCCGACAGGGTCTATCAGCTGCCGCTGGGCGTCGTCGGCATCGCCGTCGCCATCGTGCTCCTGCCCGAACTGGCACGGGCCCTGAAGGCCGGCAATCTTGTCGAGGCGGCCAACCTGCAGAACCGGTCGGTCGAGTTCACCCTGTTCCTCACCCTGCCGGCGGCGGCCGCGCTTCTGGTCATGTCGGAGCCGATCGTGCGCGTGCTCTATGAGCGCGGCGCCTTCGCGGCGACCAACAGCACGCCCACCGTGTCGGCGGTCCTGGCGATCTTCGGGCTCGGCCTGCCGGCCTTCGTGCTGATCAAGGCCTTCACGCCGGGTTATTTCGCGCGCGAGGATACGCGCACCCCGATGTGGTTCGCCGCGATCTCGGTGGCTGTGAACATCTCCATCGCGCTGACGCTGTTCCCGTCGATCGGCGCGCCTGCCATCGCCACGGCGTCCGCGATCGCCGGCTGGGTCAATGCTGCCCTGCTGCTCGGCGTCCTGATCCGCCGCGGTCATTGGGGCCGCGACGTGCCGCTTTTGACACGCATCCCGCGGCTGCTCCTCGCGGCAGCGGTCATGGCAGGCTTCCTCTATTTCGCGATTCGGTGGTTCGCGCCGCAACTCGCCTCGGAAGCGCCACTCCATACCCAGGCCGCGACGCTGGGATACCTCATAGTGGCCGCCGCCATCATCTATTTTGCCGTCGCCTTCGCTACCGGCGGTGCCAGCCTCGGCATGCTGAAGCGCAATATCAAGCGAGGTGCGAAGACGGCGCCAGTACCCCTGGACGAATAGGCTCGCCTATCTCCTCCTGCCGGGACATCAAACAGGAAGGATTTCGCGTTGGCCATGTCGGGTGTCGCGCCAGAGGCTCCGACAAGATTTCCCTCGGTCGGGCTGCGGGAAAGCACCGATCTACTCCGGGCGCAGAGGCGGGCCGATCGTTGTTCGCGTTGTGGCGCTTGACCGCCGTTCACGGCTCCGCCATAAGCGCGCTTCGATTTTCGCCGCGCGCGAAACGGCCCTCCACAAGCCACGAGGAACAGCATGAACACCTTCCAGCCGCTCGTCTTCTCCGGCGTCCAGCCGACGGGCAATCTCCATCTCGGCAACTATCTCGGCGCGATCCGTAAATTCGTCGCGCTGCAGGAAAGCTACGACTGCATTTATTGCGTGGTCGACCTGCATGCCCTCACCATCGCGCCCGATCCCGTCGAGCTGATGAGGGCGACCCGCGAGGTCACCGCCGCCTTCCTCGCCGCCGGCATCGACCCGACGAAGCATATCGTCTTCAACCAGAGCCGCGTGGCGCAGCACGCGGAATTGGCCTGGGTGTTCAACTGCGTCGCCCGCATGGGCTGGCTGTCGCGCATGACCCAGTTCAAGGAGAAGGCCGGCAAGGACCGCGAGAACGCCTCGGCGGGGCTGTTCGTCTATCCGAGCCTGATGGCGGCCGACATCCTGGTCTATCGCGCGACCCATGTGCCCGTCGGCGACGACCAGAAACAGCATCTGGAGCTCACCCGCGACATCGCCCAGAAGTTCAACAACGACCATTCGGCGCGCATCGCCGACCTCAGGGTCGGCGTCGAGATGATGATGGGCGAGGAGAAGGTCAACGGCTACTTCCCGCTGACCGAGCCGCTGATCGAAGGCCCGGCACCACGCGTCATGAGCCTGCGCGATGGCCTGAAGAAGATGTCGAAGTCCGACCCGTCGGACCTGTCGCGCATCAATCTCACCGATGATGCCGACACCATCTCCAGGAAGATCCGCAAGGCCAAGACCGACCCGGCGCCACTGCCGTCGGAGCTGGAAGGCCTGAAGGAACGCCCGGAAGCGGAAAACCTGGTCGGTATCTATGCCGCGCTGGCCGACATGACGAGGGAGAAGGTGATCTCGGAATTCGGCGGCCAGCAGTTCTCGGTCTTCAAGCCTGCGCTGGCGGAACTGGCGGTCGAGCGGCTTGCGCCGATCGCCGGCGAGATGCGGCGTATCTCGGCCGATCCCGCTTATGTCGACGGCGTGCTGCGCGACGGCGCGGCCCGTGCCGGCGTGCTGGCCGAGGCCACCATGAAGACGGTTCGGGAGATCATCGGCTTGCTCGGCGACTGAGAGGGTCGACGGTCCGGCGTCTCCGGCAGGTCGGGGCTGCCGAAGGGGTAGCTTGCCCGTCGATGCGACCGGTGGCAAATTGCCGCCTGAATCGAGACGGACAGGAGAGCGATGGTTTCCAAACGCCTGAGCCGCGAGGTCGGCCACCGCCGCAAGTTCCTCGCCATCATCGATGATACGCCCGAATGCGAGCGCGCCGTCGCCTATGCGTCGCGTCGGGCCAAAAGCACCAGTGGCGTGCTGGTCATGCTCTACGTGATCGAGCCCGGCGACTTCCAGCATTGGCTGGGCGTGGAGAAGATCATGCGCGCCGAGGCCATGGAAACCGCCCAGGCCGCGCTGGACGGTTTCGCCACCACGGTGCGCGAGCAGATCGGCGTCGAGCCGGAGCTGGTCGTGCGCGAAGGCAAGCCGGCGGAGGAGATCCACAAGCTGATCGAGGAAGACCAGGACATCGCGATCCTGGTTCTGGCCGCAGGCGCCGGCAAGGAAGGGCCGGGGCCGCTGGTCGCGTCGATCGCCGGCAAGGGCGCTGCCTTCCCGATTCCGGTCACGGTCGTGCCGCAGAACCTGTCCGACGAGGACATCGAGAGCCTGGCCTAGGCAGGCATTCGTTGGCTTGCCAAGGAATGCCTGCCTAGCAAAAGAATCCGGCGAGAGGCGCCTGCGGCGAAGCGTTTCGCTTGAAGATCGCATCGTCTGAGCCTATTTAGAATTATTCCAAAGAAAGCGGCCTGCAGCGGCGGGCCTGGAGATTCGGACAATGTTCATCCAGACCGAGGCGACTCCCAATCCGGCGACGCTGAAATTCCTGCCGGGCAAGGAAGTCCTTGCCGAAGGCACGGCCGATTTCCGCGACGCCGAGAGCGCGCGACAGGCGTCGCCCCTGGCCGGCCGGCTTTTCGACATTCCTGGTGTGACCGGCGTGTTCTTCGGCTACGACTTCATCACCGTCACCAAGGATGGGCCCGACTGGCAGCATCTCAAGCCGGCCATCCTCGGCTCGATCATGGAGCATTTCATGTCGGGTGCGCCCGTCATGGCGGTCGGCGGCACGCCGACGGCCGCCGATGAAGACGGCGAGTTCTACGACAAGGCCGACGAGGAGATCGTCGTCACCATCAAGGAACTGCTCGACACCCGCGTACGGCCCGCCGTGGCGCAGGACGGCGGCGACATCACCTTCCGCGGTTACGAGAACGGCACCGTGTTCCTGCACATGAAGGGCGCCTGCTCCGGCTGCCCGTCGTCCACGGCCACGCTGAAGCACGGCATCCAGAACCTGCTGCGCCACTTCGTTCCCGAAGTGGAGCATGTCGAGCAGGTCGCCTGACGGTTTTTTTCGGCTCCAGGATCGGAGCCGCCTGCGAGGTGAACCCCTCATCCGACCGCGCTTCGCGCGGCCACCTTCTCCCACAAGGGGACCCACAAGGGGAGAAGGGAACGCGCTGCAGCAACGTCTCCGTCAATCGCAAACGCTGGCAATTTGCAACGGCCGCTAGGCCAGGCTCCGGCCTTCTCCCCTTGTGAGAGAAGGTGGGCTCGCGCAGCGAGGTCGGATGAGGGGTCGGCCGGCCGTGACATAGGCGCCCGCAATCCCGAAAAGCACGCAACAAAAAACCGGGCCCCCCAGCCCGGTTTTTCGCTTACGGACGTCGCTGTTGCCGAGACGGTCCGCTGCTTATTTCACGATGACCTTGGCGCCGACTTCGACGCGGTTGTAGAGGTCGATGATGTCCTGGTTCATCAGGCGGATGCAGCCCGACGACATTGCCTTGCCGATGGAGAACCATTCCGGCGTGCCGTGCAGCCGGTAGCCGGAATCGCCGCCCTTGTTGAAGAGATAGAGCGCGCGGGCGCCGAGCGGATTGGTCAGGCCGGGCGGCATGCCGCCCCTCCATTTGGCGAGTTCCGGCTGGCGCTGGATCATCGCTCCGGGCGGGGTCCATGTCGGCCATTCGCGCTTCAGCGCGATGCGGGCCGTGCCCGACCATTCGAAGCCTTCACGGCCGACGCCGATGCCGTAGCGCACCGCCTTGCCGTCCGGAAGGACGTAGTAGAGGAACTTGTCGCCGGTATCGACGATGACGGTGCCCGGCTTCTCGCCGGTATCGTAGCGGACGATCTGGCGGTGATACTTGCGGTCGACCTTGTAGATCGGGACCGATGGGAGCTGGTAGCCTGCGTCTCTCCTGGAGCCGTAGTCCGACGAAAATACCGAAAACGGAGCGCCGCTGATACAGCCTGAAAGGGCAGTGGTCATCGCCACTGCGGCCACGGCCAAGAAGGATTTCATCCGCATGCTTGGTCTATGTCCCCGAACTGAGCCGATGCAGCCCGATTCGGGCCGTATTTCCGCCTGTATTGTTAATTGGTGGTTTATTTGCTTGCCAAGGGCCGATGCCCCGGCATGACGTCGTCGACCGCCGGCTATGACATTTTGGCAACAGGTGTTCACAGGGCGTGAACGCTGCGCGACGAGCCTCTTGCCGCAAAAAGGGTTCAAAACGTGAACATTCGGTGGCATGGTGACCCCATGCCCATCGTTTCCCCGATTCTTGCCAACCCGCTCGCCGACGGCCGCCAGTCGGAACGCGCCATGATCATCCGCCGCGGCGTGCAGCGGCTGCTTACCGAAATGGGCGCGCATGTGCTTCCCGAACTGTCGCTGGCGACCGGGCGACGCGCCGATCTCGTCGCGCTCACCCGGCAGGGCGACATCTGGATCATCGAGATCAAATCCTCGATCGAGGATTTCAGGGTCGATCGCAAATGGCCGGACTACCGGCTTCATTCGGACCGCTTCTTCTTTGCCACGCACCCTGAGGTGCCGGCGTCGATCTTCCCGGAGGAATGCGGTTTCATCCTTTCCGACGGCTATGGCGCGGAGATCCTTCGCGACGCGCCCGAGCACCGGATGGCGGCAGCGACCCGCAAGGCCCTGATGCTCAGGATCGCAAGAGCCGGCGCCGCGCGCCTGCTGGCCGCCGAGATGGCCGGCGTGCCGGTGCCGGTTCTTGATGGCGAGAGTGAATGAAGGGAGCGAATAGCGAGTAGCCAATAGCGAATAGGGAAGAAGAGCTTGCCGGCCAACGCAACTGCGCCGGCTGACAGCATCAATCCCCCCTATTCGCTATTCGCTACTCGCTATTCGCTATTCGCTATTCGCTAATCTCACCTCGGCGCCCGCTTCGCCAGGATCCGCTGCAGCGTGCGTCGATGCATGTTCAGCCGGCGGGCGGTTTCGGAGACGTTGCGGTCGCACATCTCGTAGACGCGCTGGATATGTTCCCAGCGTACCCGGTCGGCAGACATCGGATTCTCCGGCGGCGCGGCGCGTTCGCCGGTCGTGCGGGTGAGGGCGGCGTAGATGTCGTCGGCATCGGCCGGCTTCGAGAGATAGTCGATGGCGCCGAGCTTGACCGCCGTCACCGCGGTCGCGATGTTGCCGTAGCCGGTCAGGATGATGGTGCGCGAATCGGTCCGCTTCTCGCGGATCGCAGCCACGACGTCGAGGCCGTTGCCGTCGCCGAGCCGCATGTCGATGACTGCATAGGCCGGTGCATTGGCACGGGCCTTGCCCACGGCCTCCTCGACGCTCTCGGCCGTATCGACGGCAAAGCCGCGTATCTCCATCGCCCGGGCGAGACGCGTCAGGAACGGCTTGTCGTCATCCACGATCAGCAGCGAAGTATCGCCTTCGAGCACGCCTGCCTGCGCGGCTTCGGGTTCCGTGGTCATAGCCTTGTCCGTCGTCTGTTGTCTTCCTGCCACATATATTGGTTTGTGCGCCAAAATCCAAACCGCCGGCCCGGTGGTGATTGCCGCAGTGGTCAGCCCGAACCGCTGAGAGAACGGGTAAGCCGATGCGCCCGTGATTCCCGGGTTTACGCCGGCATCTTCACCGCCGCCGCGACGGGGCCTGCAAAGACCTGCTTCGGCCAGACCACCGAAACGATGGCGCCCTGTCCCTGCAGGAAGGAATTGTGGAACTTCATTGTCGCGCCGGAGCGCTCCAGAAGGGTCTTGGCGATGAAAAGGCCGAGGCCCAGTCCGCCGCCGAGTTCGGAGCCGCGCCGCGTCGACATATAGGGCTCGCCGATGCGGTCGATGATGTCGGGCGGGAAACCCTGACCATCGTCGACGACGGTGATGGCGACGGTATCGGCGTTCCAGCTCCAGCTCAGCGTGACGGTGGATTGCGCGAAGTCGACGGCGTTCTCGACGAGATTGCCGAGCCCGTAGATGACGCCCGGGTTGCGGCGCGCGACCGGCTCCGGCCCGACGCGCTCGCCGGGTTCCAGCTTTATCGCGATGCCGAAATCCCGGTGCGGTGCGATCACCTCCTCGATCAGCGAGGTCAGCGGTAGCTGCGCCAGATGTTCCTCGCTTTCCGACGACAGGCTGGTGAGCCGCTTCAGGATCTCGCGGCAGCGCTCGCTCTGGCTGCGCAGCAGGGTGACGTCCTCCTGGAAGCGGGGGTCGGCGCCGAGCGCGCGCTCCATCTCCTTGGCGACCAGGGCGATGGTGGCGAGCGGCGTTCCGAGCTCATGCGCGGCCGCTGCGGCGAGGCCATCGAGCGCCGAAAGGTGCTGTTCGCGCTGCAGCACGAATTCGGTCGCCGCCAGCGCGTTGGCCAGCAGCCGCGCTTCCTGCGCCACCCGATAGGCATAGACGGCGGTGAAGGTGATGCTCGCAACCACGGCCACCCACATGCCCGCGACATAGATGAAGGGCATTACGAGCTCGTTGCCGGACACCCAGGGCAGCGGCAGGTGATAGAAGACCAGCGCCGTGGCCGCTGCGACCATCAGGCCGCCGATCGCCGCGGTCATGCGCAAGGGCAGCGACGTTGCCGAGATCACCACCGGCACCGCCATCAGCGGCGAGAAGGGGTTGGTCAGGCCGCCCGTGATGAACAGCAGCCCGACCAGCTGGAGGGCGTCGAAGATGAGGATCGACAGCGCCGCCGCCGGCCCGAGCCGATGGGCGGCGGGATAGCGGAAGGCCAGATAGAGATTGAGCCAGGCCGAGCAGGCGATCAGCGCGAAGCAGTAGCTGACGGGCAGGGGGAACTCGAGCCCGTAGGCCACGAAGACGACGGTCACGCTCTGGCCGACGATGGCCAGCCACCGCAGCCGGATAAGCGTGTTCAGCCGCAGCCCGTTGCTTTGCGGATCGTGAGGGCGAAGTTCCTGCATGGATCGTATATGCGCCACTGCCGGGACGAGGGCAAACGGCTATTTTATCCTCGGCTTGGCCCGGTTGGTCGCGGCCGTATTGATCGGGTCGTCGGGCCAGACATGCCTGGGATAGCGGCCACGCATATCGGTGCGCACATCGGCCCAGGAGCCGCGCCAGAAGCCGGGCAGGTCGCGGGTCGTCTGGATGGGGCGGTGCGCCGGCGACAAGAGTTCCAGCGTCAGCGGGACGGTGCCTCCGGCGATGGCCGGATGACGGTCGAGGCCGAACAGTTCCTGCACGCGTATGGCGAGCACGGGCGCTTCGCCGTCGTAGCGGATCGGCACATGGCTGCCCGAGGGCGCATCGAAATGTGTGGGGGCGAGGGCTGCGATCCTGCGCTGCAGGTCGTGCGGCACCTGCGACAGGAGCCCGGCCTGGATGGCGCCGGGATCGATGCGCGAGAAGGCGGCTTCGCCCGCGAGGAAAGGCAGCAGCCAATCCTCCAGCGTGTCAATCAATGCCTTGTCCGACATATCGGGCCATGGGGCGCCGAGGCCGCTGTGCAGCCATTGCAGCCGGTGGCGCAGCGTCTCGGCCTCCTTGCTCCACGGCAGGAGGCCAAGGGCATGGGTCCGGATCGCGTCCAGTATGGCCTGGTCGGCCTCGGCGCCGGTCGGCGCGGGCAGCATTCGTTCGGACAGCAGGATGGCGCCGAGCCTTGCGGTCTCGCGCACGCGGACTGCGCGCCGCGCCGGATCGAAGGCGCTTTCGGTCCTGCGTTCGACGCGATCGCCGAGCGCGGCAAGGATATCGGCTTCGGCCACCGGCGCGGCTGCCGCGATCCGCGCATTCTGGGCCCTGCCCTGCAGGTCGACGACCACGAGGAAGTCCTCGCCGGCGAGCGGATCGGCGGCGTCGACCACGGCACCCCGACCATTGGCGAGCACGAAGCGGCCCCGCTCGCCGCGGGCCCTGGCGACACGGTCGGGCCAGGCCTGGAGCAGAAGCGTTCCGGCGGAAGAGGGTTGCTGAGGTCGCGACCCGCCGCCGGCCTGCCGTGTCAGCCTTTCGACGAGCTGGCGCGCGGCGACGGCGCGCGGCGATTTCTCCGTACGGAACCGCGCGAGCCGCCGCTCCAGATCGGCGCCGTCGCCGCCGAGGCCGCGTTCGGTAAGCAGAACGGCCAGCGTCGCGGCCTCCTGCGCCTCGCCCGAACGGGCCGCTTCGGCCACCATATGCGAGAGCCTCACTGGCAGCGCCAGCCGGCGCATCGCTTCCCCGCCGGGTGTCAGCCGTCCTGTCGGATCGATGGCGTGAAGGGCGAGGAGCAAGGCTCGCGCCTCGGCCAAAGCGGGGGCCGGCGGCGGGTCGAGGAAAGCGAGGCTCGTGGGATCGGCGACGCCGAAGGCGGCGCAGTCGAGGAGCAGTCCGGAAAGGTCGGCTTCGAGGATCTCGGGCGGCGTGAAGGCGGGCAGCGCGGCGGTCTGCTCGGCCCGCCACAGCCGGATCGCGACGCCGGGCTGGGTCCTGCCGGCGCGGCCGGCCCGCTGGAGCGCCGACGCCTGGCTGACGCGCACCGTCTCGAGCCGGGTCAGGCCGGTCGCCGGCTCGTATCGCGGCAGGCGCGATAATCCGGAATCGATGACCACGCGCACCCCGTCGATGGTGATCGAGGTTTCGGCGATCGAGGTCGCCAGCACCACCTTGCGGCGGCCTTCGGGCGCGGGGCGGATCGCTGCATCCTGCGCCTTGCTGTCGAGCTGGCCGTAAAGCGGCACCACGTCGACGTGCTCGGGCAGCCTGCCGGCCAGCCGCTCGGCAGTCCGTTCGATTTCGCGCTGGCCCGGCAGGAAGGCGAGCAGGCTGCCGGGCTCGGCTGCCAGGGCCTCGCGGATTGCCTTCGCCATGGCGTCTTCGATCGCGACGCCAGCGGGGCGCTCGTCGTGGCGCAACTCGACGGGGAAGGAGCGGCCCTCGCTTTCGATGACCGGCGCATCGCCGACGAGCTGCGCCACGCGCGCTCCGTCGAGTGTCGCCGACATGACGACAAGGCGCAGATCCGGTCGCAACGCCCCCTGGACGTCGAGCGCCAGCGCCAGGCCGAAGTCGCCGTCGAGCGAGCGTTCGTGGAACTCGTCGAAGATGATCGCCGCGATACCGGAGAGCTCGGGGTCGTCGAGGATCATGCGCGACAGGACGCCTTCGGTGACGATCACGACCCGTGTCGCCTTCGAGATGCGGTTCTCCATGCGCATCGCGTAGCCCACAGTCTGGCCGGGCTCCTCCCCGAGCAGTGACGCCATGCGCCGCGCAGCCGCGCGCGCCGCGAGCCGTCGCGGTTCGAGAAGCAGGATGCGTCCGTCGCCGCGCCATGCTGCATCCAGCAGAGCGAGCGGAACCAGCGTCGTCTTGCCGGCGCCGGGCGGTGCGACCAGCACCGCGTTAGGGCCGTCCCGGAGCGCTTGCTGCAGTGCCGGCAGCACGGACGTGACGGGGAGTTCCGGCAGCCGGATCATGGCTGGTCCCCGATGCGCACGATCGAGCCGCCGGCGGCCATCGCATCGGCCTGGTCATGGGTCACGAGCACCACGGGAAGCCTCGCCTCCCTGGCCTTGGTGAAGACCAGCTCGCGCATCTGCTGGCGCAGCTCCTGGTCGAGCTTCGAGAACGGCTCGTCGAGCAGCAGCAGGCGCGGAGAGGAGACGAGCACGCGTGCCAGCGCCACGCGGGCCTTCTGTCCGCCCGACAGCGTGTCGGGGTCACGCTCGCCGAGGCCAGCGAGGCCGACGCCGGCCAGAGTCTCCTCGGCCAGCGCCAGGCGGTTCTGCCTGCCTTTAAGGCCGGGCGCCATGGCGAAGGCCACGTTGCCGGCGACTGTCATGTGTGGAAACAGAAGCGGGTCCTGGAAGAGCAGGCCGGCGTGACGATCCTCGGCGGGCAGCGCGCTTAGCTCGATGTCGTCGACGAACACCTTGCCGCTCGCCGAGAAGGCCGGGTCCAGAAAGCCCCCGATATAAGCGAGCAGCGTCGACTTGCCTGAGCCGGATGGCCCCATGACCGTCAGCACGGCGCCGGGCGCGACATGGCCGGCGACCGAAAGCAGGGTGCGCCCGTCGAGCCGTATCGACACATGATCGAGGAAAAGGCCTGATTTCGTCATTCTTCCCGGGGGCTCAGACGCGCAGCGCGCGACGGCGCCGGAATATCAATGCCGGCACGGCCGTGGCAACCAGAAAGCCCAGCGCCGGCAGCATCATCTGGAAGAAGGCGTAGACGCCGATGACGCGGCGATTGCCGCCCGAGGCGAGGGCGACCGCTTCGGTGGTGATCGTTTCCAGCCGGCCGGCGCCGATCAGCACAGTCGGCAGGTACTGGCCGACCGAGACGGCGAAGCCGACCGCCGCAGCCGTCAGCACGGCCGGCAGGAGCATCGGCAGGCGGACGTGGAAGAGCGTGGTCCGCCGCGATTTGCCGAGACCGGCGGCGACCGCGTCGTAGCGCCGGTCATAGGCCCGCCACGGATCGGACAGCGACAGGAAGACATAGGGCAGGACAAAGATCAGATGCGCGAAGACGAGTGCCGAGAGGCCGGCCACGGCGCCGGAAAACGCGAAGAGAAGCTGCAAGCCGAAGAGGAAGGCGACCTGCGGGACGATCAGCGGCAGATAGATGAGGACGAGGGCCAGGCGGCCGCCGGTGCGGCCGGTCTCGAGCTTGCGCACGAGGCATAGAATCGCAAGCAGCACTGCGGTAAGCGTCGCGGCAAATGCGACGAGCAAGGTCGTCGCCAGCGGCGCGGCGATGCGGGGCAGGGATTTCGCCCAGCCCGCCATGGTGAAGCTCTCGGGCAATGCGTCGGGAAATTGCCAGAGGCCGGCGACGGACCAGAGGCATAGCACGGCCAGCCCGCCCGATATCACCACTGCCGGAACGAGCATGGCGAACAGCGCCACCCGGCACAGCCAGGCGTCGTGCCGAAGCCTGAGGCCGGCGAGAGCCGCACGGTCACGGATCGCCGCGCCAAGCCGTTCCAGTCCGACCCATGCGAGAAGTGCGGTCCCCGTGACTGCGAGTTGCAGAACCGCGCCAGCCGATGCGACGAAACGCATGTCCAGATCCGGATCGTTCATCCAGCCGAGGAGCCGCACCGCGAGCGGCGGGGGCGCGGTCGGTCCGAGGATCGCCGCCACGTCGACCACCGACGTAGCGAAGGCGATGACCGCGAAGACGGCGAGCCGCATCTGCCGGTAGAGCGAAGGCCAGAGCCCGAACAGGAAGCCGGCGATGCGCCCGTAGCCGAGCGTGCCCGCGAGCGCTCGGGTCCTGGCGACGTCGAGTTGGGGCAGGGCGGCGAGTGCGATGAGGAGCAGGAACGGAATCTCCTTCACCGCCAGCCCGGCCATCATCGAAAGGCCGAAGGGGTCGTTGACGACAAGAAGGTCGGGCGGTCTCGACCATCCCGTCAGTTCCGGCGAGATCAGACGGGAGATCATGCCTGACGGCGCAATGAGGAAGGCGAGGCCGAAGGCCGCCGCGGCGTGCGGAACGGACAGCAGCGGCGAGATCAGGTGCCGAACCCTTGCGAAGGCGCGGGTTCCGGCCCAGGCCGCGACGAAGAGCATGACGACCAGAACCGATATTGCCGTCGTGACGAGGCCCGAGGCCAGAGAGAGCGCGACCGATGTGAGAATACCAGGCGCGGCGAAGAGCCTTGCCGCATGGTCTGATGTCAGGCGCGTCCCTCCGAGCGACGGCAGATAGCCCAGCGCGGGAAGCAGCGTGCCGGCGAGCCCGGCCAGGATCGGACCCGCCAGGAGCGCGATCGCCAGCGGCGGACCGA
The DNA here is from genome assembly GCF_016756635.1 of Mesorhizobium sp. L-8-10. Taxonomy (NCBI): domain Bacteria; kingdom Pseudomonadati; phylum Pseudomonadota; class Alphaproteobacteria; order Hyphomicrobiales; family Phyllobacteriaceae; genus Mesorhizobium; species Mesorhizobium sp. L-8-10. Next base: position 284,104 of record NZ_AP023263.1, on the reverse strand, counting down.
GGCGGGTCAGCATGGCAAAGCAGGTGGACGTGCTTTCATCTCGCGTCGCGCCGTGCCGTTGCTGTTAATCGTCTGAGGTGGACAGGAGGCTGAGCGCCAGCTTTCCCAACTATGGCCAAGCGGCTAGTTCTCGACGCCATAACGCCGCTTCCATTCCTCGTCGATGCGCTCCATCCAGCTCGGATGCGGCTCGTCCAGCGCCGGGCCGAGCCGGTCGGGCGGCAAGGTTGCGACGCCCAGATCCAGAGCCGCGAAACGCGCCCGGTCCCCGGCGCCGAGTTTCGACATGGCAAGCACGGTCGGATCGCCCCAGCCCTTCGGGTCCTGCTTGCGGGCCTGGGCCTCGGGCGACAGCAGGAAGTCGGCCACGACGAGCGCGCCCGCCTTGGCGGCGGCGTTGTAGGGTATGGTCACGAAATGCGTGTTGGCGAGCGTGCCGGCCGGGAAGGCGAAGGAGCGCGCGGTATCGGGCAGTTCGCCTGACGCGATCGCGTTCGAGGCTTCCGATGGATTGAAGGCGAAGATGATGTCCACCTCGCCGTCGGCCAGTAGCTGCTTCATCGCCGGATAGTTCTGCGGAAAGGCTCTTCCGGAACGCCAGAGAACGGGGTTCAGCGCGTCGAGATAGGAAAAGAGCGGGGCCGTCACCGCGGCGAAACGGGCTTCATCGACCGGCTTTGTCAAGGCCGAGCGGTCGGTGACCACCTCGGAAAGCACCTGTTTCAGGAAGGACGTGCCGGTGAAATCCGGCGGCTGCGGATAGGTGAAGCGGCCGGGGTGTTGCCTGACCCATTCCAGCAGGGCCTTTGCCGATGTCGGCATCGTCTCGGGTGCCGTCCTTGCCGTGTCGTGGAAGAAGACCAGCTTGGCCATGCCCCACGGGCTTTCGAGGCCCTCCACCGGTATTGTGAAGTCGGTGCGGATGGTCGGCTTGCCCTCGACGTCGACATATTTCCAGTTGGGCAGCTTCTCGGCCCAGCCCGGTGACATCAAGAGCCCCTGCCGCTTCATCGAGGCGAAGTTCTCGCCATTGATCCAGATGAGATCGACCGTGCCGCCTTCGTTCCTGCCGGCCGCCTTCTCTGCCACCACCTTGGCGACCGCATTGGCGGTGTCGTCGAGCTTCACCTGGACGAGCTTCACATCATAGCGGCGCGCCACCTCGTCGGCAGCCCATTCGATATAGGCGTTGACGTTCTCGGCTCCACCCCAGGCATTGAAATAGACGGTCTCGCCCCTGGCCTCGGCAAGCACTTTGTCCCATTGCGCCGGATCGGGATCGCCCGCAAAGGCGCGCAGCGTCACGGTGGCCAGGGCGGCGGCGCAAAGCAGCAGTCTTTTCAAGGATGGACCTCCGGCGATTTCAGCCCGGATTGAGCATGGCGCCCCGAGGCCGGTCAATCAAACCTGGCCGGCCGTCGCCTCAATTCGATGTGAGGTGCGTCCTTCGAGGCTCGCTTCGCGAGCACCTCAGGATGAGGAAGGTTGGCGCTTCGCACCTATCCTGAGGCGAAGGGCAATACGCCCCTCGTCATGAGGTGAAGGGCGCTACGTCTTTCTTCGTGAGCTGAAGCGCACCACGATCCTCATCCCGAGGATGAGGAAGGTTGGCGCTACGCACCTATCCTGAGATGAAGGACAATACGCCCGTCGTGAGGTGAAGGGCGCCACGTCTCTCTTCGTGAGCTGAAGCGCACTACGATCCTCATCCTGAGGAGCGAGCGAAGCGAGCCTCGAAGGACGCACCGCGGGATCCGCGCAAGAAACGCTAGCTCTGGACCGTCAGTTCCACGCGGTCGGCGGCGAACCTTGTCTCGGCAAACTGGATCGGGCGACCGTCGGTGTCGACATTGACCGCGACCGCGACCAGCACGATCGCGCCGGGCGAGAGCTTGAGGTCGGCCAAGTCGGCCGCGTCGGCATGCCTGGCGGAGACGAGCGTCGACTTGCGGAAATAGTCGTCGACGCCGAACCGCTTGAGCGCGAGCGTGATCGAACCGGTGTCGGCAAAGGCCGCCTCGAAGCCGGCAAAACGCTTCGCGTCGAACCAGCTCGCGGCGCGCGACACCGGGCGCCCGTCGGCTTCGCTCAACGTTTCCAGGCGGATGACCGGCGCGCCTTCGGCGAGATCGAGCGCCTCGGCGACCCGAGCCTTCGCGGGCTCGGTCGCATGTGCCAGAAGGCTGCCGCGCCGGTCGCGTGCCTGGCCCTCCAGCCCGGCCGAGAAGCGTGTCCGCGCCGAGATCGGATAGGTCAGCCTCTGGCGGCGTTCGATGAAGGTCCCGCGGCCCTGCTCCGCGCGCAGCACTCCTTCCTGGACAAGCGCGGAGATCGCCGCGCGCACCGTGTGGCGGTTGACGCCGAAACGCTCCGACAGCACCAGCTCCGGCGGCAGCCGGTCGTCCTCGCCCAGCGTGCCGGCAGCGATGCCCTGCCGGATGCGGTCGGCGATCTGCCGCCACAACGCCACGCCGCTTCGCCTTTCCATGTCGGATGGTTCAGTCTTGGTCATCTTTTCCCGCCCCTGTCACGAACGCGTCATGGACGCGCGCTAGAGGTCTGTTATAATTTGTTCGGTTGTATAGAACAATAGACAAATAACCGAATTCAGCGAGGCAGGAATGAAGACGGATCGTCGGCAGGAAAAGGAAATGGAGGCGGCGCGCAAGGCGGCGATGGCCGCCCTGGCGTCGGCGCCCGGCGACATGCTGAAGCGGGTCTGGGCCGAAGCCGGCTTCGAAGTCGAGGCGCATCCCGTGCGTGGCCCCGAGACCGGCCTGGTCACCGTGCGCGGCCGGATAGGCGGCGGCGGTGCGCCCTTCAACTTCGGCGAGGCCACGGTGACCCGCGCCACGGTCAAGCTTGCTACCGGCGAGGTCGGTCATGCCTATGCTCTCGGCCGCGACAAGGAGAAGGCGCTGATGTCGGCGATTGCCGATGCGTTGTGGCAGGACCCCGCCCGGCGGGCCGATGTCGAAGCCAGGGTCGTCGCGCCGCTGCGCGCAGCACTTGCCGAGGCCGATGAGCGCCGTCGCGCCGAGACCGCGGCGACGAAGGTCGATTTCTTCACCATGGTACGCGGAGAGGACTGATGATCGATCAAACGGTAGACGGCGGCTTCGAGAATCCGGTCTTCGATGCGCAGACCGTATTCCGCGCCGTGATGGACGCCGTGGCGCGGCCGGGAACGGTGCGGCCTCTGCCTGGTTTCGCCCGCCCGCCTGCGCCCTTGTCGCCGGCCGCCGCCGCGGTAGCCCTCACCCTTTGCGACCACGATACGCCGGTCTGGCTGGATCCGCCGCTGCAGGCTTCCCAGGCGGTGCGGTCCTGGCTCGGCTTCCACAGCGGCGCTCCGCTCGCGGACAGGCCAACAGAAGCCCATTTCGCCATCGTTGCGAACCCTGCGGAACTGATCGCGCTGGAGAATTTCGCGCAAGGCACGCAGGAATATCCGGACCGCTCCGCGACGCTCGTCCTGCAGGTTGCAGGGCTGTCGTCCGGTCCGGGGCTGCTGCTCGAAGGGCCCGGTATCGAGACGACGGCGACAATCTCGCCTTCGCCGCTGCCGCGCCACTTCGTCGAGCAGTGGAAGCAGAACAACCAGCGTTTCCCGCGTGGCATCGACGTGGTCCTGGCGGCGCCCGATGGCATCGCCTGCCTGCCGCGCACCACGCGCATCAAGATGATGGAGGGCTGACATGTATGTTGCCGTGAAGGGCGGCGAGGCCGCCATCGAGAACGCCCACAGGCTGCTCGCCGACCGCCGCAGGGGCGACCGCTCGGTGCCGGCGCTGCGCATCGACCAGATCGTGGAACAGCTCGGCCTCGGCGTCGACCGGGTGATGAGCGAGGGCTCGCTCTATGACAAGGAGCTTGCCGCGCTCGCCGTCATCCAGGCGCGGGGCGACCTGATCGAGGCGATCTTCCTCGTCCGCGCCTATCGCACCACGCTTCCGCGCTTCGGCTATACGCGGCCGGTCGACACCGGCGGCATGTTGGTCGAGCGGCGCGTCTCCGCCACCTACAAGGACCTGCCCGGCGGCCAGCTGCTCGGGCCGACCTTCGACTATACCCACCGCCTGCTCGATCCCGGGCTGGCTGCCGGTGCGCCGGTCGACGAGGCCGAGCGGCGCGAAGCTTCCCCCGAGCGCATGCCGCGCGTTTCCGAGATTCTTGCCCATGAGGGACTGATCGAGGCCGACGGCGAGCTGCCGGAGGATCACACCACGGGCGACATCACCCGTGAGCCGCTGGAGTTCCCGATGGAGCGCGACATCCGCCTGCAGGCCCTGTCGCGCGGCGACGAGGGTTTCCTGCTGGCGCTTGGCTACTCCACCCAGCGCGGCTATGGGCGCAACCATCCCTTCGTCGGCGAAATCCGCATCGGCGAGGTCGAGCTGGAGCTCGACGTGCCCGAGCTTCCGTTCTCCGTCCCGCTCGGCCGCGTCCGGGTGACCGAATGCCAGATGGTGACCCAGTTCAAGGGCTCGGCCAAGGCGCCGCCGCAGTTCACCCGGGGTTATGGGCTGGTCTTCGGGCAATCCGAACGCAAGGCCATGGCCATGTCGCTGTGCGACCGCGCGCTGAGAGCCCGCGAGTTCGACGAGGACGTCGTGGCGCCCGCCCAGGACGAGGAGTTCGTCATCTCCCACTCCGACAACGTCCAGGCCACCGGTTTCGTCGAACATCTCAAACTGCCCCACTATGTCGACTTCCAGGCCGAGCTCGACCTCGTGCGGCGCATGCGCGCCGAACACGACGCGCGGGAACGGACCGAAACGCGGGAGGCTGCGGAATGAACATCCAGGCGACTGATATCGCGTCCTACAACTTCGCCTATCTCGACGAGCAGACGAAGCGCATGATCCGGCGGGCGATCCTCAAGGGCATAGCCATTCCGGGCTACCAGGTGCCTTTCGCGTCGCGCGAAATGCCGATGCCCTACGGCTGGGGCACCGGCGGCGTACAGGTGACCGCCTCGATCATCGGGCCCGACGACGTGCTGAAGGTCATCGACCAGGGCGCCGACGACACCACCAACGCCGTGTCCATCCGGGCCTTCTTCCGCAAGGTGGCCGACGTGGCGGTGACGACTGAAACGGCCAGGGCGACGATCATCCAGACACGCCACCGCATCCCGGAATATCCGCTCAGCGAAGGCCAGACGCTGGTCTACCAGGTCCCGATTCCCGAGCCCTTGCGCTTCCTCGAACCGCGCGAGACCGAGACGCGCAAGATGCACGCCCTCGAGGAATACGGGCTGATGCATGTGAAGCTCTACGAGGACATCGCCAGGCATGGCCGCATCGCCACGACCTATGACTATCCGGTAAAGGTCGAGGGGCGCTACGTGATGGATCCTTCGCCGACGCCGAAATTCGACAATCCCAAGATGCATATGTCGCCGGCGCTCCAGCTCTTCGGCGCCGGCCGCGAGAAGCGCATCTACGCTATTCCGCCCTTCACCGAGGTGGTCAGCCTCGACTTCGAGGACCATCCCTTCGAGATCCAGACCTTCGACCAGCCTTGCGCGCTCTGCGGTGCGAACAACGTCTATCTCGACGAAGTCATCCTCGACGACCGCGGCGGGCACATGTTCGTCTGCTCCGACACAGACCACTGCGAGAAACGGCGGGAAGAAGGGCATGTGGGGCACCTGGCGGCGGAGACACAGCGATGACGGCGGGCGTGGATCACCCCCCTCTGGCCTGCCTGATATCTCCCCTCAAGGGGGGAGATCGGCTGTGGCACCGACTACCTCATTTTTCAACGTTCTCGATTGGCGACTGCAGTTCGGCCGTCGGATCTCCCCCCTTGAGGGGGGAGATGGCCGGCAGGCCAAAGGGGGGTGACCCCGCATACAGCACGAGGCTGGAGCAATGACCGACGAACCTCTTCTGCGCGTGACGGCGCTGTCGAAATATTACGGCTCCCGCATTGGCTGCGAGAACATCACTTTCGACCTGTGGCCGGGCGAGGTACTGGCGGTGGTCGGCGAATCCGGTTCGGGCAAGACGACGCTGCTCAACTGCCTGTCCACGCGGCTCTTGCCGACATCGGGCACGGCCAGCTACCGGATGCGCGATAGTGTCTTCCGCGACCTCTACCGCATGAGCGAGGCCGAGCGCCGGTTTCTCATGCGCACCGACTGGGGTTTCGTCCACCAGAACCCGGCCGACGGCTTGCGCATGACCGTTTCGGCCGGCGCCAATGTCGGAGAGCGGCTGATGGCGGTGGGCGACAGGCATTACGGCCGCATCCGCTCGACCGCGGTCGACTGGCTGTCGCGCGTCGAGATCGGCGAGGATCGCATCGACGACGAGCCGCGCGCCTTCTCAGGCGGCATGCGCCAGCGGCTGCAGATCGCGCGCAATCTCGTCACCGGCCCGCGCCTCGTCTTCATGGACGAGCCGACGGGCGGCCTCGACGTCTCGGTGCAGGCGCGCCTGCTCGATCTCCTGCGCGGACTGGTCACCGACCTCGGGCTCGCCGCGATCGTCGTCACCCACGACCTCGCCGTGGCGCGGCTGCTGTCGCAGCGCATGATGGTGATGAAGGACGGCCATGTGGTCGAGACCGGCCTTACCGATCGCGTGCTCGACGATCCGCGCGCGCCCTACACCCAGCTTCTCGTCTCGTCGATACTGCAGGTTTGAAAATGTTCGCCATGGAAAACGCCGGCCAAGCGGGGCGTTCCGTCGCGCCCCCCTCTGTCCTGCCGGACATCTCCCCCACAAGGGGGGAGATCGGCTGTCACCCCCACCTTCGCCAATCGTCTGCGTTTCAGAACAATTGCATCCGACGCGGCCGTCCGATCTCCCCCCTTGAGGGCTACGACATTCACACATCGTGGGGGGCGAGTTGCGGTGTCGGCGAAAGTCTGACTCCCTGTTGCTGTGATTCGGCTGATGGAGAGGCAGATGGACCTTGGTTTTGGGGAGTTCGGAGACGCTCGCCTGAAAGATGCGGGGTTTTTTTGCATGAGCGGCTGGTGTCGGCGGGTGGCTGGGGGAGCAGCGTGCGCGCGCTGGGCGGCGGCCGCTCCGGCGAGATGCGGATCACGCGCTTTCTGCACAACCCGAAGGTGACGGTCGGCGCGATGCTGGAGACGGCCTCGGCCCGCACGTGCTTGCAAGTTGGTGGCCGTCATGTGCTGGCGATCCAGGACACGACGTCTGTTCGGGTGGACGAAAAAGGCATCGGCCTGTCCGTGCACCCGCTGATTGCCGCGGATGCGACCAGCGGCTTTGTGTTGGGCCTTGTCGATGCGTTCTTTCTGGATCGCCGCGGTGGTGTGAAGGCGACGCGCACCAAACGGGACTTCGCGGACAAGGACAGCCGGCGCTGGCTCGACGGCGCCGAAAGCGCGCGCCGGCTGTGGGACGCCGGCGCGACCTGCGTGACGGTCGTCGAGGACCGCGAGGGGGACATTTACGAGTGCTTCGCCTTCAAGCCGGACCATGTCGAGAAGCTGGTACGGGCCGCGCAGGACCGGCTTCTGGCCGACGAGACCCATCTGTTTGCCGCCGCAGAGAGCTGGCCCGAAGCCGGGCAGATGACGGTCGCGTTGCCGGCCATTCCGGGCCGCAAGGCCCGCACGGCCACTCTCGGCGTGCGCTTCGGCCGTGTCGAGATCGCAAGGCCCAGGAACCGCAAAGCCCAGGCGGGAACCCGGGTGCTGCCGAAGACCGTCACGCTCAGCATGGTCGATGCCCGCGAAATCGATCCGCCGCACGGCCAGGAGCCGGCGCATTGGCGGCTGCTCACAACACATCAGGTCACCGATCTGGCCGATGCACGGCGCATCATCGGCTTTTATCGTCTGCGCTGGACCATCGAGCAGCTGTTTCGGACCACCAAGACAAAGGGCTTTGACATCGAGGCGCTTCGCCAGCAGGAGGGCGGGCCGCTGGAAAAGCTCGTAACAGCAACCCTCATCGCCGCCGTCACGGTGATGCAACTCGTTGCCGAGCGCGACGGCAAGCTCGAGCGGCCGCTCAGCGACGCCTTCGATCCCGACGACCAACCGGTGCTCGAACGCGTCAGCCACAGCCTTGAGGGAAAGACCCAGAAGCAGAAAAACCCCCATCCCAAAGGCACATTGGCCTTCGCTGCCTGGGTCTTCGCACGGCTCGGTGGATGGACCGGATATTACGGAAAGCCCGGCCCCATCGTCATGCTCAGAGGCCTCACCAAATTCCACGCAATCAAGCATGGCTGGACCCTCCGAGATGTGTGAATCTCGTAGCCTTGTGGGGGAGATGTCCGGCAGGACAGAGGGGGGCAACGTAGAGCGTCACGCAAGAAAGGAAGGGGAGGCACGCTGATGCCGACGCCGCTCGTCGTTTCCGAAGTCGCCAAGAGCTTCACCATGCATCTGCGCGACGGCATCCGCCTGCCTGTCGTGGCCGGCGTCTCCTTCGCGCTGAGATCGGGTGAATGCGCTGTGCTCGGTGGCCCTTCCGGCGCGGGCAAGAGCTCGATCCTGAAGATGGTCTACGGCAACTATGCCGTCGACGAAGGCCAGATCATCGTCAGCCATGACGGCCATCTGGTCGACCTCGCCGCCGCAACGCCGCGCACGGTGCTCGCCATCCGCCGCAACACGATCGGCTATGTCAGCCAGTTCCTGCGCACGGTGCCGCGTGTCTCGGCGCTCGACGTCGTCGCCGAGCCGCTGGTCGCGCGCGGCGAGGAGAAGGAGGCCGCGCGATCGCAGGCCCGGGAATATCTGGCGCGGCTCAACCTTCCCGAACGGCTCTGGTCGCTGCCGCCCGCCACCTTTTCGGGCGGCGAGCAGCAGCGCGTGAACATCGCGCGCGGTTTCATCACCGCCCATCCGATCCTCCTGCTCGACGAGCCGACCGCCTCGCTCGACGCGAAGAACCGCGAGGTTGTGATCCGGATGATCGAGGAGAAGAAGAAGGCCGGCGTCGCGCTGCTCGGCATCTTCCACGATGCGGATGTGCGCGAAGCGGTCGCCGACCGGATCATCGACGTCACCGAATTCGCGGCCGGGAAGATCGCTGCATGAGAAAGAAACTCTCGGAAACGCCGCTCGTCCACGAGACGGCGGACGTGCAGGCCTCCACGCTCGGCCGCTACACGGAGATCGCCGAGCGCTGCCGGGTGCAGGAGACCGAACTGGGCGACTATTCCTACATGATGCAGGACTGCTCGGCCTGGTGCGTCACGATCGGCAAGTTCTCCAACATCGCGGCAAGCGTCCGCATGAACGCGACCAATCATCCGGTGTCGCGCCCGACGCTTCATCACTTCACCTACCGGGCCTCGGACTATTGGGACGATGCCGAGCACGAGGCGGACTTCTTCGCCATGCGCCGCGCGAGACGCGTGACCATCGGCCATGACACCTGGCTCGGCCATGGCGCGACCATCCTGCCGGGCGTCACCGTCGGCGACGGCGCGGCGGTGGGGGCAGGCGCGGTCGTGTCGAAGGATGTCGCGCCCTACACGATCGTCGGCGGCGTGCCGGCCCGGCCGATCCGCGAGCGCTTCGACCGCCGGACCGCCGAACGCTACCAGGCACTAGCCTGGTGGGACTGGGACCATATCAGGCTGCGCGCCGCGCTCGACGATTTCCGCGGGCTGTCCGCGGAGGCGTTCCTGGAGAAATACGGCGGATAGAATAAGCTCGATGCGGAGATAGGCTCGACTAATATCCGCATCCTTGCGGATATTAGTCTTGTTAAGCTCCGCATCGGCGTCTAGTTTCGATGGATGGCCTACATCTGGCAATCGCCTGACTGGCCGGCTTTCCGCTGGCGCGATGAAGAGCTGACGACGCAACTCGTCGCGGTGCGCCACGAGCAGGGCAGACTATTCGGCCGCATTGAGGTGCTCGGCTTCAAGGTCCGGGAAGACACGCTGCTTCAGACGCTCACAGAAGACGTCGTGAAGAGTTCCGCAATCGAAGGTGAGCGGCTGGACGAACAGCAGGTACGATCCTCCCTGGCGCGCCGGCTCGGCATCGACATCGACGGCTTCGTGGCGCCCGACAGGTCCGTAGAGGGCATCGTGCACATCACGCTCGACGCGACGATGAACTGCTGGAAGCCGCTGACGGCCGAACGGCTTTTCCAGTGGCACGCCGCCCTCTTTCCGACCGGCCGCAACGAATGGGGACAAAAGCTCCGTGTCGGCGCCTGGCGCAACGATTCGAGGGGGCAGATGCAGGTGGTGTCCGGCTCGTTCGGCCGCGAGAAGGTGCATTATGTCGCCCCTCCCGCTGGTCTGCTGGAGGCCGAGATGACGGCCTTTCTCAATTGGTTCAATGCCGCGCCTGCGATCGATCCGACCCTGAAAGCGGCCGTCGCTCACCTCTGGTTCGTCGCGATCCACCCATTTGACGACGGCAATGGTCGTATCACGCGCGCCATCGCCGACATGGCGCTCGCACGTGCCGACGCCGGACCACAACGGCTCTACTCGATGTCGGCCGCCATCGAGCGGGCGCGGCGCGACTACTACGATGTTCTCAAGGTGACTACGAGCGGCGAAGACCTCGACGTGACGCGGTGGAACCGATGGTTCGTGGATCGCCTCGGCCACGCCGTCTCCAACGCCATGGCCACCCTGGACAATGTGATGTTCAAGGCCCGTTTCTGGCAGACATATTCGGCGCTCGATCTGAATGCCCGCCAGGCAAAGGTGCTCGATCGCCTGCTCGAGGGCGACTTCGAAGGCAAATTGACGTCAACCAAATGGGCGAAGCTGGCGAAGACCTCGCAGGATACGGCCGCACGCGACATTGCGGATCTTGTCGCCAAGGGTCTGCTACAAAAGAGCGCTGCAGGCGGGCGCAGCACCGCCTACGAGTTGATCGCGAGCCTGCCGTCAACGGACTGAACGACGCAGCCCTGCCAATTCACCGGCTGCGGCCGTCGAACGGTATGCGCTGCAGGGTCGAGAGGTCGATCTCCTCGATGCAGCGCACATTGATCGAGGCCATCTCCCGTCCCTTCGGATCGACCCCGAAGCCGAATGGCGCGCAGCCGCAGTTCCTGCAGAACAGATGGTCGATGAAGTGCTTGTTGAACTTGTATGTCGCCAGCGCCTCGGGCGGCGTGTGGAGCGTCAGCTTGTCACGCGGCACGAACCACAGGAGGTAGCCCTTGCGGCTGCAATGCGAGCAATTGCATTCGATGACGCTGCCCGGCTCGCCCTCGACGTCGAACGCGACATTCCCGCAGTGGCAGCTTCCCTTGACCATGGGCTTCCTCCATCGGTTGCATGAGCTGCCAGTCCTACGATTGGCTCCGACCGCAGGCAAACCAGACGCGGCCCTTTCGCACTGTTGAACGTAACAAAACTGACATCATACTGACACCGCCGCTTCATGCTGGTCCGGTAGCGGGTTGTTCCCGACGGGACCGAAGAGTTCCGGGTCAGGGAAGCTGTCATGCTTGAGATCCGCAACGTCACTCGCCGCTTCGGCGCGAACACTGCTGTCGGCGGCGTCGTCCTCGACATCCCGCAGGGCCAGATGGTCGGCATCATCGGCCGCTCCGGCGCCGGCAAGTCGACGCTTCTTCGCATGATCAACCGTCTCATCGACCCCAGCCAGGGGTCGATTCTGTTTGAGGGGACCGACGTCTCCAAGCTGGCGGGCTCGGCGCTGCGCCGGTGGCAGCGCGACTGCGCCATGATCTTCCAGCAGTTCAACCTCGTTCCCCGGCTCGACGTGCTGACCAATGTGCTGCTCGGCCGCCTCAATCACCGTTCGACCGCCCTCAACCTTCTCAACATCTTCTCCCGCGAGGAACGCGCCATGGCCATCTCGGCGCTGGAGCGCCTTGATATCGCGCGCACCGCGCTGCAGCGCGCCGGCACGCTTTCGGGCGGCCAGCAGCAGCGCGTCGCCATCGCCCGCGCCCTGATGCAGCAGCCGAGGATGATCCTCGCCGACGAGCCGATCGCCTCGCTCGATCCGTTGAACGCCAAGGTGGTGATGGATGCGCTGGCCGACATCAACCGCCGCGAGGGGATCACCGTCATCACCAACCTGCATACGCTCGACACGGCCCGTGCCTATTGCAACCGCATCATCGGCATGGCCGCCGGCCGGGTCGTCTTCGACGGCGCCCCAAGTGATCTCGACCGTGACGCCGTGCGGCTTGCCTATGGCGCCGACGGCGACGGCAACGAGATTTCAGAGGCCATCACCTCGACCAGCATCCACAGCGGAAAGCCCAGGAAATTCCAATCCGCCGGACCGCTCGAACCCGCCTTTGCCGGGCTCTGAGCTTCGCGATCGCCTTGCCCGCGTAACGGGCCTCAACACGACATCCGGTCCGGCATCGCGCGGACGACAACAGGAGAGACATCCATGTTCAGGAAGATTCTTTTCGGCGCCGTATCTCTCGTGGCCATGGCCGTGGGCGCGGCCCAGGCCGAGGACCTCAAGGAGTTCCGCATCGGCCTGATCGGCGGCGAGAACGAAGCCGACCGCCTGCGCAACTTCCAGTGCCTGGTCGACCAGCTTCCCTCGGTGCTTGGCGTCGAGAAGGTGTCGCTGTTCCCGGCCGCCGACTATGACGGCACCGTCCAGGGCCTGCTCGGCGGCACGCTCGACTATGCCGAACTCGGCGCTTCGGGCTATGCCAAGATCTATCTGCAGAACGACAAGGCGGTCGAGCCGATCCTGACCACCGTCCAAACCGACGGCGCCACGGGCTACTACTCGATCATGGTAGCCCGCAAGGATTCCGGCATCAAGTCGCTCGCCGACCTGAAGGGCAAGAAGCTCGGCTTCGCCGATCCCGACTCCACCTCGGGCTACCTGATCCCCGTCACCTCGCTGCCGGCCGATCTCGGCAACACTCCGGTGAAGGACTATTTCGGCGAGACCGGCTTCGGCGGCGGCCATGAGAACCTGGTGCTGGAGGTGTTGAAGGGCACCTTCGCTGCTGGCACGACCTGGGGCTCCGGCGTCGGCGAATTCTCGGAAGGCTATACTTCCGGCAACCTCAGGAAGATGGTCGACAAGGGCATCCTCGACATGGACGACCTCGTCGAAATCTGGAAGTCGCCGCTGATCCCGAACGGTCCGATCGTCGTGCGCACCACGCTCGACGCCGACATCAAGGCCAAGTTCAAGGACTTCATGCTGAAGCTGCCGGAAACCGACGCGGCCTGCTTCTCGGCGATCCAGGGCGGCGACTTCAAGAGCTTCACCGAGGTCACGCCGGAGTTCTACGCGCCGATCATCGCCGCCCGCAAAGCGCAGATCGGCGGTTGAGCCGTCAGGCTTTTCGAGCGCGCCGCGGGGCAACCGCGGCGCGCTTGTCTTATGTCGAGGGAGAGAGCTTTCGACCGTAGTTTGGCCCCTCATCTGCCTGCCGGCATCTTCTCCCCGTGAAGGACGGGGAGAAGACGGCTTGCCGCAATGACGGAACTCTTCCTTGCAGCCGTGACGATTGGCGAAATCGTGGAAGACATCAGTCTTCTCCCCGTCCTTCACGGGGAGAAGATGCCGGCAGGCAGATGAGGGGCGGAGTGACGGTCAAAGTCCGAATCGAAGTCGACTGGACGTTTCCACATCCTGTCGGCAAGCATTGAGTGGACATTTCATGAGCGTGACCCTTTCGGATACTGGCCTTGCCGTCGAGCGCCACTGGCGCGAGCTTGCCGCCCGGCGGCGTCTCTACACGATCGGCGGCGTGCTCTTCATGGTGGTCGCGATGGCCGGCTCGCTCTGGTTCGCCAATGAGAGCAATGCCGGCAAGTTCTGGGACCGGCTGCCCCATCTGTTCGATTTCATCGGCGACATGATCCCGCGCGACGGCTGGGAGGTCTGGCGCGCTCTGTTCGATCTTCCTTCGCCCTATGCCGACGGCAGCCTGAAATACGACTATCCGGAGGGCCGGGTCTATCTGACCCGGTCGCTCTATCTGCCCGAATATTTCTACAAGATGCTCGAGACGCTCAACATCGCGCTCGTCTCGACGCTGGTCGGCTTCGCCCTCGGTTTCGTTCTCTGCTTCCTGGCTGCCTCAAATCTCGTGACGCGGCGCTGGCTGCGCTTCTTCGTGCGGCGTTTCATGGAGATCCTGCGTGCCTTTCCGGAGATCGTCATCGCCGGCTTCTTCCTGGCCGTTCTGTCGCTCGGTCCGGTGCCGGCGATCATCGCCGTGATGATCCACACGATCGGCGCGCTCGGCAAGATGTTCTTCGAAGTGGTCGAGAACGCAGACATGAGGCCGGAAGAGGGGCTGCGCGCTGCCGGCGCCAACTGGATCGAGCGCGTCTGGTTCGCGATCGTGCCGCAGGTCATGCCGAACTTCCTGAGCTATGCCCTGTTGCGACTGGAGATCAATGTGCGCGCCTCCACCATCATCGGCGCGGTCGGCGGCGGCGGCATCGGCGAGGAGCTGCGCCTGTCGATCAGCCGCAACCATGAGGCCAAGACGCTCGCGATCATCCTGCTCCTGCTCCTGACGATCATCGCGGTCGACCAGTTCTCGGCCTGGCTGCGCAAGAAGCTCGTCGGCGACCAGGCTTTCGCTTTCGGCAGGGGAGCTTGACCATGACCGCGCTGACCCGGAACGAGATCGCCGCGATCGCCGCCCGCCATCCCGAAGCCTTCGCCGGCTCCGGCCGCAAACGCCTGATATCCTGGGCCGTCGGGATAGGCATCGTCGGCTACCTGATCTTCGCCTGGTGGCTGTTCTCGATCGGCAGCGTCTTGACCTCGGGCAACTGGAGCATCGCCGGCAGCTATCTCGCCGACTGGGTGAGCTACGAGACCCGGCCCAATATCGACTTCAAGGACGGCGGCGCGACAGTCTCCTATCCGCGCTTCTCCGCCTACAATCCCGAACGTCATCCCGACTGGATCGTGCTCGACCCGAAGCCGACCGGCGAGGCCAAGCAGATCTTCTCGCATATCGCCATGTCGATGGGCCGCAGTGCCACGATCGACGTCACGCCCGGCCGCGTGACGGTCACCCGGGCCGGCGAGACGCTCGACGTCACCATCATCCCACGCGAGCGCGTGGATGCGGCCGGACCGCTGCCGGCCTGGGCCGTGCAGAAGGCCCCCGGCGACAAGATCATTGTCGATTTCGGCTTTTCCGGCCGGGCAGACATCGAGGACGACGAGATCAAGGTGCGGCGGCGCTTCTGGGGCTGGGAGAATTTCTTCTTCGATGCCAACTCCCCGTTCTGGGGAAAGTCCTTCGGCGAGGTCGCCGGGCTGGTATTCTCCTCGGAGCGCATCCGCCCCGATATGTCGAACGCCGCCCTGGCCTTCGACAACATCCTCAACAATGCCGAATGGCAGCATGGCGACGTCTGGCTGAAGCTGATGCAGACGATCGTCATGGCTTTCGCGGGCACCGTGCTGGCGACGATGCTCGCCTTCCCGCTGGCATTCATGGCTGCGCGCAACATCACGCCCAACCGGATCGTCAACCAGGTCGCCAAGCGCTTCTTCGATTTCCTGCGCTCCGTCGACATGCTGATCTGGGCACTGTTCTTCACGCGGGCCTTCGGTCCCGGTCCGCTCGCCGGCATCTCGGCGATCTTCTTCACCGACACCGGCACCTTCGGAAAACTCTATTCCGAGGCGCTGGAGAACATCGACGACAAGCAGCGCGAGGGCATACGCTCCGTCGGCGCCAACCCGGCGCTCGTGCAGCGCTACGGCGTGCTGCCCCAGGTGCTGCCGGTCTTCCTCAGCCAGTCGCTCTATTTCTGGGAGTCGAACACGCGCTCGGCGACCATCATCGGCGCGGTCGGCGCTGGCGGCATCGGCCTCAAGCTGTGGGAGGCCATGCGCACCAACACCGACTGGGAGAACGTCGCCTATATGGTGCTGCTGATCCTGATCGTGGTCTTCATCTTCGACAACATCTCCAACGCGTTGAGAAAGCGTTTGATGTCGGGCAGCGCTTGAAGAGGGATTGAGAGGCGCCGGCCCCTCACCTGAGCCCTTCCGTGACTTGCCGGCTAAGTTTTGCTAGCGCTGGGAAATCACGCATAGCTTCGTGAATCTGTCATGCAAATCGCCTATGGCATCGGGCTTGCGAGGAATAACCATGCGTTACGCGATCTATTTCACGCCAGCGCCCGATGATCCGCTGACCCGGACCGCGGCGAAGTGGCTGGGCAGGGACCCCTTTACCGGCGACGTCACCCCGGCGCCCGCGCTCGGTCGTATCTCGGCGGCCGAAATCGCCTTCCATACGGCGGCCGCGCGCCGTTACGGCTTCCATGCGACCCTGAAGGCGCCGTTCCGCCTGGCCGAAGGCGAGACCGAAGCCTCTCTCGGCAAGGCGGTCGACGCCTTTGCCGAGGGCATGGCGCCGGTCGTGCTGCCGCGCCTCGTGATTGCCCAACTCGACAGTTTCTTCGCGCTCATGCCGGAGGGCAAGCCGGCGGCGCTGCACAAGCTCGCCGACGACGTCGTGGTCGCCTTCGACCGCTTCCGCGCGCCGCTCACCGAGGCCGAGATCGAGCGGCGCAACCCGGATGCGCTGCGCCCCGCCGAATTCCGCAATCTCTGCCAGTGGGGCTATCCTTACGTCTTCGAGGCGTTCCGCTTCCACATGACGCTGACCGGCAGGGTCGGCGCCGAAGAGGCTCCGCGCATCCGTGGCGCGATCGAGGAGTTTTTTGGTACCATGCTCGAGGGCCCCGTCGCAGTGGACGGGCTCGCCGTTTTTGTCGAACCCGAGGCCGGAGCGCCGTTCAAGGTTCAATCCTACCATCCGCTGGGACGACAGCGGGAAAGAAAGTCCGCCTGACATGACTGCCGAAACCGTTCTCTCCAATGCCCGCCTCGTTCTCGCCGACGAGGTGGTGACAGGGTCGCTGCTGATCCGCGACGGGCTCATCGCCGACATCGCCTCCGGCTCCTCCCGCAGCGGCGAGGATATGCAAGGCGACTTCGTCATTCCGGGCCTTGTCGAATTGCACACCGACCACCTCGAAGGCCACTACGCTCCGCGGCCGAAGGTGCGCTGGAACCCGATCGCCGCGGTCCTCGCCCATGACGCTCAGGTCGCCACCGCCGGTATCACCACGGTCTTCGACGCGCTGCGTGTCGGTCTCGACGAGGATGCCGACATGACCGCCGTCGAGATGCGCAAGCTGGCCGACGCCATAGAGGACAGCGTGCGCCAGGACCGGGTCCGTGCCGACCATTTCATTCATCTGCGCTGCGAGGTGTCAGCTCCGGACTGCCTCGACGGCTTCGGCTATTTCGACGGCGACGACCGCGTACGGCTCGCTTCGCTGATGGACCATGCGCCGGGCCAGCGCCAGTTCGCGCAGCTTTCGGCCTATGCGACTTACTACCAGGGCAAGCTCAAGATGTCCGACGAGGCGTTCCGCGTCTTCTGCGAGCGCCGGATCGCCGAATCCGAGGCCAATTCGCCGGCCAATCGAGCGGCGATTGCCGCCGCCTGCCAGGCGCGCGGCATCGTGCTCGCCAGCCATGACGACGCCACCGTCGCCCATGTCGAGGAAGCTGTCAGCCAGGGCATCCGCGTCGCCGAATTCCCGACCACCGCCGAGGCCGCCCGCGCTTCCAGGGAAGCCGGGCTCGGCGTGCTCATGGGCGCCCCCAATGTCATGCGCGGCGGCTCGCATTCCGGCAACGTCTCGGCGCGCGCACTGGCCGAAGGCGGCCTGCTCGACATCCTATCCTCCGACTACATTCCGTTCAGCCTTATCCAGTCGGCCTTCTTCCTCGGCGAGGTCGTCGACCAGGTCTCCCTGCCTCAGGCGGTGGCGATGGTGTCGCGCAATCCGGCCGAGGCCGTCGGTCTCACCGATCGCGGCGTCATCGAACCCGGCCGCCGGGCCGATCTGGTGCGCGTGCGCGTCGACGATCATGTGCCGGTCGTGCGCACCGTCTGGCGCGAAGGAAGGCGCGTCGCATGATGGTCTCGGCCCTGATCGAGCGCGAACTCGACAGCGTCGCGTTCCCGGTCCGCAACGGCGTGTTCGTCGCCGTGGTGGGCCCGAGCGGCGCCGGCAAGGACACGATCCTCGATTTCGCGCGCCGCCACTTCGCCGACGAATCTGCCGTCGAATTCGTGCGCCGGGTGATTACCCGGCCGAGCGATACGGCCGCCGAGGACCATGACACGCTGGCCGACGCCGCCTTCGACGAGGCCGAGGCGCATGGCGCCTTCGCGCTCTCCTGGCAGGCGCATGGGCTGAAATACGGCCTGCCCGCCAGCGTCGACACGGCGATATCGGACGGCCGCGTGGCTGTGGCGAACCTGTCGCGCGGCGCGCTTCCCGCGCTCAAGGAACGCTATCTCAATGTCTTTGTCGTCGAGATCACCGCGCGGCCCGAGATCCTGGCCGAGCGGCTCGCCGCGCGCGGCCGAGAGTCGCGCGGCGAGGTCCTGGCGCGGCTCGCCCGCCAGGCACAGTTCGACGCGTCGGCGATCGGCGCCATAACGATCGACAACAGCGGCGACAGGAAAGAGGCAGGCGAACGCTTTGTCGCGGTGTTGCGCAAGGCGATCGCGCTTTCCGACGTGGCCGGCGCCGTGGAGTAAGTTGCCGTTTTTCGAGTGGCGAGAGGACGGGCTCGGAATGGCGGCGGTCCTGTAAACAACTGGAAGTTTACAGGACGGGCCTGTTCTTTCGGCGTGGTGCCGGAGGTGGGCGTGCCGGAGGTGCTTTTGGCCAAACATACCCTTCACAAGGTGGCCGCTGGAAGCGCGGTCGGATGAGACACACCGCCAGTCACCGGGCCTGGATGAAAGCGTGGATCTGATCGCGGCAAACGGGTTTCGGCGCTTTATTGGTAGCAGGCGGGGAAGAAGCCGAGGTATCGGGCTTGGCTGCTTCGACCGTCGCGAACTGCCCCTCATCCGGCTGCCGCCACCTTCTCCCCGCATTGCGGGGAGAAGACCGATGTCGCCACCGGCTTCGCCAATCGTCAGCGTCGCAGATTGAGCGCCGTCATCGCGGCAGGCGCTCTTCTCCCCGTCCTTCACGGGGAGAAGGTGGCGGCAGCCGGATGAGGGGCCTTTCGCGGCGTCGCCGAATCCCTTAACCGACTGCAATCAAAAGGCTTTCAACTCTATTTTCATGGCAGGGGTACTGCCAAGCGAAAACCGGTGAGAGCGTCTGGCCCTTCCGAAATCCCGGCGACGAATCGGAGGGCGCGGTCCGTCACGTTGAAATCGAGCGTCAAGAATCCATCGCGGCGGAGCCGGTGTCAACGGAATTGGCAGGGGGGTCATCAAGGTTTGATCGGCCAAGGCACATCATGCCGGTGGGGAGCCGAACTCGATGGTGGGTGCCTGTCCTGCTTCCGCTTCTCGGGAGTGTCACCGATCGAATGGACTTTGGGAGCTACGAGGAGAGCCTGGGTGAAGATTGGCCTGCGGGAAGCAGCCCGGTCCGGATGGGCTGCCTCCCGAAAGATCACATCTCGTTCGCCGGGCGGGCGTCGGGCCTAGGGCATCTTCCGCGTCGCTCCGAATCGCGGAAATGCCCTGGCTCTTTTTTGCGCAATTCCGGACGCAAGACCGCGGCGCAGTTTTGCTGGAATTGCTCTATGCAACTGCATCGACTATTCCCACCGCTGCGAAACCCGCGTCGACCGCGGCGATCTTGGCATCCTTGTTTGCATCGTTCGAAAAAAGGCTTCGTGCGGACTGGAGGGCTCCGCGGCGGCTATCGAGGAATCCGGAGGTTCGGCTGAGCTGGCTCGTCAGTGTCATGTAGAACACGCGCGCTACTTCCACCGCGTTGAACAGAAACTGACCATCCTGCTTGGTGACGATGATGTTGTGCGCGGCCTTGTTGTGAATGCCGCTGTTGATGTGGACGCCTCCGTGGTCCTCGTCTTCGGACAACTCCCTGTAATCGTTCATATGGGCCGGCTGATTCCGGCGCGTGGGATCGCTCATGTCCCGCAACGGGATCCCCGTGGCATTCAAATCCTCGCCAATCTCCCAGTTCCATTGGCCGATATCCGGCTCGGAACGGTTCGCCACGATGATTCCGAAAATGTCCGAATAGGATTCGTTGAGCGCGCCGGACTCGAAGACATATTCCAGACGCGCGGTGTGGTCGGTCAAGCCATGCAGCAATTCGTGCGCAACAACCTCGAGTGATGCCGCATAGGATCGAAGTTCACCATCGACCAGGCGCTGGCCATAGATCATCTGATTTGGCAGGCGCGCGGCATTGCGCCATTCTCGGCCGAACGTCTCCCCAAACCATGTGCAGTTTACCGAGGAGACGATCTTTCCGCCCATGCCGTCCAAGCCATTCCGCATGAGCACCGTCTTGAGGAAATCGACGACCTCGGTCGAATTCGCATGCGCACTCACCGCTCCTGAGTCCCAGGGCGATGGAGGATTGCCGACATATTTCCCGGGCAAACTGCCGAATTGAAGCCGCGCGTCCCGGAACTCGAAATTGTGAGTATGTATGTTGCGAAGCGCGTCGAACAGACGGCTCTCATTCGTGCTGCTGTCGGTGGCCACAAAAAACGTCCGGGGCCTGCCGAGGCTATCGGCCGCCTGAGCCTCCACGCTCGTCTCGGCCATGGTCTGAGTCCGGGGCAACTCGGCAACCTTTTCCCCGGTGTGAGCATCGACGACGAAGTCGGAAAACTCGGGAACGCCCGTCGGCGCAGCAGGCTGAGCCGACCTGCTCGGCTTGCGCCGTTGCACATCCTCGACGATATAGACCAGCCTCCAGCGGCTGTGCTCGGCGTCGAAATAGAAGTTGAGCCGCGCCGGTTGGCCAGGCACACCGCGTTCGTAGCCGGCCCACTTGGCCACCACCTGCAGGGCCTTTGCCGGGCTCAGTTTGGCGACAGGATCGACATTGGCCGGTTCACCGACCGACGTATTGATCGAAACGAACTGATTCTGGCCGCTGAGTTCGACGGTCACCAGAGACCCGTAAACCGGTACCTTGTAGTAGTACTGCCGGAATTTGACCACTGAATTGCCGGTGAAGGGGATCTTGTCGATTCCCACGCTCTTGAACTCGGCGTGAGAGCCTCCAACATCGCTGGGAGCCACTGCCGCGCCCTCCGATGTGCCCACGAATGATCTCAGGATCTGAAGAGCCGCTCGTTCCGGATCGAGTTCGGCAGCCGACTCGGCGGTCTCTGCTCCAATCGATTCCAGCACCGTTCCTGCACCAAGTTCATCGCGGTGAACCGCGCTGGATTTCATGCCTTTTGCCATGGTTGCCTCCTGTGGAACGGAACGGCGCAGGCACCGTTGCCGTCACCATTCATGTTGACTCGAAGACCATTCTGGTCCGCCAGGTCGACTTCTCCCGTTTGCACTCATGGCTGCCTGGGCCGGGCCCTGAAGAACGACCAGACGAAGTCCAGTTGAGTGAAGGAACGATTGCCGGTCGCGGCGTCGCCAAACGCTGCAGGATCGGGCGGACCGACGAAACCTTCTCCATTCGGCTTGAAGAACTCCAACCGGTCGCCGTCGCCGTTGACGGAGGCTCGCGCATGGCAGGAAATGCATGACGATGTCATCTGGAAACCCTGCTCCGGCTGGGAGTTCGCGAGCAGTGTGATGTTGCCCCGGCTGTCGATGAAATCCGTCTGCGCGCCGCGCAGCCTGTAGTTCTCCCATTTGGTACCCTGAAGGCCGATATTTTCGGGGATGCCTTCGCAGTCGTAGGGCGATGCCGGGCATGCGAATTTGTCGACGGACGGCAGTTTCCAGCCTTCGTTTCCTGGCCGCCCTCCGGCGTCTTCCGGCAATTTGTTGTCGATGTGTTCGAAAGTTGCCCAAAGCCAGTTGGGCAGGTCCTTTGTCGTGATGTGAAGGGCCGTGAGCCCGAAGATCGTCACCGTCCCGTCAGGCTCCGTATGAGTTGCCCAGTGATATCTGGGCTTGTCCGTTTCACTGATCTTTCGCCACTGCGCCTTGATCTCCTTGGCCATCGCGGGAAAGACGATGTCTACGGCGCCGCTTTCGAACAGGTCCTTTTGCCCGTCGAGATTGTAGAGTTCGTTCTCGCGGATGAATTCGTAGGTCTCCTTGTTGAGCCGCGTTTCGTTGATGGAAAACAACGCCGAGTCCACGTCGAAAGTCGGGATCGCGGCGTTGGAACCACCCATTGTCCGAATCCGTTCGAGTTGCTGGAGCGGCAACGCATCCTCGGGCGAGAGCGGGAGCTCAACCATGCTCACCGCCGGCGGCGCCAACCACTCTCCGGGGTCCGTGCCGTTGGGCGGAAAGGCGGTGTCGGATGCCCGGTTGTTCGCATTTCGCCATGTCTCCCACACGACCGGACCATCCGCGCCAAAGGCGGCGTTCTGATTGGGTGCTTTGGCTGGAATGTCGGCCGGCCAGTTCAGCGCGAGGAAAAGTCGCCACGAATAGCAGTGCGGCTCGATAAGTGCCATTGCGGTGTCTTGCGGCTCCTCCCATTTCGATGCGCCGCTTGCGAACCAGCTTGCGCAGGATTGCGCGGCCATGCTCTGCAAGGGAAACAAGGAAAAGCAAGCAAGGGCCAGCGCGAGAGTTGTGGCTCCAGGCAACGCAGGATGCTTCCGCATTTCTTTCTCCTTCCTCATCGGGTCCAGCAACGCCCGTCAATGTGCGGTCATGCGGCCATCCCGCCTTTGATCCAGGCCTCGAACCTTGCGACATCTTCGGCAGGCCACAGTCCATCGCAGGGCATGTTGGTTCGCAGGCGGTCCAGGATCTTGTCCGCCTTGGCGCGCACGTCCTCCAGCTTGTGAAGATTGAAGCCAGCGATCGCTTGCATGACGTTGACGTCCATCGGGCGAAACAGCGGCTTGATGTCTGCTTCGAACGAAATGACGTCCGCGTCCGGTATCGGACAGACATAGATGGCCTTCGATCGCGACATGGGTTCGGCACTGGCGGCCATGGCTTCCGAGCGACCCAATATGTCGACTTCCTTGCGGTTCGAAACCGCATGGACCCGGATGCCCCTCAAAGGCATCTTGCTTCCCCAGTAATCCTTTATGCCGACATCAGGCAATTCGAGCTCGGTCGAGACAGGCGTGAGGACCGGCAGCTGCGCATTTCCCGGATCGGGCCTCAGGGCGACGAAATCAAATTCCTGGACGCCGTCGGCGGGAGCCGTCAGATAGGTGTAGGCGACAAGCTGCGCTTCTCGCCACCCCGTCGAGTTGACCCGCCCCCGAGCGGTGATCAGCAGCCATGGCTTTTTCGTCGTCGTGATGCGTACGCCCAGTTCGTCAACGGCATAGACTTTCGCCACGCTAGCGGTTGCCATCTCGTTCCTCCCGGACAGCGGCCGCGGATCTTGCGACCGGAGCCGCGGCCTTCAATCCATTCATTTGCGGCGTTCTCTGTAGATCAGTTGACTCGTGGATTCGTCGTCACATGTGAACCGGACAATGAAGCCGCCGGGCGGCTGCCTGGCGCCCGTCCGGTCGCTGAAATCCCACAACAGATTGCGAGGCCCTGCTTGCGGATTTCGCTCGTCGGCAAGCATTGCCACCTCGCGGCCGAAACGTTCCCAGACCCTGACCTGGAACAGCTTGCAGCCAACCGGCACGACCGTCTCGAGCACCACCTCGTTTTCGCCGATCGTCTCACGCCGGGAAGTCGCGGCAATCGCGGCGATGGACGGTGCGACCGGTTCGTCGGAGTATTTGTAGACGGTATCGCCGGAAGCATAGGCGATGGCAGGCGGGCTGCCGATGAACCTGAATCGGTTCAGGCGGAACCCGACATCGTTGGCCGCCTGCCAGTTCTTTCCGCCGTCCTCGGTGACGCTGGTGAAGCCGCCGACAAACATCCGGTCTCCCCATCCGCCGATCCAGCCGTGCTGCTCGTCGAGAAATCCGATGCCTTCGAGGTTGGAATTGCGCTGACTGTCATTGACCCGCAGACGGGACCAGGTCAGGCCGCCATCGTCGCTTCTCAGGATCGCGCCGTCGAGGAAGTTCTCGCATGAAACGAACAGCACGCGGTCATTGAGCTTCTGGAATTTCCATCCCCACTCGCCGCGCGGAAATTCGCCGGCTGCGGCATTCGACTGGACCAGGTTCGTCCAGGTCTCGCCGCCGTCGTCGGTGTGGAACACTCCTGGTACGATGTCGGCCCTTACAGGCGCCCGGTCGGGGTGACGGACGTTGTCGACACCGCCGACGACCCAGCCGCGCTGCGGCGATTCGAAGAAGATATCGACCAGCAGGGCCGCTCCGGGCACGTCAAGGACCTGCCAGGTCTGGCCGGCATCGCGCGAACGCAAGATCGCGGCATCCTCGTTCGGATAGTTGGTGCCCGACGCAAAGACGGTCTGTTCGTCAACGGCGCAAACGCCGCAGATACGACCCGGCGCGCCGGACGGCAGCGACGTGACGGCGCTCCAGTCAAGACCACCGTTCCTGGTGGCGTACAAGCGGTTCGGGCCGGACAGTGCGCCGACCCAGCCGATATCCCTGCCCGCGAATGAAACACAGCGAAGATAGCTTTCGGCAAGGTGCGCCTGTCGCGTCCAGGCGTCGCCGCCATCGGCCGTGCGCAGTATGAGGCCGTCGGAGTTGACCGCCCAACCATTCAGGGCGTCGGCAAACCAGATGTCGTCGGTACGAGACCCGGCGGCAGGAAGGTTTACCGGCCTCCACATTCGGGTGGCGGTCATGGCCGACCCCTTTCCCGCAGCACAGGATAAAACTGCACCCAGACGTTGTCGCGACTGGCGTGGCTGCGATGGCAAGCAAAGCACGCGGAATCGGGCTGTGCTTCAGCGCTGGCCAAAGGGTCGCTTTCCGCATCCCCCGGGAAAATGTAGTAGGCCCAGTTTTCCTTCGAACCCTCCCGGGTGGGGCGCTGTGGATCCTTTACGGCCAGTTCGACCAGCAGGCGTTCCCCCGGAAACGTACCCTCCTTGAGCGCCCCGTTCGCGTCCCTCGTCTCGCCCCGGAAAACTTCCATGGCCAGCACCGTGGGGTCAGGGAAGGTCCCGGTTTCGAGAAAGGCCGCATAGGCCGCAGGATCAATGTAGACAGTGTGAAACGCCATCGTCTCCGCTCGCGCGGCCTCACGTGAGGTCATCGCCTGGATCTCAGGCCTGTAGACGAGGCCGAGATTGGCTCCGACAAAAACCCAGCTGCGATAGCCTTTCGGGAGAAGGATGTTTCCGGCGGCATCGTAGGCGGGGCCGGTACTTTGGGCCGTGCCCTCGGTCGCCAAAAGAAAACCCAGAAGAACAGATAAGGTGGTAGATTTCAAAGATAGAAAGCGGCTGAATATTGCCGAAAGCAAGCGATAGCTGCTTCGGTAGCAAAACAGACGGTTCGCGAATAATTCATCTCTTCGCGTATTCGCAAAATTGTATAGAAAACACATTTCAAGCGACTTTCGCGCAGCCGATGAAAATGCAGAACGAAACTCTACGGCATGCGAAGATATAAGTAAAGGATAAAGTAGTATGGTCACCGTTCGGAATCGTGAATTGCTGACCTGTTGGAAAAATTCACGATTCTCTTGATCGAGGCAGGATTAGCCGACATCGGATGCGAATGGCGACTACAGCGTGTCGCGTGAAAACGGAATCGCACAACACGCTGTAGGTCTTTGATTTGACGCATGTCTTTGTCCCGAAACCGGTACCCCCTTTCGGGAGACATGCTTCAGGAACGCAGCCTGTCCTGGTTCCATGCGTGGCGCTCGGAAAGGCCGTATGGCTGGCGGCACGTCCTTCCTGAGGGCGGCGATTTCCTCCTGGTCGCCCGCCAATCGTCACTGACGGTCCGATCGAGGGCATTGCGCGGCAGGCGTCCGCCGTTGCCGGCATGGACGGGGAATTCCCACAGCTGCATATCGCCCGGAGGATGACCTTGTCATCCGTAGTCGATTTCGGTGAACAGGCCGGCAGCGTGCTGGCGGTCCCAGTAGAGATCGTGGATACGGCGGGTGAGCGGCCCGGGCTTGCCGTTGCCATGGATGCGGCCGTCGAGAACGGTCACCGGCATGATGCCGCCGGCGGTGCTCGTGATGAAGATCTCGTCGGCTGCCCGCAACTCGTCGGCGGGCACGTCGCGAACCTCGCATCCTATGCCGACTTCCCTGGCCATCTCGATGACCGTGCGGCGGGTCATGCCTTCGAACACGCCGCGATCGGGTGTCGCAAGCCTGCCGTCACGGACGGCGAAGACGTTGAAGCCCGCGCCCTCCGTGACGTTTCCGGCACGGTCGGTCAGCACCGCCACGACGGCGTCGTTCTCATAGGCCTCGAAGATGCCCATGGTCAGGTCGAGCCAGTGGAAGTTCTTGATGCGCGGGTCGACCGCCTCCGGCTGGATGCGCTGCACGGAGCTGACGATCATGCTGAGCCCCTCGCGGCGCTGCTCCTCATTGGCGATCCAGACGAAGGGCTGGGCGAAGGCATAAAAGCGGTTCCGGCACAGGCGCGGGTCCCGCGTGCCCCTGGGCGGCACGCCGCGCGTGCAGGTCATCTGGACATAGGCGTCGCGCAGCCCGCTGCGGCGCACGCATTCGGTGAGGATGCCGGCGATGTCGGCTTTCGAATGGGGGAGGCTCATATGCAGCCCCTGCATCGAGGCGTGGAAGCGCTCGATATGGTTGTCGAGGCGGAAGAACCGTCCCTGCCACACATGCACCACGTCATAGGTGGCATCGGATCGGACGAAGCCGCGGTCGATCAGCGGCACGCTGGCCAGGGCAAGCGGAACATAGGCGCCGTCGACGAAGGCTATGCCATCGGCCGGATCATGGTCTTGCGTCATCTGCATCCTCCTGATGATCTGTCGCTGCTCAGTGCGGCTTCAGCGCCCGCTGGCGCCGCCAGCGCAGGAAACCGACGAGGCCGGCGACGCACAGCGTGCCGACGATCATCAGGAAGGCGGCCGCCGCGACCGCCGGGCTGATGTTCTCGCGGATGCTGGCAAACATCTGGCGCGCCAGGGTGCGCTGGTTGGGGCCGGCGACGAACAGCGTCAGCACCACCTCGTCGAGCGATGTCGCGAAGGAAAACACCGCGCCGGTGAGCATTCCGGGCATGATGATGGGAAGGGTGACGCGCCCGAACACGCTGAGCGGCGGCGCGCCGAGGCTGCTCGCCGCGCGCTCCAGCCAGGGATCCATGGCGTTGAGCGAGCCGGACACGCTGACGATGACGAAAGGGATGCAAAGCACGGCATGGGCGACGATGACGCCGAGATAGGAGTTGGCGAGGCCCATCCGGCCATAGAGCATCTGCATGCCGACCCCCAGCACCACAGCGGGCACCACCATCGGCATCAGGAAGGTGGTGCGGACGGCGTTGGCGAAGGGCAGCTGGCTCATGCGCAGGCCGAGTGCGGCCAGCGTGCCGAGCACGGTTGCCACCATGGTGGCGCCGGAGCCGATGATCAGGCTGTTGACGATGGAACGCCGCCAGACATCGTTGTCGCGCAGTTCGCCGAACCAGCGCGAGGAGAAGCTCTCGATCGGGTAGTTGAGGAACACGCTCGAATTGAAAGCAAGCGGCAGGATCGCCACGATCGGCGCCAGCAGGAAGAAGACCACGGCGAGGCCGAAGACGATCTGGAGGGCCCGCAACGCCGGGTTGGTCCTGCCGCCCATGGTCAGGTTCCCACCATGGTCGGCGACCGCGACAGCCGCCCATAGACGAGATAGAGCACCGTGGTGACGACGAGCAGGATCAGCCCGAGCGCGCCGGCCATGCCCCAATTGGCCGTTCCCGTGGCGAAGAAGGCGATGACGGAACTGATCATCTGGTCGTTCGGCCCGCCGACCAGCGCTGGCGTGATGTAGTAGCCGAGAGCCACCATGAACACGAGAAGCGAGCCCGACATCAGGCCCGGAAAGGCGAGCGGCAGGAGCACGTATCGGAACGCCTTCAGCCGCGTCGCGCCGAGCGAGGCAGCCGCCGGCATGAGGTTCGCCGGGATGGTGAGCAGCCCGCTGTAGATCGGCAGCACCATGAAGGGCAACAGCACATGCGTCATCGCGATGACGACGCCGGTGCGGTTGAAGATGAGCGGCAGCGGCTCGCCGATGAGCCCGATCGCCCGGAGCGCATCGTTGATCAGACCTTCGTTCTGCAAAAGGATGAACCAGGCGGCGGTGCGCACCAGCAGCGACGTCCACAAGGGCAGGAGCACGGCGACGAGCAGCACTGCGCGCATCCAGCCGCCGGCCGAAGCCGCGATCAGCGCATAGGGCAGGCCGATGGCCGCGCACAGCAACGTGACGGTCGCCGAGATCAGGAAGGTGCGCAGCATGATCTGACGGTTGGCCGAGGTGCCGGCCTCGACCGAGGCGATGCCGCCCCCGGCGTCGCGTTCGAGATCGGCGGAGGCGAGCAGATAGCGGTCGGTATAGAGCGGCATGGCTCGCTTCATCGCCTGCCAGTATTTCGCCTCGCCCCAGCGCGGGTCGATGGCATCGAGCTCGGGAAGCTGCCCCTCGGGAGCATCCCTGACCGCGCTCGCGGTGCGCGACATCAGCGAACGGAAGCCGGAGAGTTCGCTGTTCAGCCGCCGCACCATGTCGCCGAAGGCGAGTGAATCCGTCGGCCGCCTCAGGTCTTCGGCGAGTGCCGTCTGCATGGCCGGAGTGGGCGGGCCAGTGCCGTCCCAGTCGGCCATCGCCGCGGCGGTGTCGGGCAACACGCCGCGCACCGTGCCGTCGGTCACCGAGGCCATCATCATCGTCACCAGCGGCCAGAAGAAGAAGACGACGAGGAAGGCGACCAGCGGCGCGATCAGTCCCAATGCTGTGAGCCGCGCGCGCACGGATGACGACATCATGGCCGGATCACCGTGCATTCGTCGGGCTGGAAGGTGGCGAAAGCTTCGGCGCCGACCGGCCAGGCGCGCGATTTGCGCGCCAGCTTGGCGACGAACTCCAGGCCTCCGCCGGAGACGCGCGCCCGCAGATGGTCGCCCTGGTATACGGTGTCGAGCACCTTCACCGGCACCGCGTTGCCTCCTCCGGCTGTCTCGGCCAGTCCGATCCGCTCCGGGCGGATGCTGACCAGCGCGTCGCTGCCGGCCTCGAAGCCGGCCGGCGCCATGGCTTCGAGGAGCGGGCCGTCGTCGATCCTGATCCTGGCCCTGTCGCCGTCGCGGGCCTCCACCTTGCCGGCGAAAAGATTGGTCTCGCCGATGAACTCGGCGACGAAGCGCGTCTGCGGCCGGTCGTAGATGGCGTCGGGCGATGCCAGCTGCTCGATCCGTCCGGCATTGAAGACGGCGATGCGGTCCGACATGGTCAGCGCCTCGCCTTGGTCATGGGTGACGAAGATGATGGTGAGGCCGAGCCGGCGATGGAGTTCGCGCAGTTCGAACTGCATATGCTCGCGCAGCTGCTTGTCGAGAGCGCCCAGTGGCTCGTCCATCAGGACCACGCTCGGCTCGAACACCAGCGCCCGGGTGAGCGCCACGCGCTGCTGCTGGCCGCCGGAAAGCTGCGCCGGCTTGCGCTCCCTGATCTGGCCGAGCTTGACCATGTCGAGGGCCCGCTTCACGCGCTCGGCAACCTCCGCCCTGGGCGCGCCGCGCATGAGCAGCGGGAAGGCGACGTTCTCGGCAACGGTCATATGCGGAAACAGGGCATAGTTCTGGAACACCACGCCCATATTGCGCCGAAAGGCCGGCAGATGGTCGATGCGGTTGCCGTCGAGCCGGATCTCGCCGCCGCTCGGCTCGATGAAGCCCGCCACCATCATCAGGATCGTGGTCTTGCCCGAGCCGGATGGCCCCAGCAGGCTGACGAACTCGCCCTTGCCGATGGCGAGATCGAGCTCGTCGACGACCTTGTGGAGGCCAAAGGATTTGGAGATGCGTTCGAGCTCGATGAAATCAGCCAAATGTTCCTCGCATCGGTGACGGTGTTCGAGCCTCGCCGGGCCACGTCCGATAGTCGGAGAATCGCGTCTTGGGCGGCCTCAGAATGCGGCTGTCGACGCTGCCCCTCATCCGGCTGCCGCCACCTTCTCCCCGCGAGCGGGGAGAAGACCGATGTCCTCGACGGTTTCGCCAATCTTCGACGTTGCAGGACCTGGCGCCGTCATCGCGGCAGGCCGTCTTCTCCCCGCTTGCGGGGAGAAGGTGGCGGCAGCCGGATGAGGGGCAGCGGCTAGGTCGCAAGGCTGGTCCGCACGCTTATCCCACCCTGCGCAGACGAGGCGGGATGCACATCACGGAGCCGCGGTGCCGGCTCCTACTGCGCCAGCCAGGCATTGAACCGGCTGGTCAGCTCCTCGATGTTGTCGACCCAGAACTCGCCGTCGAGCGCGACGGCGTCGGTCAGATTGGCTTCCGCGGTCGGCAGCTCGGCCGCGAGATCGGCGGGCACGGCGGCGGCGGCTTCCTTCTGCGGCAGGCCATAGGCGACATATTCCGGCAGCTTCGACTGGTTCTCCGGCGCGCTGGCGAAGGCGATGAAATCCATCGCGTCGTCCTTGTTGGGGCTGTCGCGCAGGATCACCCAGCTGTCGATGGCGTAGATGCTGCCCGGCCAGACCACCTTGAAATTCTTGCCTTCGGTCTTGTTGATGCCGGTGATGCGGCCGTTATAGGCCGACGTCATGACCACCTCGCCCGAGGCGAGCAACTGCAGCGGCTGGGCGCCGGCCTCCCACCAGACGACGTCCTTCTTGATCTCGTCGAGCTTCTTGAAGGCGCGGTCCACGCCTTCGGGCGTGCGCAGCACGTCATAGACCTCGGCCGGCTTCACGCCGTCGGCCATCAGCGCGAATTCGAGCGAATATTTGGGGCCGCGGCGCAGGCCGCGCTTGCCCGGGAACTTCCTGGTGTCCCAGAAGTCGGCCCAGGAGGCCGGCACCGCATCCTTCAGCTTGTCGCCGTCGTAGCTCACCAGCGTCGACCAGACGATGGCGCCGACGCCGCAGTCATGCACCCCCGCCGACAGGAACTTGTCCTTGCCGCCGAGCTTTTCCCAGTCGATCTTCTCGTAGAAGCCGTCCGTGCAGCCGAGCTCCAGCTCCTCGGTTTCCACCTGGACCACGTCCCAGTTCGGCTGGCCGGCTTTCACCTTGGCGGCGATGACGCCGATGCCGCCGTCCCAGCTCTCGTCGAGCACAGGCTTGCCGAGCTTCTCGGCGAAAGGCTCGAAATAGATCTTCTTCTGCGCATCCTGATAGTTCCCGCCCCAGGAGACGATGGTGAGATCGCGCGCCGATGCAGCGCCCGCCGCAACCGCGACGACGAGGCCGGCCGCACCGATGGTGCTGATTGCCCTCTTGAAAGTCATGTTCTTATCCTTGTCCTGTTCCACCTCTGGACTTCTTATATGAGCGACCTCAATCGCCGGCGCGGCCCCTCCGGGCCGCTTGGCTTCGCGCCAACAGCCGCGGCGCGCGGTCGCGCGCTCCATCGGTCGATCCTATCGACCGATGGCATAGACAAAAGCACAAGTCCGGTCGGGGCAACAGATTTGATGCCGTGGGTCAGCTTCCGGTGAATATATTGAACGGAATGCTGGAAGCGGCGCTATTCAATAAGTGGGCGGCGTAACAGCGCTGACGATCTCGCTGGGCCCGTCGTGGACATTCCGGAACCGGTGACCCGAATTGCTGTCGAAGTAATAGCCGTCGCCCGACCTCAGTACGCGGCGCTCGTCGCCGACGGTGATCTCGACGGCGCCCGCTATGACGAAGCCTGCCTCCTGGGCATGGTGGCTGAGCGTTTCGCCGGTGTCGGCGCCGGGCGCATAGGTTTCGTGCAACATCAGGATCGCACGGTTGGGATAGTTGACGCCCGCCATGCGGTAGGAGATCGCGTCGTGCTTGCCGATCTCGATGCAGTCCCGCGCGGCGTAGAAGGGCGAGGACGGCACCTGGGATTTCAGGCCTGAGAAGAAGCCGGTGAGCGTGCTGCCCAGCGCGTCGAGAATGGCGCTCAGCGTGTCGACCGACGGGCTGATGCGGTCACGCTCGATCAGCGAGATCGTCGAATGCGAGATGCCCGAGCGTACAGCGAGTTCCCGGATGCCCAGATGACGGCGGCGGCGAAGCTCCCTGAGGTGTTCTCCGATTTGCGACATGGCGGTTTCTCCTTGGCCGATCGTAGCACCGGCTGGTCGGAATACTAGACAGGACTTTCCGATCCGATTGTCTGGCAGTGTGGCGTCGGCCACTCTCCGCGCCGACGCACCCACCGGAACCCCGACATGTCATTGCCAGCCGACCTCGCCGCCCGCATCCGTTTCATGAAGGCGCCGCGTCC
This sequence comes from Mesorhizobium sp. L-8-10, assembly GCF_016756635.1. Taxonomy (NCBI): domain Bacteria; kingdom Pseudomonadati; phylum Pseudomonadota; class Alphaproteobacteria; order Hyphomicrobiales; family Phyllobacteriaceae; genus Mesorhizobium; species Mesorhizobium sp. L-8-10. The sequence goes on along the minus strand of NZ_AP023263.1, from coordinate 251,901 downwards.
CGCCGCGACCGCCGACGCCGGCGGTATCGAGGAGACGGTAAAGGGCATCCTGGCTGATGTCCGCGAGCGCGGGGACGCCGCGCTCCGCGACTTCAGCCGCGCCTTCGACCAGGTCGATATCGAGACCTTCGAAGTGAGCCTCGCCGAACGCGAGGTCGCGGTCGCGGCACTCGATCCGCAGACGGCCGCCGATACGCGTTTCGCCATCGAACGGGTGCGCGCCTTCGCCGAGGCTCAGTTCGCCACCATGCTGCCGCTCGAGGTCGAGCCGCTGCCCGGGCTGCATCTTGGGCACCGCATCATCCCGATCGCCCGCGTCGGCGCCTATGTTCCCGGCGGCCGCTACCCGCTCCTGTCGGCACCGGTCATGACCATCGTTCCGGCCAAGGTGGCGGGCTGCGACGAGGTGATCGCCTGCCTGCCGCCCAATGCGCATCAGGCAATGATCGCCGGCTGCCATCTTTCCGGCGCCGACCGGATTTTTCGCGTCGGCGGCGCCCAGGCGATCGCCGCCATGGCCTGTGGCACCGGGAGCATTCCGGCCGTCGACAAGATCGTCGGGCCCGGCAACGCCTATGTGAACGAGGCCAAGCGCCAGGTGTTCGGGCCGGTCGGCATCGACCAGCTGGCGGGGCCGAGCGAGATCTTCGTGGTCGCCGACGCCTCCGGCGAGGCGGTCATGATCGCCACGGATCTCCTGGCCCAGGCCGAGCACGACGTCCGCACCCGTGTCGGCCTGATCACCACCGACGCCCCGCTCGCCAATGAGACCATAGCCGAGGTTGAGCGGCAGCTCGAAGGCCTGCCGACCGCGGCGGTTGCCGGTCCCGCCTGGCGCGACTTCGGCCAGGTCGTGGTCTGCGAGGACGAGGCCGCGATGATCGCCTATTCCGATTTCATCGCCGCCGAGCACCTGCAGGTCCACACGGTCGACCCGCAGGCGACGGCGAAGAAGCTCAGGAACTACGGCTCCCTCTTCATCGGGACGATGGCGAGCGTGGTCTATTCGGACAAATGCTGCGGCACCAACCACACGCTGCCGACCATGGGCGCCGGGCGCTACACGGGCGGGCTCTGGGTGGGCTCCTATGTCAAGGTCGCAACGCATCAATGGCTGGAGCGGGCCGGCGTCGAGTCCGTGGCGCCGCCGGCGGTGCGCCAGAGCGCCAGCGAAGGGTTGGAAGGCCATCGCCGCGCGGCGGCGCTGAGGCTGGCGCAGCTGCAGGCGGGTGTCTGACGGCGCCCGAGAGAGGAGGCCCGGATGTCTGGCAAGAGAACCATACTGATCGCCGGCGGCGCGGGCGGCATGGGCATGGCGACCGCGCTGCGCTTCGCGGCCGATGGCGAGCGCATCGTCATTGCCGACCTCGACGGGCCGAGACTTGGCGCAGCGCGGGACCGGGTGGCGGCGGCCGGGGCCGACGCCCTTGCCGTCGGCCTCGACATGCGTTCGGTCGCTTCCTGCCGGCAAGCGGTGAGCTCGGCTGCTGATTGGGGCGGCGGCATCGACGTGCTGGTCAATGCCGCCGGCGTCTGGCTGGAGGGCCCGTCGGCGGAAGTCGCCGAGGAGGACTGGGATCGCGTGCTCGACGTCAATCTCAAGGGCGCATTTTTCCTGATCGCTGCGACGACGCCGCATCTGGTCGCATCGAGCGGCGCGATCGTGAATATCGCCTCCGACGCCGGCCTCGTCGGCAACAACGGCGCGGCGGTCTATTGCGCCTCCAAGGGCGGGCTGGTGCTGCTGACGAAGGCTCTGGCGCTGGAACTGGCGCCGCAGGGCGTGCGGGTCAACGCGGTCTGCCCCGCCGATGTCGCCACGCCGATGATCGAATATCAGGCGGCGACCTATGGCGGGGGCGATCCTGATGCATACAAGCGCCGGCTTCTCTCGCACTATCCGCAAGGCGACCGCGCGCGATTCATCGAGGCCGACGAGATTGCGGCACTGATCCATTTCCTGTGCCAGCCGGGTGCGGCGCCGATGACGGGCGCGGCCCTGCCGGTCGATTTCGGCGTCACGGCGGGTTACTGATCGGTTTCGACGGGAGGAGGAGAGATGGCGGCAATATCGAGGATGGCGCTGGTGACGGGGGCAGGCGCGCCTGACGGCATCGGTTTCGCCATCGCGCGTGCGCTGGGCCGGGCCGGGCTGTCGGTCGCCGTCACCGCGTCGTCTGCGCGCATCTTCGATCGGGCGGCCGAGCTGCGGGCGCAGGGCATGGAGGCGAAGGCCGTGGCTGCCGACCTCACCGACGCCAAAGAGGTCGACAGGCTGCGCGCCGAGATCGGCGACGTCGACGTGCTGGTGAACAATGCCGGAATGGGTAGCGTGACCCAGCCGGCGCTGCAGCGGCGTTTCGTCGAATTGTCCGAGGCCGACTGGGATCGCGGCATCGATGTCAGCCTGAAGACGGCTTTTCTCGTCACCCGCGCGTTCCTGCCCGCCATGGTGGAGAAGGGGCACGGCCGCGTGGTCAACATCGCCTCCGTCACCGGCCCCTATGTGTCGAATGTGGGGGAGGCCGCCTATTCCGCGGCGAAGGCCGGCATGGTCGGCATGACCCATGCGCTGGCGCTGGAGGTGGCGCGGCACGGCGTGACCGTCAATGCGGTGGCGCCCGGCTGGATCGAGACCGGCGCGCTGACGCCGGACGAACGCGAAGCCGCGCGCCGGACGCCGCCGGGCCGGGGCGGAACGCCCGACGAGGTGGCCGCGGCCGTCGCCTTCCTCGCCTCCGACGGCGCGAGCTACGTCAACGGCTCGGTGCTGGTGGTCGACGGCGGCAACATCCTACAGGAGCGCAAGGGGTAAGGGGGCCCGAGCACTTCCGGACGCAAGACGGGTGCCCACTTCGCCGGGAACTGCTACCCGATTCTCAGCAGGTGGTTGTCCCAGGCATAGTCGTCGAGCACGGTTTCGGAGCCGTCGGCAGCGAGAATGTCGCCGGTGCCCGTCGTTGCGCGGAACCCTCCGTCGTCGGGGGCCAGGCCACAGACCTCGACCAGCGGCTTGTCGGCAAGAACCCGGCCCGACCGCGCCTCGATGACGGCGTAGCGGTTGCCCTGCGGCGAGGACACCGCGATCGTGCCGGCCGCCGGATTGGCTGCGACCGAGCCGATATAGTTGCGGAAGCCGGCGAGCACGTCGTCGGGCATCTCGACGAGGACGAGTTCCTCGCCCTGTCGCGCCTTGCCGACCAGCAACGGGCGTTCCGTCGCTGGCCCCTCATGCTGGCAGCCGAACCAGACGGCGCCGTCGCCGTCGAGCGCGATGTGCCGGATCGACAGTTTATGCAGCGCCGGCGGCAGGAAATGCTGTTCCATCAGCGCCCCGGTCAGGCGGTCCACGAAGGCGAAGGACGGCTTCATCGTCGGCAGGTTGAGCTTGGCGCGGCCGAAATCCGGATGGGTCTCGATGCCGCCATTGGCGATCGCCAGGGTGCGGCCGTCGCCAAGAAGCAGCAACTCGTGCGGGCCGACGCCGTAGGTCGGGAATTCGCCGATCCGGCGGAAGCCGTCCCGGGCGTCATAGACGCCGACCATGCCGGCGGCATTGTCGAAGTCGTTCTCGGTGGCGTAGAGCAGGGCGCCGTCGCCCGCGAAGACGCCGTGGCCGAAGAAGTGCCTGTTTTCGACGCTGGCGATGGTGCGGGTTTTCTCGCGGCCGGAATGGTCGAACACCACCATGAAGGTGCCGGGCTGGCGCGCGAAGACGACCGAGCGGCCGGAGACCGGGTCGAAAGTCACGTCATGGCCGCGGTCGGGCAGGGCGGTGGAATAGACGATCTCGCGGGCCTCCGACAGCACCGCCACGCCATAGCCGCCGTCGCGCCGCTGGAAGGCGGTGGCGAAGACGGCGTCCGTCCTGTCGAGGGCCATGGTTTGATGCGGCAGCAGCGCGGCCGCGAAGCCTGCGCCTGCGGCTTTCAGGAATCCGCGGCGGTCGATGAGCGAGGGGGGGAGGAGGGTGGTCATAGCGCGTTCGGATATGGGAGCAAGGGGGTGGTTGTGTTGGTCCCAAGGCGAGCACCCCTCATCCGACCGCGCTTCGCGCGGCCACCTTCTCCCACCAGGCCGTGTGAAAACTCGGGCATTGGTTTTTTGGATGTGTCGAGGAGCATCTTGGGCTTCCCAAATCAACCTGGATCGGATTCAAATTGTTGATCCAAAGCAGTGATTTGCCGGATTTTTGGCAGTTTGAGACGAGGCCGAAATGGCGCATATGACAGGCCAGTCGCGGGAGCAAACGAGCTTGTTCCCGGAAACCTTGGACGAGGCGGTCGGTGCCGATCATCCGGTGCGGGTCATCGATGCCTTCGTCGACAGCCTCGATCTGGCGCAGCTCGGTTTCTCCAAGGTTGTTCCCGAGGCCACGGGCCGGCCACCCTACGATCCGGGCGATTTGTTGAAGCTTTATGTGTACGGCTACCAGAACCAGGTGCGGTCGAGCCGCCGGCTTGCGGCGGAAGCGCGGCGCAACATTGAAGTGATGTGGCTCACCCATCGCGCGGCGCCGGCCTTCAAGACGATTGCGGATTTCCGCAAGGATCATCCGGAAGCGATCGTTGGGGTGTGCCGGGCCTTCGTGCGCTTCTGCCGGGAGCAGGCGCTGGTCGGCGGCACGTTGCTTGCGATCGACGGGACCAAGATCGATGCGGTGGCGAGCCGCAAGCAGGTGGTGACGGCCAAGGAACTGGAGAAGGCGACGGCGGCCGTGGACCGCAAGATTGCCGCCTATCTTGCGCAGATGGACGAAGCCGACCGGGACGAGCGCGCGGCGCAGACGGATGGCGTGGACGTTGCGGCGGCGGTGGCGGCCTTGCGGGCGCGCCGCGAGCAGATCCAGCAGCAGGCCGAGGCTTTGACCGGACGCGGGTTGAGCCAGTGGGTTCGCACCGAGCCCGAGGCCAAGCTGATGCGCACGGCTCGGCACGGCCATCAGGTGGCCTACAACGCGCAGACCGTGGTCGACGCAAAACACAAGCTGGTGGTTGCCTTCGACCTGACCAATGACGGCAACGACCAGTGCCAGCTCCACCCGATGGCGGTGGCCGGCCGCGAAGCCGTGGACGGTGACAAGGTAGCGGTGGTGGCCGATGCCGGCTATTCGAACGGCGAGCACGGCCAGCGCTGCGAGGACGACGGCATCACCGCCATCGTGCCGCGGGCCGAAACCGTCAACCCGGAAGGCAAAGAGTACTTCACCCGCGACCAGTTCAGCTACGACGCCGAGAGCGACAGCTGGCGCTGCCCGGCCGGCGAAACGCTCACCCACCGGGAGACCTCGTGGACGGAACAGAAGAAGAAGTACGGGACCAAGGCCTGTGCGGACTGTGCCTTGAAGCCGAAGTGCACGCAGGCCGCCAAGCGCACCATCATCCGCCACTTCCATGAAGATGCGCGCGAGGCGATGCACCGGCGCGCCATCAGCGACCCCGAGTGGATGGCGCAGCGGCGCATGCTGGTCGAACACCCTTACGGCACCATCAAATGGATGATGGGCCATCCCCGGTTCCTGGTCCGCGGGCTGAAAAAGGCCAGGTCCGAGTTGGCGCTCAGCGTCCTGGGCTACAATCTGAAGCGGGTGGTGAACATTCTGGGTGTGCCGGCGCTGCTCCAGACCCTGCTGTCCTCGCAAGCATAGGGGGGCATGAACTCGTGCCGCAGCTTCCAAACCACTCACCAAGCTATGCCTCCGTCCAGTTCTCACACGGCCTGCCACAAGGGGAGAAGGGAACGTCTGCCGCGAGGTTTCGGCCAAATGCGAAAGCCGGCGATTTGCAGGGCCGGCTAAGCCAGGTACCGGCCTTCTCCCCTTGTGGGAGAAGGTGGCCTCGCCCGTCAGGGCGAGGTCGGATGAGGGGTAGAAGGGCCAGCGGTGCAAGACTAGTCGCCGTCCAGCGAGGAAAATCCGGCGGTCAGGCCGAGCTCGGCGGAAAGCCGTTTGCCGAACAATTCCGACAGGCTGGTGGTGACCAGCTTGAAATAAGAGAGCTTCGAGCGCCGCGTGGGGTCGGCCAGGACATCGCCGATCGGCCCTTGCGCGCCGGTTGCGGCGTGGATCGCGTTGCCGAATTCGAAGTCGATCGAGCTTGCGATCCAGCCCGCGCTCTCGGGCAAGGTGCCGGCGAGGCCCGAAGCGTCGAACAGCGCCTTCATGCCGGCCAGGTTGCCGGCCAGTGCGACGGCCGTGCCCTCGGAGCGCCAGAACAGAGCCTGTTTCGGCTTGTCCTCTGCCGCTTCAGCGCCGAGGACGCTGTTGACGCGCTGGTCGCGCACCAGTTCGAGCCCGTTGATGAAGACTTCGAGCAGGTCGGTCAGGGACTCCGTGTCGTCGCGATAGAGGGGATTGTCGGCCGAGGGCTTTGCCCAGATTGCGCCGAAGCCTGTGGTACCGGTCCAGCCCGCCGCCACCGTGTCGGCGATGTCGTCGAGATTGCCCGATATGGCCGCGCCATAGGCGCAGCGGAAGGCGTCATCCGCGGCGAGCTTGTCGGAATCCGTTCCGAACAGGACGAATTCCAGCGCCCCGAGCCCCTGCATGGCGACGCTCTTGCCCGCCAGTGTCGCCGTATCGGTGACGCTCGAGTCCTGCCCGGCGAGCGCGGCCTGGACCTGCCTGAGGCCGATGCCCTTGCGGTCCGGCCAATAAAGGACGCGTTCGAGACGGTTCTCCTCCGTGATCGGGCCGATGCGGATGATCTCGGCACGCGACCAGGCGTCGGTGGTCTTGCGGAAGGCATCGCGGGCGGCGTCGAGATTGGCGGGCGAGGGTGTGGCGCAGAGGGTCGCCAGGGATGATTTCAGGTCGCCGGTGGCGTCGTGGAAGGCGGCGTAGGCGGGCTTGACGAAGTTTTCGACGGATTTGCCGATGATGGTCTCTGCGGTTTGGGGGGCGGAGAGGGCGGGGCTTACGGAACAGGCGAAGGCCAGCAAGGCGGCGCCGACGAGGTCGATGATAGAGCGTCGGCGGTGAAATCCGAGGACTGACATCACCGAAGCGAACGGCTGATCCATCAGAGCGACTCCAGGAATTTCACCAGAGCGGCGCGATCTTCGGCCGGGAGCGCGGCGAAGCGGTCGCGCGATTTCTGCGCCTCGCCGCCGTGCCACAAAATGGCCTCGACCAGGTCGCGGGCGCGGCCGTCATGCAGGAAGAAGGTATGGCCGTTGACGGTCCTGGTGAGGCCGATGCCCCAGAGCGGCGGCGTGCGCCATTCGTTGCCGCCGGCATCCCCGACCTTCTGCCCGTCGGCGAGGCCGTCGCCCATGTCGTGCAGCAGGAAGTCGGAATAGGGCCAGATGAGCTGGAAGGCCTGCGCCATGTTGGGCGCGTCGCGGCGGGTCACGAATTTCGGCACGTGACAGGAGGCACAGCCAATCTCGTAAAAGGCCTTCTTGCCGGCGAGCACGGCCGGACCATTTACCCTTCGGCGCGCCGGCACGGCGAGGTTCTGCGAATAGAAGGTGACGAGGTCCATGACCGGCGGCGGCGCCTCGACCTCGCCGAGCCGCGGCTGGACGCCGTCGGGCTTGGCGAGGCAGGCGGCCTCGGCCTCCGTGCAGTCGCCCCAGTGCTTCGGCACGTCCGGCGTCGAGATGCCGATGTCGCCGGCAAAGGCGTCGGCGGTCTGCTGGCGGATCGAGGGCGTCTGCGCCTTCCAGCCGAAGCGCCCGAGCACGAGTTCCCCGCTCTGCGGGTCGCGCACCATCTGGGCCCTGCCGGAGATGTCGTCGCCGTCGCTGTCGCCGGGATCGGCATGCGCCAGTATGTCGGCGGGGTGGATCTGCTCGACAAGGCCAAGGCCGATCATCGGTGGTGTGACGCGCGGCGAAAGCGTCGTGCCCGGATGGAGTGGGCCGTAGGCGAGGCCTTCGACCGCATAGGACGGCTTGCGCAGGGAAAGCTGCGTGCCGTCGGGAAGCGCGACCGGTACCTGCTCGTAGGCGATCTTCATACGGCCTTCGCCGGCGAGGCCCGGCACCGCGAGGTCCTGCAACTGGCCGCCATAGGTCGGATCGGGGAAATTGAGCGCTTGTCTGTCAGCGAGCTTCGCCTTTTCCTCCTCGGTCTCGGCGTCGCGGGCGAGCCTCAGGAACATCGAGGTGGCGTCGGGACTGGCCTCCGGCGGATGGCCGCGGCCGTCCTTCAGGTGGCAACTCTGGCAGGCACGGGCATTGAACAGGGGGCCGAGGCCGTCGGAAGCCTGGGTGGAGGAGGGAGACGACACCCACAGCTTGCGGAAGATGCCGTTGCCGAGCTTGAAGGTCCCTTCTTCCTCGAAGGTGATGTTGGCGGAGGACTGCGAGAAGGCGTCCTGGTTGACCCGCTTGCGCGAGGTGCCGGCGCCACCCTGCATGATCTCGAATTCTTCGGCCTTCGCGAAGTCCGTGGTCGGCCGGGTGACGGCGACGACCCGGGCGAGATCCTCGGGCGTCAGGTCCTCGCGTATCCCGACCTCCCGCATGCCGGCAAAAGCAGCAGCGGAAGCCAGGATTGTGGCGCCGGCAAGCAGGGCGCCCCGAAAAACCATCGCGCGGCGCGGCGTGGCGGCCGGCCGCGAGATGTCGTCTTTTTGCGCGCGGCGCGTCAGAAAGGCGATGCGCCGCATGATGTCATCGCTTATTCGGCCTCGTCCGCGGAGGCGGCGTTGAGGAGGCCGTAGCGCTCCTCGCCGATCGAGGTGAGCAGGCCGAGCTGGGTCTCGAGGAAATCGATATGGCCCTCCTCGTCGGCGAGCAGGTCTTCGAACAGCTCCATGGTCACATAGTCGCCGAGGTCATGGCAGATCTCGCGCGACTTCTTGTAGGAGGTGCGGGCGTCATATTCGCCGGCGAGGTCCGATTCGAGCACTTCCTTCACATTCTGTCCGATGCGCAGCGGCGCCACCGACTGCAGGTTGGGATGTCCCTCGAGGAAGATGATGCGCGCGACGATCTTGTCGGCGTGATGCATCTCTTCGATCGATTCGGCCCGCTCCTTCTTGGCCAGTTTGGTATAGCCCCAGTCTTCCAGGAGCCTGTAGTGCAGCCAATATTGGTTGACGGCGCCGAGTTCCAGAAAAAGAGCCTCGTTAAGCCGCTCGATGACCTGCTTTTCGCCTTTCATGGGTCCTGCTCCCGTATTGGACGCGCAATTCCCTGACGCGATCCAAGTGTGAAACGACATCCCCCTCGCTCGCCTCCGAGCAAGAATGATAGCTCTCGGTTACCCGAATGATCGTTTCGACCACATTTGGGAAGCAGCCGCAACAGCGTCCTCGCTTTTGCAGCGTATGGTAGACCTTCGCGGGCACGATCAGTGTCCACGGATCCTGTTCGAGCAGTTCGACGATGACCTCTTCGATCTCCTTCTGGGTGATCAGGTTGCAATGGCAAATCAGCATTTTCCACTCTGCACTGGCTGGAGGCGCCGCGGCGCCGTCTGGCTGAATGTCGGGCCGCCCGGCCTTGCCAAAAGACGCCTTACTGGAAAACCTTGTCCGGGGAGTCGAGGCTGTCGGACCCTTCGAAGGCGATGGCGTCGAGCTTGAGCGCGGCGACGGCACGCTCGATCGACCTGGTCTGGTCGACGAGCGCATCGATGGCCGCCTGGACCGCGGCATTGCCTTCGGAATTGCCCTCGCCGATCTGCTGGTCATAGGCCTCGCCGCCGACCGCGCGTGCCTGGATCGCCTCCATCTTCGCGACCGTCGCGTCGAGCTTGCCGGAAAGCTCGGCGTCGACGGCGGGATCGGCCGCCTTGACGAGATCGGCCACCGACGGTCCCTCGACGAGGCTGCCGTCCACGCGCTTGTAGCTGCCGAGATAGACGTTGCGGATGCCGACCGCGTCGTAGAGATGAGAGATATGGGTGTTGTCGGAGAAGCAGTCATGCTCCTCCTCGGGATCGTGGAGCAGCAGGCCGAGCTTCATGCGCTCCCCTGCGAGCTCGCCATAGGAGAGGGAGCCCATGCCGGTCAGGATGGTGGAGATGCCGGCCGCCGGATCGCCGTCGAGCAGGTTCCTGCGGGCCGCGCCGTCGTCCTTCCAGTTTCCGACCATCTCCTCGAGATCGGAGACCAGGAGTTCGGAAGCCGCCGCCAGGTACCGGGCGCGACGGTCGCAATGGCCGCCCGTGCAATTGGCGGTGTCGTAGTCGGTATAGGGACGGCTGCCGGCGCCGGGGTCGGTGCCGTTGAGGTCCTGACCCCACAGCAGGAATTCGATCGCGTGGTAACCGGTCGCGACATTGGCCTCGATGTCGCCAGCTTCCTGCAGTGTGCCGGACAGCAGGTCGGGCGTGATCGTCGAGACGTCGACCTTCCGGCCGTTGATCTCGATCCCGGTGTTGGCGATCACATTGGCGGTGTAGAGCGTGTTCTCGTCGGATTCGGTGCCGTAGCTCTTGTCGACATAGTCGATCAGCCCCTCGTCGAGCGGCCAGGCATTAACACGGCCTTCCCAGTCGTCGACGATGGCATTGCCGAAACGGAAGGCCTCGGTCTGCTGATAGGGAATGCGGGCCGCCTTCCATGCCGCGCGCGCGGCGTCGAGCGTCTCGGCGGAAGGCTTGGCGATCAGCGCATCGGTCGCCTCGTCGAGTTTCTTCGCCGTCGCCAGCGCATCCTCATAGCCGGCCAGCGCGATGTCGGCATAGGTCTTCAGCACCGCCCTGGGATCGGTCTCCGCCTTGGCCGGCAGCACGAACACCGCGGCCGTCAGCGCGCCCGTGGCCAGGATCGCCGCGAGGCGGCCCGAATGCCGGGGCAATGCTGGAAAAATGCTCATTCTGTTCTCCTCAGTGAACGGTCGCGTGCCCGGCGCGGGCAAGCACATCCTCGATGGCATGCACGGGAATGGGCAGAAGATATTGGCGCAGGCCCGCCAGCGTGTCGGCAAAGCCGGCGGCCGCCTCGCGCACCTCGGCCCGGCGCGCCGGGCACGACATGGCGTCGAGGCATGCGGAGGCAGCCGCGGCGTCGTCATGCTGCAAGGCGGCTATGAGACCGAGCGCCAGGCATTCGTCGCGGCAGACATGATGCGCGCCGAAGGGGAAGCTCAAGAGCGGGCAGGCGGCGCAATGGCGCAGCGTGCGCACGAAGTGCGACAGCTCCGAAAGCGCCCGCCGGCCCTCGGCGCCGCCCAGGAGCTGCGTGTAGAGCGCCCAGCTCATTTCCCAGGGCGTTACCGAACCCGTGTCGTAGCCGGCCAGCCAGCGGCGATAGCCTTCCAGCACCAGCTTCTCGGGCACGCGGTCGAAATAGCAGCCGTTGTGGCCGTTGATGTCGCCGATCCGGATGGTCATGAACGCCGTTCCGTCCGACCCGCGCGAGCGGTCGCACGCGTGCTGAAACGAAACACGCTCGATCCTCGTGGGCAGGGTACTGGCAGGAAAACCGCGCAAGGGCGCGATCCGGGTACGGCGGACACCTCATCCTCCAATCGAAAGGGTTCAAGGCCCAGACATCAAAGGTTCATATCGGGGTGTTTATGCCGCGGCGACCCGAAAAGTCAATCCAATTCGGCAAAACCGCCTTCAAATCAATAGCTTAGAATAATTCTAAACTGGGGCCTTCAAGTTTACGCGTTTGGAGGACTGTAGGTCCGGCAGCCATGGCCACGGCCGCAATTTCGACATCCCTGGGCCGCCGGCCGAAATTCAACCGGAGGTCGGCCGTGCCTTGAGGTTGGTCTGCGGCAGCAAACGCCGGCGCTCGCGGTGCATCCCCGATGCGGACGCGATACCGCCGTGCGCTCTTGCCTGAACATCCCGCTTCGGGATGCGGCCCGGACATCGCCACGGGCCGCGCCGGTTCGATCAGGCGCTCGCCTTGTCCAGTTCTTCGATATCGGCGGCCGAAAGAGCGATCGAGGCCGAGCGGATCAGGCTATCGACCTGCGGCAGCGAGGTGGCGCTGGCGATCGGGGCGGTGACGCCGGGGCGGGCGATCAGCCAGGCGAGCGCGATCTCGGCCGGCTTGGCCTCGTGCCGCGCCGCTACCGCCTCGAGCGCAGCCACGATGCGCCAGCCGCGCTCGTTGAGATATTGTTTCACGCCCTCGCCGCGGGCGCTCCGGCCGAGATCCGCCTCGCTGCGGTATTTGCCCGACAGGAAACCCTTGGCCAGGCTGAAATAGGTGATGACGCCGATCTCCTCGGCTATTGCCAGGTCGCGCAGCGGCCCCTCGAATTCCGCCCGATCATAGAGATTGTAGCCGGGTTGCAGCACCTCGTAGCGCGGCAGGGATTTCGCCTTCGCCACGTCGAGCGCTTCCCGGAACTGGGCGGCGTCGAGGTTGGAGGCCCCCGCATGACGGATCTTGCCCTTGGCGATGAGACGCTGATAGGCGCCGAGCGTCTCCTCATAGGGAACGGAAGCATCCGGCCAGTGCGAGAGATAGAGGTCGATCACGTCGGTCTGGAGCCGCTTCAGCGACGCGTCGACGGCCTCTTCGACATAGGCGGCCGACAGGCCCTTCCTGCCTTCGCCGAGATCGGAGCCGACCTTGGTGACGACCACGACCTTGTCGCGGTTGCCGCGGGCCTTCATCCATTTGCCGATGATGGTCTCGGATTCGCCGCCGGAATTGCCCGGCGCCCAGCGCGAATAGACGTCGGCCGTGTCGATCGTGTCGAAGCCGGCGCCGGCGAAGCGGTCGAGCAGGTCGAAGGATGTCTTCTCGTCGGCCGTCCAGCCGAAGACGTTGGCGCCGAAGACCAGCGGGGCGATGTGAAGGTCCGTGCGGCCGAGCCGTCGTTTTTCCATTGTGGATCTCCGGGATTTCTTTACTTCGCGAGGACGCCATCCGGCGTTGGTTTCGATCCTTGCATGCAGCGGGGATCGCGCAAAGGCCCTCTCTCCGCGAACGATGCGGCCAGCGGATCGCGTTTCGGGGTGCAGGCGGCAGCCCGGATGGGCCGCGCCCGCGACTGACGTCGCGCGCCATCTGATATGTCGACATCCGGCCTTCGCAAACGTCTCGGCTCTGTCTGTTTGACTTTTGTCAGTGCGCGTGACTATTGTCGAGAACGGGAGAAGACCGCCATGCCGATCCGGCCGGCCGAACAGATCATCCATAAAGCCGCCTGGCTTTATTATACCCACGGCCTGCGCCAGGACGAGGTCGCGAGGAAGCTCGACATCTCGCGTGCTTCCGTCGCCATGTATCTGCGCAAGGCGCGCGAAACGGGCATCGTCAGCATCTCGACCTCCACGCAGCTCTTCGCCGAGGACGTGCTGGCGCGCGAGCTCGAGGATGCTTTCGGGCTCGACGGCGTGTGGGTCGTGCCGCATGCGGATGCGTCCGGCGACCAGGCCGAGGTACCGCTGGTGGCTTCAGGAGTCTTCCTGGAACTGGTGCGCCGAGGCGACAGGATCGGCATCGCCTGGGGGCATACCGTCTATAGGATCGCCGACGTCATGTCCTATGCCGACCTGCAGGACGTCACCGTCGTCCAGCTCTGCGGCAATCTGGGGGCGCCCTATTCCTATCGCCCGGACCAGTGCACGATGGAGATCGCCCGCCGCCTCAACGCCAAGGGCCTCAATTTCTATGCACCGCTCGTGCTGACCACGCAGGGCCTGGCCGAGGCGCTGCGCGAGGAGCCGGTCATCCGCGAGCAGCTCGCCGGGATCGCCGAATGCAACCTTGCGCTCTATTCGGTGGGCAGCGTCGACGAGGACAGCCACCTCATGAAATGCGGCGCCCTCACGCCGGCCGAGATCCGCGCGCTGAAGGCGGAAGGAGCGACCGGCGTGATCGCCGGCCAGCTGATCGACCGGGAGGGCAAACTGCTCGACTGCAGCTACAACAGGCGCGTCATCTCCGCAGACCTCGCCTCGATCCGGGCCATTCCGAGGCGCCTCATGGTGGCGCATGAAGCCGCCAAGCTGGAGCCGCTGGGTGCCGCGCTCGCCGGCGGCCTCTGCACGCATCTCGTGACCACCGCCTGGATGGCCCGCAAGCTGCTCGACCGGGCGGGCAAGAATTCGGTCACGGTCAGGGAGTATGTTGGCGGAGGCAAGGTTTGACTGCGGCGCTTACCCCTATCTGTGCACCCATGAATTGCGTCAGGCGATCGGCGCGTCCGTGCTTGATTCGGAGCTCCCGAAGGACCCCTCATCCGACCGCGCTTCGCGCGGCCACCTTCTCCCACAAGGGGAGAAGGGAACGCTGCAGCAGCGTCTCGGCTAATCGCAAACGTTGTCGATTCGCAGAGCCGGCTAAACTGGTTCCAGCCTTCTCCCCTTGTGGGAGAAGGTGGCCGCGCGAAGCGCGGTCGGATGAGGGGTATCTCTGCGATGTGTGCACACGCTGGCCGCCTACGGGGAGAAGGTGGCGGCAGCCGGACGAGGGGCGGGCAGGAGGCCCAGCCTGACAGCTATCGCTATGTTTTCGCTCCGGTTTCCGCCTAGGGGCCGGCCAATGAACGATCAGCAAGAAGAACGGACATGAAGAATCTCTGGAACGATGCCACAGCCGAAGCCCTCGTCGCGGACTACGCCAAGAAGGGCGTCGACCGCGACCTCGCGCTGCGGGTCTACACAACCCGGCTGCTCGGCGGCGAGCCGCGGCTGGTGCTGCATGGCGGCGGCAACACGTCCGTGAAGAGCCGCGTCACCGACCTCGTGGGCGACAGCTGGGATGTGCTCTGCGTCAAGGGCAGCGGCTGGGACATGGCCGTCATCGAGCCGCAGGGCCTGCCGGCGGTGAAGCTCGGGGCGCTGCTGAAGGCGCGCGCGCTGGACAAGCTCTCCGACGAGGATATGGTGGCCCTGCAGCGCGCCAACCTGATCGATCCGTCCTCGCCCAATCCGTCGGTCGAGACGCTGCTCCACGCCTTCCTGCCGCACAAATTCGTCGACCACACCCATTCGACGGCGATCCTCGCGATCGTCGACCAGCCCGACAGCGAGGCGCTGAGCCGCAAGGTGTTCGGCCCCAGGATGGGCTTCGTGCCCTATATCAAGCCGGGCTTCGACCTCGCCAAGGCGGCCGCCGACATCTTCGACGCCGACCCCTCGGTGGAAGGCCTGATCCTCGACAAGCACGGCATCTTCACCTTCGGCGACAACGCCAGGCAAGCATATGACCGGATGATCCACTATGTCACGGTCGCCGAGGACTATGTGGCCCGGAACGGCAAGGCCGCCGCGAAGCCGATAGAGCTGCCCAAAGAGGTCGCCGGGGCGGCGGACTTCGCCTCGGCGCTGCGCGGCGCCGTGGCCTTCGACCGCGGCGAGGGCGCCTACGACCGAATGGTGAGCGACTTCCGGACTTCGCCCGCGATCGTCGAGTTCCTTTCTTCGCCGCGCCTCGCCGAACTCGCCAGGACGGGTGTCTCGACACCCGACCTCTCGATCCGCATCAAGACCGGGCCGATGGTGCTGCCGTCGCCCGATGCCGGGAAGATCGAGACCTATCCGGCCGAGATCCGCAAGCATGTCGCCGGATTCGTGGCCGGCTACACCAGCTATTTCGAGACCAACGACAAGCTCGACGACGTCAGGCGCACCATGCTCGACCCCATGCCGCGCCTGACCCTGGTGCCCGGCCTCGGCATGTTCGGTCACGGCCGTACGCTGAAGGACGCGAAGATCGCCTCGGATGTCGGCGAGATGTGGATCGAGGCGGTGCGCGGGGCCGAGGCGGTCGGCACGTTCCAGCCGCTCACCCATGCCGAGCTGTTCGGCCTCGAATACTGGTCGCTGGAACAGGCCAAGCTCGCCTCGAACAAGCCGAAGCCGCTCACCGGCCAGGTGGTCCTGATCACCGGCGGCGCCGGCGCCATCGGCGCGGCCACGGCAAAGCTGTTCGCCGCCAACGGCGCGCATGTGGTGGTTGTCGACCTCGACGCCGACAAGGCGGCCGAGGTCGCCAGGAAAGCGGGGAACGATTCCATCGGCGTCGGCTGCGACATCACCGATCCGGCGGCGCTGCGCACGGCTTTCGACCGGGCGGTGGCGGTCTATGGCGGTCTCGATATTCTGGTGTCCAATGCGGGCGCTGCCTGGGAGGGCGGCATCGGAGAGATCGACGACGCCCTGCTGCGCAAGAGCTTCGAGCTGAACTTCTTCGCCCATCAGAATGCCGCGCAGAATGCGGTGCGCATCTTCAAGCAACAGGGCACCGGCGGCGTGCTGCTCTTCAACACCTCGAAGCAGGCCGTCAACCCGGGTCCGAAATTCGGCGCCTATGGCCTGCCCAAGGCGGCGACGCTTTTCCTGTCGCGGCAATATGCGCTGGAATATGGCGCGATCGGCGTGCGCTCCAACGCGGTCAATGCCGACCGCATCCGTTCGGGCCTCTTGACCGACGACATGATCGCCAGCCGTTCCAAGGCGCGCGGCCTGTCGGAGAAGGACTACATGTCCGGCAACCTGCTGGGCCTGGAGGTAACGGCCGAGCATGTGGCGCAGGCCTTCCTGCACCATGCGCTTGCCGATCGCACCACCGGCGACGTCACCACGGTCGACGGCGGCAACATCGCGGCGGTGCTGCGCTAGGCGCGGCCGGCTCCGACTCCAAGCCCGGGCTCCATCTCCATTCCTGATCGAAGGGAAATGGAGCCCGCCGGGGCTTCATGCTAGTCCATCCGGGTCGTCGCGCAACGCGGCGCTCTCACCTCGCCCGGAGAAGCATGTCATGGCCGATGAAACCATTCCCGTCGCAGGTCTCGCGGAGCCCGCGAGCATCGTGCTCGACCGCTGGGGCATTCCCCACATAAGGGCCGAAAGCCTGATGGACATGTTCTTTGTCCAGGGCTTCAACGCCGCGCGGGACCGGCTGTGGCAGATCGACCTCGGCAGGAAGCGCGGGCTCGGCCAACTCGCCGCCGATTTCGGGCCGGGTTATCTGGAGCAGGACCGGGCCGCGCGCCTCTTCCTCTATCGCGGCGACATGGAGCGGGAATGGTCGTCCTATGGCGACGACTCCAGGGCGATCTGCGAGCGCTTCGTCGCCGGCATCAATGCCTATATCGGCCTGTGCGAGCGCGAGCCCGAACGGCTGCCGCCCGAATTCGCCGCCATGGGCACGCGGCCGGCCCGCTGGCAGGCCGAGGACGTGGTGCGCATCCGCAGCCATGGCTGGGTGCGCAATGCCGTCTCGGAGGTGGTGCGCTCGAATGTCGTCGCCGCGAGCGGTGCGGCGGCGGACCTTTTGCGGCAGAACATCGAGCCGGCCCATGATGCGACCGCCGGGCGCGAGGTGGAAGCACTGCCGCTGGAATGCCTGGATGCGCTGGAACTCGCCACCGCCCCGGTGACCTTCAAGCCCGAGCGACTGGCGGCGAGGCTCGAGGATGCAGCCGCCTGGCGCAAGGTGTCGCCGCTGGGCGAGGTGATGCGCGAGGCGGCGGCGCAAGGCTCCAACAACTGGGCCGTGCACGGCAGCCGCACGGACACCGGCCGGCCGATCCTGGCGGGCGACCCGCACCGTACCCATGTCGTGCCGTCGCTCCGCTACATCATCCACATGTCGGCGCCCGGCTTCGACGGCATCGGCGCAGGCGAGCCTTCGCTTCCGGGCATCTCCATGGGGCATAACGGCACGGCCGGGTTCGGCCTGACCCTGTTCTTCGGCCACGACCAGGAGGACGTCTACACCTACGAGACCCATCCCGACGACCCGCATCTCTATCGTTACGGCGACGGCTGGGAGCCGATGCGCGTGCTCACCGAAAAGGTCGCGCTCAAGGACGGCGGCGAGGCGGAACTGGTGCTGAAATTCACGCGCCACGGGCCGGTGCTTGCCGAATATCCCGGGCAGCGCAAGGCGATCGCCATGCGTACGGTGTGGCTGGAGCCGGGCACTGCGCCCTATTTCCGCAGCATCGTGACCATGCATGCCGATAGTTTCGACGCATTCCGCCGCGGCATGGCGGGGTGGGGCGTCCCGGCGACGAACCAGGTCTATGCCGATATTTCGGGTGCCATCGGCTGGGTTGTGGCGGGTTTCAGCCCGGCGCGGCCGAACTGGGACGGACTGCTCGCCGTGCCGGGCGACGGGCGCTTCGAATGGGACGGCTATCTCGCCGCCGAGAGCCTGCCTTTCACGCTCGATCCGCCGGAAGGCTATGTCGCGACCGCGAACGAGATGAACGTTCCCGATGCATGGCATGATGAAAACCGCCCGATCGGTTATGAATGGGTGGAGCCGTCGCGCGCCCACCGCATCGGGGAAAGTTTCGCCGCCGAAAAGATCCATTCGGTGGAAAGCGCCAAGGCGCTGCAGACGGATGTGCTGTCCATCCCGGCGCGCCGGCTGTGCGGGCTGCTGGCCGGCGTGGAGCCCGAGGCGCCGGAGGCGCGGGAAGCGATGACGCTGCTTGCCGGGTGGGACCATCGCCTGAGCGAGGCAAGTGCGGCGGCTGCGCTGTTCGAGGTGTGGTGGACGCGACATTTGCGGCCGGCGGTGATCGAGAGGCTGGTTCCCGATCCGGCATCGCGCCTGCTCATCGGGCTGGGTGATGTGGCCAGCGTCATCGCGGTCCTGGAGGCTCCCGCCGACAGGATGAGCATAAGCGATCGGGACCGGCTGCTCGCCGGCACGCTGGCAGCCGCCTTCCGCACCTGCCGGACGCTGATGGGCGACGACGCGGTGGGCTGGGCCTGGGGCAGGATCCATGTCGCGCACTTCGAGCATGCGGTCGGCGCGGCGCGCGACGGTACGTCTTTCGACGTCGGGCCGTTTCCGATCGGCGGCAGCGAATCCACCCCGATGAACGCGGCGTTCCGGCCGGACGATTTCCGCCTGGTCTCGGGTGCCTCCTTCCGCATGGTGCTCGACGTCGGCGACTGGGACCGGAGCGTGTGCATCAACACGCCCGGCCAGTCCGGCGACCCGCGCTCGCCGCATTATGCCGACCTCGCACCGATCTGGGCCGCCGGAGACTATGTGCCGATGCTCTACAGCCGGGCGGCGGTGGATGCGGCGGCGGTCAGGACCATCAGGCTGCAGCCGGTAGTCTGAAAAGCGCTAACTGCCCCTTGTGGTCAGGTCCCGTTGTCGTTTCAGTTGGCTCGCGTGGTCGGGCGACACGTGCCCTTCGTCATTGCGGTGGCCGTTTCCAATAGGTCCAGATCGGATGTTGATTCCGGCTGCAGATCGAATCTTCCTTCCCGGGCCAATTTGACGGCGGCTGCGTCGAATTGCGCTCGCGCTATGGCCTAATCCAGATTCGCGGGAGTCTTGTTGGCCATTGTTATTTCCCTCTTGGCTTGCCGTCATATCCTCTCAACCAGTGGTCCGCATAGTTTTGCCAGAACCTGACACGTCCAGGTCCTTGCCGTAGACCCGACATGAGGGTCCTGCCGACGGTTCTTCGCGACGAGAGTTCGGCACGCCGATGCTTTCCCAAAAAGCAAAAGGGCGGCTCGCCGGCCGCCCTCTCCATCGATCCGATGTTCGTTCGCGCCTCACTTCGACGGCAGGGGCATCCAGGCGGGAACCGCGACATCGGCATGGGCGAATTGCGGCATCTTGGCCGACAGCTCTTCCATGTTCTTGATGTCGTTGTCGTTGAGGTCCTTCTGGGTGATCAGCGTCGGCGGCACGATCACGCTCTTGCCCGGCTCTTCGCCGGCGAGCAGCATGGCGAGCGCGCGGACCGCGACCTGGCCGACGACGGCGGGGTTGGTGGCCGCGGTCGCTGCCCAGGCGCTGCCCGCCTCGCGCATGGCGGCGATATCAGAGGTCGAGATGTCGGCCGAATAGATCTTGATGTCGGAGGACAGGCCGGCCTCGTCGACGGCGATCTTCACGCCCTTGGCGAACTCGTCATACGGCGCGAACATCACCTTGATGTCAGGGTTGGCCGTGATCACCGAACGGGCCTGGTTGGCGACCGAATTGGCGATCGGATTGTCCAGGGTGCCGAACATGGCGGCTTCGTTGATGCCCGCATACTTCTTCTTGAAGTCGACCCAGGTCTCGTTGCGGCGGTCGAGCGGCGCGATGCCGGCGACATAGACGTAACCCGCCTTCCAGTTCTCGCCATTGTCCCTGATCGCCTGCTCCAGCGCGAGGCGGGCGAGGTCGCGGTCGGACTGCTCGATCTGCGGGATCTTGTCGTTCTCGACATTGACGTCGAAGGCGACGACCTTGATGCCGGCGTCGACCGCGCGCTGGGCGGCTTCCTTCATCGATTCGGTCAGGCCGTGCTGGATGATGATGCCCTGAACGCCGAGCGCGATCGCCTGGTCGACCATGTCGGCCTGGAGGGCGGCATCCTGGCGGCTGTCGAGGACGCGCAGGTCGACGCCCAGCGCCTTGGCCTGCGCCTCGACGCCGGACAGATAGGCCTGGAAGAAGTCACCGGTCGAGAGATATCGCACGAGCGCGATCTTGACGTCGCCGGGCTTGTCGAAGGGCGCGGGCATGCCTCCCGCTGACGCCGGCGCCTGCATCAGCGCCGTGGCGCCGAGCAGGCCGATCGCCAGCTTGCCGAGTGTTCTGCGTGTGAAGTTCATGAACCGTCCTCCAATGTGGTTTTTCGAAACAATTGTTTTCTGGGCGCCGGCTTTCCGGCGCCGGGAGCGGCGGCACCTATGGAATCGGTGCCGCCGCTCCAACTGTTGTTCGAGCATCGGAATTATCCCGAAACCGGTACCCACTTTCGGGTCCGATGCTCTAGCGTTTGCCCCTGTTCGACAGAGCGAAGGTGAAGACGAGGGCGACGACGAGCACGCCGCCCTTGACGAAGTCCTGCGTGTAGTAGGGCGCGTTCATCATGGTCAGGCCCTGAAGAAGCACGCCGACGAAGAGGGCGCCGACAGCCGTGCCGAAGGCGTTTGGTTTGGCCGCGCCGAGCACGGCGAAACCGATCAGCGCCGCCGCGACGGAATCGAGCAGGAGATTGTTACCCGAGGCGATATCGCCGCGTCCAAGTCTGGCGGCGAGAAGAATGCCGCCGATCGAGGCGAAAATGCCCGAAATGACATAGGCCCAGATCTTGTATGCCTTGACAGGCGCGCCGGCGAGTTCGGCCGCCCTTTCGTTGCTGCCGACGGCATACATCATCCGCCCGAATCGTGTGTATTCGAGGAAGAACCAGATCAGCAGAGCGAGCACGATCAGGATCACCACCGAGACCGGCAGGAGATTGGGAAGGAAAAAGTCGAAGCGGTGCCGGCCGAGCGCCAGGAAGGCGCTGCTGAAGGTGCCTTCCGCGACCGATCCGTCCGGCATGGTCATGCCGGTCGCGATCGAGCGGCCCTCGGTCGGGATGCGCTGCAGGCCGACCAGCAGGAACATCATGCCGAGCGTGGCGAGAAGGTCGGGCACCCGCATATAGACGATCAGGAAGCCGTTGATCAGCCCGACCACGGCGCCGATCAGCAGGCAGACGACGACCGCCACGAACGCGTTCTGCTCCAGCACCACCATCACATAGGCCGCGGCCATCATGGCGCTGGTGGCGACGGAGCCGATGGAAAGATCGAAGCCGCCGATGACGAGGGTCGCCGTCACCCCGAGCGCCAGGATGCCGGTGATGGCGACCGACTGGAAGATGAAGACGGCGCTCTGCGGCGAGACGAAGCCGTCGGTCGATGCGGCGAAGAAGGCGATCAGCCCGGCAAGCAGCGCCAGGAAGCCGTAGCGGATCACGATGGTCTGCAGGTCCATGGTTCGACCGGCTCCCGCGGCATGTCTCGTCGTTTCGGATCCGGTCGTCATGCAGCGTTCCTTTGTCCTGCCACTTCGGCGAGCAGGCGTTCCATGTCGATGCCGGCGTTGCGGTGCTCGCCGACGATCGTCTGTTCCGACATCACCAGGATGCGGTCGGCGGTCTCCAGCGCCTCGTCGAGTTCGGTCACGAAGATGAGCGTCGTGCGGCCGGCCGCACTGGCGCGCAGCTTGGCCGCGATGTCGCGGCGCGCGGCGATGTCGACGCCCTGGAAGGGCTCGTCGAGCATGAAGAGCGACGCCTTCTGCGTCATCCAGCGCGCGACCATCACCTTCTGCTGGTTGCCGCCGGACAGCGTCGACATGTCGTCCCTCTCGGAACGGCAGACGATGCCGAGTTCCCGGATCTGATCGCGCGCGATGGCGCGCTCGGCGCCGCGCCGCGACACGCCCAGGGCCGAGAT
Organism: Mesorhizobium sp. L-8-10; assembly: GCF_016756635.1. Classification (NCBI taxonomy): domain Bacteria; kingdom Pseudomonadati; phylum Pseudomonadota; class Alphaproteobacteria; order Hyphomicrobiales; family Phyllobacteriaceae; genus Mesorhizobium; species Mesorhizobium sp. L-8-10. The sequence continues at coordinate 229,823 of NZ_AP023263.1, read as the reverse complement.
CCGCTTCAGGAAGGGCAGGCTCATATTCTCGTAGATGTTGAAGTCGCGGACGATGCCGCTTTCGGCGCGGTCCTTGGCGACGAGGAAGGCGCCGGCCTCGATCGCCTGGCCGGGCGATGCCGGCGCGTAGGGCCGGCCGGCGAGCGACATGCTGCCGCCATGCGGCCGTCTTGCACCGAACAGGGTCTCGGCGAGCGCCGTCTTGCCGACGCCGACGAGACCGGTGACGGCCACGATCTCGCCGTCGCCGAGCGAAAGCGAGATCGGCCGCGCGCCCTCGGCGATGACGAGGTCTTGCGCTTTGAAGACGGTCCGGCCGGGCGGGCGCGCCTTGATCGCGGCGTGATCGCTGCGATGGCCGAGCATGGCGTCGACCGCACCCTGATAGTCGAGCGGTTTTTCGGCGAAGGTGCCGACGATGACACCGTCGCGCAGCGACACGATGCGGTCGGCGAGGCGGCGGATGTCGGACATGCGGTGCGAGATATAGAGGATGGCCACGCCATGCGCCCGAAGCCGGTCGATCAGCGCGAACAGCCGGCTGGCCTCGGCGCTGGAGAGCGACGACGTCGGCTCGTCGAGGATCAGCACTTTCGGCTCATGCGCCATCGCGCGGGCGATCGCCACCATCTGGCGGTCGGCGAGCGAAAGGTCGGGGATGGCGGCGTCGAGATCGATGTCGAGCCCCATGCGTTCCGCCACCGCGCGGGCTTCGCGGCGCACCTTGCGCGGGTTGAAGAACAGCGAAGCGCCGGCGCAGCTCAGCCTGTCGAGCGTGAGATTGGTGGCGACGTCGAGGGCTGCGACCACGCCGTCATTGATGTTCTGGTGGACCGTGACGACGCCTGCGCGGATCGCCTCGGCCGGGGTGGCCGGCGCGAAATCGCGGCCATCGAGCGTCATCGAGCCGGCGTTGCGGGAATAGACGCCGCTGACGATCTTGACGAGGGTCGACTTGCCGGCGCCGTTGGCGCCCATGAGCACGGTGACTTCGCCCGCGCGAAGCTCGAGGCCGACGCCCCCGAGGACCTGGTTCGGACCAAAGGATTTCCTCAGCCCCGCTACGCGGAACACACCATCCCCCACCATTCGATCCTCCCTTGATCTCAAGGCTAGGAGGCGTTTCGGCAATTGTCAACACGATTGACAATTGCCAGACCCGTCTCTAGCCTCACTTCACAATCGCCGCTTGGCATGGTGTCGTGATACCGAACCGCCCGGGGTTTCCCGAACGGAACACCAAAGCGATCAAGCGCGTATCGGGAGGCCACAGATGATGGAAGCTGCTTCGTTCGAAGCATTGACGGTAGAGAGCCTGCCTCTCCGCCTGGGGAGCATCGAGGCGCTGGCCCTGCGCATCGGCAGGGACATCTCCTCCTGGAGGGTGCGCGAGGTCGGCGACGGCAACCTCAATCTCGTCTTCATCGTCGAAGGCAGCAACGGGGCGGCGGTCGTCAAGCAGGCGCTGCCTTATGTCAGGCTGGTCGGCGACAGCTGGCCGCTGCCCCTCAAGCGCTCCTTCTTCGAATATCATGCGCTGATCCGCCAGGAGGCGCGGGCGCCGGGCAGCGTGCCCGAGATCTTCCATTTCGACGAGGGCCAGGCGCTGATCGTCATGGAATATCTGACGCCGCACATCATCCTCAGGAAGGCGCTGATCGCCGGCCGCGAACTGCCCCGCATCGCCGAGGATCTCGGGCTGTTCACGGCGCGCACGCTGTTTCGCGGCTCCGACTTCCACATGGCGACACGCGAGCGCAAGGCCGACCTGGCGCTCTTCGCCGACAATGTCGAGCTCTGCGGCATCACCGAGGACCTGGTCTTCACCGATCCCTATTTCGAGGCGCCGCTGAACCGCCATACCTCGCCGCAGCTCGACGGCCTCGTGGCCGAGTTGCGCGCCGACCGCGACCTGAAGGTCGAAGCGCAGCGCCTGAAGCATCTTTTCGCCGCCAAGGCCGAGACGCTTCTGCATGGCGATCTCCACACCGGTTCGATCATGGTGACGGACGAGGAGACGCGGGTCATCGACCCGGAATTCGCCTTCTATGGGCCGATCGCCTTCGACGTCGGCATGCTGCTCGCCAATTTCTGGATGTCGTTCTTTTCCCAGCGCGGCCACGAGCAGGAGGAATCGCGCCATTCGATGCGCGACTATCTGCTGCGCACGGCAGCCGAGACCTGGAGCGTCTTCCGCACCGAGTTCTCGCGGCTCTGGCGAACCGAACGCACCGGCATGCTCTATCACAGGAGCCTGTTCGAGGATCGCGGCGACGCGCTCGGCGCCGAGCAGGCGCTCGACCAGTTGCTGCACGACATCTGGCGGGACCTGCTCGGTTTTGCCGGCGTCGAGGTGCACCGGCGCATTCTCGGCCTGGCGCACAATGCCGATTTCGAGACGATCGAGGATGTCGACCTGCGTGCGTCCTGCGAGGCGGCAGCGCTGAAATTCGGCCGTCATCTGGTGGTAAACTCCCGTCGAATCCACAGCATCGACGAGGTCAACGCCCTGGCCGCCCTGATCGAGAAGGAGAGCCGTCCGTGAAAGTCGCAGACCGTCACTACCGCACCATCTGGCCAGCAGCGGACGGCCGTTCCGTCGAGATCATCGACCAGCGCTGGCTGCCCCATGATTTCCGCATCGAGCGGCTCGACACGGTCGACGAGGTTGCGGTCGCCATCCGCGACATGTGGGTGCGCGGCGCGCCGCTGATCGGCGTGACGGCCGCCTACGGCATCGCCATCCGGATGCGCGACGACCCCTCGGACGCCGCGCTCGACGCTGCCTGGGAGACGCTGCACGCCACGCGCCCGACCGCGATCAATTTGCGCTGGGCGCTGAACGAGATGCGCAACATGCTGCGCCCCATTGCGCCCGCCGAGCGCGCCGCGGTCGCCTTCAAGCGCGCCGCCGAGATCGCCGACGAGGACATCGAGCTCAATCGCGGCATCGGCCGCAACGGCCTCGAAATCATCCGCGCCATCGCTGCGAAGAAGAAGCCGGGCGAGCCGGTCAACATCCTCACCCACTGCAATGCCGGCTGGCTGGCGACGGTCGACTACGGCACCGCGACGGCGCCGATCTACCTCGCCGTCGAGGCGGGCATTCCCGTTCACGTCTATGTCGACGAGACGCGGCCGCGCAACCAGGGCGCCCAGCTCACCGCCTGGGAGATGGCCGGCCACGGCGTGCCGCACACGCTGATCGTCGACAATGCCGGCGGGCATCTGATGCAGCACGGCCAGGTCGACATGGTGATCGTCGGCACCGACCGCACCACGGCCCATGGCGACGTCTGCAACAAGATCGGCACCTATTTGAAGGCGCTCGCCGCGCAGGACAACAACGTGCCCTTCTATGTCGCCCTGCCGTCGCCGACCATCGACTGGACGGTGGCCGACGGGGTGAGGGAGATCCCGATCGAGGAACGCTCGTCCGACGAAGTCTCCTATGTCTGGGGCAAGACCGCGTCGGGCGAGATCGCGCGGGTGCGCATCTCTCCGGAGGCATCGCCCGCCGGCAATCCGGCCTTCGACGTGACGCCGGCGCGCCTCATCACCGGCCTCATCACCGAGCGCGGCGTCGCCGAGGCTTCGGCCGAAGGCCTGCGCGCCCTGTTCCCGGAGCGCAAGGCCGCCTGACCGCCCTTCGAGGTTCGCCTTCGCTCGCGCCTCAGGATGAGGAGGGTTGGCGCCGGGCATTCACACGAATTCGGGCTGGGCCCTCTGGATGCGGGCAACTGGCGCCGAGCCTCCTCATCCTGAGGTGCGAGCGCAGCGAGCCTCGAAGGACGCACCAAAGGTCCAAGCCAGCCCGTCATCCCTCTGTGCAGAGACTAGCTCGGATTCGTCTGGCGCCAGCCTCCCTCATCCTGAGGTGCTCGCGAAGCGAGCCTCGAAGGACGCACCAAAGGTCCAAGCCAGCCCGTCATCCCTCTGTGCAGAGACTAGCTCGGATTCGTCTGGCGCCAGCCTCCCTCATCCTGAGGTGCTCGCGAAGCGAGCCTCGAAGGACTCGCAAGGTCACCATCTCCGTGCAAGAAGATGGCCTCGGAGACCACCAGCGCGGCAGGAGCGACGGATGAACGGCAGGACGGAGTGGATCGCGGTCGACTGGGGCACGTCGAATCTGCGTGTCTGGGGCATCGACGCCGCCGGCGCCGTGACCTTCGCCAATTCGTCCGACAAGGGCATGGGCAAGCTCGAGCGCGCCGCGTTTCCAGCGGCCCTCACGGAAGTGCTCGCCGGCCATGTCGAACCCGGGGCCGATCCCTATGACGTATTGATCTCAGGCATGGCCGGCGCGCGCCAGGGTTGGATCGAAGCGCCCTATATCGAGGCGCCGGCCGATCTCGATGCCCTGCTTGCGAGCGCCGTGCGGCCCGAAATGCCAGACCCGCATCTCACCCCGCGCATCCTGCCCGGCGTCTGCCAGCGACGCGAGGGGGCCGAGGACGTCATGCGCGGCGAGGAGACCCAGCTGCTCGGACTTTCGGCGCTGCTGGAAGGGTTTTCCGGCACCGTCGTCATGCCGGGTACGCATTCCAAATGGGTCGAGCTCGACGGCAGGACAGTGCGCCGCTTCGCCACCGCCATGACCGGCGAGCTGTTCGAGGTGCTGAAGACCCATTCGGTCCTGCGCCACTCCGTCGGCGGCGATCCCGCCGATCCCGAGCGTAACGAGGGTTTCGATGCCGGCCTCGACACCGGCCTCGACCGGCCCGAGAAGCTCGTCTCGGACCTCTTCCGCGTCCGGTCGGGTTCGCTTCTGTCGGGCAGGAGCCAGCCATGGGGCGCGGGTTACCTCTCTGGCCTGCTCATCGGCGCCGAGATCGGCGGGCAGAGGGAACTGGCATCGGGCGGCGGGGAGATTCCACTGATCGGCAGCGCCGCGCTGTCGGCCCTCTATGCGCGCGGCTTTAGGCGGATCGGGGTGGCCACGCGAGTGATCGACGCCACCGACGCGACCCTGGCCGGGCTGAAGGCGGCGCGGAGTCTATCCGCCATTCAGGGATGATGGATTCATGTCATTTGCATGGACGGCGGGCTGCACAAGTCCCTGACCTTGTTGCAACCATATCGAAGGTCGCGAATGGGGCCGTGAGCTGACCGGCAGCTTTCGGTTGGGCTGGCGACCATAGCTGCCATTCGCATCGATGGAACAGTGACTTAGAAGATCCGCACCACTGAGACCTCACCGTTCTCGATTAGAAGATCGTAGTCGTTAGGCTGCCGAAATCCGGTCGGGAAGTCCTCGGGAATCGCCGAGACCGCGAGGCGAAATCCTGAAGCGTCAAGCCAGCGGATACGTCTTTGGGAACGCACAGGAATGACGGCATACTGTCCGGCCCTGCCGTCCGTTCCGGTGAGGTCCGCAGCGATCGGCATGCGTCTTGGGGCAGCAGCTTCGTGGGCCCTCAGCGTTCTCGACCATGCTAGGAGATTGCTCGGGTCGATCTGATCTTCGCTGCTCCAATCTTCTATCTCATCGTCCAGCCATGCGAGATATTGCTCGCTCATGCCTTCGGCTTCAGGGCGGGATTTCGCGATGCCGAGAGAAAGCGCAAAGGCCACAAACGGATCGAGCGTACCCCAGCGCAACAGCTCTTTTGCCCAGAAGGCAAACCATGGAAGCCCCGTGGTATCCTTCCAGGTGTCGATTGTTGGGGTATCGAGCGGATCAGTGGTGCCTTGTGACCATGCCCTCGCGACGACTGCACCTATGGCGACGCCCAGTCGAAACTCGAAATTGTCGGAGGTGAATATCTGCCAAGCGCGAAGGTCTCGCGGCGCTGGCCCGGCTGCCCCCGGTACCCCCATCCACCAGCTCAGCACTCCACGCCAGTTGGCGTATAGGGTGCGGCCCATCTCGGTGTCGCGAATGGAAAACCCGTACCCGCCGTCGTCGGCAACGGCTTCTCCGAGCGCGACGAAGACCGCAAGGCGCGCATCGGGCTGCATCGTGCCGTAGCCTTCGGTTTCCTGCAGGCGCTCAAGAATAGTTTGTGCGACCGGCTCGAAGCGTCTGCCTACATGAGGCGCGTACCCGTAATCGTAGAGCCGCTTTCGCTCGCCGGCATCAGGGTAGATCATCTCGACCATCCCCCGCCCGCGCTTAATGAAGGCTTGCTCCATCCAGTCTTCTGTCGCTTGCGCAACTTGCGTGAAAGTGCGCCGCCACAGTTGCGCAAGCATCGCCTCGGCATTGGCGGGCGTTGTCGCTATTGCGCTGATGGCAGCAGTCTCCTCTATGGCCGCTAGGATCATAGTGTCGAGTTCATCGAGCCGGTCGGCCAGGCGAGCCGCTGGTGTCGCGTGCGCTTGTCCCGCTTCGGCGGACACTGCCTCAGGCGCGGTCACCTCCAGCCACTGCAGAAAGTCGTCGTCGTCGCGGATGCCCGGCAGGCGCATCGCCTGCCGTTTGATGGCGCGAAGCAAGACGGAGAGCGGGCTCGTTGCGTTTCCATCGCCTACGGCGTCCGCCCTTAGCCTTCTTAGAAGGCCGTCGTATTCATCACGCCGATCCCTCGCCTGCCTTCGCTGCGTGGCAAGCTGCCCGCCAGCTGTCGTAGACGGCGCGACGGGCAGGGCGACCAGTGTAAGACCCTCCATCCCCTTGGCGGCACCCGGCCTGCCGGCGCGGCCGGAGAGATTGCGGAACTCTGCCGCCGACATCGGATATTCTTCAGGGGTTTGCGTCGCTACGTTAAAAATCGTGCGCTTTAGAAGGGGCAAGAAGATCATGTCGAAGGGAAGATTGACTCCTTCAGTGAGGGTCGCTGTCGCCACCGTGATCGGACAGACGGACCGATCGATCAGCGCAACCATCAACCGCCGGAGGCGCTGCGGCATCTGGCCGTGGTTGGTCGCGATCCCGCGATCGAGGAGACGAAGCTCGTGGGAATTCTCGCCGCAATAGTCGATACAGACAGTGCGCGCTTCCGCAAACAACGCTGCGTCCTCGCCCTCGGCTGGTGGCTCGAAGGCGGGGATGTCTTCCCAGCCCGCGAGGTCGAACGCCTCGGCGTACCAGCCCATGGTTTGTTCGGGACGCTGGGAGATCGAGATGAGAATGCGGCGGTCGTCGCCTACTAGATGCAGCGCCGTCCAGAGGATGCTGTTCTGCGTGAAATGATTGAGGCTGTTGCGGATGCCCGAATGCGGTTCAGGCATCGGATCGATCTTGAGCGGGATGTAAACGTCCCCGCGACCTCGCACGCCGAGCGGATGGTCGTTAACTCGGTGCAGTTCGATGCGGGGCGATCCTTTGCTTACCTCGAGTACCCCGATCGCTTGCCTGGTGCTGCGATAGTTCGAACCGACCGGCTGGGCGTCAGGGTTGGATTCTACCCACCGGGCGACTGGCGGCGCCGCGCCCCCGGCAACGGCCGTTAGCGCGATGCGAACGATGTCCGGCTTCCGCAGCAGCAGGCGCGAGATGAAGCTTTCGAGGCGGATTGCCCGGTTCATGTGATCGGCGAGCGAATTGCGCTCGCGCTCATTGTCTTCGAGCACGACTTGGTGGGCCTCGTCGACGATGAGCAGCTTGAGGCGAGCCAACAGCATCGGCCCCAGATAGCGCATGAGGGCATCTGCCTTCTCGACCGTCGCGATAAGAACGGTTGGCGAGTCAGAGGTCAGCCAAGCATCGGTTATGCCCCAGTCGGAACCGCCATAAAGCCCCGTAACCACGAAGTCGCGGCTAAGCTCGCCTGTAAGTTTCGCTTCGACTTCGCCTGCAAGGGCGCGCGACGGAACGATGTAGAGAGCCAACGGGGCAAGACCGTCCTGGGCCTCCCTAAGGATCAAGAGCTCTTTCAGGATGGCGAGATTGGCGACAAGCGTTTTGCCCGATCCCGTCGGCGTACAGAGGGCGAACGAAGAATTATTGAGGAGCCGCTCGATACCCTGCTTTTGCGATTGCCACAGAATGCCGCGGCCGCGCGCATACTGCCTTCTGGCAAACTGGTTAACGTGCCGCAGTCTTTCCGGATTTAGCAGGCCGAGCTGCCGTAGCGGTTCATAGATCGTCGAATTGCCGAAGCGCTCGCAGGCCGAGCGCAGGAAGAAGGCAAGAAGCGCGACGTCATCGGGCGAGGTTCGAACAAGAAGGCGCTCGACATCGCGGAAGCGTTCTAGCGCAACGGAAAATCTGGCCGTATCGCCGCGCCTCAAGGTCTGCGCAGCAAGGCCAATGCAGCGAACAAGCTCGATGGTGCCAAACCACGTGACGCTGTCCTCGGTGCCTTCACCGAAGAACCTTTGTTCGACACCTCGTCGTGTCAGGTCGAGGTTGTCCGCCCAAAAGCCTGCCGCCCGGCGAAGCACGGCATCAAAATCGGCTTTCAGGAAATCGGCAAAGAGCCGCGATCCCCTGTCGCTAGGCACGACCTGGCGCAGCAACCCCGAGGCCATCGCCGGGAGGCCACCGAGCTGATAGCATCCGGCCGCGAACAAGGCGGTAGGGATTTCTTCGCCGACTTTGTCTTGCGCCCTTGAGAGCCATTCCAGAAGCTCTCCGGCCCTCCGAAATGCGAGAGTCGCCTCCTCGGGACTTCCCTCGCCCACTGTGGAGAGCACCCTGCCGGCGCGTATTAGGAAGCGCGCCTGGTGGAGGATCGTATCGGAGTCACTATCGCTCCACTGGATGGTTTCGACATCCCAGTCCGTTTGTAGGCACCGCACGAAGGACCGCGCCTGCAAGGCGCTTAGCGTCCTCTCTTGCGCAAGGTCGTTTTGGATGGCGCGGGCAAGGTTGAGACGTTCCTGATCGAACTCAGGCAAGGGCGTACTCCTTTGCCCAGAGGCCCGCATAGATCGCGTCGATCAAATCGTCGCCATCCGCGATGAGCAGTTCAACGATCTGTAGATCGCGGCCCGCCTTGTATTCCTCCGGCACGTTCTCCCAAGGGATGAGCGAATGAGCGGGTTTACGTGTGGCTGGAGAGCCGCCCACCAGGAGGATCAGGTCGGTGCGTTCCACTGGATCGGGATTCCGCCGCGCGAGGATGCGGTCGAGCGAAGCAATAACCTTTGCGAACTTGTCCGGCTCGCATTCTTCGAGAATCGCGTGCAGCTGCTCCAGCCCAAGCGGTACAGGAAGCGCGCGATTGACTTCGTACCAAACGCCCTTGCCACTGTGGATTCGCTTCGTGCTGTCGTCCGGATCGGCGATTTTCTCACCGAGCATCACGGTGTCCACGACAGATGGCGTCCAGCTACCGCGCCACTTCGCCTCGCCTGCGATGAAGCGGGTGACCTTGCCTTCTTCATCGACCACGATCGCAATGAAGTCGTCGCCTTTGCGTCCAAGCACCTCACGTGTGCGGGTCGGATCACGGCTCAGCGTGTAGATGTATTGTCCGGCATCCTCATGATTGCGGAAGAGGAAGACGGGAATCAGGTACTCATGTCTGCCAACGAAATCATAGCTCTCCGACATCATGCCCGACATCACCTCACCAAAGAGGCCTTTTCGAGCTTTCAGTGGTAGCGAGCCGGGATAATGGGCGTCACACCCTGCATCGCCTTCGTCCGGATGGAGGCTGATGCGGGCAAGTTGATGGAAACAGCGTCTCGCGTCGAGGTGGGCGGACTCAAAATAGGGAATGAGGTCTTTCGGAATATTGGCGTCGGTTTCTTGTTTCTCCTCAAGGAGCAAGTGGCCATAGTTCCCAACTTCGCTCGGGTATGCCTCTAGCCAAGCTTTTAGTGCCTTCTTTGGAGGGCGTGCGGTATGCATTGGTTCTTTTTCAAATGACGCTGATCGCAGCTCTAGCCAAAAAGTCAAAATTGCGCCACCGGATCATTGCTCCGTTCCGTACAAAGAGCTGGATAATTGCGGCACGGGCGTCTCTCATCGAAGGTGCCAAATGTACCACAGCGGCGTCCGCTTTCTGGGGAACGTCAACACCAATACGAACGTCCAACATGCGGCGCAAAGCCGACCTTTCTGATCGGCGGGCGAACTCTGCTTTGGGTCATGTACGGCGCGTTGAAGCGTCGTTCCCATATCAGAATCAGAGATCGGTTGCTCGGACGTTGCGAGGGCGTCATCGATTTCGATCCCGGCCAGCGAACGATACGCAAGCTGGGTGTGACTCGCTGGAGTCGAACAGATAGGATGCCGCGCCGTTCTTGAGGGCTTCGCCGACCAAGAGACTTCTTTAGCCCGCGACGGCCACACGCAGAAGGTCCGGCCCACGAAATCCCATCGCCAAAGAAATCAAGCTAAGGTGTCGGGAACCATACCGGTCGTCCGTCCTCTGATGCAAAGCGCAAGAACCGGATACCGCACCATGAGAACAATTGTCGCCCAAGCCACTCCCGACAGCATCTCACCCGGAGCCTTCCAATGATCCCCACCATCACAGCCTTCGAACGCTCGCCCGACCGCGGCCAGGGACAGGCGCGTGACATGCGTGTTCGCTGGGCGCTCGAAGAGGTGGGCCAGCCTTACGACGTCCGTCTTGTTTCGTTCAGCGAGATGAAGGAACCCGCGCATCGTGCGCTTCAACCGTTCGGGCAGATCCCGACCTATGAAGAAGGCGATCTCGCTCTGTTCGACTCTGGTGCGATCGTGCTTCACATCGCGGAGTGCCATCGTGGCCTGCTGCCGGACGATGCGAATGCCCGGGCGCGCGCGATCACATGGATGTTTGCCGCGGTCAGTACACTGGAGCCGCCGATCGTCGATCGGGAAATCGCAAGGTACCTGGAGCGAGACGAGACCTGGTACGAGCAGCGCCTGGCTAAGGTCGAGGGTCGCATCCGCGACCGGCTCGGCGAACTTTCCGCGCGCCTTGGCGATGCCGACTGGCTCGACGGTGCGTTCAACGCCGGTGACCTTCTGATGGTGATGGTGCTGCGCAGGTTGAACGGATCGGGAATGCTCGACGAATATCCGAACCTTTCCGCCTATGTCACCCGCGGCGAAGCGCGGCCGGCCTTCAGGCGTGCTTTCGATGCTCAACTGGCGGTCTTCACCGCCGCATCGACCGGCTGACGCGGAAGCTCCAGGTTGTTCGACGGACCCTTGCCGATCCAGAAAGGCGGCGGCACATGGGCTTCGACGAAGCCCTGATGGTCGAAGGCGTCCGGCCTCCCTGGTCATGGCGTGGATGTTGTTGCCGTCCACGGCACTCGACAGTGGTCGCGGCCGCATGGCGAGATGAGAATATCGAAGGTCGAGAATTTTCGAGATCGCCACATCACGGCGCCTTCGACCACTCCGTCGTCTGCGATGACCGGTAGCGCATGATGTGCCGGCTGGCCGGAAGCAGCCTATACCGCCGCCCCATCCTCGTCATTCTCGGGCCCGGAGGCGAGCGCAGCGAGCAGCAGGCGACCCGGGAATCCGTTCCGTGAGATCGCGGACGACTGCTTCGGTGCGGAATATGTGCGGGTCTGGGCGGTGGATCGGGGATCCCTCTTCCTCGACCGCCGGCGGTCTCCGGAGCTGTCACGGCATGGATCCACGGGTCGTCGCGCTCTCCGCTTCGCTGCGTGCGCTCGCCCGTGGATGACGAAGGGGGAGATGTCGCCGCTGATCACCCGCCACTGCTCTGTCGTGCTCTGTGGTTGCCGTCGTCGAGCGCGATGAAGGTTCTGGCGCATGTCTTTGTCCCGAAACCGGTTCCCGCCTTCGGGAGACATGCTCTAAGCAGATTCCGGAAAAGTGTCCCACGGTTTTCCGACAAGAATCTGCGACAAAACAAAGGCCTAAGCAGACCATTCGACCATTCGTTGGCTCGCCAAGGAATGTCTGCTTAGCGGTCCAAGGCGCGCTGCCATCCGAGGTAGGGGTCAGCGGTCTGGCGTCTGTACGGTGCTGGTGAGTATCTGTCGCGGTAGCCCGAGTATCTGCCGCCGTTCAGGTACCTGTCTTCGTAGAAGTAGTCACCATAGTAGCTGCTGTTGGCGATGGCGCTTCCGATCAAAGCTCCGAGCAACAGCGCTCCTCCGGCGACCCAGGCGTCATCGTCATAATAGCCGCCGTAGCCGTTGTACCAGCCGTAATAACCACCCCCGCGAAAGCCGCTCCCGTGCCAGTTCCGACCACGCCAATTGCCTCCATGCCGCCAGCCGCCTCCTCGGTAACCGTTCCCGCGCCACCTCATTCCATCGCGGACCTGGATGACTTCCAGCGGGTGGGCAGTCGGGTGGGCAGTCTGGGGCCTTGGCAAGAGATTTGGCGCGCCGGTCGCTGGAACCACGCTCGCAACGGCAAAGATGGCTGCCACGCCCGCGGCGTTCAGCCAGGAGACCAGGTTTTTCATGATCGAGTCCTCGCTGATGAGCAGGCTCACTGCTGATCCAGCAGGAACGGCCTTCATTGGCGATGGTACATCTTAACAGAAAGCCGAAAGATTTCCAAACTTCCGGATGAGGCCGATCGCTGATCTTCCTTTTGCACCGAGATGAGTCCAGGTCACATCTCGCTATCAAGATCGCCCTCCGCCGACAGATCAAACGGCGGTGCGGAAACGCTGTCTCAGCGCGCGGTTTGTCAGTCGCGCACGCCGACAAGCGGAGCGGCGGCACCGATTTTGCCGGTGCCGCCGCGCTATCTGTTTCTGTCGCCATCGAATCCGAATTCGACGCCAACCCTGGGTCCGGTGCCTCGGCGGCATCGGCAGCTTCAGGTCCTTGTCGATTGCGACCTCGTAGCGGGCACAGGTGGCGATGTCAGCCGAGACGCGCTCCGGCCTGCCCGGCGGCAGCAGCACGGCGACGGCCCTTGAAGGTCGCAGCCGAAAGCCGGAACGGCGTCTCCGTGTCGGGCTTCCGGCCCTACCCAGCACCATCCTGACTGTCGGATCCCGAAAGAAGGTTCAGTTCGGAGCGCAGATGATCGGGGTCAGACAGCGTCGTTTCGATCGCCGCATGAAGATGCCGCCAGATCGGCACCGCTTCGGCCAGAACCGCCCGGCCGGCCGGCGTCAGCCGCAGCAGCCGGGTGCGCCTGTCCGTCGGATCGGTTGTCGTCTCGACGAGGCGGCGGCGCTCCAGCGGCTTGAGATTGGCGGTCAGGGTCGTCCTGTCCATCGCCAGCAGCGCCGCCACGCTGCCGAGGTTCGGCGGCTCCGGCCGATTGAGCGACATGAGGAGGGAGAACTGCCCGCTGGTGATGCCGGCGGGTTTCAGCGCGACATCGAAACGGCGCGCAAGCGCACGCGCCGCCCGCTGCGCGTGCAGGCACAGGCAGGTGTCGCGCACCAGAAGCGTGGTTTCGAAGGCAGCTTTGTCAGGAGCGTGCATCTGATGAGGTTGACATCCATAACGCATTTACGTTGATATCAACATATGTGAGGAAGCGTCAATCGGCGACCGCTTTCCCAAGGAATCCGAAGCGAAGGGGAAGCGGCGATGTCCACGATGCAACCGTTCCTCATGTTCCAGGGCGGCCATGCCGAAGAGGCGATGAACCTTTATGTCTCGCTGTTCGACGACGGCGAGATTCTCGATGTCACGCGCTGGCGGAAGGGTGAGCAGGGCGCGGAGGGCAGCATCAAGCTGGCCCGCTTCAGGGCCGCAGGGCAGAGCGTGCTGGCGAGCGACAGCCCGGTAACACACGCATTCGACTTCACGCCGTCCTGGTCCTTCTTCGTCGACTGCGCATTGGACGAGGAGCAGGAGCGGCTCTTCGCCGAATTGTCGGATGGCGGCGAGGTGCTGATGCCGCTGGACGGTTACGGCTTCAGCCAGCGCTTCGGCTGGGTCGCCGACCGTTTCGGCGTGTCCTGGCAGCTCAATCTCGCCTGACGCGCCCCCAAAACCCCGATCAGAGCCCCGAAAACCCCGATCAGATAAGGAGACGACCATGAAAATCGTGACCAGCCTCAGCTTCCAGGGCCAGTGCCGCGAAGCGTTCGAGTTCTACGCCAAGGTTCTGGGCGGAAAGATCACTGCCGCCATGCCCTACGCCGACGCGCCTCCGGACATGCCGATCACCGACGAGAAATACAAGAGCTGGCTGATGCATTGCTGGCTGGAGGTCGGCGACCAGGCGCTGATGGGCGCCGACATGGATGTCGGTTGGGCACCCAGCATCGACAAACCCAAGAACGGCTTCGACGTCACCCTGCACACCGACGACAAGGCTGAGGGACAGCGCTGGTTCGACCAGCTGTCCGAAGGGGGCAAAGCGGTCATGCCGTTCGGCGAGACCTTCTGGTCGCCCGGCTTCGGCTCCCTGGTCGACAGGTTCGGCGTCCCATGGATGATCAATGTCGTACCCGCGGCCGATTGGAAGCCGTCGCAGGGCTGATCCTGTGGCCGGGAAACACCGGTCGAAGAACACAACCGGATGTCGGCGCCGGCGGAGTTGATGCGTCCTTTGGGCGTCAACGCACTGTACACGACAGTGGTCGGGGCGGCATGACGTGCTGAAAAACATCGAAGGTCAGGAATCTTCGAACTCACCACATCATGGCGCCCTCGGCCATCCGACGGCTGGTATTTGATGTCCCGAGGATACGTTGGCCGGAAACAGCGCCGCCCTATCATTCTCGGGCCCGAGCCTACGCGAAGCGTGGGCGCCCGAGAATCCATGCCGTGAAATCGCGGACGACTGCTTCGGTGCAGAGCGGGCTTGGGCGGGTGGATCGGGGCCTCTTCCTCGACCGTCTGCGGCCTTCGGATCGGTCACGGCATGGATCCACGGATCGGTGCGCCCTCCGCTTCGCTGCGTGCGCTCGTCCGTGGATGACGAAGCGGATATGTTGCCGCTGATAACCCGCGATCGCCGCGTCGTGTACTGTGTCGCCACCGACGCGCTGTAGGTTCTTGATTTAGCGCATGCCTCTTTCCCGAAACCGCTGCACACCTTCGGGAGACATGCTTTGAACGACGCCGGGGGCGGTGCGCGGAACGCCCCCGCAGAATGCCATGAACCATTTCTATCGCCGGGTGATCGGCGCGGCCTGCCGGGCTGCGCGCGGACGACGATCGCGCTATAATAGGTCTAGATCATTCGAGCGGATCGGACCCGTCGTGACCGACTTCGCACAAGCCCGCGAGACCATGGTCGAGCGCCAGATCGCCGGGCGCGGCATCCGTGACGCCAATGTGCTCAGCGCCATGCGGACGGTGCCGCGCGAGGAGTTCGTGCCGGAGAAGCTGCACCGCTACGCCTATGACGACGGGCCGCTTCCGATCGGCGAGGGCCAGACCATCTCGCAGCCCTATGTCGTCGCTCTGATGATCGAGGCGGCCGCGCTCCGTCCAGGCGAGCGTGCGCTCGAGATCGGCACGGGGTCGGGTTATGCGGCGGCGCTGATGGGGCAGATCGCGTCCGATGTCTTCACCGTGGAACGGCACGGCGTGCTCGCCGACAGGGCTCGCTCGTGCCTGGCGCGGCTCGGCTACGCCAATGTCCATGTGCATACGGGCGACGGCACGCTCGGCCTGCCCGGCGAGGCGCCGTTCGACGTGATCATCGCCTCGGCCGGGGGGCCCGATGTGCCCGCTGCGTGGAAGGAACAACTTGCCGCCGGGGGCCGCATCGTCATGCCGGTAGGCCGTCATGGCTACCAGGATCTCGTCAAGCTGGTGCGCGGTAGCGATGGCGGCTTTACCAAAGAACTGCTGGGCGGCGTCCGCTTCGTGCCTCTGATCGGGGCGCAAGGCTGGCCGGACAAGGCCGGCTGGGTTCGCGATCTTTTGACCTGGGGTGGTGACGATCCCAACGGTGCCGGATGACCTCCGCCGGGCCGACACGACGGCCGGATACCGACTGATTTGCCGCCCCTTTGCGAAACAAACGGTCGGCATCAAGACACTGCGTTCCCATGCCAACGGCACTGGAGGTTGACTCATCCAGGGCAGGGATGCTCACGCATCGACCTGAGCTCAATCGCCGGCGCAACCCCTTGTGGCCGGCTTCCGCGCCAACGGGTGCGGGCGACGCGGTCGCGCGCTGCAACGGTCGATATCGTCGACCGCCGGTATCATGCCGGGCCTGAACTGCCCGCAGGCCAGACGCTTTGCAGTTTCTCGCCCGCGAGGATCCTTTCCCTGCAACGGGCTTCGCCGGCGCCGTTCTGATCCGCCGCGTCGGCTATGGTTGCGACCATCTCGCGCGGGATCACCACCACGCCGCTTATGTCGGCGAAGATGACGTCGCCGGGGCGAACCCGAATCCCGTCGATGTCGAGATCGACATGGGCCTGCGCAGGCTCCATGCGGCCTGATACGCCGACCGGGCTCGCGCCGCGGGCAAACAGGGGGTAGCCCAGGCGGCGCACCTCGGCCAGATCCCGGACCGTGCCATGCACGACGGTTGCCGCAGC
The DNA here is from genome assembly GCF_016756635.1 of Mesorhizobium sp. L-8-10. Taxonomy (NCBI): domain Bacteria; kingdom Pseudomonadati; phylum Pseudomonadota; class Alphaproteobacteria; order Hyphomicrobiales; family Phyllobacteriaceae; genus Mesorhizobium; species Mesorhizobium sp. L-8-10. The sequence goes on along the minus strand of NZ_AP023263.1, from coordinate 213,531 downwards.
GCCGGCGACCTTGGCGCCGGTGGACATCAATTCACCCGTGCCCGAGCCTTCGGCACAGGAGGCGTCGACCATCAATATGCCGCCCTCGACCACCGAATCGATCGCGCCGTGATAGACGTCCTGAGGCTGGCCGATGCGCGTGGAGGGCTCGTAGAGCACCGTGACCGCGGGGCCGCACACGATCTGCCCGGGCGTCAGGGTGCCGAAAAGCGAGATGCCCTTGAGATGTCCATAGACGCCATGCTTGTCCATGACGTCGTGGATGTCGCCCGAATACCAATTGGCCAGGCGCCGGATGGATGCCCAGTCGGTCGAGGCGTAGTCGTAGGTGGTCATTTGCGAAGGTCTCCGGAGAAGGTGGCGTAGGTTTGCCCGACCGTGGTCGGGCTATGTGCGGCAAAGGTGGACGGTGGCGCCGGGTTCTGCCGCCAGCGCCGTTCTTGAGCGGCGCGCGCGGAGCCGGGCTCCCGCGCTGTCGAACCGCTCGGCCCGCGCGTTGCCCGTTCCCGCATCGATGCCAAATGAAATGCCTCATGTACCGACGTCGCGCCCGCGTTCGGGCCCTACCAGGCGGTGAACCCGCCATCGACCACGACGTTGGAGCCGGTCATGTAGGACGAGGCATCGGAGGCAAGGAACCGGATCACGCCGTTGTATTCGTCGATTTCCGCCTGGCGCCCCAGGGGCACGCGCTCGAGGAAGGCGTCGATGAACTCCTTGTCGAAGGTAGCGGTCTTCACACCGCCGAAGGAAACGAGATTGACGCGCACTTTCCTGGGGGCCCAATAGGTCGCAAGATAGCGCGTCAGATTGATCAGGCCGGACTTCGACGCCGCATAGGAGACCGCCTTCACGAAGGGTACGCCGTCACGCTTTTCCCGATAGGCATAGAGTGCCTGATTGGGGGAGACCATGCCGTAGATCGAACCGACATTGATGATCGAGCCACGCTGTTCCGCCGCCATGCGGCTTCCCACCACCTGGCTGGTGAGCATGACCCCGGTGAGGTTGGTTTCGATGATCTCGTCCCAGTATTTCTGCGGATATGCCTCGAAGGGCGCGTTCTGTTCGGCCGAGCCGTCCGGCTTGGAATCGATGCCGGCATTGTTGACGAGAATGTGCGGGACGCCCCAGTCGGCGACCAGTTTCCCGGTCGTGGCTTCAAGCGCCGATTTGTCGGTGACGCTTGCTTCGTAGACGCGGATGTTGTCCTCCAGGCCGGGAAACTTCGCGGCCAGTTGTTCCTGTCCGAACGGCCGGCGGCTGAAGATGGCGACTCTGGCGCCGGCTTCGGCCAGGGACGTGGCAAACTGTGTGCCCAATTGTCCGAGGCCGCCGGTCACTACCGCCACGCGGCCTTCCACGGAAAACGTATCGCGCATTTTTGTTGGTCTCCTTGAATGCGTAGGATTCTGATCAGGCTGCCCGCGCGTCCGCCGCGCGCTTGCGCGTGCGCCGCAGGATGCCCCTGAGCAGCGGCATGAGGACGATGCCGCACACGACGACCCCCAGCACGGCGGCAAGGGGGCGGCCGAAGAAGCCAAGGAGGCTGCCGTCGGCGATCTGCATCGACATGATGAAGTTGCGTTCCAGGATTGGCCCGAGCACGAGCCCGAGAATGACGGGCGCGATGGGAAACCGGTTCGATTCCATGAGATAGGCCACAAGGCCCGCGGCCAGCATTGTGCCGACATCGAACGCGGTGTTGTTGATTGCAAACGAGCCGACGACACAAAAGACAAGGATCGAAGGCACGACCAGTCCGCGCGGGACGGAAAGCACGTAATGGGCTCCCTTGATGGCAAAATAGCCGATCGGGACAAGGAGGAGATTGGCCACCGCGAAAGTCAGGATGACGGCCGCGAGCATTGTCGGGTTGTCGACGAAAAGCTGCGGGCCCGGGTTCAGCCCCTTCATGAACAGCACCCCGATGGCGATGGCCGTGACTGCATCCCCCGGGATGCCGAACACGAGTGCGGGAACCCAGGCGCTTGAAAGCCCGGCATTGTTGGACGAGCTGGCCTCGATCAGCCCCTCTTCATGGCCGGTCCCGAACTTCTCCGGTGTCTTCGAGAAGCGCTTGCTCATGCCGTATGCGATCCAGGCGGCCAGATCTCCTCCCACGCCCGGAAGCGCGCCGATCGAGGCACCAAGGGCCGAGCCGCGGAAGAAGCTCAAAGGGTAGGACTTGAACGCCCGCCAGACGCCGGCGAATGGATTGCTCCAGAACGTCTGCCGCTCCGGCACGGGCGGGACCTTCCCGGCGGCCGACAGGCCGCGCAGCAGCTCGGCAAAGGCGAACATGCCGATCATGGTGGGGATGAAGCTGACGCCGCCATAGAGCTCGATGACCCCGAAGGTGAAGCGCGGCTGCCCGGACGTCACATCGAGCCCCACGGTGCTGATCAACAGGCCCAGGCACAGGGAAAAGAGCCCTCGCGCCGGCGAATCCGTGCTTACGAGAGCGGATGTAAGCAGGCCCAGAAGGGCGAGCCAGAAGAACTCGAAGCTTGAAAAGCTCAATGCGGCACGGGCAAGAAGCGGGGCGCTGACCAGAAGCACGATTGCGCCAAACAGACCGCCCGCGGCCGAAAAGACGATGCCGATCCCCATGGCCAGTTGCGCCTTGCCCTTCAGGTTGAGCGCGTAGGCCTCCTCGACATAGGCGGCCGAAGCGGGCGTACCCGGGATGCGCAGCAGGACGCCCGGAAGGTCTCCGGCCGTAATGGCCATCGCGGTGGTGGCCACGATCGCGGCGATGGCCGACACCGGATCCATGTAAAAAGTGAGCGGAATGAGCAGCGCGGTCGCCATGGTGGCGCTCAGCCCGGGAATGGCCCCGACAAACAGACCATAGACGGCCGACAGCAGGATGATGCCGAGCACATGCGGCTGCAAGACGATCGCCAGCCCGTCGAGGAGGATATCGCTGCTCATCCGCTACCCCAGAAATGTCACCGGACCGGCCGGAAGCGGCACATGGAAGAGATGCTTGAAGAGAAGGTAGCACCCGACCACCAGGACCAGCGCGACAGGCACTGCGGCAAGCGGCCGGGCTCCCATGAGCAGCATGAGCGGCAAGGCATAGAGCAATCCGAACAGGGGAAATCCGAGCCATGGCAGAAAGGCGATGCCAAGCATCACGCCGCCGATCGCCCATGCCGCGCACAGCAGGCCCCTGCGCTGCCCCTTCCACACCGAAACGTCCATCAGGGGGCCGCCGGCAGATCGCAGACCGCCAAGGAGTATCGCGATCCCGCATCCCGCCATCACGATGCCGACAAGGGTCGGCATGAGCGAGGGCCCGAATGACGCGCCGGGCACCGCCGGTATCTGCCGCGCGCCCCAGATCACGCATAGGGCAAGGAGCGTCAGGCCTATGCCGACAATCCTGTCGTCGATCCGCATGACGCTTCCCCGGCCGGTCTACTGCTTCGCCAGGCCGACCGCCTGCATGGCCTTGACCAGCGCGTCGCGCGAGCGCTTCACCGTGTCGGTGAAGGTACCGGTATCCTGATACGCCACCGAGAAACCGCGCGACTGCATCATGGCGATGAAGTCCTCGTCCCGGGTGATCTCGGCCAGGGCATCCGACATCTTGCCCACGACCTCGTCGGGCAAGCCGGCCGGGCCGGCCATGCCGCGGAAAGGCAGCGGCGACCATTCGACCCCGAGCGCCTCCCTGGCGGTCGGAAGCTCGGGATGGAGGGAACTGCGTTCGTCGGCGAGGACGACCAGCGTCCTGGCCTCGCCGGCATCGACGAGCGACCGGGCCTCCGCCGGCGAGGTCGACACTATGTCGATCGCGTCGGCGGCGAGCTGCTGCATCGCCGGCGCCGAACCGTCGGAAGCGACCCAGGGGCTTGCTTCCGGATCGATGCCCATCGTGTTCAGCAGGCCCGCCCAGGCGAGGTGGGAAAGCCCGCCGCGATTGGCGCCGGATGCCTTGAGATCGCCCGGATTGGCCTTGACCGCCTCGATGAGATCCCGGGGCGTTTCGTAAGGAGCGTCGGCGCGCACGTTCAAAGCGATGGGATCGGCGTTGTAGCGCCCCAGAAGCGTGAATTGCTCGGGCGCGGCGCCGGGCAGGCCCTGCGCTTCGAACATCGTGGTCTCGATTGTGATCACGCCGAGCGTATAGCCGTCGGGAGCCGAATTGGCGATGGTGATGTGGCCCACGAGACCGCCGCCGCCAGTGCGGTTGACGACGTTGAAGGGCTGGCCGAAGCGCTCTTCGAGCTCCTGGGCCAGAGCGCGGGCCGTCGCGTCGGTGCCCCCGCCTGCGGACCAGGGAACGATTATCGTGACCGGGCGCTCGGGCCAATCGGCCAGCGCGGGAGCGGTGAAGGCCACCGCCCCGCCCATGAAGACGGTGGCCGCCAGGGCGGCTGTGAAAAATCTCATGTCTGCATCCTCCCAACATAAAGAGCCGGCGTTGCGCCGCAAATGCGCATTGGCGTGGCCAGCGGATGGCATCTCATGTCATAAGTCATATGTCAAGACTTGACGAGCTTACTTGACACCACTTATGACACCAGTAGCTTCGCGAGGCCCGCCGCGACGGAACGGGCACGGCAGGAAGGCCGGGAGATGACTGCGTCGACAGGGACGGCACGACACAGGGACAAGCTCCATTCGACGGTTGCCGCGGCCGTCGAGGGGCGCATTCTGGCGGGTGAACTATCGGTCGGCGAGAAGTTGCCTTCCGAGAGCGATCTGGCGCGGGAATTCGGCGTTTCGACCCGCTCGGTCCGCGAGGCGATGCAGATACTCGAGACGAAGGGCCTTGTGCGGCGACGGCATGGCGAGCGCACCACTGTGGCTCGCGACGACGTGGGCGAGTTTCTCGGGACGCTGGCCGCGACCGTGCGCCAATTGCTGTCGACGAACGCGCGTCATCTTACCGAACTGATGGTCGTGCGCCGCATGATCGAGATAAACGTTCTCGAACTGCTCATGTCCGGCGGGCCGACAGAACTCGACGATGTCGAAAAGGCCTTGGCCGATATGCGGGAGGCGGGCAGGAACAAGGACTTCTCCGGCTTTACCGCCGCGGACGCGGCCTTTCACAGGGCGCTGGTGCGGGCCGCCGGCAACACGATCCTCACCGTCTTCTATGACAATCTCTATGGGCTCGTGACCGAAGTCATTCGCGTGACGAGCAGCGTTCCGACCAAATCCTACGAGGCGGCCTACGCCGAGCATGCCGAAATATATGACAGGATAAGAGCGTGCGACATCGAGCACGCGAAGTCGCTGATGCGCGCGCATATCGACAACAGCGCGGAGTATTTGCGGCTTGCGATAGAACGCTCCGAACAGAAGAACGGTGCGCGCAGCCTGGCGGCAAACGAACGCCACCCCCTCTCCTCGAGCTAATAGCAGCCTCCCTCGGGATTGAGAAGCGGGCGGCGCGTTCCCGGTAGCGCAATGCGCAACGGACTTGCCTTCGCCGTACACTTGGCAGTTGCCTCTCCTCCACGCCAGCGTGGGGGATATCGTGTCCGCGCTTGCGCACTATATCGGGCTGAAAAGCACACTCCGGCAAGCCGGAGCGGCCTCTTCCCCGGTGGAAAGAATGCCAACCGGAGGTTGACGCCGGCCGGGCCCGTCGATAGCTTGCCGGCCGGAACTGGTTCCGCCCGCAAGGCGGATGAAAAGGGAACACGGTGAGGCCGGCACGCTTGGCCGAATCCGCGACTGCCCCCGCAACTGTAACCGTTGAGCCATCTTCCACTAGGCCACTGGCCGCGTCCGCGCGGCCGGGAAGGCGGAAGACCGGCGAGGACACGGAAGTCAGGAGACCTGCCTTTTCCGGTCACCCATGCCTGGACACGGGGTGTGTTCCGGCGCGGTCGTCCGTGGCGGTGACATTTGAGAAAGTGTTGCCGCATGCCGGAGACGGCCGGGGATGAAGATGCACGTGCCTGCCATTGAGACCATCGCCGATTCTCGCCTGCGGTTCATCGCAAACCACGGGGCGGCTCCACTCGCCCTGCCAGATGATTTCGGGGGCGGAAATGAGAAGGACCATGATCGCGGCGGGCACGCTGGTGCTGGCGCTCGCAGGCAATGCCGAGGGGCAGGAGGCCGCGGCCGAGACGGATGAGGTCGGCCAGCTCGACGAGATCCTCGTCACGGACGGGCTGACGCCGATCGAACAGGAGAAGTCGGGCAGGGCTTTCACGGTCATCACCGGCAAGCAGCTCGAGCAGAACCAGATCCGCTATGTCGCCGACGCGCTGCGTCTGGTGCCGGGCTTTTCCATCTCGCGCAGCGGGTCCTTCGGCGGCTTCACCCAGGTGCGCGTGCGCGGCGCCGAGGCCAACCAGCTGCTGGTCATGGTCGACGGCGTCGACGTCGGCGAGACGTCGAGCGGCGAGTTCGACTTCGGCAGCCTGGTCGCCGACGACATCGACCGCATCGAGATACTGCGCGGTCCCCAGAGTACGTTCTGGGGCGCCAACGCGCTGGCGGGCGTGGTCAACATCATCACGAAGCGCGGCGAGCGCAACGACTTCCAGGGCAGCGCACGCAGCGAGGTCGGCACGGACGGCACCTGGCTGGGCGGGGTGTCGCTGAGCGGCGGCGGCGAGAATTTCGACGCCGCCTTCGCCGGGGTCTTCCGCAACACCGGCGGCTTCAACATTTCCGACTACGGCACGGAGAAGGACGGCGACCGCAACGCCACGCTGAACGGCCGCTTCGCGGCCGACGTGTCGCCGGCGCTCACCGTCGACGGCACGCTGCGCTATGTCGATCGCAAGAGCGACGTCGACCCGCAGGACTACAGCTGGGGCAGCCCGACCTATGGCGAGGTGGTCGACGGTCCGGACAGCACCGCGACGCAGGAATTCTTCGGCTCGCTCGGCGCGACCCATGTGTCCTTCGATGGCGCCCTCACCCAGAAGATGCGCTTTGCCGGAAGCGACGCTCATCGCGAGGATTTTTCCGGCGGCCTGACCACCTGGAACGACGGCAACCGCTACAACGGGACCTACCAGGCCTCCTATTCCTTCGACACATCAGCGATGCTCGACGCCAAGCATCAGCTGACCGGCGGCTATGAATGGCAGCAGGAGACGTTTACGCCCAGCCATCTCAGCGAGACCTTCGAGCGCAACACCAACTCCTTCGTCGGCGAGTATCGCGGCGAGTTCCTCGATCGCTTCTATGTCAACGCCGGCGTCCGGTACGACATCAACGACCGCTTCGGAGATGCGACGACCTACAGCCTGAGCGGCGCCTGGCGGATCACGCCGGCAACCCGGCTGCACAGCTCCGTCGGCACCGGCGTGACCAGTCCGACCTTCTTCGAGCAGTTCGGCTATGTGCCCGACAATTTCGTCGGCAACCCTGATCTCGTTCCGGAGGAGAGCCTGGGCTGGGATGTCGGCATCGAGCAGGGCTTCTTCGGCGGGGCGCTGGTCACCGACGTGACCTATTTCAACCAGGACCTCAGCAACGAGATCGCGCTGGTCTATGGCGGGCCGCCGACCTACCCGTCGACCCCGATCAATCGCAGCGGGAAGAGCAAGCGGGAGGGCGTGGAAGTGGCGGCCACCGTCAATCTCTTCGACGGTTTCACGGCGGCGGCGACCTATACCTACACATCGTCCAGCGAGCAGACCGACGCGGGCGGACCGCGCCTGAAAGAGGTGCGCCGCCCTGAACACTCCGCTTCGCTTACGGCGGCCTATGTGTTCCACGAGAAGCGCGCCCGTGTGTTCGGCGAACTGGTGTACAACGGGACGATGGAGGATTTCGACTTCCGCGGTCCCTTGCCCGCGCGGATCGCGATGCCGGCCTACACGGTGGTCAATTTCGGCGGCAGCTTCAGGTTCAACGATCATTTCGAGGCCTACGGGCGCGTCGATAATCTGTTCGACGAGGATTACGAGGAGGTGTTCGGCTACAACACGCAGGGACGCACCGCCTTCTTCGGACTGAGAGGGACATTCTAGCGTTCGCCGGGAGTTGCAGCAGGATGAGACATCTCGAACTCATGGTAAGGGTGGCGGCATGCGCCGCCGCCTTCTTCGCCGTTTCGCCTGCCGTGGCGGGTGAGGGGCCGAAACGCGTCGTGTCGATGAATGTCTGTACCGACCAGTTGGCGATGCTCGTCGCCGGCGAGGGGCAACTCCTGTCGGTGTCCTATCTGGCGAGCGATCCCTCGACGTCGGTGCTGGCCGAAGAAGCGGGACGCTACAGGGTGAACCACGGCCTCGCCGAAGAGATCTTCCTGTTGCATCCGGACCTGGTGATCGCCGGGACCTACACGACAAGGACCACGGTCGAGCTCCTGCGCCGCCTCGGGATCCGGGTGGAGGAGTTCGCGCCGGAAAGTTCGATCGATGATATCAGAGCGAGCCTGACGCGCATGGGTGACCTGCTCGGCCGGCCAGGGCGCGCAGCCGGACTGGTCGCCGAGCTCGACCGCGGCCTTGCCGCGCTTGCGGCCGATCGCCCGCCGGAACGGAGCGTCGCGCTCTACTACGCCAACAGCTACACGTCCGGCGCGGGGACGCTGGTCGATGCGGTCGTGGACGCGGCCGGCCTCGTCAACATCGCCGACAGGCTGGGCATCGTCGGAACCGTCGAACTGCCGCTCGAACTGCTCGTTCTGGCCGCCCCCGATATGGTTGTCGGCGACGAGGGGCGCTATGCGAAACCCGCGCTCGCCCAGGAGATCTTCATGCATCCCGCCTTCAAGGCGCTGCTTTCGAAGGCCCGCCCCGTCGTCGTGCCGAGTGCCTATACGATCTGCGGCGCGCCCTTCACGCTGGAGGCTGCCCGTATCCTCCAAGGTGCAGCGCGGGAGCCGGCGGGGGCGCTGCGATGAGCGACGTCTTCCGCTACAGGCTGGTGCTCGTGGTGTTGGCCGCGACCACGGCGGTGCTCTTCCTGCTGTCGCTGACCGTCGGGCCGGCGGCGATCGGCTTTCGCGACAGCATCGCGGCGCTGTTCTCGGACCAGCGCGACGCCATTGCGTTGATCATGCGCGAGATCCGGCTGCCGCGCGCCCTGCTGGGCCTGACGATCGGCGCGACGCTCGGCCTTTGCGGCGCGGCCCTTCAGGGGTATCTGCGCAATCCGCTTGCCGAGCCCGCCCTCATCGGGGTCAGCGCCTCGGCCTCGCTCGGGGCCGTTCTCGCGATCTACACGGGGTTCAGCGCGCTCTTCCCGCTCGGTCTGCCGCTCGCCGCCCTGGCCGGCGCGGTCGCCGCGGTTATCGTCGTGCAGGCGCTCGCCGGCGGCCGGGGCGGCGCCTTGACCATCATCCTCGCCGGGGTGGCCGTGTCGAGCTTTGCCGGCGCAATGACGTCGCTCGCGCTCAACCTCTCGTCCAATCCCTATGCCGCGCTGGAGATCGTGTTCTGGATGCTGGGCTCGCTCGCCGACCGCTCGATGACCCATGTGTGGCTGGCCGCTCCCTTCATGCTGGCCAGCTGGATCATGCTCGGGCTTCTCGGACGCGCCCTCGACCTGCTCACGCTGGGCGGCGACGCCGCGCAGACGATGGGCGTCGACATGCGCCGCGTTCAACTCATGGCCGTGCTGGGCACGGCCGCATCGGTGGGAGCCGCGACCGCCGTGGCCGGCGCCATCGGCTTCGTCGGGCTGGTCGTGCCCCATATCCTGCGGCCGCTGGTCGGCGCGCGGCCGTCGCGCCTGCTGGCCGCCAGCGCGCTCGGCGGCGCCTCGATGCTGCTTGCCGCCGACATCCTCGTGCGCGTGATCGCACCTGGCAGGGATCTGAAGCTCGGCGTTGTGACGGCGATCGTCGGTGCGCCGTTCTTCCTGTGGCTGGTCTGGCGCACGCGGAGGAAGCTGGCATGACGCTGCTCGCTGTTTCGCGACTCGGCGCCGCGCTTGGCGGAAAGCCCGTTCTCCGGGACGTCTCCTTCGCCATCGGCGCCGGCGAGTTCGTCGGGCTGATCGGGCCCAACGGTGCGGGAAAATCCACGCTGCTTCGTTCGATCCTGGGGCTCGTCGATGCCGAGGGCGAGGTGAAGCTGACCGGGCAGGACGTGCGGGCGCTGCGCGCGGCGGAACGCGCCCGCCGCGTCGCCTATCTTCCGCAGGAACGCGAGGTGGCTTGGGCAGTGCCGGCCGAGGTGGTGGTTTCGCTCGGCCGTGCGCCGCACCGTCCGGCCTTTGCCGGTTTCACGCCGGCTGACCGGGCGGCGGTCGAGCAGGCGATGCGGCGCATGGAGGTCGATCGGTTGCGCGGACGCCCGGCCACGGAACTGTCGGGCGGCGAGAAGGCGCGGGTGCTGATCGCGCGCGCGCTCGCGCAGGAAGCGCCGCTGCTTCTGGCCGACGAGCCGACAGCAGGTCTCGATCCGTCGCACCAGATCGCGCTGATGCGGATTTTCGCGTCGCTGGCGGGCGAGGGGCGGAGCGTCGTCGCCTCTATGCATGATCTCAGCCTCGCCGCACGCTGGTGCTCGCGGCTCGTCCTGCTCGACCGGGGCGCGATCGTCGCCGACGGCCGGCCGGAAGAGGTGCTGACGGTTGACCGGCTGCGGAAAGTCTATGGGGTGGAAGCTCATTTCGGCGAAGCGGCCGGAAAGATGATCGTCCTGCCGCTCGATGCCGCGGAAGAGAACGGCGCAGGAGATGATCGATGAGCGAACTGGAACACCTTGCCCGGCAGCACCTCGCGGATTGGCGAACAGGCTGGAGCATGGGCAGCGTGGGGGCGATCGCCGAATTCCACCAGGACGAGGGAGAGACCGCGGTCATCGACGACGGCTTCTCTTTCGCCCGCGCCACGAGGCGTGGTGGTATCCGCCTCGACCGCAAGCGGATCGGCAGCATAATTCCTGTCGCCTATGAGACGCTCAGCCCGAAAAGGCATCGCTGGAGCCATGCGGTGGCGCTCTGCCTGCCCGAGCAGGACGCACGTCGCGATGCCCGTTCGGTCCTCACCGAGATCGGCCCGGACGACAACGCCATCCGCGGCATTGATCGCACCGGCATCCTGTTCGACATGGGTCTTTCGCTGCCGCAATGCGATTTCTGCATTCGTACCAGTGAGCCGAAGCTGCTCGCAGTGCTGCGCGCCGGCTTGGGACGGTCGCTGTTCGAACACGACAATCCCGTCATGGGCGCCATCCTGGCGGCGCATCCGCATCGGGTAGCGCTCACCAATATCGGCAGGGTCGAGGTCTATCAGAAGATCGGCGGGCCGGACACGGGCGGCGTCTCTCCGCCCGGGCCGCACACCCATGTCCTGCCGAAGCTCCTGCGCGGCGGCCGCACCCATTCCGCCAACACCCCCATCCCCGAGTTACTGATGCCGCTCGGCGCCATGCATCCGGGCAATCCGGCAATCGGGCCGCTGGGCGAAGACCTGCCCTTCGACGTCGGACGGCATAGGGCTTTCCAGGGACTGCTCGCCTCCTTCGGCCGGCCTGACATCGTCGAGGCCAAGCAACGCGTGCTGCGTGGGATCGAGGACGGCCTCGCCCCCCGGGACTTCGTCATGCCGGGCGATCGGTTTGCCCGGTCGGCGGTCCGGCTTGCGCTGCGCCAGCAGGCGCGGCTCGCCGAAGAGGCCGGCGATGCTGCGCTTGCGCGCCTGGTGGATGCCTGGCGACGCCAATTCGATCCCGACACGCGGTCGGACGACGAAGACGACGATGCGCCCGGCCATTGATCGCTCGAGCGGAGTAAGCCGACCAATCATCCGTAATAGCTCGATTCTAATTCTTGACTCCAAATATCACCTTTAATATCAGCAGTTCAGCCAACCGCTGCTCGGAACTCCCGCACCGGTCCAGCCAGAGATACGGCCGTCCCACGCCAATGCGCGTGGCTATGCACGGGGATAAGGGCATGCGGGCGGGTGTTGGTAATTACTTGACACATTTAATCAAGTTATCTAGCGTGAGTTGTGGGGCGGATTAAACCGGTTGCGCCGTTGAGGCGCTCAGGGGCAGCTTCCCTCACGACATAGCCAGCCATTTTGCAAGCGATCTCGACCCGGCAGCGCCCGCGCTATCGGAGCGCGCAGCGTTTTGCCTTGCATCTGGAGAAATTGGAAAATGGCCGTCACCATCACGGTCGGCACTACCGCCGGCCTCAACTATGACGAGTATCTCGGGACTTCGACCGCATCATTCCTCTATGGACATGCGGCCGACCCGGCCTATGGCGAATTCTACGGCACCGGCCACACAATCTTCGGCGGCCCGCAGCATCTGGTCTCCGGCTCGGCCGTCGACGGTACGGTGACGCCGACCGAGAAGGCGGTCCTCGCCACCGGCGACTTCGACTATACCTTTTCTACCCACACGCTCGACGGGACGCTGAACAAGGTCGAGTTCGGCTATGGCCCCAAGGTCAACCCGGCCGGCCTGCTCGGGGCCGACAGCTATGTCACGCTCGACACGGCGACGGAACTCACCATAGACGGGCTGAACCTGACGACGTCGGGCAGCGGCGCCGATACGGTGCATTCGATCCTCTACGGCTTCCTCAGCGATACGGCCGCACCGCTGACCGGCTATCTCGCGACGCTGACATCGGGTGTCGAGTTCCTTGGCAATGCCGGCGCCGACACCTTCACCGGCTATGGCTACAACGACGTCATCTCAGGCGGAGGCGGCGCCGACACGCTGAACGGCGCGGGCGGCGACGACACGATCGACGGCGGCCTGGGCAATGACGCCATCGACGGCGGCACCGGCGCCGACACGGTGACCTATGCCGGTGCGGGCAGTGCGGTCACGATCAATCTCGGTGCCGGAACCTCGAGCGGCGGCCTCGGTGCCGACACGCTGGCCAATATCGAGAATGCCATCGGGTCCGCCTCCAACGATACGCTGTTCGGCGGCGCGGCGACGAACCGCCTCACGGGCGGAGCGGGCAACGACAGCTTCAATTTTGCCTCCGGCACCAATGCCTCGGCCGACACGATCGCCGATTTCAACGGAATCTCGCTGGCCGGCGGCGATGTCGACGTGATCAACCTGCGCGCCGTCGCCGGCCTCACCGCCTGGGGCGGTACGACGGCGGGCGCCAACAGCGTCTGGTACGCCACGGGTTCGACCGACACGGTCGTCTATGGCGACACAAGCGGCGACGGTGTCGCCGATTTCTCATTCACGCTCGCCGGCTATGTCGGCGGGCTGAGCGGTGCGACCTCCGGCAGCGCCTTCGACATTCTCGTCTGACCTTCGAGGGAAGGCCGGCTCGCCCCGGCCTTTCCTTTCCATATGGGTTCGTCCCGGGGCGGGCGGACCAGGTTTCAATCGACGGCTTCCGCATGGGCGCGGGAGCCAAGTTCCAAGGGGTGGCTCGTTATGGCTCCAATCACGATCGCGGAAAACACACAGCCCGGCACTCTGGTGACGACCATTGCGGCGCCGATCCATCCCGACGACGGCTCGGTGGGTGTGCTGGGAATGATCAACGGGGTCGATTCCAGCACCTATTTCGATTTCCAGTTCGAGGCGGACGGCTCCATCTCCGTCTATTCGACCGCAACGGCCTTCGATTTCGAGAACCCGCCCACTGTCGACCATTTTTATCTCCAGGTCTTCGTCTATGCGGACGGCAGCACCTATGACGTGCCCGTCACGCTGACCGTGACCGACGATGCTGCGCCTGCCGGGCTCGCCCTGACCGGAAACACGGTGGCCGAGGATGCCGCGCCCGGCACGGTGGTCGGGACGCTGTCGGCGACCGACGCGGAAGGGCAGCCCCTCACCTACACGCTGACCGACGATGCCGGCGGCAAGTTCGAGGTCGTCGTCAACGAATTGCGCGTCAAGGCCGGGCTCGATCACGAACTCGCAGCCGAGCACGCAGTGACCGTCCAGGTCTCGGACGGCGAGAACCAGGTTTCCCAGACATTCACGATAGGAGTTACGGACGTGGCCGAGCCGCTTGGCACAATCACAATCGACGCTTCCGGCGCGGACGGAATGGACCTCGAGGCCTTTCTGCGCGGCGGCTTCGTCGCCGGCGAGACGGGCGGTGGGTTTCCTTCCTTCGACAACAGCGGCAACTTTTCCGGTGAGGAGATGTTCATCGGTTACGGCACCGACGCCGCGTCGAAATATGTCCTGGCGCACGGCCAGCTTGCCTACGGCTTCGGCACGCATACGATCCACGGAACGATCGACACGCTGGAGTACGGGACGCGCGGCACCGGCAGCTTCGATGCCGACGGCTATTTCGTCGGCGGCGCCGCGCAGCTCAGGATCACAGGGCTCGACTTCAAGAACGCCCTGCCGGCAAATGCGACCGAAGAGGCGGAGATCGAGGCCAACGGTCTCGTGCATCTGTTCGGCATCGCTCACATGTATGGCGACGCCACCGGCACGCCGAATGAGCAGCGGGTCCTCGACGCGCTCGCCAAGATCGCCGATGCGCTTGACCTCTATGCCCAGAATTTCATCGGCTCGACGGGAGCCGATCTCTATGTCGGCACCCAGTTCGGCGATACGATCAGAGGCCAGGCCGGCAACGACATCCTGTCCGGAGGCGGCGGCGTCGATACCGCGATCTTCGGCGGGAACTTCGCCGACTACACAATCACCAAGAACGCCGACGGGACGATCACGATCGTCGACAATGTGACTGGCGATGGCGACGACGGGACCGACCGGCTGCTCGGCATCGAGAAGCTGCAGTTCGCCGACGGCGTTCAGGATGCGCCGGCAAACGAAGCGCCGACCAACTTTGCGTTTTCGACGTCGCCGCAGCCGGAGGACACGCCGGTCGACACCGTCGTCGGCACATTCTCCGCGACCGATCCTGAAGGCGGCGCGTTGACCTATGCGCTCGTGACCGACGCCGGCGGCCTGTTCGAGCTCGTCGGCAATGAACTGCGTCTGAAGAGCGGGCTGGACTATGAAACAAATGCGTCGCCCGAGGTGACGGTGAAGGTGACCGACCTCGCCGGAAACGAGGTCAGCCAGACCTTCACGGTGACGGTCACCGATTTGGACGAGGCTCCTGTGAATCTGGAGCTGTCCTCGACCTCGGTTCTGGAAAGCGCGGCGATCGGCACCGTGGTGGGCACCTTCTCGGCCACCGATCCCGAAGGCGGGGCGATCACCTATGTCCTGACGGCCGATGCCGGCGACAAGTTCGAAATCGTCGGCAACGAACTGCGGCTGAAGGCCGGAGTGAACTTCGAGGCCGCGACGTCGCATGCCGTCACCGTCACGGCGACCGACGCGAATGACAATGTGACGACGCGCAGCTTCACGATCAACGTGGGGAATGTCGACGAGGCACCGACTGCGCCGACCTTGTCCGCAACGGCTGTCGCCGAGAATTCGGCCGCCGGCACCGTGGTCGGAACGCTCGCTTCGACCGATCCCGAAGGAGGCGCCGTCTCCTATGTGCTGACGAACGATGCCGACGGCCTGTTCGTGGTGGACGGCAACCAGATCAAGCTGGCGAAGCCGCTCGGCGACTACGAGACCGCGGCCAGCAAGACCTACGATATCACCGTCGAGGCGAAAGATGCCGCCGGCAACACCACGGCCAGGACGTTCACGATCCGGCACGCGGACGCGTTCGACGCCCCGGAAGGAACGCTCACCATCGATGCCAGCGGCCTCGGCTCGACCGGCGTCAATTTCAGCTCATTCATCACGAACTACTTCGCCGGCCTCGCCGGCCCGAGCTACAACTTCTACGGCGGAACGCCCGACGCCAACCCCTATGGGCCGGGCAACGTCTATGTGAACGGCGATCAGATCGCGTTCAGATACAAGCGGGGAGGCGTCGATACGGCGGACCGTGTGGTGCTCGGCGGCGAAGGCCTCGCCTATGACTATATCCACCACGGCGCCCAGTACGGCCATGGCATTTCCGGCTCGCTCGACACGCTGACGTTCGGCCAGTGGGTCGACGGCGTGACGACGGGGACCGAGGGAACCGGCAGCGCCGGTCTGCTCCAGGGCCTACTCGAGCAGGTCAGGATCAGCGGCTTCGATCTCGACGCCGTCCGGGGCACGGGCAGCAACGCGTCCCTCAATCTCGTCCATGCGCTCTACAACGCCGTGCAGAGCCGCAACGCCGCAGCCATCTACGACGTTCTTTCCAATTACGCTCAGAACTTCACCGGCACTACCGGGAACGACGTCTTCTTCGGCTCCGGATTCGGCGACACGATCGACGGCAATGGCGGCATGGACGTGCTGGTCGGCGGCGACGGAAACGACGTCTATATCGTCGACGGCAGCACGGACGTCGTTGTCGAAAACTTCGGCGAAGGGATCGACACGATCAGGTCAACCGCGAGCTACAGGCTCTCGGCCCATGTCGAGAATCTCCAGCTTCTGGGATCGGCGGATCTCGACGGCACCGGCAACGAACTCGCCAACACGATCATAGGCAATTCGGGCAACAACAAGCTCGATGGCGGGGCGGGAGCGGACAGCCTCAGCGGCGCCGCGGGCGACGACATCTATGTCGTCGACAATGCCGGCGACAGGGTCACGGAGGCGGCCGGCGCCGGCACGGACAGTGTCGAGGCTTCCGTCAGCTTCGCCCTGTCTGCGAATGTCGAGAATCTGACGCTCACCGGTTCGGCGATTATCAACGGCACGGGCAACACGCTCAACAACGTCATCGCCGGCAACGGCGCGAACAATGTGCTGAACGGCGGCGGCGGAGCGGACCGCCTGGTCGGCGGCGCCGGCAACGACACCTATGTCACCGACGGCGGCGACACGATCGTCGAGACCGCCAATGCCGGCACCGACATGGTGCAGTCGTCGGTCAACTACATCCTGGGCTCCAATCTCGAGAATCTGACGCTGACGGGCTCTGCGGTTTGGGGTACGGGCAACACGCTCAACAATGTCATCACCGGCAACGGCGCGAACAATGTGCTGAACGGCGGCGGCGGAGCGGATCGCCTGGTCGGCGGCGCCGGCAACGACACCTATATCACCGACGGCGGCGACACGATCGTCGAGGCGGCCGGCGCCGGCACCGACACGGTGCGGTCGTCGGTCAACTACACGCTGGGCGCCAATCTGGAAAACCTGACGCTGACGGGCTCCGCGGTTTGGGGCACGGGCAACACGCTCAACAACGTCATCACCGGCAACGGCGCGAACAATGTGCTGAACGGCGGCGGCGGAGCGGATCGCCTGGTCGGCGGCGCCGGCAACGACACCTATCTCACCGACGGCAGCGATGTGATCGTCGAGGCGGCCGGTGCCGGCACCGACACGGTGCAGTCGGCGGCGAACCATACGCTGGCGGCCAATCTGGAGAACCTGACGCTCACCGGCGCGGCGCTGGTCGGAACGGGCAACGCGCTCAACAACGTCATCACGGGTAATGCGCTTGCCAACGCGCTGAATGGCGGCGGCGGCGTGGATCGCCTCGTCGGCGGGGCTGGCAACGACACCTATGTCACCGACGGCGGCGACACGATCGTCGAGGCGGCCAATGCCGGCACCGACACGGTGCGGTCGTCGGTCAACTACACGCTGGGCGCCAATCTGGAAAACCTGACGCTGACGGGCTCTGCGGTTTGGGGCACGGGCAACACGCTCAACAATGTGATCGCAGGCAATGCGCTCGCCAACACGCTGAATGGCGGGGCAGGGGCGGATCGTCTGGTCGGCGGAGCGGGCAACGACACCTACTATGTCGACAATGCCGGCGATGTCGTTGTCGAGGCTGCCGGTCAAGGCACCGATCGGGTGTTCTCGTCGGTGAATCACTCGCTCGCCGCCAATGTAGAGAACCTGACGCTCACCGGATCGGCGCTGGTCGGCGTGGGCAATGGGCTCGGCAATGTCATCACAGGCAATGCGCTGGCCAACACGTTGAACGGTGGCGCGGGGGCGGATCGCCTGGTTGGCGGCGCCGGCAACGACACCTATCATGTCGACAACGCCAGGGACGTCGTCGTCGAGGTTGCAGGCCAGGGCACCGACCGCGTGATCTCGTCGGTGAGCCACACGCTTGCCGCTCATGTCGAGAACCTGACCCTGTCTGGCTCGGCCGTGTCGGGCACGGGCAACACGCTCAACAACGTCATCGTGGGCACAACCGGCAACAATGTGCTCGCCGGCGGCTGGGGCAACGACACGCTGACCGGCGGTACGGGCTCCGACACCTTCCTGTTCAATACTTCGCTCAACCGGACGAGCAATGTCGACCGCATCACCGACTTCAACGTCGCGGCCGACACGATCCGGCTGGACAATGCGGCGTTCAAGGGACTGGCAGAGGGCTGGCTGGCGGCTGGTGCCTTCCATACCGGCGCGGCGGCGGCCGATGCGCAGGACCGCATCATCTACAACAAGGCGACGGGCGCGATCTCCTTCGATGCCGACGGCTCCGGTTCCGGCGCCGCCATCCACTTCGCCACGGTCTCCGCGGGCCTCGCGCTGACCAATGCGGACTTCTTCGTCATCTGACCGCAAGCATCAGGCAACCGGGGCGGCAGTGCCGCTCCGGCAACCCAAAGGGCAAATGGAATGAGAGTTATGGACAAGGGCCGCGGGTCGCGCCGCCCCATTCTGTTCGGATGGCTGGCGCCGGGGCTCGACGAGGCCGAAGGCAGTCTGGCGCGTCGACGCGCATCCGCGAGCGTTTTGGCGCTGGCCGCTGCAATCGTCGGAGCCGGTCCGGCGCGCGCCCAGCAGGCGGAAGATCAACCGACACAGGCCGCGACCGCCGGTACCGAGGCCCAGCAGGGCGAGGATGCCGGCGTCACCATGCTCGGCCCGCTCGTCGTGACGGCGACGCGCACGGCGCGCGACGTTTACGAAAGCCTCTCCGCGTCGAGCGGATTGTCTCGGGAGCGCCTGGAACTCGAGGTCCAGGGCGGATCGGTCTCTGATATCATGCGCCTGATCCCCGGTGTCACCACGCAGACCGAGGCGGACGACCCCGGTACCGCGATCAACATACGCGGCATGCAGGATTTCGGCCGCGTCAACGTGCTCATCGACGGAGCCCGTCAGAACTTCCAGAAAAACGGCCACGGGGCCAACGGCACCTTCTATCTCGATACCGAGATGCTGAAGGCGGTCGACGTCACGCGCGGGCCGGTGTCTTCGGTCTATGGCAGCGGCGCGATCGGCGGTGTCGTGAGCTTCACCACCATCGACGCCGACGACGTGCTCGACGAGGGCGAGACCATAGGTGCGCGGCTGAAAACGGGCGCCCAATATAACGGTCTCGGCGGTCTCCTGCATGGCGAGGCCGCCGCGCGCTTCACAGACGCGTTCGACCTGGCCGGTGCCGCCACGTGGCAGAAGTTCGACGACTACAGTTCCGGCGACGGGACAAAGGTCCAATCGGGGCAGGATTTGCTGTCGGGCCTGCTCAAGGCGCGGATCCGTCCCGACGAAGCGCAGGAGATCACGCTCTCCGGCATGCGTTACCACAACGATTTCGACAACGTCTCAGGCCCCACGCGCAGCACCACGGCAATCGCCGACACTCTCACCGCCGGTTACCGCTACACGCCCGACAACCCCTGGTGGGACTTCAGCGCCAAGGTCTATTACACCGGCACCACCTTCGATCAGGTCAATGCAACAGGAACCGACATAGGCGCCGAGAAGTCCTACGCGGTCGTGACCCCCGGCTTCGACGTCTTCAACACCTCGCGCCTCGACACCGGTCCTGTCAGCCATGAACTGACCTATGGCGGCGACCTCTTCCGCGACAAGGTCAATACCGAGGACCCACTGAGCACGAGCGACGACCTGACGCCTTCGGGCCGGAGGCTGGCCTATGGCGCTTTCGTGCAGGATCGGGTGACCTATGACGGCTGGCTCGAGGTGATCGGGGCGGTGCGCTACGACGCCTACAGCCTGTCGAACGAGACGATCTCCAATGGCGGCAACCGCATTTCGCCGAAGCTGACGGTCGGTCTCACGCCTTGGAACCCGGTGACCTTCTACGCCACCTATGCCGAAGGTTATCGCGCGCCGGCAATCACCGAGACGCTGATCGAAGGTTTCCATCCGGCGCCGGTGAACGGCCGTTTCTTCCCCAATCCCAACCTTCGCCCCGAGATTTCCCGGTCGATCGAGGCTGGCGTCAATCTCAGGCTCGACGACGTCTTCATGGGCGGCGACCGGCTGCGGATGAAGGCCGGCGTGTTCCGAAACAATGTCGAGGATTACATCGACCAGGTCTTCATCATGTTCCCGATCCCCGGCGGTTACCAGTATCAGAACGTCGCCGAGGCCCGGATCGAGGGTTTCGAGATCGAGGGCAGCTACGACACCGGCGACTACTTCGCCGAACTGTCCGGACAGGTGATGAACGGCGTCAACCTGGCCACGGGCGGTCAGCTCCAGAAGGTGCCGCCCAATCGCGTGGTCACCACGCTTGGCTTCCGCGCCTTCGAACAGGCGCTGACAGCGGGCGCGCGCCTGACCGTCGTGGGCGCCAAGAGCGACGCCGGCTCTACCGGCTTCGTCGGCGAGGCCTATCAACTCGTCGACCTCTTCGCCCGCTGGAAGATCAACGAGCAGGCGAGCGCCGACCTCGCGCTGAACAACATCTTCAACCGCCAATACACGCAATATCTCGATGCCGACCCCAGCCCGGGCTTCAACGCCAAGCTGTCGCTGACGGTGAAGTTCGGCAGCGACCAGCTCTGAACTGGCCCGGAATACGAAAGGAGAAAGACGATGACGCTCACGATTACGCTGAACACGACCTCCGATTCGCCGTCCGGCGTCAATTTCGATACCTATTTCGCGAGCTACTTCGCTACGCTTGTGCCTACCGGCTGGCCTTACATCCTCGGCGGAGCGAGCACTTTCGAGGGCAGCCAGATCGTCCTTCTGGACAAGGTCGCGACGAATCCGGCCGATACAAAGGCGATCGTCGTCGACGGCAGCGACATCAAATATTACTTCAACGGCCATACGCTGAGCGGAACGCTGACCACCGTCCGCCTCTCGACGCTCGGAGGCTCCTACAACTCCGACGGCTCGTTCGATCTCGACGCCAGCGGGCGCATCACCGGCGTGTCGACCGCGATCGAAATCAGCGGCCTCTCCATCTCCAACGCCTATGGCGTGCGCGGTCCGATGCATGACACGGTCAACGGCCTGATGGGTGGCGGACATGACGGCGGCCGGTCTGATCCGACCTTGCTCAAGGATTACATCTGGGCGGAGGCCCACAATGTCGTGGGGTCGGCCGGCAACGACGTCTATAACGGCACGCGCTTCAACGACACAGTTCGCGGCAATGCCGGCAATGACGTCCTCGGCGGCGGCCTCGGCAACGACCTGATCGAGGGCGGCGTCGGCAACGACACGCTGAACGGCGGTGCCGGCAACGATCGTCTGGTCGGAGGGCTGGGCAACGACATCTACTATGTCGACAGTACCGGGGACGTCGTGGTGGAGGTTGCTGGCCAGGGCGCGGATCTTGTGATCTCGTCGGTGAGCTACACGCTGGGCTCCAATCTGGAGAACCTGACCCTGAGCGGTTCGGCGCTGGCCGGCGTGGGCAACACGCTCAACAACGTCATCACGGGTAATGCGCTGGCCAACACGCTGAATGGCGGCACAGGGGCGGATCGCCTGGTTGGTGGCGCCGGCAACGATACCTATGTCACCGACGGCGGCGACACGATCGTCGAGTCGGCCAATGCCGGCACCGACACCGTGCGGTCTTCGGTCAACTACACGCTGGGCGCCAATCTGGAGAACCTGACCCTCATCGGCTCGGCGCTGGTGGGCGTGGGCAACACACTCAACAACGTGATCACGGGCAATGCGCTGGCCAACACGCTGAACGGCGGCACGGGGGCCGATCGCCTGGTCGGCGGTGCCGGCAACGACACCTATGGCACCGATGGCGGCGACACGATCGTCGAGGCGGCCAATGCCGGCACCGACACGGTGCGGTCTTCGGTCAACTACACGCTGGGCGCCAATCTGGAGAACCTGACCCTCATCGGCTCGGCGCTGGTGGGCGTGGGCAACACGCTCAACAACGTGATCACGGGCAATGCGCTGGCCAACACGCTGAACGGCGGCACGGGGGCGGATCGCCTGGTCGGCGGTGCGGGCAATGACACCTATGTCACCGATGGCGGCGACACGATCGTCGAGTCGGCCAGTGCCGGCACCGACACGGTGCGGTCTTCGGTCAACTACACGCTGGGCGCCAATCTGGAGAACCTGACCCTCATCGGCTCGGCGCTGGTGGGCGTGGGCAACACGCTCAACAACGTGATCACGGGCAATGCGCTGGCCAACACGCTGAATGGCGGCACAGGGGCGGATCGCCTGGTCGGCGGTGCGGGCAATGACACCTATGTCACCGACGGCGGCGACACGATCGTCGAGTCGGCCAGTGCCGGCACCGACACGGTTCGGTCTTCGGTCAACTACTCGCTGGGCGCCAATCTGGAGAACCTGACCCTTACCGGTTCGGCGCTGGTCGGCGTGGGCAACACGCTGAACAACGTGATCACGGGCAATGCGCTCGCCAACACGCTGAACGGCGGCACGGGGGCGGATCGCCTGGTCGGCGGTGCCGGCAATGACACCTATTATGTCGACAACGCCAGGGATGTCGTCGTCGAGGTTGCGGGCCAGGGCACCGACCGCGTGATCTCGTCGGTGAACCATACGCTGGCCACCTATGTCGAAAACCTGACGCTCACCGGCTCCGCGGTTTGGGGCACGGGCAACACGCTCAACAATGTCGTCGTCGGCACTGCGGGCAACAATGTGCTGTCCGGTGGCTGGGGCAACGACACGCTGACCGGCGGCGCCGGCTCCGACACCTTCCTGTTCAACACTTCGCTCAACCGGACGACCAATGTCGACCGCATCACCGACTTCAACGTCGCGGCCGACACGATCCGGCTGGACAATGCGGCGTTCAAGGGACTGGCCGAGGGCTGGCTGGCGGCTGGTGCCTTCCATACCGGCGCGGCGGCGGCCCACGCGCAGGATCGCATCATCTACAACAAGGCGACGGGCGCGATCTCCTTCGATGCCGACGGCTCCGGTTCCGGCGCCGCCATCCACTTCGCCACGGTCTCCGCAGGCCTCGCGCTGACCAGCGGCGACTTCTTCGTGATCTGACCGCAAGACAACAGAACCGGTCGGCGCGCGGGGGCGATCGAGCCGTGGGAGCGCGTCGGGCGGGGCGCGTCCGGTATCCCGCGCCATCGGTTCCGACCGAGCGATGGGCCGGTGCCGCCGTGTCCCCACGGTACCGGGAATGGTTCTGCGGCGGCTTTGCCAAAAGATGCACGGGATGGCTTGGCAATTCGCCAACTATCGACTAGATCAGCCCCGCGCCGCTTCGCTTGTCAGCCGGCGGCGCATGCGGAGAGGTGGCCGAGTGGTTGAAGGCGCACGCCTGGAACGCGTGTATACGGGAAACCGTATCAAGGGTTCGAATCCCTTTCTCTCCGCCAGCCCCGCCGATAGCGTCCCTGGCGCAATGTCCCGCAAGATGGCCAGGCAAGACGCCGCCGTTTGCCCCCGATCAGTGGCCTGGCGTCTGTCATCCGAGGCTGCCGGCGAACCGCTCGGCCAGCCGGTCTCGTTTGAACACCTCCGCCACGAGATCGACGAACGCCCTCGTCTTGGCCGGCAGCAGGGTGCGTGAGGCGTAGTAGAGGGAAATTGCGCCCGCATCGGCATACCACTGCGGGAGAAGGCGGATGAGGCTGCCGTTCTCTAACTCCTGAAGGACATCGGGCACCGCGAGCATCGTCACGCCGAGACCGAGCCTTGCGGCCTTACGCATCGCGGCCGGGTCGTTGACGACGACGGTTTCGGGCAGCATCGCCATCATCTGCGTTCTCGCCGCGTCACGCATGGACCAATGACGGATCCGGCCGGTTCTGAGGGACCGCATGACGATGCCGTCGAACTGCGAGAGCCCTGCCGGATCCGTCGGCGGTGTGCGTTCCGCCATATAGGCCGGTGAAGCGACGGCGATGATATGCGCTGGCGCCAGAGTGCGGGCCACAATGCCTGGCGCCAGATCGAAGCCTCCGCCGATCGCCGCGTCATAACCCTCGGCGACGAGATCGACCGGCCGGTTCTCGAAATGCCATTCCGGCCGGATGAGCGGGTATCTGCTGAGCAGTTCCGGCAACAGAGGCAGGATATGGGTGACGCCGAAGGTGGGACTGAGGCTGACCTTCAGTACGCCCATCGGCTCCGAGGCTCCGGACGAGGCGTCGGCGATCGCCTCCTGCAAGGCTTCGAGGCTGTCGCCGATCGACTGGAGGAACCGTTCGCCCGCTTCGGTCAGGACGAGCTTGCGGGTGGAGCGCTGGAACAGCCGCACCCCCAGATTCCGCTCCAGCATGGCCACGTTCCGGCTGACTGCGGCTGGCGTCAGCGACATGCGCCGAGCGGCGCCCGAGAAGCTGGAGGCCTCGGCGCTTCTGACGAAACTTTCGAGATTGGCAAGCGTCTCCATGTTACCTTCAATGATCACTTGAAATTAGCTCAAGCCATTACCCGCTAATCGCATGGAAATAAACAGGCCATCTTCTCTCCGTCGAAACCCGAACGGAGTGAAGTCCATGACCCAGCATGCCCGTCCCCTGGCCGGCAAGGCCGCCCTCGTCACCGGTGGTTCGCGCTCGATCGGCGCGGCCATAGCAAAAAAACTTGCTGCGGATGGCGCGGCGGTCGCCATCACCTACAGCGCGTCGCCCGACAAGGCTCGCCAGGTCGTCGCCGACATCGAGGCGGCGGGCGGCAAGGCCTTCGCCATCGAGGCCGATGCCGGCAATCCCGATGCGGTCCGGGCCTCTGTGGCGAAGACTGTCTCGGCGTTCGGCGGCCTCGACATTCTCGTCAACAATGCCGGCCTCGGACTCGGCGGCTCGATCGAGGATGTCACCTTCGAGGCCTATGAGCGGATGATAGCCGTCAATGTCACGGGCGTGTTCGTTGCGACCCAGGAAGCGGTTCGCCATATGAAGCCGGGAGGGCGCATCATTCAGATCGGCTCGTCGATGACGCGCTATGCCGCCTTTCCGACCGCCTCCCTCTACACCTTGACCAAGGGGGCGATCACCGGCTTCAACCGCAGCCTCGTGCGCGATCTTGGCCCGAAGGGCATCACCGTCAACACGGTTCATCCCGGCCCGACCGATACCGACATGAACCCGGCGGACGGTCCGGTCGCCAAGATGGTCGGCCCGGGCATGGCGATCGGCCGCTACGGCCAGCCCGCCGAGATAGCCAGCGTCGTCGCCTTCCTGGCAAGTCCTGACGCGGCCTTCGTCACCGGCGCGGACATCGTCGCCGACGGTGGCCTCACCGCCTGATCACCCGAACCCGAACACGAAAAGGACGAACCCCATGAACAGCATCGGGATCATCGGCGCGGGCAATATCGGTCGCGCCTTCGCAACGGCTCTCGCCAACAACAACATCCGGGCCACGCTTGCCAACAGCCGTGGCCCGGAAAGCCTGAAGGATGTCGTCGCGGCCATCGGCCCGACCATCGAAGCCGGCACCCGCGAGGATGCGGCCTCGAAGGACATCGTCCTCGTCGCCGTGAACTGGTCGAAACTGCCGGCCGCGCTCGCCGGCCTGCCGGACTTCGAGGGCCGCGTCGTCATCGACGCCAACAATCCCGTCGAAGCCCCGCTGTTCAAGCCCGCCGAACTGAACGGCCGGCTTTCCAGCGAGGTCTTCGCCAGCCTCGTCCCGGGTGCGCGGGTGGTGAAAGCCTTCAACCACCTGCAACCGCATTTGCTTTCGGGCGATCCCCGCGCCGAAGGCGGCAGGCGTGTCCTGTTCTATTCCGGCGACGAAGCCGGAGCGAAGGCGGAAGTCGGCGCGCTGATCGACAGGCTCGGCTTCTTCGGCATCGACCTCGGGTCGATCTCGATCGGTGGGCGTCTCGTCCAGTTCCCCGGCGGACCGCTCCCGGCGCTCAACCTCGTGAAGTTCGGCTGATCGAACATCGCCTTCGCATGAACGCAGTCTCTTCCAACCGGTGGCCGCGACCCTGAAGGGCATGGCCACCGAAAGCGAACCGCCACCATGTTCACGGCTGTTCTCCATGCTCGGCGCCATCGCGATCTCGTCGACCTGAGCCGACCCGTCTCGCTCCCCGGCTAGCTCTCGGCGTCGCCGAGCCGCGGAAAACGGAGCGGAATGATCGCGAATTTGAGGAGGAGAAGCAGCATCAGGCCTGCGAGGATCCAGAACGGCAACGCCTTGTCCCATTCGTAGAGGGCCGTGCTGACGGCCGGCCCGATAACGAAGCCGATGCCCTGAGAGGCCGAGACCAGCCCCGCTGCCACGCCCTGGCTGTCGTGGCCGGCGGCCAGCGACGCTCCTGCCATGACGCCGGGCAGGAGAAAACCGGCGCCAAGACCAAGAAGCGTATAGGCGAGACAGTAGGACAGGGCGTCGGCCATCGACAGCAGGAGAAGCAATCCGGCGATCCAGAGACCCGCCCCGGCAAGGACGAGAATGCGCGGCGAGAACCGCAGAAATCCGACCTGCAGCAATTGCACGACAAACATCGCAGCGCCGACAAGGGTCAGCGCCAGGGAAAGCATCCTGGCGGCGGCGCCGGTATCCAGGCCGAGCCTGTCCTGAAAATAGAAGCCGGCGCTGATCTGGGTCGTTGCAACAGCAACCCAGAGCAGAATGCCGGCGAAAAGCCAGGGCTGCAGCGCGGCGGAAAACACGCTGACATTATGCGCCGGGGCCCGCGGTTTTGCCGGTTCCGTCTTCAGGAGGAAGGCGGCGACCATGGCACCGAGGACGCAAAGCGCAGTCGCGGCAAACAGCGGCAAGATGATGCCGTGGGTCACCAGAAGGCCACTGACGGCCGGGCCGACGATAAGCCCCAGGCCGGTTGCCGCGCCGATGATCGCCATGCCGCTCGAACGTTCCCGGGCGGTCGTGATGTCGGCCATCAACGCCTGAGCGCCCGCCGGAACGGCGGACAGGAATGTGCCGACAAAGGCGCGGGAGGCAGTCAGGGCGATGAATAGGGCGGTCACCGTCAGACTTCCGCTCAAGCCGGTCTGCACGGCAACGGTGAAAAGCGCGAAGCCGACGAAAATGCCCGCAAAGCCGGAAACGATGGCTGCCTTGCGCCCGTAGCGATCGCTGACGGTGCCCCACAAAGGTGCTGTGATCACCATGGCCAGCGAACCGATCGACAGCATCAGACCGCCTTGGCTGACGGAAAGATGCAACTCGCGGATCAGCGGCGCGAGAATGGGCAGCATCAACGTTGTTGCCAGGACGGACAGCGCAATGCTGACCGCGAGAATGAGCTTTGTGCGGTTCATGGAGGTCTCTCTTGTCGCGAGGCTTGAATATGTGACGAATCTTTCACATTTTGTATTCGCATTCGAACTGCAGCCCGGCGAGTCCTCCAAATGGA
This sequence comes from Mesorhizobium sp. L-8-10, assembly GCF_016756635.1. Lineage (NCBI taxonomy): Bacteria > Pseudomonadati > Pseudomonadota > Alphaproteobacteria > Hyphomicrobiales > Phyllobacteriaceae > Mesorhizobium > Mesorhizobium sp. L-8-10. Next base: position 186,156 of record NZ_AP023263.1, on the reverse strand, counting down.
TGTAAATCCACGCAAAATTCCCCGGCAGGCGCGCGCATGCGCCACCGTCGAGGCGATCATCGTCGCAACCGCTCAGCTTTTGACGGAGCAGGGATTCGAAACCCTCACCACCGCACGAGCCGCCGGGCGCGCAGGGGTGAGCGTCGGTTCACTCTACCAGTACTTTCCCAACAAGCAGGCGCTTGCGGCCGCGGTTGTCGATCACTACGGCGAGAAATTCGCCACGACCTTTGTCCGGGCGATCGAGGAGGGTTCACGCGGGACGCTGAGGGAAAGCGTGGACGCGATGATCCATGCGGGGCTTGTCTCGCATCCGCACGGGCCCGAACTCCACAGAACGCTGATCGAGGTTGCCAGGCGGGTGGCGCGCGACGAAAAGAACGCTGAGATCAGCAGCAGGATCGCCAGGACGATCGAGAAGATACTGGCGGGGCATCGTGAGGAGATAGCACCGGATCTCGACCTCGCGGATGCGGCGGCGCTCGTCGAAACCGTTCTCGAAACGGTCGCTCACCGCGCTGTTGAAGGACATCCCGTCACCATCGCCGGAGACATGGCCGGCCAATGCCGCAGGCTGATCCTGGCGTATCTGACAAGTCCGGCACGCGGTTGAGACGTTGCCGTGCCCGGAAAGCAGGTGTCGATTCGCCGGTTGCCGCAGGCAAATTCCGTTGGCTTGTGCTTCTTGTCCAGCAACTCGTGACAAAGCGGGTGCCCACCGGCGGTCGATGAACGCAGCGTGCCGCCTGGCGGCGCGCCGGCCGCTCATTCGGCCTGAACGCATCGATCAGCGCCTGACCAGTCGGGACACCGACCATTTCCAAGCTCTGCCACAGCGCCCGCACACGCGGCACGTTCAACCCGGCGAACGCCGTCCGATGCCTGGAGAGCAACAACCGGAACAGAGGACCCTCACCAGCGGCCATTTCCAGCAGCCGCGCTTCGATCGACATCACAATCCGGTTGACGAAAGCGGCCTTGCGCATGCCTTCTAGGCGGTACCCACGAACAGGGCCGCGACACCGGCGTCACCGGATAGTCCACAGGGAGCAATGACATGACAGCACACAAGACCATCAAAGCCGCTCTGCTCGGCCTGGCCGCGCTCAGCCTCGCCGGCACGGCGCAGGCCGACCAGCTCGCGGACGTCAAGGCCGCCGGCAAGATCGTCACCGCGACCGATATGCACTACGCGCCCTTCGATATGCTCAAGGACGGCGTCTATGAGGGCATGACCAAGGATCTGTTCGATCAGGTCGCCAAGGAAATCGGCGCCGAGCCGGTCTATCAGGACATTCCCTGGACAGCCGAACTGCCGGGCCTCGAGGTCAAGAAGTTCGACATCGTGATTGCGCCGGTGACGATAACGCCCGAGCGGCTGGAACGGTATACCTTTACCCTGCCGATCGCCGACGCGACCGTCTCGCTCGTGAAGGCCGCCTCCAACAACGACCTGACCAAGCCCGAGGACATCAAGGGCAAGACCGTGGGCGTGCAGCAGGGCACTGCCCAGTTCAAGCAGCTCGAAGCCTATGGCGAGAAGCTCGGCGGCGTCACCGTTAAGGAATACGGCACCACGGATGAAGCCTATGCCGATCTGGCCGCGGGTCGCCTCGACGCGGTTGCCGGTTCGCTGCCCAACCTGACCTATCTCGTCAAGAACCGCCCGGAGACGTTTGCCCTCTTCACGCCGGCACAGTTCGGCGAACAGAAATATTTCGCCTGGGTGCTGCGCAAGGAGGCCGACAGCGAGAGCTTCGCCAAGGCCATCAACGACGCAATGCTGAAGATGACCGACGACGGACGCATCCAGGCCATCCAGGAGAAGTGGCTGGGCAGATACACCGAATTGCCGCGCGAAGTGCCGATGAAATAAGCGGATTGCGGGCGGGGTCCTGTCCGCCCGCGCCCCTTCCGGCAAGGCGAGGCGCGTATGTTCTCCATCCCGGTTTTCCTCGAGAGCTTCGTGCCGCTTTTGTGGGCGGCGCGCTTTACCTTGCTGATCTCCGTGCTGGGGATCGGGCTGGGTCTGGTGATCGGCACGCTGATCTGCGCCGCGCGGCTGTCGCCCTATCCCGCGCTTCGCCGCTTTGCCGCGCTATGGGTCAGCTTCCTGCGCGGCGTGCCGCTTCTGGTGCAGCTGCTGGTCTTCTACTACACCTTGCCGGTGGTCGGTCTGGACGTGCCGCCGATGTTCGCGGCCGTGGTGACCGTGGGGGTCTGCGCCAGCGCCTATATTTCGGAGATCTGGCGCGGTGCGATCACGGCACTGCCGAAAGGACAGGCCGAGGCCGCCGCGGCCATCGGCATGAGCCCCTTCGACGTCTGGACCAGGGTGATCCTTCCGCAAGCCGTCGCGCTGTCACTGCCTGCCCTGATCAACGAATTGATCTTGCTCGTGAAGGCCTCGTCGCTGGTTTCGGTCGTCGGCATCCTGGAAATCACCCGCGCCAGCCAGGCTCAGGCGGCGACCACGTTCCGTCCGCTCGAGGTCTATATCGCCGCCGCCTGTATCTATCTTCTCATCAATCTGTGCCTGGCCGCGCTCGGTCGGTATCTCGAGCACAGGACGGCCGTGTGATGGATTGGAGCATCCTGCAGCATTACGGCCCATCGCTCCTGCGAGGCTTCGCCTTCACCATCCTGTGCTGGGCGCTCGGCACCGTCTTCGGCATGGCGCTCGGTTTGCTCATCGCGCTCGCCCAGCGCTATGCGCCCCGCTGGGCGGGGTGGGCCATTCAGGTCTATATCGAGGTGATCCGCGGCACGCCGTTCCTCGTCCAGCTTTTCGTGCTCTATTATGGCGGGCCGCTCATAGGCCTGCGCCTCGACGCGCTGCCGGCGGGCCTGCTAGGATTGACCGTCTATGGCAGCCCCTATTTCGCAGAGATCTTCCGCTCCGGCTTCCGCGCCGTTCCGACAGGGCAGATCGAGGCCGCGCGCGCCATCGGCATGACCGAGATCGATATCGTGCGCCGCATCATCCTGCCTCTCGGCCTGGTGTCCGCCCTGCCGGCGCTGGTGAACTTCTCCATCATCCTCACGAAGGAAACCGTGATCCTGTCGATCATTACCGTTCCGGAGCTGCTCTATCAGGTGCAGCGCATGTCCACCGAGACGTTTCGCTACGTCGAGGCCAACCTGGTTCTGGCGCTGTTCTTCTGGGGCCTGGTCGAATTCATATCGCGCATCGGCCGCCGGCTCGAAGCGCGCATCACCAGTCACCTGGTTGAAAGGACCTGAGATGCCGGCTGCGTCATCCGTCGAGATCCGCAAGGTCAACAAATACTTCGGGCCCTTTCATGCGTTGAAGAACATCGACCTGACGATCCCGCCCGGCAAGGTCACGTGCCTGATCGGACCTTCGGGGTCCGGCAAGTCCACGCTTCTGCGCTGCATCAACTTCCTCGAGGAATACGATTCCGGTGAAGTCCGCATCGACGGCCAGCTGATCGGCTATGAGGTTCCGGGCAGGAAGATGTCGGGGCGCAAGTTGCGCGAGATGCGCCGTTCCATCGGCATGGTGTTCCAGCAGTTCAACCTCTGGCCCCATATGACCGCCATGGAAAACGTGGCCGAGGGCCTGATCCGCGTGCGGGGCATGTCGAAATCCGAGGCCGGTCGACGCGCCGCCGAGGCGCTTGCCAAGGTAGGGCTGGCCGACAAGATGGCCAATCACCCTTCCCGCCTTTCGGGAGGCCAGCAGCAGCGCGTGGCGATCGCTCGCGCGGTCGCCATGGAGCCGAAGCTGATGCTGTTCGACGAACCGACCTCGGCGCTCGACCCCGAACTGGTGGGTGAGGTGCTCAACGTGATGAAGGCGCTCGCAGGCGAAGGGATGACCATGGCGGTGGTGACCCATGAGATGGGCTTCGCCGCCCATGTGGCTGACCAGGTCGTCTTCATGGAAGAGGGAGAGGTGGTAGGGGTCGACAGCCCGAGCCGCATCCTGCACCATCCTCAGGACGCACGTATCCGGTCGTTCCTGCGCACCTATCGCGAGCGGAACAGCTTCTGACGTCTGCCGATCGGCGGCGGCTCGGCAAGGTTGAGGCTGCATCGTTCAGAAATGTCCGCTGGGATGCGATGTGAAAGGAAAAGGATGCCGCCCAGGGGAAGTGGACAGAGGGCAGGGGGGCGTGATCCTCAGAGCCCCAGGGCTCTCCCGACGCGAAAGACTTCGGCGACAATTGACGCGGTGGTGTTCCCGCCGTTCTTTCCGAAGTCCCAAAGCCCGAAAACTGTCAGCCCGACGATCGCGATGACATAGCGCATGGGACAATTTAGCGCTGATGAATATTAACACTTTCTAAAACAATGACGAGCGCCGCGAATCGGCGGGCCGCGCTGGGCCCCGGCCGTCGGGCCTCGAATTGCCGGCGCCACCAGAAAAGGTTGCTCTTGCGAAAGGCATCCGGGACGACCATGGCCCGTTCTCCGGCTGACCATGCCTTGCTATCAGGGGGGTGGAATCACTGGTGCCAGGTGTCGAAACGTTGAGAAGAGACCGGATCGCGATCATCGGGGGCGGGCCTGCCGGTCTGGCGGCAGCCGAAACGCTGTCGGCCGCAGGACATGGCGTGACGGTCTACGAGGCCATGCCGACGCTCGGGCGGAAGTTCCTGCTCGCCGGCAAGTCGGGCCTCAACATCACCCATTCCGAGGACTATCCTTCCTTCGTCTCGCGCTTCGGCGATGCCGCCGGCCGGCTCCGTTCTGCGCTCGATGCCTTCACGCCCGAAGACGTGAAGGCCTGGGCCGAAGGTCTCGGCATCGAGACTTTCGTCGGCTCTTCGGGCCGTGTCTTCCCGACCGTGATGAAGGCGTCACCCCTCCTGCGCGCCTGGCGCGGCCGGCTCGAAGACCAAGGCGTCTCGATCCTGACGCGGCACCGCTGGATCGGCTTCGCCGGGGATGGGCTGGTCTTCCGGACGCCGGAAGGAGAGACGGTCGTCGATTGCGATGCCGCCCTGCTGGCGCTCGGCGGCGCGAGCTGGCCGCGCCTCGGCTCGGACGCGGCCTGGACGGGCTGGCTGCGCGAGAAGGGTGTGACAGTCCGCGATTTCCGGCCGGCCAATTGCGGCTTCGACGTCGCCTGGAGCCCGGCATTCGTGGAGCGCTTCGCGGGAAGCCCGATAAAGTCGGTCGTCGCCTCGTCAGATGCCGGCAGCGTTCCGGGCGAATTCGTCGTGACCGGCGCGGGTATAGAGGGCAGCCTGGTCTATGCGCATGCCGCGGCCCTGCGCGATCGGCTCGAGCGCGAAGGAACCGCGGTACTCACCCTCGACCTTGCTCCGGGCAGGACTTCGGAGCGGCTGGCCCGTGACCTCGGCCGGCAGGACATCAAGGCGAGCTTCTCCACCCGCCTGCGCAAGGGTGCGGGCATCGGCGGCGTCAAGGCGGCGCTGCTCAGGCAACTCGTTCCCGAGGATGACCGCAAGGACGCCGCGCGCCTGGCCCGCCGCATCAAGACGCTCGCCCTCCCGCTGGTCGCCCCGCGTCCCATTGCCGAGGTCATCTCCTCGGCAGGTGGCGTCGCCTGGGAGGGCGTCGACGACGCCTATATGCTGAAGGCGCTGCCCGGCATTTTTGTCGCCGGAGAGATGCTCGACTGGGAAGCGCCGACCGGCGGCTATCTGCTCACCGCCTGCCTCGCGACGGGGAGAGCCGCCGCCCGCGGGATCGAGGCGTGGCTGCGACGCTGAGCCCGCGACCGCGGCGCCGACGCCCGAGCACCACAAAAATAGCAATGGATCAGCAGCGCCTTTTTGCGCGGGGTCGTGTCGGACACCGTTGAGACAGCGACGGAGCCCCGCGGCGCAAGGTTGGCTTTCCTGGCCGAAAGCCGAGCGGCCCCGGATGGGCCGCGCGGAACATGACGGGCTTCGGCGGCGCGCCGGACTGAACAAGGACGTCTTTCATGCCGCATTTCTTCATTGACCGGCCCGTCTTCGCCTGGGTCGTGGCGATCTTCATCGTGCTTGCGGGGGTGATCGCGCTGCCCCTGCTGCCGGTCGCGCAATATCCCAATGTCGCGCCGCCGCAGGTGTCGATCAGCACCAACGACACCGGTGCGTCGCCCGAAGAGATCTATCAGAGCGTGACGCGGCCGATCGAGGACGAACTGAACGGCGCGCCTGGCCTCATTTATTTCGAATCGAGGTGCCAGTGCCGCCAGCCAGAATGCCATCGGCACCGGCGTGCCGGGCGGCATGATCTCGGCGACGGTGCTGGCGGTGTTCTTCGTGCCGGTGTTCTACGTCTTCGTGATGGATCCGCTGGGTCGGCGAAGGAAGGGCGAGAAGCTCAAGGACGAGGCAGTGCCTGCGCCGGCGGAGTAGGGGGCGGCGGACTGATTTCAGCCGCGCGGGGTCGAGCGAGGCTACCCCTCATCCGACCTCGCTTCGCGAGGCCACCTTCTCCCACAAGGGGAGAAGGCGGGAGCCTGGCCAGGCCGGCTCTGCAAATCTTCAACGTCTGCGATTGGCCGAGACGCTGCTGCAAGCCGTTCCCTTCCCCTCTTGTGGGCTAGCGTGGGCACACATCTTTGAAGGTTGGCTGAGTGGTCGCGGCCGTCCGTCTTCTCCCCGTCCTTCACGGGGAGAAGATGCCACCCTCCGCAGCTGCTGCGGAGGACGGGCAGGCAGATGAGGGGCGGCGCAGACGTCGCAAAAAAGAGCCCCTCACCCTTACCCTCTCCCCGTGAAGAACGGGGAGAGGGGGGCGTCCGCGTCGCGCCCCCCTCTCGACAGGCCAACCAAACCACTTGTGTGCCCACGCTAGCCCCTTGTGGGAGAAGGTGGCCTGCCCGAGAGGGCGAGGTCGGATGAGGGGTAGCTCCAGCTATCCTCAGCAGCGCTCGATGGCGAGCGCGATGCCTTGGCCGCCGCCGATGCACATGGTGACGAGGCCGTAGCGGCCGCCGGTGCGCTTCAGACGGGACAGGGCCTTCACGACAAGGATGACGCCTGTTGCGCCGACGGGGTGGCCAAGCGCGATGGCGCCGCCGTCGGGATTGACCTTCTGCGGGTCGAGGCCGAGTTCGCGCGACACGGCGAGCGCCTGGGCGGCGAAGGCCTCGTTCGATTCGATCACGTCGAAGTCGTCGGTCTTGAGCCCGGTGCGGGCGAGCAGCGCCCGCACCGCCGGCACGGGGCCGATGCCCATGACGCCGGGTTCGACGCCGGCATGGGCGTAGCCGACGATGCGCGCCAGCGGAGTGAGGGAGGCCTTCGTCGCACGCGCTTCCGAGGTCAGCACAATGGCCGCGGCGCCGTCATTGATGCCCGACGAATTGCCGGCGGTTACCGAGCCGTCCTTGCGGAACACAGGCTTCAGCCCGGCAAGGCTCTCTGCCGTCGTGTCCGGCTTGGGATGCTCGTCGGTGTCGAACTGGATGGTCTTGCGGCCGGCCGTCACTTCGAGCGGCAGGATCTGGTCGGCGAAATGGCCGGAGGCTGCAGCCGCAGCCGTGCGGCGCTGGCTCTCCGCGGCGAAGGCGTCCTGGTCCTCGCGGGAGATCGACCAGCGTGCGGCGACGTTCTCTGCCGTGATGCCCATGATGCCGTTGCCGAAGGGGTCGGTGAGCACGCCGGTCAGCCCATCCGCCATGACCGCGTCGCCCATCTTCTGGCCGAACCGGCCGCTCTGCAGATAATGGGGGGCGCGGCTCATCACCTCGGCGCCGCCGGCCAGCGCGATCTCTGCGTCTCCCAGCATGATGTTCTGGGCGGCCGAAACGATCGCCTGCACACCGCTGCCGCACAGCCGGTTGAGCGTCATCGCCGGCACCTCCTGCGGGATGCCGGCTTCGATCGACGCGACACGGGCGAGATAGGCGTCGCGCGGCCCCGTCGGGATCACATTGCCATAGACGACATGGCCGACATCGGCCTTGTCGATCCCCGCACGCTTCATCGCTTCGGTCGCGACTGCCGCTCCGAGCTTCGCCGGTTCCTGACCGGCCAGGGCGCCGCCGAATGTTCCGATCGCCGTCCTCGCGCCCGCGAGGATCACCACGCTTTCCGTCATGTCTTCTCCTTGGATCCGTTGGATGTCCGCGCCCTCTCAGGCGCTTTGCTGATTGTCCTGTTGCCGCGCCGCCCTTTCGCGCTCCAGCGTCTCAAGCATGACCGGGTAATGCGCGCGCATCTCGGCGGCGAAGGTCTCGAACGGCAGGTCGTCATATTCGCCGAGAAAATCGACATATTCCATATGCTTGCGGCCGGCCTCGTCGAAAGGGTGGAGGATGGAATCCTCGCTGCCGTCGAAGTCGAGCGGCTTGACCTTGTGGCGGGTGCAGAGCGCGATGTCGAAGGCCGGCGTCGCCTTGACCCATTTGCCGTCGATGAGAAGCGACGTGTAGGCGTGCCAGAGGAACAGGTCCGTATCCATCATGGCGCTGATGCGCGGCGAGGTCAGATGGTTGCGGACATTGGCGAAGCCGATCCGGGCCGGGATGCCCGCGGCGCGCGCCGCGGCTGCCAGCACGATCGCCTTCGGCACGCAGAAGGCCGACGGCGCCTTCAGGCAGTTCGACGCCACGAACTGTGCCGGATCGAGCCCGAAGGTCGTCATGTCGTAGCGGACGCCGTCGCGGACCGCATAATAAAGCCGGATCGCGCGGTCCCGGTCGGAACCTCCGCCAGCGTGCTCACGCGCGAAAGCGATGACATCGGGAGAGCCCGAATCGATGAACCTGGTCGGCGCGAGTGTTGCGTCCTGCTTGTCCATCATCCTCCATTCCCATCCTGCGCGGTTCGATCCCCTCGGGCGGCACCCGCTCTTTTCCATATGCCGGAACATGTGGCAATCACGCGTTCACCCGCCTTGCAGGTTCCACGCATGAAAACCAGCGACCGGCCGCCATTCACGATCTCGGGCTCGATCTCGACCAGGTCGCCCATCTTGGCGCCGTTCACGAACTGGCATTCGAAGCCGACGGTGAACAACCTGTCAGCGGGCTTCAAGCCATGCGCATGGAGGCCAAGGGCCTCGTCGCAGAAGGCCATGATCATGCCGCCATGGGCCCGATCGGTGGTGTTGTCGTGCTTGTCCTCGACGATGAAGGCGTATCGCTGGCGTCCATTGACCGTGATCGTCCAGATCGGGCCGATCAAAGTCGTGAAACGGCTCGGGCGGATGCGCGACCAGCCCTGGCCGACGAGCCGGGCGTCGTCATGTGCTACCGGCTGATCCATCATCGCGCCTTTGATCCGGCTGGCTGCTCGGCCTTGAGGCGTTGCTCCATCTCATGGCGCAGGATCTTGCCGGTCGTGCTGCGCGGAAAATCGTCGAAGCCGATGAAATGCACCTCCTTCGGACGCTTGTAGCCGGCGAGCGAGGAGCGGCAGAGCGTCTCGATCTCCGCAGTCGAGAGCGTTTCGTCCTTGCGTGCGACGAAGGCGACGGGAACTTCGCCCCATCTGTCGTCGTGCTTGCGCACCACGATGGCGTCGCTGACCCTGGGATCGGCGAGCAGCACCCTTTCGATCTCGGCCGGATAGATGTTCTCGCCGCCGGATTTGATCATGTACTTCGCACGGTCGACGAAATCGTAGCTGCCGTCCGGGTTGCGCCGGAAGAGGTCGCCCATGCGGAACCAGCCGTCGCGGAAGTCGCGAGCATTGGTCTCCTCGGCATTCCAGTAGCCGCTGAACACGGTCGGCCCGCGCACCGCCGCCTCTCCGGGTTCGCCGTCGGCGACGTCGTCGCCGTCAGGGTCGACCAGCCTGAGGTCGCACAGCGAGCTCTTGCGCTTGGACAGGCTGGCGGGAAGGGTGCCGGGAGGAATCAGGACGGAGGATGCCGGCGGCAGACCGGTTTCGGTGGATCCGAAACTGTTGAGATAGGGCGCATTCGTGAGGCCCGAGAGCTCGGCGATGAGTTTCTTGGGTACCAGATCCGCCATGGCGCCGATGGCGCGTATGCCCCTTGCCTTGCGCCCGGACGATTTCAGCAGCTCGACCACAGGCTCGATCGATCCCGGCATCAACAACATCCAGCCGAGCAGGCTGCGTTCCATGATCGAAACGATCGCCTCGGCGTCGAAGCCGTCGACCACGAAGACGGTGGCGCCCGACATCAGCGCTCCGAGCACCTGGTCGGTCGAACCCATGTGGAACATCGGCGCCCAGGCGACGAAGCCGTCCTCTTCGGTCGCCCGCATGTCCATGCGCAGCACGGTCATGCGGGCGATCTCGGCACGGTGGCTGATCAGCGCGCCTTTGGGCAGGCCCGTCGTACCGCTGGTGTATAGGATGACCAGCCCGTCCTCGGGATCGACCTGCGGCAGGATCGGCAGGGGTGCCGTCCCGGCGATCAGCGCCTCATGATCGCGCTCGATGAGCAGCGCTGGTCGGCCGTGCAGGTCGAGTCTGTCGAGCAGCGCCCGATAACGCTGCGACACGATGACGATGACAGGCGACACCAGATCGATGCAATGCTGGATTTCACCAGGCGCGAGACGCCAGTTCTGGCAGGCGACGATCGCGCCAAGGCAGGCGGCGGCGAGTTCGAATTCGACATATTCGTGCCGGTTCTCCGAGAGCAGCGCGATGCGGTCGCCATGGGAGACGCCGCGTTCGCGCAACGCCGCCGAAAGCCTCAGCACGCGCTCCTGAAGCTCGCCGTAGCTGCGCCTCAATATTCCCTGCTCGATCGCTATCGCTTCCGGATCGCGGCGGGCCTGAGCGGCAAACAGGCCGTAGACGGTCAGTTGTCCCGCCCGCGTTGTGTCTGTTCCTGGACCCGACGATGTCATCAGGCGGTTCCTCCCTGTCGTGCCGGCTTGGCGCTGCGGGCGCCGCGAGGCGATGCCCGCGGCGGTTGGAGAGCTTCGAACCCTTCGAGCCGTTCGGCGACGCGTTCCAGCCGGTCGGCCAGCTCGGGCGCGACGATAGCCGGGCCGGCCGTCTTTTGCAGCCCCGCAAGCACGAGGTCGACGATGGCGTCGGCGGTGCGGTTCGTGTCGAAATCCCCTTCGCCGCGAAGATAAGCCCAGGTGCGGTGCTCGACGCAGCCATAGATCATGTCGCGCACCAGGCGCAGCGGAATATCGGGGCGCAACTCGCCGGAAGCGATGCCCTCGCGCACGATGTCGAGCGTTCGCCGCGTATATTTGCGATTGAGGTCGTAGACGCCAGTGGAGCTGTAGTCGGGGCCGACGCGCAGGTACTGGAACATCAGGTGACAGAGCGCGGGGTCCTCATGGACCGTCGCCAGGTGTCGCCAGATCATGAAACGCAGGCGGTTGCGCGTGCCGCTGATGCCGGAAAGCTGCTGGTCGTAATCGGAGAGCATGGTCTCGTACCAGTCCTCGATCACCTTCACGAGAAGATCGCGCTTGTTCTCGAAATAGCGATAGATGCTGCCTTCGACGACTTGGGCGCGTTCTGCGATCTCCGAGATCAGGGCTTCCTCATAGCCCTTCTCCTTGAACACGTCGCGCGCCGCCTTCATGATGTCGGCGACACGCCTCTCGCGCGACAGGCGCGAGACGGGACGGCGGGCGGCCGGGCTCATCTGTTGCCGCTTCCCTGCCGGCCGATACCATGTTCGGCGAAGCGCGGCGGCCGCCGCTCCCGGAAGGCCCGCATGCCTTCCCGCCAATCGGCACCGCTCGCGGCGGCTGCGACGGCGTCGAGCGCGATCTCGTCCGCTTCGTCCGCACTTGATGTTTCACAGCGGTTGATGGCCCGCTTCGATTCGGCGATCGAGATCGGGCTGCACAGAAGCAGTCGCCGCGCCAGCGCCAGGGCGGCGTCGTCGAGCGCTTCCTGTGAATGCACGGAATGGACAAGCCCGGCGGAAAGAGCCTCCTCGGCCGACCATTGGTCAGCGAGCAGGATGATCTCGAGGGCCTTTGCCCGTCCGACCACCGCCGACAGCATCTGCACGCCGCCGGCCCCCGGTACGGCGCCGAGCCGCGCTTCGGTAAGGCCGATGCGGGCATTGGACGCGATCAGCCGGAAATCGCAGGAAAGTGCCATCTCGCAGCCGCCGCCCAAGGCGAAGCCGTTGATCGCGGCGATGGTGACGAAAGGCATGTCGCGCAGCTTGCGGAAGGTGCGGATGATCTGCCTGACGTAGCGCTCGCGGATGGCGAGCGGATTGTTGGCGAGATCCGATGACGGATCGGTGAAATAGCTGACCTCGGCGCCGCAGCAGAAGGCCTTGCCGCTGCCGGTCACGATGGCGACCCGCGCTCCTTCAGTGTGCGCCTTGTCGAGCGCTTCGTCGAGCCCGCGCAACATGGCGAAGGCCAACGTATTGAATTCCGTTCCGCGATCGAGCGTGAGCCGCGCGACCTGAGGCGTGGGCCAGTCGAGCGATACCGGCGCGCCTGAGAATTCCGATTTTTCCACGAAGCGATCCTCCACTGGCGTCAGCGCCGGCTACGCCATTTTTCCCGTTGACAAAAAACCTTCCGTGACTGTTAATGAAGATAATTCATCATTCTCCGTCACGACGCAAGCCTCTTTGGATGCGATGGCTGGGCGGGAAGAACGAAGCGACGATCGGGAGGAAAATCGTTGGAAATTGCGGTCTGTGGGCCGAAACGAAGCTTCGGGTCGATGACGGTCTGCGTCGCGAAGTCGAGCGCCCATGAGTCGGAGCAGCCCACGTCGATGACGTTGATAAGTTGCGTTCATCAATCGATGTCGGAAGTGTCGCCGTGCTGTCTCTGAAGAACGTCCAGGTTCTCTACGACAGGGCGATCGAGGCGGTGCGGGACGTATCGCTCGATGTCCCAGCAGGCGCCATGGTCGCGCTGCTCGGCTCGAACGGCGCCGGCAAATCGACCATCCTGAAAGCCATTTCCGGCGTGCTCTACCAGGAGGACGGCGAGATCGTCAGCGGCGCCATCAATCTGGAGGGCGACGTGATCTCGGGACAGTCGCCGCGCGCCATCGTGCGGCGCGGCCTGCTCCAGGTCCCCGAGGGCAGGGCGTTGTTCGGCACGCTCACCGTGGAAGAAAACCTGCTGATGGGCGGCTTTACCCGTTCACGCGCCGAAAGCCACGAAGGGCTCGACCGGGTCTATGCGCTGTTCCCGCGCGTGAAGGAGCGCAGGTCGCAGATCGCGGGCTACCTCTCCGGCGGCGAGCAGCAGATGGTCGCCATCGGCCGCGCGCTGATGGGGCGGCCGAGAATGCTCATGCTCGACGAGCCGTCGCTCGGCCTTGCGCCGCAGATCGTGGACGGCATCTTCGACGCCATCATCGCGCTCAACCGCGACGACGGGCTGACCGTGCTGCTGGTCGAGCAGAACGCGCAGCTCGCGCTGCAGGTCGCGTCCTACGGATACATCATCGAGAACGGCCGCATCGTGCTCGACGGGGCCGCCGAGAAGCTGCGCGCCAATGACGACGTCCAGGAATTCTATCTCGGCTTCTCCGGCGGCGAGCGCAAGAGCATGCGCGACGTCAAGCACTACAAGCGTCGCAAGAGGTGGCTGTCGTGAGCGTGCTTCTCGAACTCGACCACGTCAGCAAAAGGTTCGGCGGGCTGACTGCCGTGAACGAGGTCAGCCTCAGTGTTGAGCGAGGGCAGATCTACAGCCTGATCGGGCCGAACGGCGCGGGAAAGACGACGGTCTTCAACCTGATCAGCGCCGTGTTCCGCCCCTCCTCGGGCCGCATCCTGTTCGAAGGCCAGGATCTCACCAGGCTGCCGACCTATGCGCTCGCGGGACTCGGCATTGCGCGCACCTTCCAGAACCTCGCCGTGTTCAAGCACGAGACGGTGGTGAACAACCTGCTGGTCGGAATGCATACCCATCTCAAGGCCGACCCGCTCTCGGCAGCCATCTTCTGGGGGCGGGCGCGCCGCGAGGAGATCCGGGCACGCGAGCGCGTCGAAGAGATCATCGACTTCCTCGAGATCGAGGATATCCGCGACCATGTCGTCGGCACGCTGTCCTACGGCCAGCAGAAGCGCGTCGAGCTCGGCCGCGCTTTGGCCGTCTCGCCGAAGCTGCTGCTCCTCGACGAGATGGTGTCGGGCATGAACCAGGAGGAACGCGAGGACATCGCTCGCTTCATCCTCGATCTGAAGGAGGAACTCGGCATGACGGTGTTCATGGTCGAGCACGACATGGGCATCGTCATGGACATTTCCGACCATGTCTGCGTCGTCAATCACGGCCGCAAGATCGCAGAGGGCAGGCCGGCGGAAGTGGCCGCCAATCCGGCCGTCGTCGACGCCTATCTCGGAACGAGGCGGGCGGCATGACGACGGAGAACCTGTCCGCGATGACGATGCCGCAGGTGCTCAAACATCGGGCCGAAGCCCAGGGGAGCGCGCTGGCGCTGAGGGTCAAGGAGCGCGGCCTGTGGCTGCGCACCGATTGGAAGGGCTATTTCGACAAGGCCCGCCGTCTGGCGATCGGGCTCTATGCTCTGGGCTTCCGTCCGGGCGACCGGCTTGCGGTGGCAAGCGACGACAGCCCGGAATGGCTCTATGCCGATCTTGCCGCGCAGATGGCCGGTGGCGCCTGCCTGGGCATCTATCCGACCAATCCCTGGCCCGAGCTGCAATATATCGTGCGCCATTCGCGTGCCCGGATCGTCGTTTGCGGCGACCAGGAACAGACCGACAAGGTTCTCGAGGCGCGCCGCAACGACGGAGGGCTGCCTGACCTCGGGACTATCATCTGCGTCGACCTGAAGGGCATGCGCCACTATGCGCAGGAGGGGCTGATGTCCTTCGCCGAGGTGATGGAGCTCGGCGAAGCGAAGGAAGCCGAATTCGGCAGCGTGATCGACGCGGCGATCGCCGGCGGCAAACCCGACGACGTCGCCATCATCGTCTACACTTCGGGGACCACCGGCATGCCGAAGGGTGCGATGCTGACCCATCGCAACATGCTGCATTCCGCCGGCCAGGTCGTCTCGATCCACGGCCTCGACAGCGACAGCTATTCCGTTCTCTGCTACCTGCCGCTCTGTCATGTCGCGGAGCGCAGCTTCTCCACTGTCATGCAACTGGTGACGGGCTGCACGGTCAGCTTCGCCGAGTCGGTGGATACGGTCGTCGTCAACCTGCGAGAGATCGCGCCCAAGGGGTTCCTCGGCGTCCCGCGCATCTGGGAAAAGATGCAGCAGAGCATCCTCTATCGGGTCAAGGACACGACGCCCTTCCAGCGATGGGTGTTCGAGAAGTGCGTCGGCCTCGGCCGTCCCGTCGCCGAACGCCGCCTTGCCAATGGCGGCCGGCTCGCGGGTCTTTCCGACCGGCTCATGTTCGCGCTCCTGTGGCTGGTCTGCTTCCGCAGCCTGCAGCATTTCCTGGGGATCAACCGTGTGCGCGCGGGGTTCTGCGGCGGCGCGACCGTGTCGCCCGAAGTTCTGCTGTTCTTCTGGATCCTCGGGGTGCCGGTCTACCAGATCTACGGCATGACGGAGAGCGCCGGCGTCTCGCACACGCAGCGCCCCGGCGCCACGACGCTCGGCCGCTCGGGCAGGCTGATCGACGGGACGGAGCAGAAGCTGGCGCCCGACGGGGAACTCATGCTGCGCGGACGCAGCGTGTTCAAGGGCTATCTGTTCGACGAGCCCGCGACCGAACGCGCCTTCTCCGACGGCTGGCTGCATACGGGCGATATCGTCGAGGTCGAGGACGGCGGCGAAGTCCACGTGCTCGATCGCAAGAAGGACATACTGATCACCTCGGGCGGCAAGAACATCACCCCGTCGCTGATCGAAAACGCGCTGAAGGATTCGCCCTATATCAGGGAGGCGATCCTGCTCGGCGATGGCCGCAACTTCCTCGCGGCCCTGATCCAGATCGACCTCGAGACCACCGGCAAGTGGGCGCAGCAGCAGGACATCCAGTACACGACCTATCGTTCGCTCGCCCAGCACGAAAAGGTCAGGGATCTGGTCGGCGGCGAGGTCCGCCGCGTCAACGACCGTTTCGCCCGAGTCGAGAACGTCCGCAAATTCGTCATCCTCGCCAAGGAACTCGACCATGACGACGGCGAGCTGACCGCCACCATGAAGGTGCGCCGCAGGATCATCGAGGAAAAATTCCGCGAGGAGATCGCAATGATCTACGGGAGCGCCGCCTGATGGACTTCCTCGTCCTTCTCGTCTCGACCGGCCTCGTCTCCGGAGCCGCCTACGGTCTCATCGCGATGGGCTTCGCGCTGATCTACAAGTCGACAGGCGTGGTCAACTTCGCCCAGGGCGAACTGGTGATGCTGACAGCCTACATCGCCTATACCCTGTCGACGACCTTCGGCCTTTCCTTCGTGCCGCTGATGCTCCTCACAATCCCGATTTCGATGCTGCTCGGCCTGGTTCTCGAGCGGATCTTCATCCGTCCCATGCTCGGCGAGCCGATCTTCGCCATCGTCATGGTGACGGTCGGCCTGGCGGTGATCCTGCGCGGGGTCACCATCATGATCTGGGGCCCCGACCCGTTCAACTTCACTGCCGGCATTTCGACCGATGTCGTCTATATCGGCTCCGCCCCGTTCTACCCGGCGCAGCTCTACCTGATCGCCGCGCTCGCCGTGATGACCGCGATCGGCTGGGCGTTCCTGCGCTACAGCCGCATGGGCATCGCCATGCGCGCCGTGGCGGCCAACGAGACGGCGGCACTGCTCGTCGGCATCAGCGTCAGCCGCATCCATGCCGTGGCGTGGATGTTCTCCGCCGCGATCGCCTCGGTCGCCGGCGTGCTCTTCGCAGCCAACTTCAAGCTGGCGCCGGATCTCTGGTTCCAGGGCATGAAGTCCTTTCCGGCGGTCATCCTGGGCGGCATGGACTCCGTCATCGGCTCCGCCGCCGCGGGCCTCGCCATCGGCGTCATCGAGAACCTCTTCCAGGGCTATATCGGCCAGGGCCTGCGCGAGATCTCGGGCTTCATCGTCATCGTCATCGTGCTGATGGTCCGTCCCTACGGCCTGTTCGGCAGCAAGGAAATCGAGCGGGTCTGACCATGCGCACGGGACACTACAAGGAAACGATGGGCCAACTTGTCGCGCTGAGCGACAGCAAGGCGGTCTGGACGTGGACCGGCCTGCTCCTGGCCGCAGTGATCGTCGCGCCGTTCCTGCTCGGCAACTACCAGGTCACGCTGATGGTTTCGGCGCTGATCGCCATCATCGGCGCCGTCGGGCTCAACATGCTGACCGGCACCACCGGGCTGATTTCGCTTGGCCAGGCCGGCTTCCTCGCCGTCGGCGCCTATACCAACGCCATCCTGATGATGGATTACGGCTGGCCGGTCTGGCTGTCGATCCCGGCGGCGGGTCTCATGGCGGCGCTGATCAGCGTCTTCGTCGGCGTGCCGTCGCTGCGGCTCAAGGGGCTCTACCTCGCCATCACCACGCTCGCCTTCTCCTTCATCATCAATCACATCATCCTCTATGCCGAAGGCGTGACGCACGGTCCGAACGGCGTCTTCGTCTCCGGCGCCAAGGTCCTCGGCGTCGACCTGCAGCGTGGCAAGGCGCTCTATTTCCTGACGCTCGGCATCACCGTGGTCGTCATCCTCGCGGCGCTCAACATACAGCGCACGCGCATCGGCCGTGCCTGGATGGCGATCCGCGACCACGATATAGCGGCGCGGGTGATGGGCGTCGACCTCGTCCGCTACAAGCTGCTCGCCTTCGCGATCAGTTCCTTCATCGTCGGCATTGCCGGCGCGCTGATTTCGCTGCAGATCCGCTTCGTCAACATCGACGTGTTCGCCCTGATCCTGTCGATCGAGGCGCTCGCCATCATCATCCTGGGGGGGCTCGGGTCGATCGCCGGCGCGATCCTGGGCGCGATCTTCCTGTCTTTCCTGCCGGAGGCGATCCGGCTGTTCTTCGAAGCCTTCGCCGACCCGAATTCGACCCTCTACACGACCTATGTCTACGAGATCCGCGGCATCGCCTACGGCATCGTCATCGTCGCCTTCCTGCGCCTCAAGCCCGAAGGGCTGATCGGACTGTGGCGCGACATCCGCAAATACTGGAGCAACTGGCCGCTCGCCTATTAGCCGGCAACAGACCGGCGAGGCGGGCATCATAGGAGGAAACGGAATGAGAAACGGACTTATCGCATTTGCCGCCGCACTGCTGGCGTCGACAGCCGCCTACGCAGCCGACCCGGGCATCACCGACACCGAGATCAAGATCGGCGACGTCAACATCATGACCGGTCCCGCCTCCTTCATCGGCAAGGCGGTTTCGGTCGGCTCCAAGATTGCCGCCGGTGAGATCAACGAGAACGGCGGCGTCAACGGCCGCAAGATCACGGTCGTCACCGAGGACGACGGCTATGTTCCGGCCCGCTCCTTCCAGGCGCTGACCAAGCTCATCGAGGTCGACGGCATCTTCGCGCTGAACGGCACCTCCGGCACGGCCAATGTGCTGGCCATGATGCCGCTGATCGAGGAGCACAACCTGCCGACGGTTGTGACCACCGCGCCCAACGAACTGGTCTACGAACCGGTCCGTCCGTCGGTCTTCACCATCGGCGCGTCCTATTCCGACGCCTTCTACGGGCAACTGAAATATATCCACGACAACATGAAGGTGGAGAACCCCGTCTACGGCCTGATCCGCCAGGACGACGATTTCGGCGGCGCGATCGAGCAGGGCTACGAAAGGGCGGTGAAGGAATTCGGCGTCAAGGACGCGCTCCGCGTCCGCTTCAAGAAGGGCACGGCGAACTACGCGGCCGAGATGGCCCAGATGAAGCAGGCGGGCGTCAATGTGCTGGCCAATGGCGGCATCATTGCGGGCGCGGCCAACATCCTCGGCGAAGCGCGCAAGCTCGGCCTGGACCTCCAGGTCGCCGGCGTGTGGAGCGAGGACATGCCGCCCTCGGTCAATCTCTCGGCACCCGCCGGCTACGACTATCTGGTCGCCGATTATGTCGCGCTCGACGGCCCGGCCATCGACGCCTTCATGGAGAAGGCCAAGAAATATGCCACGCCCGAAGAGGTCGCCGCCATCAACCGCTATACCTACGTCACCTATGTCGGCCTGCATTCGCTGGCCGAGGCGATGAAGCGCTGCGGCCAGGAACTGACGCGCGAGTGCACGATCGAACGGCTCCGCGGCCTCAAGGATTTCGACACCCAGGGCGTAAGCGCGCCGATCAGCTTCGACAACGAGAAGCAGCTGTCCGGAACGGCGCTGAAGATCTACCAGCTCGATGCCAAGGACAAGACGTTCAAGACGCTGCAGGACTTTACCCAGTACTGACGAGCCAAGCCCGCCGGCAATGCGCCGGCGGGCCATCTTCCATCCAAGGAGTCTTGCCGCGATGCCGCTGCCTGCTGCCTGGGCCGGGCGCCTCAGCCTGCCCGTCGTGTCGGCCCCGATGTTCCTTATCTCCGGGCCGGACCTCGTCGTGGAAGCGTGCAAGGCCGGCGTCGTGGGCACCTTTCCGGCGCTCAACCAGCGCACGAGCGCCGGATACGGCGACTGGCTGGACGAGATATCGGGGCGTCTCGGCGCCGATGCGGCACCCCATGGGGTGAACCTCGTCGTGCATGGCAGCAATCCGCGCCTGGAAGCCGATCTCGCCATCACCATCGAGCGCAAGGTGCCGCTGGTCGTCACCTCGCTCGGCCTCAACCGCGACCTGATCCGCGACGTCCATGCCTATGGCGGGCTTGTCTTCCACGATGTGACGAACCTGAAACATGCGGAAAAGGCGGTCGAAGCCGGCGTCGACGGCCTGATCGCGGTGAGTTTCGGGGCCGGCGGCCATGCCGGGATGATCAGCCCTTTCGCCGCGCTGCACGAGATCAGGAGCATCTTCGACGGCACGCTGCTCCTGGGTGGGGCGATGTCGACCGGCGCCCAGATCGCCGCCGCGCGGATGATGGGCGCCGACCTCGCTTATGTCGGCACGCGTTTCATGGCGACCAGGGAGAGCCTGGCCGTGCAGCGCCAGAAACAGATGATCGTCGACGCCAAGGCTGCCGACATTGTCTATACGCCCGCGATCAGCGGCGTGCCGGGCAATTTCCTGCGCCCGAGCATAGAAGCCGCCGGCCGCGATCCGGACGACCTGACGCCGCCGTCGAGCTACAATTTCGGCACGACCGATGCCAAGGCCTGGCAGGACATCTGGGCGGCGGGCCAGGGCGTCGGGGCGATCGACGACGTGCCTGGCGTCGGTGAGCTGTGCGCCCGCATCGCCGCCGACTACCACGCTGCGGTGAGTGGGGCGGCCGGCGGGCTTGTGAGTGGGCTGCGGTAGATAGCCGTTCCTATCGAGGCGTGTCGGGGGGGGAGGTGGCTGGCCGACATCGTGGGAGCCAACCTAGACGACCGGTGCCGCCCCTCATCCGCCTGCCGGCACCTTCTCCCCGCAAGCGGGGAGAAGACCGGCTTCCGCGATGATGGTGCTCGTTCTGCACCGTTGACGGTTGGCGAAAGCCAGGGAGACATCAGTCTTCTCCCCGCTTGCGGGGAGAAGGTGCCGGCAGGCGGATGAGGGGCCGGCGCGACGGTCGGCGATTTCTCCCATCTGCTACATCAGCGGCTTCAGATTGGCCTCGATCTGGGCGCGCTTCGGCTCGAGGAAGGGCGGCAAGGCAAGGCTTTCGCCGAGCGTCTCCAGCGGCTCGTCGGCGGTGAAGCCCGGGCCGTCGGTCGCGATCTCGAACAGGATGCCGTTGGGCTCGCGGAAATAGAGCGAGCGGAAATAATAGCGCTCGACCTCGCCGCTGGAGGGAAGGCGGAACTCCTGCAGGCGTTCCGTCCATTTGTGCATCGCCTCGACGTCGGGTGTGCGGAAGGCGACGTGATGGACGCCTCCGGCGCCTTGCCGGGCAACCGGCAGGTCCGGCTGGACCGCGACATGAAGTTCGGCGGCGGGACCGCCTTGGCCCATGGAGAAGACATGGACCTCGCCGATGCCGTCGGGAGAGACATAGCTCCGCTGTTCCGCCATGTTCATCACATGCACGAGCACGAGGGCCGTGTTGGTGAGATCCGGCACGCTGAGCACGACCGGCCCCAGCCCCTTGATCTGGTGCCGCGCCGGCACCGGGCTCCTTTCCCAGGGATGCGCGGGGGCGGGGCCGCCGTCGTCGATGAGACGGAAACGCTGCCCTTCGCCATCCTCGAAGTCGAGCGAAGCGCGGCCGTCGATCTCGGCGATGTCGCCGGCAGTCACGCCCAGTTCAGTGAAGCGCGCTTTCCACCAGGCGAGCGTACCGGCGCCGGCAACCCTGAGGCCGGTGCGCGCGATGCTGTGGGTGCCGCGTCCTTCGCGGCCCACGGGCCAGTCGAAGAAGGTGAGGTCGGTGCCCGGCGTCGCCTGGCGGTCGGCGTAGAACAGGTGGTAGGCGCTGGTGTCGTCCTGGTTGACGGTCTTCTTGACCAGGCGCAGGCCGAGTACCTCGGTATAGAAGCGAAGGTTCTCGCGCGCATTGGCGGTGATCGCCGTCAGATGATGGATGCCGGTCAGTTGCATGGCTTTCCTCCGGATTTCTTCCTGGCGTCAATATCGGTCCTGGAAACGCGCTGAAGAAGTGCGCGATGCTGAACGGACAGTTCGACGGGACAGGCCTTTTCCACCCGCCGGACAGCCTCCGACGCGACCGAGCCAAGCAGGAGAAGGTCGGCGGGTGCGCGGAATTTGGCGCCTATTGAAGCGGTCTCACTCCTTCACGGCCCCTGTCAGGGACGACACGTAGTACTCCACGAAGAAGGAATAAAGGATGACCACCGGCAGCGATCCGATGAGGGCTCCGGCCATCAGCGCGCCCCACTCATAGACATCCGAACGCACGAGTTCGGTCAGCACGCCGACCGGAACGGTCTTGTTCTCCGAGGACTGGATGAAGGTCAGCGCGTAGATGAACTCGTTCCAGGAAAGCGTGAAGGCGAAGATGCCGGCCGAGATCAGGCCCGGCACGGAGAGCGGAAGTACGATCCGCGTCAGGATCTGCCAGCGCGTGGCGCCGTCGATGAGAGCGCATTCCTCGAGCTCGAAGGGGATCGAGCGGAAATAGCCCATCAGCAGCCAGGTGCAGAAGGGGATCAGGAATGTCGGATAGGTCAGGATCAGGGCAAAGCGCGTGTCGTAGAGTCCGAGATTGAACACCATCACGGCCAGCGGGATGAACAGGATCGAGGGCGGCACCAGATAAGCCAGGAAGATCGCCAGTCCGATCGACCGTGACCCGGTGAAGCGGAGACGCTCGATCGCGTAGGCCGCGAGCACCGAGGCGACCAGGGAGATGAAGGTGGCGGCGACCGATATGATGATCGTATTGATCAGCCAGCCGGGGTAGGAGGTCTCGAACAGCAGGTAGCGTATGTGCTGCAGCGTCGGGCGGACCACCCACAACGGGCTGTAGCTGCTGTAGTCGGTCATCTCGTCATTGGGCTTCAGCGCCGTGATGGTCATCCAGTAGAAGGGAAAGAGCAGCACGAACATGAAGACCGCGAGCGGGACATAGATCGTCACCACGCGCCGCGGCAGGCTCTGCAGATAGCCCATGCCGCCTTCGTCGCCTTTGGTCGTGCTTGAGGTGGTCATTCGAAGTCCTTGCGCGCTGGACCGGGTATTTTGGCCACGGGAAACGCCTTCTTCTCCTTCGACGGAAGGAGAAATGCCGATGGTTGCATCAATCCCTCCCTCCCTGCTGCCATCGCCGTCTTTGCAGCCCGAAATAGCTGAACAGGATGGCCGCGAGCAGAAACGGGATCATCGCCACCGCAATCGCCGCCCCCTCGCCGAGCTGGCCGCCGGAGATGCCGCGCTGGAAGGACAGGGTTGCCATCAGATGCGTCGCGTTCACCGGACCGCCGCGCGTCAGCACATAGATCAGCTGGAAATCGGTGAAGGTGAACAGCACCGAGAATGTCATGACGATGGCGATGATGGGGGTCAGCAGCGGCAGGGTGACGTGCCTGAACAGCTGCCACCGGTTCGCCCCGTCCAGCGTCGCTGCCTCGTAGAGAGAGGGCGAAATCGTCTGCAGACCGGCAAGCAAGGTGATAGCCACGAAGGGGATGCCGCGCCAGACATTGGCGGCGATCACCGAAGCACGGGCATTTTCGGGGTCGCCGAGAAAATTGATGCGGCCGTCGATCAGGCCGAGTTCCTGGAGCGCCCAGGAGATGATCGAGAATTGCGCGTCGTAGATCCACCAGAAGGCGATGGCCGACAGCACCGTCGGCACCACCCAGGGCAGCAGCACGACAGCGCGGAAGAACGATTTTAACGGCAGGCGCTGGTTGAGGATCAAAGCGAGCCAGAGCCCCAGTCCGAACTTCAGGACGGACGCAACGATGGTGTAGAGCAGCGTGTTGAAGACGGAGAGCCAGAAGACGCTGTCGTCCCACAACAGCTCGTAGTTCTCCAGGCCCACATAGATGCCGGGCCGACCGATACGCTCGTCCGTGAAGCCGAGCCAGACGCCGAGCCCAAGCGGATAGGTCAGGAACAGGAGCAGCAGCACGGCCGCCGGCACCATGAAGCCGAGGCCCAGCCAGTTATGGCTGTTGGTCATGCGCGACAGCGCCGAACCGCGCGGCTGGGCTTCGCTCAATTCCGAGGAGGTGGAGACCATCGAACCATCCCGTGTCACCTGGAGCGCCGCTCGCCCATTCCGCCCAAACTGCCAATCGTGCTTTCCGGTAATCAAGTACGACTCTCGGGCCGATGTGGCAGGCGTCGGGCGGCGCCGCAGCAGGACGCCGCCCGCGATGCGGTCAGACCCGGTAGTAGCGATTGGCCCGTTTCTCGGCCTCCTCGATTGCCTCCTGCGGCGTCGCCTGGCCGGTCACCGCCTTGGCGAACATGTCGACCAGGACATAGTCGGCCATGGTCGCCGCCGATGCATAGCCCAGCGGTCCGGCATAGCCGTTGGGCCGCAGTGTTTCGGATGCCTTGGCATAGGGCGCGTTGTTGGGATCGGCGCTCCAGACCGGATTGTCGGCGAAGCCCTTCAGCGTCTGGCAGCAATATCCGGCCGAGGATGTGATCCATTCCGACATCTGCGGCTGCTCGAACATGAACTGCAGATAGGCCTGCGCCGCATTCGGGTACTTCGTGTATTTGAAGATGACCGCCGTGGTGACCTGATAGAGTTCGACGGACTTGCCGATGGGGCCGATCGGCAGGTTGGTGGTACGGATGTCCTTGGCGATCTCGGCGAGCTTCGGATCCTTGTCCGGATTCATCTTGGCCGAGTAGTAGGCGGAAATGCCGTTGGCGATGACGGACAGTTCGCCGGCCAGGAAGGCGCGATTGTTGTTGACGTCGAGCCAGCTCTCGGTTCCGGGGATGAAGGTCTTGTAGAGCTCCATCGCGTAGTTGACGGCCGCCATCGTCTCGGGGCTGTTGATCACCACCTTGCCGCTCTCGTCGACCATCCTGCCGCCATGGCTCCAAAGCAGCCAATGGGCGTAGTTGTTGCCGTCGCCGACGCCGTGGCCATGGGTGAAGCCGGCGGGATGGCCGTTCTTCTGCAACGCCTTGCACAGCTCAAGGAACCCGGCCGTGTCCTTGGGGAACTCGGAGAAGCCTGCTTCCTTCACCCAGCTTTCGCGATAGACGATGGCGTTGCCGATCGTCGCCAGCGGCAGGCCGACCATGCGGCCTTCCCGCGTCGCATAGTCCTTGGGCCCGTCGTACCAGCCGCCAAATTTGCCGCCGAGATAGTCGCCGAGCTCGGTCACGTCGAGCAGCTTGTCAGGATATTGGTGGGGGTCGTCGAACCAGACGAGCATCAGATCGGGCCCCGAGCCGACATTGGCCGCCACCGCAGCCTTGGGCCGGATATCCTCCCAGCTCTCCTTGTCGACCCGGACCTCGACGCCGGTCGCTTCGGTGAAGCGCTTGGTGTTGGCCAGCCACTGGTCTTCGTCGCCCTTGACGAAGGGCGACCAGCGGAGAAGGCGCAATGTCGCGCCCTCTTCCGGCTTGTATTTGAGCTCCTGGGCGAAAGCCGGCCGATTGCCGAAACGGCTGCCGATGGCACCGGCAGCCAGTCCGGCTGCGGTCTGAATGACACCACGCCTGGTGAATTTCATGCTGTGCTTCCTCCGTTGATTGCAGTCCTCTGGTCGTATGCACTCCTTATGCGGCCGGCATTCAGCCGGCTAACGCTGGCGTAAGGAACTGAACCGTGCACGAGGCGATGCCGGTCAGGACGCTCGCCGCCGTCGCACATCGCCCGGGACAGGCTTCGTCCCGGGTCGGGGACTTTCCGCCCACGGTCGAGGGCGCCAAAACATCCTCCTCGCCGGACCGTTCCGGAAATGCTGCCCAGGGCACCGGGTGGAAGATGACATGGCAAGGCGGGGATGCCAACCCGTCTGCGCGAGCTTCGCGTGAACTTGACACGCAAAAGTTGTAGATGCGACTTGCCGGCACCTCCGCAATTGTCTACTAGTCTATATTCCCGCTCGAAGGTTTGGAGGGTTGCTTGCGTCTCCTGTTGCCGATCGTTTCCTGCTTCGTGCTCGCCACGCCGGCGCTCGCCCAGACCGTCGATGCGGATGGTGCGGCGCGTCTCACCGACAGTCTTTCGCGTTATGTCGGAAAGGACGCCTTCGACCGGAAGATCCTCGCGGTCGCGCCGGAAGCCGGCGCCTATCGCTTGAGCTTCGATATCGAGCCTCTCGCAGCGATGCTCCCGGCGAAAGCCAAGGTCAAGTTCGACATTTCTCCCTTTTCAGTTCTGGTGAAGCCGCTCTCCGACGGCAAATGGGACGTGGTCGGCGATACGATACCCGACGGGGCGCTCGAGACGGAAGGTCCGAACGGCCGCCAATCCATGAAGTGGACGGTCTCCGACGGGAGGTTCGCGGGCGTCTACGATCCCGCGCTGGCAGCCTTCCCGACCGCGTCGGGCTCGCATGCGGGCATGGCCGTGGCCTCGCGCGATGCCGCAGGCGACATGCAGTCGACCACGGGCGCCGGCACGTTCCGATCCACGGGGGTCGCGGCGCAAGGCGGCGGCGTCGACATCAGCTTCAACCAGTCCGTTGCCGATTTCGTTCAGAACATGCAGGTTGCGGCCGAGGCCGGCGGCGCCACGATGCCCGTCACGCTCAAGGCCGCAAGCCTTACCCTCGAAGGCACCGGCAAGGGCTATCGCACAAGCCAGCTTCTCGACCTCGTCGCCTTCGGCGTCGCCAATTCCGACGAGGCCAAGCTGAAGGCCAATCAGGCGGAATTGAAGAGGCTGCTGCTGACGGCGTTGCCGATGTGGAACAGGCTCGACGGAACCTACCGGTTCGGCGATCTCGATGTGACGACACCGGTCGGAAACTTCGGCGCCAAGACGGTGTCGTTCGGCTTCGGCATGGATGGCGTCGTCCAGAACGCGACCGTTTCCTACAAGATCGGATTGGCCAGCCTGGCCATCCCGACCGGCCTGCTGCCGGAGTGGAGCGCCACGCTGCTGCCGACCGATGTCGACCTCAATCTCGACGGTGTCGGTTTCGATTTCCAGGATATGGCAAAAAAGGTGATCGATAGTTTCGACCTCAATCGGGACGCGGTGGTGCCCGACGAGGTCGGCGCGGAGATCGCCGCGGATTTCCTGGCCAGGCCGCCCAAGCTGGTGATCGCGCCGAGTTCCATGAAGAACCGGGATACGCAGGTCTCGCTTGCCGGCGAAGTCACCTTCGTGGGGACGGAGCCGAATGCCGACGTGACGGTCGACGTCGCCGGTTTCGACAAGATGTTCGAGAATCTCCAGGCCGCCTCCAAACAGGCGCCGGAGCTTTCGCAATATCTTCCGATGGCTCTCATCGCCAAGGGCTTCGCCAAACCGCAGCCCGATGGCAGCCTGCGCTGGAAGGTCGTCCGGAAAGCCGACGGCTCGGTCAGTATCAACGACGTTCAGTTGAAGGGCCCCGACGCGCCGTCCGGCGAGGGGAACGCTCAATAGGGCCGACTGCCAGTGAGCGAGTAACGAATAGCGAATAGCGAATAGCCAGTAGCGAATAGGGGAAATGAGGGATTGCCGCCAGCGGCGGCTGGATTAGCCTACTCGCTACTCGCTACTCGCTACTCGCTCACCCCAGGACGGTTTTCACCGCCTCCACGGTCTTCGCCACGACGATGTCGGCTTCATCGCGTGTCAGGCAGAGCGGCGGGGCAAAGCCGAGTATGTCGCCTTGCGGCATGGCACGCCCGATAACGCCGCGCTCGGCGAGAGCTGCCGCCACCTGCGGTCCGACCTTCCTTGCTGCATCGAAGAACACGCGGTCGTCCTTGTCGGCGACGAATTCGACGGCCGCCAGCATGCCTTCGCCGCGGATGTCGCCGACATATTTGTGGTCGGCAAGCGCGGAAGCCAGGCCGGCACGAAGATAGGCGCCGGTCTCGCCGGCGTTCCGCACCAGGTCGAGTTCGTCGATCAGCTCCAGATTGGCGATGCCGGCGGCCGCGCAGATCGGATGCGCCGAGTAGGTCCAGCCGTGGCCGAACGAACCCAGCCGGTCGGATCCCTCGACGAGCTTCTGCCAAAGCTTCTCCGAGACGATCACGCCCGACAACGGTGCATAGGCCGAGGTCAGACCCTTGGCGATGGTGATGAGGTCGGGCTCCATACCGTAGTGGTCCGATCCGAACATGCTGCCGAGCCGTCCGAAGCCGGTCACGACCTCGTCGGCGACGAGCATGACGTCGTATTTGTTGAGCACCGCCTGGATCTTCTGCCAATAGCCGGCCGGTGGCGGAACGATGCCGCCGGTGCCGAGGACCGGCTCGCCGATGAAGGCGGCGACCGTGTCCGGTCCCTCGGCCAGGATCAGTTCCTCCAGCTTGTCGGCGCAATGCTGCGAGAACTGCCCCTCGCTCATGGAGCGATCGGCACGGCGGAAATAGTACGGTGCTTCGGTGTGGAGCACCGGCGCGCGCGGCAGGTCGAAGGCGTTGTGGAAGAGCTCCAGGCCGGTGAGCGAGCCCGTCATCACGCCGGAACCATGATAGCCGCGCCAGCGCGAGATCAGCTTCTTCTTCTCGGGGCGACCGAGCACATTGTTGGCGTACCAGATCAGCTTGATGTTGGTCTCGTTGGCGTCCGAACCCGACAGGCCGAAATAGACCCTACTCATGGTTTCGGGGGCGCGGTCGACGATCATCTTGGAAAGTCGGATCGAGGCTTCCGTGCCGTGCCCGACATAGGCGTGGTAGTAGGCGAGCCGGCCGGCCTGCTCGGCGATCGCATCGGCGATATTCTTGCGGCCGTAACCGACATTCACGCAGTAAAGGCCGGCAAAGGCATCGAGGCTCGTGCGCCCCGACGTGTCGGTGATGTAGACGCCCTCGCCACCGGCGATCACCCGGTTCGGCGTCTCGCCCCGCGCATGCATGCCCACATGGGTCGAAGGATGGAAGAAATGATCCCGGTCCCAGGCGGCGAGTTCGTTCGAATGGTCGAGCATGTCAGACACTCCGATGTGATGTTATGAGGGCAGGAACGCAAAGACCCCTCATCCAACCTCGCTTCGCGAGGCCACCTTCTCCCACAAGGGGAGAAGGGAAGGCTGCAGCGATGCTTCCGCTAGTTGTCGACGTCGATGATTTGCAGAACCGCTGAAGCCAGGCTCCAGCCTTCTCCCCTTGTGGGAGAAGGTGGCCTCGCGAAGCGAGGTCGGATGAGGGGTATGCCAGGGAAAGACGCATCGCAAGAGTCGCTCTCAAGCAGCGTCGAGGCAGAGATATTTGAGCTCGGTGAAGGCCTCCAGCCCATGGCGCGACCCTTCGCGGCCGAGGCCGGACTGCTTGACGCCCCCGAAGGGGATCGGCGCGCCCGTGATCTTCACCCGGTTGATCGCGACCATGCCGTAGTCGAGGGCGCGGCCCATGCGCAACTGGCGGGCGCCGTTCTCCGTCACGACATAGGCCACGAGGCCGTATTCGGTGTCGTTGGCGCGCGCCACCACTTCGGCTTCGTCGTCGAAGGGAACCACTGCGGCGACGGGCCCGAAGGTCTCTTCGCGCATGATCAGCGCGTCGTCGGGCACGTCGGCGAGCAGCGTCGGTTCGAAGAATAGTGGCCCGGCCGCATGGCGTCGGCCGCCTGCGAGCAGGCGTGCGCCTCGTGCCAGCGCATCGGCCACCTGCTGCTCGACCTTGGCAATGGCGCGCTCATGCATCAGCGGGCCGATATCAGCGCGCTCGTCGAGGCCCGGCGCCGTGTTCAGCTCCGCTATGGCCGCGGCGAAGTGCCGGCAGAATTCCTCATAGGCCGGGCGCTCGACATAGATGCGGTTGGCCGCCAGACAATCCTGGCCTGATGTCGCGAATTTCGCGTCGAGTGCGATGCTGATTGCCTTGGCGGGGTCGCTGTCGGCGAACACGATCAGCGGGGCATGGCCGCCGAGCTCCATGACCAGGCGTTTCATGGTCGGCGCGCATCGTCCCGCGATCAGCCGGCCGATGGCGGTGGAACCGGTGAAGCTCATCGCCCGCACCCGCGCGTCGTCGCACAGGCGGCCGACGATCGTCTCGGCCTCGCCGGTCACGACGTTGAAGACACCGGCGGGCAGGCCGGCGCGTCCGCCGAGCTCGGCGAGCGCGAGGGCGGAAAGCGGCGTCTCGGACGAGGGATGCGCGACCACCGTGCAGCCGGCGGCAAGTGCGGCGGCGGCCTTGCGGGTCAGCATCGCCGAAGGGAAGTTCCACGGTGTGACGAGACCGACGACGCCCAATGGCTCGCGGCGCACGATCATCTCGGCATGGGCGAGATGGCTGGTGACGCCTTCGGCGTTCGCCCGCTTTCCTTCCTCGGCATACCATTCCACGAAGGAGGCGGCGTAATCGATCTCGCCCAGCGCCTCCCTGAGCGGCTTCCCCTGCTCCAGCGTCATCAACAAAGCCAGGTCGTCCCGCGCGGACATGATCAGTTCGAACCAGTCGCGCAGGATGCGCGCGCGGTCCTGCGCGGCCATGCTGCGCCAGGCCGGGAAGGCGCGCGCGGCCGCATCGATCGCGGCGCCGGTCTCGGCGGTGTCCAATCCTGCCACCCAGCCGACCAACTCGCCGCCGGCCGGATCGCGCACCTCGAAGCCCCGTCCGGCCGCGCCGGCCGTCCATTGGCCGTCGACATAAGCGAGTTCGCGCAGCAGCCGGCGGTCGGCCAGCCGGTCGAGAGCGTCATGACGGTGCATGCGGGCGAAATGCGCGGACATCGAAAGGGGCCTCCCGTTCGGCTTCGGAACGAGACTACGCGGCGGCGGCCGGAAAGGGTGGCTGTTTGGCGTGGCTGCGATGGAGAGATTGGCTGAATTGCGGTCGCGGAGGAGAGAGATTGTCTTTCCGGGATGTCTTGCCCGCGAGAGCCCTGCCCATGGTAGCCGTGCACAGAGGCAATGACGGGTTGGCTTGGATCTTGGGTGCGTCCTTCGAGGCTCGCTGCGCTCGCACCTCAGGATGAGGGAGGCTGGCGCTATACACCCAGGATGAGGGAGGTTGGAGCTACACGCCCCAGGATGAATGAGGCTGGCGCTATACACCCAGGATGAGGGAGGTTGGAGCTACACGCCCCAGGATGAATGAGGCTGGCGCTATACACCCAGGATGAGGGAGGTTGGAGCTACACGCCCCAGGGCAAGTGAGATTGGCACTACGCACGTCTGAACGAGGAAGGCGGCACGACGTCCCTCATCCTGAGGTGCGAGCGCAGCGAGCCTCGAAGGACGCACCGAATGTCAGCCCCAATCACCGTACAGAAATGCTATTTTGGGATTTCCGCTTGCGTCAGCGCCGCCACCGGCAGCACGACATTCTCCTTCACCGCCTTGGTGACGATGTAGGTGAAATAGCGGTCGATGCCGATCTCGCGCTCAAGCAGCCGATCGACGAGCCGCTGATAGGCGTCGATGTCACGGGTCATGACCTTGAGGATGTAGTCGACGCCGCCGCCAACCGCCCAGCAGGCGACGATGTCAGGAATGTCGCGCACGGCCTTTTCGAAGCGGTCGAAATCCGCCTGGCGGTGGTTGCCGAGCGTCACTTCCATCAGAACGGTCGTCACCGGAGCCACATGGCGCATTGCGATCCTGGCGTGATAGCCGGCGACGATGCCGGCCTTTTCGAGTTTCCTCAGCCGCATCCAGCAGGGCGTCGGCGAGAGGCCGACCTTCTCGGCGAGCGCCAGCTTGGTGATGCGCCCGTCGCGCTGGATCGCGTCGAGGATCTTCAGGTCGATCGGGTCCAGCCTGGCACCGGTCATGATTCCGTTCCGTGATTGCCGTGCGATCCACATGACGCGGCAAGATTTCGATTGTCAATTGCACTGATTTCGATCTCATATGGATCATGACATTGTGGCGCCCCGACCCAGCCCTGATCCGCCGCCCGGCATATCTCTCGCTCGCCGATCAGTTCGCGCGCGCGATCCATGACGGGCGCTTGCCGAACGGCATGAGGCTGCCGACGCATCGGCGACTTGCGGAGGAGCTTGCGCTGTCGGTCCAGACGGTGAGCCGCGCCTATGAGGAACTGATCCGCCGCGGTCTCGTCTCCGGCGAGATCGGTCGCGGCAGTTTCGTGCAGGCCCGGCGCAGTGAGCCCGAACCTCCCTATCTGCCGGAGCGACCCGGCGAGGTGATCGACCTCTCGATCCTGAAACCGGTCTGCGAGCCGATGCATCATCAGCGCCTCAAGGAGGCGCTTGCCTGGCTGGCGGAAACGCTGCCGTCGAGCTCGGCCTTGTCGTTCCGGCCGAACGTCGTCTTCCCGCGCCATCGAGCCGTGGCCGTCGAATGGCTGAAGGAGTGCGGCCTGGCCGTCTCCCCGCAAAATGTCAGCCTGACCAACGGCGCCACGGCCGGCATGACGGTGGCGCTGATGAGCGTGGCGCCGCCGGGTTCGACGGTTGCGACCGAGGCGATCGGGCACCACACGCTCGTGCCGCTTGCGACCTATCTCGGCTTCAATCTCGAAGGACTTCCGATCGATCGCGACGGGCTGGTCCCGGAAGCACTCGACGAGGCCTGCAGCCGGTCCGACATCCGCGCGGTCTTCGTCCAACCGTCGGTCATCAACCCCACCGCGACCCTGATGAGTGCCGGGCGGCGCGAAGCGGTCGTCGCGGTGGCACGCAAGCACGACATCGCGATCATCGAGAACGACGTGCTGGGGCCGCTGGTCGAGGGCCGGGCACCGCCGCTGGCGGCCTATGCGCCCGAACGTACGCTCTATGTGACGAGCTTCACCAAGGTCACCGTGCCGGGGCTGCGCATCGGCTATCTCGCAGCACCCGACCGCTATGTGGCGGCGGTCGCCAATCGCCACCTGGTGTCGAACTGGATGGCGACGCCGATGGTCGCCGAGATCGCCACGCGCTGGGTGGCTGACGGCACCGCGATGGAACTGGTCCGCTGGCAACGCGCAGCACTCGCCCGCCGTCACGACATCGCCGACGATGTGCTGCAGGGCATGACATATCTCGCGCATCGAAGCGGGCTGCATGTCTGGCTGCCGCTG
Source organism: Mesorhizobium sp. L-8-10 (assembly GCF_016756635.1). Taxonomy (NCBI): domain Bacteria; kingdom Pseudomonadati; phylum Pseudomonadota; class Alphaproteobacteria; order Hyphomicrobiales; family Phyllobacteriaceae; genus Mesorhizobium; species Mesorhizobium sp. L-8-10. Next base: position 153,733 of record NZ_AP023263.1, on the reverse strand, counting down.
CCCGGTGATCGCACCGAGGAGGGTTTTGTCGCCCAGGCTCGGCTGCAGGGGGTCGCGATCGCGCCCGGGCTGTCGTTCCGAACCTCCGACGCGCCCTGGCAGCCGGCCGTGCGCATCTCGCTCGGCTCGACCACCGAGGGGGAACTGCGGGCCGGTCTCGGCATCGTGGCCAAGCTTTTGCACGGGGATCCGGAGCCGCTGCTGCTCGCGATCTGAACGATCGATTTGGCAAAGTGTTGCGGATCTGGAATTATTGTCATGATATTATTTTACCAATTGACATGATTTGAAGACTTCCCCATCGTCAAGGGCATCGGCTCTCCAGGGCGGAGACAGGCATGTCCACACCCATCATCGACATTGACGGCATCACCAAGAGCTTCGGCGCATTCAAGGTGCTGGACGGACTGTCGATGAAGGTCATGCCGGGCGAAAAGCTGGCACTGATCGGACCGTCGGGCTCGGGCAAGACGACGATCCTGCGCATTCTGATGACGCTGGAGCGGATCGACGGCGGCCATATCCGCATCGGGGGCGAGCAGCTCTATCACATGGAGCGCGAGGGACGGCTGGTGCCCGCCGACGAGCGCCATCTGACCAGGATGCGCCGGAAGATCGGCATGGTCTTCCAGCTGTTCAATCTTTTTCCCCACAAATGCGTGCTCGACAATGTCACCCTGGCGCCGATGCTGACCAAGGGCATCGCGCGCCCGGCGGCCGAGAAGCGGGCAATGGAACTTCTCGACATGGTCGGGCTGGCCGACAAGGCCAAGGCCATGCCGGCGCAGCTTTCGGGAGGGCAGAAGCAGCGCGTCGCCATCGCCCGGGCTCTCGCCTTGTCGCCCGAAATCATGCTCTTCGACGAGGTGACCTCGGCGCTCGACCCCGAACTCGTGGAGGAAGTGCTCACCGTCATGCGCAGGCTCGCCGCCGAGACCGACATGACCATGCTGCTCGTCACCCACGAAATGGGATTCGCTCACGATTTCGCGGACCGGGTTCTGTTCTTCGATCGCGGTCGCATCGTCGAGGAAGGCAAGCCCGACGAGATATTCCGCCATCCCACGCAGGAGCGAACGCAGGCCTTCCTGCGAAAGATCATCGCGGCCGGACATCGCGTCTGACCGCCATGCCGCGGCGGTGTCGCCGCCAACATAACCGGAAGAACCACAGGAGTTTGGGAACAATGAGGAAGATTTTCGGAATTCTGGCCGGCGGGGCAGGAGCGGCGGCGGTCGCCGGAATATTGCTGGCGTCGGGGCCGAGCTCGGCCGACGGCGACAAGCTGGAAGAATTGAAGGCGCAAGGTTTCGCCCGTGTCGCCATAGCCAACGAGCCGCCCTTCACCGCCGTCGCCGCCGACGGCAAGGTCTCGGGCGCGGCTCCCGATGTGGCGCGGGAGATCTTCAAGCGCCTCGGCGTGCCGGAGATCGTGGCCTCGATCTCCGAATATGGCGCGATGATTCCGGGCCTGCAGGCCGGCCGCCATGACGTCGTCACGGCGGGGCTCTTCATGAAGCCGGAACGCTGTGCGGCCGTCGCCTATTCGGAGCCGGTGCTGTGCGACGCGGAGGCTTTTCTCCTGAAGAAAGGCAATCCGAAGGGGTTCAAGAGCTATGCCGACATCGCCAAGGATCCGACCGGCACGATCGGCGCACCGGGCGGGGGCACCGAAGAGAAGCTGGCCCTCGAGGCCGGTGTTCCGCGCGACCGGGTGATCGTCGTTCCTGACGGCCAGAGCGGCCTGAAAATGGTCCAGGACGGGCGCATCGATGTCTATTCGCTGCCGGTGCTTTCGATCAACGATCTCGTCGAGAAGGCAAATGACCCCGGCCTCGAAGTGGTTGCCCCGGTCGTCGGCGCGCCGGTCTATTGCGACGGAGCCGCCTTCAAAAAGGGCGATGAAGCGCTTCGTGACGCCTACGACGTCGAGCTTGCCAAGATGAAGGACTCCGGCGAGTTCGCCAAGATCATCGAACCCTACGGCTTTTCGGCGGCGGCGGCCATGTCGACCACGCGCGAAAAGCTCTGCGCGGCGAAGTGAGCTGAGCGCGAAGTCCTCCCGCCTCAGAAGGGGCCGGGCGAAAACGAAGGGCGACGGCTCACCGGCCTTGTCTTGCTTCGCTCGGCACTTTCCGTCGAGCGGGGGAGGGCGCCCGGCTGGGTCCTCCTCGGCATAGACTTCACGGAGTACGGCTACCGCATGACCCAATGGTCCGGCTATCTCGGTCTGATCGTCGACGGCGCGCTCGTGACCATCCAACTGACGGTCATGGGCTCGGCGCTGGCCCTGGTCGTGGCCTTCCTTGCGGGCCTTGGACGACTGTCGCGTTTCTTCGCGGTGCGGGCGCTCGCGACCGCCTATATTGAATTCTTCCGCGGCACTTCGATCTTCGTCCAGCTGTTCTGGGCCTATTTCGTCTTGCCTTTTGCCGGGTTCAGCCTGACGCCATTGCAGGCCGGCGTGTTGGCGCTAGGGCTGAATGTCGGGGCCTATGGCGCCGAGGTGGTGCGCGGCGCCGTCCAGTCGATCGGCAAGGAACAATATGAGGCCTGCGTGGCGCTCAATCTGGGACGCTGGCAATCGATGCGCCACGTCATCCTGCCGCAGGCCTTGCTGGTCATGCTGCCGACCTTCGGCAACAACGCCATCGAGCTGCTCAAGGCGACCTCGGTCGTTTCGCTGATCTCGCTCGCGGACATGACCTTTCAGGCGCAGATCGTGCGCGCCCAGACCGGAAACACGCTGGTGCCCTTTGCCACGATCCTGGTGCTGTACTTCATCATGTCGCTGGCCATCTCGCAGGCCATGCGGTGGCTCGAGCGCCGAATGGCCCGCGGCCTCGACGGCGTGAGGGCCTGACCATGGAATGGGACTGGGATTTCGTCCGGCAGATCCTCCCGACCCTGATCGAGGGCGTGAAGATCACCATCCTGGCGACGTTGCTCGGCGCGGTGCTCGCGGCCGCCATCGGCCTGGCGATCGCTCTGGCCCGCCGCTCGCCGAACCGGCTGGTGTCGCGGGGCGTCGGCTTCTTCGCCGAATTCATCCGCGGCACGCCGCTGCTCGTGCAGCTCTACTTCATCTTCTATGTGCTGCCCGATTTCGGCGTCCTGCTGCCGCCCCTGGCGGCCGGGGTGATAGGGCTAGGCCTGCATTATGGGACATATGTCGCCGAGGTCTATCGCGCCGGGATAGACAATGTGCCGCGCGGCCAGTGGGAGGCGGCCAAGGCGTGCAATCTCAGCGCTGCCCAGACCTGGACGAGGATCATCCTGCCGCAGGCGATCCCGCCGATGATTCCGGCGCTGGCCAACTATTTCATCGCCATGTTCAAGGAAACTCCCCTGCTCTCGGCGATCACCGTGCTGGAACTGATGAACCAGGCCAAGAGCGTTGCCAACAGCTATTATCGCTACATCGAACCGATGACCCTGGTTGGTGTCTTCTTCCTCGTCATCAGCCTGTCTTCCGTCGTCCTGCTGCGCTGGCTCGAGCGGCGCTACGGAAAGATCGAGTATTGAGCGCCATGGATATCGACATTCGCCTCAGCCCCCAAAAGCCGGCGCTGGAAGCGCGTCCGCTCGAGAAAAGGGTGGGCCTGATCGTCCTTGCCACCGATCATACGACCGAACCCGACTTCCGCCGCATGGTGGCGAGCGAGCGCATCGGCGTCTATGTCGCCCGCATCTTCTACGCGAATCCGACGACGCCGGAGAATCTGCGGCGGATGCAGCCGGCGCTTACGGAAGGCGCCCGCCTCATCCTGCCGGGCGAAACGCTGGATGCGATCTGCTACTCCTGCACCTCGGCTTCCGTCGTCATCGGCGACGCCGAAATCGAGGCGGTGGTCAAGGAGGCCAAACCTGCCTCGATCGTGGTGACGCCGCCCTTGGCCGCGATGCGAGGGCTGAAGGCTTTCGGGGCGAAGCGGATCAGCATCCTCACGCCCTATACGGTCGAGACCAGCCGGCCGATGGCCGACTATTTTGCAGGTCGCGGCTTCGAGATTGCGAGCTTCACCTGTCTGGGATTCGACGACGACCGTGAGATGGCCCGAATCCCGCCCGCGTCCCTCCTCGCCCTCGCGCAGGCGGCGACGGCACCCGATGCCCAGGCGCTGTTCATCTCCTGCACGGCTCTGCGGGCCGCCCTTGCAGCGCCGGCGATCGAACTGGCGATTGGCCGACCGGTCGTGACGAGCAACCAGGCAACCGCGTGGAACTGCCTGCGGCTTTGCGGCGACGAGAAGCCGCGGCCGGAATTCGGCCGGTTGATGACGATGCAGCTGGCAGCCGAGTGAGAACCGCCGTGGGCTCCGTCTCCCTTCCCGATGTCAATGCTGCGCGTGATCGCATCGTCGGCAGGATCGTGCCGACGCAGATGGTCCTGTCGCGCTCGCTCTCCGATGCGATGGGTGTGCCTGTCCACCTGAAGCTGGAACACCGGCAGACGACAGGGAGCTTCAAGCTGCGCGGCGCCTCCAATGCGGTGGCAATGCTGAAGCTGGCGGAGAAGGCGCGTGGCGTCGTTGCCGCCTCGACCGGCAATCACGGTCGGGCGCTGGCGCATGCGGCGAAGCTCGAAGGGCTGCGCGCGGTGATCTGCATGTCGCGCCTGGTGCCGGCCAACAAGCTCGAAGAAATCAGGCGGCTCGGCGCGGAGGTTCTCATCGTCGGAAACAGCCAGGACGATGCCCAGGAAGAGGTCGACCGCCTTGTCGCGGAGGAAGGGCTCACCATGGTGCCGCCCTTCGATCATCCTGGTGTCATCGCCGGCCAGGGCACGCTCGGGCTGGAGATGCTGGAGGATGTTCCCGATGCCGGCACGATCCTGGTGCCGTTGTCCGGTGGCGGTCTGGCGGCCGGCATTGCGGCGGCGGCGAAGGCGACGAAGCCGGAGATCAAAGTAGTCGGCGTCTCCATGGCACGCGGGGCCGCCATGAAGGCGAGCCTCGATGCGGGTCGGCCGGTATCGGTCGAGGAGGTGCCTACGCTGGCCGATTCACTCGGCGGAGGCATCGGCCTCGACAACCGCCTGACTTTCTCGATGTGCCGCGACCTCCTCGACGACGTGGTGCTGTTGTCCGAGGAAGAGATCGCGGCCGGCATCCTTCATGCCTACGGCCAGGAGCGCGAGGTGGTCGAGGGTGCGGGCGCGGTCGCCATCGGCGCCCTGCTTTCCGGGAAAGTGCGGCCGGTTGGTCCGACCGTGCTGCTCCTGTCCGGCCGCAACATCGACATGGTGCGGCATCGGGCCATCGTCTGCGCCCAGCCTGTCGAAGGGACGACCAAATGAACCGGATGACCGTGCTCACCGAAGCCGAGTTGCGCAGGATCGTAAGGCTCGATCTCGACGCCGTTGCCTGCGTGGAGAACGCGTTCCGGGCGTTGGCAACGCTGCCGGTCGTCATGCCGCCGATCCTCAGGCTGGACATCCCCGAGCATCATGGCGAAGTCGACGTGAAGACCGCTTATGTACCCGGGCTCGACGGCCTCGCCGTTAAGGTCAGCTCCGGCTTCTTCGACAATCCGAAACTCGGCCTGCCCAGCGGCAACGGCATGATGATGCTCCTGTCCGCCAGGACCGGTCTGGTGGAGGCGCTGCTGCTCGACAATGGCTACCTCACGGATGTGCGCACGGCGGCGGCAGGAGCGGTGGCGGCCAAACATCTGTCGCGCGAGGACTCCTCCGTCGCCGCGATCCTCGGCGCAGGCCTGCAAGCCGCGCTTCAACTGGAGGCGCTGATGCTCGTCCGGCCGATCAGGGAGGCCAGGATCTGGGCACGCGATCCGGCCAAGGCTGAAGTCGCGGCCGCGAAGCTCAGTGAAAGGCTCGGCACTGCCGTCCGCGCAGAACGTGATCCGCAACGGACAGTCGCCGGCGCCGACATCGTTGTGACCACGACGCCGTCGAGCGAGCCGTTGCTGACTGGCGTCGAGGCCGGGCAGCACGTCACCGCCATGGGCTCGGACGCGGAGCACAAGAACGAGATCGCTCCGCCGATCCTGAAGCGCGCCGATCCTTATGTCGCCGACAGCGCGAAGCAGACGCGACGTCTGGGCGAACTGCACCATGCCATCGCGGCCGGTCTGATGGCAGCCGATGAAGACGTGACCGAACTCGGCGACGTGATTGCGGGCCTGCGTCCCGGCCGCCCTTCGGCCGATGCGGTGACGCTGGCCGACCTGACCGGCACTGGCGTGCAGGACACGGCGATCGCCATTCTCGCCCGCGATCGCGCGAGGGCTGCCGCGGCGGGCACGGCTTTCGACAACTAGCCCCAAGCATCCGGCCGAGGCGACCCAAGAAACGAGGACCCAGCGACAGATGACCATGTCCGATCTCAAATTCTCGCGGCAAGAATATGCGGACCGCCTCGCAAAGACCCGGCGCGCCATGGAAGCGAGAGGCATCGACCTCCTTGTCGTCAGCGACCCCTCGAACATGGCCTGGCTCACCGGCTATGACGGATGGTCGTTCTACGTCCATCAGGCGGTCATCGTGCCGCCCATCGGCGAGCCGGTCTGGTTCGGGCGCGGGCAGGATGCAGCCGGGGCGAAACGGACAGCCTATCTGGGCCACGACAACATCGTCGGTTACGCCGACAACTATGTGCAGTCGACCGAGCGCCATCCGATGGATTTCCTCTCGCAGGTGCTGGCCGGCCGGGGCTGGGACAAGCTCGCCATCGGCGTGGAGATGGACAATTACTGGTTTTCGGCCGCCGCCTTCGCGTCGCTGACGAAACATCTGCCGAATGCCCGATTCAGCGACGCCACGGCGCTCGTCAACTGGCAGCGCGCGATAAAGAGCCCGACGGAGATCGACTATATGCGCAAGGCGGCGCGGATCGTCGAGGCCATGCATGCCCGCATCGTCGACAAGGTCGAGGTCGGCATGCGCAAATGCGACCTCGTCGCCGAGATCTATGACGCCGGCACGCGCGGCGTCGGAGGGATCGGCGGCGACTATCCGGCGATCGTGCCGCTTATGCCGTCCGGCGCCGATGCGGCCGCCCCGCATCTGACCTGGGACGACAGGCCGATGCGGGCGGACGAAGGCACCTTTTTCGAGATCGCCGGCTGCTACAACCGCTATCACTGCCCGCTGTCGCGCACCGTCTTTCTCGGCAAGCCGACCCAGGCCTTCCTCGACGCGGAAAAGGCGACGCTCGAAGGCATGGAAGCGGGGCTGGCGGCGGCGAAGCCCGGCAACACCTGCGAGGACATCGCCAACGCCTTCTTCGCGGTCCTGCGCAAATACGGGATCGTCAAGGACAACCGCACCGGCTACCCGATCGGGCTCTCCTATCCACCGGATTGGGGCGAAAGGACGATGAGCCTGCGTCCCGGCGACCGCACCGAGCTGAAACCCGGCATGACCTTCCACTTCATGACCGGCCTATGGCTGGAGACGATGGGGCTGGAGATCACCGAGAGCATCCTGATCACCGAGACCGGTGTCGAATGCCTGGCGAACGTGCCGCGGAAGCTTTTCGTCAAGGACTGAGGTTGTGATGTCGGCCAACGCATTCCGACCCTCGCCTGTCGTGCCGACGGTCGACTTCGATCACGATGGCAAGCAGCATGGTTTCCTGCGCCTTCCTTATAGCCGCGACGATTCCGCCTGGGGCTCGGTCATGATCCCGATCGCCGTGGTGAAGAACGGCAACGGCCCGACGGCCCTGCTCACCGGCGGCAACCATGGTGACGAATACGAAGGTCCATTGGCACTGTTCGAACTCGCCCGCACCCTCGAGGCAGCGGACGTGTCAGGCACGGTGATTATCGTGCCGGCGATGAACTATCCTGCCTTCCGCGCGGGCACGCGCACCTCGCCGATCGACAAGGGCAATATGAACCGCAGCTTTCCAGGGCGTCCCGACGGCACGATCACGGAAAAGATCGCCGACTATTTCCAGCGTGAGCTCCTGCCGCGCGCCGACATCGTGCTCGATTTTCATTCGGGCGGCAGGACACTCGATTTCGTGCCGTTTTGCGCCGCGCACATCCTTGCCGACAAGGCGCTGGAAGCTCGGGCCTTCGAGGCCGTCACGGCCTTCTCCGCACCTTTCTCCATGAAGATGCTGGAGATCGATGCCGTCGGCATGTTCGACACCGCGGCCGAAGAGATGGGCAAGGTCTTCGTCACGACCGAACTCGGCGGCGGCGGCACCGCACGCGCCGAAACGGTGCGTATCGCGCGGCGCGGGGTCCTGAATGTGCTTTGCCATGCCGGCATCGCCGCCGGCGCTCCGGAGCTGCAGCCGACGCGCTGGCTCGACATGCCGTCGGGCGATTGTTTCTCCTTCGCCGAAGACGACGGGATGATCGAGCCGATGGCCGACCTCGGCGAGATGGTTGCGCGGGGACAGGTTATCGCCCGTATCCATGGCGTCGCTCGTACCGGCACAAAGCCCTGTGAAATGCGGGCGAAGATGTCAGGCATGCTTGCCGCAAGGCATTTTCCGGGCCTGGTGAACGCAGGCGACTGTGCGGCCGTGGTTGCAGCCGTGCTGGAGTGAGGCCGCGCCAGGGAATGTGTCCCATTCGCCCCTGAGCTTGCGAGGCGAGGCCGGATGGCGGATTGGCTCCGGCCTGCCCTGTCCTTGGCGCCATGAAAGCGTGCCCGTGGCGCTGCCGCGGCGACGCCGAACCACGGAGACTGCGCGGCCTCAGTCAGGGAAAAGCCCGCCATGGACATGAAGGTCGCCAGTCAGCACATCGGGGATCGCCACGGCGCGGCCGATATCGACGGCCGCTATGCCTGGACGCGGCTCGCGGTCTCGCTGGTGCTCGCCACGATCGGCGGGGTCGGCATGTGGGCGGTGGTCGTGGTGCTGCCCGCGGTGCAGGCGGAGTTCGGCGTCGATCGCGCCGACGCGTCGCTTCCCTACACGGCGACCATGGTCGGCTTCGCTCTCGGTAATGTGCTCATCGGCCGCGCGATCGACCGCATGGGCTACTGGCGCCCGGCCCTGATCGCGTCGGTGGCGATGGGCGCGGGTTTTGTGCTGGCGTCGCTGGCGAACTCGATCCTCATGTTCTCGGTCGCGCAGGGCCTCCTCATCGGTGTCGGTTCTTCCGCGATCTTCGGGCCGCTGATCGCCGACATATCGCACTGGTTCGACCGCCGGCGCGGCCTCGCGGTGTCGGTCGCCGCGGCCGGCAACTATCTGGCAGGCGCCGTCTGGCCGGTGGCCATGTCTTACACCATGGAGGCCGGCGGCTGGCGTTTCGCCTATGCTCTGATTGGCATCGTCTGCCTCGTCTGCATGGTCCCGCTCGTCTTCCTCTTGCGGCGTCCGGCGCCGATCGGTGCCGACGGAGGGGTTCACGGTGGGCAGGCGCCCAAGCGCTCAATCCCGCTGTCGCCGGCAGCGCTGCAATGGTTGCTCGTCGTCGCCGGCCTCGGTTGCTGCGTGGCCATGTCGATGCCGCAGGTGCACATCGTCGCCTATTGCATGGACCTCGGCTTCGGCGTGGCGCGCGGCTCGGAGATGCTGGCGATCATGCTGGCGGGGGGCATCGTCAGCCGCATCGCTTCCGGTTTCGTCGCCGACCGCATCGGCGGCGTGAAGACGCTGCTCGTCGGTTCCGTTCTGCAATGTCTGTCGCTGTTTTTCTACTTGCCCTTCAACGGGCTGGCCTCGCTCTACGTCGTGTCTTTGCTTTTTGGTCTTTCGCAGGGCGGCATCGTGCCGTGCTACGCCATCGTCGTGCGCGAATACATGCCGGCCGCGGAGGCCGGCCGGCGCGTCGGCATCGTGATCATGGCGACCGTGGTCGGCATGGCGCTGGGCGGCTGGATGTCGGGCTGGATCTACGACCTGACCGGCTCCTATGCGGCCGCCTTCCTGAACGGCATCGCCTGGAACCTGCTCAATATCGGCGCCGTCCTCCTGCTGCTCTGGCGGTCGCGGCCGGGACCGGTCGCCGCCTGAGCCGCTGCGTCGGTCGCTTGCCTTGGAGCGTCCTTGCGCGGCCATTTGGACGCGCAAGGACGCGCTTTCCTCGACGATGCGCTCATGCGCGCGCCTGAGCGGAGCGAGTTGCTGCGGATCGGCGGCGTCACCGTCGACTTTTGAAGGATGTGCTTCCGGTTGGTTCTGCGCTGAACGCCGAAACGGTCCGCAACCCCACACAATTTGGTGCTCCCCTGGATGGCGGCCTCCGGCAGCGCATGCGGCTTGCCCTGCAGGCATGTGCAAAAAAATGCACCTGCCATACCATCGTTGTTGCTTGCGTCATCGATTTATGCATTATAACACACAGTCGGGAGAATTATGGATCCGGGAGGAGTTTCATGTCGCGAGAGCGTTTCAATGAGCTGGTCGGCGAAATCGCCGGCACGATTGCCGGCAGGCCGCTCGACGCTTCGCTGGCCGGCTTTCTCAACCGGACATATCCCGTCGACGCGCCGGTCTTCGCGGAACTCAGGGCACTCTGCGAAGAGGGTGAGGAGAATGGCTGGCTGATGTCCCGGGAAGCCGGCGGCATCAAGTTCGGCAGGGCCGTCAAGCCCGGCCAGTCGGCTGGCGATTTCAGCGTCGATGTGGTGCGCATGAAGGATGTGCGGGGACCCCATCACATCCATCCCAACGGCGAAATCGGCGCGGTGTTGGGAATATCAGGCGTCCCGACCTTCGATGCCTTCACGGAAGGGTGGTACGTCTACGGGCCGGGTTCGGATCACCATCCGACCGTCTCGGGCGGCGATGCCTATGTGCTCTATCTGCTGCCGAACGGCGCGATCGAATTCACCGGCCACTGACAGCCCCACATCGACCGTCAGAGTCGGACAGGCTGGATACTGGGAGGGAAAGATGAACGAAAACGCGGCGATCTACTTCGTTGATCGTCATGGCGCCGAGGGTCGGGCCGGAAAGGTCGCCTTCCGCGAAGCCGACGGCGCGAAACGGTCGATCACCTATGGCGAACTGGCCGAGCAGACATCGCGGTTTGCGGGCGCGCTCTCCCGCAGCGGCGTGCGACGCGAGGAGCGCCTCGCGATGCTGGTGCTGGATCAGATCGAGTTCCCGGTGATTTTCTGGGGCGCGCTCAAGGCCGGCGTGGTTCCTGTTGCTCTCAATACGCTTCTGTCGGCGTCGGTCTACCAGTCGATATTGAGCGATTCCCGCGCCTCCGTGCTGGTCGTCTCGGCGCCGCTGTGGGAGACGGTCAGGCCCGCGATCGAAGGCAGCCGTTTCCTGCGCAAGGTGGTGGTGATCGGAGCATCCCCGGAAGGGGCGCAAAGCTATCTCGATTTCGTCAGGGACGCTTCGTGTGAGGACGCGGTCGACACGGTCGGAGACGAACAGGCGTTCTGGCTTTATTCGTCCGGATCCACCGGTGCCCCGAAGGGCGTGCGCCACGTCCATTCCAGCCTGAAGGCGACCGCCGACACGTTCGGGGCGCGGGTGCTCGGGGTGCGGGAGGACGACGTGGTCTTCTCCGCGGCGAAGATGTTCTTCGCCTATGGGCTTGGCAACGCGATGTCCTTTCCTATGGCTGCAGGGGCGACCACGGTGCTCTACGGTGGACGCCCGACGCCCGATGCTGTCCTGGCCATCATGGCGCATGAGCGCCCGACCATCTATTGCGGCGTTCCGACCCTCTATGCCGCGCTTGTCGCGCTGCAGGAGAAGCTGGCCGAGGCGCCTGATCACTGCGTGAGGCTCTGCCTCTCCGCCGGCGAGGCGCTGCCGCGCGAGATCGGCGAACGCTGGCAGAAGATCTGGAACGCGGAGATCATCGACGGCGTCGGTTCCACGGAGATGCTGCACATCTTCCTCTCCAACCGGCCCGGCGAAGTCGTCTACGGAACGTCCGGCACGCCTGTTCCTGGCTACGAGGTGCGCCTCGTAGATGAGCACGATGAGGATGTGGCCGACGGCGAGGTCGGCGAGCTTCTCGTGCGCGGACCGTCCAGCGCGGACGGCTACTGGAACCGCCGCGACAAATCGAGATGGACGTTTGCCGGATACTGGACCCGGACCGGCGACAAGTATGAACGGACCGTGGACGGCCGCTACGTCTACTGCGGTCGCGCCGACGACATGTTCAAGGTTTCCGGCATCTGGCTGTCGCCTTTCGAAGTCGAACAGGCGCTTGTGGAGCACCCGGCGGTGCTGGAGGCCGCGGTGGTGGCGAGGGAAGACGACGACGGGCTGACAAAGCCGGCCGCCTACATTGTTCTCAAGGGCGGGGTCGACCCGGCGGTCGTCGGCGAACTCAAGGAGTTCGTCAAGGACAAGATCGGCAAGTGGAAATATCCGCGCTGGATCGAGTTGGTCGATCAACTCCCCAAGACCGCGACCGGCAAGATCCAGCGCTTCAAGCTGCGTGAAAGGGAGTTGGCCTGATGGCGGTGAGCCGCACGGAGAGTTCGGGACGGCTGGTCGCCGGGGGAAAGTCTTTAGAATGGGCCGCCTGGTGGCGCGAATCCGCGGAAGATGCGCCAGTCATCGTGATGCTGCATGAGGGGCTCGGCTGCCTGTCGCTGTGGCGCGGCTTTCCGGGCCAGATCGCCGACGCGACGGGTCTGCCGGTGTTTGCCTATTCCCGGGCCGGGTACGGCCAGTCGGATCCGGCCGAGCTGCCACGCCCGCCAGACTATATGACGCGGGAAGCGATCGACGTGCTTCCCGCTGTCCTCGATGCGATCGGCGCCCGGAACTACATCCTTCTCGGGCATTCGGACGGAGCGACGATCGCCGCGATCCATGCAGGTAGCGTGGGCGATTTCAGGATACGCGGGGCGGTTCTGATGGCGCCGCATTTCTTCACCGAACCCATGGGGCTGGCCGAGATCGCCAAGGCCAAGGAAGCCTTCGCGACGACCGATCTCAGGCAGCGCATGGCCAGGCATCACCGCGATCCCGAGGCGACCTTCCGCGGGTGGAACGATGCATGGCTCGATCCCGGCTTCGTGTCCTGGAATGTCGCCGATGTGATCGATTACCTGCGCGTCCCGGTGCTGGTGATCCAAGGCGAACACGACCAGTACGGAACCGTCGCCCAGATCGAAGAGATCGAGAACCGCAGCTCCGCTCCGGTGGACGTGGTCCTTCTCGAAGACTGCCGGCATTCGCCGCAATTCGATCAGCCTGAGCGGACAATCGAGGCGGTGCGCGAATTCGCCGCTCGGCTGGTCAGGATCGAAGCCGCCGAGGTAGTGGTCGCATGAGGCTCCAAAGCTATCTTGCGGGCAGGTGGCAGTCGGGCACCGGCGCTGGTCGCCCGCTGGTGAATGCCACAACCGGGGTGGAGATCGCTCGCGCCGACGTGACGGGTCTCGATATCCGGGGCGCGCTCGACCATGCGCGGGAAAAAGGGGGCGCGGCCCTGCGTGCCATGACCTTTGCGCAACGCGGCGCCCTGTTGAAGGCCGTGGCCGATGCGCTGCAGGCCAGACGTGATGAGTACGGGGCGATTGCACGGGAGAATTCCGGCAACACCGCGGCGGATGCGTCGGTGGATATCGACGGCGGCATCTTCACGCTGAAGACCTATGCGCGCCTGGGGCAGCTTCTCGGCGACACAACCCGGATCCTCGAACCAGGTCAGGAACAGCTTGCCCGAGATCCGGTCTTCTTCGCGCGCCACGTCTGGGCGACCCGTCCCGGCGTGTCCGTGCAGATCAATGCGTTCAATTTTCCATCATGGGGCATGTGGGAGAAGGTCGCCCAAGCCACCCTTGCCGGCGTGCCGAGCCTGGCAAAGCCGGCGGTGGCGACGGCGCTGCTGTCGGAGGCAATGGTTCGCGACGTCGTGGCCGCCCGCGTGGTGCCGGATGGGGTTTTGTCGCTGGTCTGCGGCAGTGGAGAGGGGCTGGTCGAAGCGCTCGGGCCAATGGATTCGGTCGCTTTCACCGGCTCGTCCGCGACGGCGATGGTGCTGCGGATCCAGGTGGCCGGCATGGCCGCCGCACCGCGGCTGACGGTCGAGGCAGACAGTGTCAATGCGACGATCCTCGGGCCGGATGTCAAGCCTGGGCAAGCGGTGTTCGATCTCGCGCTGCGCGAAGCGGTCAAGGCGCTGTCCGTCAAGGCGGGCCAGCTTTGCACCAACATCCGCCGCATCCTCGTGCCGGCGGAGATAGAGCAGGAGTTCACCGGCGCACTGGCGGCAATGGTCTCGGCACTCAGGGTCGGCGACCCCGCGGACGAAAGCACGCGCGTGGGTCCGCTGATCAATGTTGCGCAGCGCGAGGAGGCGTTGCGCAACATCGACCGGCTTTCCGCCGAGACGAAGGTCGTCGCCCAAGCAGTCCTCCCGGACGTGGCCGAGAGTTCCGGTTTCGTGGCGCCGACCCTGCTTCGCTGCGCCGAGCCGGCTTCCGGCAGCGCCGTGCACGAACTCGAAGTCTTCGGCCCCTGCGCAACGGTACTTGCCTATCGCGACCTCACAGAGGCAATCGTGCTGGCCACGAAGGCGGAGGGCTCGCTGGCGCTGAGCCTCTTCTCCGAGGATGCCGGAGTGCAAGCCCGGGCGGTCGCCGAACTCGGTCCCTGGCACGGGCGCCTCATGCTTGTCGACGGCGAGGTCGGCAAGGCGCATACCGGGCATGCGATCGTCATGCCGCAATGCGTGCACGGTGGGCCGGGGCGCGCCGGCGGAGGCGAGGAACTCGGCGGCCTGCGCGGATTGCGGTTCCACATGCAGCGCAGCGCCGTTCAGGGCGGTCCCCGGATGCTGGCGACGATCGCTGAACATGCGGCAGAACAGGCTCTCTGACGATGACGCACGCGGGAGATGCCTACCCCGCAGTGGCCTACATTCCCGGTCGTGGCGAGCGGCCGGGCGAAACCGCGTTCGAGGTCTACAAAGAGGGGCTTTCCGAGAGCTGCTCGATCGCCGACATCGCAGCAAGCCGCGCGTTCCGTGGTGGTTTGGAATTTTACGAGACCGGTTACTACTGGGAGGCCCATGAGCTATGGGAGGCGGTCTGGATGTGCCTTCCGCAGGCAAGCGCTGAACGCCATCTGTTACGTGGGATCATCCAGCTCGCAAATGCCGGCCTGAAGCGCGCGATGGACCGGCCGGCGGCTGCGGAGCGTATCCTGGCTCTGGCCGACTCGGCTCTGGCTGAGGCATTTCTCCATCGTTCCGACTGCCTGATGGGCTTGTCGAATGACGACGTTATGGCTCTTCGTGAGCGAATTGCTTCATAAATATGTAATATAATGCATATACCGGCATTGGTTGGCTGGAGGATCAAACCACATGGCGGCCAAAATGGCGAAAAATATGCAAAAAATTGCAATATTTGGCTTTACCTCGGCTTGCTGCGGCACTATCGTGCATCGGTCAGAAGATGGAGGGCCTGTTCGAGGGAGCGCATATGAGCAAGATCATCGACTTTCAGACCGATCCATCCAAATACCGTCACTGGCGCGCCGAATATGACGGCGATGTCGCAACCGTCTATATGGACGTCGACGAGAATGCCGGCCTGTTCGAGGGGTACCAGCTCAAGCTGAATTCCTACGATCTCGGGGTCGACATCGAACTCGCCGACCTCGTTCAGCGGATGCGGTTCGAGCATCCGGAAATCAAAGTTGTGGTTCTACGGTCCGGTAAGGACCGGGTCTTCTGCGCTGGCGCGAACATCCGCATGCTCGGCGGGGCAAGCCACGCGCACAAGGTGAATTTCTGCAAGTTCACCAACGAGACCCGCAACACCTACGAGGCTGCTGAAGCCGACTCCGGTCAGAAGTATATCGCGGCCATCAAGGGTGCCTGCGCGGGCGGCGGCTACGAGCTGGCCCTCGCCTGCAATCACATCATGCTGACCGACGACAACACATCCGCGGTGGCGCTGCCGGAAGTGCCGCTGCTCGCGGTGCTGCCGGGCACCGGCGGTCTGACCCGCGTCACCGACAAGCGCAAGGTGCGCAGGGACCTCGCCGACGTCTTCTGCTCGATCGAGGAGGGGGTCAAGGGAAAGCGCGCCGTGGACTGGCGCCTGGTGGACGAAGTGGTTTCCAACGCTAAATTCGACGAGATCGTCAAGGAGCGGGCGAAGGAGTTCGCCGCCGCATCCGGCAAGGTGACGGGTACGGGCATCAAGCTGGGACCGCTTTCGCGCACCTTCGGTGACGACGGCTCGGTGACCTACTCGCTGGTTGAGGTCGCGATCGACCGTGCCGGCAGGCGGGCAACGGTCACATTGTCCGGTCCGGATGGCGATGCGCCGACGAGCGTCGAGACGCTGCATGCCCTGGGAGACCAGAGCTATCTGCTGCGCCTGGCGCGCGAGCTTGACGACGCGATCCTCCATTTGCGCCTCAACGAGATGGAACTCGGTCTCGTGGTATTCCGCAGCCAGGGCGATCCGGCCGCGGTGCTCGCGCACGAAAAGCTCCTGCTGGACAACGGTGGCGACTGGCTGGTCAACGAAATCCTGGCCTATTGGAAACGGGTGCTCAAGCGGGTCGACATGACCTCGCGCAGCCTCGTGGCGATCGTCGAGCACGGCTCGTGCTTCGCGGGCGTGCTCGCCGAGCTCATCTGGGCGGTGGACCGCTCATATATGATGCAGGGCGAGTTCGAGGGCGACAACCGTCCGCTGGCCGCCGTCACGCTGACGGAATCCAATTTCGGCAGGTACCCGATGGGCAACGGCCTGACCCGACTGCAGACCCGCTTCCTCGGCAACCCGGAGGCCGTCGAAGCGCTCAGGGGGCATGTCGGGGAAGCCCTTGATGCGGAAAAGGCGGAAAAGCTTGGCCTCGTTACCTTCGCCTTCGACGACATCGACTGGGAAGACGAGGTGCGCATTTTCATGGAGGAGCGCGCTTCCTTCAGCCCGGACGCCATGACGGGCATGGAGGCGAACCTTCGCTTCGCCGGGCCGGAAACCATGGAAACCAGGATCTTCGGCCGTCTGACAGCCTGGCAGAACTGGATATTCAACAGGCCAAACGCTACCGGCCCGGACGGGGCCCTGCAGCGCTACGGCACCGGCGTGCGTGGCGACTACAACATGCAGCGCGTGTGATTTCTCAGAAGGACCAAGGCGATGCTCGACCTCATCAATGTCAATTACGACACCCAGATTCCGAACAATGTCGGCCTGTCCTCGGACAAGCGCGTGCTCAAGGCGCTCGAGAAGTGGCATCCCGGCTACATCAACTGGTGGAACGACCTGATCCCCGACAATTTCCAGCAGTCGCTTGTCTATCTGCGCACGGCCGTGTCGGTCGATCCCAAGGGGTGGGCGAAGTTCGACTATGTGAAGATGCCGGAATATCGCTGGGGCGTACTTCTGGCGCCGCAGATGGAAGACCGCCGGATTCCCTGCGGCGAGCATGCCGGACAACCGGCCTGGCAGGAGGTGCCGGGCGAGTACCGCAACATGCTCAAGCGCCTGATCGTGATCCAGGGCGACACCGAGCCGGCGTCCGTCGAGCAGCAGCGGTTTCTCGCGCTGTCGGCCCCATCGCTCTACGACATGCGCAATCTTTTCCAGGTGAATGTGGAGGAAGGGCGGCACCTGTGGGCCATGGTCTATCTGTTGCACAAGTATTTCGGCGCGGATGGCCGCGAGGAAGCCGACGATTTGCTGCGCCGCTCGTCCGGCTCGGAGGAGGCACCGCGCATGTTGGGCGCCTTCAACGAAGAAACGCCTGACTGGCTGTCCTTCTTCATGTTCACCTATTTCACCGACCGCGACGGCAAGATGCAGCTGGAGTCCCTGGCGCAGTCGGGCTTCGATCCATTGTCGCGGACTTGCCGCTTCATGCTGACCGAAGAGGCGCACCACATGTTCGTCGGCGAGACCGGCGTGGGAAGAACCATCGAGCGCACCTGTCAGGCGATGAACGAGAACGGCATTGCCGATCCGTACGACATCAACCGGATCCGCGACTTGGGGGTCATCGACCTCCCCACCATCCAGAAGAAGCTGAATCTGCACTACACGCTATCGCTGGACCTGTTCGGCCAGGAGGTCTCGACCAACGCGGCCAATGCCTTCAACGCCGGCATCAAGGGTCGCTACATGGAGCACAGGATCGAGGATGATCACCAGCTCAAGGGCGATACGTACCACGTCTGCGTACTCGAGGAGGGTCGTGTCGTGCGCAAGGACGTTCCCGCCCTCACGGCGATCAACATGCGGCTGCGCGACGACTACACCCGTGACGCCGAAGGCGGGGTAGGCCGCTGGAACAAGATCGTCGAGAAGGCCGGCATCGATTTCCGCATGAAGCTGCCGCATGAGGCGTTCCACCGCCAGATCGGCGTCTTCGCCGCGGGCACATTCGATCCGGAAGGAAACCCCATTTCGAAGGCGGAGTACGATGCCAAGGTGGACGAATGGCTACCGACCCGCGCGGACGGCGACTTCATCCAGTCGCTGATGAAGCCGGTCTACGAGCCCGGCAAATATGCGGGGTGGATCGCGCCGCCGAAGGTGGGCATCGACAACAAGCCGGGCGACTTCGAATACGTGAAGCTGCACGTCGCCTGATGCCATTCGTTTGGCCGATCTCGGGACTTTTTGCCCGGGGTCGACCAGCAAAAGATGGGGATGAGGACGATGCTGGTTGTTCGTGAAGCCAAACCGTTCCGTGAGCCGCGTTTCGATGCCGAAAGCTGCCTTGGCTGCGCAGACTGCAATGGAGCCTGCCGCGAGATTCTCCAATTGCTCGCCGCTCCTTCGCCGAGTTTGAACAGGGAAGCGACGGGCCTAGGCGAGGAGCCGTGCAGAGGCATTCAGCAATGAACCAGCCGCTCAAGCAGCACCTGATCGATCCCGAGATATGCATCCGCTGCTATACCTGCGAGATGACGTGTCCGGTGGGCGCGATCACGCATGACGACAACAACGTTGTGGTCGATGCGGCCAACTGCAATTTCTGCATGGATTGCATTCCGGTCTGTCCTACAGGTTCCATCGACGAATGGCGCGTCGTTACGGTCCCGTATTCCCTCGAAGAGCAGTTTTCCTGGGCGGAACTGCCCGTGCAGCAGGACGTGGGATCGGAGAGCGAGCAGATTGAAGCCCTCGACGAGGTGATGGCGGCGCTGCTGGCCGACGCGCACAAGGGGGCAGGTGGCAAGGCGAAAGCGCCGGCGAGCGCCGCGAAGCCCTCGGTCAACCTTTACAACATCGGCAAGCCCGCCATCGCCAAAGTGCAGGGGAGCTATCGACTGACGTCGGAGGATTCGGGCACTGAGGTCCGCCACATCATTCTCGATTTCGGCGCCCAGCCGTTTCCGGTGCTCGAAGGGCAGTCGATCGGGATCATTCCGCCCGGCGTCGGGGCCGACGGCAAGCCGCATCTGCCGCGACTCTATTCAGTGTCCAGCCCGCGCGACGGCGAACGACCAAACTACAACAACATCGCCCTCACCGTGAAGCGTGAAGAGCGCGGCACCTGCTCGAACTATGTGTGCAATCTCCGGAAGGGCGACGAGGTGAGCGTGGCAGGTCCGTTCGGCGCAACCTTCCTGATGCCGGACGATCCTTCGGCGCGGCTGCTGATGATTTGCACCGGCACTGGCTCGGCACCATTTCGCGCCTTCACGATGCGCCGCCAGCGAATGGCGGCATCGTCCGGCGACATGATGATCTTCTTCGGCGCCCGGACCCCCGACAGCCTTCCCTATTTCGGCCCTCTCAACAAGGTTCCGGAACGGTTGCTGAAGAAGCACCTCGTTTTCAGCCGTCTTCCCGGTGCCGAGAAGGAGTACGTGCAGGACCGCATGATGGCCGAGCAGGAGGCCATCACCGAACTGCTTGCCGATCCCGATACCCATATCTACATTTGCGGCCTGCGCGGCATGGAGGAAGGGGTCGAGCGCGCGTTTTCCCAGATTGCCGAGGGCATTGGCGAATACTGGGAAACGATGCGGGATGCCATGCGCGTCGCCGGGCGATATCACGTAGAGACATATTAGATCATGGCATTCGAGCACGAGATCCGTGTTACCTGGGGTGACTGCGACCCCGCGAGGATCGCCTACACGGCGCGCATACCGTCGTTTGCCCTCGATGCGATCAATGCCTGGTGGGAAGACGTCGGCGGAGCGGGCTGGTACCAGATGGAACTGGATCACAACGTCGGAACGCCGTTCGTCCATATGAGTCTGGATTTTCGCGCGCCGGTGACGCCGCGGCACAGGCTCGTCTGCCGTGTCTGGCCGAATCGCCTCGGCGAATCGTCGGTGGGCTTCCGGGTAGATGGCTATCAGAATGGCGAGCTTTGTTTCGAGGGACGGTTCGTCTGCGTCTTCACGATTGCCGATGCGTTCCGAAAGAGCCCTCCGCCTGTGCAAATCCGCGATCTGGTCGCGTCGCATCTCGTGCCTGATGAGTGGAAAACCACCGGGGATTTGCCCGCGTTGAAGGAAACCAATTGAAATCCGCGCACAACGTTCCTACGCTTGTGCATTATAATTCACAAGTGTTGCCGTTATGAGCGAGATCACCAACTTCAAGGGTGAAGCGACACGCGTCGAGCCGCATGACGGGCTCGAAGTCGCCGTCGACAGGCTGATTTCCAGGGTCGGCGAGCGCGTGCGCAAGGCGCGGGAACTGAAGGGGCTTCCCCGCCGCGTGGTCTCCGAGATTTCGGGCGTGTCCCCAAGATACCTTGCGCAACTCGAGGCCGGCGAGGGCAACATCTCGATCGGCCTGCTCGAGCGCGTGGCAATCGCCCTCGATCACAGGATCGAGTGGCTCGTGGGCGAAGAGGATCCTTGGACGTCTGAGGCCGTGCGCGTCGCCGACCTCTTCCGCTCGTCGCCCGCGGACGTGCGGCGTCGGGTGCTCGATGTCCTCAATCCCGCCCCGCCCGAAAGCCTGCGGGCGCACCGCATTTGTCTCGTCGGTCTCAGGGGGGCCGGCAAATCCACACTCGGAGATCTCGCAAGCAAGGCTCTGAACATCCCGTTCGTGGAGCTCAACCACGATATCGAGGAACAGTCGGGCATGCCCGTCAACGAAGTGATGGCTCTTTACGGCCAGGAGGGCTATCGCAGGCTGGAGGCCCAGGCCGTCAGCCGCATCATCGCCACGCATGATACGATGATCCTTGCGGTTGCGGGCGGCATAGTCGCCGAGCCTGACACCTACAAGACGCTTCTGTCGCATTTCCATACGGTCTGGATCAAGGCCAGTCCGGAGGAGCACATGGGAAGGGTGCGTGCCCAGGGTGACACCCGTCCGATGGCCGGCAATCCCGAGGCAATGGAGCAGCTCAAATCCATCCTCCACAGCCGCGAAGCCTTGTACGAAAAGGCTTCCGCCAAGCTCGATACGTCCAACAGGACGCTGGAAACCTCGCTTCAGGATCTCCTTCGGCTGATCCGCGAGGAAGGATTCCTCGACGAGCTGAAGCCGATCGGCCCTGGAGGCCGGAACGCGATCCGCGCGTGACTTGATCACATTTGCGACCAGCCGGGCGAGCGGGCGGGAGACCGGCCGATGCCGGAGCCTGCGCCCCATTCCGAGCCGTCGCCGTCAGCTTCGCGATCCGGACGGGTTTCTCGGGGGGCGCTGAATTCTGTTGTTGCATTATACTACACAATATGCGTTATATAGCAAACAAGGGAGGAGACGCGGATGACTGTTTCGTTGCCTGAAGGGGGGATATCCGGACATGCGCAGTCCGACGATGCTCTCGTGGAGGCGAGCGTTCAGTCCCGTGCCCTGCATCACGTGCTCGTCGCGGAGCGTGGTGCCGGGATGCCGGACCGGCTGCGGCACCTGGCTGCGCATGATCTTCCCGGCATCGCCGTTGTCGGTGGCGGGACGATGGGCGCGGGGATCGCCTTTGCGCTCCTTTCGGCGGGCTGTTCGGTCACTGTTCTCGAAGCGGACGATGAGGGGGCGTCACGCGCCGAAGCCAATCTGGCAAAACTCGTGGAAGTAGGGCTTGGGCGCGGGTTCCTGACATCCGGGTCGGTAGAGGCGCTGCGCAGCAGGTTGACCGTCACGACCGACTATTCCCGGGCATCCGGCTGCGGCCTGGCGATCGAGGCCGCGTTCGAGAGCATGGACGTCAAGCGACAGGTGCTTCTTGCACTTGAAGCCGCTCTGCCGCGCGACGCGGTGCTGGCCACGAATACGTCCTACCTCGACATCGATACGATGGCCGAGGTGCTGGACGATCCCGCGCGTCTCGTGGGACTGCATTTCTTCGCACCAGCGCACATCATGAAGCTGCTGGAGATCGTCCAGGGCAGGAAGAGTTCGGACGCGGCGGTCGCGCTCGGCTTTGCGCTGGCCGGGAGGCTGCGCAAGGTCCCGGTCCTGGCCGGCGTCTGTGACGGATTTATCGGGAACCGCATCCTCGCGCGCTACAGGGAGGCGGCGGATACGCTTCTGATGGACGGGTCGACCCCATGGGATATCGACGAGGCCATGGTCGATTTCGGCTATCGCATGGGCCCCTACGAAGCTCAGGACCTGTCGGGGCTCGACATCGCCCATGCAAACCGCCGGCGCCAGGACGCGACACGCGACCGTAACCGCCGCTACATCCCGATTGCCGACAGGATGGTGGCGGAGGGCCGTTTCGGACGCAAAGCGGCGGTCGGCTGGTATCGTTATCCGGGCGGCGGCGGCAAGGTGATCGATCCACTGGTCGAGGACCTGGTGCGGGAGGAGGCGTATTTTGCCAAGGTGACGCGGCGAACCTTCACCGCCGACGACATACGCCACCGCCTGCTCCTTGCCATGATCAACGAGGCGGCGGAGATCCTGTTCGAGGGGATCGCCGCCTCCGCGTCGGACATCGATCTCGTTACGATACACGGTTACGGCTTCCCGCGCTGGCGCGGCGGGCTGATGCACTATGCGGAAACTTTGGGAGCCGAGGAAATCCTGGCGGCGCTTCACGAACTTGCAAAGGAGGATCCTGTCGTCTGGCGACCAAGCCGGATGATCGTGGATTGCGTCGGCCGCGGTGTGACGTTTGCGGAATGGCGCAGGAGGGAGGCCGTCCCGTCCCTCGCGCCAGCAGGGCAGTCTGCGCCTTTTTCTGGATCGCCGGGCGCCCTGTGACAATGCCGACGTGGGCAACATAAAAAGATATATCTAGTAATAATTATCATACATAACTAATATGGGTTCGGAGGCCCGAGCACGAGGAAACCCGATCCCGCCGGCGGGGCGGGAATGATGCGTTTGACCTGACCAGAAAATGGTCCTGAGTGGGAGGAGACTATGACGACACGCAGAACGATTGTGGGACTGATAGGCGGTGCCGCGGCAGCTGCAATGATAGGCCTCGGCGCAACGGCCGCGCTCGCGCAGGAAGTCACGCTGAGGCTGCACCACTTCCTGCCGGCACAGTCAAACGTGCCGCGCCTGGTGCTGGATGTCTGGGCGGACAAGGTGGAAAAGGACTCGGGCGGCCGCATCAAGATCGAGCGTTTCGCCTCGATGTCGCTCGGCGGCACGCCGCCGGAGCTCATCGATCAGGCGATCGACGGCGTCGCGGACATCGTCTGGACGCTACCCGGTTACACGCCGGGCCGCTTCCCGTCGACGGAGGTCTTCGAACTGCCGTTCTTCGTTTCGGACGCCCGTGCCGCTTCCAGCGCCTACTGGCAGCTGTTCGAAAAGCATATGAAGGATGGGGAATTCGCCGATCTGAAGATCCTGGCCACCTGGGTCCATGGTCCCGGCATGTTCCACACCAACAAGCCGGTAACGAAGCCCGCGGACCTGCAGGGCATGAAGATCCGCGGCGGCTCGCGCCTGGTCAACCAACTGCTCGACCTTGTCGGGGCGACACCTGTCGGCATGCCGGTCCCGGCGGTGTCGGAGGCGCTCTCGAAGGGCGTGATCGACGGCACGACCATTCCGTGGGAGGTGACGTCCGCGCTGAAGGTGCCGGAACTGGTCACGAACCACACCGAGTTCGAGGGCCCGGCCCTCTATACGCTCACCTTCGTGCTCGCGATGAACAAAGCGAAATACGACAGCCTGCCGGATGACCTGAAGGCGGTCATCGACCAGAATTCCGGTCTGGAATTCTCCATCTTTGCCGGCGGCACACAGGCGGACGCTGACGGCCCGGCCCGCCAGGTCGCCGTCGATCGTGGAAACAACATCGTCACGGTTCACCAAGCCGACACCCAGGAGTGGAAGGACCTCGTCCAGCCCATTTATGAGAGCTGGGTCGCCAACGTTAAGGGGGCGAATGTGGACGGTCAGGCGCTGATAGGCAATGCCCGTGCGCTGATGGATGCGTACGGCAAGTAGTCTCCTCGCTCGGGCCGCCGCATACGCCAGGCGGCGGCCCTTCGACTGAATGGTGACGCCATGCATCGATTCTTCGTCGGATTGTCACGCCTGATGGCCGCGTTGGGCGGGCTGGTTCTGAGCGGGCTGATTCTGCTTATGTGCCTGTCCGTCGTCGGCCGTACCCTCAATACCGTACTCCATGCGGCCGCCGTTCAGGCACTGATGCCGGGATTTGCGGATTGGGCGCTGTCAACCGGAATAGGACCCATCGAGGGCGACTTCGAACTGGTCGAAGCGGGTATCGCGTTCTCGATATTCGCTTTCATGCCCTACTGCCACATCACTCTCGGCCATGCTTCGGTCGACATCTTCACGAGCTGGTTCTCCGAAAGGGCGCAAAAGATACAGGGCGTCCTGATCGAGATGCTTTTCGCCGTCGTGCTGGTCGTGATCGCGGTCCAACTCGAAGCGGGAATGCAAAGCAAGATGCGTAGCGGCCAGACGACCTTCCTGCTGCAGTTTCCGATCTGGTGGGCCTACGCGCTCAGCTTCTTCGGCGCCGCGGTCGCGGCGATCGTCGGAATATACATGGCCATCGTTCGGGTGGTCGAACTGGCCAGCGGAAAAACGCTCATCGGCGATGCGATCGGGGACGACATTGAGCAATCTTGAGATCGGCTTCGTTTCGTTTCCCGCTCTCCTGGTCCTCATATTTCTGAGGGTGCCGATCGGGTTGGCCATGTTCGCGGTCGGCTTTGCGGGACTCGCTTTGGTCAACGGCAACATCGCCATCGCGCTCGCGAAACTGAAGTCGGAGACCTTCACGACCTTCTCCAGCTATTCGCTGTCGATCGTTCCGATGTTCCTGCTCATGGGATATTTCGCCACGCTCGGCGGGATGAGCCAGGCGCTGTTTCGCGCGGCCGAGTCATGGCTCGGACATCGCCGCGGGGGCGTGGCGATGGCGGCTATCGGTGCATGCGCCGGCTTCGGGGCCATCTGCGGGTCGTCGTTGGCGACCGCGGCGACCATGGGACGGGTCGCGCTGCCCGAATTGCGCAAATACGGCTATGAAGGAGGGTTTGCGACCGCCGCTCTTGCCGCAGGCGGCACTCTGGGCATTCTCATCCCTCCCTCGATCGTCCTGGTCATCTATGCGATCCTGACCGAGCAGAACATCGCCAAGCTGTTCCTGGCCGCGTTCGTGCCGGGCGTGCTGGCCGCAATCGGCTACGTCATCACGATTTCGGTCTATGTCCGGCTGAATCCCGAAGCCGCCGGCTTGCGCGAGCGCATGCCCTATGGCGAGCGGTTTCGCTCACTCCTCGACGTCTGGCCGGTCTTGCTGGTGTTCCTCGCGGTCGTTGGCGGCATCTATGCTGGCGTCTTCACGCCGACGGAAGGCGCGGCAGTCGGCGCCTTCGGTACCGGACTGATTGCCTGGCTCAATGGCGGCCTGACGTTTGGCAGCCTGTTCGCCAGCTTCCTTTCCACCGGCCGATCAACGGCGATGATCTTCTTCATTGTGCTCGGTGCCGCCTTCTACAACGGTTTCCTCGCGCTGACGCAGGTCCCCCAGGAGCTCTCGGCCTTCGTAGTAGACCAAGGCCTCAGCCCCTGGATGGTGCTGTCGATCGTGCTGCTGTTCTATCTCGTGTTCGGCTGCCTGATGGACAGCCTGTCGATGATCCTGCTCACCATCCCGATCTTCTTTCCGGTGATATCCGGCCTCGACTTCGGCATGAGCGCGGAACATGTCGCGATATGGTTCGGCATCCTCGTGCTGATCGTCGTGGAGGTGGGGCTGATCACGCCGCCCGTCGGGATGATCCTCTTCATCATCAATACGATGGAGAAGGCCACGCCGATCATCGAGACCTACAAGGCGGTGATGTATTTCGTGTTGTCCGACATCGTGCGTGTCGTCATCCTGATGCTCTTTCCGGCCATCACGCTGTTTCTAATCCCCTGAGCTCCCGATGATGTTCGGCAAGGGTCCAGAATGCGCGACAATAGATATGAATCATAACTATACCGTCCCTCATGCAGGTGGAGAAGAACGGCAGGAATACCGCGGGCGGCGAGGGGCCGGTCGCGGCTAGCGGCGCATGGCCTGTCCGGGTGGCACGGGTCCGCCGGACGGCGCTTCGCCGGAGGAATCAGGACATGCTCGGAGGAGATCGACTCGATGCGCAAAGACGGGGCAAATCGGCTGTTTGCCGAAGTGGACGTGCGGCGCCGCGACACTGGTAACGGCGTCACATATCTGGAATCCGGCATCGCGCTGCCGCAGTCGGTCCCCTGCGTCGGCGCGTGGCTTGAACGCTGGGCTTCCGAACGGCCTGACGCGACTTGTGTGGCCGAGCGCGCGGGCGATGGCTGGCGTCGGGTAAGCTATGGGGAAGCGCTGCGGCGGGTCAGGGAGATCGCCGGCTGGCTGCTTCATGCAGGAGCGGGACAGGACAGGCCGGTTGCCATCCTCTCCGAGAATTCGGTCGACCACTGGCTGATGGCATTCGCGGCCATGCATGTCGGTGTGCCCGTCGCGACGATCTCGACCGCCTATTCGCTGATGTCGTCGGATCACGAGAAGCTGAAGGCGATGATCGAGCTTGTCACGCCGGCCGTCATCATGGTCTCCGACGCTGGCCGGTATGGCGCTGCGCTGAAGGCGATCGAGGGGCGGCACGCCGCGGTCGTTGTCGCGAGCGCCGGTGCGTCGACAACCATGGTCGCATTTGCCGATGCCAAAGCCAGCGGGCGCGACAGCGACGTCGCCGAGCGCTTTGCCGCGATCACGCCGGACACGACCGCCCGCCTGCTCTTCACCTCCGGATCGACCGGCACGCCGAAGGCGGTCATCAACACGCATCTTATGCTCACCTCGAACCAGGAGGCGAATGGCGCAGTCTGCCCGTTCCTGTCGGAAACGCCGCCCCGCATCGTCGACTGGCTGCCGTGGAGCCACACATTCGGTGCGAATTTCACGTCGAACATGTTGCTTCGCAACGGCGGCGAACTCTATATCGACGAGGGCAAGCCGGCGCCGGGCCTGATCGAACATACGATCAGGAACATGATCGAGATCCGTCCGACCATGTGTTTCAACGTGCCTCGCGGCTACGAGATGCTGCTGCGGGCGGCAGAGACCGATGCGGACTTCCGCGAGGCGCTGTTCGGCGTGGAGTTCATATTCTATGCCGCCGCGGCGCTGCCGGGATCGATCTGGAGCCGCTTGATCGAGCTCTCGGCCGACACCAAGGGTAAGGCGACGCCGATGGTCGCGGCCTGGGGGTCGACCGAGACGGCGCCGCTGGCGACCTATTGTCATTTTCAAGCCGAGCGCACCGGAAATATCGGCGTGCCGGTGCCCGGCACGGCGCTCAAGCTCCTGCCGAACGGTGGCAAGCTGGAGGTCCGCGTCAAGGGTCCCCAGGTGACGCCGGGCTATTTCCGCAATCCGGAAATGACCAGCAGGGCCTTCGACGCGGAAGGCTTCTACATCATGGGCGATGCGGTCCGCTTCGCGGATCCCGACGATCCCGCCAGGGGCCTTTTTTTCGACGGGCGTGTCAGCGAGGACTTCAAGCTGACGTCGGGCACCTGGGTCAGCGTCGGCGAACTGCGCATCGCGGGCATAGACGCCCTGTCGCCGGTGGCGCAGGATATCGTCGTGGCTGGGCACGACCGCGACGCGGTCGCCTTCCTGATCTTCCCGAACGAAGCTGCATGCCGCAATCTGGCCGGGCTCCAGGAAGCGCCGTTCGGCCAGGTGCTCGACCATCCGGCCGTGCGCGGCCACGTGGCCGACGGGCTGAAGGCGCTGAAGATGTCGGGCGGTGGCTCCTCGCGCTACGCCGTGCGCGCGCGATTTCTTGCTTCGCCGCCCGATCCCGACCGGGGCGAGATCACCGACAAGGGCTATATCAACCAGCGCCAGACGCTTGCCAATCGCCAGGCTGATCTGGAACGGCTCTACGGGGACGACCCTGACAGCTTCATCTTCCCGGCGAATTGACATCAAGGAGCATACCGTGCCCGCCTACATTCCATACGGAGCCTACTGGTCCACGCCGTTCGCGCGCTGGCAGACGGAGCTCGCCCATCTCCATTCCATGAAGTTCGCCGCCCATGTCGCGCAGGCCGCTTTACGCGTACGTGACATTCCCGTCGACGCGTTCGACTTCGCCGCCTATGGCATGACGGTGCCGCAGCATCGAAGCTTCTACGGAACCCCCTGGGTCACGGCGATGCTGGGCGCCGAACGGCTGCCCGGGCCGCTGGTGAACCAGGCCTGCGCGACCGGCACCCGTCTGCTGGCGATGGTCTGCGCTGAAATGGCCGCCGGAGCGGCGAGCTGCGCGCTGGCGCTCTCCGGCGACCGGACTTCCAACAGCCCGCATGTCTACTACCCCGCTCCCTCCGGCCCGGGCGGGACGGGCGAGAGCGAGAACATCGTCCTCGACAGCTTCAACAGCGACCCGTGGGCGAGGTGCGCCATGGTCGATACCGCCGAAAACGTGGCGCGTCGCGAAGGCATCACCATGGAGGAGCAGCATGAGGTCGTCCTCCACCGCTCGCGGCAATATGCCGATGCACTGGCCGGGGACCGCGCCTTCCAGAAGCGCTACATGCCGGCACGGCTCGATGTGCCGGATGCCGGGTTCCGCAGGACAGTCTCGACCCTCGAGGGCGATGGCGGAGTCCATCCAACGGATCCGGAAAAACTGTCGAAACTGAAGCCGGTGCGCGAGGGCGGTACCGTCACCTATGCGGCGCAGACGCATCCCGCCGACGGCAATGCGGGGATCGTCGTCACCGCCGATGCCGCCAAGGCCCGCGACCTGGCCGGCGACGGCAGCATTGCGGTGGAGATCCTCGCGTGGGGGTCGGGTCGCGAGGAGAAGGGCTTCATGCCGGCGGCGCCGATCGAGGCATCGCGAAAGGCGCTCTCCATGGCGGGACTTGGAATCGGCGACCTGGACGCGATCAAGACACACAACCCGTTCGCCGTGAACGACATCGCCTTCGCGCGCGCTTTCGGTCTCGACTGGCGCGGCATGAACAATTTCGGCTGCTCGCTGATCTGGGGGCACCCGCAGGGCCCGACCGCCCTGCGATCCGTGATCGAGCTCATCGAGGAGCTTGCATCGAAGGGCGGCGGGCACGGCCTGTTCACGGGTTGCGCGGCGGGCGATTCCGGCATGGCCCTTGTCCTGAGGGTAGGCTGACGAGGTGGATCGGCCGGGCTGGCGCCTGAAGCGCCACATCATCTTTGATGACACGATGCCGGCGGTGGGCGGCTGGCGCGGTCGAGTCCACGGCAAGCATCGGGCACGAATTTCGGGCCGATGCGGTAGGTGGCCTGCCGCTCCGGCGTGGCCAATTCCGAAGCCTGTTGCAGATGCCGCCGCCGCAGCGCCTCGGCCCACTCCATCTCGTCAGGAAGCGGTTGCCGGAACAGACCGCCAGCGTTTCGTGGAAGGCCGCGTTGATGCGAACTGGTCATCGCCGCCCGTCGAGGCGTTGGCGTCAGGGGGTGACCGCCCGCCGATGTAACCAATCAGATCACGCGGCCGTCCGCGTCGAACATGTGCGTGCGGGATCGATCGAAAACCAGCCCGACGACGTCGTCGGCATGAATCGCCAGTTCGCCGTCGCCCTGGATCACAAGCAGCCCGGCGCCTGTCTCGACATAGCCGATCGTCAGATTGCCGAGCCGCTCGACCAACTGGACGGCGCCGGTGAGATCCGAACGGGTGTCGGAAAAGTCGGTGATGGCGATGTGTTCCGGGCGGATCCCGATCTCCGAGGGGGCCGGCCCGTGGGTGTCGGGCCGTCGGCGTG
Organism: Mesorhizobium sp. L-8-10; assembly: GCF_016756635.1. NCBI lineage: Bacteria > Pseudomonadati > Pseudomonadota > Alphaproteobacteria > Hyphomicrobiales > Phyllobacteriaceae > Mesorhizobium > Mesorhizobium sp. L-8-10. Next base: position 123,675 of record NZ_AP023263.1, on the reverse strand, counting down.
CCGCGACGGAGAATTCTCCCTTGTCGGGCCCGCCGGGCCGATCGAAAGCCAGCGTGATGTCGATGCCGTCGATGCGCCTTGTCGCCACCGGAAGGAAGTTCATCGTCGGCGAACCGATGAAAGAGGCGACAAACTTGTTCTCCGGCTTCGCATAGAGCTCGAGCGGCGCGCCGACCTGGGCGACCACGCCCTGGTCGAGCACGACGATGCGGTCGGCGAGCGTCATCGCCTCGACCTGGTCGTGCGTGACGTAGATCATCGTGCTGCCCAGCGTCTTGTGAAGCCTTGCCAGTTCGATGCGCATCTGCACCCGCAGCATGGCATCCAGATTGGAGAGCGGCTCGTCGAAAAGGAAGACTTCCGGCTCGCGCACGAGCGCGCGCCCGATGGCGACGCGCTGTCGTTGTCCGCCGGACAGTTGTGCGGGTTTGCGATCCATAAGATCGTCGAGTTGCAGCAACGCGGCAATCTCGTCGGCGCGCTTGGTCTGCACCTGGCGGGGTGCTCCGGCGACCGAGAGCGAAAAGGCGATGTTCTGGCGGACCGTGAGGTGCGGATAGAGTGCATAGGACTGGAACACCATGGCCATGCGGCGCTTGGCCGGATGCACTCTGGTGACATCGACGCCGTTGATGAAGATCGACCCGGCACTCACCTCCTCGAGCCCGGCGATCATGCGCAGCATCGTCGACTTGCCGCAGCCCGACGGTCCCAGCAAAGCGCAGAATTCGCCCTTGTCGACTGCCAGGTCGAGATTCCGGATCGCGGTGAACTCGCCGTATCGCTTGCTGACGGCGCGCATTTCAACGTGGTGCAAGGATCGCTCCGTCCATTCGTTCATTTCGATCGGTTCAGGCTTCGGCGAGCCAGACCGTCATGGATCCCTTTTCCCGGTTGCTCCAGAGATAGTAGGGAAGCGCGGTCAGCGTCACCCTTTCCTCGGCCGGAGGCTCGCGGCGATAGAGCGTGTCGCTCCATTCGCGATCGTCGAGGCGCAATGCCTCGGCGGCGAGGACGACTATGCCGTCGAAGAGATCGCTACGCCGCTTTATCCCGACCTTCGACCGCCGCGGCAGTCTCAGCCGCTGCACCGGACCTTCAGCATTGTCGACCTGCTCCACGCAATAGACGAGTGGCCCGCGCTTCAGCGCAACGCGTCCGACATCCATGCGCACGGAAGGATGCGCGTAAACGCGCTCCGGCGGCATCGGCAGGTCTAGCTCCACGACGTCGCCGGCCTGCCATTTCCGTGAGATCGAGAGGTAGCCGTTCGTTGTCGACGGCTCGACGGCGATCGCCTGTCCGTTGACCGATGCCTTCGCCGCGCGCGACCAGCCCGGTATGCGCAGCTTGAGCGTGAACTCCGCCGCCTGCTCCGGCTCGAGCTCGATCCTGATATCGCCGGACCAGGGATAGTCGCTCGTCTCGCGCAAGGTGACCTTGCCCGACTTCAAGGTGACCGACGTAGCGATGCCGCCATAGAGATGGAAGGCGATCGCGTCGTCGCTGTGCGAAACGAAGTAGCCGCCGACCGACGCCACGAGGCGCGAGGCATTCATCGTGCAGCAGGGGCAGGTGTGCCAGGCCCAGCGTCTGTGCCGCCCGTCGCTGTCCAGCGGGTTCGAGTAGAAATAGTGCTCGCCATCCCGGGACAGGCCGGTGAGCGCGCCGTTGAACAAGGCCTGCTCCAGCACATCCGCGTATTTGCCGTCGAGGTCGAGATGCAGCATGCGCTGCGCCCAGAAGATGAGAGCCACCGACGCGCAGGTCTCCGCATAGGCCGTGTCGTTGGGCAGGTCGTAGGCCTCGGTGAAGCCCTCATTGGCCGCGGCCGGACCGAGGCCCGAGGTGATGTAGATCTTCGAGGCCATGACATCCTGCCACAGCAACTCGCAGGCGCGTTTCAGACTGTCGTCGGACAGCTCGGCCGCGAGATCGGCCATGGCCGAGTACATATACATGGCGCGAACCGCGTGGCCGACGACCCTGTCCTGTTCGCGCACCGGCTTGTGCGACTGGTTGTACTCATAGCTCTTCGCCCAGAATTTCTTTGGATCGTCGCCGCGGTCGGCGGCTTCCTGGTCGAAATAGTGGGGTTGCCGGCCGCGCTCGTCGATGAAGTAGCTGGCAAGCTCGAGATGCTTCCGTTCGCCGGTCAGGCGGTAGAGCCGGACCAGCGCGAGCTCGATTTCCTGATGCCCGCAATAGCCGCGTTTCTGGCCCGCTCCCGGTCCGAACGTCTCGCGCACATGGTCGACATAGCGTTCCAGCATGGTCAGGAGGCGCCGCCGTCCGGTTGCCAGGAAGTAGGCGATGGCGCCTTCGAGCAGGTGACCGAGATTGTAGAGCTCGTGATTGTCCCGCAGATTGGTCCAGCGTTTTTCCGGCTCGCGCTGCAGGTACCAGCAATTGAGATAGCCGTCCGGCGCCTGGGCCTTTTCGAGATCGTCGATTATGGTCTCGATCTTCGCTTCGATTTCAGGATCCCGGCGATGGGACAGGGCATAGGAAGCCGCTTCGATCCATTTGCCGACATCGGAGTCCCAGAACACCTGGACGGTGAAGTTGTGCTCGTTGCGGGGAAAACGCAGAGGCGGCGGCGGTTTGGGCAGCGTCAGCGATTCCAGGATGCCGTGCTCGGCGAGTTGGACATGCTGGCTGGGTATCGTGCGGGCAAGGACCGTTTCGAGCCGTTCGCGCCAGAACCGGCCTTCGATATGCACATCCACGAACCGCATCGGCACAAACCGGCTCATTCCAGGTTCCCTTTCACTCGCATCCACTCTCTCAGCCGCCTGATGACTGCCTCACCACAAGCGAACAGGGCCGGCGGCTGACCCCGCTCACCCGCTTGCCCGACATCATGTCGATCAGTCGGTCGCCGGCCTCGCGCCCGAGGGCTTTCAGATTCATGTCGACGCTGGTGAGCGGCGGCCGCGCCGCCAGCGTCATGACGTCCCAGTTGTCGAAGCCGACGATTGCCACATCGGTGGGAACGCCTATGCCCCGCTCGCGCAGCGCGTCGGCCAAGCCCCTGGCGATCTGATCGTTGCCGCAGAACAACGCGTCGGGGTGAACGGAGCCTTTTGCAAAGATCCTGTCCGCGGCTTCGCGGCCCCAGGCCTCGGACCAGACGCCGGAGAGATAGAAGCCATCGATTGCCGGAAGTCCCGCCGCCGACAGCGCCGAAAGGTAGCCGTTCCGGCGCAGGCGTACGGCTTCGAAATGCTCCGGGCCGGTGACATGGGCGATGCGACGGCGGCCGAGCCGGGCAAGGTGCTCGACTGCGAGCACCGCGCCGCCCTCGTCGTCGGGCAGCAACGAAAGGCCGTCCGGGTCGTCCGCCTGACTGAACACGTAGACGACCGGCAGCCCATGGACGAGGGGACCGATAGGCGGCCGCTTGTCGGCGCGCCGCGCGGTCACCACCAGGCCGTCGACGCGCTTGCCGAGCAACTGGTCCAGATGCTGGCGCTCGCGGCCGGGGTCGTCGGTGGCGTTGCACATGAACACCGCGATGCGTTCATCGGCAAGGCGCTCCTCCAGCGCTTCGACGATCGGGAAGGTGAAACGCCCGAAACTGTCGTTGGAGATGATGCCGATCGTCCGCGATTTCGCGCGATGCAGGCTCTGGGCGAGGTCGTTCGGGCGATAGCCGATCTCCCGGGCAATTCGCAGGACCTTTTCGCGCGTCTCCTTGCTCAGCCGGCCGCCGGCGTTGAGCGCCTTGGAGGCTGTGCCGATGGAGACACCTGCGATTCGCGCCAGGTCGCGGATGGTCGGCGTGCCGCGCTGCAAGGGGGCGACCTTTTCCGGAGGGCTCGGTGAAGGAGGAGGGGGCGTATCCATGCTTCGCCTATTTGACTGCGCCGCTGAGGAGGCCGGCGACATAGTATTTCTGCAGCAGCAGATAGAATGCCATGCAGGGTATGATCGAGATGGTGATGCCGGCCTGCAGCATGCCCCAGTCGGTTCCGCCGATGCTCGTCTGTTGCCGGGAGGCGGCAAGGATCAGCGGGAGTGTGAAGCTCGAATCCTTGTTCATGATGACGAGCGCGGCAAGCAACTCGTTCCATGACGTGATGAAGGCGAACAGCGAGACCGTGATGACGGCGGGCACGATCGCCGGCAAGAACACCCGTATGAGAACCTGCCAGCTGTTGCAGCCGTCGATCACCGCTGCCTCCTCGAGTTCCTTCGGCACGGCTTCGAACGCGTTGCGCATCACATAGATGCTGAATGGCAGCTGGATCGCCGTATGCACGATGGCAAGCCCGACCAGCGAATTGTGCAGCCTGAGCTGGACGAACATGAAGAACAGCGGCGTGAGCAGCGCCTGATAGGGAATGATGAGGCCGAGGAGCAGGAGGACGAAGAAGAATTCCTTGCCCGGCACGGGAAAGCGCGCCAGCGCATAGCCGGCCGGGATGGTGAGCCCGAGGCAGAACAGGATCGTCAACAGCGCAGCACCTGCGCTGTTGACGAGATAGGTCGGGAGCCCGGCCTGGAAATTCCACAGCCGCCGGTAGCTGTCGAGGCTCAAGGCGTGCGGGAAATAGGTCGGCGGCACCGCGGCAGCTTCCGTGGTGGACTTGAGCGACGCCAGCACCGAGGCGAGCAGGGGCAAAAGCATGACGGCGCACAACAGCACGCAGACGGCGGCGGTCAGATATTTCCTGCGGCCGTCGAACATGCGCTCGGCAAGGCCGCGCCACGTTGCCGACGCAGCCGGAAGGTCACGAAAGTAGCCCATATCAAGGCGGGTTTCGGGCTGCGCTTTCAACGGTAACTTCTCCTGGTCAGGGCGATCTGGAGGATGGTGCAGGCGAGGATGACCGCAGCCAGGATCAGCGACAGGGCCGAACCGTAGCCCAGCTTCAGATAGGGAAATGAATTCAGATAGATGAGAAGGACCGATGTGGTGGTCAGGTTGCGTGGCTGGCCGGCGGTCATGATGTAGAACTGGTCGAAGGCGAGCAGCGAGCCGATGGCGCTCACCAGCGTGACCAGCAGGACCGTGCGGGCCGTCAGCGGCAGCGTGATGCGGCGCACCCGTTGCCAGTAGCTCGCTCCGTCGACCATCGTGGCCTCGTTGATCTCGCCCGGCACGGCCTGGATCGCGGCGACGAAGAGGATGGTGCCGAAGCCGAGAACCTTCCACAAGATCGACGCGATGACCGCCCACATCGAAAGATCGGCGTCGGCCCCGAACCAGAGGACCGGCTTTGATACGACACCGAGGTCGATCAGCCCCCGGTTCACCAGCCCGAAATCGTAGCTGAACAGCCAGTACCAGAGCAGGCTCGATGCGCCGAGACCGATGACCACGGGCGCAAAGACCACACCGCGTGTGATCTGACGCAGCGGCGTGTTGGCCGAGGTCAGCAAGGCGATCGCGAAACCGAGGATCATGAGGATCGGCGTGATCAGCAGCGTGTATTTGAGGGTGAAGCCGAGCGAGACCCAGAACTGCGGATCGTGCCAGGCCTTCACGAAATTGCCGACGCCGACAAATTTCTTTTCGGCGATCAGCGACCAGTTGTGAAGCGACATCCAGACCATCTGCATCAGGGGATAGACGGTGAACGCCGTTACGAATGCGAGCGCCGGCGCGAGGTAGAGGAACCCGACGAACCTGCCGTTTATGGAATGCATGCTGCCTTCGCCTTCCGATCCGCCCTGCAGGAACTGCGCCTTGATCGCATCTTGAAAAAGGAGGCCGCGGGTCCGGCAAGACCTCGCGCCGCGGCCCGGGGAGAGCCTATTCCGCGGCAATCGCCTTCATCTGGGCCTTGGCGTCCGCGATGATCGTGTCGATGTCGGTGTCTTCATAATAGGCGCGCTGCAGCATCTGGAGCCATGGCCCCTGCGGCGAGTTGATCAGTTCGAAGAACTTCAGCGTGTAGGGCGTGCGCGCAACGGCGATCGCCTTGGCCACGTCCTGCACCTTGGGGTTCTCGCGGAAGTATTTGTTGTCCGCCATGTCGCCGCGTGTCGTCATGTTGAGCATCTTGGCGTAGCCCTCGACCTGCGTATCGTCGGAGAGCAGGAACTTCATGAAGTCGATGGCGTCGTCGACCCGCTTGCTGCCTTTGGGAATGGTGACGATATCGCCGCCGGCGAAGGACGAGACCTCTCCGCTTTTCACGCCGGGCAGGAGCGCAATGCCGAAATCCATGGTCGGGTTCTGCTCCTTGGCGAGCGTGATGTTGAAGTTGCCCGTGCCCATCATGCCGACTTTTCCCGAGCCGAAGCGCAGATGAAAGGTTTCGCCGTTCTCGGCGCGGGCGTCGTCATGCACATTCCCGGCTTTGATCATGTCGCGCGCCCACTGCAGGACCTCCTTCACGCCTTCGCCCTGGAGCGGTTCGTCATTGGCGTCCTTTGGTTCGATGGTGGCGCCGCTCGCCCACATCAGCGGGCCGACCGTGAAGATGTTGCAGCCCGCGCATGAGCCCGGCAGGAAGTAGCCCTTCACATCGCCGCCGAGCGCGGTGATCTTGTCGGCATATTCCCTGATCTCGGCGAGGCTCGTTGGCGGCTTCTCGGGATCGAGGCCGGCCTTGCGGAACAGGTCCTTGTTGTAGAAGAGGGCCGAGACGTCCGCGTAGAGCGGCACGCCGTAGAGGCGACCGTCATAGGTGGACACCGCCATATGGCCCGGGCTCGCGGTCTTGAGCGCGGGATCGCTGCCGATCAGGTCGGTGATATCGACCAGTTGTCCGGCGGCTTCGAACTGCGGGCCGTAGATCAGATCCATGCCCATCAAATCCGGAACCTCCCCACTGGCAATCGCCTGGGCGATCTTGGGCACCATCTCGGTGTGCGGAATGTAGGTCAGGTTTATCTTGCGGTCCGGGTTCTTCTCGTTCCAGCGGGCGACAAGGGCATCGACCATGCCCGCATTGCCGCCTGTTCGCTCCCACATCTGCATTTCCTGGGACAAGGCCGGAAGCGCGACCGCTGTGAGCAGCGCCGCCAGGACCAGCCGGCATTTCTTGAAGCTTGGCAAACTCATCGGTTTCCTCCCTGAGCCAACCTTTGGCCGGGTTCCTCCCGGTCTGGGAAAAGCTTTTCCTTGATTCGCGCCTGCTTTGATCGCAGGTTTCGGTATCGAGGTTGGGAAAAGCTTTTCTCAACCCAGTCTGCACGTATTTTTCAATGTCGACAAGCGGTAAAATGACAGGCCGTGGAGGGTGACGCATGTCCACAACTGCCGTTCCAATGGTTCGGCGGCCAATAGGTCGGCGGATCGTCTCTGCCGAAGATTTGGCCACGTCCAGCGTCGCCGCCTAGGACGGGCGTTCAATTTCGTCCGCTGACGATTGCAGAACGCCGCCCGCCGCCATATGTCTGGGGCGCCCCGGCGGACGACTCCCGCCGGTGACGGACAAGGACCAGCATGCTGCGCTTTCTGTTCCGCTTCCTTTCGACCGTATCCCTGGCGGTCGCGGTGGTGATGGCCGTGCTCGACGCGACGCGCAGCGTGGCATCCTCGGCGCTGGTGACGACGCCGCTCGGCCGAAGCTGGCAGGGGGTCTCGCCCGACACGCTGGCCGCCACCCAGGAGTTCATCGAGACGACGCTGCATCCGCTGCTGTGGGATCCGGTCGCGCTCGGCATCCTGCAGTTGCCCGGCTTCGTGGTGTTCGGCCTGCTGGCGCTGATCCTCTATGCCGTCGGTTACCGGCCCGAGCGCCGCGACGGCTTCGCAACCGGAAGCTGATCGTCCGATCCGCCGGCCTTTGCCCGACATGAAGACGAAGGGAGAATTGCCTGATGTTTTTCCTGAGCGACATGCTGAACAAGAAGCTCCAACTGCCGAAGCCCGGCGAAGCCTTGCCGGGCCGCAGCCGCGCCATTCCGACTGCGTCGAAGCACTTCGTCTCCAAGCGCCCGCTCAAGGGACCCTATCCTGAAGGCCTCGAGACGGCGATGTTCGGCATGGGCTGCTTCTGGGGTGCGGAGCGTTTGTTCTGGCAGACCGAGGGCGTGTGGGTGACGGCGGTCGGTTATGCCGGAGGCCAGACGCCGAACCCGACCTACCAGGAGACCTGCACCGGCCTGACCGGCCATGCCGAGGTCGTGCTGGTGGTCTATGACCCCAGGATCGTTTCCTATGCCGAACTGCTGAAGCTGTTCTGGGAGAGCCATGACCCGACGCAGGGCATGCGCCAGGGCAACGACGTCGGCACGACCTATCGCTCGACAATCTACACGTTCGGCGAGGCCCAGCAGAATGCCGCGCGCGCCTCGCGGGACGCCTACGAAACCGAACTGCGCAAGGCGGGGCGCGGCAAGATCACAACGGAGATCGCGCCGGCGCCGGCGTTCTACTTCGCCGAAGGGGACCACCAGCAGTATCTCGCCAAGAATCCCTATGGCTATTGCGGACTGAAAGGCACCGGCGTCGCCTGCGCCGTGCCCACCGCCGCGGCCGCCACCGCCTGATACCTGGTCACGCTAGGCCCTTGTGACTCTTTGTGTTTTTTGGGGGGTGACGTTCGGTGCGTCCTTCGAGGCTCGCTGCGCTCGCACCTCAGGATGAGGGACGTAGTGCCCGGCTCCCTCATCTTGAGGCGTAGTGCCAGCCTCACTCATCTTGAGTGCGTAGCGCCAGCATCCCCCATCCTGAGGTGCGAGCGCAGCGAGCCTCGAAGGACGCACCAAAGAAGGTTCAATCCAACCTGTCATTTCCTTTGTGCAGAGGCACTAGTCCGAACGCCCTCGACCTTCTATCGGCCAGATCGCCTCCAGCGCATCGCCGCGCACCAGGTGGATTGCGTCGTGCAAATTGACCGTAGGGTCGCAATGCGGCACCGTGCATTCGATGCGCGTTCCCGCAGGAGGCGGGGCAATCCCGGGATGCGTCTTCAGCCGGCCGAACTCGTCGCCGGCCCAAAGGATCAGCCCCAATTCCCTGCCGTCGAGAAAAGCCCGCGGCGGCGGGCCGTCCACGGCGAAGCTCTTTGTGCCGCCATCGGTGATCGCCTCGCCGCTGGCGCTATGGCCGATCACCGTCACAGCGACGAGCAGGGCGAATTCGAATATGTCCGCGCCGGTCCCATGCAGGTCCACGGGTCGATAGGCTTCGTCCATGAACACATAGGAGCCTGCCTGCACCTCGGTCAGCAGCTTGTCTTCGAAGTCCAGCAGGTGGCTGCCGGTGCCGCCGCCGCTGACGACGGCGGGTGCAAGACCGGCCGCCCGAAGTGCCGTGATGATGGTCTTCAATCGCTCATTGGCCGCACGATTGGCCACGCGACGTTCCTCAAGGCCGAAGACATGCTGCACGTGACCGGCATAGGCCTGAATGCCGGCATAGACCAGACAGTCCTCGGAGCGGATGGCTCGCGCCAGCGCGACCGCCGCTTCCGGTTCGGCCACGCCGGTCCTGCCCAGCCCGGTGTCGCAGTCGACCAGCACCGCGATCCGCCCGCCCGCTTCCCGCGCGGCCGCGCCATAGGCGGCGACCAGTTCCACTCGGTCGACGACCACCGTGAGGTCGGCCCCTCGCGCCGCGGCCGCCGCAAGGCGGTCGATCTTGAGCCGGCTCGCGACCGGAGCCGTCAACATCAGTTTGTTGACATCAGCGTCGAACAAAGCGAGCAATTCGCCCGGCTTGGCGCAGGCGATGCCGAGCGCCCCTGCCGCCATCTGTCGCTGGGCGATGCCGGCACATTTGTGGGTCTTGGCGTGCGGACGCAGGCCGAGCCCGTTGGCCGCGGCCAGATCTGCCAGGATGCGTATGTTCGCCTCGAAGGCGGTGGCATCCAGCAGCAGCGCGGGCGTCTCCAGCAACGAGCGGCTTCCCGCAGACCCGACGAGCGGGGCATTGAGGGCAGCGACCCCGCTCTTCATCGCGCATCTCCGCTTACGGCTGCGGCGCGCAAGGCATTTGTGGCCGCGATGTCGACGCTCAGCGTGGATCGATCGATGACGACGCCATAGTCGCGGGCCGCGCCCTCCACGGTCACCTTGTCCTCGATCACGTCGGCCAGCACCCGCGCCGGCTCACGCTCGAACGCGGCGCCGAATCCGCCTCCCCCGGCCCCGACCAGGCGGAACACGTCCCCCGCCTTGACCGAAAAAGCCTGCATCGGCATCGTCGGAAGCATGCGCCTTGCGCCATCGGGCGCAAGGATAATGTGGGCCGAGGGAGCGCCTGGCTGGCCGCCGTCGATGCCGAAGGGCGGATGATCCCGCCGGTCGCCGCGCAGGTTCACGACGGTATCCTGGTGAAAACGGAACTCGCGCACGAAGGCGAGCCCGCCGCGATTCTGGCCGGGACCGCCCGAATCCGGCACGAGCCCATAACGCACCACTTCCACCGGCATCTCCGCTTCGATCATTTCGATCGGCTGGTTGGAGATGTTGGCCGCCGGATTGGAAACGCCCTCCAGGCCGTCGCGCTGCGCGCGCGCGCCCCATGTGCCGACCATCATCTCGTTGAGCACGAATTGCCTGCCCTGCCAGGTGCCGCCGGCAGCCATCAGGAACGGCCCCCCCTCCGACCCTCCGATCGCACGCTCCGGCACGGCCTTGGCCAGCGCCTGCATGATCGTGTCGAACACGCGGTAGCCGACGACGCCGCGGGCTCCACAGGCCGCGGGGAAGACCGGGTTGAGCAGGCAGCGTTCCGGTGCCCGCACGGTGATCGGCCTGAGGTAACCGTCGCAATTGGGAATGTCGCGGCGCGACACGCAGCGGATTGCGGTGAATGCCGCTGACTCCGGCAGCGAGATCGGGCAGTTGATGCTCGCCGCCATCTGCTCCGACGTGCCCGTGAAATCGATGTCGATCGTGTCGTCGGCTATGGTGACGGTGGCGCGGATACGGATCGGTTCGGGATTCTCGCCGAGCCCGTCGAGGAAGTCTTCGCCGACATAGATCCCGTTTGGCAGTTCACGGATCGTCTCGCGCATCATCGCTTCCGCCTGGTCGTGAAGCGCCGCTACATATGCGGCAAAGCTTTCGGTGCCGTAGCGTTCCACGAGAGCGAGCAGCCCTTTCTCCGCCGTCGTGCAGGCGGCGATCTGGGCGCGGAGGTCGCCCAGTACCTCGACCGGCTGGCGCGTGTTCGATTCGATCAGGTCGAGCAGCGTCCTGTTGGGGCGGCCGCCTTCGTACAGCTTCATGAGCGGAATGCGCAGGCCTTCCTGCTGGATCTCGGTCGCGTATATGGCGACGCTCCCTGGCACGATGCCGCCGACATCTGTGTGGTGCGCCACCGTCGTCGCATAACCGGCGAGTGCGGCACCGAAGAAGATCGGCTTCAGCACGTAGATGTCTGGGAGATGCTGTCCGCCCGAGCCGTAGGGGTCGTTGGTGATGAAGATGTCGCCGGGGGCCAGGTCGTCGGCGAAGCGCTCCTTCAGGAAATGCATGACGCGGGGAAACGAGCAGAGCTGGATCGGCAAGGTCAGCCCTTGGGCGATGATGCGTCCCTGCGGGTCGCAGAGCCCTGTCGAATAGTCCATGATGTCGCGCACGACGGGCGAGTAGGCGCTGCGCATGATGATGAGGGCCATCTCGTCGGCGACCGAAGCCAGGCCGTTGCGGATGACTTCGAGCGTGATCGGATCGACGCTGCTCATTGTCCGACCTCGATCTCGATATTGCCGGCTGCATCGAGCCTTGCTGCCGCGTGTGGCGGCACCACGCAGGTGCAATCATAGTCCTCGACGATGAAGGGGCCCTGCCGCGGGGTGCCGTCCAAGGAGGCGCGCCCGATGACCGGCGTCATGAGCGGCTCTATGCCGAATGCGACCTGCCGGTCGCGGCGTGGGAAGGCTGGGGTCGCCGCAAAGCGTCCGATCTTCGAGGCCATCGGCACGCGCACCGACAGTCGCCCATTGACCAATTGCACCGGGTCGCCGCTGGAGCGGTGGCCGTAGGTTCGCTCGTGCTCGCGATGGAACCCTTCCACCAGCGCTTCGGGGGCGCCGTCCGCTTCGTCCATGACGTTGAGCTCATAGGCCTGGCCGAAGTAGCGCAGATCGGCGCTGAAGCGGAAATCCGCTGTTGCCGTGTCGTAACCTTCGGCGACGAGCGCTGCCGCCGCGCGGGCGTAGAGTTCGTTCCTCAACACCGACAGCGATTCCGGTGAAAGCTCCGCCGCATCGGCCAGGACCGGCTGTACGAACTCCTGCTCGACGTCGGACCGCAACAGGCCGAAGCCCGAGAACACCCCGGCAGCCACCGGCACCACGATCCGGCCTATGCCCAGCGCAGAGGCGATGTCGGCGGCGACGACAGGTCCGTTGCCGCCGAATGCGACGAGTGTGAAATCGCGCGGATCGCGGCCGCGATAGGTGGACACCGCCTTCACCGCACGCGTCATGGTGGAGACGGCGAGCGTCAGGACCCCTCGCGCCGTGCCGATGAGGTCCTGACCGAGCGGCTCGGCGACCTGGCTTCGCAGTGCCCGCCTGCCAGCTTCCGCATCGACGTCGATCGAGCCGCCGGCCAGCGTCGTGTCGTTGATGTAGCCGAGCGTGACGAAGACGTCGGTCAGGGTCGCCCGCATGCCGCCACGGCCGTAGCAGACCGGACCTGGCATGGCGCCGGCGCTTTCGGGGCCGACGGTGACGCGGCCGAGCCTGTCCAGCGCCACCAGGCTGCCGCCTCCGGCGCCGATCTCCGACACGTCGATGAACGGCATCTTGATGGGATAGCCTCCTCCTTTGACCAGCTTGCTGGAAAGATTGATACCGGCGCCGACCTCGTATTCGTCGGTACGCGCCGCTTCGCCATTCTCGATAAGCGCCGCCTTTGCGGTGGTGCCGCCCATGTCGAAGGAGATGATGTTGGCCGCTCGGCGCTCGCCGCGCACCAGGCGCGCGCAGGCTATGACGCCGGCCGCGGGCCCGGACTCCACCAGCGAGGCCGCGCGCTTCACCGAGGCCGCGAGCCGCATGATGCCGCCGCCGGAATGCATCATCTCGATCGGCGCCTCGATCCCTATCCCGGCCAGCCTGCCTGCCAGGGCATCGGCATAATTGCCGATCACGGGGCCGACATAGGCGTTTACCACCGCCGTCGAGCTGCGTTCGAACTCGCGGATCTCAGGCAGGATCTCCGAGCCTCGGCAGATATAGATGCCGGGGCCCAGCGCATCGCGCAGGATCTCTTCGGTCCGCACTTCGTGCGCGGCGTTGACATAGGCATGGAGGTAGCTGATCGCGACGGCCTCGACACCCTCTTTCCGGAAGGTGTCGGCGGCGCGCAAGACGTCTTCCTCGTTCAGCGGCAAGCGGATCGTGCCGTCGGGACCGAGCCGCTCGCGCACTTCCAGTCGCAGCCGCCGCGGCACCAGAGGTGGCGGCTTGTCGTACTGCAGGTCGTAAAGGACCGGAATCCGCAGCCGCCTGAGTTCGAGCACATCGCGAAAGCCCGCCGTCGTGACCAGGCCGGTGAGGGCGCCCTTGAATTCGAGGATGGTGTTGGTCGCGACCGTGGTCGCGTGAACGATGCCGGTGATCGCCTTCGGGTCGATGCCCAGATCGCGCATGAGCACGCTCAGACCGGAGGCGATGCCCCGGCTGTAGTCGTCGGGCGTCGACGCGACCTTCCTGATCTCGACGGTGCCGGCTTCGTCTACCAGCGCGATGTCGGTGAAGGTCCCGCCGATGTCGATGCCGATGCGGTATGCTTTGTCGTTCATTTCTTTCAGCTTCTTTCGGATACACGGACGCAGCGCCGGCCCGTAGGACGGGTCTCGTCAGTTCAAGGCAGCCGGCAGGAAAAGCGCGATTCCCGGGAATGCGACGAGCAGGGCGAGCAGCAACAGCATCGAGAGCACGAAGGGCATCGAGCCGGTGGCGATCTCGCCGATGCGTCCGTTGCGGCGGATCCCCTGGATGACGAAGAGATTGATGCCGACCGGCGGCAGGATCATCCCCGCCTGCATGAGGACCACCAGAGCCACCCCGAACCAGACACCGTCGAAGCCGGCCGCGAAGACCACGGGCGCGATGATCGGCACGGTGGAGATCATCATCGCCATCTCGTCCATGAAGGCGCCGAGGATGAGATAGAAGACAATGACCGCCAGCATCAGGCCGAGCGGCGGCAGATCATAGGCGGTGACCAGGTTCACGATGGCCGTCGTAAGCCCGACGGCGGTCATCACGAAGTTGAGGAAGAATGCCGCGAGCACGATCAGCATGATCATGCCGGTGGTCTTCATCGTGTTCTCCACCGCCGTCATGAACATGGCGATCGTGAAGCGGCCGCGCGCCATCGTCAGAATGACTGCGGCGGCGACGCCAAGAGCCGCCGATTCGGTGGCGGTTGCCCAGCCAAGATAGATCGAGCCGATGACCACCCCGAAGATGAAGACGGGCGGCAGGAATTCCGCCAGAAGCGCGAGCCGCTCGTTCCACGTGACGGCCACCCTTTGCCCGCCCAGGCTCGGCCAGGCCGTGCAGGCGAGTGCGACCACGCCCATGAACATCGCCGCAAGAAGCAGGCCGGGGACGATGCCCGCCAGATAGAGCTTCGGGATCGACGTGTTCGTGATCAGCCCGTAGACGATGAGGTTGATCGACGGCGGGATCAGGATGCCGAGCGTGCCGCCGGCGGCCAACGTTCCCAGGAAGAGCGGCGGATTGTAGTCGTATTTGCCCATCTGCGGCATCGCCGTCGTGCCGACCGTGGCCGCCGTGGCGACGCTGGATCCGCACATCGAGGCAAACAGGGCGCAGGACCCGATATTCGCGTGCATGAGGCCGCCCGGCAGCCAGGAGAACCATGCCGCCACCGCCGCATACATGCGGTCGGCGATGCCGGAACGCAGCAGCACCTCGCCGAGCAGCACGAACAGCGGGATGCTGACCATCAGGAAGCCGGTCGACGAGCTCCAGGCTACTTCACCGATTGCCCGTGTGAGGGGCAGCGGGCTGAAGAATTCGGAGAGGCCCATGCCGACCAGTCCGAGGCCGACCGCGATCGGCAGCCCCAGCGCCAGCAGCAGGACCATCGCGCCGATTGCGAAGGCGATCATAGGAGCAGCCCTCCGGGCTCTTCCGTCATGCGCTGTTTCCTGTCAGCGAGCTCGGCCTGCAACTCCTGTTCGAGCTCCGGCGCGCCGGCGAGCAACCCGACCTGCCGCCAGTCCCCCCGCAGGAGGGCCGACAGGCACGAAGCCAGAAGCACCACCGCGACCAGCAGGAACCAGACGAGACCGCCGAGCCACAAAGCTTGCGGCACCGATTTCGGAATGGCGAGCGAACTCTGCGACGTCGCGCCGAAGCGCAGGCTGCTGGCCAGAACGTCGGTCGAGAAATAGACCAGCGTGGCAACGAACAGCACGGTCCCGGAGAGCGCGATCACGTCCGATATGGCCCGGCCGCGCTCGCCGAAGCGGGAGTAGAGCGTGTCTATGCGCACATGGGCCTTGTCGAGGAGCACCGAGCCGAAGCTCCACGCGGTCCCGACGGCCAGTGCGAAGCCGGCCAGTTCGTCGACGCCGCCGAGCGTTCGGTGGAAGAACTGGCGCATGACGATCTCCACGATGATCAGGACCGTCGCTGCAACCAGGAGAAGCCCGCCGGCAAGCAGGACAAATCGTGATACGGCGCGCAATCCACGAAGCGGGCTGGGCCGGGTCTGCGGTTCGCGCGCCGCCATGGTCACTTTGCCCCGGCCTCGAAACCGAGCGCCTTGCCCACCGTGCCGTTCCATTCGGCCACGCAGGCCTCGCCGCACCGGCTCGCCCAGCGCGGCAGGATCGTCTCGGTCACCATGCCTGCCAGCAGCGCCTTGTCCGCGTCCGACACGTCGACCAGCTTCATATCGGCCTTGATGCCGGTCTTGCATTCGCCGACGCCTGTGTTGCAGTTGATGCCTTCCGTCGCTGCTGCTCCGACATGGGCCCACATCTCGTCCTCCAGCTTGGCGAAGGCGTCGGTGAGGAAGTTCCTGGTAGGCTCGTCGAGCTGGTTCCAGCTGTCGAGGTTGACGGCGCTGAAATAGGGCGACCAGCCGAGCACCAGCGGAAAGAGATGGTCGGTCACTTCCCACCATTTTGCGGAGTTGCCGGGGCCGGTGCCGGTTACCCCGCAATCGGCGGTGCCGTTCTGCAGCGCGGGCACCACCTCGGCGAAGGAAAGATTGACCGGCGTGCCGCCGACCGCCTCCACGAAGTCCGAAAGCGTCTGGTTGAAGGTTCGGATCTTCTTGCCCGCCAGGTCGGCGACGCCCTTGATCTCGCCCTTGCAGAAGAGCACCTGCGGCGGCGACGGCCACATCATCAGGAGATGGGCATTGAAGTTCTCCTGCATGTTCTTGTCGATGACAGGGCGGTAGGCGTCGACCGCCTTGCGCATGGAGCCGAGGTCGAGGATCGCGCCTGAAAGATCGAGCCCGTCATAAAGCTTGAAATCGCCTGCGACGAAGCTGACCGGGCCGGTGACGATGTCGGCGATCTTCAGCTTGAGCAGTCGCAGTGTCTCGTCGCCCTTGAGGCCGAGCGTATCGAGGCTGTTGAAATCGGCCGTGATTCTGCCGCCTGAAATCTCCGGCAGCGTGCGCTGCCAGAACGGCTGCTCTACCACCGTCGTCATGGTGACGTTGCTCCAGCCGCCGATCACTTTCAGGCGAAGTTCCTGCAATTCCTCCCCATGGGCCGCTCCCATCGCCGCGGCGGCGAATGCCAGCGACAAGAGTGTCGTGCGTAGCTTTCTCATTGTCGTGTCTCCCCTGCTGGACGCCGCTGCCGGACAGCGGCTGGGAATGAAGCTACACAAGAAGAGTGATTGCTTCTAATTGATTTCGCGACCATCGATGATAGTCTCTGCCTATCATGCGTCTGACCCTCGCTCAGATC
This sequence comes from Mesorhizobium sp. L-8-10, assembly GCF_016756635.1. Taxonomy (NCBI): domain Bacteria; kingdom Pseudomonadati; phylum Pseudomonadota; class Alphaproteobacteria; order Hyphomicrobiales; family Phyllobacteriaceae; genus Mesorhizobium; species Mesorhizobium sp. L-8-10. The sequence continues at coordinate 106,844 of NZ_AP023263.1, read as the reverse complement.
GAATCCTTCTACTGGATTGCCAGGCTGGGCTCCTTTCATGCCGCCGCGCGCCAGCTTTGCATCACCCAACCGTCCATATCAGGACGAATTCGCGAGCTTGAGCGCGACCTGGGTTGTGTCCTGTTCGACCGCAGCAGCGGACGTGCCCGTCTCACCGAGGCCGGAAAGGCGATCCAGCGCCAGGCCGAGCAGATGCTGGCTCTGGCGCGCGAGATCCACGACGAAACGACCGCCGGAAAACTCCGGGGCTTGCTGCGGCTCGGTGTGGTCGAGACGGTGGCGCATCTGGCGCTGCCGAGGCTCATCCGCGAATTGAACGCCACGCGACCGTCGCTGCGCATAGAGCTGAAAGTCGATGTCGGCGCGGTGCTCCTGAAACAATTGGCCGAACGGCAGCTCGATGTTGCTATCACCACCGACGCGGTCGCCTCCGAGGGCATTACCGTACGGCCGCTGGGCGAGGTCGATCTGGCGTGGCTCGGCCCTGCATCTCATCCGCTGGTCGGACGGATGCTGACGCCTGGCGACCTCGTCGACGAGGCGATCTTCACGCAGCCCGAGACGTCGACCATCGGCAGGACGATACGGGAGTGGTTCGAAACCGCCCACTGCACGCCGAAATCGATGAGCGGCTGCAATTCGCTCTCAGTGACGAGTGAACTGGTCGCCTCGGGATTGGGTTTCGCGGTGATGACGCCGGCAATCATAAGGTCCGACATTGCCGACCGGATCCACCGGTTCGAGGCGAGTCCCTCCATTGCGCGGCGGACCCTGTCGCTCGCCGCGCTCGACGAGACGTGGTCGGGAGACACCGAGTTCATAGCACGGTTTGTGGCCGATACGTTTCGCGAGTTGAAGGCGCTGCGCTAGCCGCATTTCTGCTCTGCCCGGACCGGCCAGCCATTTTCCAAAGGGTCAAAATTCCGCGTGAATTTTGTTCTGCGCCATGCAACATTGGCGTGATGAGCGGGAGGAGGAAACTCCCGCCATGGCTGCCGGGCCGGCCGGGGATCGAGGCAGGCGCGGGCGGCGTCAACGGATGACAACCGACAGGGTGTGGATCACATGAAGCGTATCGTTCTCGGCCTTCTGGCCGCAACAGCAATGTCCGCCTCGGCTTTCGCCGCGGACATCAAGCCGGCGATCATCTACGATCTCGGCGGCAAGTTCGACAAATCCTTCAACGAGGCTGCCTTCAACGGTGCCGAGAAGTTCAAGACCGAAACCGGAATCGAGTACCGCGATTTCGAGATCCAGAACGACGCCCAACGCGAGCAGGCGCTGCGCAAATTCGCCGAGGACGGCAACAACCCGATCGTGATGGCCGGCTTCTCCTGGGCTGCGGCACTTGAGAAGGTCGCCGCCGAGTTCCCGGACACCAAGTTCGCCATCATCGACATGGTCGTGGACAAGCCGAACGTGCGCTCGGTCGTGTTCAAGGAGCAGGAAGGCTCCTATGTGGTCGGCGTGCTCGCCGCGCTCGCTTCGCAGAGCAAGAAGGTCGGCTTCATCGGCGGCATGGACATTCCGCTGATCCGCAAGTTCGGCTGCGGTTACGTGGGCGGCGCCAAGGCCGCCGGCGCGACCGACGTCATCTACAACATGACCGGCGACACGCCGGCCGCGTGGAACGACCCGACCAAGGGCGGCGAGATCGCCAAGTCGCAGATGGACCAGGGCGCCGACGTCATCTACGCCGCCGCCGGCGGCACGGGAGTGGGCGTGCTCCAGGCAGCGGCCGATGCCGGCAAGCTCGGCATCGGCGTCGATTCCAACCAGAACGGCCTGCAGCCCGGCAAGGTGCTGACCTCGATGGTGAAGCGTGTCGACGTCGCGGTCTACAACGCCTTCAGCGACGCCAAGAATGACGCCTTCACCGCAGGCTTCAACAATCTCGGCCTCAAGGAAGGCGGCGTCGACTACGCCATGGACGACAACAACAAGGACCTCGTCTCTGCCGACATGAAGGCAGCGGCCGAAAAGGCGAAGAACGACATCATCGCCGGCACGATCACCGTGCACGACTACATGTCGGACAACAACTGCCCGTACTGATCCAGTCGAATGACCCGCGAACCGCCGGCCTTCGGGCCGGCGGTTTCGTTGTACGCCTGCAAACGATGCCGTCCGTGCGCTTCGGCCGCCGCAAGAGGCGCCGCCTCATCCATGGATCGACGGCCCTCAGGGAAAATTCATGAACCGGGACAGACCGCTGCGCCTCGTCGCGATCACCGTGCTGATGCTCGCCGGGATACTGGCTGGCACGCAGTTCGGCAAGATCGCGCCGCTGGTCGACTGGTACAGGACCGAGAGCGGCTTCTCGCTCGTGCTGATCGGCTGGCTGACCTCGACAATCGGCATCTTCGTCGCGTTGGTGGCGCTGCCGGCGGGCTGGGCGATCGAGTTCCTGGGCATGAGGCGGACATTCGTCGGCGCCTCCATCCTGCTCGCGCTGGGGGGTGTCGCGCTCGCGCTGTTCACGTCGCCGGAGGCGATCCTTGCCGCGCGCGTGCTCGAAGGGGCGGGCTATCTGGTCCTCGTCATCGCCATTCCCGCGATCGCCGCCGCGGTGGCGCCGCCCGAATGGCGTGCGCCGGTCCTTGCCGTATGGGGCGGCTTCGTGCCGGTCGGTTTCGCCCTGGCCGACTTCCTCGCCGGATGGGTGCTTCCCGCCGCCGGCCCGCAGATCTACCTGCTGGCGGCCGCCATGCTCTTTGCCCTGCTGGCCGTGGTCTCGGCGACGCTGCTGGCGCGCGTCCCCGACTTTCCGGATCTGGATGCGAAGCCGGCGACCGGGCCCGCCCGTGGTTCCTTCGCGGCCACGCTGAACATCGACGTCGTCCTGGTGGCGCTCGCCTTCGGCGTCTACGTCATCCTGTCGGTCGGCTTCTTCTCCTTCATGCCGGCCTTTGTCGGCAGCGGCAATTCGGCGATCGCGCTTTCGGCCGGCACGGTGGCGCTGCTGGTGCCGCTCGGAAACCTCGCGACGACGGTGCTGGTGCGCGGCAGCGACGCGCGCTTTGCCGCTACCCTTGCCTTGGCCGGCTTCGCCGCGACGGCCGTCGCCGCCTTTCCCGCGTTCGGGAGCCAGGACGCGACGCTGGCCACCGCCGCGGCCGTGGCCGTCGCGCTCGCCGGCGGCGTCACGGCGTCGGCTTTGTTCGCCAGCGTTCCCTTCATCGTGCCGCGTGGCGGTTCGGCTTCCGTGGCGATCGGCCTGATCGCGCAGACGGGCGGCATCGCCACGGTCTTCGGTCCGCCGCTTGCCGGCCATGTCATCGACGGGCAGGGCTGGGACGGCTTCGGCTGGTTCCTGGCGGGGTCGGGCGTCGTGGGCGCGCTCTGCCTTGTGCCGCTGCTGACGAGGAGGTCGGAGCGCGGCCTTGCCGTCTGATTTCGGTGTGACGATCGGGGCAAGCCTACCAGAATCTGCCCGTCGCCACGCCTGCTGCATAGCCCACGGCGCAGGCTGCGACGAGCCCTATGGCGATGAGCCGTCCACGAGGGCCGGAAACCGAATGAAGGCCGCGCCCATCCGGCCCGGCGCCCTGCGATGGGCCGACAGCAGGTGAGGGCCGGCCGCGCATCTGCGGCATTTCCGCGATCCGCGCCGAGATCGCCCGCCAGGCATCGGCGGAGGCGGTATCGGGCCTCAGGTCGAGCAGGCGCATCCGCTCGGCCACGCGCAGAACCGCGCCGCGGAAATCCGCATCGATCTCGAGATCGCGTTCCGCGCGGGCCCGCTCGATATCATCCATGAGGCCGAGCACATAATTGCCGGCCCGCCTCATCTGATCGGCTTCGCGCGGCACGCCGCCGTCACCAATGCGGAGGTTTCGTCGCCTCGTGGGCGGGCGCGGTCTGCTCTTCGAGCGCGAGAAACCGGTGCGTCAGGGCGTCCAGCTTCTTCTGCTGCCGCTCGATCACCTTCCACTGTTCGGCGATCTGCCCTGACAGTTCCTCGATGGTATTTTCCTGCTCGGCGATCCTGATTTCCAGCGTCGTCAGACGGTCCGCAGGCATTGTCATGGGAGTACTCCGAATGCCGGCCAAATAAATCCTGCCTGTCGCGGCTTCGAAATTGACAAGCAGGAGCGTATTTGTCGAGAGTGTTGGAAAAAGGCCGCGCCGATTGGCAAGGGGAAGGCGGCATGATAGGGCGTTTGACCAAATGATAAAAAATGGGAAGGCGGAGCCATCGCATGGCTGAAGCTGCGATCGAGCTTATCGGCATCAACAAGAGTTTTGGGACGGTGCATGCCAACCGGGATATCCATCTGGAGATTCCTCGCGGCACCATCCACGGCATCATCGGCGAGAACGGCGCGGGCAAGTCGACATTGATGTCGATCCTCTACGGCTTCTACCAGGCCGACAGCGGCGAGATCAAAGTGGACGGCAAGCCGACGGCCATCCGGACGCCGAACGACGCGATCGCGGTGGGCATCGGAATGGTGCATCAGCATTTCATGCTGGTGCAGAATTTCACCGTGCTGGAAAACGTCATCCTGGGCGCCGAAGGCGAGCCGCTGCTCAACAAGTCGATCGGCAAGGCGCGTTCGGAACTGAATCGGCTGGAGAAGGAATACGGTCTCGAGGTCGATCCGGACGCCATCATCGAGGAACTTCCGGTCGGCCTGCAGCAGCGCGTCGAGATCCTGAAGGCGCTTTATCGCGGCGCCGAGATCCTCATTCTCGACGAACCGACCGGGGTTCTGACGCCCGCCGAGGCGGACCATCTGTTCCGCATCCTTCAGCAGTTGAAGGAACAGGGTAAAACGGTGGTGCTGATCACCCACAAGCTGCGCGAGATCATGGCGATCACCGACAATGTGTCGGTCATGCGCCAGGGCACCATGGTCGCCACCCGCCGGACAGCCGAGACCACCGTCGAGGAACTGGCCGAGCTGATGGTCGGGCGCCGTGTGCTGCTGCGTGTCGAGAAGGGTGAAGCGAAGCCGGGCGGGGTCAAGCTCGCGGTCAAGGATCTGACAGTCAAGGATTCGCGCGGCGTCACGATGGTCAAGGACGTCTCCTTCGACATCAGGGGCGGCGAGATCGTCGGCATTGCCGGCGTTGCCGGCAACGGCCAGTCCGAGCTGATCGAGGCGATCTCGGGCATCCGCAGGGCGGTGTCCGGGTCCGTGCTCCTCGACGGCAAGCCGATCGACGTGACCGGCAATGCCGATCCCGGCGACCTGCGCGATCGCGGCCTCGCACATGTGCCGGAAGACCGCCATCATGTCGGGCTGGTGCTCGCCTTCGACGAACAGGAGAACTCGATCCTGGGCTATCATGACGATCCCAAATATCTGAAGGGGCCGTTCCTCAATGCCGAGGCGATCCTGCAGGACGCCAAGGACAAGATCGAGAAATACGACATCCGGCCGGGCAATCCGCGGCTGAAGACCGCCAATTTCTCAGGCGGCAACCAGCAGAAGATCGTGCTTGCCCGCGAGATGGAGCAGGATCCGGGCGTGCTCATCGTCGGTCAGCCGACGCGCGGCGTCGATGTCGGCGCCATCGAGTTCATCCACAAGCGCCTGATCGCCATGCGCGACCGCGGCAAGGCCGTGCTGCTGGTGTCGGTCGAACTCGACGAGATACGCTCGCTCTCCGATCGCATCCTGGTCATGTTCGACGGCCGCATCGTCGGCGAGCGTGGACCGGACGCCACCGAAGGCGAACTCGGACTGCTGATGGCCGGCGTCGAGCATCGGGAGGCCGCGGAATGAGCACCCCCTTCTCCAAGCTGCCGGCCTGGGCCGACTACGGGCTGATCCCGCTCATCAATCTCGCCGTGGCTTTCCTTGTCGCGGGGCTGGTCGTGCTGCTGGTCGGAGAGAATCCGCTGCGCGCCGCGGGCATCCTGTTCGAAGGCGCCTTCGGCAGCGGCCAGAACATCGCTTATACGCTTTATTACGCGACCAACTTCATCTTCACCGGCCTCGCCGTCGCCGTCGCCTTCCATGCCGGTCTGTTCAACATCGGCGGCGAGGGCCAGGCCTATATCAGCGGCCTGGGCGTGGCGCTGGTGGCGCTGTCGCTGGATTCGGTCTTGCCCTGGTGGCTGACCTTCCCGCTGGGGATATTAGGCGCGGCCGCCACCGGCGCGCTGTGGGCCTTCATTCCGGCCGTGCTCCAAGCCAAGCGGGGGTCGCACATCGTTATCACCACCATCATGTTCAATTTCATTGCCGCCAGCGTGATGGTCTACATGCTGGTCGACGTGCTGAAGCCGCTCGGCTCGATGGCCCCGCAGACGCGCGATCTCCTTCCCGGCGGCCAGCTTCCCAAGATGAACTGGCTGCTTGAGGCAATGGGCATGTCGGTGCGCTCGGCCCCGCTCAACATCTCCTTCCTGCTGGCGCTCGTCATGGCGGTCTTCGTCTGGGCGTTGATCTGGCGCACCAGGCTCGGCTACGAGATCCGTACTTTCGGCTTCAGCCCCAAGGCGGCGCGCTACGCCGGCATCGGCGAAGCGAAGATCATCATCGTCACCATGATGATCTCCGGCGCGCTTGCCGGCATGATGGCGCTCAACCCGATCATGGGCGACCAGCATCGCATGGCGCTGGACTTCGTCGCAGGCGCCGGTTTCGTCGGCATCGCCGTGGCGCTGATGGGACGCTCCCATCCGGTCGGCATCGTGCCGGCCGCGATCCTGTTCGGCATGCTCTACCAGGGCGGCGCCGAACTCGCCTTCGAGATGCCCAACATCAGCCGCGACATGATCGTTATCATCCAGGGCCTGGTGATCCTCTTCGCCGGCGCGCTGGAGCACATGTTCCGTCCGGCCGTCCAGACGATCTTCGCCTCGTTCAGTCCGCGCTCCGTCGGGGTGGCGGCCGTCAAGGGGGAGGGCGTCTGACATGGATGTTCTGGTCCAACTCATCGACGCGACGATCCGTGTCTCCGTGCCCCTGCTGCTCGCCTGCCTTGCCGGTCTCTATTCGGAACGCTCGGGTGTCTTCGACATCGGCCTCGAAGGCAAGATGCTGGCAGGCGCCTTTGCGGGCGCCGCGGCAGCAGCCGTTTCCGGTTCAGCCTGGATCGGCCTTCTGGCGGCGGTCGCCGTCGCGGTCGGGCTGGCGCTGGTCCACGGCTTCGCCTCCATCACCCATCGCGGAAACCAGATCGTATCGGGCGTGGCAATCAACTTCATCGCCGCCGGTTCGACCATCATCCTGGGCCAGGCCTGGTTCCGGCAGGGCGGCCGTACGCCGGCGCTCAGCGGTCCGGCCCGCTTCGAGGCCATCACTTTGCCGGGAGCGGAGGCCCTTTCGGGTGTGCCTGTCATCGGCACGATCTATTCCGAGCTGATCTCGGGCCATTCGATCCCGGTCTATGTTGCCTTCCTGATGGTGCCTTTCACCTGGTGGGCGCTGTTCCGCACCCGTTTCGGCCTGAGGCTGCGCGCCGTCGGCGAGAACCCGGCGGCCGTCGACACGGCAGGCATATCGGTCACCTGGCTGCGTTATCGCGCTGTCATCTGCACCGGCATCCTGACCGGTCTCGCCGGCGCCTATCTCTCGGTCGCGCAGAATGCCGGCTTTGTGAAGGACATGACGGCGGGCAAGGGTTTCATCGCGCTCGCAGCCCTGATCTTCGCCAAGTGGCGGCCGGTGCCGGCGATGTTCGCCTGCCTGCTGTTCGGCTTCCTCGAGGCCGCGTCGATCCGCTTTCAGGGCATGCCCTGGCCTGGCATCGGCAAGGTGCCGGTGCAGTTGATCAACGCGCTGCCTTTCATCCTGACCGTCGTCCTGCTCGCAGGCTTCATCGGCAAGGCGATCCCGCCGCGGGCCGGCGGCGTGCCCTATGTGAAGGAACGCTGATCAATGTCGCACGACCTCTTCGAGGCGGCCACGGCCGCCATGGCCAAGGCCTATGCGCCTTATTCCAAGTTCCCCGTGGGGGCTGCGCTGCGCACCGAGGACGGTCGCATCTATGCCGGCTGCAACATCGAGGTCGCCTCCTACCCCGAAGGCTGGTGCGCCGAGACCACCGCGCTCGGCCATTATGTGATGGGCGGCGGCGGCCGGATCACCGAGATCGCCGTCGTCGCGGAGCGCATGGCGCGGATCACGCCCTGCGGCGGCTGCCGGCAGCGGCTCGCAGAGTTCGCTGATGCCGACACCAAGCTCCATCTGTGCGACGAGACCGGCATTGTCGAGACCGTCACAATTGGCGCGATGCTGCCCTATGGCTTCCAAGGCGAGGTGCTGAAATGAAGGAAGCGGTCGACAGGCTGGTCGAAAGGCTCGACGGCCTCGCGCAGACCACGGCCCTGGTGCTCGGCTCCGGCCTGGGCGGGCTGGTCGACGAGGTGGAAGGCGCCGTGCGCATTCCCTATTCGGATCTGCCCGGCTTCCCTGCGAGCGGGGTCACCGGCCATGCCGGCACGGTGGTCGCCGGACATTTCGCAGGCCGGCCGATCCTGATGCTTGCCGGGCGCGCGCATTATTACGAGCATGCCAATGCCGCGGCCATGCGGCCGGCGCTGGAGGTGCTCCAGGGCATCGGAATAGAGAAGCTGCTGCTCACCAACGCGGCCGGCTCGGTCGATCCGGACATGCCTCCGGGTTCGATCATGCTCCTGACCGACCACATAAACTTCTCCGGCTCGAACCCGCTGTTCGGCGAGCCGACCGACCGGCGTTTCGTCGGCATGACCGAGGCCTATGACAAGGACATCCGCGCCGCCTTCGAGAAGGCGGCCGAAGCGACCGGCACCAGGTTGCACAAGGGCGTCTATATGTGGTTCTCCGGGCCGTCCTTCGAGACGCCGGCGGAGATCCGCATGGCGCGGGTCCTGGGCGCCAACGCCGTCGGCATGTCGACCGTGCCGGAGGTGATCCTCGCCCGCTTCCTGGGGCTGAGGGTCGCCGCCTGCTCGGTCATCACCAATCTCGCCGCCGGCATGACCGGGGCGGAGCTGTCGCATCAGGAGACCAAGGACGTGGCCCCGCTCGGCGGCGCCCGGCTGGCGACGGTGCTGCGCCGGATGTTCGCCGACGGCATGCTGGACTGACGACGTGGCCCCCCTCACCCCCCTCTGGCCTGCCGGCCATCTCCCCCTCAAGGGGGGAGATCGGACTGCATCGGCGTTTTCGCCAATCTGCGACGCGGCAGAACAGTCGATGCCGTCGAAGCTCCCAATCTCCCCCCTTGAGGGCTACGACATTCACACATCGTGGGGGGCGAGTTGCGGTGTCGGCGAAAGTCTGACTCCCTGTTGCTGTGATTCGGCTGATGGAGAGGCAGATGGACCTTGGTTTTGGGGAGTTCGGAGACGCTCGCCTGAAAGATGCGGGGTTTTTTTGCATGAGCGGCTGGTGTCGGCGGGTGGCTGGGGGAGCAGCGTGCGCGCGCTGGGCGGCGGCCGCTCCGGCGAGATGCGGATCACGCGCTTTCTGCACAACCCGAAGGTGACGGTCGGCGCGATGCTGGAGACGGCCTCGGCCCGCACGTGCTTGCAAGTTGGTGGCCGTCATGTGCTGGCGATCCAGGACACGACGTCTGTTCGGGTGGACGAAAAAGGCATCGGCCTGTCCGTGCACCCGCTGATTGCCGCGGATGCGACCAGCGGCTTTGTGTTGGGCCTTGTCGATGCGTTCTTTCTGGATCGCCGCGGTGGTGTGAAGGCGACGCGCACCAAACGGGACTTCGCGGACAAGGACAGCCGGCGCTGGCTCGACGGCGCCGAAAGCGCGCGCCGGCTGTGGGACGCCGGCGCGACCTGCGTGACGGTCGTCGAGGACCGCGAGGGGGACATTTACGAGTGCTTCGCCTTCAAGCCGGACCATGTCGAGAAGCTGGTACGGGCCGCGCAGGACCGGCTTCTGGCCGACGAGACCCATCTGTTTGCCGCCGCAGAGAGCTGGCCCGAAGCCGGGCAGATGACGGTCGCGTTGCCGGCCATTCCGGGCCGCAAGGCCCGCACGGCCACTCTCGGCGTGCGCTTCGGCCGTGTCGAGATCGCAAGGCCCAGGAACCGCAAAGCCCAGGCGGGAACCCGGGTGCTGCCGAAGACCGTCACGCTCAGCATGGTCGATGCCCGCGAAATCGATCCGCCGCACGGCCAGGAGCCGGCGCATTGGCGGCTGCTCACAACACATCAGGTCACCGATCTGGCCGATGCACGGCGCATCATCGGCTTTTATCGTCTGCGCTGGACCATCGAGCAGCTGTTTCGGACCACCAAGACAAAGGGCTTTGACATCGAGGCGCTTCGCCAGCAGGAGGGCGGGCCGCTGGAAAAGCTCGTAACAGCAACCCTCATCGCCGCCGTCACGGTGATGCAACTCGTTGCCGAGCGCGACGGCAAGCTCGAGCGGCCGCTCAGCGACGCCTTCGATCCCGACGACCAACCGGTGCTCGAACGCGTCAGCCACAGCCTTGAGGGAAAGACCCAGAAGCAGAAAAACCCCCATCCCAAAGGCACATTGGCCTTCGCTGCCTGGGTCTTCGCACGGCTCGGTGGATGGACCGGATATTACGGAAAGCCCGGCCCCATCGTCATGCTCAGAGGCCTCACCAAATTCCACGCAATCAAGCATGGCTGGACCCTCCGAGATGTGTGAATCTCGTAGCCTTGAGGGGGAGATGGCCGGCAGGGGTAGCCGCGCATGTGCAGCCGCGCGAGTGCGACACTGACATGCTGCCGCAGGAAATTATCCGCAAGAAGCGTGACGGGCTGAAGCTTTCCGCCGAGGAGATCGCTGAATTCGTCGCCGGCATCGCGCCGGGACGGATCTCCGAGGGCCAGGTCGCAGCACTCGCCATGGCCGTCTTCTTCAACGGAATGAGCCGGGACGAGGCGGTTGCCCTGACGCTCGCCATGCGCGATTCCGGCGAGGTGCTCGACTGGTCGGACCTGCCGGGGCCCGTCACCGACAAGCACTCGACCGGCGGCGTCGGCGACAATGTCTCGCTGATGCTGGCGCCGATCGTGGCGGCTTGCGGCGCCTATGTGCCGATGATCTCCGGCCGGGGGCTCGGCCATACCGGCGGCACGCTGGACAAGATGGATTCCATCCCCGGCTATGTCAGCCAGCCCGACAGCAGCTTGTTCCGCAAGGTCGTGCTCAGCGCCGGCTGCGCCATCATCGGCCAGACAGCCGATCTCGCGCCTGCCGACAAGCGTTTCTACGGCATCCGCGACGTGACGGCGACGGTGGAATCCGTGCCGCTGATCACCGCCTCGATCCTGTCGAAGAAACTCGCGGCGGGGCTGCAGTCGCTGGTGCTGGATGTGAAGCTCGGCAACGGCGCCTTCATGGCGCGGTCGCGTGACGCGACGGCCCTGGCGACCAGCCTGGTCGAAGTGGCGAACGGAGCCGGGTTGAAGACGACGGCCCTGATATCAGGCATGAACGAGCCGCTCGCCTCGGCGGCCGGCAACGCGGTCGAGGTGCAGAACGCGGTCGACTTCCTGACCGGCCGGGCCCGCGACCGCAGGCTGCTCGACGTGACACTTGCGCTCGCCGCCGAAATGCTCTGCTCTGCCGGGCTGGCGTCGTCCAGCAAGGAGGCCTTGGCCCGAGCGAAACAGGCGCTCGACGGCGGACGTGCGGCCGAGATCTTCGGCAGGATGGTCTCCGATCTCGGCGGGCCAGCCGACTTCGTCGAGAAGACGGGAAAGTATCTCCGGAAAGCCAATGTGGAACTCGCGGTGACTTCAGGCCGCGGCGGTTTCGTGACAGGCGTGGCGACCCGTGAGATCGGTCTTGCCGTGGTGGCGCTCGGCGGCGGCCGGACAAAACCCGAGGACGCCGTAGATCATAGCGTGGGCGTCGCGCGCCTGCTTCCCATCGGGGCGGAAGTGCGGACGGGCGAAGCGCTCGCTATCGTCCATGCCCGATCGCAGGGCGAGGCGGAGCGGGCCGCCGCGCTGGTCGCCGACGCCTATGAGATCGGGCAAAACAAGCCGCCAGCGCAGAAGGCGGTGATCCGCCGGGTGGCGGAGCGGGAGTAGCCTCGCATACGGGGCCTTTCGCACCAACTCTCCGGCGTCCGCGACTACCCCTCATCCGACCTCGCTGCGCGAGGCCACCTTCTCCCACAAGGGGAGAAGGGAGCGCCTGCAGGAGCGCAGCGGCCAATCGTCCACAGTGGTGATTTGCAGAGCCGGCAAAGCTAGGCTCCGACCTTCTCCCCTTGTGGCAGGCCGTGTGAGAACTGGACGGAGGCATAGCTTGGTGAGTGGTTTGGAAGCTGCGGCACGAGTTCATGCCCCCCTATGCTTGCGAGGACAGCAGGGTCTGGAGCAGCGCCGGCACACCCAGAATGTTCACCACCCGCTTCAGATTGTAGCCCAGGACGCTGAGCGCCAACTCGGACCTGGCCTTTTTCAGCCCGCGGACCAGGAACCGGGGATGGCCCATCATCCATTTGATGGTGCCGTAAGGGTGTTCGACCAGCATGCGCCGCTGCGCCATCCACTCGGGGTCGCTGATGGCGCGCCGGTGCATCGCCTCGCGCGCATCTTCATGGAAGTGGCGGATGATGGTGCGCTTGGCGGCCTGCGTGCACTTCGGCTTCAAGGCACAGTCCGCACAGGCCTTGGTCCCGTACTTCTTCTTCTGTTCCGTCCACGAGGTCTCCCGGTGGGTGAGCGTTTCGCCGGCCGGGCAGCGCCAGCTGTCGCTCTCGGCGTCGTAGCTGAACTGGTCGCGGGTGAAGTACTCTTTGCCTTCCGGGTTGACGGTTTCGGCCCGCGGCACGATGGCGGTGATGCCGTCGTCCTCGCAGCGCTGGCCGTGCTCGCCGTTCGAATAGCCGGCATCGGCCACCACCGCTACCTTGTCACCGTCCACGGCTTCGCGGCCGGCCACCGCCATCGGGTGGAGCTGGCACTGGTCGTTGCCGTCATTGGTCAGGTCGAAGGCAACCACCAGCTTGTGTTTTGCGTCGACCACGGTCTGCGCGTTGTAGGCCACCTGATGGCCGTGCCGAGCCGTGCGCATCAGCTTGGCCTCGGGCTCGGTGCGAACCCACTGGCTCAACCCGCGTCCGGTCAAAGCCTCGGCCTGCTGCTGGATCTGCTCGCGGCGCGCCCGCAAGGCCGCCACCGCCGCCGCAACGTCCACGCCATCCGTCTGCGCCGCGCGCTCGTCCCGGTCGGCTTCGTCCATCTGCGCAAGATAGGCGGCAATCTTGCGGTCCACGGCCGCCGTCGCCTTCTCCAGTTCCTTGGCCGTCACCACCTGCTTGCGGCTCGCCACCGCATCGATCTTGGTCCCGTCGATCGCAAGCAACGTGCCGCCGACCAGCGCCTGCTCCCGGCAGAAGCGCACGAAGGCCCGGCACACCCCAACGATCGCTTCCGGATGATCCTTGCGGAAATCCGCAATCGTCTTGAAGGCCGGCGCCGCGCGATGGGTGAGCCACATCACTTCAATGTTGCGCCGCGCTTCCGCCGCAAGCCGGCGGCTCGACCGCACCTGGTTCTGGTAGCCGTACACATAAAGCTTCAACAAATCGCCCGGATCGTAGGGTGGCCGGCCCGTGGCCTCGGGAACAACCTTGGAGAAACCGAGCTGCGCCAGATCGAGGCTGTCGACGAAGGCATCGATGACCCGCACCGGATGATCGGCACCGACCGCCTCGTCCAAGGTTTCCGGGAACAAGCTCGTTTGCTCCCGCGACTGGCCTGTCATATGCGCCATTTCGGCCTCGTCTCAAACTGCCAAAAATCCGGCAAATCACTGCTTTGGATCAACAATTTGAATCCGATCCAGGTTGATTTGGGAAGCCCAAGATGCTCCTCGACACATCCAAAAAACCAATGCCCGAGTTTTCACACGGCCTGGTGGGAGAAGGTGGCCTCGCGCAGCGAGGTCGGATGAGGGATAATGTAGCGCCGCGACATTTCGCGGGGGAGGCGAACTTGCCTACATGTCCACGTGCCTGGAAGGCCTTACTGCACCATCACCAGCGCGCCGTCCTTCACTTCGAAGCCGGCGAGGCGTTTCAGGAAGCTCATGCCGATCAGCGTTCCGTCGAGCGCCTTGTCTTCCAGCACGACGGCCTGGACGTCCTCGACATAGATGCGGCCGATCTGCAGCCGGTCGATGTTGGCCGACGCGGCCTTGGCCATGCCGTTGGCCGTTTCGACCCTGTATTTGAAATCCTCCTGGCGAAGCGTGACGCCGATGCGCCGCGCCGTCGAGGCGTTGATGGCGACCATCGTCGCGCCGGTATCGACGAGCGCCGGCAACGGACGGCCGTTGAGCCTGAAGTCGGCGATGAAGTGGCCGCGCTCGTCGGCATCGAGGCGCACCTTCTTGCCGAACAGGGCCGCCGTCGGCGCTTTCCTGGTCGCTTCGGCCGGAATCGCGGAGACCTGCAAGCGATCGGGCTCCTGGCGGCGCAGCACCTGGCCCAGCATCGCGTCGAAGCGTTCCGGGTTGGTTTGATAGATCGTGGGGATTGCAGCCGAGACACCGGCCGAGAGCCCGACGATGATGAATTTGCGCAGCATGGTCCTGCCCCGATTGTCGGGAGGACGCTAGGCGCTATCCGGTATGCGGCCTCTTAATGACCGCTCACGGCCAAGCCCGCCGGGCCGGAAAATCCGCAGCGGCGTTAATATTCGATGAAGAGGCTACTTCGTCCCGTACATGCGGTCGCCGGCATCACCGAGACCGGGCACAATATAACCCTTCTCGTTGAGGCGATCGTCGATCGCCGCCGTGAAGACGGGCACATCGGGATGGGCCTTGGTGAACCGCTCGATGCCTTCGGGAGCTGCAAGCAGGCACAGATAACGCAGGTTGGTCGCGCCCCGGCCCTTCAACTTGTCGATTGCGGCGATGGCCGAATTGGCGGTTGCCAGCATCGGATCGACCACGATCACCAGCCGGTCGCCCAGGTCGCTCGGCGCCTTGAAGAAATATTCGACAGCCTCCAGCGTGTCGTGGTCGCGATAGAGGCCGATATGGGCGACGCGCGCGGCAGGGACGAGATCGAGAAGCCCTTCGAGCAGCCCGTTACCGGCCCGCAGCACCGAAGCGAAGACCAGCTTCTTGCCTTCCAGCGTCGGCGCTTCCATCGTCTGCAGCGGCGTCTCGATCGTCGTGGTCGTCAGTTCGAGATCGCGCGTCACCTCATAGCCGAGCAACAGCGAGATCTCGCGCAGCAGCCGCCGGAAGCCGGCCGTCGACGTTTCCTTGTTCCGCATGATCGTCAGCTTGTGCTGGACAAGCGGGTGGTCGACGACGGTGACGCCTTTCATAGGTTCTTCTCCCGCAAATGTGGTTTGAACCGGATACTACCGGCTCGTGGCCGGCCAAGGAACGCCGGAGTTCCGCGAACCACAGTTTTGTCGGTGCCCCTTCCGCCGCATCTCAACGCATGCGTGCCGGCTCGGCGAGCCTGGCGAGCAGCGCCGCCTTGGTCTTCTTGTCGACGAAAGCCGCCTCGATCGCGGTGCGCGTTATCGCCGTCAGCGCCTTGTCGTCCAGTCCGAAATGCTCGCGCGCCACATCGTATTCGCGCTTGAGCGTCGTCCAGAAATAGGGCGGATCGTCGGAATTGAGCGTCACCTTGCATCCCGCCTCCCTGAGCTTCACGAAGGGATGGCTGCCGAAACTGTCGAATACCCTCAACTCGATGTTGGAAACCGGACAGCATTCGAGCACCACGCCTTCGTCGGCGATGCGCTTGACGAGATCGGGGTTCTCGATCGCCCGCACCCCGTGCCCGATGCGGGACGGCCTTATGTGGTCGAGCGCCAGGGCGACGCTTTCCCAGCCGCCGAATTCGCCGGCGTGGATGGTGATGCCGAGGCCGGCTTCGCGGGCGATCTCGAAGGCACGGACGTAATCCTCCATGTCGCCCTGGCGCTCGTCGCCGGCCACGCCGAAACCCGTCACCAGCGGATGGCCGCACTTGGCGGCGAAGCGCGCCGCGGCCTCGATCGATTCGACGCCGACATGGCGCACGCCGGTGACGATCATGCGGCCCTCGATGCCGGTCTTGGCCTTGGCGCGCTCCATGCCCTCCCCGAGCGCGCCGGTGTAGGCAGCGGGCGACAGCCCGGCCTTGATCGCATGGTCGGGCGAGGTGAAGACCTCGGAATAGATCGCGCCGTCGCGGGCGAGGCTGGTGAGATAGTGCTCCGCAAGGCGAGCGTAGTCCTCCTCGGTCCGGAAGAGGTCGGCTGCGAAATCGTAGGCCGCCAGGAAGGAGGTGAAGTCGTGCCAGACGAAGGACCCTTCGTGGATGAAGGGCGTGGTGTCGGCGTTGTATTTGCGGGCCTGCGCAATCACGAGATCGGGCGCTGCCGCACCTTCGATGTGGCAGTGGAGCTCCGCTTTCAATGGCATGCGTGTCCCCTTGATGCAGTCCCTGAGCGCGGTCGTTCGCCGCGTCTTAAACAATAGCGCCCGATAGCCCGATCGGCTATGGTCCGGCCGAAACTGCCTGGAACACAAAAATGTCAGAACAGAGGACGACCGCCACGGGCGGCATGGAAACATCCTACGGATTCAGGGATGTCGCCACCGGCGAGAAGCAGCCGTTGGTGAACGAGGTGTTCCACCGCGTCGCCAACCGCTACGACCTCATGAATGACCTGATGTCGGCCGGCATGCACAGGCTGTGGAAGGACGCCATGGTCGCCTGGCTGAATCCGCCGAAACGGCAGGGCTGGAAGGTGCTCGACGTTGCCGGCGGCACCGGCGACATCGCCTTCCGCATCGTCGATGCCTCGCACGGCCTTGCCCATGCGACCGTGCTCGATATCAATGGCTCGATGCTGGAGGTCGGCCGCGAGCGCGCCGCGCGGCGCCGCCTGGAGGCGAATATCGATTTCGTCGAGGCCAATGCGGAAGAACTGCCTTTCGCCGACGACACTTTCGACGCCTATACGATCGCCTTCGGTATCCGCAACGTGCCGCGCATCGAGACGGCGCTGGCCGAAGCCTGGCGTGTGCTGAAGCCGGGCGGCCGCTTCCTCTGCCTCGAATTCTCCGAGGTCGACATGCCGCTGCTGGACAAGGCCTACGAGGCCTGGTCCTTCAACGCGATCCCCCGCATCGGTCGTCTCGTCGCCGGTGATGGCGAGCCCTATGCGTATCTCGTCGAATCGATCCGCAAGTTTCCGAACCAGGAGAATTTCGCGGCGATGATCCGGCGCGCCGGCTTCGATCGCGTCACCTTCCGCAACTATTCGGGCGGCATCGCAGCGCTGCATTCCGGCTGGAAGCTTTGACGGGCCGGATCGGATGAGCACCGCAGGCGCCTATTTCCGGCTGGCCCGGGCCGGCTGGATCATGGTTCGCGAAGGCGTGGTCGCCGCGCTTCCCGGCGATCAGCTCGTCGGCGCGCCGAAATTCGCGTGGCGCGTCGCGCGGCTGTTCACCCGACGCCGCGCGAAGGGCAAGCAACGCTCAGAGCGGCTGTCGGAAGCGGTCGAGCGGCTCGGACCCTCCTATGTCAAGCTCGGCCAGTTCCTGGCGACGCGCCCCGACGTGGTGGGCGCCGACATCGCGGCGGATCTGGTGCTGCTGCAGGACCGCATGGAGACCTTCCCCAAGGAGCAGGCGATCGTGACGATCGAAGGCTCGCTCGGCCGGCCTGCCCGCGAGCTCTACGTGAGCCTGGCGGAGCCTTCCGCGGCAGCCTCGATTGCTCAGGTGCACGAGGCGGAGGTCGAGCGCGACGGCGTCATCACCAAGGTCGCGGTCAAGGTCATCCGGCCGGGCGTGCGCCGTCGCTTCTTCAAGGATCTCGAAGCCTATTTCCTGGCGGCCCGCCTCCAGGAGAAATACATCCCGTCCACCCGCCGGCTGCGGCCGGTGCAGGTCACCGAGACACTCGCCCAGACGACCAAGCTCGAAATGGATATGAGGCTCGAGGCCGCCGCTTTGTCCGAGCTCGCGGAGAACACGAAGGACGATCCCGGCTTCCGCGTGCCTGCTGTCGATTGGGAACGCACCGGGCGCGACGTGCTCACTCTGGAATGGATCGACGGCATCAAGCTGAACGATCTCGAGGGGCTGCGCGCATCCGGCCACGACATGAAGGCGCTGGCGGCGCATCTCGTCCAGTCCTTCCTGCGACACACGCTTCGCGACGGCTTCTTTCATGCCGACATGCATCCCGGCAACATGTTCGTCGATGCCGAGGGGACGATCGTCGCTGTCGATCTCGGCATTTCCGGACGGCTCGGCAAGAAGGAGCGTCGCTTCCTCGCGGAGATCCTCTACGGCTTCATCACGCGCGACTACCGGCGTGTGGCGGACGTGCATTTCGAGGCCGGCTACGTGCCGCCCAAGCATGATGCGGCGGCGTTCGCCCAGGCGATTCGCGCCATCGGCGAGCCGATCCACGGACAGCCGGCCGAGACCATCTCCATGGCCAAGCTGCTGACGCTGCTGTTCGAAGTGACGGAACTGTTCGACATGGAGACGCGGCCCGAGCTGATTCTCCTCCAGAAGACCATGGTGGTCGTGGAAGGGGTGGCGCGCACGCTCGACCCGGCCTTCAACATGTGGAAGACGTCGGAGCCGGTGGTCGGCCGCTGGATCGCAGAGAATCTGGGGCCGCGCGGCATGCTGAGCGATGCGCGCGAGGGCGTCGGCGCGCTCCTGTCGCTCGCCCGCCAGGCGCCGGAACTCGCCGCCCGCACCGATCGCCTGGCGCGCGAGATCGATGCCATGGCGGAAAACGGCTTGCGTTTCGATGAGGCGACGGCCAAGGCCATCGGCAAGGCGGAGGCGCGCCACACGCGCTCCGGCCGCATCGCCCTGTGGGTGATGGCGCTGACGC
Organism: Mesorhizobium sp. L-8-10; assembly: GCF_016756635.1. Classification (NCBI taxonomy): domain Bacteria; kingdom Pseudomonadati; phylum Pseudomonadota; class Alphaproteobacteria; order Hyphomicrobiales; family Phyllobacteriaceae; genus Mesorhizobium; species Mesorhizobium sp. L-8-10. The sequence continues at coordinate 88,067 of NZ_AP023263.1, read as the reverse complement.
TGGTCTACATCGCCTGGCAGGTGTCCTGACAAAGCAGCTTTGACTGCATTGCAATCAGTGCATACATTGCAATCGATCCATTGCAGAGGGCGCTTGCGATGGCCTCGCTCACGATCCGCAACCTTGAAAACGACACCAGGCAGATCTTGCGGTTGCGCGCCGCGCGTCATGGAAACTCGCTCGCGGAAGAGGTGCGTATGATCTTGCGCCGCGTGGCGTCCGAGGAGGAGCGGCCGGGACGAAAGCATGGCAATCTGTACGACGCCATCCGCGAACTCGTTGAACCGCATGGCGGCTTCGACCTGGAGATTCCCGAGCGCTCGCTTCCGTCGCGCGATGCTCCGACCGAGCATGATCCTGCTGCTGTCAGGAGCGAGAGCTTCATGGACTCCGTCAATCGCCTCAAGGCGAAATATGGCACAGTCGAGCTCGATATCCCGCCACGCAGCCGGGCGGTCACAGAGCCGGCCATATCGGGATCGGATGCCGGCTGATGTTGTTGGAAAGAGGCGAGCCATGGGCAGTTTGACCATCCGCAATCTTGACGATGTCGTGACGCAGAAGCTGCGCGAGCGCGCTGCCGCTCGCGGCGTTTCGATGGAGCAGGAAGTCCGGGATACCTTGGCAAGAAGCGTCACTGACGACGGCAAACGGAGGCGAAAGCCGACGATCGAGGAAATGACGCGTTTGGGCGTCAAGCCCCCACAGCCCTTCGATCTCAAAAAACTCACGGATGAGATGTGGGACGAAGGCCTGTTGTGATCACCTTCGCCGTCGATACGTCAGCCTTGATCGCGGTGCTCAACGACGAGCCAGACGTAATGCTCTACAAGCAGGCCTTTCATCAAGCCGACGCCTTGTTTCTCAGCACTGCAACGTTGCTTGAAGCGGCTTGCGTTGTCTCCCGAAGGCGACTGGACGAAGGGCGCAGGCGCCTGGACGTTCTCATCGAGAGCCTTTCACCTGATATCGTCCCCTTCGACCTCGATCAGTTGGCTGTCGCCAAGGCTGCCTATTTTCGCTTCGGGCGTGGCACGGGCCATCCGGCCGACCTGAATATGGGGGACTGTTTCGCTTATGCTCTCGCCAAGACCCGACGGTTGCCGCTACTTTTCAAGGGCAACGATTTCATTCACGCTGATGTCGAGCCGGCATTGAAGCCCGCATGAGATGGGACCATGACCCTTTCGGGCAAACGCATTCTCCTCATTATCGGTGGCGGCATCGCGGCCTATAAGAGCCTGGACCTGATCCGGCGCCTGCGCGAGCGCGGGGCGTCGGTGCGCTGCGTGATGACGGCGGCGGCCCAGCAATTCGTGACCCCACTTGCCGCCGGCGCACTGTCGGCCGACCATGTCTTCACCGATCTGTTCGACCGGCAGGACGAGCAGGACGTCGGCCACATCAGGCTGTCGCGCGAGGCTGATCTGCTGGTCGTCGCCCCCGCGACCGCCGACCTGATGGGCAAGCTCGCCAACGGCCTCGCCGACGACCTCGCCTCGGCGGTTCTGCTGGCGACCGACAAGCAGGTCTTGATGGCGCCGGCGATGAATCCGCGCATGTGGTCGCATCCGGCCACCCGCCGCAACCGTGCGACGCTGGAGAAGGATGGCGTCGCTTTCGTCGGGCCCAACAAGGGCGAGATGGCCGAGGCGAAGGAGGCGGGCGAAGGCCGTATGGCCGAGCCGCTGGAGATCGTGGCCGCCGTCGAGGTGATCTTCGGGCCGGTGCCGGAAAAGCCCTTGGCCGGCAAGAAGATCATCGTGACCTCGGGTCCGACCCACGAACCGATCGATCCGGTGCGCTATATCGCCAACCGCTCGTCCGGCAAGCAGGGCCATGCCATTGCCGCCGCGCTCGCCGCGCTTGGCGCCGATGTCCGGCTGGTCTCCGGGCCTGTGACGCTGGCCGATCCAGCCGGCGTGACGACACAGCATGTCGAGAGCGCTAGGCAGATGCGCGACGCGGTCGAGGCCCTGCTTCCCGCCGATGCGGCGGTGTTCGTCGCAGCGGTCGCCGACTGGCGCACCGAGACGTCGTCGGGCGAGAAGATCAAGAAGGTCGCGGGCGAGGGGCCGCCTATGCTCAAAATGGTCGAGAATCCCGACATCCTGGCCGGCATCGGCCATCACGCCCGACGGCCCGGTCTCGTTGTCGGTTTCGCGGCGGAAACGCAGGATGTGCTCCGCAACGCCGAAGCGAAGCTGAAGAAGAAGGGGGCTGATGTCATCGTCGCCAACGACGTCTCGCACGGAGAAGACGGCGCCGGTGTGATGGGCGGCGACCGCAACCGGGTCAAGATCGTCTCGAAATCAGGCGTCGAGGAGTGGCCCGACATGACCAAGCAGGAGGTGGCGACACGCCTCGCCGCCCTGATCGCCGAGAGGCTGGTCGGCGCCTGACCCAATTGATTTCTCGCAATTCCGGACGCAGAGCTACTGCGAACTTTTGCTGGACTTGTTTCAGGCAACACCAGACCCAAGAGCCCATCCATGCCCACCATCATTCCGACCCTGGACACGGAGCGGCTCGTCCTGCGCGGGCACCGGCCCGGCGATTTCGACGCCCATGCCCTGATGTGGAGCGACCCCGATGTCACCCGCTTCATCGGCGGAACGCCGTTTCCGCGGGATCAGGCCTGGGTCCGCTTCCTGAGGGCCGCCGGAATGTGGCAGGTCATGGGCTTCGGCTTCTGGGCGGTCGAGGAGAAGTCGAGCGGGGAACTGCTCGGCGAAGTCGGCTTTCACGAATTGCAGCGCGATCTCCAGCCGAGCCTCGAAGGCACGCTCGAAGCCGGATGGGCCCTTCGTCCGGCGGCGCACGGCAAGGGATTCGCGACCGAAGCCGTCGGCGCCGCGCTGGCCTGGGGCGTGGAGAATTTCCCCGACAAGCGCGTCACCTGCATGATCGATCCCGAAAACACCGCCTCATTGCGCGTGGCGCAGAAGCTCGGCTTTCGCGAATTTGCCCGGACGGAGTTCCACGGCGGGCCGATCATCCTGCTGGAGCGGTAGGGACTGTTGGAACGCTAGGAATTTTCACCCCCAAAGCCGTGGCGCCGGTACCTTGACCGTTGGTGCCTGCCCCTCATCCGCCTGCCGGCACCTTCTCCCCGTGAACGCTAGGGCATATACACATCTCTTCTGCAAGGGACACGGCCTGCTGCAACGCCTCGTCGACCACCGCGCTCCCTGGAGCACCCCTCATCCGACCCAGCCAGTATTTCGGCTCGACTGTCGAGCCCGTCATCACTGCCGGAGCCGAAATACTGTCTGGGCCACCTTCTCCCACAAGGGGAGAAGGCAGGATTGCAGAGGCGTTGCCGCCAACCTTCAACGTCGGCGATTTGCGGAACCGTCGAAGCCAAGCTCTCCCTTCTCCCCTTGTGGGAGAAGGTGGCCCAGACTGTATTTCGGCCGCTACGATCGTGCTGGGCTCAAGGGTGACGCCGAAATACAGGCTGGGTCGGATGAGGGGTGCTCCAGGGAGCGCGGCGGTCGACCAAAACGGGCAAAGGACGAGACCAGGTAACGGTTGGGCTCGAGAGATGTGTATATGCCCTAGCCCGTGAACGGGGAGAAGATCAATGTCTTCAAGGGTTTCGCCAATCTTCGACGTCGCAGAATGAGGGCTGCCATAGCGGCCGGCCGTCTTCTCCCCGTCCATGACGGGGAGAAGGTGCCGGCAGGCGGATGAGGGGCCGGCGCCAACGGTCAAGACCGGTCTGGGTGGCACTGCAGCAGCCCGGAGCCGCCTCAGGCCGTCGGCTGCTTGGTCTTCCTCAGATACGGCAGGATCGTCTCGAAGGCGCCGAAACGCTTGATCGCGTCCTCGTTCGATACCGCCGCGGTGATGATCACGTCCTCGCCCTGTTTCCAGTTGGCAGGTGTCGCGACCTGGTGCTTGGCCGTGAGCTGGATCGAATCGATCGCCCGCAGGATCTCGTCGAAGTTTCGGCCGGTGGTCATCGGATAGGTGAGCACCAGCTTGATCTTCTTGTCGGGGCCGATCACATAGACCGAGCGCACGGTGGCATTGTCTGCAGGTGTGCGGCCGGCGGCGCTGTCGCCGGCGTCGGCGGGCAGCATATCGTAGAGCTTTGCCACCTTGAGATCGCGGTCGCCGATCAGCGGATAGTCGACCGCCTGGCCGGTGGCCTTGCGGATATCGTCCTTCCATCTGTTGTGGTCCTCGACCGGATCGACGGAGATGCCGATGATCTTTGCGCCGCGTTTCGTGAACTCGCCCTCCAACCCGGCCATGGTTCCGAGTTCGGTGGTGCAGACCGGCGTGAAGTTCTTCGGATGCGAGAACAGCACGGCCCAGCCGTCCCCGATCCATTCGTGGAAGTTGATCGTGCCGTGCGTCGTCTCGGCGGTAAAGTCGGGTGCAGTGTCGTTGATACGAAGGCCCATCGCCATTCTCCCTTGTGACCGTGCGGAATTTTTCTGCATCATAGCGCAAATCCAGCCGGTTTCGAGGACGAAGCGGGCGTAAATCGCCTCGCCATAAGATGGTGCTGGCGCGGTTCCCGTTTATCGCGAAATATCGTTCCCACGACCACTGATGCGGGCAGGGATTTGTGCCGGCCGGCGATATGACGGGATTACCAGACCACCTTGTGGGTTTCGCCCGTCTGCACGTTCACGAAGCCGTCAGGCGCCAGCTTCGAGGGTGCTACCAGCACCCAGCGCCAGGGCGAGCATGTCAGCGTCGCGAAGATCAGGAATTCGGGGAATCCCGGCTTCCACAGATTGAGCGCCGAAGGCTTGTACATCCATGTCACCTTCTCTGCCGTCCGGTAGAAGGCCTGCATCTCGGCATCGAGCGCCTCGGCCGGGCGCGCGGTCATCAATCCGGCAACCTCGTAGCGCACCTCGCCGACCACGGCGCCGCGATGCACCAGCACCCAGCCGCCGTCGATCTCCTGGAGCCGGTTGACCGCCGCAGCCATGGCCGCATCGGATGAGCCGATCACCCAGACATTGTGGCTGTCATGGGCGACCGAGCAGGCGAGCGCGGTATCAGGGTCTTCCGGGCCGCAGCCCGTCCAGAACATCTTTGCCACGGCGCCGTCGCCGCGATAGCGGTCGACCAGCGCCCATTTGGTGATCCCGGCATCGCGCTGGACGGCTCCGTCGACCACGGACAGTTCCTCCACGAGAAAGTCCTCGTTCCAGTGGAATGGCCTCAGCACCGCCGCCTGCATGGTCTTCCGTCCGGGCTCGGCGGCAATCTCGAAATCCTCCGCGTCGAGACGCCGCCCGACATTCATCGTCCTGGTCGCCCAGTCGGGCCAGTCGATCGCAGGCACCGGGCCGACATAGGTCCTGGCGTTGGAAACCAGTTGCCCATCCGCATAGACATGGGCGATGTCGATCGAGGGCACGTCGCCCAACAGCACAATGTCGGCGTAGCGGCCCGGCGTGATCGAGCCGACCCACGCATCGATACGCATATGGCGGGCCGGATTGATCGTCGCGCACTGGATGGCGATCTCCGGCGCGAGCCCATGCCCGACGGCATGGCGCACATTGTGGTCGCTTGCGCCGAGGCGCAGCGTCTCGGAAGCGCTGCGGTCGTCGGTGGTGAAAGCGACGTTCGACCAGTCCCTCAGGCCGCGTTCGATCAGACCGGGAAGGATGGCATCGAAGGAGAAGGGCCTGATCTCGGTGAAGATACCGCGCATCAGCCGGTCCCACGCCTCGTCCAGTGCCCATACCTCGTGGTCGGAGGAGAGCCCGGCCGCGACGAAAGCCGAGATGTCGTGCGGGTCGGTCAGGCCGGAGCCGTGGCCCTCGACGACGCCGCGCATCTCGAAGGTGGCGCGGATCATGCCCCACATGCGCTGGTAGCCGGGATTGGCGGGGTCCCAGACGGAGGGCCAGTCCATCACCTCGTCGAGGCCGGTCACCGAGAGGTCGCCGGCCAGGAAGCGCTTCTGCTCGTCGTAGCCGTACCAGCCGCCGCTCTCTTCCCATGCGCTGGGCGGCACCGCCGAACCGGGCTGGACAAACACCTTGAGCGGCGACCCCGCGCGCCGTGCCTTTTGCCAGAACTCGGTGTTCTTCGCGCCGTTCACATTGGCGAATTCGTGGCTCGCCTCGCATGTCCAGGTGTTGCCGCGCGGCAGCACGAGGGCGGCCTCGAACTCGGGCGTCAGATGGGTGGATTCGATATGCTTGTGGACTTCGCCGAATCCCGGCACCGCCGAAAGGCCGCGATGGCAGATGCGCTCACGGACCGTGCCGCGATAGGAGCCGATGGGGCCGACATAGGCGATGCGCCGGCCCGAGATCGCGATCTCCTGGTCGTGGAGCCAGTGATTGGCATGGACGGCGAGCAGGCGGCCGACCTCGATCACGCGGTCGGCCGGATGTTTGCCGAGCGCCACCAGCGTCAGGTTCTGGCGGATCGCCACCTCGTCGGCGGCGTCGAGGATGAGATCGTCCGGCAGGCTCATCTGGCGCCTGCCATCATGCGGCGCGCGAGCATGGCGCGGTAGTTGAAGAGCACCAGGGCGAGCACGGTGACGATGAAGGGGATCATGCGGATGATCTCGGCCGGCATCCAGTTGAAGAGGCCCGGCATGACCACCGAGAGCGCTTCGAACATGCCGAACAGCAGGGCGGCAAGAAGCGCGCCGACGGGATGGCGCGCGCCGAGCAGTACGGCGCCGAGCGCGATGAAGCCGCGTCCTGCCGTCATGTCGCGCGTGAAGCCGATATAGTTGAACATCGCGAGCTGGGCGCCGCCCAGCCCGGCCAGCGCCCCCGAAGCGAGCAGGCCCCAGGCGCGGACGGCGTTGACGGGGATACCGGCCGCCGCGGCCGCGGCCGGATATTCGCCGACGCCGCGCAGCCAGGAGCCCCAGGGCGTGCGGTAGAGGAAGTACCAGAGCGCGAAGACGAGCAGCGCGGCGAGCCAGGACAGGAGTGAGTGGCCGGAAAGGAAACGCACAAGCACGTCTCCGACGGCAGGCACGCCGGCGAGGAAGGACAGGTCGAGCGCCGGAACCGCCTTGGAGACGAGATTGATCGAGGTGCCCTTGTCGCCGCCGGTCGCCTGGGTGAGCGCGAAGACGGTGCCGCCGGCCGCGAAGATGTTGATGGCGAAGCCGACCAGGATGATGTCGGCCTTGAGCCTGAGATGGAAGAAGGCCATCACAGCGCCGAGCAGCGCGCCGGCAGCGAGAGCCGCAGCCACGGCGACGTACCAGGGCGCGTAGACCGACACGATGACGGCGGTGAAGCAGCCCACGAGCATCATGCCTTCCAGCGCCACGTTGAGCGCGCCGGAGAGGTCAGCGACCAGCCCGCCCAGCGTGGCCAGGAGCAGCGGCGTCGAGGTGCGCACGATGGTCACGAAGAACGTCGCGGAGAAGACGGTCATCAGGAGTTCGGTCATTTGCCTGCCTCCGCCAAGGCGGCTCGTCGCGCCGCCCGGTCGCCGCGCATCCAGGCGAGGATCACGCGCGGCCTGATGGTGAAGGACGAGGCCACCAGCAGGATGATGATGGCCGTGACGACGCTGATTACTTCCGAGGGTACATCGGTCCGGATATTCATGAGCTGTGCGCCCTGCCGCAGGTAGCCGTAGAACAGTGCCACGATGGGGACGGCGAGCGGCCGGCTGCGGGCGACGATGGCGATGAGGATGCCCTCGAAGGCGAGGCCACCCTCGAACAGCACCGTCAGCTTGCCGAAGGCGCGGCCCTGCACGAACATCGCGCCCAGAAGGCCGCCGAGCGCGCCGGCGGCTGTCATGGCCGAGACCATGATGAAGGCGGATCTGATCCCGGCATATTCGGCGAAGCGGGCATTGTGCCCGACGAGCCTGAGCTTCAGGCCCCAACTCGTGCGGTAAAGCGCGAACCATACGGCGATCACCGCGACGATCGCGAAGATCAGGCCGATGTCGATGCGCGTGTTTGATACCAGCGCAGGAAACACCGCGATCGGAGGGAACGCATTGGTGGTCAGCACGCCGCTGCCCGGCGGCACGAGCTGCGTTCGCACCAGATAATTGGTGAGCTCGATTGCGATGTAGTTCAGCATTAGCGACGACACGATCTCGCTGGCGCCGAGCTTCGCCTTGGCGATCCCGGGCAGGAAACCGTAGAAGGCTCCCGCAACCATGGCGCAGAACACGCCGAGCGGAATCGCCAGCCAGGTCTGGCCGACGGGCGAGAGGGCAATGTAGCTGGCCGCCAGCGCGCCGACATAGACCTGGCCCTGGACGCCCATCGAGAACTGGCGCGCCTGGAAGACCAGGCTGAAGGCGAGGCCGGTGACGGTCAGCTTGGCGACGTCGTCGATCCACAGGCCGATCGTGCGGGTCTTGGAGATCGGCGCGGTCAACAGCGTGTGGAAGGCTTCGAGCGGCGCCTTCGACGTCAGGAGGATGATCAGGAAGGCGACGATCAGGGCGGCGGCCGCGGCCACGCCCGCCCGCAGGGCCTCGCGGCGGATCGTGCTCCAGCGCGTCTCCGACGCAAGCGGTTTCCTAGCCGGGGCCGTCATGCGAGAGCCGCTTTCATCTCTTCGGGCGATTGCCGGGAGAGGCCGAGCATGTATGCACCGAGCGTCTCGGGCGTGACCTCGTCGGAATTGATGAAGGCGGCGACGACCCGGCCGCGATAGAACACCAGGATCCGGTCGGACAGCGCCAGCAGCTCGGACAGGTCCGCCGAGGAGAGCAGCACAGCCGCGCCGGCATCGCGCGCCTCCGTCAGGGAATGCCAGATGAACTGCGTGGAGGCGAGGTCGACGCCGCGCGTCGGCTGGCTGACCAGCAGCACCTTCGGCTGCTCCGACAATTCGCGGGCCACCACGATCTTCTGCATGTTGCCGCCCGACAGCGTGCCGACCGCCGCCTGCGGGCCGCTGACCCGCACCGAGAAGCGCCCGATCATGCGCTCGGCATGGGTTCGGATCGCCTTCAGGTCGAGCAGGCCGTTGCGGACGTAACGCCGGTCGTCCAACCGCGTCGCCACCAGGTTTTCCGCGACTGTCGCGCCCGTCGCCAGGCCTTCGGCGATGCGGTCCTCCGGAATGCTGGCCACACCGCGCTCCCGGCGTTGCAGCACGTCGAGCGATACGATGCTGGCGCCGTCGACGCTGATGTGGCCGCCCGCGACGGGTCGCAGGCCGGCGATCGCTTCCAGGAGCTGCGCCTGGCCGTTGCCTTCAACGCCCGCCAACCCGACGATCTCTCCCGACCGGACGTGAAGGGTCAGGTCGTCGCAGACCGTTGCGCGTTTCTCGTCTACGAGGTGAAGTCTTTCCACGGCAAGAGCGCGCTCTCCTCTGTGGGGCTTGCGCTCGACCCGCAGCGCCACGTCGCGGCCGACCATCATCGTGGCGAGGGCCTTCTCGGTCACGTCTGATGTCGTGACGGAGCCCACGACCTTGCCTGCTCGCATCACGGTGATACGGTCCGATATCTCCAGCACCTCGGGCAGCTTGTGCGCGATGAAGATGACCGTGCGTCCCTGTTCGACCAGCGCGCGTATGGCTGCGAAGAGCTCCGTCACCTCCTGCGGAGCGAGCACCGCAGTCGGCTCGTCGAGGATCAGCACTTGGGCGTTGCGGTAGAGCGCCTTGAGGATTTCCACGCGCTGCTGCTGTCCTACCGGAAGCTGACCGACCGGCGGCGTCGGGTCGACCCGCAGCCGGAACCGCTCGGAGAGCGCACGCACGCCCTCGATCGCCTTGCCGCGGTCGAAGCGGATACCGGTTCGCGGCTCGGAGCCGAGCACGACGTTCTCATAGACCGAGAAGGAAGGAACCAGCGAGAAATGCTGGAAAACCATGCCGATGCCGGCGTCGATTGCCTCGCGCGGATTGGAGAAACGGATGGGCCGGCCGTCGAGTCGCAACTCGCCCTGGTCGGGCTGCTCGATCCCGAACAGGATCTTCATCAGCGTCGACTTGCCGGCGCCGTTCTCGCCCACGACGGCATGCACTTCGCCCGATGCGACCGAGAGGTTCACGCCGTCATTGGCGACCACGCCGCCGGGATAGGTCTTGCCGATCCCGATCGCTTCGAGAAGCGGTGTCATGATGTCAGTCCGTGCAGTCGCCGGCGCCGCCATTGGCGACCCCGGCCATGCCTGTTTCAGCCGCGACTATTTCATCACGGTGGCGGGGGTGATCTCGCCGGAGGCGATCTTTTCCTGCAGCGCGTCGACCTCGGCACGCAGCTCGGCCGGCACGATCGTCTCGTATTGTTTGTTGCGCGAAATGCCGACGGCTCCGTCCTTCAATCCGAGCAGCAGTCGCTTGCCGTATTCGGCCTTGCCGTCGATCGTGTCCTTGAGCGCGATGAAGAGCGATTCACCGACCTTCTTCTCGACGGAGGTGAAGATCACGGCCGCCTGGGCCGGGTCGGTCGCCTCGAAGATCGATGCCTGGTCGCTGTCGACGCCGACGGCCAGCTTGTGGGCGTCGCGCACGGCCTGCAGCGCACCGATTCCAGTGCCTCCGGCGATCGGGAAGATGATGTCCGCGCCCTGGCCGAGCTGGGCGAGCGCCATCTCCTTGCCCTTCGCCGGGTCGGAAAAGGTGCCGGAGACGGCATTGAGCAGCTTGATGTCAGGCTTGGCGGCCTTGGCGCCCTCGTCGAAGCCGACCTTGAAGTCCGTCACCGTCGGGAAATCCATGCCGATGATGGTGCCGAGCGTCCCGCTCTTGCTGAGTTTGGCAGCCGCATAACCCGCGAGATAGCCGGCCGACGAGGTCTGGTAGAGCAGCCCCATGACGTTGCCGCAGCAACCGGTCGAGTAGTCGGGCGCGTCGTCGAAGATGATGAACTTGGTGTCGGGATATTGCGGCGCGAGCTCCGCCACGAAGCCAGTCATGTCGAAGGTGCCTGCGATGACCACGTCGTAGCCGCCATCGGTCGCGTCGGCCAAGGCTGGCTGCCAGCGGCCGCGATCATAACCGGCCTCGATGATCTTGACGTCGACGGGCAGCTCGGCCTTGGCCTTCTCCAGCCCGGCGGCGGCGGAATCGAAGAAGCTTTTGTCGCCCAGCGTGCCGTGCAGCACCAGCACGACCTTGAGCGGATTGTCCTTGGAGTAATCAGCGGCCTGGGCCGCGGGCATGGCTGCCGGGAGCGACAGGCTGGCGGCCAGCACGAAGCCGGCGAAGGCCCGGCGCGAAATCGGGTTGTGCATTTCTGTTCACCTCTGTGGTTCTTGTTTCTTCTTATGATCGACTGCGTGTCGGCGCTGTCAACCGGGTCGGCTCCGCTTTGGGACATAGGCGATCGACGCGGCATAGAGCGCGACGAGGCGTTCGAGTCGGGCTTCCTCGACCAGCGTGACCATGGGCGTACCCAGCCGCCCTGACGGGTCGACGACGGTCATGCCGCGCGTTACGCCGGGCGCAAGCGCCACCTCGACCGAAGCCCGCACCGATTTCGTCACGATATCGGGCTCCACCACCACGGCCGCGGCGAAGGGGTCGACGAAGCGGAAGAGGTCACCGGCACCGAAGCCGGCGACGATCTGACGCGAATGACGCGCCAGCGCCTGCGAGAAGGTTTTCTCCAGGCCTTCGCTCACCTGTCCGAACAGCCTGTCGATCTCCATGCCGGTCAGATTGTGGGTGACGCAGGGTTCCCACGGGACGACCACCGTCAGGATTTCCGCGGCGAAGACGATCGCCGCGGCTTCCGGATCGGCATAGATGTTGAATTCGGCCGCCGGGGTGGTGTTGCCGCGGCCGTAGACGGTGCCGCCCATGATGGTAAGCTGACCGATGCCGGCCACGATGTCCGGCTCGAGCCGAAGCGCCAGAGCGAGGTTGGTGAGCGGGCCGATCATCAGGAGGTCGACACGGCGCCCGTCGGCCGCCGCGGCGCGCAACGTCTCGCGAAGGAAGCCGACTGCGTCGGTGCCGGCGACATCGCCGATATTGCCCGGACGTGGCGCCCCGCCGAGCCCGTCCTCGCCATGGATATGGATTGCGTCGATGATCGGCTGGGTGAGCGGGCCGGCCGCCCCCTTGTAGACCGGTATGTCGGCGCCGGCGACGGCGAGCGTCGCCAGCATGTTGCGGGTGGCGGCATCGAGCCCGACATTGCCGAAGACGGTAGTGATCGCGTCGGGCGCGCGGCCTGCCGCGATCAGCAGGAGCAGGGCCTGGGCGTCGTCGACGCCGCCGTCGGTATCGAGGATCAGCTTGTTGTGCGTCAATCAGGCGGCCTTTCTTCTCGCGGCGACACGGGCCCAGAAGTTTTGGTAGGTCTTCGAATAATTGTTGCGGATGGCTGAATGGTCGGTGCGTGTCAGCTTCCCGTCGCGCGCCAGCGCCTCGCCGGAAACCCAGACATGGCGGACATCGCGACCGCTGCCGGAATAGACGAGCAGGGTCTCGACGTCGGGTGTTTCGGAATAGCCAGGCCCGGAGATGTCGATCGCGATGATGTCTGCGGCCTTGCCCGGCTCGATCGAGCCGATCTCGTTCTCCAGTCCGAGCGCTCGCGCGCCCTCGATCGTCGCCATGCGGATCAACTCGCGGCTGGAGATGGGCTGCGCCCGGCCTTCCCGGTGAGAGGCGACGAGGCCGGCGACCCGCATCTCCGAAACCATGTCGTAGGAATTGTTGGCCGCGACATTGTCGGTGCCGAGCGCGACGGTCACGCCCGCCCGGCGAAGGTCGACCACCGGACAGATGCCTTCGCGGCCGGAGCGCAGGCCGGCGCTGGCGCAGTGGGCGACCGAGGCGGCGGGTGCTGCCGCGAAGATGGCGATGTCGGCCTCGGAAAGGTCGAGGCAGTGGGCGGCGTGGACGCGGCCGGCGAAGAAGCCGTCGCGCGCGAGCGCCTCGGTCGCCGTCAGGCCGTAATGGGCCATCGTCTCGGCATTGTCCTCCGGACCGGCGGCCATGTGCAGATGCATGCCGCAGCCATATCTGACGGCCAGGGCCGCCTCGGCCCGGAGCAGATCCTCGGAATTGTCCACATAAGGCGCATGCGGACCGAACCAGGGGATGACGCGCCCGCCGCCCGATCGTTGCCGCTCGATGAAGGCGGCCGCCTTGTCGAGTTCCTCCCGGCCGCGCGCGGTGTCGCCGAGCTGGACGATGCCGTAGGCGATGACGGCCCGCATGCCGCTGGCCGCGGCGGCATCTGCGATCTCGTCGGCGAAGAAATACTGGTCGCAGAACGTGGTCGTGCCCGACAGCACCATTTCCGCGCAGGAGAGCGCGACGGCGGGCCCAATGTCGGAGGCGTCGAGCGACAGCTCCGGCTCGCGAATGGCGTTATACCAGCCCTCCATGGTGAGCAGGCTCTGGCCTTCGGAGCAGCCGCGGAACAGGATCATGGCGGAATGTGTGTGGGCATTGACCAGCCCCGGCATCACCAGATGCCCGGCAAGCGACACCACTTCGTCGAAATCGGCCCTGTCGGGCAAGGTTTCCCGGGGGCCGGCGCCGGTGATGCGGCCATCGGCGAATGCGACCCAGCCATCGGAGAAGACGGTGTCGTCGCTGTCGACGGTGAGGACAGTGGCGTCGTGGACGAGGACCGAGCCCATTTGACCTGCGTGTGTAAACCGCTTTACATTGCGCTCATGTAAGTCCATTCGCCGCGGTGCTGTCAAATGCAAAAGAGGCGTCGACGCATGTTTTTCGAGCGGCGCTCAAGTGTGAAAGAGGCGGGACTTCGACACATCCGTGAGCGGCGCACTGTCGTGGGAGAAGCGGGGTGAGTCCATGGCGACGCTGAACGACGTTGCCGAAGCGGCGGGCGTCTCGCCGACATTGGTGTCGCGCTATCTCAACCACCGCATCGAATTGCCTGCGGCGACCCGGAAGCGCATCGACGAGGCGGTCGCCAGGCTGGACTACAGGCCCAATCTCCTGGCGAAACGGCTCTCCACCGGCAGGACCGAGTCGATCAGCCTGGTCACGCCCGAGATCGCCAATCCCTTTTTCGCCGAACTCGCCGCGGCGATCGAGGCGGAGGCGGAACGTCACGGTTATGCGGTCTATATCTCCTCCACCCATGGCGACCCCGCGCGCGCGGTCGACGCGATCCGTCGCCTTGCGGACCAGCATGTCGACGGGTTGATCATGATGACCAACCGTCCGGACGACGGCACGCTGGCGGCGCTCCTGCGCCGGCATGCCAATGTCGTGCTGGTCGATGAAGACGTGCCCGGCGTCGATTTGCCTCGCATCTTCGTGGAGAATGAGAACGGTGCCTATCTCGCCGCCATGCACCTGATCGAGGCCGGGCATCGGGACATTGCACTCATCGGCGGTCCGCCCGGGCTGCTCAGCGTGCGCGAACGTCTCGCCGGGTTCGAGCGGGCGATGCGCGAGCGCGGCCTGCCGGTGCGGCCGGAAAGGATGCTGCTGGGAGACTATTCCCGGCAGTTCGGCCATGAGGCGTTGCTGCAATTGGTCGACCGCGGGGAAAGGCCGACCGCCATCCTCGCCTGCTCCGATTATATCGCCGTCGGCGTGCTCCAGGCCGCGCGCCAGCGCGGGCTCGCCGTCCCGGCCGACATGTCCCTGGTCGGTTTCGACGACATGCCTTTCGCCGAACTGGTCGATCCGCCGCTGACCACCGTGCGGCAGCCCGTGGCCGAGATGGGCAGGATCGCTTTCGAGCGGCTCGTGGCCCTGCTCGGCAACACCGAGGCGGCGCCCTTGACGCGGCTGCCCGTGCAACTGGTGGTCCGCCGCTCGGTCGCCCGGCGGCAGGACAAGTCTCCGTGACGGGACGACTGCGGGCGCGCTGCGCGAACATACGGCATATGAAGAGGAGATTGACGTGATGATGAAGGTCCAGCAGCCGCCGGATCCGTGGCAGGAGGTGAGGACCGCGAACGGCTTCGCGGCCGACGAGGTGATTTCGGCCTTGCAGAAGAGCATCAGGCGCGGCCTGCTCGAAAATGCCGTCCTGCTCGGCTGGGAAATGTATTTCACGAGCGAGGCCCTTGAGGAGAAGCTGTGGTCGCGGCTCTCGGTCATTTCGGTCGAAGACATCGGTTTCGGAAACAGGCAGGCGCCCGTTCTGGTGGAGACGCTCTACCGGCAGCATGAACGTCACGAGCGGCCGAGCGGAGACAGGTTCCTGTTCGCCGCGCACGCCATCCGCCTGCTCGCCACCAGCACCAAGGACCGCACCAGCGACGATCTTGTGAACTGGGCGAAACATTCCGTCGCGCTCGGCGAGAGGCTGCCCGAGATCATCGACGTGGCGCTCGACATGCACACGCGGCGCGGCCAGGAGATGGGGCGCGACTACCGCTTCTTCATGGAGGAAGCGTCGCGCGTGGTGCCCGAGATCGCCGACAAGGACCAGACCTGGCGCGACTGGATCATCGATGCGCTGGATAAGGGGAAGCTGGAATAGGGATGAAGGCGCCGCCGGGACTACCTTCTGAGATGCAGCCTGGTCCTCCATAAAGACAGCCCGAATGGAGGGCGCTACCTGGTAAGAGGGCAGTTTTCGCTCAGCCGATCCTCATGGCCATCCTGTGCCATCAGCACTGGATGTTCACACATCCAGTGGACATGGATGCCGGCGCATCCGCGCGGTCTGAATCACCGGTGCGGCGCTCTGGGCGGCTTGGCTTCGTTTCAAAGGAGGCACGGGCCATAGAGTCGCGCGCTCCAGCGGTCGATTCCATCGACCGCTGGCATTGCGCGGGCACAGCGATCAAAGTGCGGCGAGGGCAGCGTGGCACCCGCCGGCTTGGATAGGAGCCTTTGAAAGCGAACGGATCCCAGCCGGATCGGATGAGCCGCTGCACATGGTTCCATCCCCTTCAGAACAGAGTGCTCGGCAGGAACAGGCTAAGCACCGGGACGTATGACACGATGATCAGGGCCACCAACATCAGCACAATAGTCGGCAATGTTGCCCTGAAGACCTCGAACAGGGTCATCTCGGCCACGCCCATGGCCACGAACAGGTTCAGGCCGACCGGAGGAGTGAGCATGCCCACCGACAGGTTGACAAGCATGATGATGCCAAAGTGGATCGGGTCGACACCGACCTGCTGTGCGATGGGCTGCATCAGCGGGCCCAGGACGATAATCGCGGACGCGCTGTCAAGGAGGCAGCCTGCCACCAGCAGGATGAGGTTGAAGAGCGCCACGATCAGAACCGGATTGTCGGTCCCCGAAAGGACCTGGCTCGCCAGTTGCGATGGCGCACCCGTCGTGGCCAGGAGCCAGGAAAAAGCCGAAGCACCGGCTGTGATCAACAGGAGTGGCCCGGCGAGCAAGCCGGTATTGCGCAATATGACGAGGGTCTCCCGCGCGGAGATGGTGCGATAGACGATGGCACCGATGAACCAGCCGTAGATGCAGGCGGCCGCAGCCGATTCGGTAGGCGTGAATACGCCCGAATAGATTCCGCCCAGCAGAATCACGGGCAACCCCAGTCCCCAGGCGGCGCGCTTGAAAGCTGTCACGATGCGCTCGAAGGTGGGGAATGGATCGCGCGGATAGCCTTTGCGCGCGGAGTACCAGCAGGCAAAGCCGATCAGCAACCCACCGATCAGGAGCGCCGGCAGCAGCCCGGCGGCAAACAGCTTGCCGACCGAAGTGCCGGTTACCGAACCGTATATGATCAGCGCGATCGAAGGTGGTACGATCGGGCCGAGCGTGCCGGCGGTGGTGACGAGCCCGATCGAGAAGAAGCGATCATAGCCTGCCTTGACCATGGCCGGATACATGATCGTACCGATGGCGACGACGGTGGCGGGACTTGAACCGGAAATCGAACCGAACATCAGGCAGGCCACCACCGTGGCGGCCGCCAGCCCGCCCGGAAGCCAGCCGATCAGCGCCCGTGCCACGTCGATCAGCCGGTCCGAAAGGCCGCCGATGCGCATCAATTCGGCGGCCAGGACGAAGAAGGGAATGGACATGAGAGAGAAATTGTTCATGCCCGAGAACATGCGCATCGGCACCACGAGGGGGTCGATCCCTCCCGCGAAGTAGAGAATCAATGCGACCGACAAGGACAGGGCCGCAAAGATCGGCAAGCCGAGCACCAGCAGCCCGAAAAAGGCTGGAACGAGCGTTCCCACCATGGTCGTGTCCCCTTCAGGTATTCTTGATGTCGGCCTGCGGCGGGACATATTCCCGCCCGGCGAGCAGATTGCCGAGCACCAGCAGGTAGCGCAGCGTCATGAACGCTCCGGCGGCCGGTATGACCAGATAGATGTAGCCGACCGGCGCGCGCATCGCAGGCGATAGTTGCCCCATGCGCAGCGTATTAATCGACAGGCGGCTGCCGTAGTAGATCAGAGCGCCCGCAAAGATCAGGCCGAGACAGGCAGACCCTATCCGCAAGGCCTGTGACAGCCGGCGGCCGGAAAATGCATAGGCGGCTTCGACACTGATATGCGCGCCGTACCGAACGCCCATTCCCATGGTCAGGAAGCTCATGGTGATGAGGGAGTACAGGATCAACTCTTCCGACCAGTAGATGGAGTTGTTGAAGACGTATCGCGCCACCACCTGGATGATGGCGACGATCGTTGCAGTGAGCATCAGGATCGTGACCAAGGCGTTCTCGATCCAATCCACGACCCGGTTCAGTGCCTCGATCATCGTCCGGCCCCTGGAACCGTCAGCCCTTCGCTGCGGCTATGGCTTTGTCCAGCAGTTCCGGCGTCACCTTGGGACGGAACTCGTCATAGATCGGCTTCGACCGTTCGATGAAGGCCTCGCGGCCCTCGGCCGAAAGCTCCCGAACCTCGGTGGAACCTTTGATCTCCTCGAGGATCTTGGACTCGTCCTCGAGCGTGTATTCGCGCCCCGCGTCGCGGCCCACGATCATGGCGTCCTCGACGACTTTCTTCAGATCGTCCGGCAGGTTGTCCCAGGCCTGCTTGTTCATGACCGCCGCGTAGGTGTGATAGGTGTGGGCAGTCAGCGTCATGTATTTCTGAACTTCGTAGAATTTCATGGAATGGATGTTGGCAAAGGGATTCTCCTGCCCTTCGACAACGCCCTGCTGGAGCCCGTTATACACCTCGGTATAGGCCATCGCCGTCGGGTTCGCTCCGTAGGCGCGATAGGTGGACAGGATCGCCGGGGCCTGCAGCGTGCGCATCTTGATGCCCTTCAGATCGTCCGGGCCTTCGATCGGGCGCACATTGTTGGTCATGTGCCGGAAACCGGCGCCCCAGATGGCGATACCCTTCAGGTTGTTCGGCTCGAGCGAGTCGAGCAGTTCTCCGCCGACCTCGCCGTCGAGCACCCGCTTCATCGACGCGTCGTCGGTCAGCAGGAATGGCAGATCCATCAGGTACATCTTCTCATTGAAATTGGCGAGGTTGCCCGTCGGAGGAATGGCGATATGGACAAGTCCCATCTGGGTCTGTTCGATGATCTCGACGTCGCCTCCCAGTTGCGCTGCCGGCCGGATGTTGATCTGGATGCGTCCCCCGGAATTCTTCTCCACTTCTTCCTTGAACCGCTCGGCGGCACGCGCATTCGGGGTTTCCTCCGACAGCACGTGGGCGAAGGTGAAATCGAACTCCGCGGCCACCGCCGGGAGCCCGCCGAAGCAGACCGCGATGGTTGTCGCGACGGACAGTCCGAGTTTGTGGAGCGTCATGGTTCTTTTCCTCTCTGGTTGATCAATGGATGGGCTGCTTCAGCTTGACAGGGGAACCTGGCCCAGCAAGTCCGCCGCACGCCCCAGAACGGCCTCCGTGGCGAGCCCCGCGGCGATCAGCCCCGGCTCATACAAGGGCGGGCCGATCAGCTGCAGCCCCACTGGCATGGCGTTGGCGTCGAGACCGGCCGGCAGGCTCATGGCGCACCAGCCGAACAGGTTCGCGATCGCGGTGTTGCGAAGCACCAGCATGTTGGCCCTGCGATAGGTCTCGGCATCCTGCAGTTCCGACAGCAGCGGGGGGCTGATCGGCACCGTAGGGGTCATGAGAACGTCGCAGTGATCGAAGGCCTGCCTCGATCGCTGGCCATTCTCGGCCAGCACCGCACGCCGTCGAAGATATTCCGCGGCGGTGACGCTGTCGGCGCCCGCGACCCGCATGCGCACAACCGGATCGAGCCGGGCGATGCGTTCGGGGAAACGGGCATTGAGGAAGGCGCGCAATTCCGAAGCGGCAAGCCCGCCCTGCTGGAATACCGCGATCACCTCATCGCAGCCCGGCAATTCCAGCGGCACGAGCCGCGCGCCCTTCGATTCGAGCTTGCGCAGCGCCGCTTCGGTGATCTCGACGATCGAAGCATCGGCCTCGTCCCAGAAGAAGTTGCGGGGAACACCGATCCGCAGCCCGTCGAGAGACCGCGGCGGAGCCGGCTTGTCCGCGCTGCCATCGAGCGCGGCAAAGGCGAAAGACAGATCCTCGACCGTGCGACACAGGATGCCGGGAGTGTCGAGCGAAGGAGACAGCGGAACGATCCCTTCACCCGACCAGCGCCCATGCGTGGTCTTGAGTGCCACCTGCCCGGTCAGCGAGGCAGGAATGCGGACCGAACCGGCCGTATCGGTGCCGAGCGCCACCAGCGCGGATCCCTGCCCGAGCGACACGCCCGCCCCCGAGCTTGAGCCGCCGGGCGCGCGCGGTTCACCCGGAGCGGACCACGGGTTCACCGGTGACCCCCAATGCGCATTGACGCCCAGACCGCCGAAGGCGAACTCCACCGTATGGGTCTTGCCCGTCACGATACCCAGTTGGCCTTGCAGCCGGCGCACAAGCGGTCCGGGGTTTGTCCAGCTTTCGGGAAAGGCCGTGTCCGTGCCTGCGAAGACAGGGAGACCGGGAACGCCGTAGAGATCCTTCACGGATACGGGCATGCCCATGAGCGGGCCGAGATCCACACCGCTTCCCAGCAACATGTCCGCCGCCTGAGCGTGAAGTCTCGCGCGCTCGCCTGCCCAGGTCTTGTAGGCATTCAGCCGGCCTTCGGTGGCGCGATGGCGCTCCGCCGCTTCCTCCATCAGCGCCTGCGCGGTGAGACGGCCTTCCCTCAAATCGCCTGCTATCTGATGAAGCGACCTGTCGGCACGCAGCATCGGTTTCTCCTCGCTTC
This sequence comes from Mesorhizobium sp. L-8-10, assembly GCF_016756635.1. Lineage (NCBI taxonomy): Bacteria > Pseudomonadati > Pseudomonadota > Alphaproteobacteria > Hyphomicrobiales > Phyllobacteriaceae > Mesorhizobium > Mesorhizobium sp. L-8-10. The sequence continues at coordinate 68,022 of NZ_AP023263.1, read as the reverse complement.
TCATCGGCGACGACTAAGACCGGACCGACGGAGCGCGGCAACGGTTTTGTGCAGTGGAGTTGGGCGCGATCTTGCGGGGCGACGGCGATCGGTCGATCTTGATACGGAACTGTAATGCTTTGAAATTTATTGGCTTTTTCGCAAGAATGGCGACCGGGCCGGTCCTTGGATCAGGCTGCGTGTTGCCGGGAAGGCAAAAGTCTGTTGCCTGGATCGCACTCGATTGCCTGCCGTTTCGAATTAGGTTCGGCCCGACTTCGATGGGAGAAAGAAATGGCGCATGAAACCGAAAAGCGGCTGAAGGAAATGGGAATCGTCCTGCCGAGGGCTCCCAAGGCCGTCGGCAACTATGTTCCGGGTGTCGTTGTGGGCAATATTCTCTATCTGGCCGGAACACTGGGCACGCTGCCGGACGAGAATGACGACGACGTGCTTCCCTATGTCGGCAAAGTCGGCACCGATTTGACCATTGAGCAAGGCTACGCCTCGGCTCGGCTGATGGCCATAAATCATCTCGCCATGATGAAGGCTGTGCTTGGCGATCTGGATCGCGTGAAGCGGATCGTGAAGATGGTCGGCTATATAACCTGCGGCCGGGACTTCACTCTGCCCCACCTGGTTCTCAACGGCGCTTCCGATCTCTATGTGGCGCTGTGGGGCGAAGAGCGTGGCAAACATGCCCGTGCGGCCCTGACACAGCATGTGTTGGGCTTCAACGCGCCGGTGGAAGCGGAGATGACGATCGAAATCTACGACTGACCGCCGGACAGGCGGGCCATCAGTTCGGCGTCAGCCATTTCGCCGACGGCGAAGGCCTCGACGATGAATCTCAAGAAGGCTGCGGCGGCGGGCGGGAGTTGCTGGTTGGCCCGGACAACGGCATGGATGTGCCGGTGCTCGAACTCCGGACATTTCAGATTGAGGGGCACAAGCAACCCCGCCTTCACCTCATTCAGGGCCGCCTGCAGCGGAAGGTAGATGACTGCGCCCGTGTTGCTGGCATGGTAGGCAAGGAAGTGGAACTGGTCGGCGACCAGCGCAGCCCTCGGATGGCGGTCGATACGGGAGAACGCACGCTTGACGAGGTGATGGATACCAAAAGTGTCGTCCGGCAGCACGCAGGGCATTTCGGCGAGGTCGTGCAGCGTGACTTCCCGGCCGTCCGCGAAAGGATGGCTCGGTCCGGCGAGAGCCAGCAAGGGCTGGCGCCATGAACCGACGGTTTCGATCATCGGGTGCGAGTAATGGTCATAGATGAAGCCGATCTGGCAGATGTGCTGTTCAAGCGCCTCCAGCACCCGCATCCGTCCTCTGACCCGTACCCGGAAATTCACCGCGCTGTGTGTCTTCCGGAATGAGGCGATCTGATCGGCAAGGAAGGGCCGGGTGATGCCCTCGACGGTCGCCACCGTCACTGTGCCTCCCTTCAGCCCTTGGAGGTCGGCGATCTCTCCTTCGATCCTGTCCACCCTATCGAAGATTTCCTCCAGATGGCCGACCAGAATGCGTCCGGCCTCCGTCAATACGACGCCTCCCGACCGACGCTCCACCAGCCGGATGTTCAGGTCATGCTCCAGCTTGCTGATCTGGCGGCTGATGGCCGAAGGGGCCAGTTGCAGCCGGTCGGCGGCCTGGCGTATGGACTGGGCGCGAGCGACCTCGAGAAAGTAGCGCCCGGCCACCAGATTCAGCATCGATAGTTGCGGCAAAGGTGAGATTCTCAACGGCAGATCGCATTCCCGGAATTTCGTAACCTACGCTTTGACGATCCACAATGGTTAAGCCTGGCAAGGTGGATGAAGGAAAGGGCTTGCAGGCGGGACGTGCCTCGGGCGATCAATCCGCACCTCGTCGCTTCGCCCCGATCCCGCCACAGGTCATCGCTACCGCCACCCCATGCCTTTTCGCATCGTTTTCGCCTTGTGCATCGTTTTCCTATCCGCCTGCACGCCGCGATCAGCACCTCCGCGCGTGGAAGTGCCACGCGTGGAGGTGCCGATCGAAGCGGAGCCGCTCCCGCCCGAGATCAAGCCGCTCACGATGGAACAGGAAGAGCAGGTCGCGGGGTAGCGCGGAGCCAAGCCCTCTCGCATCACCCAGTTCAACCGGCCGCCATCGGTTGAAAAGGATTGCTCCCAACGCGGGCCCGCACCTGCGGTCCAAAGGAAGCGTTCTCGAACTGGCCTGCCGACTTCGACGCCGTCGCCGAAGAGTTCGTCGCGTCCATTGTCGAAACTGCCGATCGTCGGCGGAGACAGGCGGAAACTCCTGGTATCGGACCAAACAGATCAGCCACGCTCCGGCTGCGGGTCGTGGAGGCGCAGCGTCATGCCGCTGAAGCCGCGTGACGGTATCGACATCTGGTCGAGATTTCCGGCGCCGTCCATGACCTTCCGGTCCCGCGAAGTCGCAGGAAAAGTATTCCAGTCGGTCGAACCCTTGAGGCGTTGACCGCCCGAGAAGCCTTTGCAGTCGATCCGAAAAAGAGGAACCCACCCGGGAGCAGTTGCGTTTGCCCGCCGAGGGACAACCGAAGCGAAAGGAAAAGCCATGCGCAAAATCCTGTTTGCCTCCGTGGCCATTTCGGCCCTTACCTTGGGCGCCTACGCTCAGGAAGCGCCCGTACAGTCGCCCAATGCCCCTGCCGCCGAGAGAGCGATGGACGACATGACGACCCAGAGCACCAATCCCAGAGTGGACGCCGGCGTTGCAGTCGGCGGCACGGCCGGTGCCGTGACCGGCGCTGTCGTCGCTGGCCCGGTCGGAGCGGTGGTTGGCGGCTTTGCCGGCGCCATGCTCGGTTCCGCCACGGCGGTTCCGGACCCGGCGGTCGACTATGTGGTGGCGCACCCGACCCGACAGGTCGTCATCGAGGGCGGCGTCAGGCCTGGCGTGGTCGTCCCCGCGGCGGTCGCGGTCACGCCGATCCCGGAATATCCGCAGTTCGGCTATTTCTACTCGGAGGGTCGGCCCGTCGTCGTCTCTCTCGAGAACCGCGAGATGCTCTACTCGCCGGGTTACGTCGTGCGTGACGAGGCGATCGGTTATGTCCGTGCCAATCCGAGCGATCCCGTGGTCATCGAGCGCGGCGCAACGGTTGGCACGATCGTGCCCGAGACCGTCCAGCTCGTCGAGATCCCCGCCGATCCGGCCTATGGCTATGTCTATACGGACGAAGGCCCTGTTGTCGTCAATCGCGGCAGCCGCACAGTCGTCTGGGTCCAGAACCAGTAGTCCTTAGGGTCAGAAAAGGCCGGCCTGGCCCAACCGGGCCGGCTTTCTCAAGCGGTGAAGCTGCTGTAAGGGGCGTGCGATAGATCACGTCCCGACGGAACGGCAGCAGAATGAACGTCATCCCGCAGGCGCAGCCGGCACTTTTCCTGGGAATCGACACTGGCGGAACCTACACCGACGCGGTGCTCTGGTCCGAGGCAACAGGCGTGGCGGCGAAGGCCAAGGCGCTGACCACCCGCCACGACCTGGCGGTCGGTATCTCGGGCGCGGTCGGTGCAGTCCTCGAAAAGGCAGCCATCGAAGCGGCCGCAGTCAAGCTAGTGTCGATGTCGACGACGCTTGCCACCAACGCCCTCGTCGAAGGACAGGGCGGACGCGTCGCACTGGTCATGATCGGATTCTCCGAGGCTGATCTCGCCCGCGACGGGCTGCAGAGGGCGCTCGGCACCGATCCCGTCGTTTTCTGCCCCGGCGGCCACGACGTCCACGGAAACGCCCAGCCGCTCGATCTCGGCGCGCTCGAGGAAGCGCTGCCGCAACTCGCCGGCAGCGTCTCGGGTTTCGCGGTCTGCGCCTATTTCGCCACCCGCAATCCCGCCCATGAGTTGGCGGCGCGCTCGCTCATCCGCGAGCGGACTGGCCTGCCCGTCACCGCCAGCCACGAACTCTCGGCCAAGCTCGGCGGCCCGCGCCGCGCCCTGACGACCTTGCTCAACGCCAGGCTGATCTCGATGATCGACAGGCTTGCCGCAGCGACCGAGGGCTTCCTGGAAAAGCGCGGCATTGCGGCGCCGCTGATGGTCGTGCGCGGCGACGGCGCCCTGGTCTCGGCAGCCTTCGCGAGGCAGCGGCCGATCGAGACGATCCTGTCCGGCCCGGCCGCCAGCCTCGTCGGCGCCCGTCACATGACAGGGCTCGACGACGCCGTGGTCTCCGATATCGGGGGCACGACGACCGACGTCGCGGTGCTCGACGGCGGCCGGCCGCGCCTCGACCCCGAAGGAGCCACGGTCGGTGGCTTCCGCACCATGGTCGAGGCTGTCGCCATGCGCACCTTCGGGCTCGGTGGCGATTCCGAGATATCGCTGGAGGATGGTGGGCTGACGCCGCGCATCCTGCTCGGGCCGCGCCGCCTGGTGCCGCTGGCACTGGCGGGCATGGCGCATGCCGATGTGGTGATTCCCGAGCTCGAGCGGCAGCTGCGCGCGCCCAATCCCGGCCGCATGGACGGACGTTTCGCGCTACGCACCGGTGTTCCCGACCGTCTCGCAGCCGGCCTGACCGGGCCGGAAGCCAAGCTCTTCGGGACGATCACGGCGACGCCGCAGCCGCTCGACAGGCTGCTTGCCTCGACCGCGCAGAATGCGACGCTCGCCCGGCTGGTAACGCGCGGCCTCGTTCATGTCCTGGGCTTCACGCCGTCAGACGCCGCGCACACGCTCGGCCGACAGGCCAACTGGAACAGGGACGCAGCGCGGCTCGGCGCCGAGCTTTTCGCCCGAAGGCGCGACGGTCGCGGCCAGCCGATCGCGAAGTCTCCGGAGGCGATTTCGGAACGCGTGCTCGCTGCACTGACCCGCTTCTCCGCCGAGGTCATCCTGGAGACCGCTTTCGCCGAGGACGGTCTCGACGGGGCCGCGACGGTCGCTCATGCGCTCGTCCAGCGCGCGGTCGACGGCCATGACGGCATCGCGCGGCTGACGGTCGCGCTCGACCGGCCGGTCATCGGTCTCGGCGCTTCGGCGCCTCTGCATTATGCCGGCCTGCCCCCGCTCGTCGGCAATAGTTGTTTGGTGCCGGACGACACCGATGTCGCCAATGCGCTCGGCGCGGTGGTCGGCCAGGTGCGCGTCTCGGCCGAGGCGCGCGTCAGCCAGCCCAAGGAAGGCCTGTTCCGCATCAGCGCCGGCGATCTCGTCAAGGATTTCCTGGATGAGGACGAGGCGCTGGCCGCCGCCGAGGCGGAGATCCGACGGCTCGTCGCAGGCAAGGCGGGTGCGGCCGGCACCGACACGGCAGAGATCACGATGGATCGCGACATCAAGAGCGCGACCGTCGAAGGGCAGCGCAGCTTCATCGAGGCGATCCTCGTCGCGACAGCGAGCGGCAGGCCGCGTATCGCGGCCTGAAGTTCAGCCTGACCGGCACGTTTCGATCCAAGGCGACGCGCAGTGTCCTTTCCGGCACAATCCGGATCGAGGTAGATGGATCAGAGCTGGATCAGGAAGTCGCGTATCTCGACACGTCGCACCAGCGCCCGGCGCCCCAAGCGCGGTGGCCTGAAGCCGGCGGCCGACAGGCCCCAAATCATTCTTGGTCGGAGGCCCTTGAGCCTTAGGATGAATTGACCGCGCATCCTTCCCATGTAAAAGGCCGGCAAACCGAAATGCCGATCCCGACCTGTGGAGAAGAATTGATGAGCGACCGTGTCGAGACTGCCGGCCTGAAGGTTGCGCGCGAGCTGCGTGACTTCGTGGAGACGGAGGCGCTGCCGGGGACGGGCGTCGAGGCGGCGGCCTTCTGGCAGGCGTTTGCGGCGATCGTGCACGACCTGGCGCCGAAGAACCGGGCGCTGCTGGCCAGGCGCGACGCGCTGCAGGAGAAGATCGACGGCTGGTACCGGGAGCATGGCGCCCCCGCCGACATGGACGCCTACAAGGCCTTCCTGTCCGGGATCGGCTATCTGGTGCCGGAGGGGCCGGCCTTCAGCGTCACCACCCAGAATGTCGATCCCGAGATCGCTTCGGTCGCCGGGCCGCAGCTCGTCGTGCCGGTCATGAATGCGCGCTATGCGCTGAACGCCGCCAATGCCCGCTGGGGTTCGCTCTACGATGCGCTCTACGGCACCGACGCCATCCCCGAGACCGACGGCGCGGAGAAAGGCAAGGGCTACAATCCGGTGCGCGGCGCCAGGGTGATCCAATGGGCGCGCAACTTCCTGAACGAGGCCGTGCCGCTCGCCGGTGCACCCTGGCAGGAAGCCCGCGGCTTCGCGGTCAAGGGCGGCGCGCTTGTCGTGTCGCTCGACGGCGGCCGCACGGCGGGGCTGAAGAAGCCCGAGCAGTTTGCCGGTTATCTCGGCGAAGCGTCCGCCCCCGGCCAGATCCTGCTGCGCAACAACGGCATCCATGTCGAGGTGCTGATCGATGCCGGCTCCGCCATCGGCAGGGACGATCCGGCCCATATCGCCGATGTGTGGCTGGAATCGGCGATCACCACGATCATGGACTGCGAGGATTCGGTCGCCGCCGTCGACGCCGCCGACAAGGTGGTGGTCTACCGCAACTGGCTCGGCCTGATGAAGGGCGACCTTGCTGAAGAAGTGACCAAGGCCGGCAAGACCTTCACCCGCACGCTCAATCCCGATCGCGACTACACCGGACCCGACGGCTCGCGCTTTACGCTGCGCTGCCGTTCGCTGATGCTGGTCCGGAATGTCGGCCATCTGATGGGCAATCCGGCCATTCTCGACCGCGACGGCAACGAGGTGCCGGAAGGCATCATGGACGCCATGATCACCAGCCTGATCGCGCTCCACGACGTCGGTCGTGCCGGCCGCCGCAAGAACTCGCCGGCCGGCTCGGTCTACATCGTCAAGCCGAAGATGCACGGGCCCGACGAGGTGGCCTTCGCGGTGGAGATCTTCGGCCGGGTCGAGGCCGCGCTTGGGATGGCGCCCAACACGCTGAAGATGGGCATCATGGACGAGGAACGGCGCACCACGGTCAACCTGAAGGAGTGCATCCGCGCGGCAAGCGAGCGGGTGGTGTTCATCAACACCGGTTTCCTCGACCGCACCGGCGACGAGATCCACACCTCGATGGAGGCCGGGCCGATGATCCGCAAGGGCGACATGAAGCAGGCGGCGTGGATTGCCGCCTATGAGGCGTGGAACGTCGACATCGGGCTGGACTGCGGGCTGTCGGGCCATGCCCAGATCGGCAAGGGCATGTGGGCGATGCCGGACCTGATGGCGGCGATGCTGGAGCAGAAGATCGCCCACCCCCGGGCCGGCGCCAACACCGCCTGGGTGCCGTCGCCGACGGCGGCGACGCTGCATGCCACGCATTACCACAAGGTCGACGTCAAGGCGGTGCAGGCGGGACTGCGGAACAGGGCCCGGGCGAAACTCGACGACATCCTGTCGGTGCCGGTGGCGGCGCGGCCGAACTGGACGGCCGACGAGATCCAGCTCGAGCTCGACAACAACGCGCAGGGCATCCTGGGCTATGTGGTGCGCTGGATCGACCAGGGCGTGGGCTGCTCGAAGGTCCCCGACATCAACGATGTCGGGCTGATGGAGGACCGCGCGACGCTGCGCATCTCCTCCCAGCACATCGCCAACTGGCTGCATCACGGCGTGTGCGGCAAGGACCAGGTGCTGGCGACGCTGAAGCGCATGGCGGCGGTCGTCGACCGGCAGAATGCCGGCGACCCGCTCTACCGGCCGATGGCGCCCGACTTCGACGCCTCGATCGCCTTCCAGGCCGCCTGCGACCTCGTCTTCGAGGGCCGCGTCCAGCCCAGCGGATACACCGAGCCGGTGCTGCACAGAAGGCGGCTGGAGCTGAAGGCGACGGGCAGTGCTGCCTGATAGGAAGGCATGATATCCTTTCGGCAATGATGGCGCTCTACGCTGCCCCCCTCTGTCCTGCCGGACATCTCCCCCACAAGGGGGGAGATCGGCTGTCATCGACGACGGCGCTTGTCCTGCAACGTTGGCGATTGGCGAAAGCCATGCTGCCGGCCGATCTCCCTCCTTGTGGGGGAGATGTCCGGCAGGACAGAGGGGGGCAACGTAGAGCGCTCCGCTTCAACAATGCCGTCCGCATCCAGCCTTCCGGCCGCGCGTTCCCATGAAGCTTCTTGCCGTCGATACCGCGGCCAATCTCTGCGCCGCCTGCGTCTGGGACACGGTCGCTGCCCGTGAGCTCGGCCGTTCGGTCGCGGATCTGGGCAAGGGTCATGCCGAGCGGCTCATGGCGACGATCGGCGAGGCGCTCGACGCCGGCGGAACGGACTATGCGGGTCTCGGGGCGCTCGCCGTCTCGACCGGACCCGGCTCATTCACCGGCGTTCGCGTAGGTGTCTCGACCATTCGCGGCCTCGCGCTGGCGCTGAAGCTTCCGGCGCGGGGCATCACGACGCTCGATGCGATTGCGGCCGAAACGCACGCCGCCTTCCCCGGCCGGCCGGCCATGGTGGCGATCGACGCCGGGCGCGGCGACCTCTATGTGGCAGTCTACGATGCAGCAGGCAAAATGCGCTATGATGCGGCCGTGTTGAGTTTCGCAGACGCACTCGCTCTCGCAAAGGACACGGCTCCGGTGATTTCCGGAACGGCAGCGGCCAGTCTTGCTGAAGCCGCCCTGCCGCTGGCGCTCGCCACCTGCCCGAGTTCTGCCACGGCAGATATCGCGACCTATGCGCGCCTCGCCGCTGAGCGCGGGCCTGCGTCCGAAAAGCCGAAGCCCGCCTATCTGCGCGAGCCCGACGCCAAGCCCCAGGCCGGCTTCATCCTGCCGAGATCGTCATGATGATGCGCCTTCCATTCATGCGTCCGAAGCGGCGGGATTTCTCGATCGCTCGCCTGACCGTCAAGGATACGCCGGCCATCGCGACGCTGCACCGGGAAGACTTCGTGCGGCCGTGGACCGACGACGAATTCACCGCCCTGCTCAGCCAGGACACGGTGTTCGGCTTCACCGTGCTGGAGACGGGTCGGGCGAGCGCCGGCCCGGCGGGCTTCGTGCTGGCGCGGCTGGCCGCAGGGGAGGGCGAGATCTTGACGATCGCCGTGGCGCGGGCCCATCGCCGGCAGGGCCTCGGCTGGCAGTTGATGGACGCGGTCCTGCGCGAGCTCCACTCGGAACGCGCCGAGGCTCTTTTCCTTGAGGTCGACGAAAGCAACGTGCCGGCAGTGCATCTTTATCGGCGGCTCGGCTTCCAGGAGGTGGGCAGGCGCCCAGCTTATTATCAGACCGCGGACAAGGGCCGCTCCGGCGCGCTTGTCATGCGGCGCGATCTTCGCTAGCCAGTTCATCCGGAAAAGGCAGGGAGAGGCGATGGTCGGAACGATCAGGACGTGGTTGGCGCTTCTTTGCCTTGCCATCGTCACGCCGGTCCTGGCGCTGACGCAGCTCGTGGTCATGAAGTCCGGATTCATGAACGAGCATGTCATGCCGCAACTGTGGCACAAGTTCCTGCTCAGGATCCTCGGTCTGCGGGTCCATGTGCATGGCGAGATGGCACGCAACAGACCGCTGCTGATCGCCTCCAACCACATTTCCTGGACCGACATCATCGCGCTCGGCTCGCTCGGCGGCGTGGCGTTCATCGCCAAGTCGGAGCTGAACGGCTGGCCGGTGCTCGGCTCGCTGGCGAAACTGCAGCGCACGGTGTTCGTGGAGCGGGACCGCAAGCGCAAATCGGGCGAGCAGGTGTCTGAAGTCGGCAAGCGGCTTGCCGGCAAGGAGGCGATCGTGCTTTTCGCCGAGGGAACGACCTCCGACGGCAATTTCCTGTCGCCGTTCAAGAGCACGCTCTTTGCGGCCGCCGATATCGCGCTGACCGACGGCGGTGCCGAGAAGATGTATATCCAGCCCGTCGCGATCGCCTATACGCGCCTTCACGGCCTGCCCATGGGCCGGCGCCACCGCGTGATCGCCTCGTGGATCGGCGACGCCGACCTTGTGCCCCATGTCGGCCGGCTCCTGCGCGAAGGGGCGATCGATGTCCATGTCCGGTTCGGGGAGGCGGTCGAATATACGTCCGAGAGCAACCGCAAGCAGGCCGCGCGCCAGGCGCAGCAGGCGGTCCGCGCCATGATGATCGAGGCGCTGCACCATCCTTGAGGCCGTCGCCGACCAGAGCGCCGCGCGCCTTCGGGGCGTGAAGGACGCCCTGCCGGCATTGGCTTCGCTGCCTGAATCGGACGCCACAAAGCGTCTGTCCTTTGTCATCGAGAAGCGCTAAAAGCCGCGGAATGGAACTCGACCAGATTGGGGAGCGCGGCGCCGCTGACGCGGTGGACCTGCCTCAGGCAAGCCCGGCGGCGACACGCAAGGTCTTCGTCAAGACCTATGGCTGCCAGATGAACGTCTATGACAGCCAGCGCATGTCCGACGCGCTGGCCGCCGACGGCTATTCCCGGACCGATGCGATGGAGGACGCCGACCTCGTCCTTCTCAACACCTGCCATATTCGCGAGAAGGCGGCCGAGAAGGTCTATTCCGAGCTCGGCCGCATCCGCCGGCTGAAGACGGAACGCGAACGCGCCGGCCGCGAGATGATGATCGGCGTCACCGGCTGCGTGGCGCAGGCCGAAGGCCAGGAGATCATCCGGCGCGCGCCCGTCGTCGACCTTGTCGTCGGTCCCCAGACATATCACCGGCTGCCCGAGGTGGTGCGCAAGGCGCGCGGCGGCGCGAAAGTCGTCGAGACCGATTATGCAATCGAGGACAAGTTCGAGCATCTGCCGCAGCCGAAACGCTCGGAAGTCGCCAGGCGCGGCGTGACCGCCTTCCTCACCGTGCAGGAAGGCTGCGACAAGTTCTGCACTTTCTGCGTGGTTCCCTATACGAGGGGCTCCGAAGTTTCGCGGCCGGTGTCGCAGATCCTGGCCGAGGCTGAACGGCTCGCCGCCGCCGGCGTGCGTGAGGTGACGCTGCTCGGACAGAACGTCAACGCCTGGCACGGCGCGGGGCCGGACGGCAAGGAATGGGGCCTCGGCCGCCTGCTGCATCGCCTCGCGGAGATCCCCGGGCTGGCGCGGCTGCGCTACACGACCAGCCATCCGCGCGACATGGATGACGAGCTCATCGCGGCGCATCGCGACCTGGAAGCGCTGATGCCCTATCTGCACCTGCCGGTGCAGGCCGGTTCGGACCGCGTGCTGAAGGCGATGAACCGCCGTCATACAGCCGCCGACTATCTCAGGCTCATCGACCGGATTCGCGCCGCGCGCCCCGACATCGCCATGTCGGGCGACTTCATCGTCGGTTTTCCCGGCGAGACCGATGCCGATTTCGAGGAGACGCTCGCCGTGGTGCGAAAGGTGCGCTATGCGCAGGCCTTCTCGTTCAAATATTCGCCGCGTCCGGGCACGCCCGGCGCCGAGATGAAGGACCATGTCCCGGAGCATGTGAAGGACGAGCGCCTCCAGCGGCTTCAGGCGCTGCTCGCCGAGCATCAGCAGGAATTCGCGGCCGGCCTGGTGGGAAGAACCATGTCGACCCTGATCGAAAAACCCGGCCGCCAGCCCGGCCAGCGGGTCGGCCGCTCGCCCTGGCTGCAGCCGGTGATTGTTGATGAAAAGGCCGGTGAAATCGGTGACATTGTGTCGGTGCGAATCATGCGGGCGGGCCCCAACAGCCTGTTCGCCGATCAGGCCGCGCCGACGCGGTCGTAGTTGAGGAGAGGCGGTTGAGCGCTACCGAACTGAAGAACGTGTCCTCCGGGGCATCGGACATGGCGCATATCGTTCTGACCTTCGACAACAACAAGCTCGCCAGCGCCCTTTACGGCCAGTTCGACGAGAATCTCGCCCGGCTGGAGCAGAAGCTCGGTGTCGACATCCGCTCGCGCGGCAACCAGCTCACCATCAAGGGCAGTCCGACGACGGCCGAGCAGGCGCGCCGCGCGCTCGATCACCTCTACGCCATCCTGCAGAAGGGGGCGGATCTGGCGCAGTCGGACGTCGATGGGGCGGTGCGCATGGCGATCGCGGCCGACGACCAGCTGACCCTGCCGACGCTGGAGCGCAAGGGCCGGATGGCGGCGGCCCAGATCGCCACCCGCAAGAAGACGATCTATGCGCGCTCGCTGAACCAGGACGCCTATATGCGGGCGCTGGAACGCTCGGAGCTGGTCTTCGGCATCGGCCCGGCGGGTACCGGCAAGACCTATCTGGCCGTCGCCCATGCCGCGATGCTGCTCGAGCGCGGCCTGGTGGAGCGCATCATCCTGTCGCGTCCCGCGGTCGAGGCGGGCGAGCGGCTGGGCTTCCTGCCGGGCGACATGAAGGAGAAGGTCGACCCTTACCTGCGGCCGCTCTACGACGCGCTCTACGACATGATGCCGGGCGACAAGGTGGAGCGGGCGATCACCGCCGGCGTCATCGAGATCGCGCCGCTCGCCTTCATGCGCGGCCGCACGCTGGCGCACGCCGCCGTTATCCTCGATGAGGCGCAGAACACCACGCCGATGCAGATGAAGATGTTCCTGACCCGGCTCGGCGAGAACTCGCGCATGATCGTGACCGGCGATCCCACGCAGATCGACCTGCCGGTGAACACCAAGTCCGGCCTGGTCGAGGCCCTGCGCGTGCTGGACGGCGTCGCGGGGATCGTCACCGTCCGCTTCAACGAGAAGGACGTCGTCCGTCATCCGCTCGTCGCCGAGATCGTGTCCGCTTACGATCGCGACGCCAAGATGGCCCGCGGGCTCGGAGCGACGGACAACTGATATGATCCGGTCATGACTGGAACGACCGCCGCGGCGAAAGCCGTACCGCTTGTCGCCATCGATCTCCTGGTCGAGGCGGGTGTGTGGCCGCCCGAGGGCGAGCTCGAACGACTGGCCCGCAGGGCGATCGATGCGGTGCTGACCGAGGCCGGCGTCTCTGCCGTCCAGCCCTCGGAACTCAGCCTGGTGTTTTCCGACGACGCCGGCATCCGCGAGCTCAATGCTGGCTGGCGCGGCAAGGACAAGCCGACCAACGTGCTGTCCTTTCCGGCCTTTCCGGTGCGGCCCGGCGACCCGCTGCCCCCGATGCTCGGCGACATAGTCCTGGCTGCCGAAACGATTTCCCGCGAGGCCGGCCTCGAAGAGAAGCCGTTCGAGCACCATCTCATTCACCTGGTCATCCATGGCTTCCTCCATCTCGTCGGCTATGATCACGAGACCGAGGACGAGGCCGAGACGATGGAGGCCATGGAACGGCGGGCATTGGCGAGACTTGCCATTCCCGATCCCTATGCTTAACAGGAAGAGGCGCATCAAGCCGGACGACGATGAACGAAAATCTCAAGACTGCCGCGGCCCCCGAAGCGGGTGAGACCAAGGCGTCGGCCCAGAAGGACGAGGGCCCGAGTAGTACCGCCGGGCAGCAGGCCGATCGGCCTACGCTGCTCGAACGCATGATGGGCTTCTTCCGTCAACGGAACGGCTCCAACCTGCGCGAGGATCTCGCCGACGCCCTGGCCGAAAGCGGGTCCGACGAAGCCGACTTCTCCGCCGGCGAGCGGGCCATGCTCAACAACATCCTGCGGCTGCGCGAGGTCCGGGTCGAGGACGTCATGGTGCCGCGGGCCGACGTAGAGGCCGTGGAGATCTCGATCACGCTCGGCGACCTGCTCAATGTCTTCGAGGAATCGGGCCACTCGCGCATGCCGGTCTATGCCGAGACGCTCGACGACCCCCGTGGCATGGTCCATATCCGCGACGTCGTCGCCCACATCACCAAGCAGGCCCGGGTCAAGCGGGGCCGCGTGTCCAAGAAGGCCGAGACGGCGCCCAAGGTGCTCGACCTGGCCAATGTCGACCTGAGCCGCACCATCGGCGAGCTCAACCTCATGCGCACCGTGCTTTTCGTGCCGCCTTCGATGCTTGCGTCCGACCTGATGGCGCGAATGCAGGCCTCGCGCACACAGATGGCGCTGGTCATCGACGAGTATGGCGGTACGGACGGGCTGGTCTCGCTCGAAGACATCGTCGAGATGGTCGTCGGCGACATCGAGGACGAGCATGACGACGACGAGCCGCTGATCACCCAGGCCGGGGAAGGTGTCTTCATCGTCGACGGCAAGGCCGAGATCGAGGATGTGGAGAAGATGATCGGCGAGGCGTTCAAGCCTGGCGAGCATGGCGAGACCGTCGATACGATCGGCGGTATGATCTTCAACACGCTGGGTCGCGTGCCGGCCCGGGGCGAGGTCGTGCATCCGATCCCGGGCTTCGAATTCCATGTGCTCGACGCCGATCCGAGACGCGTGAAGCGGGTGCGCATCGTCAGCGACCAGAAGGCCGAACGGCGCCGGCGCGCCGCCCAGGCCGTCTCCAACGAGGGCTGACGTCCGCGTAGCGTGCAGAGACCAAAGGCCGCACGGTCTCTCTTGAGGCCCGGGCCGAAGGCCGGCGCCAAATCCGAAGGCTATACAGGGAGATAGGCTGCAGCCGCCGGGTTCCTCGGTGCCGGCGGCCGAGTGGCTTGGCGCGTTGGAACGGGCTTCCCGGCCTGATACACCCATATCCGGGTGATTCTCGTTACTTGGGCAGCCGCATGGAAAGCCTTGCCGGCAGGACGATATTGCTTTGGGGGTGGCGCCGCACGCTTGCGGCGTTTTTGGCGGGCGGCTTCGCGGTCCTGTCCGTCGCGCCCTACGATTTCTTCGCGGTCTGCTTCGTCTCGTTCCCCGTGCTGGTCTGGTTGCTCGACGGGGCGACCGTCGAGGCGCCGGCAACCTTGCTGCGCCGGCTCCAGCCGGCATTCGCGATCGGCTGGTGGTTCGGCTTTGGCTATTTCGTGTTCGGGCTCTGGTGGGTCGGCACCGCGATGCTGGTCGAGGCGGACAGCTTCGCTTGGGCGATCCCCATCGCGGTCCTCCTGCTGCCTGCGATCCTCGCCGTCTTCTATGGCGCCGCGACGGCGCTCGCCCGGCTGTTCTGGACCGACGATATAGGGCGGGTCGCCTCGCTCGCCGCAGCCTTCGGCGTCATCGAATGGCTGCGCACGTTCCTCTTCACCGGCTTTCCCTGGAACCCGGTCGGCTATGCGGCGATGCCGGTGCCGCTTCTCATGCAGTCGGTGTCGGTCATCGGCACCCCTGGTGTGAATGCGCTCGCCGTCTTCGTCTTCGCCATGCCTGCCTTGCTTGCGGGCAAACGGCACAGGGCGTTCGGCTTGTCGCTCGCCGCGATCCTGATCGCCGCGCATGCGGGCTTCGGCTACTGGCGGCTTGCCAGCGCGGATGCCGGGGCGGGGCAGACCCTCGCCGTCCGTATCGTGCAGCCCTCCATCGACCAGGCGCAGAAGCTCGACGACAAGGCGCGGGACGACATCTTCAGGGCTTTGCTGCAGCTTTCGGCACGCCCCCCGGAAGCCGGCGCGCCCGCACCGCAGCTCATCCTGTGGCCCGAGACCTCGGTTCCCTTCCTCTTCGCGGAGCGTCCCGACGCGCTGGTCGCCATGGGCGAGCTTCTCGGCGACGGCCAGATGCTGATCGCCGGTGCCGTCCGCGAGGAGGGCGGGCGCGGCGCGGCGGGTGGTCCGCGCTATTACAACTCCGTCGTGGCGATCAACTCGGCCGGCGAGATCGTCGACGCCGTCGACAAGATACATCTCGTGCCGGGCGGCGAATATCTGCCGTTCGAAAATCTCTTCGCGCGTCTCGGGATCGACAGCATCGTGCCGATGCCGATGAGCTTCTCGGCCGGAAGCGAGCGTCATCCGATCGCGCTTCCCGGCGGGCAGAAGGCCGCGCCCTTTATCTGCTACGAGATCATTTTCCCGGAGCTCGTATCCTCCGGCGTGACCGGTGCCAGCCTGATCGTCAATCTCACCAATGATGCCTGGTTCGGCGACACGCCGGGTCCGTATCAGCATTTCCGCCAGGCCCAGATCCGCGCCGTCGAGACCGGCAGGACGCTGCTGCGCGCCGCCAACAGCGGCATCTCCGCCGTCGTCGACCCAAAGGGTCGCGTCCTCGATGCACTCGCCATTAACGCTCGCGGAACTTTGGACCTTTCGGTGGAAATTGAGGCCCCCTATGGTTTGCCCTTGGGGAGGCCTTCGACCAACGGCTTCGCAGTTGTCGTCCTGCTTGCTGCGATTGCCTGTGGGTTGTGGGCGAGACAACGGCTACGTGTCGATTGACAGTGCATATATTAGAAATTCATATTATATTGGCTTTACCTCGTGTCGGTCGGTCGCGATGAGATTGGGCGATGGATTCGGAGCCGATGGACAGGGGCGCAAAACATAGACAAGCCGCGAAAACGGCGAGGAAAAAATGATAGAAAATAAGAAGAAGCCTAACCCGATCGACGTGCACGTCGGAAGCCGTATCAGGCTCCGCCGCAATATGCTGGGGATGAGTCAGGAGAAGCTCGGTGAAAACCTCGGCATTACCTTCCAGCAGATCCAGAAATACGAGAAAGGCACGAATCGGGTCGGCGCGAGCAGGCTGCAGGCCATCGCATCGATTCTGAGCGTGCCCGTGTCCTTCTTCTTCGAGGATGCCCCGGGCCAAATTGGCGAAGCGAAGGGACTCGCGGAGGACGCCACGACCTTCGTGGTCGATTTTCTGAACAGCACGGAAGGCATCCAGCTGAACCGCGCCTTTGCCCGGATCTCGCAGCCGAAGGTACGCCGCAAGATCATCGATCTGGTCAAGGCGTTGGCCGAGGAAGACGTCGAATAGCCGTACCCCGGTTCGGTTCCGGGGGCGGCGACATCACTGCACGAAACCATGCGGCCTCGCAGCCTTGCGCGGGCGAGGATTGTGCTTCGCCCGGACGATATGTCATGGTTCCCTTGACGGTCCCGTCTTGACGGGATCGATCGGCATTGGCTACACCGTCCACCGCCTTGGATCGACGCTTCTGTCGGTCCTTTTTCAAGAGGGGACACCCGTGTCGCGGCAAGACTATCTCTTCACCAGCGAATCCGTCTCGGAAGGCCACCCGGACAAGGTTTGCGACCGCATTTCCGATGAAATCGTCGATCTGGTCTATCGAGAGGCCAAAAAGGCCGGCATGAACCCGTGGGATGTGCGCGTCGCCTGCGAGACGCTCGCCACCACCAACCGCGTCGTCATCGCCGGCGAGGTGCGTGTGCCGCACACGCTGCTGAAGAAGGACAAGGACGGCAAGATCCTTCAGGACGGGAAGGGGCATCCGGTCATCAATCCCTCGAAGTTCCGTTCGGTGGCGCGCCGCGCGATCCGCGACATCGGTTACGAACAGGACGGCTTCCACTGGAAGACCGCCAAGATCGACGTCCTTCTGCATGCCCAGTCCGCCGACATCGCGCAGGGCGTCGACAAGGCCCAGGACGCCAATGCCGAGGGCGCCGGCGACCAGGGCATCATGTTCGGTTATGCCTGCCGCGAAACGCCGGATCTGATGCCGGCTCCGATCTACTACAGCCACAAGGTGCTCGAACTGCTTTCGGGCGCCCGCCGCGCCGGCAAGGGCGATGCAGGCAAGCTCGGACCCGACGCCAAGAGCCAGGTCACGGTGCGCTATGTCGGGGGCAAGCCCGCCGAGGTCACCCAGATCGTGCTGTCGACCCAGCATCTCGACGCGGGCTGGGATTCCAAGAAGGTGCGCAGCGTCGTGGAACCCTATATCCGCGAGGCCCTGGGCGACCTGAAGATCGCTTCGAACTGCGCCTGGTACATCAATCCGACCGGCAAGTTCGTGATCGGCGGCCCCGACGGCGACGCCGGCCTCACCGGCCGCAAGATCATCGTCGACACCTATGGTGGTGCGGCACCCCATGGCGGCGGCGCCTTCTCCGGCAAGGACACCACCAAGGTGGACCGTTCGGCGGCCTATGCCGCGCGCTACCTCGCCAAGAACGTCGTTGCCGCCAAGCTTGCCGACCGCTGCACCATCCAGCTCTCCTACGCGATCGGCGTGGCCCAGCCGCTGTCGATCTATGTCGATCTGCACGGCACCGGCAAGGTCGACGAGGCGACGCTCGAAGGGGCGCTGCGCGAAGTGATGGACCTGTCGCCGTCGGGCATCCGGCGGCATCTGGATCTCAACAAGCCGATCTATGCCAAGACCACCGCCTATGGCCATTTCGGCCGCAAGCCGGGGCGTGACGGTTCCTTCGCGTGGGAACGGACGGACCTGGCGAAGGCGCTCAAGGATGCGATCGCCAGGGAGGCCGTGGCAGCCTGATCGGAGGCATGACCAGCGATGACGGCCGAACGGCGCAGCCGGTCAACGGAGGCGTTCTTCGGCCGCCGTCGCGGCAAGGCGATCCGCGCACATCCGGCGGCGGCCCTCGAAGCTGGCCTGCCGCGACTGAGGGTGGATCTCGGCGCGCCGGCCCCGGCGCGCCTGGAGGAACTGTTCCCCACCGAAGTTTCTTCCGTCCGGCTGGAGATCGGCTTCGGCGGCGGCGAGCACCTTCTGTCGGAGGCGACACGCCATCCCGACACAGGCTTCATCGGCGTGGAGCCCTTCGTCAACGGCATGGCCAAACTGATGATGGCGCTGGACGAGCGGCCGCTTTCGAACATCCGCGTCCATGACGACGACGCGACCCGGCTTCTCGACTGGTTGCCGGATGCCAGCCTCTCCGGGATCGATCTTCTCTATCCGGACCCCTGGCCGAAGAAACGCCATTGGAAGCGCCGTTTCGTCGGCCAGACCAATCTGACGCGTTTCGCCCGCGTGCTGAAGCCGGGCGGACTGTTCCGTTTCGCGTCCGACATCGACAGCTACGTCAACTGGACCTTGCTCCATTGCCGTGCTCATGGTGCGTTCGAATGGCAGGCCGCATGGTCGAGCGACTGGCACGAGCCCTATGAAGGCTGGCCAGGCACGCGCTACGAAGCCAAGGCGATCCGCGAAGGCCGGCGGCCCGCCTATCTGACATTCGTCCGAAGATAACGCCTCCCGATCCTTGTTGAGAAGATGGGCGGCGCAACGATGCCGGACGGCGAGCATCGGTCCTGCATCGACCGTGGTCAGTCGCCATCTGCGCCGCAGGGTGCCAGCGCGTGTATCTGCAAACAACATGACAGCGCCTGGACTGATCCACCCATGGCACAGCATAGCCAGCGACGATAGCACTGTGATATCTTGGCGAGGCGCGTCGCCGTTGGGAAACTGTCGTTCCCGTGCGGCCCGACAATCGCGCAAGCGCTCAGTGTGCAGCCGCGGGTCTCAACCCGATGAACAAGTAGCCGCGGATCATGGAACTTGTCGTCGCCATTGGCCTGATCGTCTTCAAGGTCGCGTTGCTGATTGCGATCCTGCTGCTGCTGCCCTTGCCGCTGACCTGGCTGGAACGCAAGATCGCCGGGCACATGCAGCAACGGATGGGGCCGATGCGCGTGGGGTGGCACGGGCTGCTGCAGCCGGTGGCGGACGGGATCAAGCTCCTGACCAAGGAGGACCACATCCCGGCCGAGGCCGACCGTTTCCTGTTCAAACTGGCGCCGATCCTGGCGCTGGCCCCGCCCTTCGTGGTGTTCGTCGCGATCCCCTTCGGCGAGACCGTCTCGGTCCTCGGCGCCGAGATCACGCTCTACGTCTCCGACATGAACGTGGCGCTCCTTTTCGTCTTCGCGGTGATCGGGATCGAGGTCTATGGCGTCATCTTCGGCGGCTGGGCCGCGAACAGCAAATACGCGGTCCTGGGCAGCCTGAGGACCTGCGCGCAGATGATCAGCTACGAGATCCCCATGGGGTTCGCGGTCATCGGCGTGGTGATGCTGGCGCAGTCCATGAGCCTGCTCGACATCGTGCGGGCGCAGGCCGATGTCTGGAATATCGTCTACCAGCCGGTAGGGTTCTTCGTGTTCTTTGTCGCCGGGCTGGCCGAAGCGCAGCGCATTCCCTTCGACCTGGCGGAAGCGGAGGGCGATCTGGGGGCCGGATTCCATACCGAATACAGCGGCATCCGCTTCGCATTCTTCATGGTCAGCGAATACGCGATCATGCTGCTCGTGTCCGTACTGGCGGTGATCCTGTTCTTCGGCGGCTGGAACGGCGTGCTGATCCCCTTGCCGCCGCTTCTCTGGTTTGCGCTAAAGGTCGCGTTCTTCCTCTATCTGTTCATGTGGTTCCGTTTCACTTTCCCGCGCTACCGCTACGACCAACTCATGGCGATCGGGTGGAAAGTCTTGCTTCCGCTGTCACTCGCGAACATAATAATAACCGGTGTTGCTTTCCTTTAAGGGCCGTAGCGGCTCGGTAGCGAGGCGGCGATGTCGCACGCACCGGATAGAAGTGGAACATGGATCGGCTGGGCGTTCTTCGCCGATCTGGGGAGTGCGCTGGCGCTGACCTTCGGCTACATGTTCTCCAGGTCCGTGACCATGCAGTATCCGGACAAGGAAAAGTGGCTGCCCTATTCGCGCTATCGCGGGCATCATTTCCTCAAGCGCGACGAAGAGGGCGAGATCAAATGCGTGGCCTGCGAACTCTGCGCGCGGATTTGTCCCTGCTATTGCATTGAAGTCGTCCCCTACGAGGACGAGAAGGGCAACCGACGCCCGGCAAAATTCGAGATCGACATGGCCCGTTGCCTGTTCTGCGGGCTCTGCGAGGACGCCTGCCCCGCGGACGCGATCGCCCTTGGCCAACAGTATGAGTTCTCGAGCTTTTCCTCGCGTGACCTGGTCGTCGGACGTGACGATCTGCTCGCCAAGCCGGGCAAGGCGGCAACCGGCGGCGGCGTGGTGGCCGCGCGTCTGAACACCGAACGGGACGTGCTGGTCGAGACGAGCGAGCCGGAGGGATACAACTGGTGGCGGAATATCCGCCGAACTTGAACGCGCGCCAGCCGTCAAGCCGGAGCGAGCAGGGAGGAGGTTCAGATGCTTGTATGCCAAATCTTGAAGGCCAAGGCCCCCGAGGTCGTATCGGTCACTCCAAATCAGACGATGGTGGAAGTCCTGCGGCTGTTTCGGGAACACAACATCGGCTTCGTGGTCGTCAGCCGTTCGCCCGGGAAATACCTGGGTACGCTGTCGGAGCGGGACTGTTGCAATGCCGTGGCCGACTACGGAGTCGAGGCGCCCATGATGCAGGTCGCCGACATCATGAACCGCAGCGTGGCGACATGTTCGGCACAGGATGGGCTGCCGTTCGTGATGGCGATCATGACCGAGCGGCGGACGCGCCACGTGCTGGTCATGGATGGCGACGCCCCTGTCGGCGTGGTCAGCATCGGCGATCTGGTCAAGCACCGGCTCGAGGAACTGATACGCAACGAGGAGGCGCTGCACGATTACATCGCCGGAACCGGCTATCACTGACGATCCTGGATCCATCGGCAGGCTGCAGGTGGGAACCGCCTCAGCCCGGAACCTCTGGCAGCGCTTCAGGTTGCGCGGCAGCGCCGATCCCTAAAGCCGCGTGCGCCCTGCGAACCTCCACCGGACATGGGTATTCGCCCCGCCGCATCAGGCTGTTGAGACGCAAGGTTCTGTAATTTTCCGGCACGAACACGAGGCCCGGGGGAAAGCGCCTGTTGACCTTGAGTTCCGCCGTCAGCTCGCCCCGGGCGGATCGCACCGCCACCAGATCGCCATCCGAAAGGGCAAGCTGCCGGGCGTCTCGCTCGCTCATCTCGACATATGGGGCGTCAGCGACGGTATTCAGTATCTCCGAGCGTTCGGAAAGATATCCGTTGTGGAACAGGCCGTTGCCGGTGACCAGCATGAGCCCGTCGGCCGCGATCGGGGCAGGCGGCGGGGCGAAGAACTCACCGGCCTGCGGCGACGGGGCCGTTCCGGTGAATGCTCCGTCGGTCCCGAGGCCGTCTTGCGTCAGTCCCTGATAGGCCGGAACCAGCCGGGCGATCTCGCCGAAGATTTCGCCTTGCAGTGACAGCCCCAGCGCCCGGTTGCGCAGCGCCGCGACGAAGTCGAAGATCGCCAGATTGCCTCGCGCCTCGAAGGCGGGCTCGCGGAACTTGCGGATCGTCTGGGTCCGGCCCTCGTTGTTGGTGAACGTGCCGGATTCTTCGCCGTAGCCCGCCGCGGGCAGGACGACATCGGCCAGACCCGCCGTATCGGTGAGGAACGTGTCCTGCACGACCAGAAGATCGGCGCCGGCAAGCGCCCGCTTTGCGAATTCCCGGTCTGGATAGGCCATCAGCGGGTCGCTTCCGACGACGTAGAGTGCGCCCATCCGCCCGCCGTCGCAGAGTTCCAGCATGGCGTCGAAATCCGCGCCCGGTTCGGGCGGGATTTCGGTGCCCCAGGCCTTTTCGAGAATTCCGCGCGCCACGTCATCGCCCACCGGGCGCAGCCCCGGCAGCGCCGCCGGCAGGACCCCCATGTCCCAGGCGCCCATCTGATTGGCGCGGTCGAAGAGGAACTGCATCGCCACGCCCTTGCCGAGTGCGCGGAGAAGCTGCAGCAGGTTGGTGAGTTGCTGCAGCGTTGCGCGCGCCTGGTGTGATCTCAGCAGGTCGGCGCTGACAAGCGCGGTGATGCTTCGGCCTTTCAGCAGCGCTGCGGCGAGACGGTCCGGCTCCTCACTGCCGGTTGTCGCGCCGATGTCCGCGAACAATTCGCCCGGAAGGGCCCGACCTGCCGCCGTGGCCAGACCGGCCACCACCGCGGCGAGGCTCGCCGTCTCACCGCCTGGCGGGACCCGAACGACCGCCCTGCTGTCGGCGTCGAGGCGCGACGGCCGCGTCGAGAGCATGAGCAGCCCGATGTGCCGCTGGCGTGCGGCGTCACGCAGCAGGTATTCGGTGACCGGATTTTCCTCGGTAACGTTGCCACCGACGACAAGCACGCAATCGTTGCCGATCACCTCCTCCAGCGGCGCGCGGGAATGGAAGCCCGCCATCAAGGGGCCGAGCGCATCGAAGGGCGTGGACCAGCGCGCCGAGCAGTCGATATTGTTGGTTCGGAACACCGTCCGCATCAGCTTCTGGAACTGATAGAGCATCTCGTTGGGGAGACGCGGCGAAGCGAGCCCGCCCGCAGCCTTGCTCCCGACATCGGACAGGCGTTGCCGCAAGTAGTCCCCCGCTTCGTCCCAGGAAACCGGAACCAGGGCGCCGTCACGACGGATCATCGGCCGCTTGACCCGGTCCCGGCCCTCGATGAAATCGAGACCGAAGCGCCCTCGCACGCAGAGCGTTTCGCGGTTGACCCCGTTCTCCCACTTCGAGCGGACCCGCATGAACTCGCCCCTGCGCGCGCCGACTGTCAACTGGCAACCGGTGCCGCAATGCGGGCACACCGTGTCGGTCTCGGCCAGATCCCAGGGCCGCGCCTTGTAGCGATAGGGAAAGCTCATCAGCGCGCCGACCGGGCAGACCTCGACGCAGTTGCCGCACTGGTCGCAACTCGCGAGGCTGCCTTCGAAGCCGGTGACGGCCGTATCCATGCCTTTTTCGACGGTGCCCAAGGCGACCGCACCGACGACCTCCTCGCACATCCGGACGCAGCGCTGGCACTGGATGCAGCGGTTGACATTCATGATGATGACCGGGCTGAGCCGGATGTCCTTGGAGTGGAACACACGTTTGGCATCGCGGAACCGGCTTTCGCGGGGGCCGTATGCCATTACCATGTCCTGAAGCTCGCACTCGCCGCCCTTGTCGCAGATCGGGCAGTCGAGCGGGTGGTTGGCGAGCAGCATGTCGAGCATGGAGGAGCGCGTCTCGTCGATCAGCGGCGTGTTCGTCCGTACGACCATGCCCTCGGCGACCGCGGTCGCGCAGGAGGGCTGCAGTCTCCGCAACCCCTGCACCTCGACAAGGCACATGCGGCAGGAAGCCAGCGCCGGCAGCCGCTTCATGTAGCAGAAGGTCGGGATGGCGATACCCAGACGCTCGGCGGCCTGCAGCACCGTGGACCCCTGCTCCACTTCCAGCATTTGCCCATCGATCGTGATGCTAACCATGACTTCCTTACGGCCTACTCTCAGCGCTCCTCAGTGAAACGGACACCTCCGCTCCTCGATATGGAGGGCGAACTCATGCTCGAAATGCTCCAGCGCCGCCCGCAGCCCCATGGCCGCGCCGTCGCCCAGCGCGCAGAACGTGTTGCCGAAGATGCCCTTGCAGAGCGCCTCCAGCTGATCCAGGTCACCCGGCGCGCCTTGCCCAGCTTCGACCCGGCGCAGGACTTTCACGACCCAGTTCAGGCCCTCGCGGCACGGGGTGCACTTGCCGCAGGATTCATGGTGGAAGAACTCGATTATCCGGGTGGCGACTTTTACCATGCAGGTCGAGTCGTCGATCACGATCACCCCGGCCGAGCCGAGCATCGAGCCGGCGGCGGCCAGGGAATCGAAGTCCATCCCGACGTCCAGCCCGCGCTCCGGTATCACCGGCGCCGAGACCCCGCCGGGGATTACGGCCTTGATCTTGCGCCCTGGCAACGGCCCGCCGGCGTGGTCCTCGACCAGTTCGCGCAGCGAAATGCCCATCGGCAGCTCGTAGAGGCCCGGTTTGCGCACCTGCCCGCTGAGGCAATAGAGCTTCGGGCCGGGGCTCTTGTCCGGGCCGATGCCGCGGAACCAGACCGGCCCCCGCGCCACGATATGCGGCACACAGGCCAGCGTCTCGACGTTGTTGATCACGGTCGGGCTGGCGTAGAGCCCCTCGACTGCGGGAAACGGCGGTTTCAGACGCGGCTGGGCCCGTTTGCCCTCGAGCGAATCGAGCATCGCGGTCTCCTCGCCGCAGATATAGGCGCCGGCGCCGCAATGGATGTGCACGGCGAAGCTGAAATCCGAGCCGAGGATCCCCGTTCCCAGGTACCCCTTGGCATGGGCCTCGGCGATCGCCTGCTCCAGCCGCCGGATCGACAGCACGTATTCCCCGCGGATGTAGAGATAGGCTGTTTCCGCGCCGATCGCGTAGGCGCTGATCGCCATGCCCTCGATCAGCTGGTGCGGGTCACGCTCCATGATGATCCGGTCCTTGAAGGTACCGGGCTCGCCCTCATCGGCGTTGCAGCACAGATATTTCAGCTTGTCGGCCCGCTTCGGCACAAAGCTCCACTTCATACCGGTCGGGAATCCGGCTCCGCCGCGACCGCGCAGATTGGACTCCTTGATGAGGCCGATGATCTCGTCGGGCGTGTGCTCGCGCAACGCCTTCGCCAGCGCCTGGTAGCCGCCGCCGGCCTCGTAGGTCGCCAGCAGATGGCCGTCGGGCACGTCCACGTTCCTGAGAAGCACCGGTTCGAACATGGCGCTACACTCCGGGGGCTGCCGGCGTTGCGCGATCGGTGCCGGTCACCAGCCCCGCCGTCGCCCGCAGACCCTCCAGAAGTGCGTCGACCCGCGCGATGTCGAGATCGCCGTGATAGTCGTCGCCGACCTGCATCACCGGCGCCATCTCGCAAGCACCCAGGCATTCGACGGTCGAAAGGGTGAACAGTCCGTCCGGGGTCGTGTCGCCCTTCCTGATCCCCAGCACCACTTCCAGATGCCTCAGCAGGTGCTCGGACCCACGCAGCATGCAAGAGACGTTGTCGCAGAGTTCCAGGTGGAACATGCCCACCGGCTCGGTATGGAACAGGGTGTAGAAGGTCGCCAGTTCGTAGACCCAGATCCGCTCGACGCCGAGGATGTCTGCGACTTCTTCCAGCACCGGGCCGGGTAGATGGCCATGTTCCTTCTGCGCGATCAGCAGCGCGGGCATGATCGCCGAGCGCTGGTCCGGGTACCGCGCAGCCGCCGCCTCGATCTTTTCGCGCATGTTCATCGCGTCCGGATCCACTTCTATTTGTCCACTTCCGCCATCACCGGGTCGAGGCTGCCCAGCACGGCGATCATGTCCGCCAGGTAGCGCGCATTGCTGACCCCGAACAGTGCCTGAAGATTGACGAAGGACGGTGCCCGCACCTTCATCCGGAACGGTTTTGGCGACCCGTCGCTGATGATATAGAAACCGAGCTCGCCCTTCGGCGCCTCGATCGCCGAATAGACTTCGCCCTTCGGCACCTCGAAGCCATAGGCCGACAGGTCAAAGTGCTGGATCAGCGCCTCCATCGAACAGTGCACCCTGTCCTTGTCCACCGGGAAGGCGATCGTCGGCATGTCGATCTGGAAAGGCCCCTCCGGCATCTGCTCGAGGCATTGCTCGATAATCCGGACGCTCTCGCGCATCTCCTCGACCCGGCATTGCCAGCGCGCGTAGCAATCGCCCTCGTTGCGGATGACGACGTTGAAGTCGAGCCGGTCATAGATCTCGTAAGGTTCGTCGCGACGGATGTCCCAGTCGACGCCCGAGGCCCGCAGGTTCGGGCCGCTCAAGCCAAGATCGATGCCGTCCTCGGCGGAGATCACGCCGATCCCGCGCGTGCGCTTCAGGAACACCCGGTTGTCCTCGACCAACCGTTCATAGTCGCGTATCCGGTTCGGGAAGATGTCGCAGAATTCCCTGATCTTGGGGAAGAAGCCGTCGGGCAGGTCCTCGCGCACACCGCCGACCCGGCAGAACGAGGTGTGCATTCGTGCCCCGCTGATCATCTCCAGAAGGTCCATGATCATTTCGCGTTCGCGCATGGCGTATAGCAGCGCGGTCATGGCACCCAGGTCCATGGGCAGCGCGCCGGTGATGAGGAGATGACCGGAGATCCGGGCCAGCTCGGCCATCAGCACGCGGATATACTGCGCCCGGACGGGCGCCTCTATGCCGAGGAGCTTTTCCACGGCCAGCGCGAAGGCCAGGTTGTTCGAGGGCGGGCAGAGGTAATCGAGCCTGTCGGTCAGGGGGAAGATCTGGGTGTAGGTGAAGCTCTCGGCAAGTTTTTCGGTGCCGCGGTGGAGGTAGCCGATATGGGGGTCCACGCGCGCGACATGCTCGCCGTCCAGCTCGAGCACGAGCCGCAGCACCCCATGGGTGCTGGGATGCTGCGGGCCGAGGTTGAGAAGAACCTCCTTTGTGTCGAGCTCTTCGCCTTCCGGCCTTGTCAGTTCCGTGACTTCGGTCATCTCAAGTCCCGTCGTGGGATTGTGCGCCCGGCGGTATGTCTCTCGTGGCGAGGTCGGGCTGCGTCGGCGGGGTGCCTTCGGCGCCAAACGGGTTCAACTCGTCCTTGTAGCCCCGGAGCGGAAAGTCCTTGCGCTGCGGAAAGCCCTCGAACCCTTCCCACATGTAGATCCGCCGCAGGTCGGGGTGGCCCTCGAACATGATCCCGTACATGTCCCAGGCCTCGCGCTCATGCCAGTTGGCGGTACGCCAGACCCCTGTCACCGACGGGATCCGCGGCGGATCGCCGAGGCGGCACTTGATCCGGACGCGCCATTTGTTGGGCAGTGAATAGAGGTGGTACACTGCCTCGTATCGCGGCGCCCCGGGGTGATGGTCGACCCCGCAGATGTCGGACAGGAAATTGAACCGCAGCGCCGGGTGGTCCTTCAGAAACCGGCAAAGCTCGACGATCATTTCAGGCGGAGCGGCGAAGGCATGAACGCCGTGCGCAAAGCCAAGATCCTCGATCGCCCCCCCGAAGCGCTCTATGATCGGGGCGCGGTTGAAAGGCGTCTCCACGCTCATGGCGCCGCGACCCTTTCAAGGCGCGTCCCGGCCAGCGCCCGGGATTTCCTGATCTTCTCCTGAAGCAGAAGGAACCCATGCATCAGCGCCTCGGGCCGAGGCGGGCAGCCGGGCACATGCACGTCCACCGGCACGAAGGTCTCCGCCCCCTGCACCACTGCGTAGGTGTTGTAGACTCCGCCCGAAATCGCGCAGGTGCCCATCGCGATGACCCAGCGCGGCTCAGGCATCTGGTCATAGAGCCGGCGCACGACAGGTGCGAACTTCCGCGTCACGGTGCCGGCGATGATCATCACGTCGGACTGGCGCGGCGACGGCCGGAACACCACGCCGAACCGGTCGAGATCGTAGCGCGCGCATCCCGCCGAGATCATCTCGATGGCGCAGCAGGCAATGCCGAAAGTCTCGGGCCACAGTGCAGACCTTCGACCCCAACTGATCACATTGTCGGCCGTGGTGAACAGCACGCTGTCACGGATCGCGTTGCTCATTCCTCCCACTCCAGCGCTCCCGTCAGCCAGGCGTAGGCGAAGCCCACGACAAGCAACAGGATGAAGACGAACATTTCGACATAGCCGACCAGCCCGATTTCCTTGAGGACGACGGCCCAGGGAAAGAGGAACATCGTCTCTACATCGAAGACCACCAGCAGGATCGCGAGGATGAAGAACTGCACCCTGAAGCGCCCCCCGGCTGCCTCGCCCGCCGGATCCATGCCGCATTCATAGGGCATGTTCTTCGCGGGATAGGGATGGGACGGGCGCAGCAGGGAGGAGACAAACAAGGTCGCCATCGCCACCAGAACAATTCCGGCGACCATGAAAAGAACCGGCAGGAATTCCATTCCAGTCATGTCGCATTGCCCCGGTCACCTACCGAGGGTTCTGCTCAGGTCGCGACCGGCTCGCTTCGAGGCCGGTGACGCGGGCCCCCGGGAAGCGACTTGTGCCTTTCTTTCCTGCACTGCCGAGAGTATTCGCTCGGCCCGATCATTGCAAATCCAATCGATCAGCCGCCGGACGCGGACTGCTGGGCGAGCCTCAGAAACCACGCCGGGAACAGGCCGATCCCGATGGTGCCGGCAGCGGTCAAGGCAAGCGTGGCACGCACCGAGGGCGTCAGCGCGGGGTCGAATGCGCGCTCCGGCTCGCGCATGTAGATCACCATGACGATGCGGATGTAGAAGTAGGCGGCGACGGCGCTCAGCAGCACCGCGATCACCGCCAGCGCGACGAACCCCCGCTCGACGAGGGCGACCAGCACATAGAACTTGGCGAAGAAGCCGGCCGTCGGCGGAATGCCGGCCAGCGAGAACAGATAGAGCAGCATCAGTAACGCCAGCCCGCTATGCGACTTGGCAAGCCCCGCATAGTCCTTGATGGGCTCGCCCGAGAAATCGCCGTTCCGCATCATGATGACGGTGCCGAAGATGCCGAGGTTCATGAACGTATAGATCAACAGATAGAGCATCACGCTGGCGATCCCGTCCGCGCCGCCGGCCACCACGCCGAACATCGCGAAGCCGGCATGAGCGATGCTGGAATAGGCCAGCAGGCGCTTGAAATTGTCCTGCACCAGGGCGACGAAACTGCCGAGCGCCATCGTCGCGACCGCGATGGTGGCCACGATGATCCAGGCGTCCGAGGCCGCCACCAGCGGGTTGAGGAACACCCGCAGGATCACCGCGAACCCCGCCGCCTTGGGGCCCACCGACATGAAGGCGGTGATCGTCGTCGGCGCGCCTTCATAGACGTCCGGAACCCACATATGGAACGGCACCGCGCCGACCTTGAACACCAGTCCCGCGACGATGAAGACCACCGCCAACAGCAATCCGGGATCGAGCGGATCGCCGGTCACCGCAGCAGCCATCCCGTCGAGCTGCGTCGTGCCGGTAAGCCCGTAGACCAGCGAAACGCCGTAGAGGAATATCCCGCTCGAGACCGCCCCGAGGACCACATATTTCAGCGCCGCTTCGTTCGACCGCCGCTGCTGCCGCAGGAAACCGGTCAGCACATAGGTGGAGAGCGCCATCAGTTCGAGGCCCACATAGATCGACAGGAGGTCGATCGCCGAGGCCATGATCATCATTCCCGCAAGCGCGAAGAGCAGCAGCACATAGTATTCGCTGCTCCCGATCCCTTCGATCTGCGCATATTTTCGCGAGAGAAGGAATGTCAGAACGGTGGCCAGGTAGAACACGGCCTTGAAGAAGGCCGAGAAGGGGTCGGCGACGAACATACCCGTATAGGCAGGCCACACGTCGCCCGACAGCATGAGTGTCCCCAGGGCGGCAAGCAGCACGACCGCGGCAGAAGCCCAGCCGATCAGATGTTCCTGCCCTTTCCGGACCAATTGTCCCAGGATCAGCAGAACGCAGGCGCCCGTGATCACCACGATCTCGGGCATGCTCGCGAGGATCGACTGGAGCAGCGCGGCGGCGGTCATTGGCTGCCTCCTCTCGCGTGCACTTGCGACAGCAAATGCTTCGCCGAAGCGTCGATGATGTCGAGAAAGGGTCTCGGATAAAGTCCGACCCAGAGCACGAAGACGGCCAGCGGCACGATCGCCGCCAGTTCGCGTACGTTCACGTCGCGGATCTTGTACCGCGCGTCGGCGCGGGCAGGACCAAGCGCGACCTTCCCATACATGCCGAGCAGATAGGCCGCGCCCAGCAATGCCCCGACGACGGCGGCGGCGCCGATGGCCAGATTGGCCGCAAACCCGCCCGACAGCACCAGCAACTCGCCCACGAACGAATTCGTCCCCGGCAGCGCCATCGACGACAGGGTGAACAGCGCGAGAAATGTCGTATAGACCGGCGCCGCCTTCATCAGCCCGCCGTAATCCGCGATGCTGCGGGTATGGGTCCGTTCGTAGATCAGGCCGACGAACAGGAACAACGCGCCCGTCGTCACGCCATGATTGAACATTTGCAGGATGCCGCCCTCGAGGCCGCGGAGGTTCAGCGCGAAGATCCCCAGGGTCACGAAGCCCATGTGGCTGATGCTGGAATAGGCCACCAGCTTCTTCAGGTCGTCCTGCGCCAGGGCGAGCAACCCGCCATAGACGATCGCAAGTGCCGAAAGCGCCAGCATCGGCAATGAAAAATAAACCGACGCCTCCGGCAGCATCGGCAACGAGAACCGCAGGAACCCGTAGGCGCCCATCTTCAGGAGCACGCCGGCGAGGATGATGCTGCCGGCCGTCGGCGCCTGCACATGAGCGTCCGGCAGCCAGGTATGGACGGGGACCATCGGCACCTTGACGGCGAAGGCGATCAGGAAGGCGAGGAACAGCCAGGACTGGACCCGGAACGGATAATCCTGCTCAGTGAGGGCGCGGATGTCGAAGGTCTCGCCGCCCTGGAAATAGAGCACAATGACGCCGATCAGGAACAGGAGGCTGCCCGCTAACGTGTAGAGGAAGAACTTGAACGCCGCGTAGACCCGGCCGTCACCACCCCAGACGCCGATGATCACGTACATCGGGATGAGCATCGCCTCCCAGAATACGTAGAACAGGAAAAGGTCGAGCGCGCAGAACACGCCGAGCATTAGTGCCTGCATGGTCAGCAGGCTGACCATGAATTCCTTCACCTTGCGGTCGATCGCGACCCAGGACGCGAGCACGCAGATCGAACCCAGGAGCGCGGTGAGGAACACGAAGAGTGCGCTGATCCCGTCGACGCCGAGCGCGTAGGTAATCCCGAGCGCGGGCACCCACGGTCGCGTCTCGGTGAACTGCATCGCATGGGTGGTGGTGTCGAAGCCGGCCAGCATCGCGATGCAGAGTGCGAGGTCGAGGACTGTGACGGCCAGCGCCGTCCACCGCACCGCGTCGTCGCTGCGCAGAAACATCAGAAACGCCGCGCCGGCGGCGGGCAGGAACACGATGAGGCTGAGCAGCGGGAACGCCATCGCACCCCCTACTGCCACACCACGGCGAAGACAGCGATGACAGCGATCACGCCGGCGATCATCGCCAGCGCATAATGGGTCACGACGCCGGTCTGGAGCCGCCGCAGCACCCCGCCGCCGTGAAGGATCGAGCGAGCGATGCCGTTCACGACGGCGTCGACGCCGTTGAGATCGGTCCGCAGCCCGGCCCGTGCCGTCCGGTGCAGGAAGGGCAGCGCCGCGGTCTCCGACAGGTCGCTCACGGCCTTCTCGTAGCTGGCCAGCGGCCTTTCGGCGACCCACATGAAGAGCCTCGCGCCCTTGCGGTAGAACCAGTCGGTGTCGAGGCTTATCGTGTTCTCGGGGTCGAGTGCCCTGAGGAAGAGGACGAAACCCAACGCCGTGAACATCAGGATGCCCAGGCTCTCGGTGACATGGACGCCGGTGTAGGGTTCGAAGTCGACCGGATAGGGCAGAAGCGCATAAAGCGGCTGGGGGAACACCCCGATCGCGATGCAGAGCACCGCCGCCATGGCCATCGCAACCAGCATGTTGCGGGGCGGCTCCTGTGCCTCCAGCTTCCGGTCCGTGCCGAAGAACATGTAATACGGGAGCTTGAGCCCGGTGTGCAGGAACGTCCCCGACGACGCCATCGTCAGCATAAGCACCACCAGCGCGCGGTGGTCCTGTCCGGCGGCGGCCACCACCATCGACTTGGTGACGAAGCCCGAGAAAAACGGAAACGCCGAGATGGCGAAGGCGCCGATCATGTAGAGCGCCACGGTCAGCGGCATGGTCCGGTAGAGCCCGCCGAGCTCGGTGAGCTTGCGCCGTCCGGTGACGTAAATTACCGCCCCTGCGCCCATGAAGAGGAGCGCCTTGTAAAGGATATGCGCGAAGGCATGGCTGGTCGCCCCGTTCACCGCCATTTCGGTGCCGATGCCGACGCCCGCCACCATGTAGCCTACCTGGCTGACGATGTGATAGGCTAGGAGCCGCCGGCAGTCGTTCTCCAGCACTGCGTAGACGACGCCGTAAAGCGCCATCACTGCGCCGAGCCACACCAGCAGTTCGGTCCCCGGAAAGGCCCGCGCCAGAACATAGACGGCGGTCTTGGTGGTGAAGGCGCTCATGAACACCGCCCCGGTGACGGTCGCCTCCGGATAGGCGTCGGTCAGCCAGGCGTTGAGCGGCGGTACGGCGGCGTTGAGCATGAACCCGGCAAGGATCAGGTAGACGGCGACGCCCATCCCTCCCTCGATCGGGCCGAAGAGCAGCGAGCCGCTGGCGAGCCCATGGAGAACGATGCCGCCGAGCAGGACGACGCCACCGGTGATGTGGACCATGAGATAGCGGAACCCGGCGCGGATCGCCTGCCCGCCGCCCTGGGCAAAGACCAGATAGGCGGACGCAAAGGCCATGCCTTCCCAGAACAGGTACAGGGTGAGGTAGTCGCCGGCGAAGACGACGCCGAGGGCGCTGCCGACATAGACGAACGCCGCCACATGCTGGCCGGCGCGCGTCAGATGCAGTGCGTAGACCATGCCGATCAGCGCCATGATCGTGAAAACGGTGGCGAAGACGATGCTCAGCCTGTCGACCTTCGCTATCAGGATTTCCTGCCCGATGAACCGCGCCGCGCCGTAGCTGCCCGGCTGCATCGTGAATACGGCGAGGATCGCGAGCGCCGGGATCAGGAGCAGATAGGCCTTGCGGATCGACCCTTTCAGGAACGGGATCGGCAGGGCGCCGAGAATGAACAGCAGGGCGGGATGGACGAAGTCAGTCATAGTAGTCCTCGCGCCGCATCAGTCCGCCCTGATGGCCGAGGAATTTGGAAACGAAGATCAGCAGTACGCAGGAGCCCAAGCCATAGGCGGCCGACCAGCCCGGCAGACGCTCCCACAGATATTCGGCGTGCGCGCGGGGGACCAGAAAGTCGGCGATGACGATCAGCACGAGCGCCAGATAGAACAGCCGGCGACGCTGCCTCGCATACTGCTCGTCGCCGAAGAAATCGA
Source organism: Mesorhizobium sp. L-8-10 (assembly GCF_016756635.1). Classification (NCBI taxonomy): domain Bacteria; kingdom Pseudomonadati; phylum Pseudomonadota; class Alphaproteobacteria; order Hyphomicrobiales; family Phyllobacteriaceae; genus Mesorhizobium; species Mesorhizobium sp. L-8-10. Next base: position 34,645 of record NZ_AP023263.1, on the reverse strand, counting down.
CCATGCGCCTGATCATCTGACGACTCCTTCCGCCAGTGAGAGGAAATAGTCGGGGAAGATGCCCATGGACACCGACAGGATGGCGGTCGCGACCAACGGGATCGCCACCATCGGAATTTCACGGACCGGCGTCGGGCTCTCCGCTGCCTCCGTCCCGAAGAAGGCACCGTAGCTGACCGGCAGGAAATAGGCGGCGTTCAGGACCGAACTCACCAGGAGCACGATCAGGAACGCGATCTCCCCAGCCTCCACCGAACCCAGCGCCAGGTACCACTTGCTGACGAAGCCTGCGGTCGGCGGTATCCCGATCATGCTGAGCGAGGCGACAAAAAACGCTCCCATCGTCCAGGGCAGCCTGCGGCCGATGCCTGCCATCTCGCTGATGTTGCGCTTGCCGGACGCGCAGTAGATCGATCCGGCGCACAGAAAGAGGGTGATCTTGGAGAATGCATGCGCCGCAATGTGGACAATTCCTCCGACCATCGCGACCGGCGACAAGAGGACCGCGCCAAGCACGATGTAGGAAAGCTGGCTGACCGTCGAATAGGCGAGCCTCGCCTTGAGGTCGTCCCGCGTCAGGGCGTAGACGGAGGCCATCAGGATGGTGAAAGAGACCAGATAGGCCGTGGCGATGCCGAGCCCCAGCCCATCCATCAGCCCCACGCCGAACACATGGAACACCACCCGCAGCACGCAGAACACGCCCATCTTCACCACGGCCACCGCATGCAGGAGCGCGCTGACCGGTGTCGGCGCCACCATTGCGGCGGGCAGCCAGGCGTGCATCGGCATCACCGCCGCCTTGGCGAAACCGAAGAGATAGCAGAAATAGACGACCGTCAGCAGGGCTGCCGACGCATCGGCCCGCGCCAGCAGCCCTCCCGCCACAAAGTCGAGCGACCCCGCAATCTGGTAAGTCAGAGCCAGCGCGGCGAGAAGCACGCTTTTCGACGCGCCCATCAGATAGACGAGGTACTTGCGGCTGCCCGCCCATCCCTCCTCGTCCTCGTGGTGGTAGACAAGCGGATAGGTAACGAGGCTGAGCACCTCGTAGAAGATGACCAGGGTGAACAGATTGGCCGCGAAGGCCCCTCCGACGGCCGCCGCGAGGCTGGCGGCGAAGCAGGCGAAGAACCGGGTCTGCCCGTGCTCGTTCAAGTGCCGCATATAGCCGATGGAATAGAACGCCGCGGCGATCCACAGCAGCGACGAGACAGTGGCAAACACCATGCCGAGCGCATCGGCCCGGAATGCGAAGTCGATCCCCGGCAGAACCTCGAACAGGCGCAGATCGACCGTACGGCCCGCCAGCACCGTGGGCGCCATCGAAGCGACAATTGCGAACATGGCGAGCGCCGCCACTGGCGAGACGACATCGCGGAGCCTCTCGCGATTGTTGAGAAGGAGAACTGCAAGTGCCGCCAGAACCGCGACGGCAACGGCAAGTAGCGGCCGGATCGATATCACCGGGTCCAAGCTGCTATCCTTTCAATATGGTCACGTCGTCGACCTTGAGGGTGGCCTTGTTTCTCACCAGGGCGACCAGTATGCCGAGGGCGATGGCAACCTCCGCCGCGGTGATCGCGATGACGAAGATCGCGAAGATCTGACCGCGGAAGTCGCCGTAGTAGTGCCCGAAAGCGATGAAATTGATGTTGACCGAGTTGAGCAGCAGCTCCAGCGACATCAGCACGACCAGGATGTTGCGCCTGAGCAGCACGCCCGCCGCTCCGATCCCGAACAGGACCACTGCGAGCGCGATATACCACCAGAGCGGCACCATCACCCCGGCTCCTTCCGCGCCAGAACGATGGCGCCGACCAGGGCCGCCAGCAGGATCACGGAGGCAACTTCAAACGGCAGCAGATAGTCGGCGAAAAGTGTCGTGCTGAGTTGCCTGATCTCGCCGCCGCTGCTCGCGGCGACGGGCTCTGTGACCGAAAAGCGGTCGCTCCACAGCACCAGCACAAGCATCTCGACCCCGAGCAGGACGAGCATCACCAGGGCCGGCAGGTTGCTGCCCGGCACGAACCGCTCCAATACGGCTTCGCGCACGTCGATCATCATGATCACGAACAGGAACAGGACCATGATCGCTCCGACATAGACGAAGATCTGGATGACCGCCAGCAACGGTGCCTCGAGCAGGACGAAGATCGCCGAAATCTGCAGGAAACACGCCATCAGCGCCAAGGCGCTGTGCACCGGGTTCCGCGCCAGGACCACGGTCAGGGCCGTGATCACGGACGCCGCAGCGAACAGAAGGAAGAACCCCTGACCCATCGACGCCGACCTTCCGACACGAGCTCTCACTCGGCGCGAGACGGCCGGGTTTGAGATAGCTGCGCACTTCAGACGCGTTCGCAAACTGTGCCCTAATATCGGATTTTTCTCAAGATTGTCGTGGTTTGGCGCCGCGTGGGCGCGATTCTGGCCGTGTCATAGGCGGCATGATCGAAGCCTGATGCGGCAGCGCGGACATATGCGGCCACAAGGCGATCGGGCGCCGCGACGGTGTCTGCACCTGCACGCGCCGGGATCTGAGGCGCGGATGTCGGCTGACGACGCCCGCCGCTTTCCATTCCGCCTTGGTGTTCACAGGGATAACACGGATATGCGGGCGGAGCGTCTCATGCGCGGCCGCGGTCGCCAGTCTGTCCGACGTCTTCTTCCCGAGCACCGCCCTGTTGACAAGCCCGGCGGCACAACGCTTATCTCGCCGCAGGCGGCTGGCGATGGAGGAGGAATCATGCGGAAACTGCTTTTCGCGATCGTCGGCATCGCCGGGATGGCCCTGTCAGGCCAGGCATTCGCCGCCGACTACAAGATCGTGGCGCCGGCCGCGCCCGGCGGCGGCTGGGACCAGACCGCGCGTTCGATGCAGACCGCCCTCCAGGACGAAAAGATCTCCGGCAACGTGCAGGTGATGAATGTGCCCGGCGCGGGTGGCACCATCGGCCTCGCCCAGTTCGTGAACCAGGCCAGCGGCGATCCCTCGCAGCTGATCGTCGGCGGCTATGTGATGGTGGGTGCGATCCTGACCAACAATTCGCCCGTCACCCTCGACCAGGTCACGCCGATCGCCCGCCTCACCGGCGAATATGAGGCGATCGTCGTTCCCGCCGCTTCGGACATCAAGGACATGGCAGGGCTCGTCGAGAAACTGAAAGCCGATCCCGGCTCGGTTTCCTGGGGCGGCGGCTCGGCGGGCGGTACCGACCACATCGCGGCCGCGCTGATCGCCAAGGCTGTCGGGGTTGATCCGACCAAGGTCAACTACATCGCATTCTCCGGCGGCGGCGAGGCGCTGGCGGCCATCCTCGGCGGCCAGGTGACAGCCGGCATTTCCGGCTATGGCGAGTTCGCATCCCAGGTCCAGGCCGGAACGCTCCGGCTGCTGGCGGTTTCCAGCGACGTGAAGATCCCCGGCGTCGACGCTCCGACGCTGAAGGAGAGCGGCGTCGACGTCTCTATCCAGAACTGGCGCATGGTTGCGGCCGCGCCGGGCCTGAGCCCCGAGCAGACGGCGGCCGTCACCGCCGACATCGACAAGATGGTGAAATCGGCGACCTGGCAGAAGGCCCTCGCCGACAAAGGCTGGGCCGATACCTACCTGGCCGGCGACGACTTCCGCGCGCAACTCGCGAAGGATGTCGAGGCCACGTCATCGATCCTGAAAGATATCGGCCTCGTCAAATGAGCGACGGCGGCGAGCCGCGCCCGGCAATCCGGGCGGACCGGGCTGCGCTCGTCGTGGCGGGTGCTCTCGCTCTGGTCGCGGTCGTGATCGCCTGGAGCACCGCGACGATGGGCGGTGCGGTGAACTACGCCCGCATCGGCCCGACGACATTTCCCTATATAATTGCAGCCGCGCTGTTCATCCTTGCCATATGGACCGTCTTCGCCGCGCTTCGGGGTGATTTCCCCGAACGCGAGGAGCAGGCGATTGCCCCGATCGTCTGGATTGTCGGCGGTCTGGCGGTGCAGATGCTGCTCTTGAAGCTGGCGGGCTTTTCGATCGCGACGGGCCTGCTTTTCGCCGCGACGGCGCGCGGCTTCGGTCGAGGGCCGCTCTGGTTTACGGTGCCGCTCGGCATACTCTTGTCCGGCCTCGTCTGGCTGATCTTCGCTCGCGGTCTGTCGCTCGCCTTGCCGTCGGGACCGTTCGAGCAGGCGCTGACGACGATTGCAGGCGCGATCGGCGGTCTGTTCGGGAGTGCCGGCTGATGGCGACATTCGAACTCCTCTGGCAAGGCCTCGCCGTCGCGCTGGAGCCGATAAACCTGCTCTACGCGCTGATCGGGGTGACGCTCGGCACCGCCGTCGGCGTGCTGCCGGGGATCGGCCCGGCGCTCACCGTGGCCTTGCTGCTGCCCGTCACCTACAAGCTTGATCCCGCCGGTTCGCTGATCATGTTCGCCGGCATCTACTACGGTGGCATGTATGGCGGCTCGACCACCTCGATCCTGCTCAACACCCCGGGCGAAAGCGCTTCGATCGTCACGGCGCTGGAAGGCAACAAGATGGCGCGCGCCGGTCGCGGCGGACCCGCCCTGGCGACGGCGGCGATCGGTTCTTTCGTCGCCGGGCTGCTCGCCACGATCGGGCTCGCCTTCCTGGCGCCCTGGGTGGTCGGCATTGCGCTGTCTTTCGGGCCCGCGGAATATTTCGCGCTGATGATGCTGGCCTTCATGACGGTGTCGGCCGCCTTCGGCGATTCGACGCTTCGCGGCCTGACCGCGCTGTTTATCGGACTGGCGCTCGGACTGGTCGGCATAGACCTGCAGACCGGCCAGGCGCGCCTCGCCTTCGGCGTCCCCGATCTGCTCGACGGCATCGAGGTGACGACGCTCGCCGTCGCGCTGTTCGCCGTCGGCGAGGCGCTGAGCGTGGCGGCCAGCCGGGGCGGCGGCGAGCAGAAGATCGAACCGGTGCGCGGCTCGGTCTGGATGAACAGGGAGGATTGGGCGCGGTCGTGGAAGCCGTGGCTGCGCGGAACGGCCGTCGGTTTCCCGATCGGCGCGATGCCGGCCGGCGGCGCCGAGATCGGCACCTTCCTGTCCTATTCGCTGGAAAAGCAGCTTGCCGCGAAACCTGAGGAGTTCGGCAAGGGCGCGATCGAGGGTGTGGCCGGCCCCGAGGCCGCCAACAATGCCTCGGCAGCCGGCACGCTTGTCCCGCTCTTGACGCTCGGCCTGCCAACGACGGCGACGGCGGCGATCATGCTCGCGGGCTTCCAGCAATTCGGCCTGCAGCCGGGACCGCTGCTCTTCGTCACCAATGCAGCCCTGGTCTGGGGGCTGATCGCCAGCCTGCTGGTGGCCAATCTGATGCTGCTGGTGCTGAACCTGCCGCTGGTCGGGTTATGGGTGCGGCTGCTCGCCATCCCCCAGCCCTGGCTCTATGCCGGCATCCTGGTCTTCGCCACGCTTGGCACGATCGGCGCCAATCCGTCGACCTTCGAACTCGGCCTGCTGCTCGCCTTCGGGTTGATGGGCTATTTCCTGCGCCGTTTCGGCTATCCGATCGCGCCTGTCGTGGTGGGATTGATCCTGGGGCCGCTGGCCGAACAGCAATTGCGGCGCGCGCTTGCCATCAGCCAGGGCGACCCGAGCGTCCTGTTCCATTCCTGGATCGCGATCGTGCTCTGGATCCTGGCACTGACTGCTGTGCTGCTGCCGCTCTATCTGCGTGCGCGCGGCAAGGCCAGGCTGTTGACGCAGCTCGCGTCGTCGGAGGACTGATACCAACGGTTGACGAAGATCGGCTGTTGGAGTGCGCGACCGCGTGGCGCACGCCCGTTGGCGCGCAGCCAGGCAACCCTGAGGGGCCGCGCCGGCGACCGAGGCGGCGCACTTACGCGTCAGCATCCGGGCCGTTTGTACGAGAACGGTCGTCAGAGCCGGCCGATCTGGCGGTACTGCTCGGGGTCGATGCCCAGTCCGCGCAGATTGCCGGCGTCGGGCTGGCGTCCCTGACGGACCGAAGCGGCGGCTGCAAGTGCATCGCCCATGATGGTGATGATCTCAGCGAAGGTCGTGCGTCTGTTGTGATTCGACATGATCTTTTTCCTTGGATCTGGTCATCGGTAGATAAGGACAGCTGCAACGATAATTGAATCGGTCGGTTGTCTCGACCTGCGGCGGTGTGACTCACCCGGCAGGGATTCCCTGCCGGAGCGAGGCGCGCTAGCGGTAGCGACATGATCGACCGGCGCGGGATCCAGCAGCGGTGGGAGGCGGACGGCTCGAAGCGCGACGAGCGCGGCCGGCGCGTGTTCGCCGCCAGCGAGGCGCGCGCTGCGGGCCGGGGTGGGCTGGCGGCGGTCTCGGAGATCACAGGGCTGGCCCGCTCGACGATCGGGCGCGGGCTGAAAGACCTCGACGCGGCGCCGCCGCGCGGTCGGGTGCGCCGAGAAGGCGGCGGCCCGCGGCCGTTGACGGCGCGCGATCCGACGCTGCTTGCCGACCTTGAGCGCCTCGTTGAGCCGGCGACCTTGGGTGATCCGGAGCGGCCTCTGTTGTGGGTGTCGAAGAGCCTGGACAAGCTGGCGCGCGCGCTTGGCGACATGGGCCATGCGATCAGCCCCAACAGCGTGCGCAAGCTGCTTGTCAAGCTCGGCTTCTCGCGCCAGCTTAACCGCAAGACGGATGAAGGCGCGCACCATCCCGACCGCGATGCCCAGTTCGCGCACATCAACGCCAAGGTGGTCGCCGCGCAGGCGGCCGGTGAGCCCGTCATCTCCGTCGATACAAAGAAGAAAGAGCTCGTCGGCGCCTTCAAGAATGGCGGCAGCGACTATCGCCCGAAGGGCGACCCGCAGCGCGTCAAGGTGCACGACTTCGTCGACACGACGCTTGGCAAGGTCGTCCCCTACGGCGTCTACGACGTGGCCGCCAACGAGGGCTGGGTCAGCGTCGGCATCACCGCCGACACCGCCGAGTTCGCGGTCCACTCGATCCGCACGTGGCTCGAGCGCATGGGCCGCCAGCGCTATCCCTCGGCCGGCGCGCTGACGATCACCGCCGACTGCGGCGGCTCCAACGGGGCGCGCGTGCGGCTGTGGAAGGTGGAACTGCAGAAGCTCGCCGACGAGACCGGGCTTGTCGTCCACGTCCATCACTATCCGCCGGGCACGTCGAAGTGGAACAAGATCGAGCACCGACTGTTCTGCCACATCACGCAGAATTGGCGCGGCCGTCCGTTGACGGATCGCCTCGCCGTGGTCGAGTTGATCGGCGCGACCACGACCAAGACCGGGCTCAAGGTCGAGTGCGCGCTCGACGCCACCACCTATGAGAAGGGCGTGAAGGTCTCGGCTGCCGAGATGGCGACCCTCGATATCACCGGCGACCAATTCCATCCAGAATGGAATTACACAATCAAACCGCGGCGGTCGGCCATAGCGTAGCGGTTATCGTTGCAGCTGTCCTAAGTATTGTCCCCATCGGACGTCAGGGGTCGGCGCGCAGGGCTGCCATGCCGGTGGCGCATTGATCGAGCCGGCTGCACGCGGGGGATGAGCCCGGATTTTCGAAAGAAGACCGGCCGGACTTGAAAACCCGGCGCTCATCCGCTATCTCATAGCTAAATTCTTGGTCGGTTAGACGAAGAGTGGGTCCACCCGGTCCCGCTCTTTTTTGTTAATACGGCCGCCCAGGCGGCTGCGCGGAGAACGGATGACTGAAACTGACAGGAGCGAACACGACGATCGCATCATCCGCGAAAGCGGCATCGATGCGCGTGTGGCGCTTATCGTCGAACCGGTGCTCGCCGGCATCGGCTTCCGCCTGGTGCGCGTGCGACTGTTCGGGCAGAACGGCCTGACCCTGCAGATCATGGCCGAGCGCGAAGACGGCACGATGACCGTCGAGGATTGCGAGGAGGTCAGCCGGGCCGTCTCGCCGGCGCTCGATGTGGAAGATCCGATCGAGAAGGCGTATCATCTCGAAGTCTCGTCGCCCGGCATCGACCGGCCGCTGGTCCGCAAGTCGGACTTCGTGACCTGGACCGGCCATCTCGCCAAGATCGAGACCTCCATCCTCGTCGCCGATCGCAAGCGTTTCCGCGGCAGGATCGCCGAGGCCGACGCCGAGGCCGTGCTGATCGAGCGCGACCAGCCGGCCTATGGAGACGAGCCGACGGTGCGGATTCCGTACGAGGCGATCGCCGAAGTGCGGCTCGTGCTCACCGACGATCTTATCAGGGACGCGCTGAAGAAGGACAAGAAGGCGCGCCAGGAAGCAAGGAAGCGCCGCGGCGAGCCCCCAGAAACTGAAGCCGAAACCGAAGACGAAACCGAAACGGACAATTGACGCTGCACCCGGGCAGCCGCGCGGCGCCGGGAATTGCATAGGGAGACCAAGATGGCAGTCAGTGCAAACAGGCTGGAGCTGCTCCAGATCGCCGACGCGGTCGCGCGCGAAAAGGCGATCGACAAGCAGATCGTCATCGCCGCCATGGCGGATGCGATCCAGAAGGCGGCGCGCTCGCGCTACGGCCAGGAGACCAATATCCGCGCCGACATCAACCCGAACACCGGCGAGATGAAGCTGCAGCGGCTGATGGAGGTCGTCGACGACGTCGAGGACTTCGCCAGGCAGATCTCGCTGGCGGACGCCCGACTTCGCAATCCCGACGCCCAGGTCGGCGATTTCATCGCCGAGCAACTGCCGCCGATGGATTTCGGCCGCATTGCCGCGCAGTCCGCCAAGCAGGTCATCGTGCAGAAGGTGCGCGAGGCCGAGCGCGACCGTCAGTATGACGAGTACAAGGACCGCATCGGCGAGATCGTCAACGGCACGGTCAAGCGCGTGGAATACGGCAACGTCATCGTCGATCTCGGCCGCGGCGAGGCGATCATCCGCCGCGACGAACTGATCCCCCGCGAGAACTTCAAATATGGCGACCGCGTCCGCGCCTATGTCTATGACGTGCGCCGCGAGCAGCGCGGTCCGCAGATCTTCCTGTCGCGCACCCATCCGCAGTTCATGGCGAAGCTGTTCACCATGGAAGTGCCCGAGATCTACGACGGCATCATCGAGATCAAGTCCGTGGCGCGCGACCCCGGCTCCCGCGCCAAGATCGCCGTCGTTTCGCGCGACTCCTCGATCGACCCGGTCGGCGCCTGCGTCGGCATGCGCGGCTCGAGGGTGCAGGCCGTGGTCGGCGAGTTGCAGGGAGAGAAGATCGACATCATCCCGTGGTCGCCGCAGGCCGCCTCCTTCATCGTCAACGCGCTGCAGCCGGCGGAAGTCGCCAAGGTGGTGCTCGACGAGGATGCCGAGCGCATCGAGGTGGTGGTGCCCGACGACCAGCTGTCGCTCGCCATCGGCCGCCGTGGCCAGAACGTGCGTCTCGCCTCGCAGCTCACCGGCTGGGATATCGACATCCTGACCGAGCAGGAAGAGAGCGAGCGGCGCCAGAAGGAATTCGTCGAGCGCTCGACGCTGTTCATGGAAGCGCTCAATGTCGACGAGATGGTCGGCCAGGTGCTCGCCTCCGAAGGCTTCGCCAGCGTCGAGGAAGTGGCTTATGTCGACGCCGACGAGATCTCCTCGATCGACGGTTTCGACGAGGATACGGCGAGCGAGATCCAGTCGCGGGCCCGCGAGTATCTCGACCGGATCGAGGCCGAGCACGACGCCAAGCGCAAGGAACTCGGCGTCGAGGATGAGCTGCGCGAGATTCCTGGCATCACCACGGCCATGATGGTGACGCTCGGCGAGGACGGCGTGAAGTCGGTCGAGGACTTCGCCGGCTATGCCGTCGACGACCTCGTCGGCTGGAAGGAGCGCAAGGACGGCGAGACCAAGGTCTATCCTGGCGTGCTCGCCAGCCACGGCGTCTCCCGTGCCGATGCCGAGCAGATGGTGGTGGCCGCGCGCCTCAAGGTGGGCTGGATCTCCGAGGACGACCTCGCGACAGAGCAGGAAGCCGCCGAAGCGGCTGACGCCTGACATGAGCGCGGACCGGTCCGGAGGCGCTCTTGGAAGAGATGAACGATCGCACCTGCATCGTTACGCGCAAAAGCGCAACGCCCGATGAGCTGATCCGGTTCGTCGTCGGACCGGATTCGACCGTCGTCCCGGACCTGAAGCGCAACCTGCCCGGCAGGGGGTGCTGGGTCACCGCCGACCGGACCCATGTCGACCTCGCGGTCGGCAGGAAGCTCTTCGCGCGTGCTCTCAAGGCCGAGGTCGTCGTGCCGCCGCAGCTCGGCGAGCTGATCGACGGGCTGATGGCGAAATCGGCGCTCGGCGCGCTGGGGCTCGCCCGCAAGGCGGGCATGGTCGCGCTCGGCGCCGCCAAGGTGGAAAGCAGCGTGCGCAGCGGCAAGGCCGCCGCCGTGCTGCATGCCGGCGAGGCCTCAGACGACGGGGTGCGCAAGATCACGCAGGCCAGGCGCGCCGTGGTGCATGCCGGAGGCCCCGTTATCGCCGCCTACAAACTTTTTTCGGAACACGAATTGGGTTTGGCATTGGGGGGCACAAATGTGATACATGCTGCCGTTCTCGCGGGCGACGCGGGGAAGGCGGCCTTGAAGCGCATGGCTGCGCTCGACCGCTACCGGGGCGGATCCCCGGATGAAGTGGCAATACTTGCGGCAGTTGCCGACGACGAGAAAGCCGCAGAGGACACGGAATGAGCGATACGAAATCGGGTGACGACAAGACGTTGAGCGTCAACACCAAGAAGACCTTGACGCTGAAGCGCCCGGGCATGGAGCAGGGCACCGTGCGCCAGAGTTTCTCGCATGGCCGCAGCAAGGCTGTGGTTGTCGAGACCAAGAAGCGCAAGTTCTCGATGCCGGGCGAACGGCAGGAGCCGGCGGTGGTCCAGCCTCTCAGGCCGAAGCCGGCGGTCGCCGTCGCAGCACCGGTTCAGGAGGCCCCGCGGCCCGCTCCGGCGGAGCGCCTGGTGCTGACCGATCTGTCGAGCAGCGAAATGGAGGCGCGCCGCCGCGCTCTCGAGGGCTCCAAGGCCCGCGAGCACGAAGAGCGCCAGCGTGCCGCCGAGGAAGCGCGTCGCCGTGCCGAGGAAGAAGAGCGTCGTCGCCGCGAGCGCGAGGAATCGGCTCGTCGCCAGGCCGAGGAGGAAGCCCGGCTGAAGGCCGAGGCGGAAGCCCGCCGCCGTGCCGAGGAAGAGGCTCGCCGCCGGGTGCCCGCCGCGGCCGAGACTGTTGCCGACGACGAGGAAGCGAACAAGCCGAAGCGCGCCGCCAGTGCCCCGCCGCCGCGGCGCATCGCCACCCCGGAGGTCGCGCGTCCGGCCAAGACCAAGGGCGACGACGACCGCCGCCGCGGCAAGCTGACGCTGAACAGCGCCCTGTCCTCCGAGGATGGAGACGCCCGTGCGCGTTCGCTGTCGGCCATGCGCCGGCGCCAGGAGAAGTTCAAGCGCGCGCTCCATCAGGAGCCGCGGGAGAAGATCGTGCGTGAAGTGACCCTGCCCGAAACCATCACCATCCAGGAACTGGCGAGCCGCATGTCGGAACGCGCCGTGGACGTGGTCAAGTTCTTCATGAAACAGGGCCAGATCATGAAGCCCGGCGACGTGATCGACGCCGACACGGCTGAACTGGTCGCTTCCGAATTCGGCCACACGGTGCGCCGCGTCGCCGAGTCCGACATCGAGGAAGGCCTGTTCGACATCGCCGACCGTCCGGAGGACCTGAAGTCGCGTCCGCCCGTGGTCACCATCATGGGCCATGTCGATCACGGCAAGACCTCGCTGCTCGACGCCATCCGCAACGCCAATGTCGTTGCCGGCGAGGCGGGCGGCATCACCCAGCATATCGGTGCCTATCAGGTCGAGAAGAACGGCCAGAAGATCACCTTCATCGATACGCCCGGCCACGCGGCCTTCACGGCGATGCGCGCCCGCGGCGCTCAGTCGACCGACATCGCCATCCTGGTGGTCGCCGCCGACGACAGCGTGATGCCGCAGACCATCGAGTCGATCAATCACGCCAAGGCGGCCGGGGTTCCGATCATCGTGGCGATCAACAAGATCGACAAGCCGTCGGCCAATGCCCAGAAGGTGCGGACCGAGCTGCTTCGCTATGAAGTGGTGGTGGAAGAGATGGGTGGCGAGACGCTCGACGTCGAGGTCTCCGCGACAAAGGGCATCAATCTGGACAAGCTGCTCGAAGCGATCCTGCTGCAGGCGGAAGTCCTCGACCTGAAGGCCAACCCGGACCGTACGGCCGAGGGCGTGGTCATCGAGGCGAAGCTCGACAAGGGCCGCGGCCCGGTGGCGACGGTGCTGGTGCAGACCGGCACGCTGATGCCCGGCGATATCATCGTCGCCGGCAACGAATGGGGCCGTGTCCGCGCCCTGGTCAACGACCGCGGCGAGCACATCGCCGAGGCGCCGCCGGCGATGCCTGTCGAGGTTCTCGGCCTGCAGGGCACGCCGCGTGCCGGCGACCGTTTCGCGGTCGTCAACAACGAGGCGCGCGCCCGGGAGATCACCGAGTATCGCCAGCGGAAGGCCCGCGACAAGGCGGTCGCCAAGCATGCCGGCCAGCGTGGTTCGCTCGAGCAGATGATGTCGCAGATGCAGGCGAACGGCGTGAAGGAATTCCCGCTGGTCATCAAAGGCGACGTGCAGGGCTCGATCGAAGCGATCACGGCCGCCCTGGAGAAGATCGGCAACGACGAGGTGCGCGCCCGCATCGTTCATGCCGGAGCCGGCGGGGTCACCGAAACCGACGTGTCTCTCGCCGAGACCTCGGGCGCGGCGATCATCGGCTTCAATGTCCGCGCCAATGCCCAGGCACGCCAGGCGGCCGAGCATGCCGGGATCGAGATCCGCTACTACAACATTATCTACAACCTTGTGGATGACGTTAAGGCGGCGATGTCGGGCCTGCTGTCGCCGGAACGTCGCGAGACCTTCCTCGGCAATGCCGAAATTCTCGAGGTCTTCTCGATCACCAAGGTCGGCAAGGTCGCGGGCTGCCGCGTCACCGAAGGCAAGGTCGAGCGCGGCGCGGGCGTCCGCCTGATCCGCGACAACGTGGTCATCCACGAAGGCAAGCTGAAGACGCTGAAGCGCTTCAAGGACGAAGTGGCGGAAGTACCGGTCGGTCAGGAATGCGGCATGGCCTTCGAGAATTACGAGGACATCCGCCAGGGTGACATCATCGAGTGCTTCCGCGTGGAGCACATCACCCGTACGCTCTAGGACGTCGCTCAGACGCCGGTGTCGCACGACGCCGGCGTCTCGCGTGGAGCGGGGCACAAGCCCCGACGCAACGACGGCCGGGGACAATCGGACATTGAAATAGAGCTGGAGCGGCAGCGCCGATTTGCTCGGTGCCGTCGTAGCTCCCATGTCGTATCGGCGATCCGCGACGCCGGGCGGGTGCGGCTCGCCACGGGCAGATGATCGGCATAGAGTTGGAAGGTGGTCGAGTTCGCCTCCGGACTTTCGAGCGGGCGCGACGCCGACCGGGCACAGCGGCATGCTGTAAGGGAACAGGCCGGTCGCACCGCTGCGCTAGGGAAGCTGAGGGATTTGAGAGGGCAAGGACGATGAAAGCAGGCGGCAAGGGCACGATTTCCCAGCGTCAGCTCCGCGTGGGCGAGCAGGTCCGCCACGCTCTGTCCGAGATGTTGCAGCGTGGCGAAGTCCGCGACGATCTGATCGAGGCGACGGTGATCTCGGTTTCCGAAGTGCGCATGTCGCCGGACCTGAAGATCGCTACCGCCTTCGTGTCGCCGCTGGGAGCGCGGGACGACGATGCGGTGGTCGCCGCGCTCAACCGGAGCGCACGTTTCATCCGCGGGCGCATGTCGCCGGCCTTGCGCCAGATGAAATACATGCCTGAGTTCCGCTTCCGGCTGGATACGAGCTACGACAATTTCGCCAGGATCGATGAGCTTCTGCGTTCGCCCGAAGTGGCGCGCGATCTCGACGGCGACGACGGCAAAGAGGAGTCATGATGGCCCGCCGAGGCAAAAAGAAAGGACGGCCGATTTCCGGCTGGCTGGTGCTGGACAAGCCGGTCGGCATGGGATCGACCGAAGCCGTCTCGAAGGTCAAATGGCTATTCCAGGCCGAAAAGGCCGGGCATGCCGGCACGCTCGATCCGCTCGCTTCGGGCATGCTGCCGATCGCGCTGGGAGAGGCGACCAAGACCGTGCCTTATGTCATGGATGGAGCGAAGGTCTATCGCTTCACCGTCGCCTGGGGCGAGGAGCGGACCACCGACGACCTCGAGGGGCCGGCGACGAAGACCTCCGACAAGCGTCCGACCGAGCCCGAGATCAGGGCGCTGCTGCCAAGATACACCGGGGTGATCGAGCAGACGCCACCGCAGTTCTCGGCCGTCAAGATCGACGGCGAGCGCGCCTACGACCTTGCTCGCGAGGGCGCGACGGTCGCCATTCCGCCGCGCGAGGTCGAGATCGGCAGGCTCGATATCGTCGCCATGGAGGGCGGCGAACGAACCGTCTTCGAGGTGGAGTGCGGCAAGGGCACCTATGTCCGCTCGCTGGCGCGCGACATGGGACGCGATCTCGGCTGCTACGGCCATATCGCGGAGCTCCGCCGCAGCGAGGTCGAGCCTTTCACCCCGGAGGATCTCGTCACGCTCGCCGAACTCGAGGCCGCAGCCGAACAGGGCAGGCCCGCGGCGGACGGCGAGGATGGCCGGCGCTCCTTCGATGCGCTGGACGCGCTGCTTGTCGACACCGGCGCCGCCCTCGACTGCCTGCCCCAGGTGTCGGTGAGCGACGACCAGGCGGCCAGGATCAGGCTCGGCAATCCCGTCATCATCCGTGGTCGCGACGCGCCGGTCGAGGTCGAAGAGGCCTGCGCCACGGCACGGGGCAAGCTGGTCGCCATCGGTGCGATCGAGGCCGGAATGTTCAAGCCGAAGCGGGTCTTTACCGGTTGAGCACCCCTCCAATCCTGGCCTACAGCGCGTCGCGTGGAAAAGGGTTCACGCGACACGCGGTAGGTTCTTGATCTGGCGCATGTCTTTTCCCCGAAACCGCTGCACACTTTCGGGAGACATGCTCTAGCATCGGCCCGAAAATCGTACTCGATTTTCGGAAAGCACGATGCGTAGATTCAAAATGATAGAGAGCGTTTTTTGCGCGTCCGAATGGACGCGCGGCCCTCTATCGTCTGCGCCGATCAAGGGGACGATGAGAAATGGCCAGATCGAAGGCGTCGAACAGGCGGCTGCGCAACAGGGTCAAGCGGTCGCCGGTGGGGGCGGCGCCGGGAACGCTGGTCGCCGATCCCGCCGCGCCGCAGCCGACGCTCTGCCTGACCGCGCTCGCGCCTGATGGCGTCGGCTTCTTCGACGACGTCAGCATCGACGACATCAGGCGCCTGCGGGCGGAATGGCCTCTGGTCTGGGTCGACTGTATCGGACTCGGCAATGTCGACCTGATCCGGGACATCGGCACCATATTCGGGCTGCATCCCCTGGCGCTGGAGGACACGGTCAACACCGGCCAGCGTCCCAAGGCGGATTTCTTCGATGACCATGCCTATGTCGTCGTCAACATGATCGACGACCCCGAGGCACATCGCTACGAGCAGATCTCGCTCTTCTTCGGCGACGATTTCGTCGTGACCTTTCAGGAGCGGGAAGGCGATCCCTTCGGGCCGGTGCGCAAGCGCATCGAAGCCCCTACGGCGCAGCGCCTGCGCACACGCAAGGCCGACTATCTGGCCTATGCGCTGGTCGATGCCGTCATCGACAGCTATTTTCCGATCCTCGATGCCCGTGCCGACTCCATCGAACGCATCGAGGACGAGATGCTCGGCACCGTCCACAAGCGTCATCTGGCGGAACTCCATGGATTGCGGCGCGATATGATCGCGCTCAAGCGGGCTCTCTGGCCGCTGCGCGATGCACTGGCAGGGCTCATGCGCGCGGATGTGCGCTTCGTCCACCCCGAGACGCGGCTCTATCTCAATGACACGCTCGACCACGCGATCCGGCTGATCGAGATCGTCGAGACCAATCGCGACGTCGTGACTGGCCTGATCGACATGCACCTGTCGCTGATTCAGGCGCGCACCAACGACGTCATCAGCTTTCTCACGATAGTCTCGTCGATCTTCATTCCGCTGACCTTCCTGGTAGGCATCTGGGGCATGAATTTCGATCCCGAAGCTTCGCCGTGGAACATGCCGGAGTTGGAGGCTTACTACGGATACCCTGTCGCCCTCGGCTTCATGGCACTGGTCGCCATAGCGCTGGTCGGTCTGTTCCGATGGAAAAAGTGGCTCTGAGGGGGCTGTTCGGCCAATTGCGGAATTGGTCTGGCGTTTCCGATCGAATTGGACTATACGCGCCGCAACATTGCGCAAGGTTGCGTCATGTCCATTGGCCCCGGCTGGACGACATCCCGGCCTCGGGCGACTTCATTCCTCCAGATCGAAAGGGAAACATCCGATGTCGATCACTGCCGAACGCAAGCAGGCTCTGCTGACCGAATTTGCAACTGCCAAGGGCGATACCGGCTCGCCGGAAGTCCAGGTTGCCATTCTCTCGGAGCGTATCAAGAACCTGACCGAGCATTTCAAGGGACACGTGAAGGACAACCACTCCCGCCGCGGTCTCCTCAAGCTCGTCTCCCAGCGCCGCAGCCTTCTCGACTACCTGAAGCGAAAGGACGAGGCGCGCTACCAGACGCTGATCGAGAAGCTCGGACTGCGTCGCTAAGAAAAACCGGCCGGCGGGTCTTCCCTGGGAAGGCCCGCCGGTCGCGCATACGGGCTGGCATAGTTGCACAGCCCGCCCCGGCTCCGGAATTCAGGGGAACCTTCGGAGCCGCCCATGGACCGGTCATGGGGCAGGATTGCAGGAAGCCCGGGCGTCTGTCGCCTCCCAACAGGACTTCCCGTTGTCTTGCCCGTGGCTTGTCCCGGAACCTTCCGGCCATGCGGCATGTCCGCATCCCCGACGGGTTTCGAACTGCAGCAGCGCATCGTCCGCCGAAGGGTCGGAACCTTCGAGGGACGGGCGCCGAACGAAGCCAGGGGAAGGGGCACCTGCACGGCATGTCCGCGCGGCCCTTTCCGCATATGAAGGACAAGACATGTTCAATCACCACAAAGTGGAAATCGAGTGGGGCGGTCGTCCGCTCACCCTGGAGACCGGCAAGATCGCGCGTCAGGCCGACGGCGCGGTGCTCGCCACCTATGGCGAGACCGTCGTGCTCGCCACCGTCGTCTCGGCCAAGGAGCCTAAGCCGGGTTTCGATTTCTTTCCGCTGACCGTCAACTACCAGGAAAAGACCTATGCCGCCGGCAAGATCCCGGGCGGCTATTTCAAGCGTGAAGGTCGCCCGAGCGAGAAGGAAACGCTGGTTTCCCGGCTCATCGACCGCCCGATCCGCCCCCTCTTTGCCGAGGGGTACAAGAACGACACCCAGGTCGTCGTCACCGTCGTCCAGCATGACCTCGAGAACGATCCGGACATCCTCTCGATCGTCGCGACCTCGGCCGCGCTGACCCTTTCAGGCGTGCCCTTCATGGGCCCGATCGGCGGCGCCCGCGTCGGCTATATCAACGGCCAGTACGTTCTCAACCCGCATCTCGACGAGATGCCGGAATCGAAGCTCGATCTGGTCGTCGCAGGCACCAGCGAAGCCGTTCTGATGGTCGAATCCGAGGCCCAGGAACTGGCCGAAGACGTGATGCTCGGCGCGGTCATGTTCGGCCACAAGGCTTTCCAGCCGGTGATCGAGGCGATCATCAAGCTGGCTGAAGTCGCCGCGAAGGATCCGCGCGACTTCACCCCGCCGAGCTACGGCGACCTCGAAGCCGAAATGCTGAAGATTGCCGAGGACGACCTGCGCGCGGCCTACAAGATCACCGACAAGCAGGCGCGCTACGCCGCGGTCGACGCCTCCAAGGCCAAGGTCAAGGAAGCTTTCGCGCCGCAGGGCGAGGAGGCGCCGAAGTGGTCGCCGGAGCAGGTCGCTACCGTGTTCAAGGAGCTCCAGGCCAAGATCGTGCGCTGGAACATCCTCGACACCGGGTCCCGCATCGACGGTCGCGACCTCAAGACCGTCCGCAACATCGTTTCGGAAGTCGGCATCCTGCCGCGCACGCACGGCTCTTCGTTGTTCACCCGCGGGGAGACCCAGGCGATCGTGGTCGCGACGCTCGGTACCGGCGAAGACGAGCAGTTCGTCGACGCGCTGACCGGCATGTACAAGGAGACCTTCCTCCTCCACTACAATTTCCCGCCCTATTCGGTCGGCGAGACCGGCCGCATGGGTTCGCCCGGCCGCCGCGAGATCGGCCACGGCAAGCTCGCCTGGCGCGCCATCCATCCGATGCTGCCGAGCGCGGAGCAGTTCCCCTACACGCTGCGTGTCGTCTCGGAGATCACCGAGTCCAATGGCTCGTCCTCGATGGCCACGGTCTGCGGCACATCGCTCGCGCTGATGGACGCCGGCGTTCCGCTGGCCAAGCCGGTCGCAGGCATCGCCATGGGCCTGATCAAGGAAGGCGAGCGCTTCGCTGTGCTCTCCGACATCCTCGGTGACGAGGATCATCTCGGCGACATGGACTTCAAGGTGGCCGGCACCGCCAATGGCATCACCTCGCTGCAGATGGACATCAAGATCGACGGCATCACCGAGGAGATCATGCAGGTCGCCCTCGGCCAGGCCAAGGACGGCCGCCTCCACATCCTCGGCGAGATGGCCAAGGCCATCACCGAAGGCCGCAAGGAACTGGGCGAGTTCGCGCCGCGCATCGAGGTCATGCACATCCCGACCGACAAGATCCGCGACGTGATCGGCTCCGGCGGCAAGGTCATCCGCGAGATCGTCGAGAAGACCGGTGCCAAGATCAACATCGAGGACGACGGCACGGTGAAGATCGCTTCGTCGAACGCCAAGGAGATCGAGGCGGCGAAGAAGTGGATCCACACCATCGTGGCCGAGCCCGAGGTCGGCGAGATCTATGAAGGCACGGTCGTTAAGACCGCGGACTTCGGCGCCTTCGTCAACTTCTTCGGCCCGCGCGACGGCCTGGTCCATATCTCGCAGCTCGCCAACGAGCGCGTGCAGAAGACTACGGACGTCGTCAAGGAAGGCGACAAGGTCTATGTCAAGCTGATGGGCTTCGACGAGCGCGGCAAGGTCCGCCTGTCCATGAAGGTCGTCGACCAGCAGACCGGCAAGGAGATCGCCAGGGAGAAGCGTCAGGAAGGCGAAGAGACCGCCGCCTGATCCTTTTCGGTCCGGCAATGCCGGACCACTGAAGGCCGATCGTCGAACGGGCGCGTCGCTGCGACGCGCCCGTTTTCACAAGAGCGCCGCGCGCCCCCTTAGGCGCGCAAGGGACGCACGTTGAGACATGACAGCGCCGCGCGCCCTTTTAGGCGCGCATGGGATGCTGTCCAATCCCTGGAGCCGCCTCAGGCGGTCGCTTTCGGGCAGGAACCATGAGCCGCGATTCGCTGAAGACCCTTCTTCACCCGTTCGATGCAGGCATGCTTTCCGTGCCTGGTGTCGGCGGACGGGTGCTCTTCCTCGGCGCCGAGCCCGGTTTTCGGCTTCCCGAAGGCTTTTCGGCGGAGCTGACGGCCGTGCAGGGCTTCAGACCGTTCTTCCGCGCTCTCCAGAGCGCCGGCTATCGCGTGGCGCCGAGAGCCGAGGGCACGGACTACACCCTGGCGCTGGTGCTGTGTGGGCGCCACCGCGGCGAGAACGAGGCGCGCATCGCCGAGGCCGTCCAGCGCGTGTCTCCTGGCGGCCTGGTGATGGTGGCGGGCGCCAAGGGCGACGGCATAGCCAGCCTCCGCAAGCGCGTCGCCGCCCTGGCCGCCCTCGATGGCCAGGAGCCGAAATACCACGGCCTTGTGTTCTGGTTCCGCCGTCCGGCAGAGCCGGCCGAACTGGTTTCCGCGCTGCGCGCCGGCAACGAGGGGGACCTTGTGGAGGGACGGTTTCACACCATGCCGGGCATGTTTTCCCACGACCGGGTTGACGTGGGATCGCGCCTTCTCGCGGAGAACCTCCCCGGCGACCTGTCCGGTGCCGCTGCGGACTTCTGCGCGGGGTGGGGATATCTGGCGGCCGAGGCGGCTCGCCGCTTTCCGGCGATCCGCGCCATCGACCTCTACGACGCGGATTTCGAAGCCGTGGAAGCGGCGAAGCGCAACCTGGCCGATCTCGGACGGCCGGCCCGGTTCTTCTGGCATGATCTCGCATCGGAACCGGTCGCCGAGCGCTACGATGCTGTTGTCATGAACCCGCCATTCCATCAGGGACGGGCGGCCGATCCGGGCATCGGGCAGGACCTCATTCGGGCAGCGGGCAGGGCGCTGAAGAAAGGCGGCCGGCTTTTCCTGGTCGCCAATCGTCCGCTGCCCTACGAGGACACGCTGCGCGCGGACTTCGCCGACTGGTGGGAAATCACGCGCAACGGTGGTTTCAAGGTGCTGGCCGCCCGCCGCTGACCTTGTCTGGTCCTATTGGAGCGTCTGGTGGGCCGCCGCTGCTATCCCCTGCCGGATGACCAGCGGGGCGGGCTTTCCGTAGAAATAGCCCTGGACCACTTCGCATCCCGCTGCGCGCAGCAGGGTCGCCTGGTTTTCGGTCTCCACACCCTCGGCGATGGTGTGGACGCCCAGCGCCCGCGACAGGCCGACGATCGTCGAGACCACGGCGCCGGTGCTGCTGTCGGTGTCGATGCGGCTGACGAAGGAGCGATCGATCTTCAGCTTGTGGAAGGGAAAATCGATCAGGTAGCTCAGATTCGAGTACCCTGTGCCGAAATCGTCGACGGCGACCGAAATTCCCATTTCCGACAATGCCTTCAGGATCGCGGCGGCACGGTCGCGATCCTGCATCATGGCCGTCTCGGTGATTTCAAGTTCGAGCCGTGAGGGTTTGATGCGGGTGGTCTCGATCGCTTTGCGGACGACGCCGAGAAAGTCCTTGGTCATGAACTGCACGGGCGAGATGTTCACTGCGACGAAACAGTCGTCGGGCAGATGGCGGGCATCGCTGCAGGCCTTGTGCAGGACCCATTCGCCGATCAACGCAATCATGCCGGTCTCCTCGGCGATGGGGATGAATTCCATCGGCGGGATCATGCCGCGCTCCGGATGCGACCAACGGATCAGCGCCTCGTAGCCGATGATGCGGCCCGACATGAGATCGAGCTGCGGTTGGTAGTGCAGGTCGAAGTCGCCGCGCTCGAAGGCCGTGTGCAGTTCCGCCTCGATCCATTGGCGGTAGTCGGCCACCTGTCCCATCTCGGGCTGGAAGCTGCTCCAGCCGCAGAGGCCGGTCATTCGGGCATGCTGCAGCGCCAGATTGGAACGGCGCAGCAGCAAAACAGGGTCGCGCCCGTCCTTCGGGATGGCGACGATGCCGACCGAGACCTTGACCGACTGCAGATGCGTCTTCAACGGATAAGGTTCCGTCATCCTTTCTATCAGCCGCTCGACCGCGCGTTCGAGATTGAAGGTGGCGTCGCCGTCGGGGTGGATCACGGCGAATTCGCCTGCACCGATCCGGCCGATCTGGACCCCGGCCGGCAGGCTTGCCTTGAGCCGCTCGGCGAAGGCGGCGACCAGCTCGTCGCTTTGCACGTAGCCGATGGAATCGTTGATCTGCAGGAAGCGATCGATGTCGATATCGATCAGGAAAGCGGGCCTGCCGGTGCGGATAGAGGCCGAGACGGCTTCGGCGATCCGGCCGAACATGGCTGTGCGCCCGTTGAGGCCTGTCAGCTTGTCGACCTGGGTCTCCTTGAAGACATAGCTTCTTGATTCGTCGACCCCGGCAAAGAAGGAGAAGGCCGCGCCGCCCGAAGCCAGGGCGCAAAGCGCTGCGACGACGGCGCCCACCGCCGGGGCCGACATGGCAGCGAGATCATTGCCGAAGCCGAGCCTCAACGCCCACAGGCCGAGCACAAAACTGCCCAGGCCCGAAGCCGCGATGGTGATGAGCCGGAAGACTGGGCTCCGGTTGGGGTGTTGGGCCGGCATGAAAAATCCCTTCGACTGGCGAAGGACTTAACGCAGCGCCTGTTAAATTCCGTTTCGTCCTATTGCTTCAATTTTAGGCAACAGCTTCGCTGGAGCTTTCCGGGTTGTCAGTCGCGCTCTTCGTCGCTCTTCTTCAACTCATCCAGCGTGGGCATCGAGACGATATGGTAGCCCGAATCGACATAGTGGATCTCGCCGGTGACGCCTGACGACAGGTCCGACAGGAGATAGAGCGCGGATCCACCGACCTCCTCCAGAGTGATCGGGCGCCGCAGCGGCGAGTTGCGCTGCTGATAGGAGAACATATAGCGGGCATCGGAGATGCCGGCACCCGCCAAGGTGCGCACGGGCCCGGCCGATATGCCGTTCACCCGGATGCCGCGAGGGCCGTAATCGTTGGCGAGGTAGCGCACGCTCGCCTCGAGGGCGGCCTTGGCGACGCCCATGACATTGTAGTTGGGCATGACACGGACCGAGCCGGCATAGGTGAGCGTGATCATGCTGCCGCCCTCGGACATCAGCGCGGCGGCCTTCCTGGCGATTTCGGTGAAGGAGTAGCAGGAGATGACCATGGTCCGGACGAAATTTTCACGGCTGGTGTCCGCATAGAGGCCCTTCAGCTCGTTCTTGTCGGAGAAGCCGATGGCATGGACCACGAAGTCCAGCCCGCCCCACTCCTTGTCGAGGGTCTCGAACACCTGATCGATCGATGCGCTGTCCTCGACGTCGCAGGGCAGGACCAGCGATGCGCCGACCTTGTCGGCCAGAGGCCGGACGCGCCTGCCGAAGGCTTCGCCCTGATAGGTGAAGGCCATGGCGGCGCCATGGTCGGCGAGCCGGCGGGCGATGCCCCAGGCGATCGAATGGTCGTTGGCGACCCCCATGACGAGGCCGCGCTTGCCTTTCATCAATGCTTCCATGTGTGAAGAGCCTCAGACGTCGTAGCGCTGGAACACCAGCGTCGCGTTGGTTCCGCCGAATCCGAAGGAGTTCGACAGCACCCTGTCGATGCGCGCGTCGTCGATGCGCTTGCGGACGATCGGCATTCCTTCGAATTCCGGATCGAGCTCCTCGATATGGGCACTCTCTCCGATGAAGCGGCCCTGCATCATGAGGATCGAATAGATCGATTCCTGGACGCCGGCGGCGCCCAGCGAATGGCCGGTCAGCGACTTGGTCGAGGTGACGTTCGGCATCTTGTCGCCGAACACCTCGCGGATCGCTGCCATCTCCTTCGAATCGCCCACCGGCGTCGAAGTGCCGTGGGTGTTGATGTAGTTGACGGGGCCCGAAACGGTGGTGAGCGCCTGGCGCATGCAGCGCACCGCGCCTTCGCCCGACGGCGCGACCATGTCGTAGCCGTCCGATGTGGCGCCGTAGCCGACGATCTCGGCATAGATCTTGGCGCCGCGCGCCTTGGCATGCTCGAGCTCTTCGACAACAAGCACGCCGGCACCACCGGCGATGACAAAGCCGTCGCGATTGACGTCATAGGCGCGCGAGGCGAGCGCGGCGCGGTCGTTGTATTTGCTCGACATCGCCCCCATGGCGTCGAACAGGTTCGACATGGTCCAGTCGAGATCCTCGTGTCCGCCGGCGAAGACCATGTCCTGCTTGCCCCACTGGATCAGCTCATAGGCGTTGCCGATGCAGTGCGCCGAGGTCGAGCAGGCAGAGGAGATCGAATAGTTGACGCCGTGGATCTTGAACCAGGTGGCGAGCGTTGCCGACGCCGTCGAGGACATGGCCTTCGGCACGGCAAAGGGCCCGACGCGCTTCGGACCGCCCTTCTCGCGGGTGATGTCCGCGGCCTCGACGATGGCCCGTGTCGACGGGCCGCCCGAACCCATGATGATGCCGGTGCGCTCGTTGGTCACGTCGGTCTCGGCAAGACCGGCATCGGCGATGGCCTGATCCATCGCGACATGGTTCCAGGCCGCGCCCTTGGAAAGAAAGCGTAGCGCGCGACGGTCGATGAGCTCGGTCGGATCGAGCGTCGGAGCTCCCCAGACCTGGCAGCGGAAGCCGTGGGCGGCGAACTCCTCGGAGAAGCTGATGCCGGATCGGGCGTCGCGCAACGAGCCTTCGACCTCGGCGGCGTTGTTGCCGATGGATGACACGATACCGAGGCCGGTGACTACTACTCGTCTCATCTATCACTCCATGGTTGCGACGCGCGCCGGCGGCCCCGGGGCCGTCAGGCGGCTGCCTGCTTGAACAGGCCGACCCTGAGGTCGCTGGCCTTGTATATGGTCTCGCCGTCGGCCTGCAGCCAGCCGTCACCGATCGACAGGACGAGCCGGCCACGCATGACGCGCTTGAAGTCTACGCCGTAGACCACCTTTTCGGTCGCCGGCGTCACCATGCCCGTGAACTTGACCTCGCCGGTCGAAATGGCGCGACCCTTGCCGGGTTCGCCGAGCCAGCCGAGGAAGAAGCCACTCATCTGCCACAGCGCATCGAGGCCGAGGCAGCCGGGCATGACCGGGTCGCCGATGAAATGGCAGGGGAAGAACCACAGGTCCGGCCGGATATCGAGCTCGGCGCGGATGAACCCCTTGCCGAATTCGCCGCCTTCCTCCTGGACCTCGGTGATCCGGTCGAACATCAGCATCGGCGGCGCCGGCAGCTGGGCATTGCCCGGCCCGAAGAGCTCCCCTCGGCCGCATGCAAGCAAATCCTCGTAGCCGAAGGCATTCTTCCGTTCCGGCATCAAAATCTTCCCCGTCGCGATGGGCGGCGCAACGCCCTGTTGGCCTCGTTCCCTAGCACAGTCCGTTCGTCACCGGAAACCGCCGTCTGCGCTTATATTGAGAGCCGGCGGCGGTCAACGTGCCGCGCTTGATCGCCTGACGACGACCGAATATATGTCACAAAGGGTCGAGAATAATCTGCTCGGGAATTGGTCGTCGATCCGACCAGGCGAGGGACAATACGGATAGATGCATCCGCTCGAAGGAAAGCAAGTGGTGTCTGTGGAAAAACGCGTGCGTGATGCCGGGCTGAGGCCGACGAGGCAACGAGTCGCGCTCGCCGATCTGCTTTTCGCCAAGGGCGATCGTCATCTGTCGGCCGAGGAGTTGCATGAGGAGGCGCTGGCCGCCGGCGTGCCGGTGTCGCTGGCGACGGTCTACAACGCGCTGCACCAGTTCACCGAAGCCGGCCTGCTGCGCATCCTGGCCGTCGAAGGCGCGAAGACCTATTTCGACACGAATACCTCCGACCACCATCACTTCTTCGTCGAAGGCGAGAACAAGGTGTACGACATCGAGCAGGGCCCGGTGCGTGTGGTCAATCTGCCCGAGCCTCCCGAGGGCATGGAGATCGTCAACGTCGACATAGTCGTGAGGCTGCGGCCGAAGCGGTGATGGCCGCAATCGCGACGCCCGTCGTCGAGATGCTCGTATAGCCGCCCCGGCTCGATGCGGCCGGCGTCAGTCCTTGATGGTCTCGCCCGGATAGGCGCCCCACACCAGCCCCTGGCTCAGCCAGCCGGAGTGGCCGGCGAAACTCATCTCGCACCATTCGCCGTTGCAACTGCGGATCGTTCCGATAACGCCAGGCTCTATCACAGCGACCGTGCCGGCGCCCTCCTCGGGCCGGGAAAGCAGGGAGATCCGCGCGTCCTTGCCCCGCTGCCAGGGCGCGGCAATGCCGGTACGGCGTCCGGACAGCAGCGATTGGTTTATCCAGCCTTCGGCGCCGTCGGAATCGCGGACGCGGCGCCAGTTGTCATATTCCTGGATGATCTCCATCGGCAGGCCGGGCTTCAGATACATCCAGTCGACGGCATAGTTCAGGCCCGGGCCGATGCGCGAATTGACCCGCCCGGACTTCAGGCTGACGAAACGCGGCAGCGGCAGGCCGCTCGCGCCGCGGGGGACATCCTGTGTGCTCGCTGGCGGCGTCGGGGGAGTGGGTGCCGCCGCTCCGGAAGCGGCCGCAATGGCAGGTGATTCCTGAGCAGCCATGCCCGGCGCGGCGACGACGGCGCAAAGCAGGGTCGCGCCGACAACCATGCGGAATGAACCAGACACCTTCATACCTCTACACACGCTCGGCGCTGACCGTCACCCGGTTGGGGCGCCTTTTTCTTTGTCTTCGGCCCGGCCGCTTGTTACACAGGCTGGCACACCGAGGCCGGTTTCAAGTTTGGCCGGTCTTGGTTAAAGAGGTCTGAACAAGGTCCTGAACCGAGGGAACAATGGCCGGCAGGAAAAAGCCCCTGGTCGTCATCACGCGCAAGCTGCCCGACCAGGTGGAAACGCGCATGCGCGAGCTTTTCGACGCCAGGCTGAATGTCGACGACCGCCCGATGAGCCAGCCGGAACTGGTCGCCGCCTTCAAGGAGGCGGATGTCGTGGTGCCCACCATCACCGACCGGATCGACGCGGCGCTGATCGCGCAAGCGGGCCCGAATCTGAAACTGATCGCCAATTTCGGCAACGGGGTCGACAATATCGACGTGGCCGCCGCCGCCAAGGGCGGCATCACCGTCACCAACACGCCGAACGTGCTCACCGAGGACACGGCCGACATGACGATGGCCCTGCTGCTTACCGTGCCGCGGCGCCTGACCGAAGGCGCCAATGTGCTCAAGGGCGACGGCCATTGGGCCGGCTGGTCGCCGACCTGGATGCTCGGCCGGCGAATCTGGGGCAAACGCCTGGGGATCGTCGGCATGGGCCGCATCGGCACCGCCGTGGCCCGCCGCGCCAAGGCCTTCGGCCTGTCGATCCACTACCACAACCGCCATCATGTCGCCCCGGCGATCGAGGACGAACTGGAAGCGACCTACTGGGAGAGCCTCGACCAGATGCTTGCCCGCATGGACATCATCTCGGTCAATTGCCCCTCGACGCCGGCGACCTTCCATCTCCTGTCGGCCCGCCGGCTGGCTTTGATGCAGCCGTCTGCCTATCTCGTCAACACGGCGCGCGGCGACATCATCGACGAGGACGCGCTGATCCAGATGCTCCAGGACGGCAAGCTGGCCGGCGCCGGGCTCGACGTCTTCGAGCACGAGCCCGCCGTCAATCCGAAGCTCCTGAAGCTCGCCGCCAAAGGCAAGGTGGTGATCCTGCCGCATATGGGATCGGCCACGATCGAAGGCCGCATCGACATGGGC
Source organism: Mesorhizobium sp. L-8-10 (assembly GCF_016756635.1). Lineage (NCBI taxonomy): Bacteria > Pseudomonadati > Pseudomonadota > Alphaproteobacteria > Hyphomicrobiales > Phyllobacteriaceae > Mesorhizobium > Mesorhizobium sp. L-8-10. Next base: position 7,526 of record NZ_AP023263.1, on the reverse strand, counting down.
GAGAAGGTGATCATCAACATCCGCACCTTCTTCGACGGCCACAGGCCACCCGACCGCGTGTTGCCCAACCGGGTCTGATGCCAACGGTACAGGATGCTGACGCATCCACCTGACCTCGATCGCTGACGCGGCCCCTCGGCCCGCCTGGCTTTCGTGCCTGGAGGATCGGTTCTCGTCCTGTAAACAACTGGAAATTTACAGGACGGGCCGGTTTTCGGGCGCGGTACATTTCTTGGCCGGGTTGCATGTCCCGACCGGCCTCATGGCCGAGAAAAATGCCATCCGCCGATATTGCCGGCGCAGGTCTTCGAAGGTGAGACGATGCGTCAGAAAATCGGCTCTGCCGTTGCCGGCGTCAAGGAGGGTCATCAAGACGTGATCCTTTGCGCCGATAGAGCTCACAGCGAGGACAAAGCCAGCATCCCGTCGGCTGTGACCGAAACGCACCGCCCGGCGAACCGGCCATGGGCATCGCGATCGAGGCGGAGCGCGATCGGTCCGGCCCATCCCATCTCGCGCGCCACGATCAGCCCGAGGAGCAGGATCGCATCTGGTTGATGCATGACGATCGCGGCCGGAGCCTTGCCGCCACGGACGAGTTCCAGCAGCACGGCCGAGGCCGATGACGAGCCGATCGTGTCAGGCAGAAAGAGCACGGAGCCCCCGATCGACGCACCATGTTGCGGATGGCGCACGTCGACGATCCGCCCGGACTTCGGGTCGACCCCACCCCAGAAGCTGATCGGCGCGGAAAGCGCGAGCCCTTCGCCTTCCGCGGGCGGCCCCGGCACGAGGATATCGGCGCGCATGGCGGTCACGAGAAACGCTCCGAGATCATCGGCCGGCCGGAGACCGCGCTCTCCACGCAGTCGGCGAGCGATCCGTAAAGAACCTCGTAGCCCGTATTCCCCGGCGCATAATGCGCGAACTTGCCCGAATTGGTCATCAGCACGCCGCCGGGATGGTCCGCGAGGATCGGGGTCACCACGACGCAAGTGTCGGCAACGACGGTCACGCCGGCCGATTCGAGGCGCCGCCGGCGGCCATCGGCGTCGAGATGCGCAACCACGTGCCGGCCGGTACAGGCATAGAGCGGCACGGCCAGGCGCCGGCCCGCGATCTGCGCCTCGAGCCGGTCGAATTCGGTCAGCGACAGATGCGGGCTGCCGATGGCGACCGCATCGATCATGTCGGGGCGCCCGGCGGTAGAGAGCCTGGACTGCGCCTCCAGGACCATGGCTGGCGTGACCGTGATCGTGGCCTCGGGCGGCATGCCACCCAGCGCCGTGGCCAGGTCGGGAGCCTCGGGCGTTACGCCGGAGATGTGGAAGAGCCCGACCGCGCCGGATGACGCGGCCGCCGCGCCGAAGGCCTTGAGCGCGTCCTCGCCCGGATCATGGCCGATCCCGGTCACCACGCCAACCGCGTTGCCGACCTCGCGGCCGTACAGGCTGCCGAGCACGGGCCATGCGATCTCGGACTGCAGGAATCCGGCGGGCAGGGCGCCGACGTCGACGGCCAGCGTCGCCCGCCGGTTCTCGGGCTTGTGCAGCCCGTGGTCGGGCGCGCGTCCGCTGATCGCGCAGGCGATGTCGAGAAAATCGCCGTAGCGGTTGGTGCGTGCGCCGAGCACGGAGTTGCAGAAGACGACGGCGTTGGATTCGCCCCAGGCGACGTCGCTCCCGCGGGCAGGGCGATGCCCGGCCTGGTAAGGTGCGCAGGTCCAGCTCGGCTCGCAGCCGAGGGCCCGGTAGGCGTCCATCATGCGGCGCGCCATGCCGCGCGCGGGTTCGGCGAGCCGCACCCTGGAACAGCCCGTGAGGTCCAGCGCCCCGACATTGAGGGTTGCACGCACCACGACCCTGGCGCCGCCTTCGACCAGCTTCTCGGCGAAGAGCGTGCCCGAATCGCCGTGATAGAGGGCACCGTCGATATGCGCCGAAACGATCGGAATCAGCCGCGGCGCACCGAGAAGACTGGCGCTGTCGGCGACGATGCGCATGGCCATGGTCGCTCCTGGTCCGTCGCGGCCGGCGGCGATTTCCTGCTCTTGCGCTGTCAGGACAACGCTCACCCGAGTTCCTTGCGCATGGTGATGGTGGTCGGCCGCCGGTAGCCCGGATGCGCGGTGCGCGCGGTCTCGCGAAAGCCGAGTCTGCCGAAGACGGCGTGATTGGCGGTGAGCTCGATCCGGGTCTGGAGCTCGACCGCGGTCCGGCCGAGCTCGCGGGCGTGATCCTCCGCGGCCTCGACCAGACGCCGGCCGACGCCTTGGCCCTGGAATGCCGGATCGATCGCGAGCTTGCCGAGATAGAGATGGCTGCCATTATCGGCGAGGAAGACACACCCTGCCAGCCTGTCCGCGACCGTGGCGAGGAAGGCTGTTTCCTCGCGCGCCTTGGCTTCGAGCGACAGGGATGTCAGCCGATGGGCGGAGGATGGCGGATCGATGACCCCATCCATCGGGGCGAAGGACCGGCGAATGAGGCCGAGCAGTTCGTCCCAGCGCTCGAAGCCCGCGGGCAGGGGAACGATCGAGATCTCGTCAGTCTGCATGGCGGACACTCAGGCCGGGCTCTTGTAGCGGACGATGTCGAAGCGTGCACCGAGCCCGTCATAGAGGAGCAGCCGCCCGATCAGCGGATCGCCGATGCCGGTGATCAGCTTGATCGCCTCCACGGCCTGCAGGCTGCCGATCACGCCGGTTAGTGCACCAAGCACACCGGCTTCGGCGCAGGACGGGACGAGTCCGGCAGGCGGCGGTTCGGGGAAGAGGTCGCGATAGGAAGGGTTCCGGCGGCCGGTCGCATCGGTTTCGTACGGCTTGAGCACGGTGACCGAGCCGTCGAAGCGCCCGACGGCGGCATGGACCAGCGGCCGCTGCGCCTCAGCGCAGGCGTCCGCGACCAGATAGCGGGTTTCGAAATTGTCGGAGCCGTCGACGACGAGATCATAGGCCGCGACGAGCCCCGTGGCGTTTGCCGCATCGAGCCGCATCTCATGCGTCTCGACCGTCGTGTTGGGGTTGATGCGCCGAAGCGCGGCTGCAGCGCTTTGCGTCTTTGCCGCCCCCAGCGCTTCGGTGTCGTGAATCACCTGCCGCTGCAGGTTGGACAGCGACACCGTGTCGTCGTCGATCACACCGAGCGTGCCGACACCGGCGGCGGCGAGATACTGGAGCACCGGCGCGCCGAGGCCTCCAGCGCCTATCACCAGGACCCGGGCGCGTTTGAGGCGCTGCTGGCCCGGGCCGCCGATCTCCGGCAGCACGATATGGCGCGCATAACGTTCGAGTTCCTCTGATGACAGGACGGTCGGGCTGTTCATGTGGCGAACATAGAGCATGTCGCCCGAACGTGGGAACCGGTTTCGGGACAACGACATCCGATTCGACGCGACGCCTTTCAGGACGTTGATGTATGTGTCAGCGTGTTTCGGACACGGTGCCGCCGGCGACCGTCAGGAACTGGCCCTTGTCCTCCAGGCTGGAGAACAGCACGGGGTCGGTGCCGGTCATGAAGGCCTGGCAGTCGAGTTCTTCCAGTATGGCGAAGAGCGCGGCGCGCCTGCCGGCGTCGAGATGCGCCGCAACCTCGTCCAGGAGCAGGATCGGCACTGAGCCGAAGACCTCGCCGCACAGACGCGCATGCGACAGCACGATGCCGATCAGCAGGGCCTTCTGCTCGCCGGTGGAGCACAGTTCGGCCGGCATGTCCTTCGGCGCGTGGCGCACGATCAGGTCCGAACGGTGAGGCCCGTCGAGCGTGCGCCCGGCGGCGCGGTCTCGCCACCTGCCCTCGCGGAGCAAGGCACGGTACTCTTCCTCGACCTCGACCGCCGGCTTGACGCCGAGCCGGTCTTCCAGGATGCCCGAAACCGCAACGGAAGCGCGCGGAAACGGACCTGAGTCAGGCAGGCGCTCCATCATGGCCGACAGCAGGCGCACGGCCTCGGCTCGCGCCGCGGCGATGGCCGTGCCGATCTCGGCCATCTGCGCTTCGATCGCCTCGAACCAGCTGCCGTCGCGCGCGTCCTCGGCAAGCAGCCGGTTGCGTCCTCGCATCGCCTTCTCGTAGTCGATGGCGCGCTGCGCATGGCCGGGGTCCGTCGCCAGGACGAGCCGGTCGAGGAAGCGGCGGCGATCTCCGGGCGGTCCGGTGAAAAGCTGGTCCATCGCCGGCGTCAGCCATGTCACCCGCAACCAGTCCAGCATTTCCTCGGCCGATTTCGCCGTCGCGCCGTTGATACGCACCTTGCGTCCGGATTCCTGCCCGGTCGCCGTACCGGTGCCGATATCGCAGGCGCCGAGCGGTCCTTCGATCGTGGCATGCACGGCGAAGCCGTTGCCGCCGCCTTCGCGTGCGACCTCCGCATAGGAGGCACGCCGCATGCCCTTTCCGGGCGTCAGCAGCGAGATCGCTTCGAGCAGATTGGTCTTGCCGGCGCCGTTGTCGCCGGTAAACACGACCGCGCCAGGCCGCAAGGCCAGGGTGACGGCGGAATAGTTCCGGAAATTCGTAAGCGATAGCTTACTTATATGGGTCTGTTGTTCCGGCATGGGCCGGACCGCCGGTCACGTTGCGTGTGCCCTAGACGCGCATCGGCATCAGCACGTAGAGCGTATTGTCGTCAGCCGTATCGTAGATGAGGGTGGGCGAGCCCGCATCGGCCAGCATGAATTTCGCCTCGCTGCCCGAGAGCTGGGCGGTGACGTCGAGCAGATATTTGGCGTTGAAGCCGATCTCGATCGCATCGGCGGAATAGTCGGCCGCGAGCTCTTCGGTCGCGCTGCCGGAGTCCGGATTGTTGACGGCCAGGGTCACCTGGCCGTCGTCGATCGACAGCTTCACGGCGCGGCCGCGTTCGGAGGAGATGGTGGAGACGCGGTCGACGGCCGCGGCGAAGCTCTGCCGGTCGATGACGAGCTGCTTGTCGTTGCCCGTCGGGATGACGCGCTGGTAGTCGGGGAATGTGCCGTCGATCAGCTTGGAGGTGAGCACGACGCTGCCGACCGTGAGGCGGATCTTGGTTTCGGAGAGTTCCACCGTCACCGGCACATCCGGATCATCGACCAGTTTCTGCAGCTCGCTGACGGTTTTGCGCGGGATGATGATGCCCGGCATGCCTTCCGAGCCGGCCGGGGCGTCGGTTTCGGCGCGGGCCAGCCGGTGGCCGTCCGTCGCCACCGAGCGCAGCTTCAGCTTGCCGCCGGCCTCGTGCGTGTGCAGGTAGATACCGTTCAGATAATAACGCGTCTCCTCGGTCGAGATCGCGAACTGGGTCTTCTCGATCAGGCCCTTCAGGGCGGGCGATTCGAGCCGGAAGATGTGCGAGAAGGATCCGGCCGAGAGCTCCGGGAAGTCCGACTGCGGCAGGCACTGCAGACGGAAGCTCGAACGGCCCGAAACGACCGACATTGCGTTGCCGTCTTCGTCGGTCTTGAGCATCACCTCCGCCCCATCGGGCAGCTTGCGCACGATCTCGTAGAGCAGATGCGCCGGCACGGTCGTGGCGCCGGCCTGTTCGACGACCGCCGCGGTCGCCTCGGTGATCTCGAGATCGAGGTCGGTGGCCTTCATTTCCAGGCTGGCGCCCGATGCCGCGAGCAGCACGTTCGACAGGATCGGAATGGTGTTCCGCCGCTCGACCACGCGGTGGACGTGGTTCAAGGACTTCAGGAGGTTCGAACGTTCAAGGACCACACGCATGACGGGCCGATCTCGCTTCAGACTGACATTTCATTTCCGGACATAGGCCATGCCGAGAAAGGCTGCGAATGGCACAGAATCGAAGCAAAATGACAGCAAAACATCCCCGAACGCAAGCCCGCGGATAGGCTTGAGGCCGTTCCGCGGGCTTTCTGGGGATAACGGAGTTTCGGTCGTCGTCAGGCCTGGTCCGTGATCAACCGGCGCAACAGCTCGAGCTCCTGCGCGAGAGTGTTGTCGGCGCCTGAAAGGTCTTCGATCTTGCGCACGGCATGGAGCACGGTCGTATGGTCGCGGCCGCCGAAGCGCCTGCCGATCTCGGGCAGCGAGCGCGGCGTCATGACCTTCGACAGGTACATGGCCACCTGCCGCGGCTTGACGATGGTGCGCGTGCGCCGGTTGGACAGAAGCTCGGTCTTGGAGACGTTGTAGTGGCGCGCGACGATGCGCTGGATGTCTTCGATGCGGACGCGCTTGGGTTCGCCCGAACGGTAGATATGGCCGAGGATCTCGTCGATCCGCTCGATCGTGATCTGCGGCTCGAAGGACTGGCGGAAGAGGAGCTGGTTGAAGGCTCCCTCCAGTTCGCGGCCCGATCCGGTTACGGTGCGCGCGACATGGCCCAGGATCTCGTCGGAAATATCGAGCGACTGGTCCTCGGCCTTGGCGCCGGCCAGGCGCTGCTGGAGCATCGCCAGCCGCATGGGGAAGTCGGGCGTGGACATCTCCAGCGACACGCCGCCGTTGAGCCGCGAACGAACCCTGGGCTCGAGCGATTCCAGCTCCGCCGGTGGCCGGTCGGCCGCCACCACCACCTGCTTGGCGCTGTCGAGCAGCATGTTGATCAGGTGGCAGAACTCGTGCTGGATCGACTTGCCCTGCAGGAACTGCATGTCGTCGATGATCAGGAGGTCGATGTCGCGAAGCTGCTCCTTGAGCGTCAGCGCGTTATTGTCGCGGATGGCGGTGGCGAAGCGCCACATGAAATACTCCGCCGTCAGGTAGACGACCCGGGACTGCGGGTTGCGCTTCAGCGACTCGGCCGCGATCGCCTGCAACAGATGCGTCTTGCCGAGGCCGACGGTGGCGTGGAGGAAGAGCGGGTTGAAGCGCACCGCGTTCGGCGCCTGCTCCGCCACGGCTCGGGCGGCGGCGAAGGCGACCCGGTTAGACGAGCCCTCGATGAAGGACTGGAATGTATAGCGGGCGTCGAGGGGCGAGCCGAGCAGCCGCTGGCGCGCATCGGTCTCGGCTGCATTCGGGCGCATGCCCGTGGGCCGTTCGGGCCGGGCGCTCGCCAGGGTCCCCGATCCCAGGGCCGTGTGGGGCTTCGCCGCCTTGCGGGCCGCTGTGTCCTCGGCGTCGGGCGCGGGCCGAGCGCCGCGCGTGGCCGAGCGGACGACGAACTCCACCTTCAGGACGTCGGGCCGTTCCTGCTTCCAGATTTCCGTGACGAGATCGAGATAGTGGCCGTTGATCCAGGAGCGCAGAAACGCCGTCGGAACCGAGACCCTGACTAGCCCTTTGGACGCTTCGGCGAGCTTCATGCGCGCAAACCAGCTCGAATAGACCTCGCCGCCGAGGCGGGCCCGCAACTGGGTCTTCACGCGTTCGAAGATCTTTTCGGCCGCTTCGGAGTTCGCCGCATCGAACTCTCCGACAAATTCCCGTTCAAAAGGAAAGGCCGCCTTGGCTTCCCTTTCAATGCCGCTCTGCATCTGGCAATCCCCGTTGTTGGTACCATTTCGTGCCGGCTTGGCGCTTCCGCCGCGCGTATCCGGCTTTTTTCCTCGCAAGACCTTGGCCCGCCGTCGCTTT